>NZ_AZUO01000001.1:0-877500 GCF_000527115.1 Methylosinus sp. LW3
CCCGACTCGACTTCGTCGAGCCACCCTCTCCCGCAAGCGGGAGAGGGGAATCGCGCACATTGTTTCGGCTTGGCTTTTGAGCGTCGCGCTGCTCGCCCCCGCTCTCGCGGTGGAGCCGTCCGAAAAGCTCGCCGATCCCAAGCTCGAGGCGCGCGCGCGCGCCATCGCCAGCGAATTGCGCTGCCTCGTCTGCCAAAACCAATCCATCGACGATTCCGACGCGCCGCTCGCCAAGGACCTGCGCGTCATCGTGCGCGAGCGGCTGAAGGACGGCGCGAGCGACGCCGAGGTGCGCGATTATGTTGTGGCGCGCTACGGCGATTTCGTGCTGCTGCGCCCGCCGGTGAAGCGGGAGACTCTGCTGCTCTGGGCCGCTCCGGCGCTGGCGCTGATCGGCGGCGTCTGGGCGATCTTCGCCGCCGTGCGCCGCGGGCGTCGGCGCATCGATCCAGCGATGCTCACTGCGGAAGAACGCGCGCAATTGCAGGCGCTGGGCGTCGAGCCCCCTCCGTCCCCCGCTGACGCCGGACAGGGAAGCGGCAAAGGCGACGCGCAACCTTCATGAAGCGCCGAGTCCGCCCTCTCTCCCGCATAGCGGGGGAGGGCTGGGGAGGGGGCATGTCGCGGCCTCTCGAATCGCGCTAGACTCGCCGCATGGACAGACCGAGCTATTACGAATTCTTCGCTGGCGGCGGCATGGCGCGCGCCGGACTCGGCGCCGGCTGGCGATGCCTCTTCGCCAATGATTTCGACCTGAAGAAATGCGGGACCTATCGCGCCAATTGGGGCGGCGAGGAACTCTTCCCCGGCGACGTGCGCAAGGTGACGACCGCCGATCTGCCCGGCCGCGCCGATCTCGTCTGGGCCTCCTTCCCCTGTCAGGACCTCTCGCTCGCCGGCGCCGGCGCTGGGCTGAAGGGCGAGCGCTCGGGAACTTTCTGGCCCTTTTTCGAGATCGTCAAAGCGCTGCGCAAGGAAGGACGGCATCCGCCGCTGCTGGTGCTGGAGAATGTCTGCGGCGCGCTGACATCGCATGGGGGGAAGGATTTCGAATCGCTCTGCGGCGCGCTCGCCGGCGAAAACTATCGCTTCGGCGCGCTGGTCATAGACGCCGCGCTGTTCGTGCCACAATCGCGGCCACGCTTGTTCATCGTCGCGCTGCATGGCGATTTCGTCGCTCCCGCCGAGCTGACGACGGCGGAGCCCTCGCCGCTCTGGCATACGCGCGCGCTGCTCACGGCGCAGGAGCGCCTGCCGCGCGCGCTACGCGAGAACTGGATTTGGTGGCGCCTCGCCGCGCCCGCCGCGCGCAACACGCGCCTCGCCGATATTATCGACGACAGGCCGGAAGGCGTCGCCTGGCATGATCGAGAAGAAACGCAAGCGCTGCTCGCCAAGATGAGCGATCTCAATCGCGCCAAGGTGGAGGCGGCGAAGCGCGCCGGGCGGCGCATGGTGGGAACGCTCTATCGCCGCACGCGCTATGGCGCCGATGGCGAGAAGATGCAGCGCGCCGAGGCGCGTTTCGACGATCTCGCCGGCTGCCTGCGCACGCCCGCCGGCGGCTCCAGCCGACAAATCGTGCTGATCGTCGAAAAAGGCCGCGTGCGCTCGCGATTGATTTCCGCGCGCGAGACGGCGCGGCTGATGGGCCTGCCCGAGGATTACCAGCTGCCGCACAATTACAATGAGGCCTATCACCTCACCGGCGACGGCGTCGTCGCGCCCGTGGCGCGCCATATAGCGGCGCAAATTCTCGAGCCGCTGCTCATCGCGCTGCGCGGCCTCTCGAGAGCCGCCGCCTGACGGCGATGGCGGAAGACCCCGCCAAACGCTCCGCCATCATGCGCGCGGTGAAATCGCGCGACACCTCTCCCGAAAAAGCGGTGCGCGCGCTGCTACGCGGCTTCGCGCCGCATTATCGGCTGCATCGCAAGGATGTGCCGGGCAATCCCGATATCGCCTATGTCGGGAGAAAGCGCGCCATATTCGTGCATGGCTGCTTTTGGCACGGACATGATTGCGCGCGCGGCGCGCGAATGCCGAAAACCAACGCCGATTATTGGCGCGCCAAGATCGCCCGCAATCGCGCGCGCGACATTGCGCATCAGGAAAAGCTCGCGCGCCTCGGCTGGCGCGCGCTCATCGTGTGGGAATGCGAGCTGAAGGACCGCGCGGCGCTGGAAGCGAAGCTGCGGGAGTTCTTAGCGAATAGCGAATAGAAGGAAGCTCTATTCGCTACTCCCTACTCGCTATTCGCTCGAATCAATCCTTCGCACGCTCGACGTAAGAGCCGTCTTCCGTCTGGATGACGATGCGCGTGCCGGCCTGAATATGCGGCGGCACCATCACGCGGGCGCCATTGGAGGCGATGGCGGGCTTGTAGGAAGAGGAGGCCGTCTGGCCCTTCATCGCCGGCTCGGTCTCGGTGATCTCGAGCGTGACGCGCGCCGGGAGCTGGATTCCAACCGCCACGCCATTGAACAGCGACAGAATGCAGACCATGCCTTCCTGCAGCCATTGGGCCTGATCGCCGAGCACATCCTTGGGCACGATGACCTGGTCGTAGGTCGCGGTGTTCATGAAGGTGAAGCCATCGTCATCGCCGAAGAGATAGCTGAAATCCTGATCCTCGACGAAGGCGCGCTCGACCTGCTCGGTGGTCTTGTAGCGGTCGGCGACCTTCACCCCGTCGGAAAGGCGGCGCATGTCGATCTGCGTCGTGGGCGTGCCCTTGCCGGGGAAGAAGCTCTCGGCCTTCAGAACGACATAGAGATGGCCGTCCTCCTTCTCGATGATATTGCCCTTTCGGATCGAGCTGGCGATGACTTTCACGTGTTTTATCCTCGATTGCTGGCCGCGTTCGGCCGGTCTATGAACGGCTCGGACCCTTTTCTGATCCGGTCGGATCAAAAAAGGGTCCGATTCGCATTGGAGCGATCAGATCGCTCGAAAAAGGCTCGTCCGCGCCTCTCGCGCGGGACCCGGCCGCCGCCCTCGAACCCTATGGCTCGACGAATGACGCGAGTGTCGCCCTGGTGGGCCAGGGATGTTTACGCCGATCGCAAGCCATTTCTCAAGGCTCGCGCGCGGATCGCCGCAGCCCTGCGGCAGTTTTTCTCTGCCCAAGGCTTTGCCGAGGTGGAGACGGCGGCCCTTCAGCTCTCGCCCGGCAATGAGACCCATATTTCGGCTTTCGGCGTCGATCTCGTCTCCGACGCAGGTGAGGCGAGCCGGCTCTATCTCCATACGTCGCCGGAATTTTCCTGCAAAAAGCTGCTGGCGGCGGGGGAGGAGCGCATCTTCACCTTCGCCCGCGTGTTCCGCAACCGCGAGCGCAGCGCCCTCCACCATCCCGAATTCACCATGCTGGAATGGTATAGGGCGAATGAGCCGCCGGAGCGGCTGATGGAGGATTGCGCCGGCCTGCTCGCCGCCGCGGCCGAGGCGCTGGGCGTCGAGCGATTCGCCTATAGAGGCGCGAGCGTCGATCCTTATGAGGAGCCGGAGGCGATCTCCTGCCGCGAGGCCTTCGACCGCTACGCCGGCATAGACCTCGCCGCGCTGCTCGGCGACCGCGACGGCCTCGCCCGCGCCGCAGCGCTGGACGGGATCCGCGTCGCCGAGGACGATGATTGGTCCGACCTCTTCAGCAAGATCTTGTCCGAGAAAGTGGAGCCGCAGCTCGGCCGGGCGCGCGCGACGCTGCTCTGCGACTATCCGGCGAGCGAGGCGGCGCTGGCACGGCCCAAGGCCGACGACCCCCGCTTCGCCGAGCGTTTCGAGCTTTTCGCCTGCGGGGTGGAGCTCGCCAATGGCTTCGGCGAGCTGACCGACCCGGCCGAGCAGCGCCGCCGCTTCGAAGAGCAGATGGAAAAGCGCGCCCGCATCTATGGCGACCGCTATCCGGTGGACGAGGATTTCCTCGAAGCGCTGGCCCATATGCCGCCGGCGAGCGGCATAGCGCTCGGCTTCGATCGGCTGGTCATGCTGGCCAGCGGGGCGGAGCGCATCGAGCAGGTTTTATGGACGCCGGTGGCGGAAAAGGGGACGTAGCCGCCGCGCCTTTCGCGCTGCCGATCGATGGCGTGGAATGCGAGCAGCGCCGTCGCCAGCGCGAGAGCCAGCAGCGCCTCCGGCGCGCGAAGGCCGAAGATCGCATAGCCCATGATCATCGCCGGAAAATGGAAAAGATAGAGCGGATAGGAGAAGGCCCCGAGATAGGCGGCCACTCCGCGCAGCCGCTGCGGAAAGGCGATCCTGCCGCGAAGGAGAAGCGCGGCGAGCGGCGCGAGAAAAGTGACGACGGCCAAGGGCTCCGGCGTCATCGGCCCGAAGCGCACCGCCGCCGCGCCGAGGACGGCGAAGCCGAGCGTCGCGACGGACCGCTCCCACCACAAAAGAAAGCCGAGCAGCCAGCACCAGAGATAATCCAGCGCATTGGATTTGAGCAGCGCCCGATAGGCGAGGCCGAAATCGGCGCTACGCGGCAGCAGAAAGCAGAAGAGGGACAGAGCCATCAGCGCGAGCAGGCGCTTTTGCTCGAGGCGCCGGAAGAAGGGCGCGAGCAGATAATAGAAGACCTCTATCGCCAGCGACCACAGCGGCCCGTCGAATTGCAGAGGCCGCACGAAAAAAGCCTGCAGGAAAAATAGATTGCCGAGCGCGGCCGAATACTTCTCGCCCTCGATCGAGAAGGCGCCGATCTGGACATGGCCGTTCGTGGCGGCCTCGACCAGCAGCGACAGCGCCACCGCCCCGAGATAGAGCGGATAGATGCGCAGCAAGCGCCTCAGATAGAAGCCTTTTTCCTCGCGCTCCAGCGAGGCGGCGATGGAAAAGCCGGACATCAGCAAAAAGCCGAGCACCGCGGCCTTGCCGCCGAAATCGTCGAATGTCTCGACAAAGCCGCCGGAGGCCGCCGGATACCAGCTCAAATGCCCGGACAGGACCACGAAGGCGAGGAAGAAGCGCAGCAGCGCCAGAATCTCCCATGGCGCGTTTTGGGTGGTGACGGGCATAGGGGCTCGAGAACGAGGGGACGTGCTGCGACACTATAAGCGAATATCCCTCGTCACGGCGAACCGCCCGGGATAGCATCGCCGCCATGCGCGTCATCGACATCCGCGAAGCGAAACGACGCCTCTCACAGCTCGTCGACGAGGCGGCTCGCGGAGAATCCTTCGTCATTGCAAAAGACGGCGAGCCCCTCGTCGAGGTCTCGGCGTTCGCGGCGACGCCGTCTGGCCGAGTCGAAAGGCTCGGCTTCATGGCCGGCCATTTTCAGACGCCCGACGATTTCGATCGCATGGGCGCGCCGGAGATCGAGCGGCTCTTCGGCTCGCGCTCGCGAAATTGAGCGCGTCACGCCGCCGAAAGTCCCGTTGCCACGCGTGAATTCGGCCGTATAAGCGGCCCGATGACCGAGGACAGCGCCCGTTATCGCCTGGAGCGGAGCGACGAGACGATTCTGGTGCCGCAGGGCTCCGGCTCGCCGCGCGCCGCGACCGCGACCTCCGTGGCCGAGCTCGCCGCCGCCGGGCTGGTGGAGCCGGCGCGAGCGGCGGCGCTGGCGGCCGTCGAGGCGCGCTATAGCGTCGCCGTGACGCCGGAAATCGCCGCGCTGATCGACAGCGCCGATCCGGCGGACCCGATCGCCCGGCAATTTCTGCCCGACCTCCGCGAGCTGGAGACGCTCCCGGAGGAACGGGCCGATCCGATCGGCGACGACGCCTTCAGCCCGGCGGAAGGGCTGGTGCATCGCTATCCCGATCGCGTGCTGCTGAAGCTGCTCTCGGTCTGCCCGGTCTATTGCCGCTTCTGCTTTCGCCGCGAGACCGTCGGTCTCGGCAAGGGCGCCATGCTCTCCGACGAAGCCGTGGACAAAGCGCTCGCCTATGTCGCTGAGCGGCCGCAGATTTTCGAGGTCATTCTCACCGGCGGCGATCCGCTGGCGCTCTCGGCCCGGCGGCTGCGCATGGTCGCCGAAAAGCTCGCCGCCATTCCGCATGTCGCCGTGCTGCGCGTCCACACGCGCGTTCCGATCGCCGCGCCGCGCCTCGTCACGCAGGAGCGGCTGGCGGCGCTGAAGGCGAGCGGCAAGGCCGTCTATATGGTGCTGCACGTCAATCACGCCCGCGAGCTGTCGGCCGCGGCGCGCGAGGCCGTGGCCGGCATCCAGAGCGCGGGCGTTTCGACTCTGGCGCAGACCGTGCTGCTCGCCGGCGTCAACGACGCGGCCGACACGCTCGAGCAGCTGATGCGCGCTCTGGTGACGGCGCAGATCAAGCCCTACTATTTGCACCATCCCGATCTCGCGCCGGGCACCGGCCATTTCCGCCTCTCGCTGGAGCGCGGGCAGGCGCTCTATGCGGAGCTGGCGCGACGGGTCTCGGGCGTCGCGCTTCCCTCTTACGTTCTCGACATTCCCGGCGGCTACGGTAAGGTTCCGCTTCAGCAATCTCATCTCGAGCGCGATGCAGACGGCGGCTGGCTCGTCCGCGACCGCGCCGGAGAGCGAAGGCCCTATCCGGCGGGAGATCGCGGCCAATAGATGGCGCCCCGCCGTCGGCGTCGCCGCAAGATTGGCAAATTGTTCGTCTCATTGCGCGTATATGGCTCGTCTCATCAACGAAAGCTTCGCCTTGCGCCGTTTTCTCGCCCTCTGCCTCATCCTCTTCTTCGCCGGCGCCGCTGTCGCCGCGGAGCCCTCTTCCACGCTCGAGCAGTTCAACACGCGGCTCGACGCCGCCCGCGCGACGCTCGAGGAAGTGGAGACCGCCCTCGCCGATCCCTCGCTCAATGACGCCACGCTCAGGAGCCTGCGCGATCGGGTCGATGCGCTGCCGGCCGAGCTGCAGGATGTGATCGACCGGCTGACGCCGCGCCTCGCCGCCTTGCAGGCGCGGCTCGACGAGCTGTCCGGCCCGGCCAAGCCCGCCGGCGAGACGAAGGAGGCGCCCGCGGCCGCCCCGCCGCCGGCTCCGGCCGAGGCGCCGCCCAAGAAGGAGGAGCCCGCCCCCGGCAAAGGCGCGCGCGCGCCCGGCAATGGCAGAGCCATCATCGCCAAAGCCTCGGCCGAGACGCGCTCTCTGCCCACGGCCGTCCCCGCGCCCGCGCCTGCCCCCGCTCCGGCGGTGGATAGCGGCTCGCTGGCGACGGCGAGCGTCAACGCCGAATTCGCCGAGCAGAAAAAGCTCTACGAAGAGGTGGACGCGACGCTGAAGCGCGCGCGGGCGCTGTCGATCGAGACGCGGCAGACCGCTCTGGTGATCCGCGCGCGGCAGCGGTCGCTCTTCGCCAAGACGCTGTTCCTGCGCACCAGCGGTCTGTTCTCGCCCGCACTGTGGAGCGCCGCTCTGCAGGAGCTTCCCTATGACGCCAAGGTCTTCGGCCTGCTGCTGGAACAGCGCGGAGAGGCCGTCTCGGCGCGGCTGCGCAATGGGCAGATCGAGACTTTTCTGGCGACGATATTTTTCACGCTGCTGCTCGGCGTCCCGGCGATTCTCTTCGCCCGCCGCTTCTCGAAGCGCGAGGCGGCGGTCGAGGCGCCGGATCGGTTCCACAAGGCGGCGGCGGCGTTGACGACGACCATTGTGACCGCTGCGCTGCCGATCGCCATCGTCGCGGCCATCGCTTTGGCGCTCGACGGCTTTCAGCTCGAGGACGCCGTTCTCGCGCCCCTCGGCCGGCGACTGTCCGAATCCGTGACTTTCGTCGCCGTTTCCTATGGCCTCGCGCGCGGACTGCTGGCGCCGGGCCTGCCACAATGGCGGCTCGTCGGCTTGGGCGATCGGCTCTCGCGGCGGATGCTCTATCTCGCGGTTCTCATCGGCTTCGTCGCCGCGGCGACGCGTGTTCTGGAGCAGATCGCCGAATTCGTGCAGGCGAGCCTTCCGGTGATCGTGCTGACGCGCGGCGCCGGCGCCTTGTTCATCGCCATCGTCTTTCTCATCGTCACCGTCGCCACGCGCCATGAGACATGCGAGGGCGACCCCGGCGCCGATCTCGAGGGGCGCGACCGGATCTACGCCCTTCGTCTGCTCGCCTGGGTGGAGATCGTCGTCATCACGGGCGCGCTCGCGGCGGGCTATGTCGCCTTCGCCAACTTTCTGGTGTTGCAGCTCGCCTGGCTCGCGGCGGTCGGCACGGCGCTCTTTCTCCTGCTCGCCTTCGTCGAGACCGGCCTTCAGCGCCTCTTCCAGCCGGAGACGCCGCTCGGGCGGACCCTCGTCTCCGGTTTCGGTGCGAGGCAAGAATCGCTCTGCCAGCTCGCTGTGGTGTTGACCGGCGTCGCGACGCTCGGCCTCTACGCCTTCGCGCTCTTCGTCGCGCTGGTGCCATATGGATTCCAATCCGGCGATTTCTTCGGCAATCTGCAGACAGCCTATGCCGGCTTCAAGATCGGCGAAGTCACCATCTCGCCGGCCGGCATGGCGACGGCGCTCGCCCTCTTCGCGCTCACCTATGGGGCGACCAAGGCGCTGCGCCGCTGGCTCGATCAGCGCCTGCTGCCGCTGACGCGGCTCGACATGGGCCTGCGCCATTCCATCGGCGCCAGCCTCGGCTATGCCGGATTCATTCTCGCCGTCTCTGTGGCGCTGGCCGAGCTCGGCCTCAGCCTCGAGCGGCTCGCCATCGTCGCGGGCGCGCTGTCGGTCGGCATCGGCTTCGGCCTGCAGTCGATCGTCAATAATTTCGTCTCCGGCCTCATCCTGCTGTGGGAGCGGGCGATCCGCGTCGGCGATTGGGTCGTGCTCGGCGATGAGCAAGGCTATGTGAAGCGCATCAATGTGCGCTCCACCGAGATCGAGACCTTCGATCGCGCGACGATGATCGTGCCCAATTCCAATCTCGTTTCCGGCGTGGTTAAGAATTGGTTGCGCAACGATCGCATCGGCCGCATCAAAATCGCCATCGCCCCGCATTCGGGCGTCGATCCCGAGCAGATCCGCGAGCTTCTACTCGCCGCCGCCAAGGCGCAGGACGGGCTGCTGCGCATCCCGGCGCCGCAAGTGATGTTCCTCTCCATGGAGCAGACGGCCTTCCGTTTCGAGCTGTGGTGCTATGTCGAGGATGTCGAGCAGGCGACGCGGGTGAAGAGCGATCTGCTCTTCGACATTTATCGCCGCTTCGCCGAGGCGGAAGTGAAGATTTCCGCCCCCGCGCCGGCGCCGGCGGTGGTGCAGGTGATGGGGCTGGAGCCTTTCGCGCCCTCGCCGCGCGTGCTGGAGAGCGGGCGCGAGCGGGACTATGCGGTCGCCGGCGAATGAGTGTAGAAGGCGCGCGCGTTCCGCTTCCTTCCGCTCACAGACAAAAGCGCATGTCTCACTCCCTTCGCTTCCTCGCGCCGGCCGCGGCGCTGCTCGCGCTCGCATCCTGCACGAGCGAGAGCCGTCTGCCGAAAGAGCCCGAGCAGCCGAGCTTCTATCGCTCGCTCGCCGCGCCGAACGCGCGCGTCGACGCCGAGGCGGCGCGGGACATGATCTCGCTCTATCGCAGCAACAATGGGCTCTCGGCGCTGGCGCTGGACGCCTCGCTGCAAGAGGCCGCGCAGGCGCAGGCGAGCGCCATGGCCTCCGCCAATTCGCTGAGCCATGAGGTGCGCGGAACGCTGGACATGCGCCTCACCGCGCGCGGAATGCGCAGCGTCAGCGCGGCGGAGAATGTCTCGGCCGGCTATCACACGCTCGCCGAGGCGTTCTCGGGATGGCGGCAGTCGCCGCCGCACAATAAGAATTTGCTGATGAAGAAAGCGACGCGCATGGGCATTGCGACCGCCTATGCGCCCAATGCGAAATACAAGGTCTATTGGGCGCTGATCCTCGCCGACTGACGGCTCAGGCCCGGCGCTTGCGCTTGCGGCCGCCGCCCGTCGCCTTGCCGCCGCCCCCCGGCGTTTTCGTCGCCGCATCCTCCGGCCGCACATAACGCACGCCGAGAAAGAAAAGTATTTGCGCCTCGCCGACGGCGGGCGGCGCTTGCGGCGCCGGCCGCGCCTTCGAGGAGAAGGCTATGAGCTCGCCCATTTCATCGCCCCCGCAATGAACCGGCCCCCGCAATGAACCGCGCAAATCGCGCGATCGGTCGATAGGGCGATTAGGGGCCGCCGAGGGTTAATGTTGCGTCAATGTCCACGCGCTAAAATCGCTGTTCGTGTATTAAGTTTGCGATTGGTGCGTATATGCCACGAGGCGAAAGCGAAAATCGGAAGGCCGAGGCGGCTCTGTTCCGCGAGATCGTCGACCAGTTCGTCGCGCGTCCGCTGCATCCGGCGGCCGATATAGAGCAGTTCGAGACGCTCGTCGGAGGCTTCATCGATGTGCTCGACGCCGACGTGGTCGCCGAGCGGGCTTTGGAGTTGTGCCGCCATCCGGACACGCCGCGCGGAATCGTCGCGCGGCTGCTGGACAAAGGCGGGCGCGTCTCGCGCATCGCCATAGAATATGCGCCGGTCATTCACGCCGGCCTCGTGCGCGCGCTCGCCGAGCATGGCTCCGCGGAGCTCGCCGTCGCCATCGCCCGCCGCTCCTCGCTGGAGCGCAAGATTGTCGCCGGCCTCGCCTCGCGCGGCGAGAGCGAGGTGCTCTGCGCGCTCGCCGCCAACCGGCGCCTGCATCTCGATCAGGCGGCGCGGCGCTCGCTGCTGCAGGCGGCCCGCGACGACCTGCGGCTCGCCCGCATATTGCTGGACCGCGCCGATCTCGCGGTGGACCCGGAAGCGCTGTTCCTCGCCGCCGATTCCGGCGAGCGCTCACGCATTCTGCTGGAGGCGGCGACGCAGGCTCTCGTCTCGAATGGGCCGGAATATGTCGCGCGGCCCGCGCCCGCGCTGGCCGAGGAGATCGACGCCTGCGCCGTCGCGCGCGATTTCGAGGGTCTGGCCGAGGCGCTGGCGGAAGCGCTCGACTGCCGCAAGTCGCGCGCGCGCGCCATTCTCATGAACAAAAGCGGGGAGGCGCTGGCGCTCGCCCTGCTCGCGCTCGGCGTATGCGAGGACACGGCGATCCGCATTTTCCTCGGCTCCGAGCGCGCCTCGCCGGATGTGGAGCGCATACGCTCTCTCATCGCGCTGATGCGCTCGACGCCGCCGCGCGCCGCGCAAAGGCTCGTCGCCGCCATGACCGGCTCGCTGCGCCAGGAGAAGGAGCGCGCCGCCGCCGCTTCCGCACGCCCCGGCGCCGTAGAGCAGAAGCGCAGGCGCAGGCGCAGGCAGAAGAGCCAGGCCGCCAAAGCGCAGGCGTGACAGCTGCTCGAGAGCGAGCCTCTAAGGCTCGCTCTCGTCTGGCGCGCCCCTAAGGCCGCATCATGCCGCAGCGGCAATTCGTCCTTTATTGACGCTCATCAACGACGTGCGGCGACGCGCCCTTTACGCGACTCTTCGTTCGGTCGCGGCGCGCCTCGATCGAACCAATCATTCGATGGAGGAAAAGGCATGTCGCTCATCACCTGGACGCCAGAGCAATTCGCCACCAACGTCTCCAAGCATGACATAGAGCATCAGGAAATTTTCCGTCTGCTGAATGTTCTCGGCGATGCGGTCGCGAGCGGCGATCGCGACGCCGTCGGCCGCGATCTCGACGCGCTCATCGCTTATGTGGCCGAGCATTTCGCCTCGGAAGAAGCGAATTTCGAAGCCTATGGCTATCCGGCCTTTCCAGGCCACAAGGCCGAGCACGACAAGCTGGTCGCCGCAGCGCTCGATCTGCAGAAGAAGTTCCACGCCGGCGAGGCGGAAGTGACCGCCGATACGGCGGCGTTTCTCGTCGGCTGGCTGACCGATCATATTCCGAAAATCGACAAGCTCTACGGCTCCTTCCTCAATGAGAAGGGCGTCGCGTAAGACGCGCGCGGTTTTCCTCTCCCCGCGCCGACGGGGAGAGGACGAGATCGCCCGAGACGGCCCGGTTTCGGGAATCCGCCTCGCTATGTCATAAGACCCGCGCAATTCACAGATAAGCGCGCGGACATGATACGCCTCGAGAACATCAGCAAGCAGAACGGCCAGCAGCTCCTCTTCATCGAAACGTCGGCGGCGCTGCTTCCCGGCGAGAAGGTCGGACTGGTCGGCCCCAATGGCGCCGGCAAGACGACGCTCTTCCGCATGATCGCGGGCCAGGAGCGGCCGGATGAGGGCCAGGTGTCGGTCGATCGCGGCGTCACCATCGGCTATTTCAACCAGGATGTCGGCGAAATGGCCGGCCGCAGCGCCGTCGCCGAGGTGATGGACGGCGCAGGCCCGGTGAGCGCCGTCGCCGCCGAGCTGGCCGAGCTCGAGGCCGCCATGGCCGATCCCGACGCCGCAGAGAATTTCGACGCGATCCTCGAGCGCTATGGCGAGGTCCAGGCGCGTTTCGAGGAGCTGGACGGCTATGCGCTGGACGGTCGCGCGCGCGAGGTGCTGGCGGGTCTCGGCTTCAGCCAAGAGATGATGGACGGCGACGTCGGCGCGCTCTCCGGCGGCTGGAAGATGCGCGTCGCGCTGGCGCGCATTCTGCTGATGCGCCCGGACGCCATGCTGCTCGACGAGCCGAGCAACCATCTCGATATCGAAAGCCTGATCTGGCTCGAGGGATTTTTGAAAGGCTACCCCGGCGCGCTGCTGATGACCTCGCATGATCGCGAGTTCATGAATCGCATCGTCGGCAAGATCATCGAGATCGACGGCGGCTCGCTCAACTCCTATTCCGGCGATTATGAATTCTACGAGCGCCAGCGCGCGCAGAATGAATTGCAGCAGCAGGCGCAATTCGAGCGGCAGCAGGCCATGCTCGCCAAGGAGATCAAATTCATCGAGCGCTTCAAGGCGCGCGCCTCGCATGCCGCGCAGGTGCAGAGCCGCGTGAAGAAGCTCGACAAGATCGAGCGCGTCGAGCCGCCGCGCCGGCGCCAATCGGTCGCTTTCGAATTCGCGCCGGCGCCGCGCTCCGGCGAGGAGGTGGCGACGCTCTCGCGCGTCTCCAAGCGCTATGGCTCGCGCAGCATTTACGAGGGCCTCGATTTTCAGGTGCGGCGCAGGGAGCGCTGGTGCGTGATGGGCGTCAATGGCGCCGGAAAATCCACGCTATTGAAGCTCATCGCCGGCGCCGCCCAGCCGGACGAAGGCGCGGCGGCGCTCGGCGCCAATGTGAAGATGGGCTATTTCGCCCAGCACGCCATGGAGCTGCTGAACGGCGAGCACAGCGTCTTCGAGGCGCTGGAGGACGCATTTCCGCAAGCGGGACAAGGCGCGCTGCGCACGCTCGCCGGCTGCTTCGGCTTTTCCGGCGATGATGTGGAGAAGAAATGCCGCGTGCTCTCCGGCGGCGAGAAGGCGCGGCTGGTGATGGCGAAAATGCTCTATGACCCGCCGAATTTCCTGGTGCTGGACGAGCCGACGAACCATCTCGATCTCGGCACCAAGGAGATGCTGGTCGAGGCGCTCGCGGCCTATGAGGGCGCCATGCTGTTCGTCTCGCACGACCGGCGCTTTCTGGCGTCGCTCTCCAATCGCGTGCTGGAGGTGACGCCGGAGGGCGTGCATCAGTTCGGCGGCGGCTATACGGAATATGTCGCCCGCACCGGGCGCGAGGCGCCGGGCGTGCACGGGTGAGCATGGCCTCGCTCAGCGCGCGAGATGCCGGTCGAAAAAGGCTTTCATCTTGGCGACGGCGAGGCGCGATTCCGGCGCGTTCGGAATCTGCCCCTGGAACACATGCGGCATGCCTTCATAGACGTCGAGCTTGGCGGTTCCCCCCGCCGCTTCGATCGCCTGATACAGTCGCACCGAATCGCTGAGCAGAATTTCCCGCGTGCCCACCTGAATGAGAGCGGGCGGAAAGCCTTTCTCGAAATCGCCATGGACGGGCGAGACGTGAGGATGCGCCCAATCCTTCTCATCCGCATAGGCGAGCATGGCGTTTTTGATCTGGCGCTCATAGGACATGATCGGATCGGCGTCGCGCAGCGTGACGCGCGTGTCGGCGGCGTTGCGAAAATCGGCCGTCAGCGACCATGTCGCCACGGCGCCCGGCAGGCCGAGGCCTTCGTCGCGCATCTTCAGCGTCGTCGCGACAGCGAGATTGCCGCCGGCGGAATCGCCGAATAGGGCGATGCGCCGCATTTGCGCGCCGCCGGCCAGCAGGCGCTTGACGACGGCGACCACATCTCCCGTGATCTGCGGCCATTTCGCCGCCGGCGCGAGTCGATAATCGACGACGACGATGCGACGGCCGAAGACGCGCGCGAGCTTCGCCATTCCCTCGAGCGCGCCACGCGCGTCGAAATACACGAAGGCGCCGCCATGGAGATAGACGACGACCGATCCGTCATCGACGAGCCCGTTCGGCGCAATATCGAAATAGGAAACGCCGTCGGTCTCGATCCGCGACACGGCGACGCCCTTCGGCCGCACGGCGGCGAGATCGACCTCGCGCGCCGCAGCGGCCGCCGCCTGCAGCCGCGCCCAGCCATCATGATCGCCGGGCTCCGGCAGAGTGGGGATGATGGCGTGATCGCCGCCGATTTTCGCTAGCAGCCGCTTGCCGTCCGTCGAAATCGTTTCGGGAACCCAAGCATAGGCGGAAGTGTGGGCCGGATCGGCCGCCGACGTCGGCCGCAGCAGCGCGACCAGCAGCAATCCCGCCACAGCGCAATGCGCGAGCGATTCCTTCAAGCTTTCACCCCGATCGCAAGACGGGCGGCGCCACGTCTCGAGCGGAGCAGAATGCGCGAGACGCTTTTCTAATTCTTTGCTCGATCGCGATGACTATTTCTATCCGATGACTCGCTGGCGCCGAAAGGGAGGCGCTCGCTCTCCCTGCGAGGAAAACGCGCGGCGAGAGACCCTCGCCGCGCGCCGAATTGCGGAAAGATCACATCCGCCGCAGCACGTCCTTCTCGAAGCACTCGCGGATCGTCTCTTCCTTCAGCTTGCGGCCGATGAAGACGAGGCGCGCGCTGCGTTTCTCGTCGGGGCGCCAGTCGCGCTGCAGATCGCCGTCTAGAATCATATGCACGCCCTGGAAGACAAAGCGCTTCGGCTCGTTGGTGAAGGCGACGATGCCCTTGCAGCGCAGAATATCCGCGCCCTCGCGCTGAACGAACTCGTTGAGCCAGGGCACGAAGACATTGGGATCGAGCTCGCCCTCGTGGAGGATGGAGACCGAGCCCATCTCCTCATCGTGATAATGCTTCAGCCCATGGCCGTGATCGTCGTGATGCGCGTGCGCGTGATGGTCATCGTGCTCGTGATGATCGTGGCCGCAATCCGGCCCGCACTCGTGGTCATGGCCATGCTCATGTTGGCCGTGATCATGATCGTGATGATCGTGATCCTCCGCCTCGAGGAAGCGCGGCTCTATCTCCAATATGCGATCGAGATCGAAAGCATTGCGCTCCAGCACCGCCTCGATCGGCACCTGCGCCTTCACCGCATGATGCAGCGTCGCATAAGGATTGATGGCGCGAATTCGGCCCTCGACCTCGGCCAGCTCCTCGCGCGTGACGAGATCGGTCTTGTTCAGCACGATCACATCGGCGAAGGCGATCTGATTCTTCGCCTCCGGCGCATCGGCGAGGCGCTGCGCCAGAAATTTGGCGTCGGCGAGCGTCACCACAGCGTCGAGCCGCGCCGCCGCCTTCACATCCTGATCGACAAAGAATGTCTGCGCGACCGGCGCGGGATCGGCGACGCCGGTCGTCTCCACGATAATGGCGTCGAACTTGCCGCGGCGCTTCAGCAGACCTTCGATGATGCGGATGAGATCGCCGCGCACTGTGCAGCAGATGCAGCCATTGTTCATCTCGAAGATTTCCTCGTCCGCGCCGACGACGAGGTCATTGTCTATGCCGATCTCGCCGAACTCATTGACGATGACGGCGTAGCGCCGTCCGTGCTGCTCGGTGAGGATGCGGTTCAGCAGAGTCGTCTTGCCGGCGCCGAGATAGCCGGTGAGGACGGTGACGGGAATCTTGTCGGTCAAGGCGGTTCTCCTATTGCGCCCAGGGCAATCGGGTGAACGAGAAATGGCGCCGGAAACGGCGTTTCTACCTCCCCCTCGAGGGGGAGGTCGAGCGGGAGGGGGGACCGCCCGAGTCTTTCGTGTGGAACCCCATCCCGGACCGCTTCGCGGTCCGACCCTCCCCTAGAGGGGAGCGTGAATCGCCATTTCCAGCCTTCACCCGATTTGCGCCGTCTCCTATTGCGCGTTCTTGCGAAGCTGATCGCGCTTCTTCATGAGTTCCTGCATGTTCATTTGTCCGCCCTGCAGCCCCGGCATCACGATGTCGCCCGGCTTCTGGCCCGGCTTGCACGGACCGAGCCACTTCGCCTCGAGCACCATATCCGCGGAGGCGAGGTTATGGATCGGCGGCGTATAAGTGATGTGAAGCTCGCCGCGATAGGCGGAGTCGAAGCTCCCGGTGAAAACGCCTTCCGTCTTCGTCACCGACTTGTCGAGCTTGCAGACCGAGCTGACGCGATATTTATCGCCGTCGCGGGTGAAGCTCAGCTTCTCACATTTCGGCCCGTTTTCGCCGATGTTCTGGCGCAGAATGTCGTCCGTCTTCTCGTCGATGCACATTTCCACCTCGCCGCTCGGCGAGGGCGCGCCCTGCATGACATGCTCCATGCGCCAAAGGCCGGGCTTGCGGCGCGGCGTCTCATCCGCGGCGGCCGGAAGGACAGGCGAAAAGACAGGGAGACAGAGCACGCAAAAAGCGGCGCCGAGAGACAGGTGAAATCGCATGGGACAGGCTCCAGGGCGCGGGATCGCCAGCGCGCCTGAGAATAGTATAAACGAAAATCCGGCCGAAAATCGTCGGGCGACCGTGAGCCTCAGGACGCGAGCGCCTCGGTCAACTGCTTCACATTGAAGCGCATCAGCCGGAGATAGCTCGGCGCCGGGCCGTCCGGCGGAGAGAGCGCGTCCGAATAGAGCGTGCCGCCGACCTTGGCCCCCGTCTCCGCGGCGATGCGCTTGGCGAAGCGCGGATCGACGATATTCTCGAGGAACACGGCCGCGACCTTATGCGCCTTCACCGCATCGACGATGCGGGCGATGTCCCGCGCGCTCGTCTCGGCGTCGGTGGAGACGCCCTGCGGCGCGATGAACTCCACGCCATAGCGCGCCGCGAAATAGCCGAAAGCGTCGTGAGTGGAGACGACGCGGCGGCGCGCCCGCGGAATGGCGTCGATCGCCGCGACGATCTCGGCGTCGAGCGCGCCGAGCGCATGGAGATATTCCGCGGCATTGGCCTTGTAGCGCGCGGCGCCGTCCGGATCGGCCTCGACCAGCGCGTCTCTTATGTTGGCGACATAGATTTTGACATTGGCGACATCCTGCCAGGCGTGCGGATCGACGCCTTCACCCTCCTTGCGCGGCGTGACGGCTCGGCTCGCGGTGACGATGCGGGCTTTGGTCTTGGAGGCGGCGACGAGCCGGTCGATCCAGCCTTCGAAGCCGAGGCCGTTGACGAAAACGAGCTTGGCCGCGGCGAGGCGGCGCCCGTCCTGCGGGCTCGGCTGATAGACATGGGCGTCGCCGTTCGGCCCGACGATGGTCGTGACGTCGATGCGGTCGCCGCCGACGATGCGGGCGAGATCGCCGAGAATGGAAAAGCTGGCGACGACCGGCAGCCTCGGCGGCGGCAGCGGCGCAGGCTGGGCGCGAAGCGGCGAGGCGAGGAGCGCGAGCGTCGCCAGCACGGCGCGACGCGACAAAAGGCAAAAATGCGAGGACGTCGCGCGCGATGATTCCATGCGTCACCCCTCCAAATGTCGCTTGGGCCTCCGCAAGCGAATCACGCCGCCGGTCTTTCCGAAAATCAAAGAGAGGAAATAAGCGCCGCCCGCCATGAGGATGATCACGGGTCCCGCGGCGAGGCCCGTGCGGAAGGACAGGACGAGGCCGAAATAAGAAGAGGCCGCGCCGATCGCCGCCGCCAACGGCAGCGCCCCGGTGAGATCGCGCGTCCACAGACGCGCCGAGGCGGCCGGCAGCATGATGATTCCGACCGCCATCAGCGTGCCGAGCGCATGGAAGCCGGCCACCAGATTGAGCACCACCAGCGCCAGAAAGGCGAAGGGAATCCATTCCCCCAGCGGGCTGACGCGGCGGGCGAAGAGCGGATCGAAAGTGTCCAGCGCCAGCGCCCGATAGGCGAGCGCGAGCGCCGACAGAGTGAAGCTCGCAATGGCGGCGAGGAAGATCAGCGTGGCGTCGTCGAGCGCCAGCACCGAGCCGAACAGCACATGCAGGAGATCGACATTCGAGCCCTTGAGCGAGACGAGCGCGACGCCGAGCGCCAGCGAGACGAGATAGAAAGCCGCGAGCGAGGCGTCCTCGCGCAGGGCCGTCCAGCGCGCCGCCGCGCTCGACGCCACCGCGACGGCGAGGCCGGCGAGCAGGCCGCCGAAGGTCATGGCCGGCAGCGACAGGCCGCAGGCGAGATAGCCGAGCGCCGCGCCGGGCAGAATGGCGTGCGAGAGCGCGTCGCCGGCCAGCGACATGCGGCGCAGAATCAGGAAGACGCCGAGCGGGCAGCCGGAGATCGACAAAGCAATTGCGCCGACCAGCGCGCGGCGCATGAATTCGTAATCGACGAAAGGCGCGATGAAGAGCTCATGCAGCATGGGGAGTCTCGTCGCGCCGGCATTCCTCGGCCTCGCGATCGTACGCTTCGACCATGTGGCTCGCCTGCGCGAGATGCGCCTCGGACAGCGCCTCTCGCGTCGCGCCCCAGAAGATCGGCTCGCGCGCCAGCAGCAGCGCCTGCGGAAAGGCGCGGCGGGCGAGATCGAGCTCGTGCAGAACCGCGATGACGGTGCGGCCCTCCTCCCGCCAGCGGGCGATGATCTTCACCAGATCGTCGATGGTTCGGGCGTCTATGGCGCCGAAAGGCTCGTCGAGCAGAATGACCGGGCAATCCTCGACCAGCAGCCGCGCGAACAGCACGCGCTGCATCTGGCCGCCGGAGAGCGTGCCGATCGCACGGTCCTCGAAACCCGCGAGCCCGACCGCGGCCAGCGCCGCCGCTATGCGCGCGCGCTCCGCCGCGCCGACGCGGCCGAAAAGCCCGATGCGGCGCATCGCGCCCATGGAGACGAAATCCAGCACATCTATCGGAAAGGCGTGATCGATCTCGGCGGATTGCGGCAGATAGGCGATATCGCGCAATGCGAGGCCGTCATAGACGATGCGACCGCCGAGCGGCGTCAACAGGCCGGCGAGCGCTTTGAGCAGAGTGGATTTGCCGGCGCCGTTCGGCCCACAGACGGCGAGCCCCGCGCCGGCCTCGACGACGCCGGAAATGTGATGCACGGCCGGGCGACGCTCATAGCCGAGCGTCACATTCTCCAGCCGGATCGCGCCAGCGCTCATTCGTCGCGCCTTCAGCTCAGCGCCCAATAGACCGCGGCCCAGAGCAGCGCCAGCACGGCGGCCGCGGCGAGAAGCCGCTCGCCCGCCGAAAGGCGCAGCAGCGAGACGCGGCCGTCGGCGCGCTCGCCATGCGCATGAGCGGCGGGCGCGTCCTTTTGAAAAATCGCCGATTGCGGTCGGTTCATTTTCAAATGTTATATTATAACAGATGCGGCCGGCAAGCCCGGAATGCCCTCAACTCGCCCGACCGGGCACGAGAATGACGCGGAAGTCGTTCACATTGGTGCGCGTCGGGCCGGTGACGAGGAGATCGCCGAGCTTCTCGAAAGCCGTATAGGCGTCGTTATTGGCGAAGAGCGCCTTGAGATCGACGCCCTGCGCCGCCGCCCGCGCGAAGGAATCGGCGGTCATGATCGCGCCGGCGTTGTCCTCGCTGCCGTCGATTCCATCCGTATCGCAGGCGATGGCGGAAATGCCGCCGAAGCCCTCGAGCGCCAGCGTCAGCGCCAGCAGGAACTCCGCGTCGCGGCCGCCCTTGCCATTGCCGCGCACGGTGACGGTGGTCTCGCCGCCGGAGATGATGGCGACGGGCGGCGCGATCGGCTGCGCATGGCGGGCGATCTGCCGGGCGATGCCCGCGTGGACCAGCGCGACATCGCGCGATTCGCCCTCGAGATCGCCGAGGATGAGCGGCGTGAAGCCGGCCTTGCTCGCCACTGCGGCGGCGGCGTCCAGCGAGCCTTGCGGCGTCGCGATGAGAATGTTCTCGACGCGATCGAAAATCTTGTCGCCGGGCTTCGGCGTCTCGCAGGCGTCCGACGAAAGATAGCCCAGCACGGCGGCCGGCGCGTCGATCTTATATTTGGCGATGACGGCGAGCGCGTCCTCGCGCGTCGTCGGGTCCGGCACTGTGGGGCCGGAGGCGATGACGGAGAGATCGTCGTTCGGCACGTCGGAGATCATCAGCGCGACGACCTTGGCCGGCGCGGCGGCGCGGGCGAGACGTCCGCCCTTGATGGCGGAGAGGTGCTTGCGCACGCAATTCATCTCGGAAATGGTCGCGCCGCTCTTCAGCAGCGCCTTGTTGACGGCCTGCTTCTCCTCGAGGCTGACGCCGTCCGCGGGCAGCGCCATCAGCGCCGAGCCGCCGCCGGAAATCAGCGCGAGCACGAGATCGTCCTCAGTGAGGCCCTGGACCTTCGCGAGGATGCGTCCCGCGGCGGCGCGGCCGGCGGCGTCCGGCACCGGATGCGAGGCCTCGATCACCTCGATCTTGGAAGTGGGGGCGCCATGCTCGTAACGGGTGACGACGAGGCCCTCGATCGGATGCGGCCAATGCGCTTCGACCGCCGCGGCCATGGAGGCCGCCGCCTTGCCCGCGCCGACGACGATGGTGCGGCCTTTGGGCGGCGCGATCTTCTCGAGGAAGGCCGGCAGGCAGACGGACGGATGCGCCGCGCCGACAGCGGCGTCGAACATGGCGCGGAGAAGCGTGCGGTAGTCGTCAGACATAGACCAAATCCCTGAATCTCGACGTTCTCCCTTCTCCCGCTTGAGGGAGAAGGGAGAGAGCGCTACGACCGTCGTGTTCTCCCTTCTCCCACTTGTGGGAGAAGGATGCGCGCCCGACGATTCGGCTGCTTACGCAGCGCCGATCTGATCCGCCTTGTCGATCAGCGCCTGCGCCATGCGGATGCTGGCGATGTCGATCAGGCGGCCGTCGAGAGACACGGCGCCGCGGCCTTCCTTGGCCGCCTGCTCCATCGCCTCGAGAATGCGGCGGGCCTTCTTCACTTCCGCCTCGGAAGGCGTGAAGACCTGATTGGCCAAATCGATCTGCGAGGGATGAATCGCCCACTTGCCCTCGAAGCCGAGGACCGCGGCGCGCTTGGCGGCGGCGATATAGCCATCCGGATCGCCGAAGTCGCCGAACGGGCCGTCGATCGGACGCAGGCCATAGGCGCGCGCGGCGACGAGGAAGCGCGTCTGCGCCGCATGCCACTGGTCGGCCCAGAAATACTGGCGATTGCCCTCGGCGTCCTTGTCCGAGAGAACGCCATAATCCGGGTTCACGCCGCCGATGACGGTGGTGCGGGCGCGGGTCGAAGCGGCATAGTCGGCGACGCCGAAGGAGAGCGCCTCATTGCGCTTCGAAGCCTGAGCGATCGCCTCGACATTGGCCATGCCGAGCGCGGTCTCGATCAGCAGCTCGAAGCCGATGCGCTTGGTGCGCTTCTTGTAGCTCTCGATCTGCGTGACCAACATGTCGATGGCGTAGACGTCCTGCGGAACGCCGACCTTCGGAATGAGGATCACGTCGAGACGCGGGCAGGCCTCGACGACATCGACCACATCGCGATAGCAGAAATGCGTGTCGAGGCCGTTGATGCGCAGCGTCATGGTCTTGGAGCCCCAATCGATCTCATTGAGGCCCTGGATGATGTTCTTGCGCGCCTGCTCCTTGTCGTCCGGAGCGACCGCGTCCTCGAGGTCCAGGAAGACCTGGTCGGACTTGGAGGTCGCGGCCTTCTCGAACATGCCCGGGGCAGAGCCCGGAACGGCCAGCTCGGAGCGATGGAGACGCGGCGTCGCCTGCTCGATCAAAGTGAAACTCATGATGACTCCCTTTCCCTGTGTAAGAGCTTATCCGGTGGCGCCGAGGCCGGCGGCGATGCAGCTGATCGACAGCAGCAAAGCCGACTTGTATTCCTCCTTCAGCGCTTCCTCTTCGGTGGTGCGGAACAGGCGCAGCAATTCCACCTGCTCGCGGTTGACCTCGTTGATGGTGGCGAGGCGATGCGCGAGCCGCGCCTGATAGTCGGTGAAGCGCGCGCCGATCTCGCCGCCGCCGGTGATGCGCAGCACGCTCTCGCAAGTGAGGTGATATTCGGCCTCGATCGCCGAAAAGATTTTCTTGCGCACGGCTTCGTCGGCGACCAGCGAAGCGTATTGCCGGGCAATGCCGAGATCGACCATCGCCAGCGTTTTCTCCACCTCGTCGAGGATGAGGCGGAAGAGGCGCGAATCCTCGAACATGCGATGCAGCAGCTGCAGGCCGCGCTCGCCGCGCACCTCGATGAAGCTGGTGAGGCCGGAGCCGACGCCATACCAGCCGGTGATGGCGTGACGGTTCTGCGCCCAGGCGAAGACCCAAGGGATAGCGCGCAGATCCGCGAGGCTGCGCGCGCCGAAGCGACGCGCCGGCCGCGAGCCGATATTGAGCAGCGAGATTTCCTCGAGCGGGCTCGCCGCCTGGAAATAGGCGACGAGATCGGGATCGGCGATGAATTTGCCATAGGCCGCGAGCGAGGCGCCGGAGAGCGCCTCCAGCGCATCGTCGAACTCCGCGCGGGGAACGAGCGCATCCTCGCGCTCGGACTTCAGCGCATGGGCGAAGACGCTGCTCGCCAGCAGCTCCAGCTGATAGGAGGCCGTGCCGCGATTGGCGTATTTGAAGGAGACGACCTCGCCCTGCTCCGTCACGCGGAAGCGGCCGCGAATGGAGCCCGCCGGCTGCGCGGCGATGGCGTGTCCGGTCGGCGCGCCGCCGCGGCTGACCGAGCCGCCGCGGCCGTGGAAGAAGGCGATGGCGACGCCCAGCTCCTCGCCGAGGCGCGTCAGCTTGGATTGCGCTTTCGCCAGCTCCCAGTTCGACGACATGAAGCCGCCGTCCTTGTTGGAGTCGGAATAGCCGATCATCACCTCTTGCACATTGCCCTGCCAGCGCGTGCTGCGGCGCACGACGGGCACGCGCAGCAGCTCGCGCATGATGACGGGCGCGGCGCGCAGATCGGGAATCGTCTCGAACAATGGCACGATCGGCAGGGTGCACAGCTCGAGGCCGGCGTCATCGAGATAGAGCCCGCCATGCTTGGCCAGCACATAGGCGCCGAGAACATCGGCGACCGAATGCGTCATGGAGAGGATGAAGCTGCCGAAGGCCTCGCGATCGAGGCGCGAGCGCATGTCCGCGACCAGCGCGAACATGTCGAGCGTATCTTGCGACTCCGGCGCGAGGCCTGTGAGCGGAACGCCATTGCGCGGCTGCGCCAGCTCGGCGATGAGCCAGGCCTGCCACTCGGGCGAGTCGACGTCCGGCGCATCCTTGCCGGTCTTGATGCGATGAATGTCGCGCAGCGCATTATTGGTGCGCGTCGTGTTCTCGCGCAGATCGAGACGCACGGTGCTGAAGCGGAAAATCTCCACCGCGCGCCGCGCCGGCCGCACCATATCGGCGGCGAGCGACGGGCTGCGGCTCTCGATCAACGCCTGCTCCAGAATGCGCAGATCGCGGATCAGCTCGTCGGCGTTGCCGTAGCGCGCCTTGCCGCGACCTTCGCCCTTGGTGGTGAGGATCGTCTCGTCGAGCTTGCGCAGCACGCAGGTGAGATATTGGCGGAAGGCCTCGCCGTGATTGCGCGTCTTGATCCTGTCGGCGTCCTCGACCTGCGCCAGCTCCGCCTCGAGCGCGGCGCGGAACTCGGCCGGGATCGTCACCGAGCCTTCGCTGATCGACAGCACGCGCGCGAGATCGAGAATGCGCTGGCGATAATATTCGAGGCTGGCGAGCGCGTTGACGGTCATCGTCTCGCGCGTCACCGCATTGGTGACGAATGGATTGCCGTCGCGGTCGCCGCCGATCCAGGAGCCGAATTGGAAGAAGGGCGTGATATCGAAGCGCTCATTGGGATAATGAGCGGCGAGCGCGCTCTCGAAGGAGGCGAGCATCTCCGGCGCGAGATCGAAAAGATTTTCGGCGAAGAAATGCAGGCCCCAGGCGACCTCGTGCTCGACGGTCGGCTTCTCGAGATGCAATTCGCCGGTGAGCCACAAAAGCTCGATCTGATCGCCGACGGCGCCGATGCGGCTGGCGCGCTCGCGATCGGTCCAGCGCGAGGATTCGAGATCCTTCAGCAGCAGATAGATCTTGCGATTCTTCTCGAGGACGGTGACGCGCTTGGCCTCGGTCGGATGGGCGGTGATGACCGGGCGAATGCGCAGCGATTTGAGCTGCGCGCGAATCTCGTCGGCGGTGACGCCGGACTTGGCGGCGTCCGCCAGAACATGGGCGAAGGAGCCGAGCAATTCGTCGCGGCCCTTGGCGCGCTCTATGGTGCGGCGGCGGCGCATGGCCGAGGCCTGCTCGGCGATGGAGAGCAGCTGAAACCATATGCCCTGCGCCTGCAGAGCCCGCGCCATCAGCGCCGGCGGCAGGCCGGCGGAGGAGCCGAAGCCGCTCAGCACGGGCGCGATCTCCGGCTGATGGCGCTTCACCACGCCCACGAGCTGGTCGAGCAGAAAAGCCGCCGCCTCTTTGACCGATCGCGTCGCCAGCGCCGAAGGGGCGGCGGACGAGGTCGATTCGGACAAGACCTTCTGGTCGGCGGTCATGCAGTCTCCCTGGCTATGGTGAGGCGGATGGGAGCCTCTCCCCGCGGCGCGGGAAGAGGCGTTTCTCGTGTCACGCGCGCTTCAGCACGGCGGCGACGGCCGAGCCGAACTCGGCCGGGCTCGGCGCCACGGCGAGGCCGTAGGACTTCATGATCTCGGTCTTCTCCGCGGCGCTGTCGCCGGTCGCCGAGATGATGGCGCCCGCATGGCCCATGCGGCGACCCTTGGGCGCCGTGAGGCCGGCGACGAAGCCGACCACCGGCTTGGAGAAATTCTCCTTGATCCAGGCCGCTGCCTCGGCCTCCTGCGGACCGCCGATCTCGCCGATGATGAGCACGGCTTCCGTCTCCGGATCCTGATCGAACAGCACGAGATGATCCAGGAAGGACGAGCCGTTGATGGGATCGCCGCCGATGCCGACCGAGGTCGAGATGCCGAGCCCGAGCTCCTTCAGCTGCGAGGCCGCCTCATAGCCGAGCGTGCCGGAGCGCGAGATGAGGCCGACATTTCCCTGCTTGTAGATATGGCCGGGCATGATGCCGAGCATGGCCTTGCCGGGGCTGATGATGCCGGCGCAGTTCGGCCCGACCATCGTCGGACGCTTCTCGCGCGGATAGCGCAGGAAGTAGCGCTTCACGCGCATCATGTCCTGCGCCGGAATGCCGTCGGTGATGGAGCAGATGAGGCGAATGCCCGCGTCGGCCGCCTCCATGATCGCGTCGGCCGCATAGGGCGGCGCCACGAAGGTGATGCTGGTGGTCGCGCCGGTCTGCTTCACCGCCTCGCGCACCGTGTCGAAGATCGGCACGCCATGCACGGTCTTGCCGCCCTTGCCCGGAGTGACGCCGGCGACGACATTGGTGCCGTAGTCGATCATCTCCTTGGCGTGGAAGCTGCCCTTGTCGCCGGTGATGCCCTGGACGAGGATGGGCGTTTTTTCGTCGATGAGAATGCTCATTGTTTCCTCCCGGCCTCGCCGCTCACTTCACGGAGCGCCAAGCGGCGACGGCCTTTTGGGCGGCGTCGGCCAGCGAATCGGCGGTGATGACATTGATGCCGCTCTCGTCGAGCAGCTTGCGGCCGGCCTCGACATTGGTGCCGGCGAGACGCACGACGAGCGGCGCCGTGATGTTGGTCGCCTTCACCGCGTCGATGACGCCCTGCGCGACCCAGTCGCAGCGATTGATGCCGGCGAAGATGTTGACGAGCACCACCTTCACATTGGCGTCGGAGAGCACGAGACGAAACGCCGTCGCGACGCGCTCGGCCGAGGCGCCGCCGCCGACATCGAGGAAGTTCGCCGGATTGCCGCCCGCGTGCTTGATCATGTCCATCGTCGCCATCGCGAGGCCCGCGCCATTGACGATGCAGCCGATCTCGCCGTCGAGCCCGATGTAGTTTAGCGCATGCTCCAGCGCCTGCGCTTCGCGCGGGTCGGACTGCGAGGGATCATTCATGTCGACGATGTTGCGGCGACGGAACAGGGCGTTGTCGTCGAAGGACATTTTCGCGTCGAGCGCGAGCACCTTGTCGTCCTTGGTGACGACCAGCGGATTGATCTCCAGCATGGTCGCATCATTGTCGCGGAAGGCGCGATAGGCGCCGAGGATCGACTGAACCGCGCGCGACACCTGCTTGAGATTCAGGCCGAGCTGAAATGCCAACTCGCGCGCCTGGAACGGCAGCAGGCCGACGGCCGGCTCGACGATGACCTGAAGAATAGCGTCCGGATCGGTCTTGGCGATCTCCTCGATCTCCATGCCGCCATGCTTGGAGGCGATGACGCGCACGCGCTCGAGCTTACGGTCGAGGACGAAGCCGAGATAGAGCTCGCGCTCGTAAGGGTCGGCGAGCTCGACGTAGACGCGCTGCACCGGCTTGCCTTCCGGCCCGGTCTGCTTGGTGACGAGACGCTTGCCGAGCAATTCGCGCGCGGCCTGCTGAACCTCGTGATAGGTGCGGCACAGCTTGATGCCGCCCGCCTTGCCGCGCGCGCCGGCGTGAATCTGCGCCTTCACCACCCAATGCGAGCCGCCGAGCTCGGTCGCCGCGTAAACGGCCTGATCGGGGCTGAAAGCGACGGTGCCGGGGGGCACGGCGACGCCGCAGCTCGCCAATAATTCCTTGGCTTGATACTCATGGACGTCCATGTTTCCTCTCCCCTTGCAGTTTTATCGCCGGCTCGAGAGTGAAATTACGAGCCGATCTTGTCTCTCACGACCTTGTAGACGGCTTCGGTCTTCTCGGCGGCGGCGGCCAGCAGAGCCTCGACCTCGCCGATCTGTTTCTCTGCGAACTCGCGATCCTTGATCGCTTTTGCATTGATGTAGACGTTGAGCGCGGCGCTCCGCAATCCGGCATTGGCCGCGAGAACGGCGACGCCGGCGTCGCTGATAACGTTGAGATTGCCTTTGTCGGCGGCGGCCTCGGAGAGGACGATCACCTCGAAGCAGGCCTTCACGGCGCGCAGCGGCGCGAGCGTGGCGTCCTTCAGCGCGGCCTGAATGGCGGCCGAGCGCGCGGCCTTGTCCTCATCGGTGGCGCGCGGCAGGCCATAGGCCCCCATCACAGAATTGAAGGCGACGACATCTTCGTCGATCGCGGCGGTCAGCTCGGCGCGAACGCGCTCCGCCTCGGCCCGCGCGGCTTTGAGATCTTCCTCGACGGATTCGTAATTCTTCTTGCCGATGGTGAGATTGGCGACCATCGACACCAGCGCCGCGCCGATGGCGCCCATCACCGCAGCGGCGCCGCCGCCGCCCGGCGTCGGACGCTCGCTGGCGAGATCGTCGAGAAATTTGCCGATCGTTTCGTCCTTGGTCATTCTCGTCGATCCCTCGAAAGTCAGGCGTTCGCCTTGGCCTGCACGTAGATTTCCTCGGCGTCGAGCACCTTGTCGGCGCTCTCGAACAATTGCGCGATGCAGGCGCGATGCAGCTTCAGCTTCAAGCCGCCGACGCCGAGCGCGCCAATGACGATCTTGCCGTGACGCTCCTTCGCCTTGTCGATCGCCTCGACGCCGCCGATTCCGAGCGGCGGCTGCGCATTGACGTCCGCGAGCAGCTCGATCGTCGGATCATTCTGCCAATCCTGCTCTTCCAGCAGCTGCACGCCGATGGCGCCCGCCGCGAAGACGATATTGGTTCCCTTCACCGCCGCGGCGCGGGCGGCGTTATCCACCGCCTCGATCGCGGTGGGCGTGAAACCGAAACGCTCCTGCAGCGCGGCCGCCGCAGCGTCGGCGCGCGACTTCTGGCGCGAGGTGATGGCGACCTCGGCGCCCTCCGAATGCAGGAAGGCCGCGGCGCGCAGGCCGACCGGGCCGGTGCCGGCGAGCACGATGGCCTTCTTGCCGGCGAGCGGCTTGGCCTTGGCGAGCAGCGCCACGCCCGCGGCGGCCGTCGTGTTGGAGCCGTTGGAGTCGAGCATCACGGAGACGCGGAAATTCGAGAAGAAGCGCTTGCGCACCGCTTTGAACAAGGTCTCGCCGGCGACCATATCGCCGCCGCCCACGAAGAGCGCGGTGAACTGCTTCTCCTTCGGACCGCGCGTGTAGATCGCGCCATCGACCAGCGCGCCGACATTCGCAGGCGTCACATTGGCGTAGCCGATGACATGATCCGCGCCGCCGTCATAGGCGACGACCGTGTCGAACACGCTCGGGACCGCATCGGTGTCGAGAAGGAAGAGCAGCTTTTGAGTCATAGCAGTTCCTGTGAAAGGCTGTCCGTCATGGCCGGGCTCGTCCCGGCCATCCACGCCACGAGGCCACGCAAGGCGCCCGACATGCGCCGAGTCATTCCTGTTTCGTCTCGACCGCTCCACCGCCGTTCGGCGTGGATGGCCGGGACGAGCCCGGCCATGACGCCTGGTCGGGCGCGAGACTGCAACTGCGCTTACGCCGTCACCAGATTGCGCGGCGCGCCGGCGACGAAGGCGTCGACATTGTCGATCAGCTGATCGGCCAGCACCTGCATCGCCTCCTTGGAGGCCCAGGCGACATGCGGCGTGACGATGAGATTGGGAATCGTCGGATCGAGCAGAATATTGCCCTGCTTGGGCGGCTCGACGGTCAGCACGTCGAAGCCCGCGCCGGCGATGACGCCATTGCGCAGCGCATCGGCGAGCGCCTGCTCATCGACGATGCCGCCGCGCGCGGTGTTGATGATGATCGACGTCTTCTTCATCGAGGCGAGCTCTTTCGCGCCGATGAGATTCTTGGTCTGCGGCGTCAGGGGCAGATTGAGCGTGACGACATCGGCCTCGCGCAGAATGGTCGGAATGTCGACGATGCCGGGGCCGGGAACGACGTCATTGATGAGCAGCTTCATGCCCAGCGCCTCGGCGCGCGTCGCGATCGACTTGCCGAGCGCGCCATAGCCGATGATCCCGAGCGTCGAGCCGGCGATGTCATAGATCGGATAGTCGAAATAGCAGAACTGGTTCGACTCCTGCCAACGGCCGCGGCGCACCGAATCCACATAGTTCACGAGATTGCGGCGCAGCGCGAAGATCAGCGCGATCACATGCTCGGGAAGCGTGTTGAAGGCGTAATTGCGGATGTTGGAGACGGTGATTCCATTGGCCGTCGTATAGGCCTTGTCGATCACGTCGGTGCCGGTGGCGGCGACGGCGATCAGCTTGAGATCGGGAAGCTGCTTCAGCGCTTCCTCGCGCAGCGGAACCTTATTGGTGATGGCGATGGTCGCGCCCTTGAGGCGCTCGACCACATCGGCCGGAGAGGTCTGCGCATATTCCGTATAGTCGTGCGGGAAATTCGGCTTGCGCAAATTGGCGTCGAGCGTCTCGCGATCGAGAAAGACGATTTTGTGCGACATGTTTGCTGCTTCCCCCGAAGTCGCTCGGCCATTTCGGCTCGACATTTTGCGACGTCGAAACGTCGCGTCTCGTATTGAAGAAGCAGCCTCGCCCGCAATGGGGCGAGGCCGCGAATCATCAGGCCTGGAGGATCGGATTGGCGCGATAGACGGCCTGGGCTGCCGCGACGCCGCTGCCGGCCGTGACCGGAATGCCGACGTCGAGCATCGCCATTTCCGCGCCCGCGATGGCGCCGAGCAGCATCAGCTCGTTGAGATCGCCGAGATGGCCGATGCGGAACACCTTGCCGGCGACCTTGTTGAGGCCGGCACCGAGCGCGAGATTGTAGCGCTTATAGGCGATCTCGATGACCTTGGCTGCGTCGAAGCCTTCCGGCACCACGATCGCGGTCACAGTGTCGGAGTTCCACTTGGCTTCCTTGGCGCAGGGCTTGAGGCCCCAGGCCGCGACCGCGGCGCGCACGCCCTCGGCGAGATGGTGATGACGCGCATAGACCTGATCGAGGCCTTCCTCGAACAGAACATTGAGCGACTCGCGCAGGCCGTAGAGCAGCGGCAGCGCCGGCGTGTAGGGGAAGTAGCCGGTGGCGTTCGCCTTCACATGATCCTGGAAGTCGAAATAGGCGCGATGCAGCTTGGCGGTCTCGCCGGCCTTCAGCGCCTTCTGGCTGACGCTCATGATGGCGAGGCCGGCCGGCAGCATGAAGCCTTTCTGCGAGCCGGAGACGGCGACGTCGACGCCCCACTCGTCCTGCTTGAAGTCCAGCGAGCCGACGGAGGACACGCCATCGACGAAGAGCATGGCGGGATGCTTGGCGTTGTCGATCGCCTTGCGCACGGCGCCGATGTCCGAGGTCACGCCCGTGGCTGTCTCGTTATGGGTGGCGAAGACGGCCTTGATCTCGTGATTCTTGTCGGCCTTCAGCGTCTCTTCGATGCGGTCGGGATTGTTGCCGACGCCCCACTCCTCGTCCTGCTCGATCACATCGAGACCGATGCGCTTGGCAAGGTCGATCCACAGATGGGTGAACTGGCCGAAGCGCTGCGCGATGACCTTGTCGCCGGGCGACAGAGTGTTGGTGATCGCCGCTTCCCAGCCGCCGGTGCCCGAAGCCGGGAAGATGAAGGCCTGAGCGCTCTCGGTCTTGAAGACCTTCTTGAGCTGGGTGAACAGCGGCAGCGTCAACTCGGGGAACTTCGGCGAACGATGGTCCTCGGAAACGACATTCATCGCGCGCAGGATACGGTCCGGAATATTGGTCGGGCCGGGAACGAACAGAAAATTGCGGCCCGGAATTCTGGAATTCGACATGTCTTGGGCTCCCTTCGAGCTCATCGGTTCGAGTTTGTTTTCGTCGGACGCGGGGAACGAGGCCCGGCGCCCGTTGCTTCTTCCCGCGGCGGCCGCGCTCAGAGCGGGCTCTGATCGCTCGAACGAGATCGTTCGAGCGAAGAGCGCTCTAGAACAGGCCGGCGATCCGCCCGTCCGCGCCGACCTCGATATTGTTGGCGGCGGGAACCTTGGGCAGGCCCGGCATGGTCATGATGTCGCCGCAGACGACGACGACGAATTCCGCGCCCGCCGACAGCCGGAGCTCGCGCACCGGGATCACATGACCCGAGGGCGCCCCCTTGGCGTTGGCGTCGGTCGAGAAGCTGTATTGCGTCTTGGCGATGCAGACCGGCAGATGGCCGAAGCCCTCTTTCTCCAGCTCCGCGAAGCGCGTCTTCACCGACGGATCGAGCGCGATGTCCGAGGCGCCATAGAGCTCGCGCGCGATGGTGCGCACCTTCTCCACCAGCGGCAGATCATCGGCGTAGAGCGGCTTGAACTGCGTGGGCTTGGCCTCGATCGTCGAGACGACCTTATGGGCGAGTTCCGCCGCGCCCGGACCGCCCGAGCCCCAATGATCGGCGAGCACGCAATCGACGCCCTCGGCCTGGGAAAGCTTCTGCAGCAGCTCGATCTCCGCCTGCGTGTCGGTGCTGAAGCGGTTGACGGAGACGATCACCGGCACGCCGAACTTCTGCACATTGGCGATATGGCGCTTCAGATTGGCGAAGCCCTTCTCCAGCGCCGCGACATTCTCGACCTTCAGATCATCCTTGGCGACGCCGCCATGCATCTTCAGCGCGCGAATTGTCGCGACGATGACAGTGACGTCCGGCTTGATTCCGGCCTTGCGGCATTTGATGTCGAAGAACTTCTCCGCGCCGAGATCGGCGCCGAAGCCGGCTTCCGTCACCACATAATCGGCGAGCTTCAACGCCGCCTTGGTGGCGATGACCGAATTGCAGCCATGCGCGATATTGGCGAAAGGCCCGCCATGGATGAAGGCCGGATTATTCTCGAGCGTCTGCACCAGATTGGGGGCGATGGCGTCCTTCAGCAGCGCGGCCATGGAGCCCTGCGCCTTCAGCTCGGAGGCGCGGATGTTCTTCTTGTCGCGCGTCTGCGCGACGATGATGTCGCCGAGCCGGCGCTGAAGATCCTCGAGGCTGGTGGCGAGGCAGAAGATCGCCATCACCTCGGAGGCGACGGTGATGTCGAAGCCGTCCTCACGCGGGAAGCCATTGGCGACGCCGCCGAGCGAGGAGACGATCGAGCGCAGCGAGCGGTCGTTCATGTCCACAGCGCGGCGCCAGGAGATGCGGCGCGGATCGATGCCGAGCGAATTGCCCCAATAGACGTGATTGTCGATGAGCGCGGAGAGCAGATTATTGGCCGCGCCGATGGCGTGGAAGTCGCCGGTGAAATGGAGGTTGATGTCCTCCATCGGCACGACTTGTGCATAACCGCCACCGGCGGCGCCGCCCTTCACGCCGAAGCAGGGGCCGAGGCTCGGCTCGCGAAGGCACATGATGGCCTTCTTGCCGATGTGATTGAGCGCATCGCCCAGGCCGACCGTGGTGGTCGTCTTGCCTTCGCCGGCGGGCGTCGGCGTGATGGCGGTGACGAGGATCAGCTTGCCGTCCGGGCGGTCCTGCAGGGAGCTGAGATAGTCGAGGGAGATTTTCGCCTTGTAATGTCCGTAAGGCAACACATGTTCGGCGGGGATGCCGAGCTTCTCGCGGGCGACGTCGACGATCGGACGCATGGACGCCGCTTGAGAGATCTCGATATCGGATTTGGGAGAAAGATGCTGGTTGCCTTTCCCGCTGGCCGGGATGGACGTATCGGACATTACAATTTCTCTCCCCTCGCAGAAAGCGTTTCGCCCGCCCTCGAAGATTTATCCGGGCCGAGTGGCCATGCCCCGCGCAGTGGAAATCCCTGCGCGCGCCGCCAACGACCGTCGGGCCAAGACCGAGAAACCCGGTCTTCGCCGTCATTGTTCCGCGAAACTAGAACCTTCCGATAGTTTCATCAAGAACCACGGCTGGCGGACATTCGGCCCTGCGACATCGTCTCCTGCCCGCAAGACGCCGATCGATATCCGCGGCCCCGTGGCTATGGAGAGATCGAAATTCCTCGTCAAGCGAAAATATCAGGCGATATAGCCCACAGTTTCCGCGGAAATCGAGCGATTGCGACGCTCTCCTCTTCGTTCGGAGTCGCGTCCCGCTCTCTTCGCACATTCGAACAGCCGGGGCCGTCCGCCCACCCTTTACCTATCCGATCAGAGCGTTCGTGATCGACTGGCATGGCGCGCGCGCCGCGGCCGGCTCGTCCCGTATAGGTTTGAAAATCAATATCCAGAGTGGGAAATATAGTCCCGTGCGCCCGCGCTCCCGATCGAAAGGAGCGTATAAGCTCGCGCCAGAGCGTCGTCGCGGCCCACCCGTACCCCTTCGAGCGGGGGAGGGGAGGGTCGCTCGACGAATGGGGTAGCGCCTACCCGCCCGTCACTCGGGAAAAAAAGTCAGGGCGAGGCCATTGATGCAATAGCGAAGACCGGTGGGCGGCGGGCCGTCGGGAAACACATGGCCGAGATGCGAGCCGCAGCGGCTGCAATGCACCTCGGTGCGGGTCATGCCATGGGTGTGATCGACGGAGGTGGCGATGGCGCCGTCGAGCGGATCGAAGAAGCTGGGCCAGCCCGTGCCGCTCGAGAATTTCTGGCGCGTAGCGAAGAGCGGCTGATCGCAGCCGGCGCAGGAGAACACGCCAGGGCGCTTCTCCTGGTCGAGCGCGCAGCTGCCCGGCGGCTCGGTGCCATGGCGGCGCATTATGACATATTGATCGGGAGTGAGGCGCGCGCGCCACTCCTCCTCGGTACGGGTGACGGGGAATTGATCTCCGCTGGTCATGGCGTCCTCCTCGAGAGCGTTCGGTTCGCCGCCGGCGACATGACGAAGCTTATCGGGACCGGGCGTCACGGAGAAGATCGTTTCCGCGCCAGTGGGGAGATTCCATGCGGAAAAGCGCGGCGCCCCGCGGGCCGCCTCCTATGAGCATGATGTTTCGCGCGTGGCGCGAGAGAAGCATGCTCGGGCGCGGAGGCCGCGAAGCTCGCGGCCTTCGACCTCGCGAGCGACGCGTCTTTAGTAGAAGGGCGAGTAGATCGCCTTGCTGGCCTCGGCGACGACATCGCCATTGTAGAGCCGCACCGTCAGCGAGCCGCCGAGCTGCTGCGCCGCCTCGGCGAGATAGCCGGTGGCGTAGGCCTTGGCGTTCTCGAGCGAGTCGAATTCGTAGAAGCCGCCGATTGTGTTGGTGTTGATCCCGCTGAGCCAAGTCTTGCTCTTTATGCCGGGATTTTTCTTCATCGCGACATCGATCTCTTTCCAGGGGATTTGCTCGAAAGGAATCGACACCTGAATTTCAGCGTAGAGAAATATCTTCTCACCCATGCCGGCCTCCGCGAATCTCTCGCGCCTCACGCGCATTCGGCGGCAATTAAAATCATAATCCCACTAGTCTAACAACGCTAATTTTCGTCGTAGCGGCAGCATGGCAATATGACAGTTTTGTTTTATATGCGACAATTCGCCTGCCCAATTTTTATCTCTTGATATTTTCGATATGATTTAGCAGCATCTGCGCGAACCGACGCGGAGGCATTCGTGACCGAGGCTTACTACTCGCAGAAGACCCACGGCCCTTTCGAGACGCAGGCGCTCGGCGATTTCGATCTCGTGAGCGGAGAGAAGATACGCGACCTCGAGATCGCCTACGCCACTTTCGGAAAGCTCTCGCCGGCGCGCGACAACGCCGTGCTGTTTCCGAGCTGGTATTCCGGCTCGTCGAAAATTCTCGAGCTCGCCTATGTCGGCCCCGGCCGCGCGCTCGATCCAGAAAAATATTTCATCATCCTGGTCAATCAGATCGGCGCCGGCCTCTCCAGCTCGCCGAGCAACACGCGCGCACCCTTCGGCGCCGCGCGCTTTCCCAAGGTCGAGATCGCCGACGACGTGCGCGCGCAGCATCGTCTGGTGACGGAGACATTCGGAATCGAGCGCCTCGCTCTCGTGCTCGGCGGCTCCATGGGCGCGCAGCAGACCTATGAATGGGCCGTGCGTTTTCCCGAGGCGGTGCGCCGCGCCGCGCCCATCGCCGGCCTCGCGCGCGGCACGCCGCATAATCGCCTGCTGGTGCAGACATTCATCGACGCGATCACCTCCGATCCCGCCTTCGAGGAGGGCTGGTACGAGCGCGCCTCTCGCGTCCATCGCGGCTTGCGCCGACATTCGCGCGTCTTTGCTGCCTCCGGCTTCTCTCCGGCGCTCTACAACACGCGCGGCTTTGCGGAGCTGGGCTTCACGACGACGGATGATTTCGTCACCGGCTTCGTCGAGAATCACTTCCTGCCGCAGGACCCCAACAATCTTCTTCTGCTGCTGCGCAAGTGGCGCGACGCCGATGTCTCGCGAAACGCCGATGGCGATCTCGCGACGGCGCTCGGCCGAATTCGCGCAGAGACCTCCGTCATCGCCATCGACGAGGACGGATTCTTCCCGCTCGCCGACATAGAGGCCGAGCAGAAGCTCATCCCCAAGAGCCGATTGCGCCGCGTTTCGTCGACTTGGGGCCATCTCGCTCTCTTTGGAGCGGACGCCGCCTATAATTCGGCGATCGATCGCCATCTCGCCGAGCTGCTCGCCGCCTGACGGCGCGCGAATTCCCTGTGCAAGCGTAAAGGAGGAGCAAGCAATGTCGAACGTCACCGCCGAGGCCGTCGTCATTCCCGCCGACCGTCCGCCGATCGATCCCTATCCGCTCAGCCCCTATGTCGCTTGGGCGGGCAATCGCAATCGCGATCCGATCCTCGACGTGTTCAAGGAAATTTTTCCAAAGAGCGGCAATGTGCTCGAGCTGGCCAGCGGCGCCGGCAATCACATCAATTATTTCGCGCCGCACTTCAAGGAGCTGTTCCTGCAGCCTTCTGATTACGACGCCGATGTCTTCGAGACGATCAAAGCCAAGCGCGCGGAAGCCGGCGCCGCCAATGTCGCCGATCCACTGAAGATCGATCTCACCAACTCCGAGACCTGGCCCGATGCGAAAGATCGCCTCTATGACGTGATCTTCGTCGTCAATCTGTTCCAGGTCGCGCCCGTCGCCATCGCCGACGGCATCGCGCAGCTCGCGGCGAAGCTGCTGGCCAAGGACGGATTCGTCGCCATCTATGGCCCGTTCAAGGTGGAGGGCGGATATACGACCGCCTCCAATGAAGCCTTCGATAAGGAAATCCTCGCCGCCCAGGTCTCCGAATGGGGGCTGAAGGATGTGCGGGACCTCGAGAAGGCGGCCACGCCGCATGGAATCGCGCTGAAGAAGATCGTCGATCTTCCGGCCAATAATTTCATCCTGATCTTCGGCCGCGCCTGACGATTTCGAGGCTTCTCCCCGCCGCGAAGCGCGCGGGGAGAAGCGCGCGCCGCTCAGCTGGAATAAGTCTCCACCCGCGTGAAGAAATCGCGGATGCGCGGTACGATGTCGCGGCGGAAGCGCGAGCCGTTGAAGACGCCGTAATGGCCGACGCCCTCTTGCAGATAATGCTGCTTGCGGACTTCCGGAATATTGGCGCACAGCTCTTGCGCGGCGTAGGTCTGGCCGACGCCGGAGATATCGTCCTTCTCGCCTTCCACCGTCAGCAGCGCGGTGCGCTGTATGGCGGAAAGATCGATGATCTCGCCGCGGTGGCGCAGCAGGCCCTGCGGAATCTCATGGCGGATGAACACTTTCTCGACCGTCTCGAGATAGAACTCGGCGGCGAGATCCATGACCGCGAGATATTCGTCGTAGAAGTCGCGATGCTTCTCGGCGGAATCGCCGTCGCCCTCGACGAGATGGTTGAACATATCGAAATGCGCGGCGACATGGCGCTCGAGATTCATCGCCATGAAGCCCGAGAGCTGCAGAAAGCCCGGATAGACCTTGCGCCCGAACCCGGCATGGGGAAAGGGCACGCTGTGGATGCAATTGCGATGGAACCAGTCGACGCCGCGCTCCACGGCGAGGCGATTGACCGCCGTCGGGCTGCGGCGCGGATCGATCGGTCCGCCCATCAGCACCATGGATTCCGGCGCATCGACGCCGCCCTCGCCATCCAGCGCCGCAATGGCGCAGATGAGCGGCACGGACGCCTGGCAGACGCCGAGCGTATGCAGCGGAACGCCATCGTCGCGCTTCGACAAGAGGCGCAGCGCATCGACGAGATAATCGACATAATCGTCGAGACTGAAGACGCCTTTCTCGGTCGGCACGGAACGCGCGTCGCACCAATCGGTGATGTAGACGTCATGGCTCGGCAAAAAGGCCTCGACCGTGCCGCGCAGCAGCGTGGCGTAATGGCCGGACATTGGCGCGACGATCAGCAGCTTGGATTGGCGCGGCGCCTCGCCCTGGAAGATTCGCTGGAAATGCAGCAGCCGACAGAAAGGCCGCTCCCACACCACCTCCTCGACGATGGGCGTCGCCACGCCATCGACGAGCGTCTCGGGAAGATCGAAGACCGGCTTGCCATAGCGGCGCGTCATGCGCTCGAACAATTCCGCCGCCGCCGCGACGCTGCGCCCTACCGACGTATGCGCGAAGGGATTGAACGGGCTCTTGAAGGTCGTGAGAGTCGCGTCCGACATCGCCCGCGCCGGGGCGAAAGCCAGATGCATCATCTCATAGAACTGGTACGATATCCGGTCCATCTCTCCACGCTCCCTTCATGCGCGGCCGCCGCTCATTCGAGCTGTGCTGCGACGCACAAAAAAGAAATTATAGCATAGTCAATGTCTCCTGAAATGAAATCTGGTGATGTTTTGCGCTAGGCGCCAAAAATTTTTCACTTCGCCCGCTCGAGCACCAGCTAATCTGCTCAATTACTGAGCAACACCAGAGCGGCGCCTGCGAAAGCGCAGATCGCCGTCGCCGCGGCGCAGCTGAAAATCCGCAAGGCGCGGCGAATATCCGCCGGCGTCGCCTCTGCGCGGCCCGAGCCGAGCCAGACGCCCGCGACCTCATGGGCGCCATAGGCGCGCGGGCCGCCGAGCCGCAAATCCAGGGCGCCGGCCATCGCCGCCTCCGGCCAGCCGGCGTTGGGCGAGGCATGCGCGCCCGCATCGCGCAGGCAGGTCGAAATCGCGGCCCGGAAGGAGGTCCCCGTCAGCGCGGCGCCTATCGCGATGAGAGCCGCCGAGAGGCGCGCGGCGGGAAGATTGAGGAGATCGTCCAATCGGGCGCTCGCCCAACCGAACGCTTCGTGTCGCATCGTCCTGTGGCCTATCATGCTGTCGGCCGTATTCACGCCTTTGTATATGAGTGCCCCGGGCAGTCCGAACAAGACGGTGGCGAGGGCCGGGCCGATGACCCCATCCGAGAAATTCTCGGCGAGGCTTTCGATCGCCGCCCTGCTCACGCCCGCCTCATTCAGCCGCGAGACGTCGCGTCCGACGATTTTTGCGACGCTGGCGCGGCCGCGCTCGAGCGAGACGTCGAGCTCCTCCGCAACATCCTTCACATGCGAATAGAGGCTGCGCTGCGCATAGAGGCTCGAGGTCAGCACGGCGAGCGGGACAATCCCGAAAGGCAAAGCGAGGCAGGCCGCCTGCAGCAGAAGGCCGATCCCGCAAGCGATGGCGACGACGATGAGGATCGCGCCGACGCCGGCGAGACGACGCAGCAGCGGCGGCGCGCCACCCCGATTGAGCCGGCGATCGAGCGCGGCGATCAGCGCGCCGATCCAAGTGACCGGATGGCCGATGGCGGCGAAGAGCCATTGCGGATAGCCGATCGCCGCCTCGATCGAAAGACCGAGCGCGGCGAGCGCCAAATTATCCGCGAGAGCAGCGAGCAAAGCTCAGCGGCCGTAGAGGCCGGTGAGGCTCGCCTTGGCGAGGACATTCTGATTGACGATGAAGCCGACGAGCGAGGCCGTCGCGCCCTCCGGCGCCTCCACCGTCTCGATGCTCAGCGCATAGATGGTGAAGACATAGCGATGCGGCGGATCGCCGACCGGCGGGCAAGGACCGCCCCAATGGGAAAAGCCATAGTCGTTGCGGATCGGCTTCGCGCCCGCCGGGAGACCAGCGTCGCCCACCGCTCCGGCGCCTTGCGCCAGCGCGCGCGTGGAGGCGGGAATATCGACGACGAGCCAGTGCCAGAAGCCGGCGCCGCCGGTCGGCGCGTCGGGATCATGACAGAAGAGCGCGAAGCTCTTGGTTCCCGCCGGCGGCTCGCTCCAATTCAGCTGTGGCGAGACATTGTCGCCCGTCCCGCCGAAATCGTTGAAAACGAATTTGCGATCGATGGTCGCGCCCTCGGCGATATCCGGGCTGGACAGCGAAAAGCCGCCGCCTCCGGCCTCCGCCGGCGCGAGGAGAATATGGAAATCGAGGAGATTGCGCGTCATTTCGGCCCCCTGTCTCGCTGCTCTGGACGAGGACATTCTTCTAGTCCAACTCGCGCGCAGTGTCGCGCGGAGAGAATGCGGTTTATGTGTCGCCCATGACAGACGCGGACTCGACAAAGCCCCCGCTGCGCCGCGGCTGGACCACCGGCGCCTGCGCCACTGCGGCGGCGCGGGCGGCCTTCGTCGCGCTCGTCTCCGGGCGCGAGCCGCCCGATCCGGTGGAGATCGGCCTGCCGGGCGGAAGACGCGTCGCCTTCGCGCTCGCGCAATTCACCCGCGGCGGGGACTATGCCGAGGCCGGCGTGGTGAAGGATGCGGGCGACGATCCCGACGTCACCCATGGCGCGCTGATCCGCGCGAAGGTGCGGCGCGCGCCGGCCGGCGCGGGGGTGAGCTTTGCCGCCGGCCCCGGCGTCGGCGTGGTGACGCGCCCCGGCCTACCGCTGCCGCCGGGCGAGCCGGCCATAAACCCCGTTCCCCGCGCCATGATGCGGCAGGCGATAGCGGAAGCCGCCGCCGAGCTCGGCGCTGCGCCGGACGCGCAAATCGAGATTTCCGTCGAGAATGGCGAGGAGCTCGCCCGCTCGACCCTCAACGGACGGCTCGGCATTATCGGCGGGCTCTCCATTCTCGGCACGACGGGAATCGTCGTGCCCTATTCCTGCTCCGCCTGGATCGACAGCATCCACCGCGGCGTCGACGTCGCCCTCGCCTGCGGCCTCGACCATATCGCGGCGACCACCGGCTCCACTTCGGAAGACGCCGTGCGCAAGCTCTACGGCCTGCCGGAGGAGGCGCTGATCGAAATGGGCGACTTCGCCGGCGGCCTGCTGAAATATTTGCGCAGGCATACGGTTCCGCGCGTGACCCTCGCCGGCGGCTTCGCCAAGCTGACCAAGCTGGCGCAGGGCCGGCTCGACCTTCACTCCAGCCGCTCCTCGGTCGATCTACCCGATCTCGCGGCGACCGCCCGCGCGGCCGGCGCCGGCGAGGCGCTCTGCGCGGCGATCGAAAAAGCCAATAGCGCGCTGGAGGCGCAGGCGACCGCCCGTGGAGCCGGGCTGGACCTCGCCGCGCCGATCGCGCATCGCGCATGGGACACGGCCGCAGCGGCGCTCGCCAATCCGGCGACCGCGCTCGAGATCATCGTCGTCGGCCGCGACGGCGCCATACTCGCACGCTCAGGCTTTCGCCCAGCGATTCGCGGAGAGGACCCCCAAAAGTGAACAAGCCCGCCGCCGGCTTCTCGCACGCCGATCTGAGTAGAGGCGAGATGCTGCAGATCATGATCGGGCTCGGCCTCGCCATGCTGCTCTCGGCGCTGGACCAGACCATTGTCGCCACCGCTCTGCCGACGATCGGCCAGGACCTCGGCGATTTCGCGCATCTGCCCTGGATCGTCACCGCCTATCTCGTGGCTGCGACCGCGCTGACGCCGCTCTATGGCAAGCTCGCCGATATTCATGGCGTGCGCGTGATGCTGCTGATCGGCATCAGCACCTTCGTGCTCGGCTCGGTCGCCTGCGCCGTGTCGCCGAACCTCACTTGGCTCGCCATCGCGCGCGCGGTGCAGGGCGCGGGCGGCGGCGCGCTCATCGCGCTGGCGCAGACAATCATCGCCGATCTCGTCAGCGTGCGCGAGCGCGGCCGCGCGCTCACCTATTTCTCGGTCGTCTTCGCCGGCGCCAGCGTCGGCGGGCCGATCCTCGGCGGCGTCTTCGCCGAATATCTGCATTGGTCTCTGATCTTCTGGATCAATCTGCCGCTCGGCCTCGCGGCTTTTTTCATGACCTATTTCAAGCTGGCGCGGCTGCCGCTGCGTCGCCATCCGCATCGCGTCGATGTCGGCGGCGCCGCGCTGCTCGTCATCGCGTCGGTCGCCTCGCTGCTCGCGCTCTCCTGGGGCGGCGTGCGCTATCCCTGGGGCTCGGCGCCCATTCTCGCCATGCTGGCCACGGCGCTCGCCGGCTGGGCGATCTTCGCCTGGCGCACCAAGACGGCGGAGGAGCCTCTGATCCCGCTCGCCGTGCTGGCCGACGACGTTATTCGCAACGCCATTCTCGCGGGCGGCTTCGGGCTCGGAACCTTCGTCGCGCTGACCATGTATATGCCGATTTATTTCGAGGGCGCGCTGCGCCTCTCAGCCGACCAATCCGGCCTCGCGCTGATCCCGCTGACCGTGGCGACAGTCACCGGCGCCACCATCTCTGGACGGCTGCTCGGCCGTGTGCGCCATTACAAGGCGGCGCCGCTGACGGCGCTCGTTCTCGCTTTCGTCGCTCTGCTCGCCGCGCGGCAATTTCTCGCCGATCTGCCGCTCGCCGCGCTGGATGCGCTGCTGGCGATCGTCGGCCTCGGCGTCGGAGCCATGCTGCCGGTGACGACGGTCTGCGTGCAGAGCGCGGCGCCGGGGCATAATCTCGGCACGGCGACAGCGGTGATGCAATTCTCGCGGCAGCTGGGCGCGGCGCTGATCGTGGCGATCATGGGCGCGATCGTCATCGGCGCCGGCCATGGCGCTCTCGTGGCCGAAGCCGCCACCCGCGCCGATGTGGAAGCGCTGCGCGAGACCTTCCGCACGGCTTTTCTGGTGGGGGCGATGTTCATCGCTCTGTGCTTCTTCTTCCTCGCGCGCATGGAGGAGAGGAATTTGCACGGGGAGGGGTGAGGGCTGCCTCACCCATCTTGCATATATCTCGCGCCATCGAAAATCGACGGCGCGAGATGTCGGTGTTGCTTTCGTCAGCTGTTCCGGCGCGCGGCCGTGTGGATGATCGTGCCGACATGCTCGCCGCGCAGAGCGGCGGTGAGCCGGCCGGGGACGAGGCCGTTCACGATCTGCACATGATCGATATGGCGCGCGGTCGCCATCACCTCGAGCAAGGCGCGGTCGAAGGGCAGCGTGCCCTTGTGATCGGCGAGCTCGGAGAAGCTCGTCTCGCGGATGAGCTGCGCCTTCTCGCCGTCCGGACCGTTGGGATCGCTCGTGTAGAGACCGTCCACATCCTCCACTATCGTGAGGCCGGCGGCGCCATAGGCGTCGGCGAGCAGGAAGGCGCCCGTATCGGCCCGATGCGGCGGGATGCGCGAGCCCGGGAACTCATGATGGTGATAGGGCGGGAAGCCACTGCCCACCACGGCGCGGGTCGCGCTCAGATGAATCGCCAGCTGATTGGCGATGGTCGGATGCTCGATATAGGAGACGCCTTCCGGCGCGAGCAGCGACGCGAGTATGTGGCCGTTCTGGCCGGCCTCGCTCGCGGCGAGCGGGGCCAGCGAGCCGACCGGCAGGCCGAGATCGAGCCCGACGCCATAGAGGTGACGCGCGCGCACGCCGGCGCCGGTGAGGAAGAGCAGCCGATGCTCGGGCATGAGCTTTCGGATCTCCTCCACCAGCGGCAAGATCGCCTCGGCGCCGCGATCCATGATGGCGCGGCCGCCGATCTTCACCACCTGCAGCCAGGGCAGCACGCGGATCGGCCGCTTGCCGGCGACGGGGCGCGTCAGCTCGGAGTCGAGAAGGGTCTGCCGCGCGAGCGGAGAGGCGACATGCTTGATGTTGTAAGTGTGGGTCATGGTCTGTCTCAGCTCGCGGTGATGATGGTGCCGACATGCTCGCCGGAAAGAGCGCGGGTCATATTGCCGGGCACGAGGCCGTTGACGATCTGCACCTCGCGGATGTGACGCGCGGACTTCAGCAGATCGAGCAGCGGAAATTCGAGGATCGAATCCTGCAGGCCCTGCTCCTTCATCTCGTCGACCGTGATCTTGGGGATGAATTTCGCATTCTTGTCGGTCTTGGGATTGGCGGTGAACAGGCCCTGCTCGTCCTTGACGAAGATCATGGCCTTGCAGCCGAATTGCTCCGCGATGAGGAAGCAGCCCGCGTCGGTGCGATAGGGCGGAATGACGCCCTCGGCCGCCGGACGCATCCAAAGATTATAAGGCGGCATGCCGCTGAACACGACGGCGTTGACCTCCTGCAGATAGAGCGGCACAGCCGAGAGGCCGGCGCCTTCCACCGCGGAAATGCCGTGCTTGGCAAGCAGCTGTCCGAGCATCGCGGCGTTCTGATCGGCGACCGAGGCGCCGAGCTGCGAGAGCACGCCCGCCGGCAGGCCGACGCCCGCCGCTATGGAATAGAGATGACGCGCGCGCGTGCCGGCGCCCGTGCCGATCAGCATCTGATGCGTCTTGCGCGCGGTGACGATCTCATCGACGAGCGGATAGACCGCCGAGCGGCCGCGATCGATGATGCTCTGCCCCCCGATCTTGATCACCGACGCGTCCGGCAGGATGCGAAAATCCTCGGCCTTGTCCGCCGCCGCGAGAAGTTCCACGTCGGTGAGCGAGCGCTGCATGAGGATCGCCTCGAGCTCCGCTGTCGTATGTGCCATCAGTGACGCCTTTCGTCATTGTTGCTGCTGTCGTCGACTACATGCGTGTAGGTAGAACGCGTTGAAGAGTCTCGCAATATGCGAAAACGATGCGCGATTGGCGGGAAAGCCGCAAATTTCCGGCTTCTTCTACTTTGTCGGAAAAAACAACGAAAAACGCGCATTTCTAGACAGTCAGCTAGTTGCGGAGCGGGGCGCGTCAAGCATGCGGCAAAGTCGCACGTCGCCTCGGCGCTCGCGCCCGATAGCGCCACCGCAGTCACGAGAGCTTCATTGCGCAGCCATCGCGCTGAGATCGGGCGTCGCTAGCTTGGCCTGCCGCGACGCTCACGGCGAGCGCCGGCCTCGAGATTGGAAAAGTGCTTTTCCTCTGAAAATGCGAGGGCCACATGAACATACGTCTGCTTTTGAAGAGCGCCTGTCTCGCGACGACGGCGCTCACCGCGACGTCGATCACGATCTCCGCCAAGGCCGATCCGTCCACACGGACGCCGATCAAGCATGTCATCATCGTCGTCGGCGAGAATCGCACATTCGACAATCTCTTCGGCGGCTATCGTCCCGCCGCCGGTCAGAGCGTCGACAATCTGCTGAGCAAGGGCATCATCAAGGCCGATGGAACGCCCGGCCCGCATTTCTCCGAGGCGGCGCAGAACATCGGCTCCGATCTCCATCATTATGAGGTCGTGACGCCTTCGACCGGCGCCTACGCCACGCTGCCGCAGCCCTACACCACTTATGCGGCCGGCGTTCCCCAGGGCGTGCCGGATACGCGCTTCCCGACCGATCTGCCCAACGGGCCTTATCAGATCAGCAAATATGTCTCCTACGCCGCTTACACCGGCGACCCCGTGCATCGCTTCTTCCAGATGTGGCAGCAGTGGGACGGCGGCAAGCTCGACAAATTCGTCTGGGTGGAGAAGACGATCGGCACCGGCTCCAACGGCAAGCCCCCCGCCGGCTTCGATCCCAAGGAGGGCGCGATCTCCATGGGCTTCTTCAACATGAACGCCTATACGGACGCGCATGGCGTCGCGCAGACCGGCGACGCGCCCTATTTCAAATCGCTCGCCGATTCTTATGCGATCAGCGACAATTTTCATCAGGCGGTGATGGGCGGCACGGGCGCCAATTTCCAGGCGATCGTCACCGGCCATGCGGCCTTCTATACCGATCCCGCGCGTCTCGACGGCTCGCCCGCGACGCCGCCCGTCAATCAGATCGAGAATCCCGATCCGGTCAGCGGCACGAATAATTACTACACGCAGGACGGCTATAGCGGCGGCTCCTATGTGAACTGCCATGATCTCTCGCAGCCGGGCGTCGCCGCTGTCGATCAGCAGTTGCGCAGAAACGGGACCTATGAGCGCAAATGCGCGCCGGGGCATTACTACCTCGTCAACAATTACAACATGTATTGGAACGAGAAGCCCTCGGTGACGCGCGCGCTCGGCGCGACGAACTTCACCCTGCCGCCGCAGAAGGCCTCGACCATCGTCGATGTGCTGACCGCGCATGGCGTGTCGTGGAAATATTACAGCGCCGATCGCGGCGACGATCCCACCGTCTTCGCCAATTCCGTCGATGGCGTGAATTTCCCCGTGGCGGGCGGGGCGCCCTTCCACGCCTATTGCGGCATTTGCGATCCGCTCACCGGCTATCTGCAGGTGATGACGACGAGCGAATACGCCAAGCTGCAGAACTATGGCGCTTTCCTGACCGATCTGACCGATGGCGCGCTGCCGGCCGTCTCCTTCGTGCGTCCCTTCGAGGCCTTCGCCGCGCATCCTGCCGATTCGACCAGCCATCTCTATGAGCAATTCCTGAAGACGCTGATCGCGCGCGTGCAGGGCTCCTCCGCCTGGGACTCCACGGCGATCTTCATCACCACGGACGAAGGCGGCGGCTATTACGACTCGGGCTATATTCAGCCGGTGGACTTCTTCGGCGACGGCACGCGCATTCCGCTCATCGTGGTCTCGCCCTACGCCAAGAAGGGCTATGTCGACCATACTTATTACGACCATATCTCGCTGCTGAAATTCATCGAGCGGAACTGGAAGCTGCCGACAGTCTCGCATCTCAGCCGCGACAATCTGCCGAACCCGATTCCCTCGCGCGAGAATCCCTATATTCCCGCCAATCGGCCGGCCATCGGCGATCTCGTCGATCTCTTCGTCTTCGCCGATCGAGATCACGATCACGACGACGATCATGATCACGACCATCACGGCCATCACGATCACCGCCGTGACCGCTGAAGCATGAGTGGAGGCCGCGTCCGCAGCGACGCGGCCTCATGAAACGAAAAAGGCCGCGCCTCTTCGGCGCGGCCGCGTCATTTCGTGAGATCGGTTCTCTTCAGAAGCCGACGCCGACGAGCACGAAGCGAGGGCAGGCGATGGTGTCGCAACGCCGCGGGGCGGGGCGCAGCGCCTCCGCTACAGGCGTCGGAAGGAGGGGCGCGCGCGCCTCTATGCGGCGGCGCGGCGGCGCCGAATGATGCGCGAGCGCGCCGGGCCGCCGGGCGATGCGCCTGACCTTGCGATGCGCGGCGGCCGGCGCCGGCCGCGCGACGACCGAGCGCTCGATCACGGGCGGGAGAGGCGCGACATCGGCGACCGGAGCGGTCTCGGGGACGCGGACGTCGAGCTGGGCGACAGCGGCGGGGGCCATATCCGCCGGGGATGCGGCGGGCAATTCGAGCGCCAGCGCGGAAAAAGATACGCAAGTGGCGAAGATCGCCGCAGCAAGCCGCATGGCCTCATCCTTTCGTCTATGAAGGCGTCGCCTCGGACGTTCCCCGTCCGGGCCTTTGGAAAATTCGTTAAACGGCGCACACGCTCGAAACCGCGTCGATATTACGACGCCGAGAATCCTTCAAAAGCGTTGATGCTCTCGAATGTTCCGGCACACTAGACGATTTCGCCCGCCTTGGCCAGCGATTGGGCAAGGGGGCGGCAGAGTGGCGGTGGGCATGCCGAATTTCGCCGAGGCGCCAAACGCATCGCTTCGAATATCGAGAATGAATCGGCACGCCGTTCAACGATACAGAAGCGCTAGATCTCAAGCATATGGGTTAGTTGCCGGCGTCCCTGCGCCGTCGGTCCAGATGTCGTCGGGAAGGGAGCGATCTCGATGGCAGACCCGATCATGATCCGGATATGTGATTTTATCGATAGGCGCACGCGCGCCCATAACCAGGCAGCGAGTTGGTTGTTCGCTGCGGTTGTGCAGATGGTGGCCAATCGCGACGCCAGCTTTGAAAGCGGCTGCATCGCCAGCGCGGAGAATCGTTTCGGTAGCGCCCTCGATCAGCGTTACTTCGCCTTCCAGGACATAGAGCAACTCGTCCTCAGCGCTGTGCCAATGCTCGAGGGAGGACAGTGACCCGGGCTCGAGGATCTCGATGAGGGCGCCGAACTGCGTCAGCCCCGCCGCTTCACTGATCCAGAGCGTACTCGCTGGTCCGCAGACATCGCCGGGCTTTCGATCCTCGGTCACGAATTGCGTTGGTCTGATAGCGGGCATTGCACACGCTCTTTTTTGCTTCCCATGGGGAAGCGCTCGACCTTGGAGGACCGACGCCAACCTACGCCAATATCCTGTTGGAAGCAGCATAATCCCAAAAGTCTGAAGAGCGAAGGGAGGTATGCGAATTAGACCGCCTCGACACCGCAACGCGCCCAAATCGGAAAGCCGTGACGCGGCCACTGTTTGACCTCGAACACGTTCTGATCCTCGAGGAGCCTGCACGAAATTCTTGTCGATATCGAATGACCGCTCAGGGTCAAAATGCGAATTTCAAAACGGCCCCGATTTCGCCAGAGCGCAGCTCCGGGCGCGCTCAGCGGCCGCCGCGCGGCCGCGAATAGACGCCTGTTCGGCCGCCCTCGAACCGCCGCGACAGGCCGCCCCGCGGCGTGACGGTCAGAGCGAGCCGATCGAATTTCATCGGATCGTCCATGCTCGCCTGAAATTTCGAGACGGCGAGCGTCACCACATCGCCCTGGCGCGACCAGCAGCCGGAGGCGATCTCGTCCAGCGCGCCATAGGCGAGCATATAGTCGAAGCGCCCGTCCGGCCGCAGCAGCAGCTCGGAGCCGGTCTCCATCACGCCGCTGAGATAATAATGGCCGACGAGCGAAGGATCGCCGGCGCCGCAGCCGGCCGCTTCGGCCGCGGGCAGCGTCGTCGCGAGGGCGAGCCAAAAGGCTCGCGCGCGCGCCGCCCGGCGGGGGATCACTGCGCGTTCTTCATCGCGGAGGGCAGCATCGCCGGATCCTCCTCGATCAGCTTTTCTATGCTGCGATCGTCGATCGGCTTGGCGGCCGCCGTGGCGACCGGCTGCGCCTTCAGCCCGGTCTGATCGGCCAGCCATTCCCGCCATTGCGCATGGCTGCCGTTGAATGTGTTCTGATCCACGGCGACGGAGATTCCGGGCACATGCCCGTCGGAGCGATATTGCCAGAAGGTCCATTTGCGGTCGCCATAGCGCACCGCCGGATGATATTTCGTCGAGCGCACCCAGATCGGATATTCCGCCAGCGCGCCGGAATGCAGGATCGCCTGATAGAAATCCACCGAGCTGTAGATGATCGGCTTCTTGCCGTAATGGCGCTCCATATCCTGGAGCATGACGCGCATGTCGCGCAGCACTTCCTCGCGATAGAGCGTGCGCTTGCAGCTGCGGGAGGTGGGCGTCGCCTCCACGTCCAGCACTGGCGGCAGCGCGTCCGGCTCCACCGGCACGACGGATTTGAAGAAGCCGGTCTCCTCATGCGGGGGCCGGCACCAATAGACGAAATGATAAGCGCCGCGCGGCACGCCGGCCGCCTTGGCCGCCGCCCAATTGCGCTGGAACTTGGAGTCGAGCGCGTCGCCGCCCTCGGTCGCCTTGATGAAGGCGAAGCCGACGCCGGACTCCTTCACCGCCTGCCAGTCGATATCGCCCTGATATTTGGAGACATCGACGCCATGCACGGAGAATTCGGCGCTGCGCGTCGCCGGATAGGCGTGCAGCTGCGACTCCGGCACCGCATAGGCGAGATAGGTCGGGTCCTTGCGCGTGTTGACCAGCGGCGCGCTGGTCGCAAAGCGCGGGCGCGCGCTATAGGACGGATCCACGGCGCTGCCGCAGCCGGAGAGGGCCGTGGAAAGGAGGACGGCGGCCGCAGCCGCGAAAATCTCGTTCGATCGCATTGCGCGAAAATATCCCGCAAGCCGGTAACGAAGCGTTAATTCCCCAAAGCCGGCGCGATTCGCCACAGTCTCGGCCGCGCGACTCAACCCAGGCGGAACCATAACGTGGCTATGCCCAGAAAGGAACCATAGCCGACGACATCGGTGACAGTGGTGACAAAGGCGCTGGAGGCGACGGCCGGATCGACTTTCCAGCGCTCGAGCAGCATGGGCACCAGAATGCCGCCCAGCGCGCCGGCGGCGAGATTGGTGAACATGGCCATGGCCATCACCGGGCCGAGGCCGATCGTCTGGAACCAATTGGCCGCGACGAGCCCCGTGATCACGCCGAAAGCCGCGCCATTGAAGGCCCCCGTCGCCAGCTCGCGCATTATGATGCGAAGCGCGTTGGAGCGCGAGAGCTCGCGCGTCGCCAGCGCCCGCACCGTCACCGTCATCGTCTGCGTCGCCGAATTGCCGCCCTGGCTGGCGACGATGGGCGCGAGCACGGCCAGCGCCACCATTTGCTGCAGCTGCGATTCGAAGGTCTTCAGCACGCTCGCCGAGATGAAGGCGGTGCCGAGATTGATGAGGAGCCAGAGAAAGCGGCTCTTGACGATCCACCAGAAGCTGTCGGTCAGCTCCTCGTCCGGGCTGACGCCGCCGAGCGCCTTGATCTCCTCGGAGGCCGCCTCCTGAATGACGTCCACGACGTCGTCGATGGTGATGACGCCGACGAGCCGCTCCGCCTCGTCCACCACGGGAACGGACACAAGATTATAGCGCTCGAAGAGGCGCGCCACTTCCTCGGTGTCCTCGTCGAATTGCACGCGGCGGCGGTCCGCCTGCATGATCTCCTCGACGCGCGTCTTGGGATGGGCGCGCACCAGCGCGTCGAGAAAAACCGTGCCGAGCAGCCGATAGGCCGGATCGACGACGAAGACCTCGAAGAAATTGTCCGGCAGCTCGTCCGGCTCGGTGGCGCGGAAGAAATCCAGCACCTCGCCCGCCGACCAGAAGGGCGGCACGGCGATCAGCGTGGTCTGCATCAGGCGCCCGGCCGTGCCCTCGGCGGCCTCCAGCGAGCGGCGCAGAATGATGCGCTCCTGCGCCGGCAGCGCCTCGAGGACCTCGGCCTGCTCCTTGGGCTCCAGGGTCTCCAGAATGGCGACGGCGTCGTCGCTCTCGAGCTCGCGCATCGCCTCGGCGAGCGTCGCGACCGGCAGCTCCTCGAGGATGTCTTCTCTCGTCGACTCCCCGATCTCGGTCAGAGCGGCGAAATCGAACTCGTCGCCCATCAGCTCGACGAGGCGCGGGCGTTCCTCGTGATCGAGCAATTCGATCAGCGCGCCGACATCCGCCTCGTGGAGCGGGGAGACCAGCTCCTTCACATGGCCGGAATCGCCTTCGGCGATGGCCTCTTCCACCGCGGCGACGAAATCGGCGCGCGGCTCGCCGGTTTCCTCGTCACGAAAATTTCCTTCCGCAGGCGCCGATTTTTCATGGTCTTGCGACATATGGGGGCCTGATCGATGCGCGAGGGGAGCCAACCGGCCGGCGAGACCGGGACAGGGCTCCCATAACGCGCCGCGCCGGGAAAGCAAACCGCCTATGCATGTTCTTTCGACTCTCTTTCGTCTTACTGCGGCTCTGCTCGCCCTCATGCCCGCCGCCGCCGGCGCGGCCGAATGCGGCGCGCAGGCGCTGGGCGTCTCGCGGACGATCGCGATCGACGGAAGCGAGGGATTGGCGCTCGGCCTGCAGACCTATCCGCGCACGCTGGCGCTCGCCGATCACGAGGTCGTCCTCACCTTCGACGACGGCCCGGCCCATGGCGCGACCGAGCGCGTGCTGGATGCGCTGAAGGCGGAATGCGCGCGGGCGACCTTCTTTCTCGTCGGCTCCCATGCGGCGGAATCGCCGGCGCTGGTCCGTCGCATCGTCGCCGAAGGGCATAACGCCGGACATCATTCCTATAGCCACCCCGCCCGCACGCTGCGGCTGATGAGCGAGGATACGGCGCAGGCCGACATAGAAAAAGGCTTCCGCGCCGTCGACGCCGCCGCTGGCTTTCCCACCGGCGAGCCCTCGCCGCATTTCCCCTTCTTCCGCTTTCCCGGCTTCGCCGACACGCCGCAGCTGGTGCGCTGGCTGGAAGACCGCGACGTCTCGGTCTTCGGCGCCGATCTGTGGGCCTCGGACTGGCAGGAAATGTCGCCGCGCGCCGAGCTGGAGCTGGTGATGTCGCGGCTGCAGGCGGCCGGCAAGGGCATCGTGCTGTTCCACGATCCGCGGCCCTCGACGGCGGCGATGATGCCGGATTTTCTACGCGAGCTGAAAGCGCGCGGCTTCCGCCTCGTTCACATCGTCCCCGGCGAAGGGCCGACGCCCATCGCCCATGCGAAGCCCGGCTGGACGTCGGCGACCGAGGCGATCATCGCCAAGACGCTCGGCCCCAAGGGCCTGCGCAGCGAGCCGCAGGAAGAAGGCCGGGGCGTTAAATCGCAGTAAAATCAGAGCTTCCCGCGGTCGCAGGCGTAGAAACCCTTTGCGCCCCAGCAGGGGCCGGTCTGGTAGACATTGCCGAGATCGTGATCCTTGAGCCGCGCGGTCCAGACGCGGCCCTGCCGCAGCTTGATCGTCAGCGGGCCTTCGTCGATCTCGAAGATGATTTCCTTCGGCTCGCGCAGGATGCGGCACGGCTTGGCGGTCACGACGCGGCCCTGGAGCTTCACGAAGCAGCGCGCCTCATATTCGTCGAGCGCGCCTGCAGGAGCGGGAGCCGTATCGGAGGGCGGCGGCGCCGGCTCCTCGGCCTCGGCGACCGGCGCCGGCGCGGCGGCGGCCGGAGGCGGCGCGTGAGCTCGGACCGGGGCTCGGGCGGGAGCTTGGGCTGGAACTTGGACGGGAGCTTGGACGGGAGCTTGGGCAGGAGGTTGGACGGGAGGTTGGGCGGGAGCCGTGGTCGCCGTCTGCTCCGGGTCCGCCGGCAGGACGAAAGGCGCGGCGAGCGGCGGCGCACTGTCGAAGGCGCTGCGCGGCTTGCTCGAAAATTCGCCGAGCGCCGAGGCCGGATAGCCGAGATCGCCCGCCATGGCCGTGGTGGCGGCGAGGCCGGCGGCCAATAGGGCGCCGGACAGCGTAGGTCTGACGCTCATGCCCGCGCTCATGCCCTTGTCTCCTCGCCTCATGTCCCACATTGCCGCGTCTCATCTTCTATCATGCTGGCGCCGAAGACGTTTTCTACGTGAGCGTGGCGGCGAAAAAGGGCGCGAGTTCGGCGCTGGAAGGGCCGCCCCGTGTCTGCGACGCGCAAGTCCGTGAGCGCAGGAGCCGAAGGACGAATCCTCGCCGCATTGGCGAGGGATGATGCGGCCGAGCGGCGCCGCTCGAGCGGGCTCGCAGAGGCCGCGACAGATGAATTGGCTCGATCATGGCCGACTGGAATGCGCTTCTCTATTCGACTTTCGAGACAGAACGCACGCGGCCCGCGCGCGAGCTGCTGGCTCGCATTCCGCTCGAGGCGCCCAGCTTCATCATCGATCTCGGCTGCGGGCCGGGCAATAGCGCAGAATTGCTGGCCGGGCGTTTTCCCACAGCCCGTCTGCTCGGCGTCGATTCCTCGCCCGCCATGATCGCCGCCGCCCGCGCCCGCCTCCCCGCCGCCGACTTCACCTTAGCGGATATCGCCGATTTTCGTCCCGATGCGGCGCCCGATCTCCTCTTCGCCAACGCCTCGCTGCAATGGCTCCCCGATCATCGCGCGCTGCTCCCCCGCCTCGTCGCCGAGCTCGCGCCGGGCGGCGTCCTCGCCGTGCAAATGCCCGATAATCAGGACGAGCCGAGCCATCGGCTGATGCGGGAGACCGCCGTCGCCGGACCCTGGGCGCAGAAAATCGGCGACGCCTCGGCGATCCGCTCGAAAATCCTCGACGCCGAGGCCTATTACGATCTGCTGCACGAAGCGGGCTGCGAGACGGATGTTTGGCGCACGACCTACGCCCATCCGCTGGCGGGGGCGGATGCGATCGTCGAATGGGTGAGAGCGACAGGGCTGCGCCCGTTTCTCGCGCCGCTGACGGAGGGGGAGGCGCGAGACTTCGTCGCCGCCTATCGAGCGTCGCTCGCCAAAGCCTATCCGCGCCGGACGGACGGAAAGATTCTGCTGCTCTTTCCGCGGCTGTTCATCGTGGCGCGCCGCAAATGAGCCGCAGCGAAGACGCCGCGGCTCAGGCGGAGGCGGCGGGCTTGGCCAATTGCGCGGCGCGGGTCGCCTGCTCGCGGCTCGGCACCATGACCCAGGCCTCGCCGTCCAGCACCACCTTGCCGTCGACCAGACATTCGCAATGCAGGCGGGCGCGGCGGCCCTTCTCGATCAGCTCGACGATCTCGACGACGACGTGAATCACGTCGCCGATCTTCACCGGGGCGCGGAAATTCAGCGTCTGCGACAGATAGACCGCGCCCGGACCCGGCAGATACATGCCGATGACGGTCGAGATCAGCGAGGCCGTGTAGAGCCCGTGCACGATGCGCTCGCCGAAGCGCGTCTTGCTGGCGAAATGGTCCGACAAATGGATCGGATTGCGGTCGCCGGAGAGATCGGCGAAGGCGATCACGTCGTCGTCCATGACGGCCTTCATCAAGGTCTCGCGCATTCCAATGGCGAGGTCTTCGAAATAATAGGTCTTGAAGGGCGTCGACATGGATGCGGTCACCGGCCTTTGTCGCCCAGGCGGAAGAGGCCGCTGGGCCGTTTCTCCATCTACCACACCAGAAACGGCGCAAATGCAACCGGTTTGACTCCGGCCCCGGCCAGAAGCGCCCCCATTGCGGCGGCGTCCAGACGGCGGTCCGGCGGCGGGTAGAGCTCGTCGCGATGGACCCCCTCGGTCAAGAACAGCGAGTCGAGGCCAGCGCGGGACGCTCCCAGCAAATCCGTCGCCACTCCGTCGCCGATCGCCAGAACGCGGGCGGGAGCCTCGCCGGCGAGAGCGGCGATGCGGCCGAGAGCGGCGGCGTAGATCGGAAGATAGGGCTTGCCGGCCATCACCACCTCGCCGCCCAGCGCGGCGTAACGCTCGGCCAGAGCGCCGGCGCAATAGACCAGCTCCCCGGCGATGCCGACCACAATGTCCGGATTGGCGCAGAGCATGGGCAGGCCGCGCTCGCGCATGCGCTCCAGCGTTCTCGCATAATCGTCCGGCGTCTCGCGGCGCTCGTCGATGAGCCCGGTGCAGACGACATAATCGGCGTCCTCGAGCGGGACGCGGCGGAATTTTCCGCCGAGAAGCCGATCGGCGGCCTCGAAAAGCCCATTGTCGCGCGGCGGGCCGAGATGATGGCAGGCCTCGCCGTCCCGCGCGACCATCTGCTCCAGCGTCAATTGCCCGGCGCTGACGAGATCGTCATAGGCGGCGCGCGGCAGGCCGAGCCCGTCGAGCTGCCTGCGGACCTCCTCGCTCGGCCGCGAAGCGTTGGTGACGAGCGCCACCTTGCCGCCGCGGGCGCGGAATTTTTCCAGAGCCTCGGCGGCGACGGGAAAATGCGAGCGCCCGTCGATGAGCACGCCCCAGACGTCGCAGAGGATCGCGTCATAGCGATCGGCGAGTTGCGACAGGCCGTCGATCTGCGGGATCGCCATATTCAGAACCGCGGCTGGGCGAAGGCGGCGGCATGGGCCTGCGGGGCGACCTGCGAGAATTCGCCCGTGGCCTCGTCCAGCGCCAGCAGCCTGCCGTCCATCACGCCGAAATAGGCGCCGTGCAGCGAGAGATAATGGCGCTGCTCCAATGTCGCGATCCAGGGGAAGCTGCGCAGATTGGCGACGCCCTGCTTGATCGACTCGAAGGCGAGCCGCTCGACATAATCGGGCGTGAGAGGGTCTGGAATGGCGCCGGCGCGCTCGGCGGCCGGGGCCAGCAGCTTGATCCAGCTGCCGATGAAATCGCCGGCCGAGAGCGGCCGCGTGTAGGGATCGGCCTGGCTCTCCGCATAGGCGCGCACGCCGCCGCATTGGGCGTGGCCGAGGATCACGAGATGATTCACCTTCAGCGCCATCACCGCATATTCCAGCGCCGCCGAGGTGCCGTGATATTGATTGTCCGGCGCATAGGGCGGCACGAGATTGCCGACATTGCGAATGACGAACAGCTCGCCCGGCCCGGCGTCGAAGATCGCCTCCGGCGCGACGCGCGAATCGCAGCAGCCGATCACCATCGTCCGCGGCTTCTGGCCTTCCGCCGCCAGCTCGTGGAATCTCTGCTGCTCGCTGCGAAACCGCCCGGCGAGAAAGGTCTCGTAGCCTTTCTCGAGATGGGCGGGAAGAATGTCGCCGGGCTGCTCTGTCGGGCCGGCTTCGGTCATATTCGCTCCTCGTGACGGCCGGCGATGGCGCGCCGGCGGCGGCTCCTTTATTGTGGAGCGCGACCGACGAGGCAAGGGGAGAAAAAGAGAGCCATGATTTCGCGACCGCGACGCAGCGTGCTGGCCATGCCGGGTTCCAACGCCAGAGCGCTGGAGAAGGGCAAGACGCTCGCAGCCGATGTGCTGATGTTCGAGCTCGAGGACGGGGTCGCCGAGGCCGCCAAGGAGGCGGCGCGCGAGCAGGTCGTCGCCGCGGTGAAGGGCGGCGGCTATGGCTCCCGCGAGATCATCGTGCGCGTCAATGTCTTCGAATCGCCCTGGTATGCCGCCGATATCGCCGCCGTCGCCGCGGCGGGGCCGGACGCCATCGTCGTCCCCAAGGCCAATAGCCGGGACGATATTCTGCGCGCCGCGCGCGATATGAAGGCCGCCGGCGCGCCCGCCCACACCACGCTCTGGGCGATGATCGAGACGCCGCGCGCGCTCTTCGACATTGAGAAAATCGCCAGCGCCGCGCAGGAGGCGCCGCTCTCCGCCATGATGCTGGGGCCGAACGACATCGCCAAATCGACGCGGGCGCGGCTGACGCCGGGCCGTCCGGCGCTCGTCGCCTGGCTCTCCGCCTCGGTGCTGGCGGCGCGTCTGCACAATGTCGATATCATCGACGGCATCTACAATGATTTCAACGATCTCGAAGGGCTGCGCCGCGAGGCGGAGCAGGGCCGAGATCTCGGCATGGACGGCAAGATGCTGATCCATCCAGGCCAGATCGCCACGGTCAACGAGGTCTTCGCGCCCTCGCCGGCCGAGATCGAATTCGCGCGCAAGATCGTCGAGCTGTTCGACGCGCCGGAGAATGCGGCGATCGGCGTCGCGCAGATCGACGGCCGCATGGTGGAGCGCCTGCATCTCGACGGCGCGCGGCGCACGCTGGCGCTCTACGGCGCGGCCTGAGCGGCGGGCTATCAAAGAGGCGGGGGCGACAAGCCCTCGCCTTCCCCTGTTTCGCTTGCCCGCGTTTCGATTGCCCGCGTTTTGCCGTCCAGCAGGCAGCTCACCGTCACATCGCCCATCACATTGATCGCCGTGCGGCAGCGATCCAGCAGCCAGTCGATCGTCAGCAGCAGCGCGATGTAATCCGTCGGCAGCGCGACGGCGCGGAACACCATGGTCATGGTCACGAGGCCGGCCTCTGGAATGCCGGCCGCGCCCACAGAGGCGACGACGGAGGTCAGCGCCACAAGAAATTGCTGCCCCAACGTCAAATGCAGCCCCAGCAATTGCGCGACGAAGAGCGCCGCCATCGCCTCATAGAGCGCCGTGCCGTCATTGTTGAAATTGGAACCGACCAGCGCCCCCATGCTCGCCGATTGCTCGCGCAGCCCCACCTTTTCGCGCAGAAGCTGATAGGTCAAAGGCATGGTCGCCGTGGAGCTGCCGGTCGAAAAAGCCATCAGCAGCGCATCGCGCACGCCGGCGACCACATGCAGCGGGCTCGCCCATGAGCCGAGCCTGATGCGCAGCGCGTAATAGAGGAATTGCAGCGCCAGCGCCGTCAGCACAGCGATGAAGAATCCGCCGAGCGCGAGAAAATCGCGAAAGCCGCTGACGCCGACGATGCTGGCGATGAGGCCGAAGACGGCGAGCGGCACCACATCGATGATCCAATGCAGAATGGTGATGAGGCTCGTCAGCGCCACATGCACGAGATCCTCCACCGTGCGCACCTCATGCGTGCGCAGCCCGCGCAGCGCGATTCCGAAAGCGACGGCGATGAAGATGACGCCCATCACCGCGCCATTGTCGCCGAAAGGCCCCAGAATGCTCTTCGGCACGCTGTCGAGAAATTGCATCAGCGGATCGGCCGCGCCGCCCGCAGATTTCGCCGGGGCGCCGGGGGCTGCCGTCGTCCAGGCGCCCGGCTGCAGCACATTGGCCACCGCGAGTCCGATGAAGATCGCCACCAGAGTATTGGTGAGGAGCAGAGCGACGAGGCGCAGCGCCTGCCCGCCAGCGAGATGCGCGCGCATGAGCGCCTGCACGATGGCGAGCAGGATCAGCGGCGGCGCCAGCGCGCCCAGCAGGCGCAGGACGAGCTTGGCTGGCGTCCCGAGGATATGCGCCGAATCGCCGAGCGCGAGGCCGGCGACGACGCCGAGCGCCACGGCGACGATGATGCGCGCATAGAGCGGAATGGCGCGCCAATGCGCGATGAGGCCGGTCGTCGTCTCTGTCTCGTTCGGTCGCAATCTTTCGTCCTCCAATGATCGCCGACATGAAAATGACGCGAATTGTCAACCTTATAGGTCTATTCCCGGCATCTCGGGAGTCCCATGCTCGGCGCGTCCTACGCTCTCATCGTCAATGTCATGATCGCGGCGCTGTTCGCTGCGAGCTTCGCCTTCGTCGCTCTGGCCAATCCGGCCGACCGCCGGGCGTTGTGGTTCGCTGCGAGCTACATGCTCGGAATGTCGGCTCCGCTGTGCCTTTTCGTCGTTCACTTGGGAGTCTGGCCCGATATCTTCGGCGCGCTGAACTATGTGGGCTTTTGCGCGGGCCTGTTTCTGATGTCGGCCTCTCTCGCCCGCTTCTATGGTCGCGGCCCGCGCTGGAGCGCCGTCGCGGGGCTCTATGGCGCGGCGCTGCTCAGCGGCGCGGCGATCGGCGATCGGCGAATGGCCGCAAGACAGTCTCGCCTTCAACCTCGTCTATCAGACGCCCTATGCTCTGGCGACAGCCTGCTGCGGCTGGATCATCCTGCTCGCGGGCCGACGCGCGGCGCTCGAAATAGCGCTCGCCGGCCTCTATGGGCTGATCGCCGCGCATTTCCTCGCGAAGCCCTTTTTCGCGACCGCCTTCGGCGTCGGCCGCACGCCGAGCGAATATGTCGCCAGCTCTTATGCGATCGCCTCGCAATCGGCGACGGGCGTTCTGCTGATCGCAGCGGGGCTGCTCACCTTGCTCATCGTCGCGCAGGAGGCGATCCGCGAGGCGCGCCGCGCGGCGGAGATCGATCAATTGACCGGGCTCTTGAACCGGCGCGGCTTCGACCTCGCTTGCGCGCCTCGGCTCGCGAGCGCGCAGGCCGAGCGCGATCCGACGACGGTCGTTCTCCTCGATCTCGATCATTTCAAACGGGTCAATGATCGATTCGGCCATGCGGTCGGCGACGAGGTTCTGCAATATTTCGCCGCGCTGCTGCGGCTGACGACCCCCGAAGGCGCGCTCGCCGGCCGCCTGGGCGGAGAGGAGTTCGTCATTTTCCTGGCAGGCGCGCCGCTCGCTCGAGGACGGCGCGTCGCCGAGATGATCCGGCAGGCGGCGGCGCTGCATGTCACGCCGCGCCTGCCCCCGATCACCGTCAGCATAGGCGTCGCCGAAATCGCCGCGGACGAAAGCTTCTCCCACGCCATGCGCCGCGCGGACGAAGCGCTCTATCGCGCCAAGACGCTGGGGCGCGATCGCGTCTGCGTCGCCCGTGGGGCGAGACTGAAGGAGATCCAGGGCTGAGCGCCGATCATCGCTTCGCCCTTCGTCGGTCGCTATATAGTCGCCGCCCCCCGTCGCATCGAAAGGCCGAGCCGGCATGATCCGCGGAATAGCCCTTTCTCTTCTCGCCTTCGCCTCCCACGCCTTCACCTGCCACGCCTGCGCCGCTCCCGCCGCGGAGCCGAAATCGCAATATAGCTCTCTCCAGAACTGCCCCGCGACGGATCGCCTGAAGCTCGCGAACCGCACGCTGGAGAGGAGCGGCAGGACCGCGATTTTCCACTGCGCCGGCGTCGGCGGCTTTTCCGTCTATGTCGTGGACGATGATCCGCGCAGCTTCCTCGTGCTGGAGCGCGGCAAAACGCTCTATTCGCTGGAACGGCCCATGGCCTCGGCCTTCTCGCTCGGCAATTTTCCCAATGTCACGGGCGCGAAGCAGGCCGAATGGCGGCTCGATCCCGCCGGCGCGCCGGCCGGGCTGATCGTGCGCGTCGCCTATCAGCGCGCCGACGGCGCCGCGGCCTCAACGCTCATGGTCTTCGATCTGCGCGGCGAGCCCATGATCATCGGCGCGGCGAAGACGAATGAGGAGGCGCGCGACCTGATCGACGGCCTGCTCGTCGCCAGAACGCTGGAGGAAAAACTCTCGCGCGAATGCAATGCGATCTATGTCTCGCTCTGCAAGGGATTTCCGCCCGGCCCGGAAATGCTCGGCGGCTGCTTCGACGCGCGGCCCGAGATCGCCGACGAGGTTCCGCAAAAATGCGTCGCCGATTTCCAGACCAATGTGGAGAATTATCACGAGGCCAAGGGCGGCCACTGACCGAGGCTGTCGGGCTCGTCGCGCATGAGCGCGACGAGATCACGCCGCCTTCTTCTTCTCCGCGATCGACACCAGCGTGCGCAATATGCGGCGCGCGCCCTCGAGACGGCTCTTCATATCGGCGAAATCGCGGATGAAGACGATCTTCATATCCGGGCGCACCTTTGCCTGCGTGCCCGGCTCCATGACGAAGCGCGCGAGCCCGGCCGGATCGGCGAAATTGCCGTCGCGGAAGGCGACGATGACGCCCTTCGGCCCCGCCTCCAGCTTCTCCACATGCGCGCGGCGGCAGAGCGCTTTGATGGCGACGATCTTCAAGAGCAGCTCCACCTCCGGCGGCGTCGGGCCGAAACGGTCGATCAGTTCCGCTGCGAAGGATTCGATGTCCTGATCTGTCTCCAGCGTCGACAGACGGCGATAGAGCTGCAGGCGCAGAGTGAGGTCCTGCACATAATCTTCCGGTATCGTCACCGGTGCGCCGATGGCGATGGTCGGCGACCAGGCCTCCTCCTCCGGCTCCTCTATGCCGGCCTTCAGCAGCGTGATCGCATCACCCAGCATCTGCTGGTAGAGCTCGTAGCCGACCTCCTTGATATGACCGGACTGCTCCTCGCCCAAGAGATTGCCGGCGCCGCGAATGTCGAGATCATGGCTCGCGAGCTGGAAGCCGGCGCCCAGCGTGTCGAGGCTCTGCAGCACTTCGAGACGCTTTTGCGCCTGCGGCGTGATCGTCTTATTGGCGGGCGTGGTGAACAGCGCATAGGCGCGCGTCTTGGCGCGGCCGACGCGCCCGCGTAGCTGATAGAGCTGCGCGAGGCCGAACATATCGGCGCGCCAGACGATGAGCGTGTTGGCCGTCGGAATGTCGAGGCCCGATTCGACGATGGTCGTCGAGAGGAGAATGTCGAATTTCCCCTCATAGAAAGCCGTCATGCGCTCTTCGAGATCGCCGGCCGCCATTTGCCCATGCGCCATGACGAATTTCGCCTCCGGCACAGCCTCGCGCAAAAAGGCGGCGGCGTCTTCGAGGTCCTCGATGCGCGGACAGACGAAGAAGGCCTGGCCGCCGCGATAGCGCTCGCGCAGCAGCGCCTCGCGCACGATGAGCGGATCAAACGGAGAAACGAAGCTGCGCACGGCGAGGCGATCGACCGGCGCCGTGGCGATGAGCGACAATTCGCGCACGCCCGTCATGGCGAGCTGCAATGTGCGCGGAATGGGCGTCGCGGAGAGCGTCAGCACATGCACCTCGGCGCGCAGCTCTTTCAGCCGCTCCTTATGGCCGACGCCGAAATGCTGCTCCTCATCGATGATGACGAGGCCGAGATCCTTGAAGGAGATCGCCTTGCCGAGCACGGCATGGGTGCCGACGGCGATGTCGACGGTTCCATCCGCAATGCCGGCCTTGGCGAGGCGCATGTCGGAGGCGTGCGTCATGCGCGACAATTGCGCGACGCGAATCGGCAGGCCGGAGAAGCGCGCCGAGAAAGTCTTGTAATGCTGGCGCGCGAGCAATGTCGTCGGCACGACGACAGCCACTTGGCGGCCATTGATCGCCGCGCAAAAGGCGGCGCGCAACGCCACTTCCGTCTTGCCGAAGCCGACATCGCCGCAGACGAGCCGATCCATCGGCCGTCCCGAGCCGAGATCGTCCAGCACCGCCTCGATCGCCGCGGCCTGATCCTCCGTCTCGTCGTAAGGGAAGCGCGCGCAAAATTCGTCGTAGAGCCCTTCCGGCGGGACGAGCTTGGTCGCCTGCCGCAGGCTGCGCTGCGCAGCGATCGCGATGAGGCCCTTGGCCATCTCGCGAATGCGGTTCTTCAGCCGCGCCTTGCGCGTCTGCCAGCCGACGCCGCCGAGCTTGTCGAGAACCGCCTCCGTATCCTCGGAGCCGTAGCGCGTCAGCAGCTCGATATTCTCGACCGGCAGATACAGCTTGTCGCCGCCCGCATAGTGAATCTCGAGGCAGTCGTGCGGCGCGCCGGCGGCGGTGATCGTCTCCAGGCCGATGAAGCGGCCGATGCCGTGATCGACATGCACGACGAGATCGCCGGCCGAGAGCGCGGCGACTTCGCCGAGCAGATTTTCCGTATGCTTGGTCTTGCGCCGGCGGCGCACGAGGCGGTCGCCGAGAATGTCCTGCTCGCCGAGAATGGCGAGGCCTTCCGTCTCGAAACCATGCTCCACGCCGAGCACGGCGAGCGCCGCCGCGCCCTTGCCGAGCGCCAAGGCCGCCGGCAGAGAGGCGACGGTTTTGAGATCGCGCAGCCCATGCTCGGCGAGCACGCTGCCGAGACGCTCGCAGGAGCCGTCCGACCAGCCGGCGACGACGACGGTTCTGCCGGCGCCGCGCAGCGCCTTCACATGCTCGACGGCGACCTCGAAGACATTGGTGTCCTCATTATTGCGCTCGGGCGCGAAATCGCGGCCGGCGCGGGCGGCGCAATCGATCGTCTCCTTGCCGGCGCCGTCGGGCGCGGCGAAGGGCGAAAAGGTCGCGAGGCTGCGGCCCTCGAGCTTGCCGCGCCATTCCTCTATGGTGAGATAGAGCTGATCCGGCGGCAGCGGCTTGTAGTTGGAGTCGGCCGGCGCCGCGTCATAGGCGAATTTGCGCGCGTCGTAATAATCGGCGATCTGCGTCAGCCGCTCGCCGGCGGCTTCCTCGACCAGCGGATCGAGCAGCAGCGGCGCCTCGCCCACATAATCGAAAACACTGCCCATGCGCGCATAAAAGAGCGGCAGCCAATGTTCCGCGCCCTGATGGCGGCGGCCCTCGCTGATCGCCTCATAGAGCGCGTCGCCGCGCGTCTGTCCGCCGAAGCGCGTGGTGTAGGCCTGGCGAAAGCGCCGCATCGTGTCGCTGGTGAGCCGCAGCTCGCTCATCGGCACGAGATCGAGCGAGCGCAGCTGCCCGATGGTGCGCTGGCTCTCGGGATCGAAGCTGCGAATCGATTCGAGCGTGTCGCCGAAGAAATCGAGGCGGATCGGCCCCGGCATTCCCGGCGCATAGAGATCGACGATGCCGCCGCGCTGGGCGTATTCGCCGGTCTCACGCACGGTGGAGGAGCGCAGAAAGCCATTGGTCTCCAGCCACAGCGCCAGCTCGTCGAGATGCACGACATTGCCGGGCGCGGCGGAAAAAGTATCGGCGGCGACATTCTCCAGCGGCGGCACGCGCTGCAGCAGGCAGTCCACCGTGGTCATGACGACTCGCGGCCGCTCGGCCGAGGATTTGGAGCGGGCGAGACGCGCCAGCGCCGTCATGCGGCGGGCGGAAATGGCGGCGTTGGGCGAGACGCGATCATAGGGCTGGCAATCCCAGCCGGGAAAATCCAGCGCCTCCACCTCGGGCGCGGCGAATCGCAACGCCTCGCGAAAAGCCGCCGAGCGTTGCGCATCGCGCGCCACATGGACGAAGACGGCCGGCCGCCCCTCCGCGACGCGGGCCAGCGCGCGGGTGAGATCGGCGGCGACGAAAGCGTCGAAACCGTCCGGGACATTCACGAAGCGGAGCTTGTCGCCCTTTTCCAGGCGGGCGACGGCGGATTTGAGATCGGTCATCGGAACGTCGGGGCCGTTTGGAGCTGTTTGAACTCGCATATTCTCTTCCGAAAACCGCTTCGCGCCTTTCGGGAACATGCTCTAAAGATCGATCGGCTTCTCATGCGTGTGGAAAGCTGCGATCCGGCGGAAGAGGGGCGTGTCGTAGCGCGGGGGAACCGGCTCGGCGCGCGACAGCCAGCGGAAAACCACATCATCCTCGGCGTCCAGCAGCGCTTCGAGATCGTCGAGCTCGGCCTCGGGCAGAGAATCGACCGTGGCGTCGACGAAACGGCCCATCAATATGTCCATCTCGCGCATGCCGCGGCGCCAGGCGCGAATTTTTATGCGCTTGCGGCGGATGTCGGAATCGTCTGGCGTCGAGTGGCTCAAGGGCGGAAATCCGCGGGCGGACAGGGGCCGAGTACAAGAATTCGCGCGCCGGGCCGCCATTTCGGGCGCCGGCGCGAGACCGCAGGGATTAGCGCAGCCGGCGGCGAAAAGATAGATCATCCACAGCCTGTGCGAAGCCGTTCGAGACTGTCGCCGAGACAGTTGCAATCACGCTTCGATTACGGCATAAGGACCCCCGTCGCGTCGCCGCGACACGGATGCGGGTGTAGCTCAGGGGTAGAGCACAACCTTGCCAAGGTTGGGGTCGAGGGTTCGAATCCCTTCGCCCGCTCCAAAGATCATCGCTTCAGATGATAGGCGACTTGCTTACGGGCGCCGTCCCGTTGTCCGCGGCCTAGGCCCGCGGCCCTCCTCACCCACAGGACAAAAATCCCCGACGCTCTACGCAGCGTTTTGCCGCGCCGACCGCGCGGCGCCCGATTCGGCGGGCTCGAGCCGGAAGGACCGCGGCCTCTCGAACAAAAAGCGGAATCGCCCCCGCTCGGTCACGCGATGCAGCAGCAGCGGGAAGGTGACGCCGGCCATAGTGACGATGAGCGAGGCCAAGCCCACGCTATCCACGAGATCATGATCGACGATCAGCTTGCGGGCGGCCGCCATCGGCAGAAAGAATCCGAGATAGATGGCCAGCGAATTGGCGCCGCAGTAGCGGAGCCATTCCATCGACGGAAGATCGGCGAGCAGAGCGGCCCCGGCGATGACCGCCGCAGCGCCGGCGAAGCCCGTGACGAGGCTGACCAGCGGCAGCGAGGCGAGATTCGGATAATCCGCCGAGGGCGAGGGCGAGGGCGAGAAAGCCAGAGCCGTGTCGGCCATAGCCCAGCCGAGCAGCCAGCAGAGCGCCTCGCGCGGATGCCGCCGCGCCGATTCGGCCAGAGCGAAGACCTGCGGCGCGAACAGATAGCCGGACAGGAAGTAGACATAGCGGGCGGCGAATTCGTCGGGAACCGCCCAGCCGGTCTCGATCGGCGCCATCTCCAGCAGAGCGGCCGCCAGCAGCATGATCGGCGTCGGAACGAGGCGCAGCAGCTTGGTGGCGACGAAAAAGATCGGCAGCAGATAGATGAACCACAAGGTTCCGAACGGCTCGACCAGGGCGAGCGCCAATTGCCCGAGCGCGGTCAGCGGATCGGCGCCGGGCCGCAGCGCGCTCTTGAACAGCCATTGGATGAACAGCCACAGGCAATAGAAATAGGCGAAATGCGCGACCTTTTTGTCGAGATAGCTCCGCCAGTCCTGATCGATGGCGCGCGACAGAAAGAGCCCGGCGATGAAGAAGAAGCCGGGAATGCGAAACGGCTTGGCGAAAGCCACCAGCCAATGCAGCAGCCCCTCGCCCCCCATGGCCTCCCCGACGCCGAGCGCGGAGTGCATCATGACGACGAGGATGACGCTTATCCCTTTCGCATTATCGATCCATGCGATCCGAGCTTCTCTCATCGGCGCCCACCTCCACGCGTCTGGCAGGCGCAGCAGAAATGCGCGCGCTTCGCGGAGCGAGTTCGCTGAATAGCCGAGGAAAGTTACGGAAGTCTCCGCATAAGGCGCAGCTCACCCGCGAAGAGGCGAGCGTCGCGCTCATTCGGCGAAGGGCGATTCAGTGGCGGCGAGAGCTTGGGTTGCGTCCGACGAAGATAAGAACTGCAACTGCACTTATAGTCCTATGATGCCACTTGGCTTCGTCCGTCCGCCGCGTTCATGCCATCCAGGGAGGCCAGCACGAAATCGGCACGCGCCGCCGTAGTGCTCTTCGGCAGGTGCAACACCTCATACTCCAGCGCCGGATAGGTCTCCATGAGGCGGCGATACTCGACCACCGCCGCATCGAACCCGTGCTTGCGATCCGTATCGGTCACATAGATGTCGGGCCAAGGCGGCGCCATGAACATGCGGCGATGATAGCGATGCGTTATACACAACGGACGCAGGACCGGTTCGCCGATCAAAGCTTCCAATGCCGACGCCGCGTCGACAAGGCCGCGATCGAAGAACACCCAGCCCTTTTGCTCCACCGCCGCCACGTGGTCCGCCAGCGCCATGCCGATTGCGCGACGCAGAAACATCGCGAGATCGCCCCACGGCAATGCGCTGCCACCGCTGGCCGTTTCCTCGGCGATGATGCGGCGACCAGGTTCTTCCACGACAATATGGCCGCGAGCCTTCAGCTCGGCCAGGAGGGTCGACTTCCCTCCACCCGAACAGCCAGAAATCACGACAAGTCGATTTTTCAAGAGGTATCATCCTTTCACCGGAATGGGCACATAGTATGGAAACTCCATGTCTTCTCGAATCCTGACCCGTCGTACCGCGATCGCCTCGATGACAATGGCTGTCGCAGCGCCGCTGTCGACCTCTTCCAATGCCCTGAGCAGCCCTCGAGGCATCGAAGCCGAGCTCGAGGAGCTCGAAGCGCGCAGCGCTGGGCGGCTGGGGGTGGCCATGCTGGATTGTGCGACCGGTCGGATCATAGGTAACCGAATCGACGAGCGCTTTGCCATGTGCAGCACAATGAAGGCGCTGGCCGTCGCCCATGTCCTGGCCCGTGTCGACCTCGGAAAGGAAAGGCTCGACCGGCGCATCGTCTTCACCGAGCGTGACCTGGTGACCCCTTACAAGGCGACCCACCCTCATGTCGGCCCTGAAGGCATGTCGATCGAGGCGCTTTGCGAGGCGGCTATCACCGTCAGCGACAGCACCGCCGCCAATCTGTTGCTGAACAGTTTTGGCGGTCCGACCGCTCTTACCGCCTATTTGCGATCCCTCGGCGATCATGTCACGCGGTCCGATCTCTTCGAATTGGCGCTCAATGTCGTAAAGCCGGGCGAAACGCACGATACGACGACGCCCCGCGCCATGGTCGGGACATTGCGCCGGCTGCTATTGGGCGATGCCCTTTCCCAAGCGTCGCGTGCAAGGTTGACGAGTTGGATGGTCGAGGCCAAGGACGCGGCCACGCGACGCTTGCGCGTCGGACTGCCTGCCGGATGGCGCATTGCGAACAAGCCCGGCACTTGGGAGGGAATTTCCACCAACGATATTGGTGTGATCTGGCCGCCCGGTCGTGAGCCGATCGTGGTCGCCGCCTATCTCGGAAACGCGCCAGGCTCCACTGCGGCGCAGGAAGGCGTTTTGGCGAGTGTCGCCAGAATAATGGCTGAACGAGCGTAGCGTAACCCTACCGCCGGACGGCGATCGGCCGTTTTAGGCTGCAACAACGTCAGGCGATGGAATGGAAACGGCGGTTCGCCACGCCGCTTGCGGTCTTGCGGCAAGAATATCGGACCGAAGAGGAAAATCGGCCGAACTGGCGGAGGGGGCGGGATTCGAACCCGCGATACGGTTTCCCGTATACACACTTTCCAGGCGTGCGCCTTCAACCACTCGGCCACCCCTCCATCGACCCTGGCCGGCTCAGATTCGGCCCCGGATCGGCGCGCACTATATTCACAAGCCGCCAGAGTGCAAATCTTTCCGTAGGGAAATCCACGCCGAAGCGACATTCTCTCGCCTCGTGGCGGCCCGGCGTGGACAGACGGCCCGGCGCATTCTATTCATCAGCCTCCCCTTGGGGCTCGAAACCGCCATGCTGAGATTGATTGTCCGTTTTCTCGGTCTCCTCCTTTTGGCCGGGGGATTTGCGGCCCTCATCGTCGACGGCACGCGCTCGCTGGCCGGGGACGGGCTGCATGTCACCCCGCTCAGCGAAGGCGCGGCCGATCTTTTTCCGGCGCAGATGAAGGCCTTTCGCATCGCGCTGGAGCAGAAGGCCCCGCAAATCTGGGGCTCCATCGTCTTCGCTCTGCTGCTCGCGCCTTTGAGCCTCACGCTCACCGGCCTCGGCGGCCTGCTCATTGCATTGAGCCGCAAGCGCCGCCGGCCGATCGACTATCCCTTACGCTGACCGGCCTTTCGGCGCCGGCGCCGCGGGGCCATATCGGGGGCTCGGCGCATATCGAGCGAAAGGTCGACAAAAATGACCGATCACTTCGTCAATCATCATCCTATCGAAGCCCCCTTTCCGCCGGGGCTGGAACAGGCCGTCTTCGGGCTCGGCTGCTTCTGGGGCGCGGAGCGCCGCTTCTGGAAGCTGGGCGAGAGCGTCTATACGACGGCCGTCGGCTATGCCGGCGGGACCACGGAAAACCCCACTTATAAGGAGGTATGCACGGGCCGCACCTTCCATGCGGAAGTGGTGCTCGTCGTCTTCGACCCGGCGAAAATCTCCTATGAGGAGCTGCTGCGCGTCTTTTGGGAGAGCCACGACCCGACGCATGGCAATCGGCAGGGCAATGACATAGGCACGCAATATCGCTCGGCGATCTTCTGCTATTCCGACGAGCAGCTGCGGATCGCCGAGGCGTCCAAGCGCGCCTATGGCGAGGCGCTGGCGGGCCGAGGCTTCGGGCCGATCACGACGCAGATCGCGCCGGCCCCGCGCTTCTATTACGCCGAGGAGTATCACCAGCAATATCTGGCCAAGAACCCCGACGGCTATTGCGGCCTGGGCGGGACGGGCGTCGCCTGCCCCGTAGGGCTCAGCGTCGATCCGAGCTGAATTCGATTCATCTATCGCGCCTTCAACACCTCGCGGCATTCGCCGGGCAGCTTGGCCATCGTCATGGGCGGCCAGGTCTTGGTCGATTTCTTGGGGTGCAGCGCCTCGTCGGTGAACCACCAGGCCAGGGATGAATCGCAGCCGTCGCCCGCCGGCACGGGGTCCTGATCCTTGCAGCTCTCCGCATCCTTCGGGCAATAGAGCCGGATGTGGAAGTGGTAATTGTGCCCGAACATGGGGCGCACCTTGGCGAGCCAGGAGCGGTCGCCCGTCGCCTGCCGGCACAGCGCCCTTTTGATGGCCGCGTTGACGAAGATGCGCTGCACCTCCGGCGCGCGCGCCGCCGTGCGCAGAACGGCGAGATGGCCCTCGGTCCACACGCTCGGATCGATATCGAGCCGATCCTCGCGCACCATATCGGTGGCGGACATCTCCTCCCGCTCGGCGCGGGACAATTCGCGCTGCGGCATGGGGGTGAGCCAAATATCGGCGTCGAGGCCGATCTGATGCGAGGCGTGGCCGGTCAGCATAGGCCCGCCGCGCGGCTGCGAGATATCGCCGACCAGCAGGCCCGGCCAGCCGGAGGCCTGCGACGCCGCCGGCGCGAGGCGCTGCAGAAAGCCGATGAGCGCCGGATGGCCCCAGAAGCGATTGCGCGACAGGCGCATGATCTGCCAATTCGGGCCGTTCACGGGTAGCGCCTCGGCGCCGGCGAGGCAGCCATGCGAATAAAAGCCGATCGGATCGGGATCGAGCGGGGCGGGACTGGCAGCGCGGCCGAAGAGCTCCTTGGCGGGCGTCGACGGATCGTCTGGATGGGCGAGCGGCGGCAAGGGCTTAGGGTCCAACGTGCCCCTGTCCTGCGCGACGGCCGGGGCGATCGCGGCGAGCCAGAGAACGAGTGCGGCCGATCTCGATTGGATCATTTCTGCGGCTTTCGTGGCGAAGTGAGGGAGCGGAAGCGTGAATCAGTCAGATTCTGGGCGCTTTTCGGTCTTTTTGCCAGTCCGCGCAGCATCGGAAAGAGAAGGCGAATCGATTCGCCTCGTTTTTTGGCTTTCGCGTCAACCTTACCCTCGGATATAGATTGCCCCTACGTAGGCGGCGCCTTTTTATGCCGCCCTAACTGTGCGGCGTGTGTCTCGTGTTCGTCGGGGAGTGTTGTGATGCGTTGTTTCAAAGCCCTCGGGCTCGTTCTCGTTGCGATGTTCGCATCGATCGGCGCGGCGCAGGCGACCGTGCAAATCCATATCGATCTTTCCACCCAGAGAATGCAGGTCGAGTCCTCCAAGGGCTCGTATAGCTGGCCGGTCTCGACCGCCCGCGCGGGCTATGTGACGCCGCGCGGCACCTATGCGCCCACCGGCCTGCAGAAAATGCATTATTCGCGCAAATATCACATGTCGCCCATGCCGCATTCCATCTTCTTCAGCGGCGGCTACGCGATCCACGGCACCAATGCGACGGGCGCGCTGGGCCGTCCCGCCTCGCATGGCTGCGTGCGCGTCTCGCCGGCCAACGCCGCGACGCTCTACAAGCTGGTGCAGGAGGAGGGCGCGCAGATCTCCATCACCGGCTCCTCGCCGGCGACGCGCTACGCCGCCCATAAGCCGCATCGGACCCATGTCGCGGGTCTGCATCATCGGCCGCATCGCTCTCACGCGCTCGCCTATGGACCGGGACAGCGCTATCGCTCCGTCACCAGCGTGAAGAGCTGGCAGTCGGCGCCGATGACGAGCCCCTTCGGCAACTGACCGCGCTTCGCGGCTGTTTTCAGCCGCGCGGTAGACCGGACGGCTCGGCGGCGAATTCGGCGACGACCCAATCCTTCAGCGCGGCGACCGCCGGCCGGTCTTCGGCGCCGAGGGGATGGACGAAGTCATATTGCAAGCCGTCGAGCACCGGGCCGAAGGGCTGCACCAGCGCGCCGGAGGCGAGCTCGGAGGCGACCAACGACAGGCTGGCCAGCGCCACGCCCTGACCGGCGACGGCGGCGCGTATGGCGCTCTCCTCGTCCGCGACGACGGTTCCGACCTCCGGGTCGAAGCTCTTGGAGCCGCGCTCGTCGGCCCAGCGGCGCCAGCTCGGCAGACGCGGGCCATTGGCGTGCGGCCCCCATTCGCGGTGAATGAGCGTCGCCCCGGCCAGATGCTTGGGGCGGCGTATGTCTAGCCGCGGGCTGCACACGGGCGCGTAGCGGTCTGTGAACAGCGGCGTCGCCACCTGGCCGGAATATTGGCCGACGCCGCAGCGGATCGCCGCATCCGCCTCGCCAGCGCGCAGATTGGCCGGGCGGTCGGAGGCGTGCAGCCGCAGATCCCAGCCCGGATTCTGGCCGCGGAAGGATTCGGCGCGCGGCGCCAGCGCCCGTGAGGTGAAGGCGACGGTGGCGGAGAGGGTCGCCGCCTGCTTGCGCTCGCTCGGCCGGCGCGCGCGATCCACCGCCTCGGCCATGGAATCGAAGGCGACGCGCAAATCGAGATAGAGCGCAAGACCTTGCGGCGTCAGCGCGACCTCGCGCGCCTTGCGCGTGAAGAGACGCAGGCCGAGCTCGGTTTCGAGACCCCGGATCTGATGGCTGATCGCCGTCGGCGTGACGCCGAGTTCCGCAGCGGCGAGCTTGAAGCTCTCGCGCCGCGCCGCCGCCTCGAACGCGCGCAAGGACACAAGCGAGGGCAGAGCCCGCATCGCCGCCTCCTATGGATGAGAATTATTCATCTCATGGAGCCGATCGGGCGGCTTGTCAAAAGCTTTGCCGTAAGATGATGAATGAATTCAGCTCATCTATCAGGACGGGCGTGCTCCCTTCTCCCGTTCACGGGAGAAGGTGGCCCCGCGAAGCGGGGGTCGGATGAGGGTCCCCGCAGCATTCGCGCTTTTCCGCAGCGCGCGGCAGTCCCTCGAGCACTCATCCGCCCCTCGCTGACGCGAGGGGCGCCTTCTCCCACGAGTGGGAGAAGGAAGAGCGGCGAGGTTCCGCATATCAGCCGGCGAGCTGGCGCAGAACGTAGGGCAGAATGCCGCCATTCTTGAAATATTCGAGCTCGTCCAGCGTATCGATGCGCGCCAGCAGCGGCACGCTCAGCTGCTTGCCGTCCGGATAGACGATCTCGGCGTGGAGCGTCTGGCGCGGGGTCAGCGTGTCGCCGGCGAGACCGTGGATCGTCACCTTCTCCGCCCCGGTGAGGCCGAGCGAGGCCCAGCTCGTCCCCGCCTCGAAGGTCAAAGGCAGAATGCCCATGCCGACGAGATTGGAGCGGTGGATTCGCTCGAAGCTCTGCGCGATGACGGCGCGGACGCCGAGCAGCATGGTCCCCTTTGCCGCCCAGTCGCGCGAGGAGCCATTGCCATATTCGGCGCCGGCGAAGACGACCAGCGGCGCGCCCTCCTCGGCATATTTCGCCGCGGCGTCGCAGATGGAGAGCGTCTCGCCATCGGGGAAATGCTTGGTGGCGCCCCCCTCCGGCGTATTGCCCGCCTCATCGCGCAGAATATGGTTCTTGATGCGGATGTTGGCGAAAGTGCCGCGCATCATCACCTCGTGATTGCCGCGGCGCGTGCCATATTGGTTGAAATCCGCCGGCGAGACTTGGCGCTCGGTGAGCCAGTGTCCCGCGGGCGAGGCGGCTTTGATCGAGCCCGCCGGCGAGATGTGGTCGGTGGTGATCTTATCGCCGAACAGCGCCAGAATGCGCGCGTCGACAATGTCCTGGATCGGCTTGGGCTCTTTGGTCAGCCCCTCGAAATAGGGCGGATTGCGCACATAGGTGGAGCCGCCCGACCATTTATAGGTCTCGCCCGAGGGGGCGTCGACCTTGCGCCAATGCTTGTCGCCCTCGAAGACATCCGCATAAGTGTCGCGGAACAGCGAGCGCGTCACATTCTTGCGGATGTATTTCTGAATGTCGGCGTTGCTCGGCCAGATGTCGCGCAGGAAGACCGGCTCGCCCTTCTTGTCATGGCCGAGCGGCTCCTTGGTCAAATCCTTTGCGACCGAGCCGGCCAGCGCGAAGGCGACGACGAGCGGCGGCGAAGCGAGGTAGTTCGCCTGCACATCCGGATTGACGCGGCCCTCGAAATTGCGATTGCCGGACAGCACCGCCGCCGCGACGATGTCATGATCGTTGATCGTCTTGGAGACCGGCGCCGGCAGCGGACCGGAATTGCCGATGCAGGTGGTGCAGCCGAAGCCCACGAGATTGAAGCCGAGCTTGTCGAGATCCTTCTGCAGGCCAGCCTTATCGAGATATTCGGCGACGACGCGGCTTCCCGGCGCGAGCGAGGTCTTCACCCAAGGCTTTACCTTGAGGCCGCGCTCATGGGCGGCGGCGGCGAGCAGGCCGGCGCCGATCAGCACGCTCGGATTGGAGGTGTTGGTGCAGGAGGTGATCGCCGCGATCACCACATCGCCATGGCCGAGATCGTAATTCGTGCCCTCGACGGAGAAGCGCTGCGTCACATCGCCGGGCTTTTTATATTCACTCGCGAGCGCGCTCGCGAAAGCGGTTCCCACATCCTCGAGCGCGACGCGGCCCTCCGGGCGCTTCGGCCCGGCGAGGGACGGAACAACGGTCGAAAGATCGAGCGAGATCGTGTCGGTGAATTCCGGATCGGGCGTGTCGGCCTCGCGGAAGAGCCCTTGCGCCTTGGCGTAGGCCTCGACGAGATCGATGCGTGAATTGGAGCGGCCGGACATTTTCAAATAGTCCAGCGTCTCCTCGTCCACGGGGAAGAAGCCGCAGGTCGCGCCATATTCCGGCGCCATATTGGCGATGGTCGCGCGATCGGCGAGCGAGAGATGCGGCAACCCCTTGCCGAAGAACTCGACGAATTTGCCGACGACGCCCTTCTTGCGCAGCATTTGCGTGACGGTGAGCACGATATCGGTCGCGGTGACGCCCTCTTTCGGCTCACCCGTCAGCTCGAAGCCGACGACCTCGGGAATGAGCATCGAAAGCGGCTGGCCCAGCATGGCCGCCTCCGCTTCGATGCCGCCGACGCCCCAGCCGAGCACGGCGAGACCATTCACCATTGTGGTGTGCGAATCGGTGCCGACCAGCGTGTCGGGATAGGCGTATTCGATCGTCTCCTTCTTGCCGTCGACGTTGCGGCTCTTCTCCTTCTTCGTCCAGACGGTCTGGGCGAGATATTCGAGATTGACCTGATGACAAATGCCCGTGCCCGGCGGCACGACGCGGAAATTGTCGAAGGAAGATTGGCCCCATTTCAAAAAGCGATAGCGCTCGCCATTGCGCTCATATTCGAGCTCGACATTGGCCTCGAGCGCTTTTCTAGTGCCGAATTCGTCGACGATAACGGAGTGATCGATGACGAGATCGACCGGCACCAGCGGATTGATCTTCTGCGGATCGCCGCCGAGCGCGACGAAAGCGTCGCGCATCGCCGCGAGATCGACGACGGCGGGAACGCCGGTGAAATCCTGCATCAGCACGCGGGCCGGGCGGAAGGCGATCTCACGTTCGGCCTTGCCCTTCTCGGTCAGCCATTTGGAGAAGCCTTCGATATTCTCCTTGGTGACGGAGCGACCGTCCTCGTTGCGCAGCAGATTCTCGAGCAGCACGCGCAGGGAATAGGGCAGTCGCGAGACGCCCTCGAGGCCATTGGCCTCGGCCGCCTTCAGCGAGAAAAAGTGATAGGTGTCGTCTCCGACCTTTAGCGTCTCTAGGGCTTTGAAACTGTCGAGTGACGGCATTTCGCGCTTCCTTCGCTTGGAGTCGATGACAGGCGCGGACAGCCGTCATTGCGAACGAAGCGAAGCAATCCAGAGCCGTGGGCCGCGGCTCTGGATTGCTTCGTCGCTTCGCTCCTCGCAATGACGGGACGTCGCGCCATCCGCGAACCTTGTAGAGAATTTCGGGCCAGCCGGCAAAACGAAACGAGGGACGCGTCGCCGCGTCCCTCGAATAATATGAATAGGCGAAAGCCTCAGCCCGCTCTCATCGCCTCGGGCTTGGTCTTATTGCGCTTGACCATCAGCTTGTTGAGCGCCGCCACGTAAGCGCGCGCCGACGCGACCAGCGTATCCGGATCGGCGCCGCGGCCCGTCACCGATTTTCCGTCCTCCGACAGACGCACGGAGACTTCCGCTTGGGCATCGGTGCCTTCGGTGACGGCATGGACCTGGAACAATTCGAGCGAGGCCTCATGCGGCGCCAGCGCTTTGATGGCGTTGAAGATCGCATCGACAGGACCATTGCCGGTCGCCTGATGCGTCTTCTTCTCGCCGTCTATGTCCAGGGTCAGCGCCGCCGTCTGCGGCCCGGCCGTGCCGGCGATGACGGTGAGCGCCGCGACCTTTATATGGTCATTGGCGGTCACGATCTCGTCGTCCACCAGCGCGACGATATCCTCGTCATAGACGAGCTTCTTGCGGTCGGCCAAATCCTTGAAGCGCTTGAAGGCGTCCTCCAGCGCATTCTCGCCCAGCTCATAGCCCAGCTCTTTGAGCTTCTCCTTGAAGGCGTGACGGCCGGAATGCTTGCCCATGACCAGCGAGGTCTTGGACACGCCGACGCTCTCCGGCGTCATGATTTCGTACGTATGCGCATTTTTGAGCATGCCATCCTGATGGATGCCGCTCTCATGCGCGAAGGCGTTCCGGCCGACGATGGCCTTATTATATTGCACCGGGAATGACGTCACCGCCGAGACGAGTTTTGACGCGCGAGTCAGGAGTTTCGCGTCGATATTGGTGCGGAAGGGCAGCGCATCGGGGCGCGTGCGCATCGCCATCACCACTTCTTCCAGCGCTGCGTTGCCGGCGCGCTCGCCTATGCCGTTGATGGTGCATTCGATCTGCCGCGCGCCGCCGCGCACGCCGGCCAGCGAATTGGCGACCGCGAGGCCGAGATCGTCATGGCAATGGACCGAGAAGATCGCCTTGTCGGCATTGGGCACGCGCTCGCGTACCATGCGGAACAGCGCCTCATATTCCTGCGGCGTCGAATAGCCGACCGTGTCTGGAATATTGATCGTCGTCGCGCCGGCGTCGATCGCCGTCTCCACGCAGCGGCACAGGAAGTCATGTTCCGTGCGCGTGCCGTCCTCGGCCGACCATTCGACATCGGCGACATGATTGCGCGCCCGCGAGACGGAAGACGCGATCATCTCCAATACTTTTTCCGGCTCCATCTGGAGCTTGTATTTCATATGGACCGGCGAGGTGGAGATGAAGGTGTGGATGCGCGGATTGCGGGCGTGGCGCAGCGCCTCGGCGCAGCGGTCGATGTCCTTGGCGGCGGCGCGGGCGAGTCCGGCGATGGTCGCGTTCTTCACGCGCTTGGCGATCTCGAGCACCGATTCGAAATCGCCCTGGCTGGCGACGGGGAAACCGGCCTCGATGATATCGACGCCCAGCTCGTCCAATATGTCGGCGACCTCGAGCTTCTCCTCGAAGTTCATGGAGGCGCCGGGCGACTGCTCGCCGTCGCGCAGAGTGGTGTCGAAAATGACGACGCGATCGGCGTCGCGGGCGGCGGAAGGATTATTGTCGGTCATGGCTTCGTCCTGAACTGCTCGGCCCGCTCTGCAGGCGCTCTCGTTTCGTCTTAGCTCGGCAGTCCCCTGAATGCCTGGGCCGGGCGGCCCTGGGGGCGTTCAGGGGCGACTAAGAAGCAGCAGGCTCGAAAGAAGACGCGCGGTCTCGAGCGCCGAGGAGCGCGCCGCGTCAATCGTGATGGTGGCCATTGCCGCCAAAGCTCAGTTCCTCGGTCTCATCGGCGCTGCGCCGATCCGATGATGAAAATACGCGCCTTCGCCTCGGGTTGCAAGCATGAGCGCGCGAGCGGGACGAAGCCCGCGTCAGCCCGCCAGCTTCGCCAGCGCCTCGGCCAATATGCGGGTCTGCGTCCAGTCCAGAAATATTTCCGGCCCGTCCGTGGCCTTCACCGTGACGCCATCGTCCTGGACCTGCGCCTCGAACTCGTGATCGCTGGCGATCGGGCTCATGAAGATGGTCTTTTCCGCGCTGGAGCCATTGGCGACCGCCGCCAGCGCGCGGGAGAGAATGCCCGCCTCGTTCGGGGTCAGCCGCCGCAGCGGCTGCTCGCCCACGCGAATCGTCACCAATGCGCCAAAATGCCGATGCTCGGCGGCTGCGACTTCGACAATTTGCGACATCGGTAGGCTCCTTTTGTTCGAGCCGTTCCCAAACCGACACGGCTGCATTTAACTATCAGACTGATTTTGCTGGCGCCGATCATTTTTTTGCGGCGCAGCGAACAAGGCACGATCCTTGAATCCCCCTAGGCTGCGTGTCGGGATCCGATCGAGTGGCCGACAATCAAAATCCATACCTTCCCCGTCTCTGCGGCGGGGAGCGGGAGCGCTTATGAGCTTCGACGATCGCGATACCATGCCGACGGAAATTCGCGGCTACCATCGGCGCACCAAGCATGCGCCGAACCGCTATGCGATGGGTCCGGGCTTTCTCGATTGGACGTCGCAGCCCTCGCCCTTCCGCCTCTTCGAGGGCGTGCGGCAGACGCCGCTGCCCATCATCGAGGAGACGCCCTCCTTCCCCGGCCCTGCGCCGCAGCCGGCGGCGCTCGATCTTCGGGCGCTCGGCCTGTTCCTCGAGCTTTCCTTCGGCATAAGCGCCTGGAAGAGCTATGAAGGCTCGACCTGGGCGCTGCGCAACAACCCCTCCTCCGGCAATCTGCATCCCACCGAAAGCTATGTGCTGCTGGATGCGGTGGAGGGGCTCGGCGCCGGCGCCGCACTCTATCATTATGCGCCGCTGCTGCATGCGCTAGAGGAGCGCGCGACCTATACGGCGCCGCGCGTGCTGCCCAAGGGCGGGTTTCTGCTCGCCCTCTCCTCCATTCCCTGGCGTGAGGCGTGGAAATATGGCGAGCGCGCCTTTCGCTATTGCCAGCTCGACGCCGGCCATGCGATCGGCGCCGTCGCCCAGGCCGCCGCCGCGCTCGGCTGGCGCGCGCAGGCGCTGGCCGATCCTTCCGACGGCGAGATCGCCGCGCTCGTCGGCCTCGATCGTGACGACGCCTGGCACAAGCGCGAGCCGGAGCATCCCGATCTGCTGATGTGGATCGCGACCGAGCCGGGGCCGGCGACGCCGCTCGATCTCTTCGCTCTCATCGACGCGCCGCGCGAGTTCCGCGGCCAGGCCAATCGGCTGAGCGAGGATCACGACGGCTGGCCGATCATCGATCTCGCCGGGCAATTCTGCCGCAAGCCGCGCCAGCCCAAGCCCCCGGCGCCGACGCGCGCGCAATGGCCGGCGCCCGGTTTCGAAGGCGTCTCCATCGGCGCCGCCGTGCGCAAGCGCCGCAGCGCGCAGAAGATGGACGGAACCACCTCCATCTCGCGCGAGGCCTTCGCCGCGCTGATCGCCTCGACGCTGCCGAGCGAATCCACCCTGCTCTCCGCCTTCCCCTGGGGCGCGGCGATCACGCTCATTCTCTTCGTGCATCGCGTCGATGGCCTGGAGCCCGGCCTCTATGCGCTGCAGCGCGACAGCGATGTCGCCGCGCGGCTGCGCGAAGCCTCGCGCAAGGACTTCGAATGGGCGCTGGTCGAGCTGGAAGGTCTGCCGCTCTATCGGCTCTATGCGGGCTCTGTGGAAAAAGAGGCGACCAAGCTCGCTTGTCTGCAGCCCATTTCCGGCAAGGGCTGCTTCAGCGTCGCGATGATCGCCGAATTCGACCGCGCGCTCGCGGCGGACGGCGCCTTCGCCTATCGGCGCCTGCATTTCGAGGCCGGCCTCATCGGCCAGGCTCTCTATCTCTGGGCCACCGCGGCGGGCATCGCCGGCACCGGCATCGGCTGCTTCTTCGACGACACGGTCCATGAGCTTCTGGGCCTGACGCCGGGCGATATGCAGTTCCAGGACGTCTACCACTTCACCGTCGGAGGGCCTGTCGAAGACACGCGCATTCTGACGCTTCCCCCCTATCCCGATGACAGGCGAGAGCGGCGATGAATATTCAAATCGAACGCCAATATGTCGAATCGCTGATGGCGCGATTCCCGGCCCGTGCAGGGTTCGCGGAACAATTGCGCTTCAGCGACAGAGTCGAGGTCGAGTTCTCTCATCTCTCCGACGAGGAGCTGACCTTCCTCGAGGATCTCTATCGCGCGGCCGGCCCGGACATGCGCGCCCGCGCTGCGCAGCTCGCGACGCTGCGCGGCGCGCTGAAGGCCGGCGGCAAGCGCTTCGAGGCCACCGAGCTCGAGCTGGTTCTGCCGGCGATGGTGCGCTATCTGACCGCCGACGCCATTCGCGGCTGGCTGTTCACGGCGAGCGTCGCCTCCAAGCCTCTGCCTTACGTCATCACCCGCTTCGATTATGTGCCGGCCTCCAACGACGAGGCGGGCAAGGTGATGATCGAGCTGAAATCCAACGCCAAGGGCGTGCTGACCACCAACGCCATTCGCATCATGGCGGCGGAGATCGCGGGCCGCACGATCAACGAGATTCTCGCGGTCAAAGGCTTTATCCGCGAGACGCCCGAGCTGATCGCGGCCTTCGACACTGCGACCGAGACCTATTTCGATTGGCGCGGCCGCTATGGCCAGCAGTTCACCGGCCGCGGCACCGGCTTTCACGCCGAGGACCCCAACGCCTCGCATCGCGACACGGATTGGTCGCGCAAGGATGTCGTGGTGCTGTCGACCAGCGGCGGCGACGCCCGCCTCGTCAATGACGAGGCCATTCTCTCGGCCCGCAGCCTGACGCTGGAATCGCCCGGCGACGTGCTCGGCAATTTCATCCGCAAAGCGTCGAAGAGCAATAAGTTCACCGTCGAGGACGAGCTCGCGGTGATGCAGCAGCAGATTCCGGAACATCTCTTCAAGCGCATTCCGGTGCACCCTTACATTCTGATGTTCCATCTCGATCTGCATCACCATGTGTGGGTGCATGTCGACGAGATGAAGCTCTATGAATATAAGCCCGCACTGAAGCAGAAGCTGGTGCTGCCCGCCGAGCAGACCGATCTCATCGACATTCTGACCGCCGAGATGGACGTGCTGATGGACGATATCGTCGCCGGCAAGTCGGGCGGCACCACAGTGCTCTGCGCCGGCCCGCCCGGCGTCGGCAAGACGCTCACTGCGGAAGTCTATTCGGAGATTATTCAGCGGCCGCTCTATCGCGTGCATTCCGGCCAGCTCGGCCTCAATGTCGCGACGATGGAGACCGCGCTGAAGGAAATCCTCACCCGCGCGCAACGCTGGGGCGCGGTGATGCTGATCGACGAGGCCGACGTCTATATCAAGCGGCGCGACGACAACATCGCCATGAACGCCGTGGTCGGCGTGTTCCTGCGTGTGCTGGAATATTTCAACGGCCTGCTGTTCCTGACGACCAATCGCGTCGATGATATCGACGAGGCGATCGTCTCCCGCTGCATCGCGCTCATCAAATACAGCCCGCCGGACGATGACGCGAAGCGCCGCATCTGGCGCGTGATGTCGGATCAGTTCGAGCTGAAGCTCGCCGATGCGCTGATCGACGATCTCGTCACCGTCTTCCCCTATGCGACGGGCCGCGACATCAAGGGCCTCGCCAAGCTGACGGCGAAATTCTGCCATCAGAAGCAGGTCAAGCCGGATATCGCCGTATTCCAGCGCTGCGCGATCTTCCGCGGATTGGATGTGGTGCGCGCGGAGGAATTGAAGACCGCCGCGGAGTGACCGGCGCGTCATTGCGAGCCGAAGGCGAAGCAATCCAGGAGCCGCCCCGCGACTCTGGATCGCTTCGCTCCGCTCGCGATGACGGCGAGGAATCGAAACCAAAGAGCCGCGTGATGCCTCCCTCGTGCTGAGCCCCGCGCAAGCGGGGCGTCTCGAAGCGCGAACAGGTCCAGAAGGCGGCGCATGACGGCTTCAAAAAAGAAAACGCCCGCTCTCTGAAGAGAGCGGGCGCTGAGAACAGAGCGAGGGAAAGCGCTTTCCCTCGATCGTCGTCTTACTTCTTCGGCGCTTCCTCGCGGGCCTTGAGGGCCGCGCCGAGAATGTCGCCCAGCGAGGCGCCCGAATCGGCGGAGCCGTATTGGGCGATCGCCTCCTTCTCCTCGGCCATTTCCAGCGCCTTGATCGACACGGCGACCTTGCGCGCCTTGCGATCGAAGAGGGTGATGCGGACATCCACCTTCTCGCCGACGGCGAAACGCTCGGGACGCTGGTCGGCGCGGTCGCGCGCCAGCTCGTTGCGCTTGATGAAGGTGGTGAGGTCGGTGCCGAGGATCTTCACCTCGAGACCGGCTTCCTTCACCTCGAGCACCTCGGTGGTGACGACAGCGCCCTTCTTCACCTCGCCACCCGCGCCTTCTTCGGCGACCGAGGCGAAAGGATCATTGGCGAGCTGCTTCACGCCGAGCGAGATGCGCTCCTTCTCGATGTCGACGTCGAGCACCTGAGCGGTGATGACATCGCCCTTCTTATACTCTTCGATGACCTGCTCGCCGGGGCGATTCCAGTCGAGATCGGAGAGATGGACCATGCCGTCCACATCGCCATCGAGGCCGATGAACAGGCCGAACTCGGTCTTGTTCTTGACCTCGCCGGAGACGGTGGAGCCCTGCGGGTGCTTCTCGGCGAAGGCCTCCCACGGATTCTGCAGCGTCTGCTTGAGGCCGAGCGAGATGCGGCGCTTGACCGGATCGACCTCGAGCACCTGAACGTCGACTTCCTGGCTCGTCGCGACGATCTTGCCGGGATGCACGTTCTTCTTCGTCCAGGACATTTCCGAGACGTGGACGAGGCCCTCGATCCCCGGCTCCAGCTCCACGAAGGCGCCGTAGTCGGTGATGTTGGTGACGCGGCCGTGGAATTTGGCGCCGATCGGATATTTCGCCTCGATGCCCTGCCACGGATCCTCGAGCAGCTGCTTCATGCCCAGCGAGATACGATGCGTCTCGTGATTGATCTTGATGATCTTCACGCGCACGGTCTGGCCGATGGTGAGCACTTCGCTCGGATGATTGACGCGGCGCCAGGCCACGTCGGTGACATGCAGCAGGCCGTCGATGCCGCCGAGATCGACGAAGGCGCCGTAATCGGTGATGTTCTTGACGACGCCCTCGATGACCTGCCCCTCTTCGAGGTTGGCCACAATCTCGTGACGCTGCTCGGCGCGGCTCTCCTCGAGCACGGTGCGGCGCGAAACGACGATATTGCCGCGGCGGCGGTCCATCTTCAGAATATGGAAGGGCTGCGGCACGTTCAGCAGCGGGCCGACGTCGCGGATCGGACGAATGTCCACCTGCGAACGCGGCAGGAAGGCCACGGCGCCGTCGAGATCGACGGTGAAGCCGCCCTTGACCTGATTGAAGATGACGCCTTCGACCTTCTCATTGCTTTCGAAGGCCTTCTCGAGCTTGACCCAGCTCTCCTCGCGGCGCGCCTTGTCGCGCGAGATGACGGCCTCGCCGAGCGCGTTCTCGATGCGCTCGAGATAGACCTCGACCTCTTCGCCCACCTTGGGAGCCGGGTCGCGGCCGAAGCCGGTGAATTCCTTGAGGGCGACGCGGCCCTCGGTCTTGAGGCCCACATCGATGACGGCGACGTCCTTCTCGATGGCGACCACGCGGCCCTTGATGACGGAACCCTCGAAAGCTTCGTTTTCTCCGTAGCTTTCTTCGAGCAGGGCGGCAAAGTCCTCGCGCGACGGGGCGCGCTCAGTAGCAGTTGACATGAGTTCTCCTGGAATGCCCTTTCGGGCGCGGCGCCGGCATGGGGTTGGCGTTGCGGATCGGGCCTCCTCGATCGGAAGTCCCCTCCCGCCGCCGAAGCGAGGCCTGGAGGAAACGAGAGTTCTGCTCAGAGAACTGGCCGGCGCGGCCCGATCGAAAATGCCCGTGTTTTCAAAAACGGAGAGGCTGGAAGGGAAACCCCGCCAGCCATCCACGCCCTATCTAGCAATTCGCCGCGCCGCGAGCAAGCCGCGCGAACGCGTCTCGATCACCGCGACGGCAGATCGAAATGATAATTCACGCCGACGCGGACGGTGTGAAAATTGGCGCCGCGCGCCGCGCCCGGATCGCCGCCGCCGTTCTCGCCGAGATCGTTGAAGAGATATTCGGTCTTGACCGACCAGCGCGGCGCGAAGGCCCATTCGACGCCGCCGCCCGCGGTCCAGCCTTCGCGGACCGATCCGCCGACGTCGCCATAGGCGAAGCCGCCGGTGCCGTAGAACAGCACGCGGGAATCGAAGCCGGTGACGCCGAAGCGCCCGCGCAGCGTCCCGAACCAGGGCAGCGAGCGCGCCCCCTCGGGTCCGCGCAGGCCCAGCGGATCGGGTCCGCGACCACCGCCGGAGAGGCTGGTCCCCGAAAAATCAGTCTCGAGGCCCACGACGAAGAGCGGGCCGATCCGATGATTATAGCCGACGAGCCCGCCGCCCGAGACCCCGGCGTCGGACGTGCCGGAGGCGAACGCGCCGGCGCCGATATCGAGACCCGCATAGACGCCGGTCCATGCGAAAGCCGGCGGCGGCGGGGGCGGCTGGAAGACCCGCTCGCGCGACGGCAGATCCGCCGCCTGCGCGCCAGCGGAGAAAGCTGCGGCCAGAACCAGAGCCGTGATGACTGGCTTCATGAAAAATCCTCGTTTCGACGACGCCCCCGCTTCGGCTTCGTCGATAGGGATTTCCTCCGTTTGTCCGAGAGGTTCGAGATGTTTCCGGCTCGCGGCGAAGTCGCGCCGAATTTTTGGCGCGCCGCCGCAAACGGAATGCAAACGGAACCCTGGCCATTGTGAACAAAGCGCTTTCACGCTAGAACGCGCCGTCGCTCACCAATGGATTGCCGACCATGAGTTTTGCACGCATCGCTTTATTGGCGGCCGCTCTCGGCCTTTCCGCCTGCAATACCGGCCCGCGCGCCTATATTTACGCTGGCGGCAGCCAGGCCTCCGTGCAGAGGACGATTTCTGTCCCGCGCGGCTCCACCGCCTCGCTCGGCTTTGCCGCCAAGATCAATCCAGACTGCTCGCGCGCCGACAGTCCCGATCGCGTCACGCTCACCCAAGCCCCCTCACAGGGCCGGGTCGAGATTCGGCGCGAGGCCGGCTATGCCTATTTCCGTCCCGGCAATCCGCGGTCGCGCTGCAACACCCAGCGCGTGCCCGGCACCAAGCTCTTCTACCACGCCGGCCCCAACGCCTCGGGAACCGACACATTCTCCTATGACTGGTATTCGGGCTCGGGCGGGATCGCGCATATCACCGTGACGGTGAATATTCTCTGACGCTTTTGCCAAAAGCGGTTTCCGCTTCCTGCGCGGAAGCCGCTTTTCGCCGGATCAGAAATAGCCGAACTTCATCCCCTGCATGTTCAGCAGCAGGCTCGAATCGAGCCCGAAGCTCGATCCGGAGCCGGACGTATCGAACAGCGTCGAGAGCAGGGAGCTCTGCGAATTGGCGTCGCCGCCATTGTTGTAATCATATTGGGCGGCGAAGCGGGCGATGAACTGCTGCAGCTTCTTCGGGTCCTTGAAGTCGTCGACATTCACCTTCGACGACAGCAGCCGATATTGCGTGTCGATCGACTGCGACGAGGTGCTCGACGAAATGCCGAGCGCCGTCTGCACGACCGTCAAAATATTGCTGTCCGCGAGAATGCCGTAGGCGCTCGTCAAATCCGGCGCATGCTGCTGGAAATAGAGCGCGAGCTGCACGCCCGGATTCTGCTGGCCCTGGCTCGTTTCCAGCGCCTGCTCCGTGTAGCGGCTCACCACATTGTCGACGAGCGTCGAGGAAGTGGTCGTGGTCTCGCCATTGGCGGCGAAGTCGAATGCCTGCGCGAAGGCCTTGATATTGGCGCTGCTGATGGTGTTGGCGAGCGCCGAGTTGCTGGAGACGCCGCCTTCGAGCACTTTCTGCATCAGGCCCTTGGCGTAGGTCATGCTGCCGAGGCCGAACGCGGTCATCGCATAATTGAAGAGCCGCGAGTTCTTCATGAATTCGTCGATCGACGTCACCTTGCCGATATTATCCTCGAAATATTGCGTCTGAGTCGCGACGTCCGGCGATTTGGCGGTCATCGCCTGCCATTTGGACTGATTATTGGCGATCTGCAGATAGGTGGCGAGCGTCGTCATGAACATATTCCGAGGGACTGGCCCGCGATCATGCGCTCGAGGTTCTTGACGCAATGTTAAGTTTCAGCCGACCTCATTGCCCTCTATCGTGAGCCGCGGATATTTGGCCGCGGCGCCCGGCCGCGCGACGTCTCCCGGCAGAATGTCCTGACCCGCGATCGCGGCTATCGCCGCCTTTTTCGCTCCGATGATCTTATTGCGCGCGATGACCGCCGGCCCGACGCCCTCGCCGATCTGAAAGGTCACGCCATAATCATTCTCGACGAGCGCATTGCCCTCGACGCGAATATTCTGCCGATAGCCGCCACAGCGCACGCCCATCCAGCCGCCGACCACAGTGTTGCCGGCGATCTCCACATTGCTCTCGGCCTCTATGCCGGTGAGCCAGCTCATAATCGGGCCGAACTCGTCATCGGGATGCGTCTCGTGCAGGCCGGTGATCCGATTGCCGATCACGAAGCCTATGTCCGTGCCCCGCTCGGCGTTGGCGAGCGCGATTCCGGCGCCGGCGTCGTCGATTTTATTGTCGCGGAAGCTCGCGCGCTTGGCGCCGAACTCCGCATACATGGCGCGCTCGCCGAAGCCGGCGCAATCATTGCCGACGACCTCGACATCATGGCCGGCGTTGTTGCGCACCGCCGTATAGGCGCAGCGGCGAATGACATTCTTCTCCACCCGCACGAAGCCGGAGCCCCAAATGCTCACGCCATTGCCATAGGCGCCGTCGCCGCCGGAGAGATTGCGAATATCGACGATCTCATTATTGCGGACGCGCGAGCCCTCGTAACGGCCGGCGGTCGTGGTCCACACTTGCACGCCATTGTCGCCGCAGCGGCGCACTTTGTTATTGTCTATGTCGACGCCGAGCCCATCGAGCGAGAAATAACCGGCGTCGCGCACATCCTCGACGATATTCTGCGCGAAACGCCCGCCGCAGCGCAGGAGATTTATTCCCCTGCCGCCCGAGCGGCGGATCGTGCAGCCATGCACGGCGAGCTTTGGAATATCTGTGAGATCGAGGAGGCCTTGGCGGCGATCGGCAAAACGTGCGCCGCCTCCATCGAAGCGCACATTCTCCAGCGTCAGCGCCGGTATATTGGCGGCGCGCAGCAACGGGCCGGCGCCGCTCGCCTGCAGCACAGAGCCGCCCGCGGCGCCGATGATCGTGATTTTGTCCTCGATAAAGAGGGAGCGGATGCGCAGAACGCCGGCCGGCAACCGCAGGGCGCCTCCGGCGCGGGCAGCCTCGCGCAGGCGGCGCTGCAGCCATTCGGTCGCGTCCGGCGCGGCGGCGCTAGCGCGCGCGGCGCCGCCGAGAGTGGCGAAAGCGCCCGCTCCAAAGCCTAAAATCTCTCGTCGAGTCGGTCTGGTCACGGCCCGGATCAGCTGGAGGGCGAAGATGCGTCGAGCGCGAATTGCCGGTTGTTTATGCATAGCGGCCGCGCCAAATCGGGCATTGCGCCCAATTTATGTAGTTGCATTACATAACGAGCCGAGGCATAAAGAGAACGCCCAAACGGGCAATCGTCTTGCAAAGAACAAGTCAAGGTCCCGCCTCCACAGCTCTGCGACTTGCGACATCGCTTGGTTCGTTGAGGCGGTTCTCCTTGCTGCGACGCTCTACCCCTCCGGAGCGCGGCCTCATCCGTCGAGGTCGGTCCTTTGCGGTTCAGGTTCTCACGGTGTTGTCCAACTCCCCGTTTCGCGTACGCGCGGAACGGGGAGCCCCTTTTTATGCCGAAGCCCGTCGCACGGGAAGAGAGAAGAGCGCTCAGCGCCAGTCTCTCGCCGAGACCATCGTGACGCCCGGGCTTCGCGGTCGCTTCGTCGTTTTTGAAGAACCGGAGTCTTCCTATGCCTCTCGCGGTCGACGATCTCTTGCGTCGCTGGGTCGAGGAGCGCGCCGCGAGCCTCGAGCCGGGCGACGGCGAATATGCGCAATTCATCGCCGATTGGCTGCCGCTCGCCTCCAGCGACGACTGGCACAGAATGATGCTCGGCTTTAATCGCGAGCTCGGCGACGCTCCCTTGTTCTGGATCATGCGCCAGCCGCGCTGCGAGAAGGCGACCGCGCTCGGCATTTTCTACCTCGCCCGGCCGGGCCTGCTGCTCGCCTATGGAATAGATCGCGCCAGAGTCCCCGAGCCGATGCGGCGCGCCTATGATTTGATCGGCGAGATCAGAATGCGCTATGTCAACGGCTTCTATCGGACGTCCACGCTGCGCTTCGACACGGTGGAGGCCTTGGCGCGCGAGGCCCGCCTGCCCGCGCGTTTCGACCAGAAGGCGCTCGACCTCCTCATTCCGCCGGAAATGCGCGTCTCGATTCCCGGACGAAAGCTCGGCCTGCAATATGGCGTCAGAAACCACTTCCGCCTCGATGCGCCGCTCGGCGCGCGCTGAGCGCCCGGCGGCCCCCGACCAATCGTTTTCCGCGCTCGCTTTCATCCACGCCGCATCAAAGGCGCCGCCCACGCCGGGCGCCTATGCGCTGCTCATCGCGCTATCGCGCCCGCTCGAGGCCAGCGCAGGACGTCGCACGGCGACGCTCGCGCCGGGGCTCTATCTCTATTGCGGCTCGGCCAAAGGGCCGGGCGGGCTGCGCGCGAGGCTCGGCCGGCATATGCGGCAGGGCAAGCTGCGCCGCTGGCATATCGACCAGCTGACCGAGGCCGGCGAATCGCTCGGCGCTTGGATCACAGAGACGAAGGGCGAATGCGATCTCGTCGCGGCGCTCTCCGCGCTGCCGGTTCCGCTCGAGGGATTCGGCAGCTCGGACTGTCCCCACTGCCGCAGCCATCTGCTGTTCTGGCCGAGGGGCGACGCCCCGGCTTTCCTCGCCGCGCAAAAATGCTAGGAAGAGCGCCGAAAAGGCGCACCCAATGTCAGACCAGAAGAAATCCAAGATAGAGGCCCGCTCCCCGCGCGGCCTCGCCGACCGCGACGCCGCAGAGCTGGCCGCCACCGGCCGCATGCTCGACGTGATTCGCTCCGTCTATGAGCTCTATGGCTTCGAGGCGCTGGAGACCCCGGCGATCGAATATACCGACGCGCTCGGCAAATTCCTGCCGGACCAGGACCGCCCCAATGAGGGCGTGTTCTCCTTCCAGGACGACGACGAGCAATGGCTGTCGCTGCGCTATGACCTCACCGCGCCGCTGGCCCGCTATGTCGCGCAGAATTTCGACCGGCTTCCGAAGCCGTTCCGCAGCTATCGCTTCGGCAATGTCTATCGAAACGAAAAGCCGGGGCCGGGGCGCTTCCGCCAATTCATGCAATTCGACGCCGATACGGTGGGCGCGGCCTCGCCGGCCGCCGACGCCGAAATCTGCATGATGGCCGCCGACACGCTGGAAAAGCTCGGTATTCCGCGCGGCGATTACGTCATCAAGATCAACAGCCGCAAGGTGCTGGACGGGGTGATGAAGGCCATCGGCCTCGAGGGCGACGAGAACGCCGGCCGCCGCCTCACCGTGCTGCGCGCCATAGACAAGATGGACCGGCTCGGCCCCGAGGGCGTGCGCCAGCTGCTCGGCCCCGGCCGCAAGGACGACAGCGGCGACTTCACCAAAGGCGCCGGCCTCGCCGATGACGCGGTGGCGACGATCCTCTCCTTCACGCTCGGCGGGCAATATAAGGACGGCGAGCCGCGCTTCGGACTGTTCGAGCTGCTCGGCCGCAGCAATGTCGGCGCGGAAGGCGCCGAGGAATTGCTGGAGATAGAGGATCTGGTTCGTGACGCTGGCTTCGGCCCGGAGCGCATCCGCATCGACCCCTCCATCGTGCGCGGACTCGAATATTACACGGGGCCGGTCTTCGAGGCCGATCTCACCTTCGAGACCAAGGACGAAAAGGGCCATCCGGTGCGCTTCGGCTCGGTCGGCGGCGGCGGGCGCTATGACGGGCTCATCGGCCGGTTCCGCTCCGACAACACGCCGGCGACGGGCTTTTCCATCGGCGTCTCGCGCCTTTATGCGGCGCTGAAGCTGGTCGGCAGCCCGGTCGTTTCGGCGGCAGCGCGGCTCGGCCCGGTCGTCGTGCTGGCGCTCGACCGCGACCATATCGCCGATTATCAGCGCATGGTCGCCGCTCTGCGCAACGCCGGCGTTTCGGCGGAGCTCTATCTCGGCTCCTCCGGCATGAAGGCGCAGATGAAATATGCCGATAAGCGCAACAGCCCTGCCGTGGTGATCCAAGGCTCGGACGAGCGCGCCAGGGGCGAGGTGCAGATCAAGGACCTCATAGAGGGGGCGCGAGCGAGCGCCGCAATCTCCACCAATGAGGAATGGAAATCCGCCCGGCCCGCGCAATTCTCCGCGCCGGAGAGCGAGCTGGTCGAGCATATAAAGGCGCTGCTCGCCCGCCAGGGATGAGCGGCGCCGCCGCCCGCGCCGGAAATTCCCGTCTCGGCGCGGCTCGAACGCAGCGGCGGATGTTTCGCGGAATGTCCGCCTCGTCTATAAGGGGCTGCGGCGAGGAGCCCCTAGCACATGGCGCAGCACGACAAAGACCCCGCAGCGGATAGCCACGCGGCCGGCGAATCATCGGCGAATGACGCTTGGACGGCGACGAGCGTCGACCATCCGGCCGAGGCCGAGCGCATGGTGAGCGAAGCAATTTCGGCGCCCGCGAGCGGGGCCGCGCCGGCGCAAAAGCCGCGCCGCAAAAATTGGCATCGCTTCACGCTGCTGGCGGCGACGCTCGGCCTGCTGGCGACCGCGGGGTCGATCGCCGCCTATCGTTTCCGCGACAAGAATGAGAAGCTCGCGGCCTTCGCCACTGTCGTGGACGAGACTTTCGCGCGGCCGGAAAAGCTGATCGCCACGCTGCGCGAGACGATCGTGAAAGCGACCGGCAAGCCGGAGAAGCCGGCAGACAAGCCCGGCCCGGCCAAGCTCGCCGAGCCCCTGCAAAAATCGACGCCCGCCCCTGTCGAGACGAAGCCGGCCGAGCCCGCCGTTCCGCCGCGCTCCGGCGGCGATCACATCACCTGGAACGCGCCCAGCGCGACGCCCGCGGCGTCACCCGCGCCCGTCCCGGCCCCTGCGGCGCCGGTCGTTGCAGCTCCTCCCCCGGCGCCGCCCGCTCCCGCCAAGCCGGCGGCGGCGGAGGCCAATCCGGTTTCCATCGCCCAAATCGAGGCGCTGACGCGCCGTCTGGACGAGCTGGAGCGCATCGCCCGCTCGGCCCTGGCGCTGGCGGAGCAGGCCCGCAATGGCGCAGAACCCGCCGCCGCCCCCCGCGCAGAGGCGAAGGTCCCGGACCAGAAGGTGCAGGACGTCGAGGATAATGTCAGCGGCCTCGAGGGCCGGATCGACTGGCTATCCGATGAGGTGAAGGCGCTGCGCGACAAGCTCGACGCGGCCAAGGACGAGACCCGCGCCCCGCGCGAGGTGGAGCCGGCCCCGCCGCCGCCCGCGCCCGTGGCCGCCGCGCCGGAGGAGAAAGGCCCCAATCCGGCGACCGTCGCCGTGGTGGCGCATTCGCTGCAACGGGCGCTGGACCGGGGAGCCCCCTTCCCGTCCGAATACGCCATTCTCTCGGCCCAGGGCGCCGATTCGCAAGCGCTGGCCGCGCTCGCGCCTCTGGCCGAAAAGGGCGCTCCCGATGCGCGCGCGCTGCGCGCCTCCTTCCATCCGCTGGTGCGCAAGCTCGAGGCCTCCGCCGATCTGAAGCCCGACGCCCCCCTGGCCGACCGGCTGCTGCAAGGCGCCTCCAGACTGGTGAAGGTGCGCAGCGCCGCGGAGAAAGAAAAAGCCACGATCGGCGACATCGCCGACAAATTGGAGGCGGCGCTCGACCGCGGCGAGATCGAGACGGCGCTGGCCGCTTTCGCCGAATTTCCCGACGCCGCCAAGGCCGTCGCGCGCGAGTGGGAGACACAAGCCCGCCAGCGCGTCGAGGCCGAAAAGGCGGCGGCCTCCATTCTCGCGGGCGCGCTGGATGCGCTCGCAAAACCCAAGAACTGAGCAGGGCCAGACAATAATCCTGCTGAAACAAAAAATCTAAGCAGGCGCGCTTAGAGCCGAGGCGAGGATCGACGACCCATGATTCTGCTGCTCTTCTTCATTGCGGCGCTGGCCGCTCTGTCCATCGGCCTCCACTGGCTCATCGAGCAGCCCGGCTCGATCGCGCTCGACTGGGGCGGCTATCACATAGAGACGACGCTCGTCGTCGGCGCAGCGGCGCTGCTCGCGACGATCGCGGCGATCATCGTCGCCTGGGCGATCATCGTCTATTTCTTCCAGGCGCCTGCGCGCTTGAAGCAGAATTCCCGCGCCAAGCGCCGCGAGCGGGGCTTTCAGGCCCTGTCGCGCGGCATTGTGGCGGCCGGCGCCGGCCATCTCGCCGAGGCCAAGCACGCCGCCAAGGAGGCGGTGAAAAATCTCGACAAGGAACCGCTGACCTATCTGCTGCGCGCGCAGGTCGCCCAGCTCGAGGGCGATCGCGTCGGCGCCGAGACCGCCTTTCACGAGATGACGCAGCTCTCGGAGACGCGCCTTCTCGGCCTGCGCGGCCTGCACATAGAGGCCAAGCGCCGCAAGGACGACGAGGCGGCGCATCATTTCGCCGATCAGGCGCATCAGCTCACGCCGCTGCCCTGGGCCGGCCATGCGCTGCTCGAGCATCACGGCGCCCAGGCCAATTGGGAAGAGGCGCGCATCGCCGTCGAGGCCAATCTGAAGGCCAAGGCCATCGATCTGCCGACCGCCCAGCGCCTGCGCGCCGTGGTGGAGACCGCCCTGGCGCTGGAGAAGCAGGCCGAGCATCCGAGCGAGGCGCTGCATCTCGCCCGCCAGGCGGTGAAGCGCGCGCCCGATCTGGTTCCGGCGATCGCGCTGATCGGACGTCTGCTCGCCCGCCATGGCGACAGCGCCAAAGCGCTGAAGCTGCTCGAGAAAGCCTATGCCGAGCATCCACATCCCGATATCGCCGAAGCGTTTCTCGAGACCGCGCCGAGCGAATCCAACGCCGAGCGTCTGGCGCGTGTGAAGAAATTCGCCTCCTCCGTTTCCCATTCGCCGGAGGCGGGAATTCTCGTCGCGCGCGTGGCGCTCGCGGCGCGCGATTTCGGCGCCGCGCGCAAGGCGCTGGCTCCGCTGGTCGCCGAGGGCAAGACGCCGACCGCCCAGGTCTGCCTGCTGATGGCGGAGCTCGAGGACGCCGAGAACGGCCCCAGCGGGCCGGTGCGCGAATGGCTGGCCCGCGGCTCACGCGCGCCGCGCGATCCGGCCTGGATCGCCGATGGCGTCATCTCGCGGCGCTGGGCGCCGGCCTCTCCCATCACCGGCAAGCTCGACGCTTTCGTCTGGGCGACCCCGCCCGAGCCCGTCCGCGGCCCGACCGAGGACGCCCGCGCCGATATTCCGGCGGCGTTCCTGACGCGGCCGGAGCGGCTGCTGGAAGCCAAGATCGAGGAAGAGAGCGCGACCGCCTAAAAACGCGAGCGCGCTACCCGCCGATCAGCACGGTCGGCAGGCCCATGACGATCTTGTTCGGAGGGCCGACCGCCTCGACGATGGTGTCGCCCTGCCGGCAGGCGGGCAGGCCGTTGATGAAGACGCTGGTGGAGCCGTCCACCACCACGCCCGGCCCATGCGGCGGGATCGGCAGCGGCGTCGCGCACATGTGAATGTCCGCGCCGCCGGCGGCGCCGCTGATCATCGATCCCATGCTGGCTGCCGCCGCGGCCTTGGTCGCCTGCTCGGCCGCCAGAGCGGCGGGCGCGCCCGGCGTGCCGGCGGCGGCGAGCGTCGCCGCCTCAGCGGCCTGGATCGTCGCATCGGAGACCGATTTCGCGGATTGAATGGCCGCAGCCGCCGCGCCGCCGACGCCGCGCCAGGCCGGCAATTGGCCGATGAACACATTGAAGCTGCCGGGGCCAGGCGTCAGCACCGGAGGCAGAGGATGGGCCACAGGATCGCTCACGCGCGCAGCCGGCCGTCCCATGATCCGCTCCCTCTATGATCTCGAGCAATGCATATCAGCCTATTCGATAGGCCATCGCCGTCAATCGCGCTGTGCGCCCGCCCATATCGCTTTCGCGCCGGAGACGATATTCTCGCGCGCATTCGCAATGAAAGGCGGCTTTCGATGAATTTTCTTTTCCCCCGGAGCGCCGGATTGGCGGCGGCGGTTCTGGCGCTCGGCGTTTGGGGGGCGCGGGCGGAAGAGACTCTTCAGGAGCTGGTCCATCGCGGGCCGGAGCTCGCCGGGCTCGAGGCGGCGGGGCTCGTCGTCGAGCAGATGGAGCTGACGCTCGGAGCGCAGAACAGCTCGCTGAAATATCGCATCGTCAATCCGACCGCAGCGCCGGCGCGGACCACTGTGACCTTCCCTCTGCCCGAGATCGATTTTTCCGATCCCGATGCGGCCTGGTCCATTCCGGGCGCCGACCCTGTCAATTACATCGGCCTCGCCGCGACCATCGATCAAAAGCCGGCGCCGCTCGCGGTCACGCAGAGCGCCTTCGTCGACGGCAAGGATGTGACCGCTGCGCTGCGTCGCAGCGGCCTGCCGCTGGTTCCGATCGGCTTTTTTCACGACAAGCTCGCCGCTCTGACGCCGGACGCCCGCGCGCGGCTCGTCAAGGACGGGCTCATCGCCGAGAATGGCGTCGATCAGGCGGGACATCCGATCTACGCGCCGCGCTGGTCGGTGCTCGGCGCGGCGACGCGCATGCTCGATCTCGCGCCCGGACAGAGCGCGCTGCTCGATTTTCGCTTTCGCTCGAGCGTCGGCGTCGCGCGCGACAGCGTGCTGCGCGAGCCCTTGCGCTCCTCCAAGGAGCTGGCGGCGGAGGTGGAGCGCCGCCGCGCCGATTATTGCCTCGATCGCGCCTTTCTCGCGGGCGTCGACAAAATGGTCTCCGCCGCTGCGGCGCGGCGCTCGGCGGCGCAGGAAGCCGCCGCGCTTCCGCCGGACGAGGCTATAGCGGCGGATGCGCCGAAAAAGCCGCAGCCCGTGGCGCGGATCTTCCCCGAGGCCAATGTCGCCGAGCTGCAGGAGCGCCGCATCTCCTTCGATCTCGGCGCCGGCGCGCCGGCCGCGCCGGTTCGGCAATTCCGCCTCGTGGTGGACAAGGGCAAGCCGACGCGCCTCGTTAGCTTCTGCCTCGCCGATCTGAAGAAAATCTCGCCCACCGCCTTCGAGATGCGCGCCGCCGATTTCCGGCCGACCGGCCTGCTGCGCGTGCTGCTCCTCGGCCCCAAGGACTGAGCGGGAGCAACGCCGCAAGGCGATCGGGTGAAGGTTTCCTCATCCTGAGGAGCCGCGAAGCGGCGTCTCGAAGGACGAGGAAACCTTCATGCGCAGCCATCTGGAGCTCCCCCTCGCGCTTCGAGACGCCCGCTTCGCGGGCTCCTCAGCATGAGGGGGAGGATTGTTGCCCGCCTATTGACGCGCGCCGCCCCTCTCGCCACATCGGAGCGGGGCCTCGAGGGGCGGCCTGCTGAAACTGGTCGGAGCCGATGCGCATCTTTTCCCTCGTCTGTCTCGCCGTGCTTTTTTCCGCCGCCGCGCGGGCCGAAGCCCCCGCCGCCGAGCCCTCCCAGAGCGAGGCCGGCCGCTTCGCCATGAGCCCGGCCGAGGGCGGCATGCTGCGGCTCGACAAGCAGACCGGCGCGGTCTCCTTCTGCACGGTGGACGGCGGGCTCTCCGTCTGCCGAGTCGCCGCAGAGGAGCGCGCCGCGCTGCAGGGAGAGATCGAGCGCCTCGCGCGTGAGAACGCGCAATTGCGCGCCAAGCTCCCCGGCGCCGCGCCCGAGGCGACCGCCCCCCGCAAGGGCCTGCCCGGAGAGGAAGAGTTCGAGCGCGCGCTCTCCTTTACCGAGCGATTCCTGCGGCGCATGATGCAGCTCTTCCGCGAGGAGGCTCCCAAGGGCGACAGCCTCTGATAGAATTTCGCGTGATCGTTTCGCGGCGCGCCTTCTCCCTCTCCCCGCGAGCGGGGAGAGGGAGAGCGCGAAGCGAGGCGATCGGCAGGGACCGCAATCGAGAGCGAAGGACGCATGGCCTCCAATAGTCGACTCCAGGATTTTCTCGGCGGCTCGCCGCTGCAAGTGCTCGTCAAGCTGCTATTCGTCTCGCTGGTCGTCGGCGCGCTGCTGATGTGGCTGGAGATCGAGCCCATGGATCTCGTCCATGGCGCGCGGCGCTTCTTCGACCGCATCTCCTCGCTCGGCTTCGGCGCGGTGCACACGGTCATCGGCTATGTGATCACCGGCGCGGTCATCGTGGTGCCGATCTGGTTCTTGCTGCGGCTCTTCAATTCCGGGCGGCGCTAGAGAAAATCCTTGCGCGATGCCGCGGGCGCGAAGATGACGGCGCGAGCGCCCGGGCGAATCGCCCGCCGGCCATTCGAGGGGTCACAATGTCCGCTACTCTAGGCAAGAGATCGACCGTCTATCGCTATCTGACCGGTCCCGACGATGTGGAGTTCTGCAAGCGCGTCACCGAGGCGCTGAGCCTCGGCTGGTCGCTCTACGGCTCGCCGACGCTGACCTTCGACGCCACGAAAGGCAAGGTGATCTGCGGCCAGGCGATCACCAAGGACGTCTATGATTTCAAATACACGCCGGATGTGAAGCTCTCCGAGCTGTGACAGGATAGATGGATTGGCGGGACGAAGGGCTCGTCATCGGCGTCAAGCGCCACGGCGAGTCCGCGGTCATATTGGAGCTGATGACGCGCGCGCATGGCCGCCACGCCGGCATGGTGCGCGGCGGCGCCGGCCGGGCGCTGCGCTCCGTGCTGCAGCCGGGCAATAGCGTCGAGGTCGCCTGGCGGGCGCGGCTCGAGCAGCATCTCGGCGCTTTCGCCGTGGAGCCTCTGCGCTCGCGGGCGGCGCGACTCATCGACCGCGCCTTCGCTCTGCATGGCGTCGGCCATCTCTGCGCGCTGCTGCGTCTTCTGCCGGAGCGCGATCCGCATGGCGAATTGTTCGATATGGCCGAGGTCATCGCCGATCGGCTCGATTCGCTCGATCTCGCCCCGGCGCTGATGGCGCGATTCGAGCTGGCGCTGCTGGCGGCGCTGGGCTTCGGCCTCGATCTCGAGCGCTGCGCATTGACGGGGGAGACGGCCGATCTCGCCTTTGTGTCGCCAAAGACGGGCCGCGCCGTCGCCCGCGCGGCCGGCGCGCCCTGGCGCGACAGGCTGCTGCCCTATCCGGAGTTTCTGCGAATGCCGGCGCCTGCGCCGGCCGATGCGGTGGAGCTGGCGGCGGCCTTCCGCCTCACCGGGCATTTTCTACAGCGCGACGTCTTCGGCCCGCGTGGGCTTACGGCGCCGCAGGCGCGCGCGCTCTATGTGGCCGCTGCGGCGGCGTCGTGATGCGAGCCTGAAGGCTCGCGGTCCAACGCGCCCCCAGGACCGCGAGCCTTCAGGCTCGCTCGAAGTGCGTCACTCCTGCTCGCACACCACCCGGCGCTCATGACGGCTGACGCCATAGCCTTCGTCGACCGGCACCTCGACTTCCTTGCACAGCGCCTGCGGCGAGCCGTGACGCACGTCTTTCTTCTCCGCCGCATCCTCATGCAGGAAGGGCAGCCAATCGAACAGCGAGGCTTCTAGCGCCATGGAGCGGGCGCTGGCCCCCGCGAGGGCGGCGGCGACAAAAAATGCGAACAGGAGAGGCTTCTTCATGAGATGCTGCTCGAAAAGACGGCGCTGCGACGGGACGCCGAAAGCTCGGCTGTCTTAGTGGAAGCGCGGAGAGACGGCAATGGTTCACGCCAGAGTCGTGACGGGATATAAGCGCACGCAGTAAACGCCGAAAGGGCGGGAGTCGGCGATATGGCGAAAAGCGGAACGACGACGACGGAAGACGGCGGCGGAGATGCGCTGCCGGTCGAATTGCGCACGGCGCTCGAGGAGCGATACCTCACTTATGCGCTCTCGACGATCACCGGACGCGCGCTGCCGGATGCGCGCGACGGCTTGAAGCCGGTGCATCGCCGCATTCTCTACGGAATGCAGATGCTGCGGCTGGACCCGAACACGCCATTCAAGAAATGCGCGAAGATCGTCGGCGATGTGATGGGCTCCTTCCATCCGCATGGCGATCAGGCGATCTACGATGCGCTTGTGCGCCTCGCGCAGGATTTCTCCTCGCGCTATCCGCTCGTCGACGGGCAAGGCAATTTCGGCAATGTCGATGGCGACGCCGCCGCGGCCTATCGCTACACGGAAGCGCGCATGACCGCGGTCGCGCGGCTGCTGCTCGAGGGCATAAACGAGGACGCCATCGATTTTCGCCCCAATTATTCGGGCGAGGAGCAGGAGCCGGTGGTGCTGCCGGCGGCCTTCCCCAATCTTCTCGCCAATGGCGCGCAAGGCATCGCCGTCGGCATGGCGACCTCCATTCCGCCGCATAATCTCAATGAGCTATGCGACGCGGCGCTCTATCTGATCGCCCATCGCGACGCCAATGCCGAGCAATTGCTCACCTTCGTGCAAGGGCCGGATTTTCCGACCGGCGGCATTGTCGTCGATCCGCGCGCGCAGATCGTCGAGACCTATCGCACCGGGCGCGGCTCCTTCCGCCTGCGCGCGCGCTGGCACAAGGAGGAAACCGCGCGCGGGCAATGGGTCGCGGTCGTCACCGAGGTTCCCTATGGCGTGCAGAAGTCGCGCCTCATCGAGAAGCTCGCCGAGCTGATCGTCGAGAAGAAGGCGCCGCTCGCCGGCGATGTGCGCGACGAATCGGCGGAGGATGTGCGCGTCGTCATCGAGCCGCGCACGCGCGCCGTCGATCCAGCGCTGATGATGGAGACGCTGTTCAAGCTCTCCGAGCTGGAGGTGCGTTTCCCCGTCAATATGAATGTGCTCGTCGACGGCGCGGTGCCGCGCGTCGTCTCGCTGGACGAGGCTTTGCGCCAATGGCTCGATCATCGCCGTGAGGTGCTGGAGCGCCGCTCGCGTCATCGTTTGGCGGAGATCGTACGCCGGCTCGAGGTGCTCGAGGGCATGATCATCGTCTTCCTCAATCTCGACGAGGTGATTCGCATCATCCGCGAGGAGGACGAGCCCAAGCAGGCGCTGAAGGCGGCTTTCGAGCTGACCGACGTGCAGGTCGATTATATTCTCGACACGCGCCTGCGCGCCTTGCGCAAGCTGGAAGAGATGGAGCTGCGCAAAGAGCATGCGAAGCTGCTCGAGGAGAAGACGGAGGTCGAATCGCTGCTCGCCGACGAGGGCAAGCAGTGGAAGACGATCACCACGCAGATTCGCGAGCTGAAGAAGACGATCAGCGCCGACGCCAAGCTCGCCAAGCGCCGCACGACTTTCGAGGATGCGCCCGAGGCGACCGATATCGATCTCGCCGAGGCGCTGATCGAGCGCGAGCCGATCACCATCGTCGTGACGCAAAAGGGCTGGATACGCGCGCTGAAAGGCCATGTGGCCGATCTGACGCAATTGCAGTTCAAGGGCGACGATGCGCTGGAGACGTCCTTCTTCGCGCAGACGACATCGAAGATTCTGGCGCTCGCCTCCAATGGCAAGGCCTATACGCTGGACGCCGCCAAGCTGCCGGGCGGGCGCGGCCATGGCGAGCCGATGCGGCTGATGGCAGATATCGACGAGGATGCGGCGATCGTGAAAGTGCTGCCGCAGACGCCGGATGCGCTGCTGCTGCTGATCGCCGACGACGGCCGCGGCTTCGTCGTCTCGCAGAACGATCTCGTCGCGACGACGCGCAAGGGCCGCGCCGTCTTCAATGTGGAGCCGCCGTCCAAGCTGAGGATCGTGACCCCGGCTGAGGGCGATCACGTCGCCATCATCGGCGAGAATCGCAAGCTTCTGGTGTTCCCGCTCGCCGAGGCGCCGCAAATGGCGCGCGGCAAGGGCGTGCGGCTGCAACGCTACAAGGATGGCGGCGTCGCCGACGCCAAGGTCTTCGCGCTCGCCGACGGGCTGACCTGGGTCGATTCGTCCAGCCGCACCTTCACCGTGGACAAGCGCGAGCTGAGCGAATGGATCGCCCATAGGGCGGAAGCGGGGCGTCTGCCGCCGCGGGGGTTCCCGAAGAGCAATCGATTCGGGGGGTGAGCGCGTGATTTCAGTCTCGCCCTCATGCTGAGGAAGCGGCGAAGCCGCTGTCTCGAAGTGAGGGTGAGCCGCGAGACTCCGGCCGCTCCTCATGAGGAAAAGTTGTGGAAGTCGACTCTTCTACAACCCCGGATCATGCGACTCGTCGATGATCTGATCCATCGTCAGCGCCGGCTCGGCCGCGCCCACATCGCCGATGACGCGGGCTGGCACGCCGGCGACCGTCTTATGCGCCGGCACCGACTCCAGCACCACCGAGCCCGCTGCTATGCGCGCGCGCTCGCCGATCTCTATGTCGCCGAGCAGCTTGGCTCCCGCCCCGATCAGCACGCCATGGCGCACCTTGGGATGGCGCGCGCCGCCGGCGGTGCCGGAGCCGCCCAGCGTCACCCCATGCAGCATGGAAACGTCGTGCTCTATGACGCTGGTGGCGCCGATCACCACGCCGGTTGCGTGATCGAGGAAGAAGCCGGCGCCGATTCGCGCCTGCGGATGGATGTCGGTCTGGAAACGCGCCGAGGCGAGGCTCTGGAGCCAGAGCGCGAGATCGCTGCGGCCGGAGCGCCACAGCCCATGCGCCAGCCGATAGGTCTGGATGGCGTGGAAGCCCTTGAAATAGAGCGCCGCCTCGAGCAGCCGCGTGCAGGCCGGATCGCGGTCGAAAACGGCCATGAGATCGGCGCGCAGCGCCGCGCCCAGGGCCGAATCTCGCGCCATCTGATCGTGGCAGAGCCGCTCTATGACGGTCGCCGGCAGCTCCGGCGCCGCGAGACGCTGCGCGATACGATGCGCGACCACGGCCTCGAGGCTGTCTTGCGCCAGAACCGCCGCATAGAGAAAGGCCGCCATATTGGGCTCGCGGCCAGCGGCGGCCTCGGCCTCCGCCGAGAGGCGGGTGAAAAGCGGATCGACGCCGGAGAAGGCGACGAGCCGAGCGGGGCCGCTGTCGGTCATGGCTTGGCTCCGCGGCCTATTCCCGCTGCGCGAGGAAATCGAGCACCGCCTGCTTGAAGACGCGATCGCCGACGGCGCGATTGTGATCGCGGCCGGGAATATCGACGATATGGGCGTCCGGGAACAGCGGCTCGAGCGGATGCGGATCGCCGGCCACCTCGTCGCGCGTGCCGACGCAGATCAGCACGGGCACCGTGATCGCGGCGAGCCGGGCGCGATCGACGGTCTGATTCGGGCCACGCGCGCAGGCGGCGAGAGAGGGAAGATCGGCGCGCGTCGCCTCGGCGAAGCCGCGGAACATCTTCAGCAGCGGATCGTCGATATCCTCTATGCGCTCGGCCTCCATGGCCTCGGCCAGGCCGCGCGGCAGACCGGTGGTCACGAGATTGGCGCCGATGCCGCCGAGCACGAGGGAGCGGACGACCTCGGGATGGTCCAACGCCAGCGTGACGGCGATTCGCGCGCCCATGGAATAGCCCATCACATCGGCGCGCGCGACGCCGAGGCTCGCGAGCAGATTGGCGACGTCCCCGGCCATCATCGAGAGATCATAGGCCGTAGGATCGTGAATTTTCTCCGAGCGGCCATGGCCGCGATTGTCCAGCACGATGACGCGCCGTCCATCCTCGGTCAAAGTCTTGACCCATTGGGGAAAGAGCCAATTCACGGCATGCGTCGAGGCAAAGCCATGAATGAGAACGATCGGCTCCTCGCGATCCTCCGTCAGCGGCGGAAAATCGATATAGGCGATCTGCACGCCATTCGACCCGAACTCGTCCATCATCAATCCTATTTTATTACATTCAAGGAGCGTCGGCATCAGGATCGTCGGTAATTATCGCAGCCGTAGGGCAGCGCAAGCGTCTTGGCGGGGGAAATATCTTCCTATTGCCAAGCGGCCTCGTAGCCGCTAAACGACCTCTCCACCGGTTCGACGCATCTTCGTGACGCGGAACGGACCGTAAGGCGCCCGTAGCTCAGCTGGATAGAGCACCAGACTACGAATCTGGGGGTCAGGAGTTCGAATCTCTTCGGGCGCGCCATTTTTCGATAGATCGGGACGACATCGCCGGCCGCGGGCGCTTTGGCGCGGGCTCTAGAGCTGTTCACAGCCTGTTTCCAGCGCCGAATCAGCATCCGCTTCGGCTGGAGAGGGCGCTTTGCGATCGAACGGAATCGTTCGATCGAATCAGAATTCGTCCCCGAGAAAGTCCTGAGAGCATCGACTGGTCAGCGACGCAGCAAACGGCGGCGGCGCGCGAGCGCCGGCGTGAACTGGAGGCTTTGGCCGCTGAAGGCGGCCCGTCACGGATAAGAGAAGTCGAAGGTCTGCGTGAAGCCGTTCGGCAGGCTGAAGAATGAATTGGTCGATGTCGGCGCCGGCTCGAGCACGATGCCGGCGGCGTTCACGAAACTCAGCGTGTCGCTGCCGCTGACGGTGAATGAGGTCGGCGCGCCATTCGCCGAGACCGTGCCGGACCAGCTCAGATTCTCGTTGATCGCGAAATTATAGGTGTTCGTCTGCACCGCGGCGCCGCTCTCGGGATGATAGGCGATGGTGGCGCCGAACACGCCGCTGAAGGACGCCGAGGTCTGGCCCACGACATAATTGATGCTCGCCGCATCCACCGAGAGGGCGATCAGGAAATAGCCATATCCTGGAAAGGTCGCCTGCAGCGTGATGGTGGTCGTCGTTCCCGAGACGCTCTGCGAGACGAAAGTCGGCGTCACGCAGCCCCACACGCAAAATCCACCCGCGAATAGCGCGCCCACCGCGCCGCTGGTGGGATTGCCGGGATCGATCGTCACGCCGGAGGAGGCCGTCCCGCCGCCCGTGACGGCGTGCTGGGCGTGCTGCGCGGCGACGATGGCGACGAGAGCCTGGTGCGTCTGCGTCGCGACCGTCTGATTATTCGTCTGCGCGCGGCTCTGCGCTATGCCGGCGCCGCCCCAATGCGCGCCGATCGCCCCGAGCCCGGCCCAAGGCGTGCGATCGGGCTCCCGAAGAGCCCCAAGATGCGCGAGCGCCTGCGCGCCCGTCGGCAGCGAGCCGAGGCTCGCGCCGCCGGTCTGGCCGGGCAGGCTGGCGAATTGCTGGTCGAAGCCTTCGATCGAGGCCTCGCCGGCGGGCGCCGGATCGGACATCTCTTCGCCACCCGAGCCGATGACCACGCCATAGCCGGGACGGGTCAGACGGATGCGACGACCTTTCGCAGTGACAATGGTGGCGACGCCATTCAGCAGCACGATCTCGTCGCATCCGCCCGCTCGAGCGATATCGCGGCAATCGGCGCCGCCGACGCGCACCAGCACCATGCCGCCGCGCACGGCGATCGTCGCCGAGGGCGTCTTGATCTCCATGCCGACGCCATGGCTCACCTCGCCGCCGATGAAACGCAGCGCGCCCTTGGTGATGGACAGGCTCTGCTTGCCGGCGCCGGCGGCCGAATCGTAGACGAAACGATCGATCGTCACCGAGCTGTTCGCTCCGACGCCGAGCGTCGATTTGTCGAGAAAGACGATCTGCGCGCGGCCGTCGGTCTTGGTGTCGATGCGCTCGCGATCGACGACCCCATAGCCGAGCGTCAATCCTTTGGCGGATCCGCCGGGCGGCGTTCCTTGCGCCGCTGGATTGACGGCGCCGACATTGCCGACGACATCCGCGCGGACATTCGTCGCGCAAAGACCAAAGAGCGCGAGGAGCGCCACGCCGGGCAGATTTCGCATCGCCTCCCCCTTGTCAGAATTTCGCCGTCGGCCCGAAGGTCAAGGAGACATTCTGCATCTTGAAGCTCGATATGTTCGAATCGTTGCGCAGAAACTCGAGATGGCCGGAGACGCCCAATTCCGCCGTTATCGGCGCGTCCAGCGCGAGGCCATAGGTCCAGGCGTCGTCGCGTCGCACGCGGAACGGATCGAGCGCGGGATTGGCGATGTCGAAGGCGATCTGCGTGAATCGCGCGTAAGGCGCGATGGTCCATCGGCGCGGCATTTCCGCGAGCGGCGGATCGACCTCCAGGCGCAACATCGCCTGCAGGTCGAATTGATCGGAGGCCTGCATCGCGACATAGGCCGCCGCGCGCGAGAAGGCGCCGCGTCCCTCGAGACGCACATTGTCGAAAATGCGCAGGCTGACGCCGAGCGAGCCGGTGAACACATCGCCGCTCGCGATCGTCGCCACCGTCTGCGCGCCACTTCCCGACGCGGCGCCCGAATTGACCCAGAGCCGCGACCATTCGAAGCCCGGCTCCAGCGACAGCCGATCGCCGAAGATCTGACGCAGGCTGACGCCGGCGCCGCCCGTGTTGAGATAATTCAGATTGCCGACGAGCGAGGCCGAGCCCGAGACATGGGGCCTCACCGAAAGGCCCGGCGCGACGTCCGATAGGCCGAAGCGCGGACCCGTGGAGAGCGAGAACAAGGCGACGTTATATTGCGACAATGCGAATTGCTGCGTCGCATAGGCCAGCCCGCGCGTCTCCAGCGTGTCGCCGCGCTGATTCTGGAAATCATAGTCGTGCGTCAGCTGCGCCTGCTCGAAAGTGTTGGCGTCGGATTGTCGTCCGGTGACGCCGCCCGGCGTCTGCACGCCGCCGACGTCATAGAGGCCGCTCGACGGCAGATAGGCGGCGTTGGACTGCGTGCGAACGCCGATCTGCAGATTTCCCGAGAGGCGGCTCGCCTGCGTGCGTCTCTCGATATCGGGAAGCTGCGCTTCGATCTGCGCTTTCTGCGCGGAATCGAGATCGGCCGATTTCAACGCCGCACGCAGATTGTAGAGCGCGCTCTGATAGGCGCCGATGCGCGCATAGAGAAAGCCGAGCTCCTTGCGCGCGCGGCCGAGCGCGGGATTATACATCAGCAGGCGCTCGAGCGCGCCGATCGCGGCCTCGTCGTGCAGCTCCGTCGCGAGCCGAATATAGGCGTAGGTCTGCTCGTAATCGGTCGGATGCGTGCGGACGTGAGCCGCCAGACGCTCCAATTCCGATTGCTCGGGCGCCGGCTCCGAATGCGCGGAAGCGTCGAAGCAAGCAACGCACGCGGCAACGACGAGAGCGCCGATTTTAGTCTTTTTCACGAACGCTCGCCCCGACGCGCATTACGCACAAATGTCTATTCTGTTGCTAAAGCTTTGCTCAAATGCGACATTTTTGGGGCTGCGTCAAGAGCCGCGGCCTTGGCCATGAGGGCGCTCGGGTGTAGGACGATAATCCTCCTCCTCATGCTGAGGAGCCCGCGAAGCGGGCGTCTCGAAGCACGAGGGGGAGCTCCAGATGGCAGCGCATGAAGGTTTCCTCGTCCTTCGAGACGCCGCTTCGCGGCTCCTCAGGATGAGGAAACCTTCACCCGAGCGCCCTGCCTCGGCCACAAGCCCGCCGAGGCGATCCGGAGGTCGGCTCTCACCGAGAATTATCGCGTCCGCTCGGGCGGACGCTCATCTCCATTCGAAGCCGAACGCCCCCGCGCTCACCGTCACCCGCGCCTCGCGCAGCTCCTCCTTCGCCAGCGAGCGCTTCAGGAATTCGCGCGAGAGCGACGGCAGCAGCGTGTTGGTGATGATGTTGTCGATGATGCGCCCGCCGGAATCGGGATCGTTGCATTGCGCGACGATGTGATCGACCACGGCGTCGTCATAGACGAAGGCCGCCTTGTGATTCTCCTCGATGCGCTTGCCGATGCGGTTCAATTGCAGCCGCACTATGCCGGACAACATATCCGGCGACAGCGGGAAATAGGGAATGGTGACGATGCGCCCGAGCAGCGCCGGCGGGAAGACGCGTTGCAGCTCCGGCCGCAGCGCGGCGGCGAGCGCTTCCGGATCGTCGTGATAAGCGGGATCGGCGCCGAGCTCCATGATGAGATCGGTTCCGACATTGGAGGTGAGGATGATGAGCGTGTTCTTGAAATCGATGCGCCGCCCCGAGCCATCCTCCATCTGCCCCTTGTCGAAGACCTGGAAGAAAATCTCATGCACGTCGGGATGCGCTTTCTCGATCTCGTCGAGCAGCACGACGCTATAGGGCTTGCGCCGCACCGCCTCGGTGAGCCGGCCGCCCTCGCCATAGCCGACATAGCCGGGAGGCGCGCCTTTCAGCGTCGAGACCGTGTGCGCCTCCTGAAACTCCGACATGTTGATGGTGATGATGTTCTGCTCGCCGCCATAGATTGCCTCGGCGAGCGCCAGCGCCGTCTCGGTCTTGCCGACGCCGGAGGGGCCGCACAGCATGAAGACGCCGATCGGCTTATTGGGATTGTCGAGCCGCGCGCGATTGGTCTCGATGCGCTTTGAAATCATCGCGAGGCCATGGCTCTGGCCGACGACGCGCTTGTTCAATATCTCCGGCAGGCGAAGGATGTTCTCGATCTCGTCCTTCACCATGCGCCCGACCGGAATGCCGGTCCAGTCCGACACGACGGCGGCAACCGCCTGCTCATCGACATGCGGATAAATGACGCGCGTCTCGGGATCGAGCGCGGCCAATGCGCCGAGCTTTTCCGTCAGCTTCGCGCGCTCGTTCTCCTGCGCGGCTTCGTCTTCCGTCTGGCCGAGAATCTCGCGCAGCGAGCGCACGTCTTCGACGATGGATTTCTCGTGGTCCCATGCGCTCTCGAGCAGGCCGAGCCTGTCCTTCGCCGCCGCTATCGCATCGTCGATCTCATTGACCCGCGCGCGCGTGTCGGCGCCGAGATCGCGATCGGCGAGCAGCGACGCCTTCTCCTGCGCGAGATGGTCGATCTCGACGCGCTTGTCGGCGATGGCGGCGGGCGTCGTCGATTGGCTGATGGCGACGCGCGCGCTCGCCGTGTCGAGCAGGCTCACCGCCTTGTCCGGCAATTGCCGCGCGGGGATGTAGCGCTGCGACAGAGCGACGGCTGCCGTGATCGCGGCGTCGGAAATGCGCACGCCGTGATGCTTTTCCATAGGCGCGAGAATGCCGCGCAGCATCGCCGCCGCGCGCGCGGCGTCCGGCTCGTCGATCTGGATCGGCTGGAAACGCCGCGTCAGCGCCGGGTCCTTCTCGAAATATTGGCGATATTCGCTCCAGGTCGTCGCGGCGATGGTGCGCAGAGTTCCGCGCGCGAGGGCCGGCTTCAGCAGATTGGCGGCGTCGCCCGTGCCGGCCGCGCCGCCGGCGCCGATCAGCGTATGCGCCTCGTCGATGAAGAGAATGATCGGCTTCGGCGATTTCTGCACCTCGTCGATGACGGAGCGCAGCCGCTGCTCGAACTCGCCCTTCATCGACGCGCCGGCCTGCAGCAGCCCGACATCGAGCGCGCGCAAAGTGACGTCGCGCAGCGGCGGCGGCACGTCGCCGGAGACGATCGCCTGCGCGAATCCTTCTACCACCGCCGTCTTGCCGACGCCGGCCTCGCCGGTGAGGATCGGATTATTCTGCCGCCGACGCATCAGCACATCGACGATTTTTCGGATCTCCTCGTCGCGGCCCAATATGCGATCCATCTCGCCGGAGCGCGCTCTCGCGGTCAAATCCTGCGAGAAGCGATCAAGCGCCGTCTGGCCGCGCGTATCGCCCGCCGCGCCGCCGCCGCCGCCGCTCGCCGGCGCGAGGCCGCTCCCGTCTATGGGGCGAAGATTCTCTTCGTCCGAGCGCGCGAGAATCTTCTTATGCTCGTCGAGCAGCGCATCGACGGCGATCTTGCCGAATTCGCGCGAGACGGCGAGCAGCGCGGCGCGCAGCCGATCCGTCTTCAGCACGCCGACGAGCACATGGCCGGTGCGAATCTGCGCCTCGGCGAAGAAGAGCGTGGAATAGTGCCAGCCGCGGTCGAGCGCCTCGATCACCGCGCCGGAATAATAGGGCGTCTCCGTCTGGCTCGGCGTCAGCGCGCCGATCGCGCGCTCCACGTCGAGGAGCAGCTTGGCGCGATCGAGGTTGAAATGATCGGCGATCACATCGACGTCGGAGCCGGTCTTCTCCAGCATATGCAGCAGCCAATGGGCGAGTTCGACATAGCGATTGCCGAGGCTTTTCGCTTGGCGATGCGCTTTGGCGATCGTCTCGAAGCCGACGAGATTGAGCTTGCCGGTGACTGTCTCGAGTCCAATGTCGGTCATGGTTTCATCGCCTCCGCTTCGCGTCTGGCTTTTTCGCGCTCATGCCTCTTGCGCTCCGCAGGCTGGAAACGCGCATCGGCCCGATAGCCGTCTTTCCTCGATGCATTTTCGTCGACGAGCCAGCTCGTCCAGCCGAGCCGCGCGCCGCCCGCAGGCCCCGCGGCGGAATCGGATGTGAGCCGAATGGGCTCGACGCAGCGCGCCGGCACGGCGAGCTCGACATCCCAATCGATCTCGTCGCCGACGTAAAAAAACAAAATATCGACGAGCCGATCGCAATCGTCGCCGACCGGCAGGAATTTGCGATATTGCGCCATATCGGCGACGAACAGCCGCACGCGAATCTTGTCCTGCACGCTGAAGGACGCGGCGCCGACGAGGAAATCCACGCCGAGCGTGCTGTTGCGGCCTCCGAGATGCGAACGCTCGCGCGCGTCGAACTCCAGCCAGGAGCCGATGAATTCATCGATCTCCATCTCGACGTGCAGCATCCCGCGAATCGCTTGGCGCAGACGCGAGGCCGATTTCACCTGTGGGCCGAGCAAGCCCGCATAGAGCCCGACGCCCTCCGGTATGAAGCTCTCGCGGCGCGCGCCATCATGCTTCGCCGGCGTGGTGTCGAAGGCCTGCGAGCCGACGCCGATCATGGAGGTCACATAGGCGCCGAAGCGATCATATTCCGGCCGGTCCGCCTGCACGATGGGACGCGAATCGGCCCAGGCGCGGAAGAACAATTGGATGAAGCGATTGTTGAAGAGATCGAGGAAATGGACGAAGGACGTATCCTCCGCCTGCACATAGGCGAAGGCTTCCTCTGTCAGATGATAAGGCAGCGGCCCCTGCGGGCCGAGCAGGCCGAGAAAGGCTGAGACGATATGCACGCGCTCGGCGGGCGTCTCCGCCCGCGCAATGACGTCGGCGGGCGGCAGCGGCCGGTTCCAGCGCGGCGCGATCTCGCGCAGCGTCGAGCCTGGAAAAGCCATCCAGGCCTCCTGCCCGAAGGAGACGGCGACCTCGCGCGCAAATTGCTCCGAGCCGAGCCGCACGACCTCGTCGCGGCGCGTGGCGCTGTCGCCGATGCGCGGACGCGGCTGCGCGAACACGCTGTCGCCCTCGAGCCGCTGGCCGAGGCTGCGTTCGACGCGGCGCATCATGTCGAGAAAATCATAGCGCCAGGGCTCGCGCCGCATTTTTTCGAAATAGCTCAAAGCGCCCTCCGCGCGCCGAGCCGCGCCGGCCAGCGCATGATCTCGCCACGCTCGGTCGTTCGCAGAACGAGCTGGGTGAAATGATTGAAGGCGGCATATTCGCAATAGAAGCGATCGAGGATCGCGCCGAGCAGAAAGGCGCCGGTTCCTTCGAAGGCCTTCTCGTCCAGCGTGACGCTGACTTCCGTGCCGCGCGCCGGACCGACGCCGCCGCCGCAACGAATGCGCCGCACGACCGGCCGGCTGTCCACCGACAGCACGCCGCGCACGCGCCTCTCGCCAGCGGCGTCATTGGGCTCTGTGAATGTGGTCAATATCTCGCGCAGCGCGCGCGCATTATCGCCCGCCTCGCGTTCCGTGAGGCCGAGATGATTGAGGCTCAGCATATTGATGAGCCGCCAGGAGACGGTCCCCATATGCGCGGTCTCGGCGCGGCGGCGCTGATAGGAGACGAGCGGCTCGCCCGGCCGCGTCGGACCGGCGACGCAGACGAGATCGAGCTCGACGTCATCGGTGAGGCGAAAGTCGACGCGGTTCTGGCCGATCGGCAAATGCTCGGGCAAATGACGGTTGGAGCAGAGCGCGCGAATGCTCAGCTCCGCGACGCCGATAGTCTCGTCCAGCGCGCCGGTGTCGCTCAGCGAGATGAAGAGATCCGTGCCGAAATAATCGCCCGCCGGTCCGTAGCGCTTCTCCTCGATCGTGCGCCGGCGCGGCGTGCGGCGAATGGTGTATTGCAGCGCATTCTTCTCGCGCAGATCGGTCGATGAGGCGTAGAGCGGCCGCACGGGACGCTTCTCGACGCTGCCGGGAAAATGCGCGAAGACGTCGATGAGCCGATGCGGCTCATAATCGAGATAGCGGCTCTTGTCGGGCACGACATGATATTCGTGCTGATTGGCTTTGATGGAGACGCGATCGGTCGCCATCTCGAAGAGATTGACCGCCGGCGCCGCATAGAGCGCGAACATGTCCTTCTGCACGCTGGCGGCGAGCGCGCTATTGACCTCGTCGAATCCGAAGATGATGTCGATCACGCGCGAGGGTAGGCGGCTCGTCACTTTCTCGCGATCGAGCGCGAGCTCGAAGCCGAGAAACTTGCGCGAGAACATGAAATATTCATGCAGCAGATCGAAGCCGCGGAAGATGCGATCGTCGCGCGGCAGCAGCGATTCCTGCTCATCCATGCCGAGCTGCCGGAGACAGTCCTTCGGCGCCTCTATGACGGTGGCGTCATTATTGGCGTCGACGTAGCGGAACCACACGCCCGTGCAATGGCCGAAGATCTGCTCATAGATCGCATTGGCGTGCGCCTCGGCGCCGGCGAGATGGAAGGGCAGCTCCGTCGCCTTATTGTCGCTGAACAGCGACCAGGGTTGCGGCGGCGCGGCCTTCTCGCGCGCGTCATCGGCGGGGTCCGACGTCGCGGCGACGGCGAGCGTGATGCGCATGCCGGCGACCGTCTCGCGGCGCACATTGATCTTGAGCGGCTGCAGCGCGGCGGCGCTGGTAAAATATTCGGCGGATTTTATGTAGAAGGGCCAAAGGCGGATCGGCGCCGTCAGCGTGTAGCGGCAGGCGATCTCCTTATCCGCCTCGAGATAGGTGGCGTCGATCTGCGAGCCGCGCGGAAACAGGCGACCGTCGGCGAGCGCGGAGTCGCCATATTTCGGCAACGCCTTCACCAGCATGGCGGAGGGCGTCGGCGCGAGATAATGCGGAACCAGCTGCTCCAAGAGATTATTGGCGAATTCGGGAAACTCGTGCTTGATCTTCAATTGCACGCGCGCAGCGAGAAAGGCCGCGCCTTCCAGAAGGCCGGCGGCCATGGGATCGGTGCGGTCGCGAATGAGCCCGCCGAGACGCTTGGCGATCTCTGGATATTCTTCCGCGAATTCGGCGGCGTGCTCGTAGAAGAGATCGAGCTCGCGATTATAGAGATCGAGGAATTCGCGATTCATCGCTCAGCGCCGCGTGAGATGCAGCTTGCCCGTCGTTTCCTCGAATTTGGCGACGAACTCGATGGGAACGTTCAGCGGCTGGCAGAGGAGATGGCCGTCGACGATATAGCGAATCTCCTGCAGCGCCTCCGGCGAGCGGTCGCGCGTGACGCGCACCGAGCCGGGAATGAGGCGCGGCTCATATTGCTTCAGCACGGCAATGATCTCGCCATGGAGATCGCGCGCCTCCAGCTCGTCCATGGTGCGATTGGCGAGATCGGGGAATCCGTAATTGAGGATGGAGCCGCGCACGCGCGCGAAGGACGAAAGATCGATCGTCGAATCCATCGAGACGTGATTCATCAGCGCGGCGACGTCGTGCTCGACCTCCGCCTTCAGCTCCTGCTCATTGATGGGGGCGCGCTGCGGCCGCGTCTTGCGCTCCGGCTCCGGCGTTCCGCCCTCGCGGGCGAGCGCCTGGCGTCTTGCCGTCTCGCGCGCCTGCTCGCGGCGGTCGCGATTCGCGGCGCGAAACACATGCATGAGAGGCGGGCTGAGCCGGTCCGCCGGGCGAACGCTCGTCGTCGAGGAGGTCATTGAGCTTTTCCCGCGCGGCGTCGCGTAGCGGCGAGCGATGCGACATACGGTCGGCGGCCCCGTCGCGCGAGCGCCGCCGACACGTCATTCATTGTCAGAACGACTTGTTCTCTTTCACATTGTAGCCGCCGCTGATGCTGGGCTCCAGCGAGCCGTCGGCCTTCTGCGGGCTGTATTCCAGCTTCACCTTGGTGAAGTTGAGCGTGAAGCTCTCCGACGGCACCGCGCCGCTGTGTCCGTCGCTGTGATAGGAGGTGATGAACACATCGTTGAGCGTGATCTTGAGATATTCCTGCTGGCCGCCGCCGGCCTTGCGGACGGTGATCAGCGCCTCCTCGAAATGCTTGCCCTCAGCGGTGAATTTGAGAAGGTTCGGCGTGGATTTGTCGACGGATTTGGTGAAATGCAGATCCTGGAAATCCGCCTTGCCGGCGCCGGCGCCGCCGCCGTGACCAGAGGTGCCCTGGTTGGTCACGCCAAATCCATAGCTCGAGATCTCGATCTCGCCCTTGTGCTTGCTGTCGGAAGATTCGCCTTCGACCTTGGAAGTGAACTTGAGGAAAATATCGGTAGCCATTGTCTATATCCTTTGATCGCGTTCGAAAGATCGATGCATGAAATCGCGTTTCGCGATCCTCGCCGTCTTCCCTATTTGATCGGGAGACGGGAAACGAGGCGCATTCCGATATTCATGCCTTCCAGCTGATAATGGGGCCGCAACTCGAATGTCGCGGAATAATATCCTGGATTTTCCTCATTCGGGACGATGGTGATCTTCGCTCCGGCGAGAGGCTTCTTGCGCTTCACCTCGTCGGACGAGTTCGTCGGGTCGCCATCGACATATTGGACGATCCAGTTCTGCAACCATCTCTGCAGCTCCTCCTTCTCCTTGGTGGAGCCAATCTTATCGCGCACCATGACCTTCAGATAATGTGCGAAGCGGCACACTGCGAACATATAAGGAAGGCGCGCCGCGAGATTGCTGGAGGCGGTGGCGTCCGCGTCATTATTGTATTCCTTCGGACGCGCCAGCGATTGCGCGCCGATGAACACCGCGCGATCGGTGTTCTTGCGATGGATGAGCGGCATCAGGCCGGCCTTGGCCAGCTCCGCCTCGCGGCGGTCGCTGATGGCGATCTCCGTCGGGCATTTGAGATCGACGCCGCCATCGTCGGTCGGGAAAGTATGCGTCGGCAGATCCTCGACCTCGCCGCCCGATTCGACGCCGCGAATGCGCGAGCACCAGCCATGGTCCTTGAAGGCGCGGGTGATGTTCGCCGCCATCGCATAGGCGGAGTTCATCCAGGCGTAATTCTCGCCCTTGTGGCCGTCCGTGTCTTCCTCGAAGCCGAACTCCTCGACCGGCTCGGACGCCGCGCCATAGGGCAGGCGCGCCAGCACGCGCGGCAAAGTGAGGCCGAGATATTTGGCGTCCTCCGAATCGCGCAGGCTCTTCCAGGCGGCATATTCCGGCGTGTCGAAAACCTTGCCGATGTCGCGCGGATTGGACAGCTCGTTCCAGCTGTCCATGCGCATCAGGCTCGGATCGGCGGCGGTGATGAAGGGCGCATGGGCGGCCGCGGCGATCTTGCTGAGATCGCGCAGCAGCTGCACATCGGTCGGATGATGGCTGAAATAATAGTCGCCGACGAGCGCGCCATAGGGCTGGCCGCCGAGCTGGCCATATTCTTCCTCATAGACCTTCTTGAACAGCTCGCTCTGATCCCATTTCGCTTTTGGGTAGTCCTTCAGATGCTGATAGAGCTCGGTCTTGGAGATATTCAGCACGCGAATCTTCAGCGTCGCGTCCGTCTCCGAGCTGTAGACGAGATGATGCAGCCCGCGCCAAGCGCTCTCGATCTTCTGAAACTCCTCGGCGTGGATGATCTCGTTGAGCTGCGCCGTCAGCTTCTCGTCGATGGAGGCGATCAGCCGCTCGATCGTGTCGAGCACATCGTCCTTGATGACGGCGTCCGTGTTGGACAACGCCTGATTGACGAAGATCGAGATCGCGTCCTGGACGCGCGCATTCTGCTCCTTGGCCGCCGATTCGTCCTTCGGCGGCTTGAAGCTCTGCTTCAGCGATTGCAGAAATTCGTCGAGTTCGCCGCCCGTCGTGGCGACAGCGGCTTCGGTCTGTGTGAGCTCTGTGGTCACTTGCGCCTCGCTCATTTGTCGCCCGATTGCGTCGCCGAGAGGAATTCCTTAAGCGCTTCCATCTTTTGCGGGTCCTTCAGCAGAGCCCGCAATTGCTGGTTGGCGGCGTCCTTGCCGTCCATATAGACGCGCAGATTGGCGAGCTTCTGCCGCGCCTCGAGCAGCTCGGCGAGCACCGGCACCTGCTTGGCGACGGCGGCGGGGCTGAAATCGGCCATGCTCTTGAAATCGAGCTTCACGCTCAGCTTCTCGCCCGATTGCTCGGAAAGCTTGTTGTCGACGTGAAAGCTGACGCCCGGACGAACGCCATGCTCGGAGCTCATGCGCTCGTCGAAATTATCCATGTCGAACTCGACGAACTTGCGGGTCGCCGCTGTTCCCTTGTCGAAGTCTTCCTTGCCGTGGCCGGGCGAGTTGCCGGAGAGATCCGCCAGCACGCCCATCACGAAGGGAAGCTCGACCTTCTCGTCGGCGGTCGGATCGACATATTCGATTTGAACTCGCGGAGGGCGGTTGCGCGCGATGAATTTCTGCCCACTCATCTTCGCCATATACAATTATCCTTTATGAATTCGCGATAGAGAAGCCGAGCATCGCGAATCTGTCAAGCCGTGGACGCGCCGAGTCGGCTCGTGTTCGCGCTGCCCTCCGTATACTCATCGAACCACTTAAAATCGCTGTGTGATGGCGCACACTCATGTCAATCTTGCGACGGCCGTCAGCTCTCCTCGCGTTCGAGCACGGCGCCGAGCACGGCGATGAAGTCCTTGTCGGCGAGCGCGCGGGCGCGATCGATGAGGCAAGGAATCGGGCTCGACGGCTCGGCGATGCGGAAGTAGCGCGCTATGTCGTCCAGCAGCAGCAAGGCATGCGTACGCGTCGTCGCCGAGAAGCTCGGAGCGTCGATCTCATAATCCTCGGCATATTCGATCGCCTCCTGCTGGGGCTCGGGCTGCCCCGGCTCGGCGAAGACGATCGGAGCCGGGGCCTCTATCTCGCTCGATTCCGCGTATCCGTCCTGCGCGGCGTCGCTCATCGCCGCATCCGGCTCCTCCGGGCTCGCCGGCGCCTCCTGCTCTATATTCTCCGGCTCCGGTCGCTCTTCCTCGAAGGGCGCCGGCTCCTCGTACGGCGCCGGCGGCGCCACGCGGCGGCGCGTCTTGCGCGGCGTCTGGCGTTCGTCGAAATATTCGGCGCGCGTCGGCGTCATGTCGCCGAGCGGCGCGATGGCCAGCTTGAACGCATTCTCGCCGCCGATCGAAAATTGCGCATAGGAATGGCGGTCGGGCAGCAGAGCCGCGAGAACCTCGATGAATGTCTTGCCCTGCAGCGCAATCGCCTGCGCGACCAGCGGCAGGGCCGGATTGGACGGCTCGAAGAGGCAGAAATAATCCTTCGCCGCATCGAGCGCGCGGCGCGCGTCCGCGGCGCAGCCGATGGCGCCGCGCTGCGCCTCCCCGCCTGCTTCCTCTCCGTCTTCCGGCTCCGGCGCCGTCGGATCGGGAAACGCCAAGGAAAAGAACGTCAGCACGCCGCCGACGACCTTCAGCAGCGCGCCGAATTCCGGCGTCTCCGCGCCGCTCGTATGCTCGGCGAAACGCGCGCGAATATTTTTCAGCGCCGCCTCGAGGCGCTGGAAGCTGGCGCGCGTCGCCGCGACGACCTCCTCGCCGGCGTCGGCGAGGGTGCGCACGATCTGCTCCTGCGTCATCGCCGCTATGCGGCCGCCCGCGGGCTTCTCGCCGCCCTCCGCGCCTTCGGCCGCCTTTTCCTGCTCGGCGAGCACGGTTGAGCGAAAGGCGACAATGCCCTTGCGCCGATCCGTGTGGAGCGTGACGAATTGCAGCGAGATCGTCACGACGGAGACGTCGAGCTCATCGAGAATATCGGCGCGCGCCTTCACCGATCCGTCGCGGGGACGCGGATGCACGCCGTCCCAATAGCGCTCCAGCAAGGTCGCCATGGCTGCGATCGTGTCGACGAACTCGTCGAGGTTGCGCTTGAGTATGGCGAGACGCGCCAGAAAAACCATGAGGCGCAGATCGCGTGTGCGCTTCATCACATCGGCGAGCATCGCCGGTATGTATTCTATGGCTTCTCGGAATTCATTGTCGGTCGGGTCGAAGGGCCGGCCGTCGGTAAAGAAGGTCTCGGGAAGTTGAAACGGCGCAAAGGCGAAGAAATTCATGAAAGCGGCGTCGCCGTTCTCGTCGAGATCGGGACCGCAAGGGTCCGCCTCGGTGACGGGCGACGACAGAAAGGCCGGATCGACGATCGCCATGGCGGCTCAATCCTCCGCGCGGGTTTCGACGCGGCGATTGGCCGGGTCGAGCGGATCGCGCGCCTTCGGCCGCGTGCGGCCATAGCCCTGCGCGTTGAGCCGCGCGCCGTCGATCCCCGCCGAAACCAGATAGTTGCGCACCGCTTCGGCGCGACGTTGCGACAGCCGCAGATTGGTCTCGTCGCGGCCGCGCGCATCCGTATGTCCGTCGACATGGAAATGTCGCACGGCGAGCGCCGGATCGCGCAGCGCCTTGGCGAATTCGTCGAGATTCTTGCGCGCTGGCGCCGTCAGCCGATCGGAGCCGAGCTCGAATGTCACCTCGAGGTCGAAGCTCTCGCTCCGCGTGGCTTTCTCTGCATCGCCGGGGCAATCCGCCGCTGCGCCGATGCACAGCGAGCGCGACGCTCCGAAGGACGGCTCCGCGGCGAAATGTCGAACGATATCCGATGCGGAATAGGCCGGCGCGTCATCGGCGCGGCTAAGAGTCGACGGCGCGCACGCCGCGGCCGCCGACAATGCGAGAGCGAGAAGAAGCTTGCGTCCCAATATGTCGTCCTCGGCGCAAAAATACTTCTCGACACTATTTTTGCCGTTACGTATCGTCAAGGGCTTACCCGTTTCGCTTTCCTGGACCGTTTCGAGCTTCGGATGCACCATGTCTGAGATATTGATTCAGGACGGCCGCATCGCAATCCTGTCCACTCCATTGGGGAAGGACAAGCTCGCGATCACGGCGCTCGACGCGACGGAAGGATTGAGCGAGCTGTTCGAGATTCGCATCGAGACGGTGAGTCCCGATGCGAATGTCGATTTCGATCAGCTGCTCGGCCGCGACTGCACAGTGGCTCTGACGCTGCTCGATCGTCCGAAACGTCATTTCAACGGAATCGTCGCGGAAGCGCAGGCGATCGGCGCCTTCGAGGATCTCTATGTCTATCGTTTCGTGCTGCGGCCGGCCTTATGGCTGCTGACGCGCACGACCAATTGCCGGATCTTTCATCACAAGTCCGCGCTCGCCATTGTCTCCGACGTGCTCGGCGAGCGCAACATAACGATCGAGAACGCGACCAAGGGCAACTATCCGAAGCTCGACTATTGCGTGCAATATCGCGAGACCGATTTCGATTTCGTCTCGCGGCTCATGGAGCAGCACGGAATCTATTATTACTTCAAGCATGAGCAAGGCGCGCACACGCTGGTTCTGTCCGACTCGCGCTCCTCGCATCAGGCGATAGAGGGCGGCGCCTCCATCATCTTCGCCAATGCGCTGGCCGGCCTCACGCAGCAGGAGCAGGCGCTGTTCTCCTGGTCGTCGGAGCGGCGCTTCCGCACCGGCAAGATAGAGCTGCGCGATTATGCGTTTCGCGAGCCCGGCTCCAATCTCAAGGCCACGACGCAGGGCTCCGAGCGCTACGCGCGCGCGACGACCTACGAATATTACGATTATCCCGGCAAATATCAGAATGCGAACGACGGGCGCCTCTATGCGGACGCAAGGCTCGGCGCCGAGCAGGCGATCGATTATCGCCGCTACGCATCCGGCCAGGCGGCCAATCTCTTTCCAGGCGGGCTCGCCACGCTCGAGCGCCATCCGACCGGCGCGGAGAACAAGCAATATCTCATCGTCCGCTGCTCGCATCATTTCGCCGATGAGGCGTTTCGCTCCGCAGGCGGGCTCGACGGGCGTCAGCCCTATCACGGCAATTACGAGCTTCAGCCGGTCGATCGCGTGTTTCGCGCGCCCTTGGTGACGCCACGGCCGCTCGTCCATGGGCCGCAGACGGCGAAGGTGGTCGCACGCGACAAGGACGCCGACAGCGAGGAGATCGACACCGATCCCGACGGCCATGGGATGATCAAGGTGCGCTTCCATTGGGACCGCGAGGACAAGCGCTCCTGCTGGATGCGCGTCGCGCAGCTATGGTCCGGCCCTGGCTGGGGAGCGCAATTCATTCCGCGCATCGGCATGGAGGTGGTCGTCGAGTTTCTGGAGGGCGATCCCGACAAGCCGATCGTCGTCGGCGCCGTCTACAATGGCGGCAATAAATTTCCTTATCGGCTGCCGGACAACAACACGCAGTCGGGATTGAGATCCGACTCCTCGAAGGGCCATGGCGGCTACAATGAATTCATGTTCGAGGACAAGGCGAGCTCGGAGAAGATCCGCATGCACGCCGAGAAGGATCACGAGGTGGTGATTCGCAATTCCGAGACGACCGAGATCGGCGAGGCGTTCTCCGGCGGCGGCGCCTCGCGCAAGACGACGCTGAAGCAGGGCGGCGACGAGCTGACGCTGGAGTCCGGCTCGCGCAAGACGACGATTCATGGCGGCAAGGATGCCACGACCGTCGATCAGAGCATAACGATCGAATCGCTCGGCGACACGATCACGCTGAAGACGGGCGCGAGCTCGATCAAGCTGACGCCAAGCAAGATCGAGATCAGCTCGACGGCGATCGCTTTGTCCGCCGCCAAGATCGATCTGAACTGAGGGGGAGAGGGTGAGCGCGCCGAGCAAGATACGCTTCGCCACCGTGCGCGACCTCTACGCCGCTTTTCCCACGGCGGAGGTCGACGTCGGAATCGAGAGCTGCGAGGAGCCTTCCGCAGGTTTCGTCTCCCGTCTCGCCAAGGAGGGCGATCGTCGCGCGGCCTTGTCCTATTGCGCCTATCTTCTGGCGCGGCGCGAGGCGGTGTGGTGGGCGGCGCGCTGCGTGCGGCAGACGGAGCCGGCGGACGCCGTGTCGCTGCGCTGCCTGCAGGCGGCGGAGGAATGGGTGAGCGAGCCGAGCGAGGCGCGGCGCCGGCGCGCGCTGGAGGAGGCCGCGCAGGCGCGAAAATCGCTGGCCGCGGCCTGGGTCGCGCAAGCGGCGGGATGGTCGGGCGGCAATGTCTCGCCCGATCCCGCCTTTTATCTGGAGCCGCCGCCGCAGGCCACGGCGCAGGCGGCGCGCGGAGCGGTGCTGATCGCGCTCGGCGCCATTGCGGGGGATCGCCGTGAGGCCGTCGAGACCGGATGGATAGAGGCGGCGCTGCGTTGCGCGCTCGGCGATCTTCAACGGTCGTGACGCTATGAGGCGCGGGCTCGCGGCCCGCTGAGGGAGCCATCGGGGAATGCGCCTGACATTGACGATCGAGAATTTCAGCCGAAGGCCGGACGGCGGCCCGCTGACCTATGTCGCGGAAGGCCGCCGCAGCATCGACATCGGCCGCAATCAGCATCTCGACTGGTGCCTGCCGGACGAAAACCATTTCATCTCGGGGCGCCATTGCGAGATCGCGCCGCGCGACGGCAGCTATTATCTCACCGATGTCTCGATGAACGGCACCTTCGTCAATCATCCGGACAATCGCGTGCAATCGCCCTATCGGCTACGCGATGGCGATCGTCTCTATATCGGCGAATATGTCGTGGTGGCGCATGTGGAGGGCGACGCGCCCGCCCTCGAGCCCGCCGCCGTCTCGTCGACGCAGCCGGTTCCGGCCTATGACGATTTCTGGAGCTCCTCGGAGCCGGCGCCGCCCCCCATCGATCCACGCTCGCTCGATCCGCGCCGGCTCGACCCCGGACCGCAGACCGATTGGATCGACCATGTCGCCGATGTGGCGACGCCGATAGCGCCGACCCCGCGCCGACCTTCCGCCGACCCCGCGCCCGCCTCCTTTTGGGGCGAGCCGCCACAGCCGGCCGCGGCCGCTCCACTCGCCGCGCCGAACGACATTTGGGGCGCGCCGTCGCCGGCCGCGTCGACTCCCGCGCCCGTTGTCGACTGGGGCTCGCCTCCGCCAGCTCCGGCGCCTTCCGTCGCGCCTCTCGCCGCCCCTGCGCCTCTCGCTGCACCTGGGCCGATCGCTTCTGCGCCGATCGCCGCCGCGCCCGTTCCGCCGCCGACCCCTGCCGCCGCTGCGCCGGGGACCGAGGGCGCCTATGCCGAATTTCTGACGAGCTTTGCGCGCGCGCTGAACCTGCCGGAGCAGACCTTCGCCGGCGCGACGCCGGCGCAGCTCGGCGAGCAGCTCGGAGCGCTGACGCGGCTCATCGCCGAGGAGACGCGGCAATTGCTGCGCGCCCGCGCCGAGGCCAAGCGGCTGACGCGCAGCGCCAGCCATACGATCATCGAGGCGCAGGGCAACAACCCGCTGAAATTCGCGCCGACGACGGAAGAGGCGCTGCGCATTGTGCTAGGTCCGCCGCGGCCGGGCTATCTCTCCGCCGGCCCCGCCTTCGCCCAGGCCTTCGTCGATGTGAAGGCGCATGAGCTGCGCACCTACGCCGCCATGCAGGAGGCGATGCGCATGCTGAGCGACAGCCTCGATCCCGCGAGCCTCGAGAGAGCGCAGGGCAAGGACAGCGGCATCGCCTCGCTGGTCGGCTCGCGCAAGGCGCGGCTGTGGGACCGCTATGTCGAGCGCTGGACGGCGATGAGCCCGCGCTCGGGCGACAAGCTCGCCGACGCCTTCATGCGCAATTTCGCCGACTGCTACGACCGGGCCGACGCCCGGAAATAAAAATACACAGGGGGAGCAAATGTCTTGGCGCAGCAAGGTCGTGTGGAGCGAAGGATTGTTCCTGCGCCCGCACCACTTCCAGCAGGGCGACCGCTATCTGGAATGGGCGACGACGGCCCGCACGCGCAATCTCGCGCCCTTCTCCTGGGGCTTCTCGCGCCTCGACATCGACCATGGTCTCGCGCAGCGCGGCAAGTTCGGGCTGGAGGCCGCATGGGGCGTGATGCAGGACGGCACGCCCTTTCAGCTAGAGGGCAAGGAAGAGCTGCCGGAGCCTCTGCCGATCGACGACAAGATCGCCAATCGCATCGTCTGGCTCGCCTTCCCGGAAGCCTCGCCCAACACGCGCGAGGTGGCGCGGCGCGACAGCGTTTCCGCGAGCCGCTATTTCCATGCCTCCGAGACCTTCATCGACTCCACATCCGAGCTGCGCGTGGAGGAGGAGATAGAGGTCGCGCATCCGCGCATGGAGCTGCATCTCGAGAGCGAGCGCAAGCGCGGCTACAATAATCTACCCATCGCGCGCATCGTGAAGATCGAGAACGGAGCCGTGCTGCTCGATCCCGAATTCGCGCCGACCGTGCTGATCTGCCGCGCGCATGACGTCGTCGTCGGCTGGCTCAATCGCGTCATCGGCTGGATCGAGAACAAGCTCGAATCCATCGCGCGCTACGCCGCCGATCCCACCGCCGGCGGCGGCCTGCAGAATCGCGACTATCTGCTGCTGCAGACGCTCAATCGCGCTATACCGGCGCTCCAGCATTTCGAGCATACGGCCAATCATCTGCATCCAGAGCGGCTCTATGTGTTCCTCGTCTCGCTCGCCGGCGAGCTCGCCACTTTCTGCGCCGCCGATCGCCGCGCGCCGAGCTATCGCGCCTATGACCACGACAGTCTGAAGAACACATTCGAGCCGGTGCTGCGCGATCTGCAGGACTTCCTCAGCAAGGACGCCGATCATCGCGCCATTCGCCTCGAGCTGCAGCAGCTCGCGCCCAACGCGTTCAAATCGCCGATCAAGGATCGCTCGCTGTTCCAGAACGCCTCCTTCTATCTGGAAGTGTCGTCGCGGCGTCCGCTCAGCGAGATACAGATGCAATTTCCCAATCTGCTGAAGATCGGTCCCGATACGCGCATGAACGAGATCGTGCATTACAATCTCCCCGGCGTGCCGATCGTGCATCGGCCGTCGCCGCCGCCGCAGATCCGCCTGCTCGGCGATCATGTGTATTTCTACATCGACAAGAAGAGCCCGCTGTGGCCCGATTTCAGCGTCGCCGCCGCGATCGGCCTGCATTTCTCGGGCGATTGGCCGGATCTCGAGCTCGAGCTCTGGGCCATTCGGGAGGATAAGAGATGAGCGACAAGGACAATCCTTTCGGCTCCTCCGGCGGCGACCGCACGGTCTTTCAGCCCAATCCCGGCGGGCGTCGCCCGCCGCCGCGCCCCGCCGCGCCGCCCCCGCCCGCTCCGCCGACGCCCGGCTACACGCCGCAGACGGCGCCCGCCTATGCTCCGCAACAAGATTTCGGCGCGCCGCGCCCGGCCGAGCACCCTTACGGCCAATTCGCGCCCTCGCCCTTCGAGACCGCGAGCGCGCCACGCGCGCCGGCGCCCGACGCCTGGGTGACGGGCCGCGGGCAGCAGCAGCAGGCGGCCGCGCCCTTGCAGCGCGCCGAGGATTTGGATTTCGACGCGCTCGTCGCGCAGCATCCCAATCCCATATTGCGCGCCGCCGGCCCGCTGCTGCATCTGCTCGGGCGGCTGCGCGTCGCCGCGCTCAGCGCCGATCTCGAGAGCCTGCTCGAGCAGGTCGCCGCAGCCGTCGCCTTTTTCGACAAGGATATCCGCAGCGCCGGCGTCACGCCGGAGCAGGCGAACGTCGCCAAATATCTCATTTGCGCGACGGCAGACGACATCGTGCAGAACATACCGACCGACGACCGCCATTTGTGGACGCGCTACAGCATGACCTCGCGCTTCTTCGGCGAGCGTCTCGGCGGCGTGAATTTCTTCAAGCAGCTCGAATGGCTGCAGCGCGATCCGAGCGCCAATTTCGACGTGCTGGAATTGCAGCATGTCTGCCTCGCGCTCGGCTTTCAGGGCCAATATCGCGCCGCCGAGGGCGGACCCAATCAGCTGCAATACATCCAGCGCAATCTCTATGAGCTGCTGCGCCGCGTGCGGCCGAAGCAAGTGCTCGATCTCTCGCCGCGCTGGAAGGGCCAGGCGCTGCCGCTCGGCCGCAAAGGCTTCGTCTTGCCCGTATGGGCGAGCGCGGCGGTGGCGACGCTCTTGCTCTTCGGCGTCTTCATTGGCCTCCGCGCAAAGCTCGGCGGAATCGGCGAATCGGTCGCCGCGGAAATCGAGACGCTGCATCCTTCCACCAAGATCGCCTTGCAAGAGCGGCTGAATCTGCCGCGCGTGGAGCCGCCGCCGAAACCGTCCGTGCAATGCAAGCGCATCGGCGAGCAAGTGGGCGACGGCGTGAGCGTCACCTGCAATGGCAAATGGGTGCAGATCAAGGTCGGCGACGCGGTTCTGTTCCAATCCGGCAAGGCGGCGGTGCTGCCGCAATTCTCGCCCATCGCCGAGCGCATCGCGCGCGCGATCGAAGGCGAGACAGGGCCGATCAAAGTGATCGGCCACACCGACAATCAGCCCTTGAGCCCGCTCAATCCGTTCCGCGACAATCAGCGTCTGTCGGAGGAGCGCGCGCGCGCCGTCGCGGCGCTGCTGAAGCCTCTGCTCAAAGATCCTTCGCGCGTCTCGGAGGCCGGCCGCGGCCCGTCCGAGCCGATCGCAGACAACGCCAATGAAGCCGGACGGCGCCTCAATCGGCGCGTCGAAGTGCTCATCAGCCGCATAGACTGAGGAAACTCCCAATGTCCGAGAAGCCCGGCGTCAAGGGCGACATCGTCCGCATCATTCTGCTCGGCCTCGGCCTCGCGTCGATCTCGAGCATCATCTATCTCGCCGGGCCTTTCATCGCCTTCGGGAGCTGGCGCCCGCTCGAGAATGAGATCGTGCGCGACATCGTCATCGTGCTGATCGTCGCCATTGCGGCCTCGGTCGCGGGCTTCTCCTTCTGGCGTCGGCGCAAGAACGCCGCATCGCTGGCCGATGGCGTCGCCGAGGCCGAGGCGGAAGACGATTCCATCGTGCTCGACGAGCGCATGAAGGACGCGCTCGCGACATTGAAGAAATCCGCGAAGGGCGGCGCCACCTATCTCTACGATCTGCCCTGGTATGTCATCATCGGCCCGCCCGGCGCCGGCAAGACGACCGCGCTGGTCAATTCGGGCCTGCGTTTTCCGCTCGCGGGAGGCGCGACGCCGGAGGCGATCGCCGGCGCCGGCGGCACGCGCTATTGCGATTGGTGGTTCGCGGAGGACGCCGTCTTCATCGACACCGCCGGCCGCTACACGACGCAGGATTCCGACGCCGCGCTCGACAAGCGCAGCTGGTTCTCCTTTCTCGATCTCATGAAAAAGCATCGCCCACGCCAGCCCATCAATGGCGTGCTGGTGGCGATCAGCGTTCAAGATCTGCTGCTCTGCTCGCGCGAGGAGCGCGCCGCCCATGCGCGCGCCATTCGCGCCCGCCTGCTAGAGCTGCACGAACGATTGAAGGTGGATTTTCCCGTCTACGCCGTCTTCACCAAAGCCGATCTCGTCGCCGGCTTCACCGAATTCTTCGCCAATCTCGACAATGACAAATTGCAGAGCGTCTTCGGCGCGACCTTCCAGACGGCGGACAAGAAGCTCAATCTCGTCGCCGATATTCCGCGCGAGTTCGATGCGCTGATCGAGCGTCTGAATCAGAACATGCTCGACCGTTTGCAGGAGGAGCCCAATCCCGCCAATCGCGTGGCGCTCTACGGCTTCCCCGCGCAAATGGCGGCGCTCAAGCGTCCCGTGCATGATTTCCTCAACGCCATATTCGAGCCGACGCGCTATCACTCCAACGCCAATCTGCGCGGCTTCTATTTCACCTCCGGCACGCAGGAGGGCACACCGATCGATCAGCTCATCAATGCGCTGGTCAAGAATTTCGGCGCGCATGATGTCGGCGGCATCGGCTTCCGCGGCTTCGGCAAGAGCTTCTTTCTCTATGATCTCGTCGAGAAGGTCATTATCGGCGAGGCCGCCTGGGTGTCGACCGATCCGCGCGCGGTGCGGCGCGGCTTCGTCCTGAAGACGGCCGCCTTCGCGCTCATCGCGCTCATCAGCACGGGCGCGGGCTTCGCGATGTGGAAGAGTTACGCCGCCAATGCCGAATTGACGGCGACCGCGCAGACTTTGGCGCGCGAATATGCGGCGGACGCCGCCTATCCGTTGACGCGGCAAATGGTCGTCGAGGATCGCGACTATGGCAAGATTCTCGGCCTGTTGCAGAAGCTGCGCGACGCGCCGACCGGCTACGCCCATCGGGGCGATCCCGAATCCTTCTTCGAAGGATTGGGCTTCGGCCAGCGGCCGCGTCTCGTCGAGGCTTCCGTCGCTTCCTATCGCCTCGCGCTCGAGCGTCTGTTGCGGCCGCGTCTCTTGTTCCGCCTCGAGGAGTTGCTCGAGGAGCATCGCGACGATCCGGGCTTCATCTATGAGGCGCTGAAGGTCTATCTGATGCTCGGCCATGCGCGCACGCCCGTCGATCGCGAGGCGATCCTCGCATGGGAGCGGCGCGACTGGCGCGACAATCTCTTCCGCGGTCCGCTCGCCGACAACGCCAAGGCGCTGGAGCAGCATCTCGACGCCATGCTCGAGCTCGACAATGGTGAGCTGCTCGTCCATCCCAATCAGACGCTCATCGACGAGAGCCAGAAGACTCTCGCGCGCTTGAAGCTCTCCGAGCGCGCCTATCAGCTGCTGAAGTCCGAAGCGCGCACGCTCGACATCGCCGATTGGACCGCGCCGGGCGCCGGCGGTCTTCTGTTCGATCAATTGTTCGAGGAGACGAGCGGCAAGGATCTCGACTCGATCCGCGTGCCGGGCTTCTACACTTACGAGGGTTTCCGGCGCGCCTTTCTGCGCGGGCTGCCGGGCATCTCGGACCGCGTGCGCAAGGAGCGCTGGGTGCTCGGGCGCCCGGGGGAGGAGGAGACGCTCGGCGACGAATATCGTTCGCTCGGCAATGATCTGCTCGCGCTCTACGGCCGCGATTTCGACGCCGGCTGGCGCAGCGCGCTCTCCCGGCTGAAGATGAAGCGCCTCAACGCCGACAAGCCGCAATATCGCGCGCTCGGCGCCGCGACCGCCTCCAACTCGCCATTGAAGGCGCTGTTCGAATCTGTCGTCGAGGAGACGTCTCTCACCAAGGAGCGCAAGCTGCGCAAGGAAGCGCCGGCCAAGGAAGGCGCCGCCGCGCCGCAGATCGCTTTGAGCGACCTCTTCCCTGGTCGCGGCGACCGTCCGCCGGGCGAGGAGATCGAGAAGCGCTTCGTCCCCTTCCAGATTTGGCTGGATGGCTCGGGACCGCGCAAGCCGATCGACGAATTGCTCGCCGAGCTGAACGACATAAAGGACAATCTCGTCGTCGGCGCGACTCTGCCGGAGAATTCGCCGCAGGCGAATGCGGCGCTCGCCATGCAGCTGAAGAAATTCCGCGGCACGGCGGATCGGCTGCCCGAACCCTTCCGCCCCATGCTCACCGGCGCGGCCTCCGATTTCGATCGCGCCGTGCTCGATTCGGAGCTGATCCGGCTGACCGGCGCCTTTCGCGAGCAGGTCGCGACCTCCTGCCAGCAGCTGACGCCGGGGCGCTATCCTTTCGTCAAGGGCGCGGCCAGCGAGATCGGCCTCGCCGAATTCGGCCGGCTGTTCGGGCCGAGTGGCATACTCGACAGCTTCTTCAAGCAGTCGCTCGCCAAATATGTCGACACGGCGAAGACGCCCTGGAGTTTCCGGCCGGAATATCCGCTGACCGCACGGCTCTCGGCGGCGAGCCTGCGCGAGTTTCAGCGCGCCGCGCAGATCCGCGACGCCTTCTTCCCGTCGGGCGGCAACATGCCCAATCTCGCGCTCACCGTCTTTCCGCCGCCGCTGAGCGGCGCGGGCCGCACGGCGAAATTCGAGGTGAACGGCCAAGAGGCGACCTCCGTCGCCGGAACCTCGGTGACGCCGCGCGCGATCCAATGGCCCGGCGCCGGCGGCGGCCGCGCGGCCGTGAGCCTCGCCACCGAGCTCGCGCCGAGCCAGACCGCCGCGGCGGACGGCTCGGCGCCGGCGGCGGCGCCCATCGTGCTCGAGCGCTTCGGCGGCTGGGCGCTGTTCCGCCTGCTCGACGCCGCCGGCCGCTCCTATGCCGGCGAGCGGCTCAACGCGACCTTCTCGCTCGGCAAGCAGACGCTGAGCTTCGGCTTTCAGGCGGGCTCCACATTGAAGCCGCTCACTCTGCCGGCGCTCGCCGAATTCCATTGCCCGACGCAATTGTGAGGGACGTGGAATGCGGCGCGGATTGTTCGGCAAGCTGCAGGCGAAGCGGGATTTCGTGTCCCAGGGCGCGGCGCGCGGCTTTCTCTCGGCCTTCGAGCCGTGGATTCAAAGCGGCGTCGCCTCCAGCCGCGCGCAGCTCGGCGGCGATTGGCAGGCGGCCTATCTCACCGCGCCCATCTGGCGCTTCTGGCTCGGCCCGCAGCTCTGCGGCGGCGTGACGACGCTCGGCGCCTTCATGCCGTCGGTGGATGGCGTCGGTCGCTATTTCCCGCTCAGCGTCGCGTTTTTCGCCGAGGCGGGCGAGGCGCTGCCGCCGCCCGAGGCCGATCCGCAGGACCTCTGGTTCGCGACGCTCGAGGATTTCCTGCTCTCGACATTGGAGCAGGGCGTCGCCTTCGAATCGGTGCTGGAATCGCTGGAGACTCTGCCCGCGCCGGCGCTGGAGCAGCCGCAGGCGCGTCTCGTCACGCCGAGGGCGGCCGCGGCTCGCGTCGGCGAGGCGGGCTTCGGCGAAGCCTGCCGCTCCGCCCGCGAGGCGCTCGCCCGCGCCCGCACCGTCGCCGATCAGAGCTTCTGGTGGACGCAAGGCGGCGAGGGTTTCGAGCCTTACGCGCTGGCTTCGACCGGCATGCCCGATCCGGCGATCTTCTCCGCCATGATCACCGGCCGCTTCACGCCCGCGGCGAGCGAGCAATGAGCGGCATGGCCGATCTTCGCCCGATGCGCGCCTTCGCGCTCTCCGACAAGGGCCGGGTGCGCGCGGAGAATGAGGATAATTTCCTGTCCAAGCCGCATATGGGCCTTTTCGCCGTGGCGGACGGCATGGGCGGCCACGCCGCTGGCGCGACGGCGAGCGCTGTGGTCGTCGACAGTCTGAGCCGCGTCGCGCCACAGGGCGCGGCGGCGGAGCTGCGCCGGCAATGCGAGGCGGCATTGCAAGGCGCGCATCGCGATATCCAGCGCCAGGCGGCGTTGCGCGGGGTCGGCACGATGGGCTCCACCGTCGTCATGCTGCTGACTTTCGACCGCTATTACGCGTGTCTGTGGGCCGGCGACAGCCGCGCCTATCTTCTGCGCGGCGGCGATATCGTTCAGATCACCATCGACCACACAGAGGCCGAGCAGCTGCTCGCCGATGGCGTGCTCACGCCCGAGGAGGCGCGCAACTGGCCGCGCCGCAATGTCATCACCCGCGCGGTCGGCGCCGGCGAGACGCTGGCGCTCGATTTCGTCAATGGCGAGCTGTTCGAGGGCGATATGTTCGTGCTCTGCTCGGACGGGCTCACCGGCCATGTGACGGCGGCGGAGATCGCCGGCCTCGCCAGCGGCCGCGCGCCGGAGGAGGCCTGCCGCGCGCTGATCGATCTGGCGCTGGCGCGTGGCGGGACCGACAATGTCACCGTGCTCGTCGCCGCCTATCGGCAGCAGGAGGAGGAGCCGACCCGCTTGCGTCCGGGACGGGAGGAGTCCAGAGAAACGACGAGGCCGCGTTGAAGACATTCACGCGGACCACCTATCATTCATGCTCATGCGAGAGCCGGAATTTCAGAGCGATCACATGTCTTACTCGCCGGATGTCCAATCGATCCACGGCGCCCTGCCGCCGGGCGCGCGGCTCAACGCCAATTACGAGATCGACGCCTTTCTGAAGGCGGGCGGCATGGGCGATGTCTATCGCGGCCATGAGATAGAGACCGGCGACACGGTCGCCATAAAGCTCATTCGCGATCAGCTCGCCGGCGACGAGGCCGTGCTGGCCATGTTCCGCAATGAGGCGCTGGCGCTGCGCCGCATCCATCACGAAGCGATCGTGCGCTATTTCGGCTTCACGCTGGAGCCGCAGCTCCGTCGGCATTATCTCGCCATGGAGTTCGTCGAGGGCCAGCCGCTCTCCGATATTCTCGACCGCGGTCCGCTGCCGGCGGCGCAGGTTCTCGCGCTGATGCGCCGCATCGCCGCCGGCCTGCAGGCCGCGCATGAGCAAAATCTCGTCCATCGCGACGTTTCGCCGGATAATATCATCGTGCCGGAGACAGGCATCGCCCGCTCGCGCATCATCGATTTCGGCATCGCCCGTTCGCTGCGGGTCGGCGACAGCACGGTGATCGGCTCTGGATTCGCCGGCAAATACAAATATGTCTCGCCGGAGCAGCTCGGCCTCTTCGGCGGCGATGTGCGCGCGGCCTCCGATATCTACAGTCTCGGCCTGGTGCTCGCGGCCTGCCTCATCGGCAAGCCTTTGCCGATGGACGGCACGCAGGTGGAGGTGATCGAGCGCCGCCGCGTCCTTCCCGATCTCTCCGCCATCGATCCGATGATGCGGCCGATCATCGCCGCAATGCTGCAACCGGACCCCGAGGCGCGGCCACGCAGCATGGCCGAGCTCGCCGCCTGGGCGCCCGACGCCGACGAGCGCGGCTCCACCGTCTTCGCGCCGCGTGGGCCGCGCGCGCAATCTTCCACGCTCGCCCCGGTTCCGCTGCCGATTCCGGTACCGATCGGCTCCGTTCCTCTCGCGCCGCCGAAACCCGTCTCGCCGACGAAGGCGGAAAAGCCTCGGCGCCTCGGCGTTCTCTTGGGCTCTCTCCTCGGCGTCGTCGCGCTCGCCACCGCGGGCTTCGGCGGCTGGCGCTATCTTCATCACGATGAGCCTGCGACGACGACCGAAGTCCAGACCACCACGACGACAGACGTCTCCGCTTCCAACGCCGAACCGCCGCAAGAGCTCGTCGAGACTCGGCCCGATCCTTTCGTGCGGCTGCGCGAATATGCGCGTGATTTCGACGGCGGCGATTGCTTCCTCGCGGTCGTCGGCGACATCGCCGCCGGCGAGGTGCAGATCGACGGCTATGGCCGCGGCCGCGAGCCCTTCGACGCGCTCGATAAATCCTTCAAGGACGCGATGGGCGTTCCGGCCGCGATCGGCGTGCGCAAAGTGACGGCGCCGCAATGTCCGGCGCTCGGCTTCGCCAAGAAATTTCTCGCCACGCGCGAGCCTCTGCGCTTCGACGTCGCGCGCACGCAATTGCAGCGCAGCGGCGACAAGCTCGAGGGCGCGATCGAGACGCGCGCCGAACATGTGCGTTTTCTCATAGTCGACGACGACGGACTGGTGAATGATCTCAGCGCTCGGCTCGGACAGGAGCCCGGACGGCGCGACTTCGCGATGGAGCTGCGCGCCACGAGGCCCGGCCCGGTGCTGCTGGTGGCGATCGCCGGCGCGACGCCCATTTCCCTGGCCGGCGCCGCCCGCGCGGCGACCGCTAGGGAAGTGTTCGCGAAGCTCGCCGAGGAGCTCGCCAATGCGTCGCCGCCTCCGGCGGTGGCGCTGAAATATGTGCTGCTGGTCTCGGGGCGCTGAACGCCGCCGGGGCCGGCGAAGAATAGCCCCGAGATTTTTCGACCTCGGAGTTTGGAATTCGCATTTTCCGGCGCTGCGCCGGGCGGAGGTTGCTCATGGCGCGATCAGTGACAGGATTTCCGATCGATCGCGCGGCGCTGGCCGCCTTCCTTCTCCCCGCATGCGGGGAGAAGGTGAGGATGAGGGGCCGGGGCGTTTTCCGCTGCGCCTCACGCCCTGAGCCCCTCACCCCATCCCTCTCCCCGCTCGCGGGGAGAGGGGGACATGCGCCGGCCGATCAATCGTGCGACGACCATTCCTCGAAGAGGCGTTTCCACCTCCCCCTCGCCCCCGCGACGTCATGGCCGGGCTTGTCCCGGCCATCCACGCCAGGACGCCGAGGCGTCTTGAAAGCTTGGCGTGACGCCGAAGCTCCGGTGGGGCGTCCGTGGGATGAATCCGTTGATAGCGGGCGTTTTCCCACGATTTCTCAGCTGCTTGGCGTGGATGGCCGGGACAAGCCCGGCCATGACGGCTGCAGCGTTTCGCGATGTGCGAATCCGATAGCCCTCGAGGGGGGAGGTCGAGCGCCGAAGGCGCTCGGGAGGGGGTGCTTCCCCAGTCTCGGGGTCTCACCCCACCCCGGACCGCTTCGCGGTCCGACCCTCCCCCTTAAGGGGAGGGTGAGCTCGCCCCTTCTGGCATTGGCGACGCTCGCTCTGCTGCACGGAAGCGCGCTCGCGGAGGATGCGCTCATCCGCAGCTTCCGCCAGGGCGGCGACGCCGCTTCCGTCGGCGTGGTGGAGGCCGGCGCCGACACCGAGATCGAAGGTCCGCAGGCAATCTATTCCGGCGCGGAAGGCGAGATCTATCTGCTCGATCAGGTCAATGGCCGCGTTTTGCGCTTCGATCCGCATAAGCCCGCCGAGGCGACGCGCTCGCTCGAATTGCCGAACGATCTGCGGCCGACCGACATCGTCGTCGCCAAGGATACGATCTATGTGTGGGACGAAGGCCCGCGCGCCTTGCAGGCGACCGGGCCGGAGGATGCGCAGACGCGCAACCTCGCGGTGACGCGCTCGGTCGCCGCGCCGGATGAGGCGACGCTCTCCGCCTTCGCGCAGACCGGCTCGCAGGAGATCGGCGACGAAGCCGCGACACGCAGCCTCGGCGACGGCAAGCCCATGCGCTCGCGGCAGACCATCGCCTCACATGGGCGCGGGCAGGTGGTGGCCGATGTGAACGCCCTCGACAAAAAGGGCGTCTCCATCTCCTTGCAGATCAAGGATGGGGCGGCGCTCGCCAAGCTCAAAATGCAGGTGCGCAGCCGCATCGGCTCGGTGGAGCTGCTGGATGTCGATCAGCGCGGCCGCATTTTCGTGCTGGGCGAGAATATTCCGACAGACGCGACCGACCAACCCTCGACCTTCGTCGCCCGCTACGCCTCCAACGGCGCGCTCGAGGGCGTTTATGAGCTGCCGCTGGACAAGCAGGTCGCCCTGTCGCGGCGCTTCGTCACCGTCTCGGCGGAGGGCGACGTCTATTTCCTGCGGACGCGCAAAGGCGCGGTCGATCTGCTCGGCGTCGGCTTCCGCCCGATGAAGAATGGGCAGGTCATCGATCTCGCGCCGCCGGCGCCCGCGATTCCCTCTTACGCGCTGACCGATTTCGGCAAGCGCAAGGGCGCGACGGCGGCGATGCGTCCGCTCGACCGCGCGCAGGTCGTGCAGACCGCGCTGCAATTCGCCAATGTGCGCTGGCGCGTCAACGCGGGCTCTTATGGCGCAGACCCGGACCGCTCTTGCAGCGGCTTCGCGCGCATCCGCCGGCCGGGCTATCTGCATGGCAAGCTGGGACAGGAGGTCGTCGGCATTCCCTATTGCTGGGGCTGCCATGGCGCGCTGCCGCGCATAGCGGCGGCGATCGGCGCCGGCCGTCTCGCCGGCAATGTCTGCACCCGCAACGATCCGCGGCCGGATGTCGCCGGCGTCGATTGCTCGGCTTTCGTCAGCGCCTGCTGGGGGCTCTCGACGCATTTCACCACAATGGCCATTCCGGCCATTTCGCGCGAATTGAGCAATCCTTGGGACCTGCTGCCGGGCGATGCGCTCAACAAGCCGGGCTCGCATGTGATGCTGTTCATGCGCTTCACGCCGGACCGCCGCGCCGAGGTGATCGAATCCTCGACCGGCGGCTGCAATGGCAAAGTGTGCCGCAACATCTATCCGCTCGCTTCCTTGCTGGCGCGCGGATATCGGCCGGTGCGCTTTCGCGGCCTCGCCAATGATATGAGCGCGCCGTCGCCGGTCGCCGCCGTCGCCACGGCGACGCCCATGGGCAAGACAAAACCCGAGACGCTGGATCAGAACGGCGCCGAGAAGCCCGCCAAGGGCGCGGTCAAGACGCGGACGCGGTGAGAGCGGCATGATCCTGCGCCTGCGCACCGGCTCGGAGACGCTGATCCTCGGCCCGCGCTCCGCTTTCGCGGGCCTCGCCGGCCGCGACCGCCGCGCGCTGGTCAGCGAATATGAGGTGCGTCGCCGGCTGCGCCTCGCGCTCGCCGATCCCGAGGGCGCCGATGCGCTGCGCCGCGCCTTCGCGCTTTGGCGGGAGGAGGGCGCGCGCATTCGCGAGGCCGACGATCACGCTTTGATCGATCGCGTCGCGCGCATGAGCCGCAATGGCGCGCTGGCGGCTTTCGTCGTCCAGGATCGCGCCAAGGGCCTCGGCGTCTCCACGGCCGCCGCCGGGCCGGGCAGCGCGAGTCCCGCCGGCGCGAATGTCACGGGCGCGAATGTCACGGGAATGAATTTGCAGGAACGCTTGGCGGCGACGCTCCGCCTCGTTCCGAACCATTTGAGCGGAACGACGAAGCAGGCCTTCGCAGAGCTCATCGAACCCAAAGCGCTGGCGACCACGGTCGAGGTGCTGGCGCTCTGGGCGATCTCCCATGCTTTCGGCGCGGGCGAGGCGATCGACGCGGTGCTGCTCGCCGCCGGCCTCTATTTCGGCGGCGCGCAGGTCTGGGGTGGGCTGCATGCGCTGTTCCATGCGCTCGATCTGATCCGCATGGCGCAGAGCGTGACGCAGCTCGACGAGGCTGCGGCGATTTTCGCGGAAGGTGTGACGAAGCTCGGAATCGCCGTTCTGATCGCCGCGCTGACCCATGGCGCCACGAAAAAAGCCGCGCGCTGGACCGAGAAAAAGCCGAGCCTGCGCAACACGCCGCAGGAGAGGGCGCCGAAGGCGGAGAGGTTCGAGGAGCGGCCGGCGCGAACGGAACACCCGCCGTCACGGCCAAAGCAATCGGAAACGCCAAAGCCGACAGCGAAAGTCGCGGCGGCCCGGCTGCGTCAGCAGAAGCTTCTCGATGAAAACGTCGGATACAATGTGAGTCCGATCGGCTGGGACAGATATCCGACCATCGGCCGCAATGGGACGTATCTGACCGATCGAGAAGCGATTTCGAGCGTCATCGGAGAGGCGAAGGGATCGGTGGCGACCATTTCGAAGGAACGCGCCGCTGCTCTGGAGCAGGCAATGGGGCTCGAGCCGGGCTCGCTGGCGAAAGGATTCAAAATCCGTAGAGTGGAAGACGTCGCGAATCTCGCGCCCCGCAGCCCGTTGGAAGGCAATTCGCTCTTCCTCGGTCCCGGCCGGCATTTGCCCGGCGGCGGACCGGAAATCGTCGTCGACTCGATCCCAACGACGGACTCGGCCACAGTCAAGACTCTAACAACGGTTCTCGTCCAATGACAGCCACGACGCCACCTCATGTCACGCGCGCCGACGGAGACGACGTCGTGATCGCATCGCCGACGGACGACTTCAAAAACGCCCTCGCTCAAGCTGGATATTCGGTAACGATCGAGAGCGGAAATCTCGTGGTGGCCACGGCCGACGACGATGCGAAAGCCGCCCTTTTCGCCGAGATTCGAAAGGCCGGCGGCGCCTTTGCCGTCGGACGGGAATGGTCCCCCGCGGAAATATTCGAGTTGCTGCGAGACAAGGGCCTCCTTTCCGGCGCTTTCACCGAAATCGGTTGGCGTGGCCCCGGAAGCTGGTTCACACGGACAAACGGATAGCGCTCACACGATCGACCTGTGCGAGAACGCACATGGTCGTCGCCTCGTTTCCTGTAAGCATCGTTGCGAGAGGTGGAACGGGCTGCTAATTTGACAGCCATTCTGCCGTCTAACCGGCGTTGGCGAAATGACGAAGCATTGGAAAAATTTCGTCCTTGCCCTCGCGAGCTTCGCTCTCGCGGCCGTCGTCGCGTCTCCCGCTTTCGCAGAGCGCCGCGTCGCTCTCGTGCTCGGCAACGCCGAATATGACCACATCGCCAGGCTGAAAAATCCGGTCAACGACGCCAAGGACGTCGCCGAGACTCTGGCGAGGGACCTCGGCTTCGAGGTCATCTCGCTCGTCAACGCCCGCAAGGAGCAGCTGGACGGCGCGCTCGCCGATTTCTCGCGCAAGGCCGCCGGCGCCGATGTCGCGCTGTTCTATTACGCCGGCCATGGCGTGCAGAACGAGGGCAAGAATTATCTGCTGCCGACCGACATCGCCGTGAAGGACGTCGCCGATGTCGAGTTCAAGGCGCTGGACATGGACCGCGTGCGTCTCGCGCTGTCGAAATCCGCGGGCGTCAATATTCTCATCCTCGACGCCTGCCGCAACAATCCCTTCGACAGTCTCGTCACCGCCTCGCGCTCGGTCGACGGCGGAATGCTGCCGCGCGGCCTCGAGCGGATGGCCGTCGCGGTGAACAAAGGCGCCAAGGGCATTCTCGTCGCCTATGCGGCCGCACCGCATGAGGTGGCGCTGGACGGCTCCGGCCGCAACAGCCCCTTCGCCGAGGCGTTGCTCAAGAATCTGAAAGCGCCGGAGGTAGAGATCCGCCGGCTGTTCAACCTCGTCAGCGACGATGTCGCGCGCACGACCAAGGGCAAGCAGTCGCCGGAAATCTCCAGCCGCATCTATGGCGACTTTTATTTCCTCAGCCCGGATGAGATGGCCGAGCGCGCCTGGCAGAAGGCCTCCAAGACGCAGGATCCGGCCGATTTCCGCAGCGTGCTGACGCTCTATCCGACCTCGCCCCGCGCGCGCGACGCGCAGCTGCGGCTCGATCTCTTCGAGAGCGTGCAGCGCTGCAACGCCGAGCAAAAGGAGCTGGAGGCGATCGCCCCCGCTGATCTTTCGCGCCTGCGCGCCGCCGCCGGGCGCTTCTCCTGCGACGCCGCGCGCAAGGGCGCCGAAACGCTCGTCGCCAAGGCCGAGGAGAAAGAGCGTCGCGAGCTGGCGAGCTGCGAGGCCGACAATAGAGCGCTCGGCGCGCTCGGCGAGGACAACCTCGCCGGCCTGCGCGCCGCCTCGGCGAAAATGAGCTGCCCCGACGCGCGTCGCCGCGCCGGCGATCTCATCGCCCGGCTGGAGGCGAAGGAGCAGCGCGAGCGCGAGATCTGCAACGCCGATCTCGCGGCGCTGCATTCGGTTGCGCGCGACGATCTTTTCAGCCTGCGCGCCGTTTCCGGCCGCCTGGCCTGCCGCGCGGCGATCGAGGAAGCCAAGCCGCTGGTCGCGGCGCTGGAGGCGAAGGAGCGCCGCGAGCGCGAGACCTGCGACGCCGAGCGCAAGGCTTTCGCCGCGGTCGATCCGAGCGATCTTCCCGGCCTGCGCGCCGCCGTCGGCCGCATGAGCTGCGCCGCCGCGCTGGAAGGCGCGCGTTTCGTGCTCGCGCGTCTCGAGGAGAAGGAGCGCCGCGAGCGCGATATTTGCGACACCGACCGCAAGGCGCTGGGCGCCGCCGGCGTGAGCGATGTCGCCGCGCTGAAATCCGCCGCCGCCAAAATGCGCTGCGAGGCGGTGCGCAATGACGCCAATCTTCTGGTCGCCGAGCTGGAGAGCAAGGCGATCCGCATCGAAGGGCAGAGCTGCGACGCCGAGCGCAAGAGCGTCGCCGGAATGGGCGGCGACCTCGCCCGGCTGCGCGCCGCTTCGCTGGGCATGAGATGCGACGCCGCGCGCGACGATGCAAAAGCCCGCCTCGCCAAGCTCGAGGAGCAGGAGACGCTGGCCCGCCAGACCTGCGACGCCGAGCGCAAGACGCTGCAATCCAAGGCGGACGACCTCATCGCTCTGCGCGCCGCCGTGCTGGCGACCACTTGCGAGGATGTGCGCAAGGACGGCAAGGCGCTCGCTGCCGAGCTCGAGAAAAAGCAGCGCCTCGCCAAGGAGAGCTGCGACGCGGATCGTAAGGCGCTGGACGGCAAGTCCGGCGATCTCTCAGGCCTGCGCGCCGCGCTCGACGGCATGAGCTGCGAAACGGCGCGCGCCGAGGCCCGCCGCAAGATCGCCGAGCTGGAAGGCGCCTGCGCCGCCGATCGCAAGAGCGTCGCCGACGTCGATGCGACGAGCTTCGACGCGCAGCAGAAATTGGGCGCGCTGCGCGGCCGCAAATTCTCCTGCGCCGATGCGCGCGGCGATCTCGACAAGGCCGTCGCCGCGACCGAGACGCGCGTGCGCACCGCGCAGACGCAGCTGAAGACGCTCGGCTGCTATGCGGCCGCCGCCAATGGCAAGCTCGACGAGCCGACCAAATCCGCCCTCGCCGCCTATGCGAGCAAGAAGGGCGAGGCCGCGCCGACGCGCCTCACCGACGAGCTGGTCGCGCAGCTGCAGGGCCAGACCGAGATCGTCTGCCCGCATCAGGCCGCGCCCGTCGCCGCCAAGCCCGTGGAAGCGCCGGTCAAGGACGCCGCCCGCGAGGAGGCGGCTCCGGCCGCCAAGCCGGCCAAGCACAATGCGCGTCGTCATGAGGAAGAGAACGAGGAGCCGGCGCGTCCGACGCGGGCTGGCAAGCGCAATCAGATCGCTGCGCCGGTCGTCGCCCCGCGCCATCTGCGCGAGCGCGCCCCCGTCGAGCGCCCGGTCGTCGCCCGCCCAGCGCGTCCGGCGGCCCCGGCCGTGGTCGCCGCCCCCGTCGCCGCGACGCCGAAGCCGCTCTCATGGTCGCATAATCCGGGCTTCTGATTTTTAGATTCGTCGCTCAGGCGTGAGGATCGCGCGTCAGGCCCCACATCGCGAAAGTCGCGAGCGCCGCCTCCACCTGCGCGCGCGTGCGGCTCTCCTCCGCCTCGCCAGACATTGCGCGGGTGAGATCGTCGACCGTTCGCGTTCCGTCGAGCAGCGCCAGAAAACGGCGCGTGTCATCACCCTCGAGCGCGACTTGCGAATGCCGATAGCTCGTCACCGAGCCGAGGCCGAGCCGCGCCTGCGCGCGCGCCAGCGGATTGGCGAAAGGCTTTTCGCCCGGCTTGCGCCCGACAGGAAAAGGCTCCGTCGCCAAGCGCGCCATATTGCCCGCAAAGAGCCGCAGCAGCGCCGAGCGCGCCGCGGGCTCGGCCGCGATCTCGTCGATCGCGAGCGCGCGCGGATAGGCCTCGCCGAGCCGGCGCATGGCCGCTCCGAAAGCCTGATCGCGCGTCGAGACCTCACCCTTTCCGGCCGTTTTGAAAGCGTATTCGCCCTCGGAGACGCTGGCGTCCACGAAGGGCTCGAGCGGCGCCTCGAGATAGAGACCGGAAAGACGCTCCGGCGCGAAGCGCCGTTCCAGCGGCGCGCCGGCGCGGCAGAACAGGCTGCGACGAAAAAACCGCGTCTCGACGAAATCGAGCGCCTGCTCATAGGCGATCTGATCGCCGCCGGTGAGCGGCAAGGATTGGCTCCACAGCTCGCTCTCCCATAGCGCATGTCCCACCAGCGAGGGGTCATTGTCGCAAAGATAATCGAGCCCATGCGCCCGCGCCGCGGCGACGACAGTGGAGAAGAGCTGCGGATCATAGATCTCGCCGAGCTCGTCGTGGAAGATGAGCCCATCCGGCCGGCCGAGAAAATCGCGCGCCTCCAGCGCCAGCGCCTTGCGAAAGGCGTTGTCGCTCGTCGACCATTGCTCGGCGTAGAAGCTCGCCGTCGCGCGCGCGGCGGCGATTCTGCGCTCTGGCTCCACTATTCCCGCGACGGCGCTGAGAAGCATGTCGCGCAGGCCCTGGCGCAAGCGGCATCCCGGCAGCGCATTATAGCTGATCATGGCGACGCCACGCTGCGACAGCAGCCGCCCGCACAGCGCCATCACCGCATCCTGAACGACCTTCGGCGCCCAGGCGTAGACGCCATGCGCGATGATGTAATCGAAGGATTGCGGCTCGGCTTCGAAATCACGCAGATCGGCGCAAACGAGCCGCAGATTAGAGACGCCCGCCGCCGCCGTCAGCTCACGTCCTGCGGCGACGGCGCGCTCGGAGAGATCGACGCCGATAAATTGCGCGCGCGGCGCGCCGATCGCCATGCTGGCGAGATTGACGCCATCGCCGGCGCCGATCTCCAGCACGCGGCAGTCCTGAAACGGCGCCGCGGGCCGCCCCATCAATTGCGAAAGAGCGCCGAGCTGCGTGGGATGCGTCCAATGGCGGACAGCATAAGGATAGTCCTGCTCGTCATAGACATTCGTCATGGGAATGGGCTCGCAATATCGACGCTCGATCCTCGGTGAATTCGCCGCGTCTTGCAAGGCGCGGCTGCCGGACGGTCAGGCGAGAGCGAGCGACGCCGGCCGAAACGAATCCGCGCGCGCGCTGCGCCAGGCGGCGGCGAAGCGCGCGTCCATCTCGCCGTAGAGAAACGCGCCCGGCGCCGGCGCCGGATAGAGCTCGGCGAAAGTCGCCGCCTCATGCGGAGAGATGCGGCGACAAAAATGCTCCGGCGTGAAATCGCTCGGATGATCGAGCCCGGCGGCGGCGGCGAGCTCGGCGAGAGCGACGAGCGTCGCATGATGAAAATTGCGCACGCGCTCCGCCTTGTCCGAGACGACGAGCGCGCGGCCGCGCGAGGCGTCCTGCGTGGCGACGCCGGTCGGGCAGCGATCCGTGTGGCAGGACAGCGATTGAATGCAGCCGAGCGCGAACATGAAGCCGCGCGCGCTATTGCACCAATCGGCGCCGAGCGCGAGCGCCCGCGCCATGTCGAAGCCGGTCGCGATCTTGCCGGCGGCGCCGATGCGGATGGCGTCGCGCAGGCCGACGCCGATCAGCGCGTGATGCGCGAAGGCGAGGCCGTCGCGCATCGGCATGCCGATGTGATCCATGAATTCCAGCGGCGCCGAGCCCGTCCCGCCTTCCTTGCCGTCGACGACGATGAAATCGGGATGGAGGCCCGTCTCCAGCATCGCCTTGCAAATGGCGAGAAACTCCCATGGCTGGCCGAGGCAGAGCTTGAAGCCGACCGGCTTGCCGCCAGAGAGAGCGCGCAGCTGCGCCAAAAATTGTAGCAATTCGATCGGCGTCGAAAAGGCGGAATGCGCCGCCGGCGAAATGCAATCCTCGCCCATGGGCACGCCGCGAATGCGCGCGATCTCCTCGCTCACCTTGGCGGCCGGCAGCACGCCGCCATGGCCGGGCTTCGCGCCCTGGCTCAGCTTCACCTCGATCATCTTGATCTGATCTCGCGTGGCGATCTCGGCGAATTTCTCCGCGTCGAACGCGCCCTCGCGCGTGCGGCAGCCGAAATAGCCGGAGGCGATCTGCCAAACGACGTCGCCGCCAGCCTCCTGATGATAGGGGCTGAAGCCGCCCTCGCCCGTATCCTGCGCGAACTCGCCCTTGCGCGCGCCGAGATTTAGCGCGCGAATGGCGTTGCGGCTCAAGGCGCCGAAGCTCATCGCGGAAATATTCAAGAGCGAGATGTCGTAAGGCTGCGCGCAGGCGCCTCCGACGCGCGTGCGAAAATGCTCATGTGAGACCGGCCGCGCCGCGATCGAATGGCGCAGCCATTCGAAGCCTTCCTCATAGACGTCGATTTCCGTGCCGAAGGGTCTTTTGTCTATGTTCATCTTGGCGCGCTGATAGACGATGGCGCGCTTGTCGCGGCTGAACGGACGGCCGTCCTTATTGTCCTCGAAGAAATATTGCCGCAGCTCCGGCCGTACATGCTCGAGCAGAAAACGCAGATGCGCGGAAATGGGATAGGCGCGCAAAATCGCATGCTCGCGCTGCAGCAGGTCATGCGCGCCGAGCGCGCAGAGCGCGGCGCAGGCGATCGCCGCCGGAAAGAAGGCGCTCGATAGATCGCCCTTCATCGCGATGGCGCAGAGGAGAAAGCCCACGACGCTGAGGGTGAGCGTGATGAAGCGCGGCGTGAGGGGGAGAAAGAGCAGGCGGAGCATGTTCGAAATCTCCTTCCCAATTGTGACGCGGCGGCTGCGGCGCGGGGGCGGATCGACGGCTTTTCCGGGGCGAATGCGCCGAAAGCTCTCACGAGACGGCTGCATTCGCGCGACGATCACGCTCGCGAACGCTTTTTTCGCGCGCTTGCCGGCGCGGAGGCGCGAATGATAGTCTCGCCTCGCTTGTTCGGGCCTTTTGCGTCATTCGAGATCCCTCGCGCGCATGATCGCTTTTCCTGATTTTTCCTGCGCTGTGCAGCTGATCGCGTCGCGCCGCCTTCGCCGCCTTTCTTCTCCCCGTTCACGGGGAGAAGGTGCGGATGAGGGGCTCGGGGCGTTTTCCGTTTCTGGCCAACGCCACGAGCCCCTCACCCCGGCCCTCTCCCCGCGAGCGGGGAGAGGGAGGATGCAGCGCAAAGGCCTATCGTCTGCGCTACGGCGAAGTGTGGGCGCCGTCGCTTGCGCTATGCTCGGTCTTTTCACGCACGCCGCATCGGCCGAGACGCGCGCCATTGTCATCGGCGTCGATCGCTACGAACATGCGCCGCCCTTACGCGGCGCGGCGGCCGATGCGCGCGATCTCGAGGCGAGCCTGCGTGGACGCGGCGCGCGCGATATTGTGACATTCATTGACAGCGCAGAGCGCGCCGCAGTGATGCGCGCGCTCGACGCCATGCTGGCGCGCGCGCAAAAGGGCGACGCCATCTTCTTGACCTTCGCCGGCTATGGCGCGCAGCAGGACGGCCCCATTCTGCTGTTGCCGAAGTTCGATCCGAAACATACGCGCGACAATGGCGAGAAGGTCGCACGCGCCGAGCTCGATTCCCTGATCGACGCTTTCGAGAAGAAAGGCGCGCGCGTCTTTCTCATCGCCGACGCCTCTTTCGGCGACGGCCTCGCGCGCGAGGCGGACTCACGCGGCGCAAAGCTCGTCTATCGCTCGCTGAATGAACGCGCTTCCGCCGAATCGGCGAAGCACGCGCCGCGGAATTTCGCACACTCGGTCGTTCTCATGGCGGCGGATGCGCAGTCCAAAGCGCCCGAGCTGGAAATCCCCGGCGTCGGCCAGCGCGGCGCGCTGAGCTACGCTGTGGCGCGCGCGCTGGAGGGCGCGGCGGACGCCAATGGCGACGGCGCCGTCACGACGGAGGAGCTCATCGCCTATGTCAGGGGGCTCGCCTATCAGCTCAGCGATCAACGTCAGAGCGTCGCCGTCATCGCGCCGCGGGGGCTCGACGCCTCGAGGGATGTGATCGCGCAGCTCGGGCGCGGCGTCGGCGTGCAGGCGGTGGGCGGATCGCCGGCGGAAGAGGAGGAAGCAGCGGCTTCCTCGGGCGGCGGGGGGCTGACGATCACGCCGCTGACGCCCAAATCCATGGCCATCGGGCCGGGCCAGAGCCTGCCGCCGGCAAAGCCCGCCGCTCTGCCGCCGCGGCCCAAGGAGCCGATCCGCCTCGCTTTGCGCGGCGCCGCGGCGGAGCGCGGAACCGGCGCCGGCGCGCATGCGCCTTTCGTGCTCGTCGGCGCCGATGCGGCGGCCGATATCGTCTGGGATGCGGCGAGCCGCGACGCGCTCGCCGGCGGTGACGTGCTGGCCCATAATGTCGATGCGCATGAGCTCGACGTTCTGATCGATCGCGCCGCGACGGTGCGCTGGCTGAAGCTCGTCGCCGGCAAAGGGCCGTTGCCGATGCGGGTGGCGCCGGAGGGGCTGCGGCGCAAGGGCGAGCGCGTCGAGATCACCATAGGCGGAGTCGCCGGCCGCAATCTGCTGCTGTTCGACCTCACCGGCGACGGCGTGCTGCAATTGCTCTATCCGCTCGCCTCCGACCCGCCCGTCGTGCAATCTTCCGACTATCGGCTGAGCGTGGTCGCGGGCGAGCCCTTCGGCGCCGATCAGATCGTCGCCATCGCCTCGACGCGGCCCATGCCGCAGCTCGAGCAGGCGCTGCGGCAGCTCGATCGGCTGCGCAATCCGGCCAAGGTCATCGATATCGTCTCGCAATTTTCGAACGGCGAGGCGCAGCTCGGCACAGTCGGCATTTTCACGGCGCGTTGAAAAGGAGGAGAGAATGATGCGGCGTCTTTGTCTCCCGCTTCTCTGCTGCGTCTCGAGCGTCGCGCTCGCCGAGCCGCAGGATATGACGCGCTCGGTGCGCATCATCGACGATCCGCCGGCGGAGGCCGCGCCGTCGCCGCAGACGCAAGCGCCGGCGATCCCCAAGGAGCCGGCCAAGGCCGCCGGCGCGGGCGTGCGGATCGAGGTGCTGCCGCAGGACGAGTTCGCGCTCGGCGCGCCGATGAGCTTTCGCGTGACGGCGGAAAAGCCCGGCTATGTGATATTGGTCGATGTCGACGCGCAGGGAAAACTGGCGCAGATCTTCCCCAATATGGTGACTTTGGCGGACCCCGCCGGCGTCGATGAGAAGGCCAATTTTCTGAAGGCCGGCCAGTCGATGACGCTGCCGGACGCCGGCGGCAAGGCCGCCTATCGCTTCGTCGCCTCGCCGCCGACGGGCGTCGGCATGGTGGTGGCCATATTGAGCGACGCGCCCTTGCAGATCGTCGATCTGCCGGATGTGCCGGCGGCCATCGCCGGGCAGGCCAAGGCCGCGGATTTCGTGAAGGATTCGACGCGAATGCTGCAGATATTGCCGGCCGAAGGCGAGCGCCCGATCCGTGCGCCCAAATGGTCCTTCGCGACGAAATTCTACGGAATCAAGTGAGCCGCCGAGCCTTCCCGTATCGGCTATTTCGCTCCGCGCGGGCGCCTGATCTGCACATAGAGCGCGCCTTCCCCGCCGTGATTGCGCGCCGCCTCGCCGAAGCCGACCACGAGATCGCGCATGGCCGGGGCGCTCAGCCATAAAGGTACGACACGGCGCAGCACGCCGCCCTCCTCGCTGCGGACGCCCTTGCCCGTCACCACGATCGCCATGCGGGCGCCGGCCGCCTGGGCGTGGCGCAGAAAATCATAGAGCGCCGTCTGCGCCTCGGCTTGGCGCAGGCCGTGGAGATCGAGCTTGGCCTCCACCTCGAGCCGGCCGCGACGCAATTTCATGCGCGTGCGGTGATCGATCTCCGCCGGCGGCGCGGCCGGATGGGGCCGCAGCTTTTTTTCCGCCGGAGCGGGCGGAGGAAGAGGCGAAGCGGCGGCGCCTTTCTTCGGCTCGCTGGCCTCGGTCGGCTGCTCCTCTAGCGGGCGACGACGACGCCCTCGCGACGGCCGCACATCGGCCGTCACCTTGTTCCAGAGCTCGATCTCTTCGCGGGACAGAAAACGCGAGCGACGCGATTCGCGCGGCGGATCACTCATCGCCGCCCGCTCCTCGCGGCAGCAGCACGGTGAAATCCGCATTGTGGCGCACGAGCCCGGCGAGCGCCCCAGCCTCGTCGCCGGCGCCGAAGAAGAGATCGGCGCGCGCGGGTCCGAGAATCGCCGAGCCCGTGTCCTGCGCGATCATCAGCCGGGCGAAGGGCTCCGCCGCCGCCGCGCTGCGCCAGGGCAGCGTCGCGCTGATGAAGAAGGGCAGGCCGTAGCTCCACAGCGAGCGATCGACGGCGATGGAGCGAAGCGGAGTCAGCGCGCAGCCCTCGCCGCCTATGGGGCCGTCGCGCCGCTCCGGCGAGGAATCGGCGCGGAAGAAGACATAGGAGCGGTTCTCCTGCATCAGCCGGGCGCCGGGCGCGCCGTCTTCCTGGCCGAGGGCGCGGATTTCCGTCTTCAAGCGCTCGAGCGACATCTCATTCTGCGGCACGAGCCCGCGCTCGATGAGCAGGCGGCCGATCGAGGTATAAGGACGTCCATTGCGGCCGTCATAGGTGAGCGGCAAATCGCGTCCGTCCGGAAAGCGCAGCCGCGCCGAGCCCTGCACCTGAATGAGAAACAGCTCGACCCTGTCGCGAACATAGGCGATCGGCCGCGGCCGCAGCTCGGGCGCGCCTTCCTCCAAGGCCCGGCGATCGGGATAGGGCTCGAGGCCGCCATCGGCCCGCCGCCGGGCCGAGGTGAGCGCCTCGCCCGCCTCGCCGCGGATGGGCGTCTCGTTCAAGGTGACGAGATCGGCGGGACGGGCGGGAACGGGCGTGCGGAACCCTGCCTCGGGCGCCTCACGCGCCTCGATCACCGGCTCGTAATAGGCGGTGACGAATCCGGGTCCGCGCGGCCGAAAGGGACGGAAATTCGCGGCGAAAAAATCGAGCGCCGCGTCCTGGGCGAGCGTCGCCGCATCCATGCCCGCAGCGATGCGGCAGACGCGGGCCAAGGCTGCATCCGCCGGCAGAGCCGAGCGGAGAGGGGGAGCGGCGGAGAGGATGATTTCGGCCGAACGGCGAAAGACGCGAAAGGCCTCGCGGAGATCGTCCCGAAAAATGGCGTCGATCGAATCGAAACCGACCGGATCGAGATCGACGGACGCCACGACGCAAGATCCGCCTAATGAACCGTTTCGGTGGCCACGAGCTTCCAATTCGGATCACGCGACGCGACATCGCGCGCGAAAGTCCAGAGGTCGACGATCTCGAGCGGCCGATCGGACTCGCCCTCGATCGCGGCGCCGGCGCTGTCGCGGCGGACCGATTGGAGCTTGGCGACGAAACGAATGGTGATCTGCGCCTTGCGGAGCTCGACCTTGGCGTCCTCCACCGTGGCGGAATCTATGGAGACGACATGGGCCTCGGCCGTCTCGCCGCGCTGCTCACGCCCGGCGATCTCGCCGGAGAAGCTGTCGAACACCTCGGTCGAGAGGAGATTGCGCAGCGTGTCGCGGTCGCCCCTGGCGAAGGCCTGGACGATCATCTCATAGGCTTTCTTGGCGCCCTCGACGAAGGCCGGGCCGGAGAAGCTGCGATCGGAGGCGGCGATCTGGTCCAGACCGCGCCAGCCATTGCTGCCCGACTCGGCCAAGCCCTTCCAGCGGTCGGCGTCCAGCGCCCCATTGGCCGGCGAAGGCGCGAAAGCGGAGCCTTGTGGCGCCGGAGCCGGGCCGATCCGCCGGGCGGGGCCGGCGCGATCGGAGGCGGGGCCTTCGCGATCGACGCGCACGCCGAGGACCGACCACAATTTCCAGACGACGAAAGCCGCGAGCGCGGCGAAGACCAAGATGGATGGGTCGAAATCGGATCCCGACAAAGGGCGTCTCCCGGTCGCAGGGATTGTCCGGTATCATGTCGCGTCCCAGATGTCACGAATCAACCCCTCGCAGGGGTCTCTCATGGCGGGAACGGAGGGCGCGCCGAGGTGAACAAGTCGAAACTCGTCGCCTATGTGCTGACAAGCTGGCTCTTCGTCGAGATCGTGGCCTTCGTGCTCGTCGTGCAATTTCTCGGCGTGATGGCGGCCGTGGCTCTCGGCGTCGGCACGACGCTGCTCGGCCTCGCCGACGTCAAGCGGCTGTTCGTCTATCTGCGCAGCCGCGTCGGGCAGCCGCGCGACGAGCTGAAATCCGGCGTCGCTCTGCTCGAGGGCGGCCTCGAGGCGGTGGGCTCGCTGCTGCTGATCCTGCCCGGCTTCGCCTCCGATCTCGTCGGCCTGGCGCTGAAGTCGCCGTCGATCCGCGCGCAGGTCGCCGATCGCATTCGCGGCAAGACCGAGCGGCAGGGTCCGCAGACCATCGATCTTTCGCCTGGCGAGTGGAAAGCCATTGTCGATGAAGGTCCCAAGCGCCGCGTGCGCGCGCGCCGCGCCCCTCCCGCCAAAGTTGTCTGACCACCGTCAAATCCGTTGTCGCAGGCAAGGGGACGTGTTAGGCGGGCGCCGTGACAGGCGCCGCCATACCGTCGCGCCTGTCAGGAGCCGAAATCGGCAGGGAGTTCGACGATGACCGATACGAATGGAAGCGGCTCCGGCCCGACCGGCGCCCCGGCGCTCAACGTGCTCGTGCAATATGTGAAGGATCTCTCCTTCGAGAATCCCAATGCGCCGCGCTCGCTGCAGCCGCGCCAGAATCCGCCGGAGATCGGCATTCAGGTCAATGTCAACGCCCGCCAGATGTCACCCGAGGATTTCGAGGTCTCGGTGACGCTGGAAGCCTCGGCCACCGAGGGCGGCGAGGTGCTGTTCAAGCTCGAGGTCGATTACGGTGGCGTGTTCCGCCTGCTGAACATTCCGGCCGAGCAGATTCATCCGATCGTGATGATCGAATGCCCGCGCCTGCTGTTCCCCTTCCTGCGCCAGGTCGTCGCCGACGCCACGCGCAATGGCGGCTTCCCGCCTCTCTATATCGATCCCATCGACTTTTTCGCGCTCTATCAGCAGCGCGCGGCTCAGGAGCAGCAAGCTCCGGCCAACGCCAACTGAACTATCCCCGGTCGTCATTAAGCGACGAAGCAATCCAGCGACCGCCCCACGGCTCTGGATTGCTTCGCTGCGCTCGCAATGACGGCGAATCGATCATTCGGAAACCGTACGAAATCGCAGAGGCGAGCCGTCAGGCTCGCTTCTCCATCACGGTTTCGATGGCTGGCTCGGCCGTCTCCGGCTGCGCGAGATAGCGTAGCCACATAGGCTCCTTGCCCAGCTTGGCGATAAAGGCCTCATGCGCGGCGCGTTCCGCCTCGGTGAGCAGCGGCGCCAGCTTTTGCGGGCGGCTACGCAAAAATTCGCCGCCATTCTCCTCCGCCAGAGTCGCCGCATCCGCTTGCAGAATGAGCGCCGATTGGCGGCCGCCCATCAGCTCCGCATAGACTTCCGCGAGCAGGCCTGCGTCGAGCAGAGCGCCATGCTTGTCGCGTCGCGTGAGATCGACGCCATAGCGCTGGCAGAGCGCATCCAGAGTATTGGAGGCGCCGGGATGCCGACGGCGGGCGATGGTCAGCGTGTCGACGACGCGATCGAAAGGGATCGCCGCTTTTCCCAGCTGGCCGAGCTCGAAATTGACGAAGCGCATGTCGAATTCGGCGTTATGCGCGACGAGATTGGCGTCCTCGACGAATTCCAGAAAGCTGTCGGCGATCTCGCGGAATTTCTTTTGGCCCGTGAGAAAGGCCGAGGAGAGGCCATGCACGCGAAACGCCTCTTCCGGCATGTCGCGTTCTGGATCGAGATAGAAATGCAAAGTGCGGCCGGTGGGGATGAGATTGGAAATCTCCACCGCGCCGATCTCGACGATGCGATGGCCCTTGGTCGGGTCGAGACCGGTCGTCTCCGTGTCGAAGACGATCTCACGCATCGTCGGCCTCTCTCGGTCGGATCAGCGGGACGGTTTTCGTCGCGCCAGCTCCTCGAGGATTAGCCGAACTTCCTGCCGAGCGGAATCCAGCCCACGCTCGCTATGCACCACGAAATCGGCGCCGGCGCGCTTTTGCGCGTCTGGAACCTGCTTGGCGAGTATGGCGGCGAATTTTTCCTCCGTCATGCCGGGACGCGCCAGCACACGCGCGCGCTGAATATCCGGCGGGGCGGAGACGACGACGACGGCGTCGACATCCTTTTGGGCGCCGATCTCGAAGAGGAGCGGAATGTCGAAGACGACGAAACGCTCGCCCGCGCGGCGACAATTCTCGAGAAATTCGTCGCGGCCGATGGCGACGAGCGGATGCACCAGCGCCTCGAGACGGCGCAACGCCTCGCTGTCGCCGAGCACGTGGGCGGCGAGGCGGGCGCGATCGACGACGCCATCCACCGTCGCGCCAGGGAACATCTCTTCTATCTGCGCCGCCGCGGGGCCACGGTAGAGCTCATGCACGGCGCGATCGGAATCATAGACGGGGACGCCCTCGGCGCGAAAGAGATCGGCCGTCGTCGATTTGCCCATGCCGATCGAGCCGGTGAGGCCGATGACCAGAGGACGGGGCGCGGCGTCGCCGCTCATGACAGAATCGCTCCCTCGCGGCGAAGCGCATCGAGCACCGGCAGCAGCGGCATTCCGATAATGGTCCAATGATCGCCGATTATGCGCTCGAAGAGATGAACGCCGAGTCCTTCTATCTGATAGGCGCCGGCGCTGGTCGTCGCCTCCTCGGCCACGATCTCGAGATAGCGGGCGAGAAAATCATCCGAAAAAGCGCGCATTGTCAGATCGGCATGGGCGACGGTCTCGAAGATTATGGCGCCGTCGCGGGCGAGGGCCACCGCCGAATGCAGGCGGTGGGTCCGCCCGGAGAGAAAGCGCAGCTGCTCGCCGGCGGCGGCGACGGTCGGCGGCTTGCCGAATCTCCGCCCCTCGCAGCTCGCAACCTGATCCGCGCCGAGGACGAGAGCGCCCGGCCGCGCCAGTGAGACGAGCTTCGCCTTGTCGCCGGCCAATCGCGCCGCGACAGCGTCGGCGTCGCCGCCAAGGGCGACGACCTGCGCTTCCGCAGAGCGCTCGTCGATCTCTGCTGGCTCGACGAGAAAAGGCGCGCCAGTCTGCTCCAGCGCCATGCGCCGGCCTTTGCTCTTGGAGGCGAGAATCAGCGGCTCGGCGAGAAGCCAGAAGGCGCCGGGGCGATCCTGCGGCAGTCGAACCTCCTCCGATCGATTCCCACAGGCCGGACGTGGTCGTGGGCATTATGGGGACAAATGAGCGCCGTCGGGCCGGGCATGTGCACAGCTGCGCATAACCAGGGGCAGCGATCAACAGGCGACGGAACGGGTGGGGATAAACAGGAGCTTTGGCATTGCAGCGTGGGATTCTCCGCCGTCAACCGCGAGGCTTGTGGGTAGACGCCCACAAGCCATTGTTAATGTTTCGTTTACCATTGTGTCCACAGCGGGCTGGCAAAACTCTCTACAGCATGGTTCTAGCTACGTAAGATGTGGACAAAAGGTTGACGGAAATTAACCTTCGTTAATGAACCGTCAATAAAATCAAAAAAATCTCTTAAAGATTGAATTTTCTTTTTGTGTCGTTTTGGGCTAGCTCCAATGACGGAAGGAGCGCTGGACGTCGCCTTCCATTCCCGATCCTGCCGGAGCAATAAGCGAAATGGGTGATCTCAAGCCTCTCCTCGCCGTTCTGGGCGGAGAAGCACGCGCCGTGCCGCCGATCTGGCTGATGCGACAGGCCGGCCGCTATCTGCCGGAATATCAGGAGCTGCGCGCCAAAGCCGGCAGCTTTCTCGACACTTGCTACAATCCGCAGACGGCGGCGCGGATCACTTTGCAGCCGATCGAGCGTTTCGGCTTCGATGCCGCGATCCTGTTCAGCGACATTCTGGTCGTGCCGGATGCGCTGGGGCAGAAGGTCTGGTTCGAGACGGGGCATGGGCCGCGGCTGATTCCGCTGGAGAGCGACCGCGACATAGAGGCGCTCGCCGAGAATTTCGACCTGGGCAAGCTCTCGCCTGTCTTCGAGACGATCGACCGGGTGAAGGGTGAGCTGCCGAAGTCAGTGACTTTCATCGGCTTTTGCGGCGCGCCCTGGACGGTGGCGAGCTATATGATCGCCGGCCGCGGCACGCCGGATCAGGCGCCGGCTCGGCTCTTCGCCTATCGACGGCCGCAGGCTTTCGCACGGCTCATCGATATTCTGGTCGAGGCCTCCATCGCCTATCTCACTCGGCAGATCGACGCCGGCGTCGAGGTTTTGCAGCTCTTCGACAGCTGGGCCGGCGTGCTGCCTGCTCATGAGTTCGAGCGCTGGGTCGCCGAGCCGTTGAAGAAGATCATCGACGCGGTGAAGGCCGCCCGGCCCGGCGTGCCGATCATCGCTTTCCCGCGTGGCGGCGCGACGCATCTCCCCCGTCTCGCCGGGACGCTCGGCGCCGATGCGTTGGGACTCGACACGGCGATCGATCCGGCCTGGGCGGTGAAGGAAATCCCCGCAGGCCCGGCGCTACAGGGAAATCTCGATCCTCTGGCTCTGCTGGCCGGTGGGGCGGCGCTCGATCGCGAGATCGACGCAATATTGCGGTGCTTCGCCGGACGGCCGCATATTTTCAATCTCGGCCATGGCGTCCTGCCGGAGACGCCGCTCGAGCATGTCTCGCAATTGATCGAGCGTATTCGCGGAACAGGGAATTGAAGTCATGTATCTCTGGATCAAAGCTCTGCATGTGATCGCAGTTATCTCCTGGATGGCCGGGCTGCTCTATCTGCCGCGGCTGTTCGTCTACCATACGGAAGTGGGGCAGGGCGCGCCCTCCGCATTGTTCAAGAAGATGGAACGCCGGCTGGCGCTCTACATCATGGCGCCGGCGATGATCGTCTCCTGGCTGGCCGGCTTGGCGCTGATCTATTTCGGCTCCTTCCATGGCGCCGGATGGCTGCACGCCAAATTGGCGCTGGTGGTCCTTCTGACTGGCGTCCACTTCTATTTCGGCGTCACGCAAAAGGCTTTCGAGCGCGACGAGAATCACCGGCCGGCGAAATTCTTCCGATTCATCAATGAGGTTCCGACTCTGCTGATGATCGGCATCGTCATTCTGGTGATCATCAAGCCATTCTGACGACTGGGGATTTTCCCCGCCTTTCACGGAATTGTCATGAGTTTCGGGCGGATGGCTTGCGTTTCCGCCCGAAAAGGATTAATTGCTGACTTGCTCACCTAAAGGCAGATCGTCGTTTCGCACGACAGCCGGATCCAGACCGGCTCACCGGGGCATCGTGTCCCGCTTCCTTATCTGCCCTACCCCGCCGCCCTAGGCCAAGTTTCATCCGAATATCGTCGAGGATTGTCCCAAATGGGGGAAATCAAGCTTCAGGACCTGAAGTCCAAATCGGCCGCCGAGCTTCTCGCCTTCGCTGAGGAGCATGAGGTCGAGGGCGCGTCGCTCATGCGGCGTCAGGAACTGCTCTTCGCAATATTGAAGCAATTCGCCGGTCGCGACGTCGAGATCGTCGGCGAAGGCGTCGTCGAAGTGCTGCAGGACGGCTTCGGCTTCCTGCGCTCGCCGGACGCCAATTATCTCGCCGGCCCCGACGACATTTACGTGTCGCCCTCGCAGATCAGGCGCTTCGGCCTGCGCACCGGCGATACAGTCGAAGGCATGATCCGCAGCCCCAAAGAGGGCGAACGCTATTTCGCGCTGCTCAAGGTCAATTCGATCAATTTCGAAGACCCGGAGAAGGTGCGGCACAAGGTCCCCTTCGACAATCTGACGCCGCTCTATCCAGATGAGCGCTTGAAGCTCGAGATCGACGATCCGACGCGCAAGGACCTTTCCGCACGCGTCATCGATCTCGTCGCGCCGATCGGCAAGGGCCAGCGCGCTCTGGTCGTCGCGCCGCCGCGCACCGGCAAGACGGTGCTGCTGCAGAATATCGCGCAGTCGATCACCACCAATCATCCCGAGTGCTATCTGATCGTTCTGCTGATCGACGAGCGCCCGGAGGAAGTGACCGATATGCAGCGCTCCGTGAAGGGCGAGGTCGTGTCCTCGACTTTCGACGAGCCGGCCGTGCGTCACGTCCAGGTCGCGGAGATGGTCATCGAGAAGGCCAAGCGCCTGGTCGAGCATCACCGCGATGTCGTGATCCTGCTCGATTCGATCACGCGTCTCGGCCGCGCCTACAACACTGTGGTGCCGTCCTCCGGCAAGGTGTTGACCGGCGGCGTGGACGCCAATGCTCTGCAGCGTCCTAAGCGTTTCTTCGGCGCCGCGCGCAATATCGAGGAGGGCGGCTCGCTGACAATCATCGCCACGGCGCTGATCGACACCGGCTCCCGCATGGACGAGGTGATTTTCGAGGAATTCAAGGGCACGGGCAATTCGGAGATCATTCTCGACCGCAAGGTCTCCGACAAGCGCGTCTTCCCTGGAATCGACATTACCCGCTCCGGCACCCGCAAGGAAGAACTGCTGGTGCCCGCGGACGTGCTCAAAAAGATGTATGTGCTGCGCCGCATCCTCAATCCGATGGGCACGGTGGACGCGATCGAGTTCCTGCTCGGCAAGCTGCGCGAGACGCCCAAGGGCAACGCCAGCTTCTTCGATTCGATGAACACCTGAGTTGGCGCCCTCGGACGCGCCGGCGATGTGAATTCGCGGGGAGAGCGTGTTCGAGGGTTTCGCCAATGTCTGGACGATCGTCGGCCTCGCACGCGAGCTGAAGGCCGACGCGCCTCTGCCGCTCACTGTGGCCGGCGAAAAAATCGTGCTGTTCCGCGGCCTCGATGGCGCGCCGGCTGCGCTGATCGACCAATGCCCGCATCGTGGCGTCGCCCTTTCGCTCGGCTGTGTCGAGCAGGGCGACATTCGCTGCCCCTTCCATGGCTGGCGCTTCGGCGCAGATGGAAGCCTTCGTCACATTCCCTGGAACCCGGAGGCGAAGCGCGACACGATTCGCGCGACGCGGCTTCCTGTGCGTGAAATCGATGGCGTCATCTGGTTGCGCACGGCGCCGGGCGAGACGGCCGACGAGCCGCCGCCGATCGAATCGCTGACGTGCGGCCTGCGGCTCTGCGCGCAAAGCTTCGTCTGGCGCGTGCATTGGACGCGCGTCATGGAGAATATGCTCGATTCGCCCCATGTCGCTTTCGTGCATCGCCGGACCTTCGGCGGAGCCATGGCGCGCGCGCTCGACGAAAATTCCCTGGCGCGGATGGATGTGAGCTTCGAGCCGCATGAATATGGCGGCAAGATCGCGGCCTCCGTGGTGGGGAGGCGACGCCCGGCGGCGCTGGATTATGTGTTTCCCAATCTGATGGAGCTGTCGCTCGATTTTCGCGGCCGCGTCTTTCGCATCTTCGCGATCTGCATTCCTGTCGGGGAACGGGAGACACGTCTTCTCTTGCTCACCGCCCGCGGCTTTTTGCGCGCTGGTCTCTTCGATGCGCTGTTTCTCTGGTCCAATCGCCGGATCGCGGAAGAAGATCGCGCGATCGTCGAATCCTCGACGCCGCCATTCTCGCCGCTAGGTGGGGAGGAGGCATCCATGCCGACGGATGCGGCCACTCTGGCCTTTCGCCGGCTCTATCGTCAGCGCCTCTTCGGCTCCAGCGCCTGATTTCCTTCGGCAAAGCTCCGCGGCCCTTTGCCGACGCCACGCGCTGCGATTTGGGAAAGACCAAAAGTTAACGAATTCTCAATTCACCTCTAAAGTCATTCCTTCAGATTGAAAAAGCCGTATTCTTTCTCGGCGAGAGAAATTCGAGTAGAGCATCAGGATCATGTCCAGCGACACGATCTTCGCCTCGGCCTCTGGCGCCGGCCGCGCCGCAATCGCGGTAATTCGCCTGTCCGGTCCGTCGGTCGGGCGTGTGCTCGAGGTTTTGGCCGGGCTCACGCCTCAGCCACGCTTCGCCCATTATGTGACGCTGCGCGCGCCGGGCGCGGTCGAGCCGCTCGATCGCGGTCTCGCGCTCTATTTTCCAGCGCCGAATTCGCCGACCGGGGAAGATTACGCCGAGCTGCAAATTCATGGCGGCCGCGCTGTGGCGCGCGCGCTGCTCGGCGTTCTGAACGGCCTTCCCGGCTTGCGCGAGGCGGAGCCGGGGGAATTTGCGCGGCGCAGCCTCGCCAATGGCAAAATGGATTTGTCGCAGGTCGAAGGGCTCGCCGATCTCATCGATGCGGAGACAGAGTTTCAGCGCCGTCAGGCGATACGGGCGCTCGGCGGGGCTCTGCGCAAAAGAGTCGAAGGCTGGCGCGAACGGCTGATTCGGGCTCTGGCGCTGGTCGAGGCGGAGCTGGATTTTTCCGATGAGGGGGATGTCTTCGAGCCGGCGACGGCGCTTCGTCCCTTGCTCGAGCCCGGGATCGCCGAAATGGCCGGGGCGCTGGCGGCGAGCGAAGCCAGCGAGCGGCTCCGCGACGGCTTCGTGGCGCTGCTGCTCGGCCCGCCCAATTCCGGCAAATCGACGCTGCTCAATGCTCTGGCGCGGCGCGAGGTGGCGATCGTCTCCGCCATCCCGGGAACAACGCGCGATATGATCGAGGTTCATCTCGATCTCGGCGGCATGCCGATCACATTGGTCGACACGGCGGGTCTTCGCGAGGCGGAGGATGAGATCGAGCGCATCGGCGTCGCGCGGACGCGGGCGAGGATCGGGGAGGCCGATCTGCTGCTGTGGCTCTCGGAAGGGGGCCGTGAGACGCCGCAATTGGAGCCTTTGGGCGACGCCGAGCTGATCCGTGTCGCAACCAAGGCGGATTTTCTAGATTGCACATCAGATAATCTTGCAATTTCCGCTCGAACAGGGTTTGGAATAGACCGACTTCTGGAGGAAATTGCGGGTCGCGCGAAGCGACGTCTGGGCGACGGCTCGACGGCGCTTCTCACGCGTGAACGGCATAGGCGGCTCATTCAGGGGGCGAAAATGGCGATCGAGGCGAGTCTCGATTCTGGCAAGCCGCTCGAATTCGTCGCGGACGATCTTCGTGTCGCAGGCCGGGCGCTCGGCCGCATCGTCGGCGCTGTCGATGTGGAGGAGGTGCTGGATGCGATTTTCTCGCAATTCTGCATCGGCAAATAGTTTCACGTGAAACAGGATCGAGGATAGGAAATTGAGCCGACCGGCCTATGACGTGATCGTGATCGGCGGCGGCCATGCTGGCTGCGAGGCCGCCGCCGCCGCTGCGCGACGTGGCGCGCGCACGGCGCTCGTCACCCATTCGCTCGCGACGATCGGCGCAATGTCGTGCAATCCGGCGATCGGCGGGCTCGGCAAGGGCCAGCTGGTCCGCGAGATCGACGCGCTCGACGGGCTCATGGGCCGTGTCGCCGACGCCGCCGGCATTCAATTTCGGCTGCTCAATCGCTCCAAAGGCCCGGCCGTGCGTGGTCCGCGCGCGCAGGCGGATCGCAAGCTCTATCGCGAGGCGATGCAGGCGGCGATTGCGGCGACGCCGAATCTCGAGGTCGTAGAGGGCTCGGCGGAAGGTCTCGTGCTGGAGCAGGGCCGCGTGATCGGCGTGACTCTGGACGGCGAGACGCTCGCCGCGAGCGCGGTGGTTCTGACCACCGGCACCTTCCTCAATGGCGTGATTCACATTGGCGCGACGCGCTATTCTGCCGGACGCATGGGCGAAAATCCATCGATCGGCCTCGCCGAGGATTTGCGCCGCATCGGCTTTGCCACGCGGCGTCTGAAGACCGGCACGCCACCTCGGCTCGATGGCCGCACGATCGATTGGGCGCGGCTCGAGGAGCAGCGCGGCGATGAGATCCCCGAGCCCTTTTCCTATCTCACTCGTTCGATCGTCAATCCGCAGATCAATTGCCACATCACCCGCACCAATACCGCCGCGCATAGGGTCATTCTCGATAATCTCGAGCACTCGCCCATGCGCAGCGGCGCCATCTCGGGGCCGGGTCCGCGCTATTGCCCCTCGATCGAGGATAAGGTCACGCGCTTCGGCGATCGCGACGCACATCAGATTTTCCTCGAACCGGAAGGTCTCGACGACGACACGGTCTATCCCAATGGCGTCTCGACCTCGTTGCCCGAGGAGGTTCAGCGCGCTTTCATCCAGAAGATCGAAGGATTGGAAAAGGCGCAGATACTTCGCCCCGGCTATGCGATCGAATATGACTTCGTCGATCCGCGCGAGCTCGACGCCACGCTGGAGACGAAAAGTGTCGTGGGACTCTTTTTCGCCGGCCAGATCAATGGAACGACCGGCTATGAGGAGGCGGCGGCCCAGGGCCTCGTCGCCGGGCTCAACGCCGCGGCGCGGGCAGGCGGCTGGACGGCGAGCGTTTTCGATCGCGCCGAGGCCTATCTCGGCGTGATGATCGACGATCTCGTCACGCGAGGCGTCAGCGAGCCTTATCGCATGTTCACCTCGCGCGCCGAATATCGTCTGTCGCTGCGCTCCGACAATGCCGATGAGCGCTTGACCGGCAAGGGGCTGGAGATCGGCTGCGTCGGGCGCGAGCGTGAGCTGGCGCATCGGGACAGAATGGACAAGCTCGCCCGCGCCCGCGCGCTGCTGCAGCAATTGTCCTTGACCTCTGCCGCCGCGGCGCGGGTCGGCCTCCCCATTAATCAGGATGGGCAACGACGCAGCGCCTTTGCTCTGCTGTCCTTCCCGGAGATCGATCTGCGGCGGCTCGCGGCGATCTGGCCAGAGCTCGCCGAGATCGATGCGGAGACGGCGGCGCGTGTCGAGACCGACGCCCGTTATGCGGTCTATCTCGATCGGCAGAGCGCTGATATCGAATCCTATCGGCGGGATGAGCAGCTCGCTCTGCCTTCGACGCTCGACTATCGCGAGATCGGCGGACTCTCGGCGGAGCTCTGCGCCAAGCTGTCGGTGTTGCGTCCGCGCACGCTCGGCCAAGCCCAGCGCATAGAGGGCGTCACTCCAGCTGCGCTGACCCTTTTGGCGGCGCGGGCGCGGCGTGGGTGAGCGACAAAATGGCGGGGAAGGGGAAGGATCGCGTCAGCGATCGGGACAGAGCTCTGCAGGTCGCGCCGTCGCTGCAGCCTTATATTCGCGAGCTGGAGATTTACGAATCACTGCTGCGTAAATGGCAGAAGTCCATCAATCTCGTCGCCGAGAGCACATTGGACGAGCTTTGGACGCGGCATTTTGCCGATTCGGCGCAGATTCGCGAATTTTTTCCGAGCCTCGAAAGCTGGGTCGATCTCGGCTCCGGCGCGGGCTTTCCCGGCATGGTTCTGGCGATCTGCCTGAAGGACCATGCCGGCGCGAAGGTTCATCTGATCGAGAGCGATCAGCGCAAGGCGGCGTTTCTGCGCGCTGTTTCACGTGAAACAGGGGCCGCCGCAGAAATCCACGTCGGCCGAATCGAAAATGTGCTGCCGCTGATCGCCGATCCCGTGGCCGGCCTGACCGCCCGCGCGCTCGCGCCAATGCCGCAACTGATCGAATGGTCGCACGAACTTCTGTTGAAAAACGTCAAAGGCGTGTTTTTAAAGGGTGAAGACTGGGCCGCTGAATTGACCGGCTCGAGCGCCGCGGATAGTTTCCAGATCTGGACATTGCAGAGCCGCACTCATTCGTCCGGCCGCATTATCGCCCTTGCGCGAGATTTTGGAGCTTGACGTGACCGACGTTCCTCAGCCCCGAATCCTCGTTCTCGCCAATCAAAAGGGCGGCGTCGGCAAGACGACGACGGCCATTAATCTCGGCACCGCGCTCGCCGCTGTGGGTGAGACGGTGCTCGTCATCGATCTCGATCCGCAGGGCAACGCCTCGACTGGCCTGGGCGTCGATCGCAAGGCGCGACGCATCTCCACCTATGACGTGCTGCTCGCCGAGAGCAGCCTCGCCGACGCGATCATCGCGACCGCCGTGCCGCGGCTCTCGATCGCGCCATCCACGCTCGATCTGCTCGGCGTCGAGCTGGAGATCGCCGGCGATAAGGACCGCGCCTTTCGTCTGAAGCGCGCCGTCGCCGAGCTGATCGCAGCCGAGCGCCATGGTGAGGCTCCGGCCTTCACCTATGTGCTGATCGACTGCCCGCCGTCGCTCAATCTGCTGACCATCAACGCCCTCGCTTGCGCCGACGCCGTGCTGGTTCCTCTGCAATGCGAGTTCTTCGCCCTCGAGGGTCTGTCGCAGCTGCTGTCGACGGTCGATCAGGTCAGGCGCTCGCTCAATCCGCGGCTGTCGATCCATGGCATTGTGCTGACCATGTTCGATCCGCGCAATAATCTCGCGACCCAGGTCGTCGCCGATGTGCGGCGCTTCATGGGCGACAAGGTCTATGAGACGGTGATCCCGCGCAATGTGCGCGTGTCGGAGGCGCCGTCGCATGGCAAGCCCGTGCTGCTCTATGATCTCAAATGCAGCGGCAGCCAAGCCTATCTGAAGCTCGCGACGGAAGTCATCCAGCGCGAGAAGCGGCTGCGGGCCGCTTGATCCAGGGTTTCTCGGCGCGCGAATGGCGCGCTTCTCGATCGAAGGACCTATCCCGAAATGGCCGAAGAAGCGACGCGCAGAAGATTGGGGCGGGGGCTGGCGGCTCTGATCGGAGACGCCGGCGAGGAAGCGCCGGCCGTGGAGCGCGCGCGCGGCCAGCGCCGGGCGCCGATCGAGTTTCTGCGGCCCAATCCGCGCAATCCGCGCGTCGCCTTCCACGAGGATGATCTCGCCGATCTCGCCGCCTCCATTCGCGAGAAGGGCATTATTCAGCCCATAGTCGTGCGCACGGTTCCGGGTGTCGCCGACGCCTATGAGATCATCGCCGGCGAGCGCCGCTGGCGCGCCGCCCAGCTCGCCAGTCTCGCCGATGTGCCGATCATCGTGCATGAGGCGGATGATCGCGAGGCGCTCGAGCTGGCCATTATCGAGAATGTCCAGCGCGCCGACCTCAATGCGATCGAGGAAGCGCGGGGCTATGAGCGGCTCGGCAAGGAGTTCGGCTATTCGCAGTCCGATCTCGCCAAGATCATCGGCAAGAGCCGGTCCCATGTCGCCAACACGCTACGTCTGCTCAATCTTCCCGAAGCGAGCCGGCGTCTGGTGACGGAAGGCGCGATCTCGGCCGGCCATGCGCGCGCGCTGCTCGCCCTCGACAATCCCGATTCGGTGGCGCGACGTGTCGTCGAGGAGGGCCTCACCGTGCGCGACGTCGAGCGGCTCGCGCAGGAGGATTCCGGCGCTAAGCTGGAGACGAAGGCGCGCAAGCCGCGTGTCGAGAAGGACGCGGATACGGTGGCGATGGAAAAATTGCTGACCGATGCGCTGGGGCTCTATGTGTCGATCCATCATAGCGGTGAGAGCGGCGAATTGCGCATCCGCTACACGACGCTGGAGCAGCTCGATGGGCTGTGCCGGCGGCTGACGGGGTGAATGTGGGGCGCTGTTTTTATCGCCTCGACGTCGACCGAGAATCGGGACGCGCGCTTTCTTTTAGATTCTTCGAATCACTCGGCGGTTCTATGCGCCCTTCGCCGCTTCACTCGCTCGTCTGCGCTGTCCAGCTCGCATGCTCGACACCCGGGATCTTCTCGAGATCGGCGGCGACGGCGTCCAGCTCTTTCGGGTCGACGCTGGTCGAGGTCAATATTGCGACGAGCTCCGCCTCGTCATCGCCGCGTTCCAATTCCTCAATTTCGCGCACGGGATAATCGGCAGCCTCGAGCTTCTCGACCATGAGATCGCGCAATTCGTCGCGTCGTGTCTGGGAGACTGTGACATGCACGCGGTAGATCGCCTCCGTCGATCGCTCGTCGATCGGCGCGCGCTCGATGAGATGGACCAGCGGCCGCAGCAGCATGTTTCCGGCGAGGGTGAAGATCGCCATCAATATGGCCTCGGCGGCATGATCCGCGCCAGCGAAGGCGCCGGTCACGGCCGAGCACCAGATTGTGGCGGCGGTGTTGAGGCCGGTGATATTGGCCCCGTCTTTTATGATGACGCCGGCGCCGAGAAAGCCGACGCCTGAGGCGATATAGGCGAGCACTTGCGTCGCGCCGACATTGCCATTGAGGCGCATGCCGAGATCGACGAAGGCCGCCGCGCCCAGCGCCACCAGCGCATTGGTGCGCAGCCCGGCGGTGCGCTGGCGATATTGTCGCTCCGCGCCGATCAGCGTGCCGAGCAGCAGCGCAACGAGCAGAGATATCAGGGAATTGAAAAATTCCGGCGCGTTGAAGTTGGTAATGAACGCCATCTTTCCTGTCCGTGTCTTCGTGCGGTCTCGCGCCGTCGCCGAATCATTGTAACCGATTGGTCACATTGGCAGAGCTTCGCGACGTTTTTTACTCGCGGAGCGGTCGTTATGATTGAATCTTGCTCCAAAAAGCTTAAAGCTGAAATTGTTGTTGTTCCTAAAACTCAGGGGGAGATTCATGGAACGTCGGCAATTTGTGACTGCAATGGGCGCATTGGCCGCCGCAACCGCCGCCACGGGGACATTGGCGGCCGAAGATCCGCACGCTCACCATCGTGGCGGCGGCGCCAAATATAAGGCTTTGTTCGAGTCGACCAGCAAATGCGTTGCCGCTGGCGAGGAATGCCTGCGTCACTGTTTCGAGATGCTCGCGGCCAATGACGCCAGCATGGGCGCCTGCACCAAGTCCACCTTCGAGGTCGTCGCCGCCTGCAAGGCGCTGGCGTCGCTCTCTGGCGTCGGCTCTGCCCTCACCCCGGCCTTCGCCAAGGTCGTGGCCGAGGCCTGCCTCGCCTGCAAGAAGGAATGCGACAAGTTCCCGAATATCGCGGAATGCAAGGCTTGCGGCGATGCGTGCAAGGCCTGCGCCGACGATTGCCAGAAGGTCGCGGCCTAAAGGCCGATCGATTTTGCGGGACGCGCTTTGGCGCGTCTCGTCTTTGCTGAAGCGACGATTATATTCAGTTTCGCGCCCCGGGGCGGCCGATGCGCGATTTGAGACGATATCAGGAATTTTCCAGGAGCCGCCGGCCATTCTCTCCCCGTGTCGCAGGATGCGGGTCGAAACGGAGCCTTCACAGTGAGCCACCGAGCGCCGGAAATCCTTTCTGCCGAGACGCATCATCACGGCGTCGCCTCCTTCTTCCTGCGGCAGTGGCCCTATTTTGTCATGCTCCTGCTGGCGCTGTTCGGCGTCGCTTATACGAGCGTGACGCGCCAGGGCATGACGACCTATTGGATCGCGCTGGCCCCGATCTTCGGGCTCATCAGCATCGCCGGCGGCTGGCAGGAGGCGGAGACCGCAGAGGAAAAATGGCGTCTGGTGCGTACCCAGGTCCTGCATTGGGGCGCGGTCCTCGCCGCAATGTGCCTCATCTTCATCGGCGATGTGAAGCAGATGATGAATTCCGATAGCAGCGCGCTCACAGTGCTCACCGTGCTGGCGCTCGGCTCCTTCACAGCGGGCATTCACGCGGACGCTTGGCGCGTGTCGCTCGTCGGCCTGCTGCTCGGCCTCGCCGTTCCGGCGATAGCCTGGCTCGAGGAATCGACGCTGCTGATCCTGCTGATCGTTGCTGTGATCGCGGCTTTGGGCGCCTTTATCTTCCTGCGCGATCGCAGGCCGGCCTGAAGCTGACATAAAGACTTGTTTATATCTTTATTGCATCTGCTCCCCCGCCTTGCTATAGGCGGCCAGCCCGTCCCGCTCGCCTTCCCGAGGCGAGACAACGCCTGAAGGGAGCGTCATGACCACCCATTTCAACGATTATGTCGTCGCCGACATCGGTCTCGCCGATTGGGGCCGCAAGGAGCTCAACATCGCCGAGACCGAAATGCCCGGCCTCATGGCGACCCGCGCCGAATATGGCCCGTCGCAGCCGCTGAAAGGCGCGCGCGTCGCCGGGTCTCTGCATATGACCATTCAGACGGCCGTGCTGATCGAGACGCTGAAGGCGCTCGGCGCGGATGTGCGCTGGGCGTCCTGCAATATTTATTCGACGCAGGATCACGCCGCCGCCGCCATCGCCGCCGCCGGCACGCCGGTCTTCGCCATCAAGGGCGAGAGCCTCGAGGATTATTGGGACTACACCCATCGCATCTTCGAATGGGGCGACGGCGGCACGCCGAACATGATTCTCGACGATGGCGGCGACGCCACGCTGCTCATCCATCTCGGCCTGCGCGCCGAGAATGGCGACACCGCCTTTCTCGACAAGGCCACCAATGAGGAAGAGGAAGTCCTCTTCGCCGCGATCAAGAAGCGCCTCAAGGCCAATCCCGGCTTCTACAAGCGCAACGCCGAGGCCATCAAGGGCGTGACCGAGGAGACCACCACCGGCGTGCATCGCCTCTATGTGATGCACAAGGAGGGCAAGCTGCTGTGGCCGGCGATCAACGTCAATGATTCGGTCACCAAGTCGAAGTTCGACAATCTCTATGGCTGCCGCGAATCGCTGGTCGACGGCATTCGCCGCGCGACCGATGTGATGATGGCCGGCAAGGTCGCGTGCATCGCGGGCTATGGCGATGTGGGCAAGGGCTCGGCCGCTTCGCTGCGCAACGCCGGCTGCCGCGTGCTCGTCACCGAGATCGATCCGATTTGCGCCCTGCAGGCGGCGATGGAAGGCTATGAGGTCACGACGATGGAAGACGCCGCGTCGCGCGCGGATATCTTCTGCACCGCGACCGGCAATGTCGACGTCATCACGACCGAGCATATGCGCGTCATGAAGGACCGCGCCATCGTCTGCAACATCGGCCACTTCGACTCTGAGATTCAGGTCTCCGGCCTGCGCAATCTCAAATGGCACAATGTGAAGCCGCAGGTCGACGAGGTCGAGTTCGCCGACGGCAAGCGCATCATTCTGCTCGCCGAAGGCCGCCTGGTGAATCTCGGCTGCGCGACCGGCCATCCGTCCTTCGTGATGTCCGCCTCCTTCACCAATCAGACGCTGGCGCAGATCGAGCTGTTCACTAAGCAGGGCCAGTATCCGGTCGGCGTCTACACGCTGCCCAAGCATCTCGACGAGAAGGTCGCCTCGCTGCATCTCGACAAGATCGGCGTGAAGCTCACCAAAATGACCGAGCAGCAGTCCGCCTATCTCAACGTGCCGCAGAACGGCCCGTTCAAGCCGGACCACTACCGCTACTGATTTCTCTCGCCTCGCGAGAGCGAGACGGCGGAGCGATTCTCTCGCTCCGCCGTTTTTTTTGCGCGACGCCAGTTCGGCGAAATCCTTAGGCGCCATTCTCCCGGTCACGATCCGCGTTTCACTTTTCGACGGCGCGCTTTAGATTAGACGCGATTCGAGACGGCGCCTCGGTGGCGCGCGGACGGCTTACGGCGTTTGTTTGCGATGAGCCTTTGCAAATCGAACGTGGAGACCGGTTCGCATGTTTCACGATACGGCCTTCGGGCCGAAAGCGTTGCCGCCTGCGCGACGTCGGGGAGCGTCCTCGACGCTCGTTCGCGGCGTCACGCGCGGGCTCGCGACGGCCAGTCTGCTGCCATTCGGCGGACCGGCGCGGGCGGAAGCGCTCGCCAATCTTCTCGCCACCACTGACAACGCCGAATTCGTCAATCTCGCGCTGACCGGCGGTCTCGCGCTCTTCGCCGTCGTCGTCGCCTTTACTCATCTCGGCGAGCGCAAGGTGTGGAGCCGGCGAGAGGCGGGGCTCGCGGCGGAGCTGGAAGCGACGCGCCAACGGCTCGATCGCGCCGAGATTTTTCTCTCCAGCGAGCCGCAGCTCTTCGTCTCCTGGGACAACGCCGCCGGCGAGCCCGACATTGAGAACGGACTCAATGATCCGGCGTTCGCGCGCCGCGTGCTCGCCTTCGGCTCCTGGCTCGGACCGGACGAGGCGGCTGCGCTGCAGGAGCGCGTCGATCGGTTGCGCCAGAATGGCGAAGGCTTTCATCTCTCGCTCGCCAGCCTGCAAGGACGCCGTTTCGATGCGGAAGGCCGCGCCGTCGCCGGCCGCGCCGTGCTGCGCATTCGCGAGGTCTCCGGCGAGCGGCTCGAGCTTCTGTCCTTGCGCGAGCGCCATACGCGCAGCGTCACCGAGGTGGACGGGCTGCGCGCGCTGCTCGAGGCGCTGCCGACGCCCGTGTGGATGCGCGACGTCGAGGGCCGGCTCATCTTCGTCAATTCCGCCTATGCGCAGGCGGTGGAGGCGGAAAGCTCGGCCGACGCGCTGCGCCGCCAGATCGAGCTGCTGGACAATGACGCGCGCATGGAGGCGCAGACGGCGCGCGGGCGCGACGAGGTTTGGCGCGCGCGTGTGACGGCGGTCGTCGCCGGCGAGCGGCATCGTCTCGATATCGTCGAGGCGCCCTGCCACGGCGCCGCCGCGGCGCTCGCCATCGACCGCCAAGAGATCGACACGACGCGCGCCGATCTCGAGCAGCAGATGCAGGCGCATTCGCGCACGCTTGATCAATTGCCGATCGCCGTCGCCATTTTTGATCGCGCCAAGCGCCTCACCTATCGCAACGCCGCCTATGAGAGTCTCTGGCCGCTCGATCGCGCCTATCTCGACCAGGGGCCGAGCGACAGCGAGATCCTCGATCGCCTGCGCGCCGAGCAGCGCCTTCCCGTCGAAGCCGATTACAAGGCCTGGAAGGCGCGTCTGCTGGAGGCCTATCAGGCGTCCGAAGAGCATCACGTGCATGTCTGGCACATGCCGAACGGGCGCACGCTGCGCGTCGTGGTGAACGCCAATCCGCAAGGCGGCGTCACCTATCTCTATGACGATGTGAGCGAGCGCTATTTCCTCGAATCGCGTTTCCATGCGCTCGATCGCATGCAGAACGAGACGCTGGAGAATTTGCGCGAGGGCGTCGCCGTCTTCGGCGCCGACGGACGCTTGCGCTTCTGCAATCCCGCTTTTCTCGCGCTATGGGCGCTCGAGAAGAGCATTCTCGACGAGAAGCCGCGCTTCGACGCTGTCGCCAATCTCTGCCGGCCGCTGCATCTCAATGAGGAGACCTGGAGCGAGCTGCGCGGCTTCGTCACCGGCCTGCAGGATATGCGGCAGGGCTTCACGCGGCGCATCGAGCGTTCCGACGGCGTGGTGCTCGACTGCACCGCGCAGCCGCTGCCGGAAGGCGCGGCGCTGCTCACCTTCGTCGATGTGACGGCGGGCGTGAATGTCGAGCGCGCGCTCACCGAGCGCAATCAGGCGCTGATCGCGGCGGAGAAGATCCGCAATGATTTCGTCCATCATGTTTCTTACGAGCTGCGTTCGCCGCTCAACAACATCATCGGCTTCATTCACCTGCTCGGCGAGAAGACGACCGGCGAGCTGAACGCCAAGCAGCTCGAATATCTCGGCTATGTCGGCAAGTCGTCGGCGGCGCTGCTGGCCATCATCAACGATATTCTCGATCTCGCCACCATCGACAGCGACGCCATGGAGCTGGAGCTCGAGGAAGTGAACGCCGCCGACGCCATGCGCGCCGCGGCCGAGGGCGTTCAGGACCGGCTGGCGGAAAACGACATAGAGCTGCAGATCGTCGCCACCGGCGAGGTCGGACGCTTTCGCGGCGACGCCAAGCGCATCCGCCAGATCCTGTTCAATCTGCTCGCCAATGCGATCGGCTTTTCTCGGCCGGGACAAACCATTACCCTCGCGGCGATGCGTCGGGAGGGGGAAATCGTGTTCAAGGTCGCCGATCGGGGGCGGGGCATCGCCCCGGAGGTCCTCGAGAAAGTCTTCGACCGTTTCGAGTCGCACACCTCGGGCTCGCGCCACAGGGGCGTCGGGCTCGGCCTCTCCATCGTGCGCGCCTTCACCGAGCTGCATGGCGGGCGCGTGCTCATCGACTCCGCGCTCGGCGAAGGCACGACGGTCACTTGCATCTTCCCGGCGCAAGAGAGCGGCGGACAGCAGGATCTCACCACGCGTGAAAAAGGACAGGCCTCATGAGCGAAGAGGCCGAATGGCTGATCGACGTCGCCGATGAAGCGCAGACCGCAGAACTCGCCGCCCGCCTCGCCCCGCTCATTCGCGACACGGTGAAGCTGGTCACCCTCTCCGGCGATCTCGGCGCGGGCAAGACGGCCTTCGCGCGGGCGCTGATCCGCGCGCTGGCGCAGGATCCGACGCTGGAGGCGCCGAGCCCCACCTTCACGCTGATGCAGCTCTATGAGACGCCCTCCTGCCGCATATTGCACGCCGATCTCTATCGGATCGCCGGCGGCGAGGCGGAGCTCGAGGCCATGGGCTTCGAGGAGGAGGCCGAGGATGCGCTGGTGCTGGTCGAATGGCCGGAACGCGCGCCGAGCCTCTTTGCCGGCGAGCGTATGGAGGTGCGGCTCGCCTTCGCCGCGCCCGAGACGCCCGATGCGCGCCGCATCGGCATAAGCGCCCATGGCAAGGCGGCGGGGCGGCTCAAAGCCTTCCGCACCATGCGGGAGTTTCTGGAGCGCGCCGGCTGGAGCGACGCCGCCCGCGAATATCTGCAAGGCGACGCCTCCTCGCGCGTCTATGAGGTGCTGCGTCGGCCGGATGGCGCGCAGGCCATATTGATGATCTCGCCGGCGCGGCCGGACGGCCCGCCGATCCGCTATGGCAAGCCCTATAGCGCCATCGCGCGCCTCGCCGAGACGGTGAAGCCCTTCGTCGCCATGGCGGATGCGTTGCGCGGGCAGGGCCTCTCCGCGCCGCAGATCTACGCCTATGATCTCTCCGCCGGCTTCGTGCTGCTGGAGGATCTCGGCCGCGACGGCGTCGTCGCCGGCGGCGCGCCCATCGCCGATCGCTATTTGGAGGCGCTGGCGGCGCTCGCGCCGCTGCATGCGCGCCGCCTGCCGGATGTCCTGCCGGTCGAAGGCTCGACGCCCTATCACATACCGCCCTATGATCTCGACGCGCTGCTGATCGAGGTCGAGCTGCTGCTGGAATGGTATGCGGCGCGGGTCGGCGGCGGCGGCATATCGTCGGGCTCCAAGGCGACCTTCGTCAATCTCTGGCGCCAGGCGCTGATCGAGATCGTGATGTCGGCGCCGACCTGGACCTTGCGCGACTTCCACTCGCCCAATCTCATTTGGCTGCCGGACCGTCAGGGAACGGCGCGCGTCGGCGTCATCGATTTCCAGGACACTGTGCTCGGCCATCCGGCCTATGACGTCGTGTCGCTGACGCAGGACGCGCGCGTCGACGTGCCGGACGAATTGGAGATGCGGCTGCTCGGCCATTATGCGCGCAAGCGCCGCGAGGCCGATCCGCTGTTCGACATGGCGGCTTTCGCGCGCGCCTACGCCATACTCGGCGCTCAGCGCGCGACCAAAATCCTCGGCATTTTCGCGCGGCTCGATCAGCGCGACCACAAGCCGCAATATCTCGTGCATCTGCCGCGCGTGGAAAGCTATCTGCGCAAGGGCCTGCGCCATCCCGCGCTCGCCGATCTCGAGGCCTGGTATGTCGCCAACCTCCCCGCGCTCTTCCATGCCTGAGGCGGCTTTCGTCTTCGCCGCCGGGCTCGGCACGCGCATGCGGCCGCTGACCGACCGGCTGCCCAAGCCGCTCGTTGCGATCGACGGCGTCGCTCTGCTCGACCGTTCGCTGGACGCTTTCGCGCAGGCGGGCGTCGGCATGGCGATCGTCAATGTCCATCATCTCGCCGATCAGATCGAGACGCATCTCGAGGGCCGCCAAACGCCGCGCATAATCCTCTCCGACGAGCGCGAGAAGCTGCTCGATCAAGGCGGCGGCATAAAGAAGGTCTTGGACCGTTTCGCGGGACGGCCCTTCTTCATCTGCAATACCGATGCGTTCTGGATCGGCGCGCGCGCAGACAATCTGCGCCGCCTCGCCGAAATCTGGAATCCGGAGATCATGGATATCGCTCTGCTGCTGGCTCCGCGCCTCGGCAGCGTCGGCGTCGATTGGGACGGCGATTTCCATCGGGCGGCGGATGGCCGGCTGACGAAGCGCGCCGCCGGCGAGACGGCGGATTTTGTCTATGCCGGGATCGGCATAGTGAAACCGCAGCTCTTCGAGACAGTCGAGCAGGATGTGTTTCCGCTCGCGCCGTTCTTTTTTCGCGCGGCGGAGCAGGGGCGGCTCTTCGGCGTCGCGCTCGACGGCAAATGGCTGCATGTCGGCACGATGGGCGCGATCGAGGAGGCCGAAAGCGCCGTCGCCGAGGAGAAAGACCGGCTGCGACAAGTCGCAGGGGAAGGATAGAGCAAAGGCTCCAGGATTTTTTTACCCTTGCGACGTCTTGTCCGGCCGCGACGCGGTTGCGCTGCTGTTTATGACTTTCAGACCATGGCATATTCGATGCTACGCTTGCGCTCCAGGAGCGGAAACACTCGGCATTCGTGCAATTTGCAACTCATAGGACCGTGAACGGCGATGATCGCATTGGCGCCGACCCTGTATTTATTCGGCGCCTTCATGCTGTCGCTGCTCGGCGTTTTCCTCTACGCGATCTGGCGCGGCGACGAAGAAGCCGAAGAATTATGGTGGTGGGCCGCGGTCTTCGCGACGGCGGGCGCCTCGGCGCTCTGCTACGCTTTCCGCAATGAGGTCGAATGGCTGTCGATCATTTTCGGAAACGCGCTCACTTTATGGGCATGCGGTCTGCTGTGGACGGGCATTCTCGTTTTTGTCGGCGAGCCGGTTCGGCCGCTGCTGGCCCTACTCGGCGGCGTGATTTGGGCCGCCGGCCTGTGGCGCGCCGACATTCACTTTCGAATTTCAGAAATCTCCGCGATCTCGGCGATCTATGAAATCGCCGCCGCCGTCGAATTGTTCCGCTACAATCGCATAGGCGGCCAGCGTCTCGTCGTGTCCCGCGTCACGGCCTGGATCATCGCGCTGCAAGCGGGGATCGAATTCACGCTCGCGATCGCCGCGCCGTTTATCGCGGTCGACGAAGCGAGCTTCCTCACCAGCCCATATCAGAAATACCGCTTCCTCGAGCTCTCCGGCTTTATCGCCGTTCTCGGCTTTCTATTGGCGACGCTCTCCAAAGAGCGCCTCGCCAAGCGACGAGAAGTCGCGGCGATGATCGATCCGCTGACCGGCCTTCCCAATCGGCGGGCCTTCGACCGGGCGGTCGAGCGCTCGAAGCGATCGGCCCCTGCGCCGTCGACGGCGGTGCTCGTCTTCGATCTCGACAATTTCAAATATATCAACGACCGCTTCGGCCATGCCGAGGGAGACCGCGTGCTGGCCGCCTTCGGCGCGACCGCGACGCGAAACACTCGAGCGAACGACATGCTGGCGCGCATCGGCGGCGAAGAATTCATCGCCATCCTCTCTCCGGCCGATCGGACGAGCGCATTGGTGATCGCGGAGCGCATTCGCTCGGCTTTCATCCGCGACGCCGCGCATCTCGCGGACGGCGCGGCGACCGTCAGCGTGGGCGTCACCGTGCTCGAGAATGCGCAGCCGGATCTCGCCGTCATGACGCGCGTCGCCGATGATGCGCTCTATCGCGCGAAGGCGGAGGGACGCAACCGCGTCATTTTCGCCAGCGTGCAGCATGAGCCGAAGACCCTCGCATCCTGAGCGTAACAGCACGTTAACCAAAGCGCATCCATACTGCCCCTACGTGCCGTGAGCCTCGCCGCGTGACGCGGGCGGCCGGCGCACGCCACGCTTGTCTCAGGGCCGTCATGGGCGAGATCATCGAATCGATAGTGATCGGCGCGGGGCCTGCGGGCCTCACCGCCGCTTATGTTCTGGCGAAGAACGGCCGCGAGGTTCTCGTCCTCGAGCAGGATCGATCCTATGTCGGCGGCATCAGCCGCACCGCGAGCTACAAGGGCTTTCTCTTCGACATAGGCGGACACCGCTTTTTCTCGAAATCGAAAGAGATCGTCGATCTGTGGGACGAGATTCTCCCGCATGATTTCATCGAGCGGCCGCGTCTGTCGCGCATCTTCTATCGCGAAAAATTCTACGCCTATCCGCTGAAAGCCTTCGAGGCGCTGAAGAATCTCGGGCTCTTCGAGAGCGCGCTGTGCATGGCGTCCTTCGCTTTCGCCAAGGCCTTTCCGGTGAAGGAGCCGCGCTCCTTCCATCAATGGGTGCGCAATCAATTCGGCGAGCGGCTGTTCGGCATCTTCTTCAAGACCTATACGGAAAAGGTCTGGGGCATGAGCTGCGACGATATCTCCGCCGATTGGGCGGCGCAGCGCATCAAGGGGCTCAGCCTCGGCGCGGCGATCATCGACGGGCTGCGCCGCTCTCTGAAGCTCCGCAAATCCAGCGGCGCGGCGAAGACGCTGATCGAATCCTTCCGCTATCCGCGTCGCGGTCCCGGCATGATGTGGGAAGCCGCCGCGCGCAAGATGCAGAAGCTCGGCGGCCGTCTGCGAATGGGCTGCAAGGTCGAGCAGCTCGCCTTCGATGAAGCGAGCGGAATTTGGACCGTCACGACACGCGATTCGCAGGGCGCTGTCGAGACTCATCGCGCGCGCAATGTGCTCTCCTCCGCGCCGCTGCGCGAGGTGATGAATGCGCTGACGCCGACGCCGCTCAGCCTGTTCAACGCGCGCGCGCTGGCCTATCGCGATTTTCTCACCGTCGTGCTGATCGGACGGCCGCAGGAGGAATTCCCCGACAATTGGATCTATATTCATGATCCGTCGGTGAAGGTCGGCCGCGTGCAGAATTTCAAATCCTGGTCGCCGGAGATGATCGCCGATGGCGTCTCAACCTGTCTCGGCCTCGAATATTTCTGCTTCGAGGGCGATGGATTGTGGAACGCGGCGGACGCCGATCTCATCGCGCTCGCCAAAGACGAGATCGCGAAGATCGGCCTCATGACGGCGGAGGATGTGCGCGACGCCTGCGTCGTGCGTCAGGCCAAGGCCTATCCGGTCTATGACGATTCCTACGCCGCCAATGTGCAGGCGATTCGTCTCGAGCTCGCGGCGCGCTATCCCGGCCTGCATCTCGTCGGCCGCAACGGCATGCACAAATACAACAACCAGGATCATGCGATGATGACCGGCATGTTGACGGCGCTCAACATCATCGCCGGCCGCGCGATCTATGACGTCTGGGGCGTGAACGAGGACGCAGAATATACGGAAGCCGGCGTCTCCGGCGCCGAGCAGGCGCTGGCGAGCGAGCGTCTCGTGCCGAAGCGGGTCGCTTAACGTGCCGACGCATCGCGTCTTCGCCGCAACGCGCGTGCTGCGCGATCTCATCGCCTATGGGCTGGCGAGCGGCGCGGCGCTGGCGCTCGATTATGGCCTCATGCTGCTCTGTCTCGAGACGCTCGGCATGCCCTATCTCGTCGCGGCGGCGATCGGCTTTTGCGGCGGGCTCGCGCTCGTCTATGCGCTCAGCATAGCGGTGGTGTTCCGTGATCGGCGCAGCGTGCGGCCGGCGTCGGAATTCACGCTCTTCTGCGTCATCGGCCTCGCCGGCTTGCTCGTCACCGAGGCGCTGATGCTCCTCCTCGTCGGACGTCTCGGCTTCGATCCCGCCTTTGCGAAAATTCCGACCGCGGGCGTCGTCTTCCTGTTCAATTTCACCGCGCGCCGCGCGCTTCTGTTCTCGGCGCCGGCCGCGAAGGCCTCTGCGTGAGCGCGCTCGCCGGCGAGGCGATGGAGCTTCGCGCGCGCGCGAGTGGTGACATTCCGCTTCTCGCCGCCATTATCCCGGCGCTCGCCGGCGCCGCGCTATTGACGCTGCCTCGCGCGCGCGCCGTGTGGAACGCTGGCGAATTCTACGATTCCGACGACGCCATGCGCGCCGTGCAGCTTCGCGATCTCGTCGCCGGCCAAGCCTGGTTCGATATGACGGCGCGAAGGCTCGATCCGCCGGATGGCCTCTTCATGCATTGGTCGCGCATCGTCGATACGCCGCTCGCCGCGCTCGATCTGTTATTCGGACTGTTTCTCGCGCCGGAGATGGCGGAGCGCGCGACGCGGCTCGCCTTTCCCTTTCTCTGCCTGGCTCTGCTCTTCGCGCTCGCGGCCTTTGCGGCGCGCGTCATGGCGGATCGCGCGGCGCGCATGCTCGCCGTCTGGCTGGTATTTCTCTCGGCGCCGATGTTCATGCAATTCACGCCGGGCCGCATCGATCATCACGCGCCGCAGATCGCGCTGCTGATGGCGACATTCGGCCTCGTTGCGCTCGGCCTCGACGCCAAGCGTCCTCTGGCGCTCGCGGCAGCCGCGGCGCCGCTCGCTCTCTCGCTCGCCATCAGCCTCGAGAATCTTCCCTTCTTCGTCGTGCTGCTGGCGGCGCCGGCGATCCTCTTTCTCGTCGAAGGCGCAGCGGCGTCGCGCCGCCTTCTCTCATTCGCTCTCGGCCTGCTCGTCTTCGCGCCGCTCACTTACGCGGCGACTGTCGCGCCTTCGCGCTATGGCGTCTCGGCCTGCGACGCCTATTCGGCCGTCCATATTCGCGCCATCCTCGTCGGCGCGCTCGGCTTCGCGGCGCTGGCCGCTTTTGCCGCGCGCCTCGAAACGTTCGCACGTCGCGCCATCGCGCTCGGTCTCGTCGGCGCGGCCGCGCTCGGGGCATTCGTCGCCAGCGCGCCGCAATGTCTCGGCGATCCGCTGGTCGGGCTCGATCCGCTACTGCGCGATCTCTGGCTCTCCCATGTCACCGAGGCCAAGCCGCTGAAGGCTTTTGGCTCCGATCCGGCCCTGCTGGTCTCCACCGCTGCGCCAGTGCTGCTCGGCCTACTCGCCGCCGCCGTCCTCGCCTGGCGGGAACGGGGCCTCGCGCGCGGCCGCTGGGCGATGCTCGCCGCGGCGATCCTCATCGGCTTTGCCGCGGCGCTCTGGCAGATTCGCGTCTTCTCCTCGGTCACGCCGCTGGCCATGGTCGCGCTCGCCGGCGCAGCCGCCGCTCTATCGGCGCGCCTCGCTCACGTCATGCCGCTGCTGCGCTGGCTCACGATCGGCTTGCTCTGCCTTTTCGTCTCGCCCATGGGCCTCGCTCTGGCGCTGCAATCGGAGGGCGAGGCCGCGCCGCGGGAGACGCGCCGCGCCTGCCTCGAGGCCGGCGCCTACTCATCCCTCGCGGCGCTGCCGCCGGCGCGCATCGTCGCGCCGGTCGATATGGGCGCGCATATTCTCGCCTTCACGCCGCATCATGTCTTCGCCGCGCCCTATCATCGCGACAATCGCGGCAATCGCCTCGCGGTCGAGACATTTTTGGCCGCGCCCGCGGAGGCCGAGCGCCTTATGCGCGCCGCCGGCGCCGAGCTGCTGCTCTGGTGCGACGGCGGCGAGACCGGAAACGCCCTCATCGAACGCGCGCCCCATGGGCTGGCGGCGGCCCTCGCGCGCGGCGAGAGCGCCCCCTTCCTCGAGAAAATCCCACTCGAGCGCTCGCCTTTCCATGTTTTCGCCCTGCGTCCTGCGCGATAATATCCGGCGCATCGTCGCGCTCGCCGCTAGACTCATTCGGGTTCAAATTGAACCCGAATGAGTCTAGATCTCCTTGTTTGCTCGTGTTTTCTTCACGCGAACCGGTTCCCACTTCGCTCGAAAACACTCTACAGGAAACCCATACAGCCCATGTCCGCATCGCTGATCGATCGCCGCCGGCTTCTCCTCGCCGCTTCCAGCCTGCCCTTCGCCCGGCCGTCCTTCGCGCAGCAGCCGCAGGAGGCGGAGGAGGATCTGCAAGTGCGGATCGAGAACAGATCCGCGCCCGAGCTCTGCGCCGAGAAGGACAATATCGAGCTGGATTTCGTCTCGCCTCTGGTGCGGCGCATGCGCGTGCAGGCGGTTCATCCCTCCTATATCGGCATGATCGGCTCGGATCGCTGGGCGCCGGATTGGACGAGCTGCGATCTCTCGCATGATTCCAAATTCGCCGCCGACGCGCGTCGCCTCACCTTTTGGGAAACGCCGGAATTCTGGCTGGTCGGCTACACTTTCCCCTCCTTCTGGCGGCCGAACGACGTGCCCGTGCGCGTCGGCGATCGGATGGAGAAGGGCTTTCATCTCGTGCAGCTGTGGATGACCTATCGCGAGCGCGCGGAAGAAATTCTGGTCTTCTACCCGCCGGACGGATATTGGCGCGCCCGCCCGCTGCCTTTCGAGGATATGCGCTGGACGGCCTATGGCTCCTCCTTCCTCATCGGCCCGGTGGAGGTGCAGGAGCGCCCCATTGTCGCGCTGAAGGAGATCGTCTTCGATCCGCAGACGCGCAGCTTCACCCTGCGCTTCCGTCGCGGCGGCGAGGCGAAGATTCGTCTCGCCTCCATCGATCAGGACCGCATCGTGCTCGACGTCTCCTATAGCGACGCAATGCCCGACGGCCTGCCCTTCGCCTCGCTGCGGTCCATGTACACCACGCAATCGATGAGCGACGCGGCGCTGGTCGCCTGGCGCACCAAGCGCGGCATAGGCTGGCAGGAGGCGCCGGTGATCGGCTTTCCCGGCGCGCCGGCGACGGAAATCTGGCTCGGCCGACATATGCCGTCGCGGCACAATCTCTCGGCGCCGGATATGGTGTTCGGCAAGTTTCAATCGACGGCGACGACGGCGGTCAAATGACCGCGCGGCTCTTATGGCTGGATGTCGCGCGCGGCCTCGCCGTGCTGGCGATGTTCGCCTTTCACTTCGGCTGGGACCTCGGCCATTTCGGCCATATCGATCCCGACATTCCCTATACGGACGCCTATAAGGCGTTCGGCCATGCGATTGCGGCGAGCTTTCTGTTCATCGCGGGCTTGTCGCTGACTCTCGCGCATGGGACGATGTTTCGCGCGCGCGCCTATTGGCGTCGGCTCGCTCTGCTCGTGGGCGCGGCGCTGCTGGTGAGCGCTGGGACCTATATCGCCTTCCCGTCGAGCTTCGTCTTTTTCGGCATTCTGCATTGCATAGCGGCGGCGAGCCTGCTCGCGCTGCCGTGTCTGCGGCTCCCCTGGCCGGCGGCTTTCGCCGCGGGCTTTGCGCTGGTCGGGGCGTCCTTCTTCGCGCGCGCCTCTTTCTTCGATGCGCCTTGGTTCTGGTGGACGGGGCTTTCGACCTTCGAGCCGATGACCAATGATTATCGTCCGCTCGCGCCTTGGGCGGGCGCGCTGCTCTTCGGCGTCGGCGCGGCGAAGCTGGCGCGTCTAGGCCCAGCGGCCGTCACGGATTCGCATGGCAATGTGATGACGCGCGGCGTCGCCTTGCTCGGGCGGCACAGCCTCGCGCTCTATCTCCTGCATCAGCCTTTGTTCTTCGCCGGCTTCACCGCCGTCGCCATGCTGCTCGCGCCGATGCAGAATGCGCGTTTCGAGGAAGCCTGCCGCGCGCAATGCGTCGCCTCTGGCGCCAACGCTCAAAAATGCGAGACGGCCTGCGATTGCGCCGCGCGCGAGGCGGCGCAGGAAGAAGCGTTGCCCGACGCTGCGACCGACGAAGGGCGCGCACGCCTCGAGCGCATCGCGCGCGCTTGCGTGGTGAAATGAACTATGAGGCTTCGTGTTCGGAGGCGCTCGGCGTCAGCGCGCCGGCGCGAAGCGTTCGGTCGAGAGAACGGAGCAGTTCGCCGACGCGTCCTCCGCCGGACGGCGCCGCCGGAAAGCGGCGCAGCACGTCGACGACCTGTGGAGTCGCGCAACGGGCGGCGCGCCGTATTCGATCGGCTCCGAGATCGACAGTCTCGCCCGCCGTCAATTCGACGGCTCTAGCCGCGTGAGCGGCGGCTCCGAGAATATGCCTGACCTGAGTCGAACGCGCCAAGGGATGAAGATAAGCCGCCGATGACGCGCACATAGCGGCCCGCGCTGCGTGGCTGGCGGCGGGGTCATCGGATGCGAGCGCCGCCTTCAGCGCGGCGAGCGCCGCGTCCCGTAGCGCCTTCCCCCTTTTACCGCCGTGCGCGAACGTCCGCGCAGCTTCGATCGAATTTCGCGGACGGGAATCCGTGGGAGAGAATCGTTCGAAAATATCGAGCGTGGCCGCAGCGCATTCGGCGGAATATCCGGCGATGGCGCGAAGCTCCTCCATGTCGAGAGGAATCTCGTCCGCCTTCGCCGGCTTATCGCGCGCGGGCGGACCTTCAATCATTCGGCGCGAGCATATTCTCCGGCCGCACCAGCGCGTCGAATTCTGCGTCCGTCACCTTGCCGGACTTCAGCGCCTCTTCGCGCAGCGTCGTGCCATTGTGATGCGCGGCGCGGGCGATTTTGGAGGCGGCGTCATAGCCGATCTTGGGCGCGAGCGCCGTCACCAGCATCAGCGACCGCTCGAGGAAATTCTTGATATTCGCCTCGTCGGGCTCGATCCCGTCGATGCAGCGGGTGATGAAGCTGTCGATTCCGTCAGCGAGCAATATCGTCGATTCGAGCAGCGCGGCGGCGATGACCGGCTTCAGCACATTGAGCTCGAGATGGCCCTGCGAAGCGGCGAAGGTGATGGTCGCATTATTGCCGAAGACGCGCGTGCAGACCATGGTCAGCGCTTCGACCTGGGTCGGATTGACCTTGCCCGGCATGATGGAGGAGCCGGGCTCGTTCTCCGGCAGCTTCAGCTCGGCGAGGCCGGCGCGAGGGCCGCAGCCGAGCAGGCGAATGTCGCAGCCGATCTTATAGAGCCCGGCGGCGAGCGCGTTCAGCGCGCCATGAGCGAAGACGGCGGCGTCATGGGCGGCGAGCGCCTCGAATTTATTCGGCGCCGTTTTGAACGGCAGGCCGGTCTGCGCCGCGATCTTGGCCGCGACCGCCTCGGCGAAGCCTTTGTATGTGTTGACGCCCGTGCCGACGGCGGTGCCGCCCTGGGCGAGCAGGAACAAATCCTCGAGCCCCTGGCGAATGCGCTTTGCGCCGAACTCCGCCTGCGCCGCATAGCCGGAAAATTCCTGGCCGAGCGTCACCGGCGTCGCATCCTGCAAATGGGTGCGGCCGATCTTGACGATATGCTCGAAGGCCTTGGACTTGGCGGCGAGCGCCGCGTGCAGCCGCTCCACCGCCGGCAGCAGGCGCTGCGAGATCGCGATCGCCGCGGCGACGTGAATGGCGGTGGGGAAGCTGTCGTTGGAGGATTGGCCGAGATTGACGTGGTCGTTGGGGTGAACCGGCTCCTTGGCCCCGCGGCCGGCGCCCAGCGCCTCATTGGCGCGATTGGCGATCACCTCATTGACGTTCATATTGGACTGCGTGCCGGAGCCCGTCTGCCAGACGACGAGCGGGAAATGCTCGTCGAGCTTGCCCTCGATCACGTCGCGGGCGGCGGTGGAGATGGCGGCGGCGACCTCGCCCTTCAGCAGGCCTTTCTCGAGATTGGCCTCCGCGGCCGCGAGCTTCACCCGCGCCAGCGCATGGACGATCTCGATCGGCATGCGGCCGACGCCGATGGGGAAATTCTGCCGCGACCGCTCCGTCTGCGCGCCCCAATAGGCGGAGGCCGGAACCTCTATGTCGCCAAAGGAATCGCGCTCGGTTCGGAATTCGGTCGTCTTGTCGGTCATCGGTCTCGCTCGCGGAAAATTATCGGGCTCGAGCTTCCCTATGGGGCATTTCGGCCCGTCTATCAATCATTGCCCGTGCGCGGCAGAATCGACTGCTCGCCGATGAAATAGGAATCGCCGATATCGCTGGTCGAGCGCAGCGCGAGAACCTCGGCGAGGCGATTGCGCGCGCGATTGACACGGCTCTTCATTGTGCCCGGCGCGCAATTGCAGATCGCGGCGGCCTCCTCATAGGAAAGGCCCGAGGCGGCGACCAGGATCAGCGCCTCGCGCTGGTCCAGCGGCAGCTTTTGCAGCGCGCTGCGAAAATCGAGAAAATCCATATGCGCGTTCTGCGCCGGCAGCGACACCAGCCGAGCGGCTATGGCGCCGTCTGGGTCGGGCGCCTCGCGGCGCCGCTTGCGATAGTCGCTATAGTGGATGTTGCGCAGAATGGTGAACAGCCAAGCCGTGAGATTGGTCCCTTCGGTGAAGGAGGCCAAGCTGCTCCAGGCCTTGACCAAGGTCTCCTGGACCAGATCATCGGCGCGATCGGCGTTGCCGCAGAGCGAAACCGCGAATGCGCGCAGATTGGGAATCGCCGCGACGAGGTCGGCCTTCGTCCCCTTTCCTTGGGCTTTCGCCGCTTCGGATGTCGACACTATCCCTCCCCGGGCGCCTTCGACCGCTGCGGGGATATCGGGTCGCTCTCGAGCCGGTTCAAGAGCTCTAGGAAACGATCCGGAATCGGCTGGTTGAGGACGTCCTCATAGAGTCCGCGCAGCTGCTCGCCGATTTGCTCGCCGAGGTCATTGGGTTCCGCCTCGGCGCGCGCGTAGCGCGCCGGACGATGGGAATTCAAGACCATGAGCCCTACATTGTCCTGCGATGGCGCTGCGACGACGGCGCCGTCCTCCATGCTCGGGTTTTCGCTTGTGCTCAAGGCGGCGGCAGTGGACTTCCGGCTGCTTTTTACCATCTGCTCCTCGAGAATTCCCGTGAGGCCCGACTCTGGCGAGCGGACGCGGCTGCGCTATATTGCGATGCGTCGACCCACTCACAACGCTAATTTTACCAAATAGTTCCCATATATACGGCGGCGATTTGACGCAGCACGGCGCGCCATGATGGCGCGACTTTCGCAACGCGAAACGAGGGACATGATGTCCATTTCTCAGGCTATTCTAAGGCATGTGCCTTATTTGCGGCGTTTCGCCCGCGCTCTCTCGGGCAGCCGCGAAGGGGGCGACGCCTATGTGCTGGCGACGCTCGAGACTGCGGTCGCCGACCCCACCCGCCTCGTCGCCGACGAGGATCTGAAAATCTCCCTCTATCGCCTGTTTCTGGAAATCTGGACGTCGAGCCCGATCAACGCCCACACCGACCATTCCGGCCTCGCGGGCGACGATGAGACGGGCGCGCGGCGCAATCTCGACGCTATCTCGCTGCAGCCGCGCATCGCTTTTCTGCTGCATGCGCTGGAGGGCTTCTCGCTGGGCGAGATCGCGCGGGCGCTCGCCGTCACCGAGGCGCGGGCGGCGGCGCTGATCGACACGGCGAGCGCCGAGATCGCCGGCCAATTGGCGACCGATGTGCTCATCATAGAGGACGAGCCGCTGATCGCGCTCGATCTGCGCGGGCTGGTCGAGGAGCTCGGCCATAGAGTCGTCGCCGTGGCGCGCACGCATAGGGAGGCGGTCGAGGCCATATCCAAGACTCCTCCGGGCCTCATTCTGGCCGATATTCAGCTGGCGGACGGCAGCTCCGGCCTCGAGGCGGTCAATGAAATACTCGGCTCGCTGTCCACTCCGGTGATCTTCGTCACCGCCTATCCAGAGCGCTTTCTGACCGGAGAGCCGCCGGAGCCGGCGTTTCTCATCGCCAAGCCTTTCAGTGTCGACAGCTTGAAAGCGATTATCAGCCAAGCTTTGTTTTTCGACAGACGGTCCCATCTCAAACACAATGATAAGCATAAGTGAGCAATTAGGCCATAGCGTAGGTAATAGCTGATTTTCGTACGTATAGACCACAGGCCCAATTGCGGCAAAAAAAACTTCTATCGGAACCGAATAGAGCGCAACCTTGTCTTGACTCGGGCGTTGACTCCCGGGGGACAAGAGAAGGTAAAAGATATGACGGCGATCCAGGAAACGAAAAAGTCGAACCGTGGCTTTGCTTCGATGGACCCCGAGAAGCAGCGGGCGATCGCGCGCAAGGGCGGCCAGAACGTTCCCGATGAAAAGCGCAGCTTCTCGCAGAACCCCGAGCTGGCCGCCAAGGCGGGACGCAAGGGTGGCCAGAGCGTCGATCCGACCAAGCGGAGCTTCTCCCGCGATCACCAGCTCGCGTCCGAGGCAGGACGCAAGGGCGGCCACGCCTCCCACAGCAAGCCGAGAACAGCCGCGGAGTAATCCGCGGCCATTCTTTCGCCGTATCGCGGCCGGCTGACGTCAGCGGCGCGAAGGCCTCAGGCGGCGTGGGGCGTGGAGGTTTGCGCGATGATGGAATAGAGGGCCGAAGGGTCCCGCGTCGCGCGAATCGTCGCGACGATCGAAGGGTCGCGCAGCACGCGCGCCGCGCAGGCCAGCGCCTTGAGGTGATCGGCGCCGGAAGCCTCCGGCGTCACAAGAAGAAAAACGAGATCGACCGGCGCGCCGTCGAGCGCTTCGAAGTCGATCGGCCGCTCGAGCCGCGCGAAAATTCCGAAGATCGTTTTGACGCGGGCCAGCTTGCCATGCGGAATGGCGACGCCGTCGCCTATGCCGGTGGAGCCGAGGCGTTCGCGCTGCAGCAACGCGTCGAAGATCTCGCGGGCCGGCAGGCCGGAAATCTCGGCCGCCTTCTCGCTCAGCTCCTGAAGCGCCTGCTTCTTGTTGTTCGCCTTGAGCGAGGGAATGACCGCTTCTGTGGAGAGCAAATCCGCGAGCCGCATGTGGCGTCTATCCCATTCGAGGCCGTGTCGGGGCCGAGCTCCGCCGTCGCGCGTGTTGCGCGCGAGATCGCTGTTCATCAAAGGATGCTCCGCGTCGCGCCATTGCGACGCGACCCTCGGCGGCGGGGGCCGCTCTCATTCGGGTCGCAGGGCGAATTCCATTGGTGCGAAATAAGCATGGCCGCCCTCACAGCTGCATCCAATCAAAAGGCAAGATATATGCCGTCTATTCGCCGCCCGGCGCATCGATCCAACCGATATGGTCGTCGTTGCGTCGGTAGACAACATTGAGCCGACCGGTGTCGGCGTTGCGGAAAACGACGACCGGCGCGCCGGTCAGATCGAGGTCCAAAACCGCAGCCGAGACCGTCAGCCGAGGCAGCCGCGACGTCGCCTCGGCGACGATCGTCGGCGCGAATTCCTTGGGCGCATCCTGCTCCTGATCGGGCGCCTCGAGCACATAGCTCTGCGCCACCTCGCCGTCCTCGCGCGGGGCGTGATGATCCTTCAGCCGGCTCTTATAGCGGCGCAGGCGCTTCTCGATGCGATCGGCGGCCTGATCGAAGGAGGCGTAGGGCTCCTGCGCGCGGCCGTCGGCCTGAACGTCGATTCCGGCGAGATGCAGGCTGCAATCGGCGCGAAAGCCAGAGCCTTCCGGCGAAATCGTCACATGGCCGCTGAGCTCGCCGTCGAAATATTTGCCGGCGGCCGCCTTCAGCCTGTCGCCGACGTGAATCCGCAAAGCCTCGCCGATGTTGATGTTCTTGCCGGACACGCGCAGCGACATATCGGATTCGCCTCGTCCATTGGAGGGCTCGCGCCGGGCGCGGAGCCGCCTTCCTTGAAAAAATCTCGCTATGGTCTCGTGAGCGTCGGTTTCGACCGTCCCCCCACGGTCCTCGCCGCGACGCCGGCGAATATCCCGGCCCAGCGTCCGAGCGTCATTCTTGCCGTTCGAACGTGGCGGAAGACGGGCCGAGCTCGCATTTGCGCCCTGCCCGCTTCGGCGACAGGCTCTAAGTGCCTCGGCTCGGGAAGTCAATGGGCGAGCGTTTTGCTCATTCCCGCGGCGCCCGGGCGCCTAGGAGTTGTTACGGAGCCAATGAATTGCATCGACTGGACAAAAGGGGCGCCGTCATTCGCGGCAGGGCGTCCCCCGCCGGGTCGGCTCACAGCGCCGGCGCATGCTCCCGCGCCATCGCCTGCTTGGCGCGGCGGCGATCGACGGAAGAGGGGATGCGCAGGCTGTCGCGATATTTGGCGACGGTGCGGCGGGCGATGTCGATGTCGATCTCCTTGAGCCGCGCCACGATGGCGTCGTCGGAGAGCACGTCGAAAGGGCTCTCCTTGTCGATCATCTGCTTGATCTTGTAGCGCACCGCCTCGGCCGAATGGGCTTCGCCGCCGCTGGTGGTGGCGATGGAGGCGGAGAAGAAATATTTGAGCTCGAATATGCCGCGCGGCGTCATCATATATTTATTGGAGGTGACGCGGGAGACGGTCGATTCGTGCATGCCGATGGCGTCGGCGATGGTGCGCAGATTGAGCGGCCGCAAATGCTCCACGCCCTTGGCGAGGAAGGCGTCCTGCAGTCGCACGATCTCCGAGGCGACCTTCAAAATAGTGCGCGAGCGCTGCTCGAGGCTCTTGGTCAGCCAATTGGCGTTCTGCAGGCAGCTCGAGATAAAGGTCTTGTCGCCGTCGCGTTTGGCGCCGGCGCTCACCTTCGCGGCATAGGAGTGGTTCACCAGCACGCGCGGCAGAGCGTCGGAGTTCAGCTCCACCATCCAGCTGCCGTCGGTCGCCGGGCGCACGATGACATCGGCGACCAGCGGCTGGATCGGCGCGCCGCCGAAGGCGCGGCCGGGCTTGGGATCGAGACGGCGAACCTCCGCCGCCATATCCGCCACATCGTCCTCGTCCACGCCGCACAGCCGCGCCAGAGCGGGGAAATCGCGCTTGGCGAGCAGCGGCAGATTGGCGACGAAGATTTGCATCGCCGGATCGAAGCGGTCGCGCTCGCGCAGCTGAATGGCGAGACACTCCTGCAGGTCGCGTGCGCCGATGCCCGATGGGTCGAAGCTCTGGATCGTCGCCAGCACGGCCGCTGCGCGCACGGGATCGGCGTCGAGCCGCAGCGCGATCTCGTCTATGTCCTCGCGCAGATAGCCGGTCTCGTCGATCGCATCGATGATGGCGTGGCCGATCAGCCGATCACGCGGGTCGGCGGAAGCGAGGGCGAGCTGCTCGGCGAGATGATCGTGCAGATTGGCGTCCGCGGCGACATAGGCCTCGAGATTGGGCGTCTCGCCATCGCCGCCGCCGCCGCTGGCGCCGGTCCAGGAATTGGCCGAGAGGCCCGCGCCCTCGAGCGAGCCGGAGGTGTCGGCGCCGGGGCGCTGGCCCTCGAGCTCGAAGGCGTTGCCGATCTCCGTGCCGAGCTCGGCCGCGAGCTGGCCGGCGTCCACCGCAAGACTTTCCTGCGCCCAATCGCCTTCGCGCGGCTCGCCGACCCCGTCGAAGCCGGCGTCGCCGCGGTCGTCGCCATCGCTGCTACGCTCCTGATGCGTGTCGGGGAAGTCGTCGGACTCGACCGCCTCGAGCAGCGGATTTCGTTCGAGCTCCTCATGCAGGAAAGCGGAAAGTTCGAGATTGGAGAATTGCAGCAGCTTGATCGCTTGCAGCAATTGGGGCGTCATCACCAGGGCTTGGCCCTGACGCATCATCAGCTTGGTGGAAATAGCCATTTTCCGCCTACTCGAAACTTTCCGCCATTACGTACGGCATTGGGCCGCCACAACGGCTGTTCTCGGCCTGTTTCTTGCTTATAGCACGGGGTCGGATTGGGCGCAGGACCATTTATTCGGCGCCCACCGGAAATTCCGCCTAGCAGTTAATCGCCGCGACGCTTCCGGTCGAAATCACGTTCCAAAAATCACACAATCCGAAATCACATGCGGAAATCTTCGCCGAGATAGATGCGCCGCACATCCTGATGCGCGACGATCTCCTCGGGCGTTCCTTCCGTCAAAACATGGCCGTTGTAGATGATGTAGGCGCGGTCGGTGAGGCCCAGCGTCTCGCGCACGCTATGGTCCGTTATCAGCACGCCTATGCCGCGCGCCTTCAAATGCCGCACGAGATCCTGAATGCCGCCGACGGCTATGGGGTCGATGCCTGCGAAAGGCTCGTCCAGCAGCATGAAGGCGGGGCGACCGGCGAGGGCGCGGGCGATCTCGCAGCGCCGCCGCTCGCCGCCCGAGAGCGCCACCGCCGGCGTGCGGCGCAGGCGCTCGAGCTTGAACTCCTCCAGCAGCGCATCCAGCTCCTGCTCGCGCAGGCGCTTGTCGGGCTGGGTGATCTCCAGCACGGCGCGGATATTGTCCTCGACCGTCAGGCCGCGGAAAATCGACGCCTCTTGCGGCAGATAGCCGATGCCGAGCCGCGCGCGCCGATACATGGGCAGGCCGGTGACGTCATAGCCGTCGAGCGCGATGACGCCGCGATCGGGCTTCACTAGCCCGGTAATCATATAGAAGACCGTGGTCTTGCCGGCGCCATTGGGGCCGAGCAGGCCCACCGCCTCGCCGCGCGCCACATGCAGGCTCACATCCTCGACGACGCGTCGGGTCTTATAGGCTTTGGCGAGATGCTGGATCGACAGCACGCCCTTATGCGCGGCGGCCTCCTCCTCCGAATAGGCCGCTGGGCCGGAGGCGCTGAATTCGGGCGTCTCATCGGCGCCTAAATTATCGGCGCCATTTTCCATGCGAGCGTCGATTTCGGTCGAAAACCGCGCCTCAGCCTCCGCTCGGGAGGGGCGGCGCAGGCGCAGCCGTTCCCCGATCCGGCTCAACAGGCCGGGTCGGGCGTCGCTCGTGGATGGGTAGGATCGAAAGCTCAAGTCTCAGCGCCCTGCACGAGAGAGACGGACCGCGTAGTTCGCGCGCGGCTCGCGGCGATCCTAAGCTTTCTCGACCAAAAACCCTCGTTACTTTTTTGCAATCCGGGAAACCGCGATCAGGCCCAGGGTCGAGCGGCGGCCGATTTGGCCTCGAAAGCGTCGATCGCGCCGGCCTTTTGCAGCGTGAGGCCGATATCGTCGAGCCCCTCGAGCAGGCAGTGCTTACGGAAAGGATCGATGTCGAATTTGACGACGCCGCCGTCCGGACCGCGAATTTCCTGAGCCGGCAGGTCGATCGTCAGTGTGGCGTTGGCGCCGCGCGCCGCGTCGTCCATCAGCTTCTCGAGCTCGGCCTGGGAGACCTTGATCGGCAGAATGCCGTTCTTGAAGCAGTTATTGTAGAAGATGTCGGCGAAGCTGGTGGAGATCACCGCCTTCACGCCATAGTCGAGCAGCGCCCAGGGGGCGTGCTCGCGCGACGAGCCGCAGCCGAAATTATCGCCCGCCACCAGAATCTTGACGTCGCGATAGGCCGGCTTGTTGAGCACGAAATCGGGATTGTCCGATCCGTCGTCCTTATAGCGCAGCTCCGAGAAGAGACCCTTGCCGAGGCCGGTGCGCGCAATCGTCTTCAGATATTGCTTCGGGATGATCATGTCCGTGTCGATGTTCATGATCGGCAGCGGCGCGGCGACGCCGGTGAGGGTGACGAATTTTTCCATTTCGGAGTGTCCTGGAGCCTCGGGCGCGCGGTGCGCTCTCCGGCGCCCTTTAGCAAATCGTCGCAAAAGGCGCAAAGCAGGCGATCCTGTGGCGATGGAGCACGCCCCGGCCAGTCTCTTGCCGTTTGAGACGATCGGTCGTATAAGAGCGCCATGAGCAGACGGGACGTGAACGATATTCGGCGCAAGCTCCTGGACCAGGGCGTCGCTTTGCTGATGGAGCAGGGCTACCACGGCACCGGCCTGCACGAGCTGGTGCAGAGCGTCGGCGTGCCCAAGGGCTCGTTCTACAATTACTTCCCCAGCAAGGAAGCGTTCAGCGCCGAGGTGGTGAAGCATTATATCGACCCTTTCATCGCCCAGCTCGACGCGCATCTCGCGCGCACCGACGTCGGCGCAGATGCGGCGCTCCGCGCCTATTTCGACGAGCTGATCGCCGATACGGAGCGCCGGGAGTTCAAAGGCGGCTGCCTGCTCGGCAATCTGATCGGCGAGATCGGCGACACCAGCGATCTGTGCCAGACCTCGCTGCGAGAGGCGGTGCGGCGCTATAGAGACAAGCTGCGGGATGGCGTCGCGCGCGGCCAGGCGGAGGGCTGCTTCCGCCGTGATCTCGACGCCAAGGAAATGGCCGACTTTCTCGTGGACGCGTGGCAGGGCTCGCTTCTGCGCATGAAGATCGAGCGCTCGGTCCGCCCGCTGACCCAGTTCCGCGACATGCTGCTGAACGGCTATTTCCGCGCCTGATTTTTTGCCCCGATTTGAGACGACCGGTCATTTTAAACAGAGGCCGAGCCCGAGGCGAGTGACTGCCCCGGAGGAGCCGCCGCGCCCAGAGCGCGTCGAAAAAACCGCGGGCGCAAAAGCCCCGCGGAAAAAAGGGAGGAAGCAGTGGCCAAGCGCATACTCGTCGTCGGCGGCGGCATAGGCGGAACGATGACCGCCAACAGCATCGTCGCAAAGCTCTACCCCGAGATATCGGAAGGCTCGGTCCAGGTGACCATGCTCTCCGACTCGCCCTGGCACTATTACAAGCCGGCTTTCATGTATGTCGCCTTCGACATGTTCTTCGAGGGCGAGCTGCGCCGCAAGCAGAGCTCCCTGCTGCGGCCCGAGATCGAGTTCATCGTCGACAAGGTGGAGCGATTCGATTTCCCCGGCTCCGGCGTGACGACGAAGAGCGGCCGGCGAATCGGCTATGACTATATCGTCGTGTCGACGGGCTGCCTGCCGGCGCCCGAGCGCATACAGGGCCTGAAAGAGGCGGGAGACTATTTCTATCAATATGAGCCGGCGCGTCGCCTCGCCGACAAGCTCCGCGGCTTCGAAAAGGGCCGCATCTTCATCACCGTCAATTTTCCGAAGACGCCCAATGTTCCGCATCAATGCGGCATAGCGCCGATCGAGACGACGCTGATGCTCGACGAATATCTGCGCCGCAAAGGCGTGCGCGACCAGGTCGAGATCGTCTACACCTATCCGACCGTCTCCCAGCTGCTGCGCAACTGCCTCTTCCTCCAGCAGGAGGTCTGCGAGGTGCTGCCCTCTGTTTTCGAGAGCAAGGGAATCAAATTCCAGCGCGGATTCACGCTGGATTCGGTCGATCCCGATCGCAAGGTCGCGCGCTCCGCGGAAGGACAAGAGGAAAATTTCGATCTGCTGATGTGCACGCCGCCGATTCGCGCGGTCGATGCGGTGATCGAAAGCGGCGTCTCGCAGGCGATGAACAATGAAGGCTGGCTGCCTACCGACCGCCGAACCTTGCAGATCGAAGGCTACGCCAACGCCTATGTGATGGGCGACACCGTCGATCTGCCGATCAGCAAGGCCGGCGGCTCCTGTCACAACCAATGCCCGGTCATCGCGAATAATATTGCCGGCGACATTCGAATCGGCCGCACGGTCGACGCCTATGACGGCAAGGTCCAGGCCGTGGCGCAAATGGGCCTCGAGCTCGGAATGCCGCTCTGGTACGATTATGACGAGGATGTTCATCCGACGCCGCCCACCAAGCTCGGCGGTCTTCTCCGCAAGGCTTTCAACCGCGGAATCTATTGGTCCGTCGCGCGTGGCGTGATCTGAAAAAGCGAGGGATGACCGATGAACACGACCGAACTCGACATGCGCCATGAAAGCGCCTCGCCAACGCTCGACGAGGCGACGCGAAAGGGAATCGCCGATCTTCTCGAGAAAGCCTCGCCTTTGCTTCAGGGCCGGCGCTTTCACAATATCGTCGATCTTCTCTCTCTCGCTTCCGACGCTGTGGACATGGCCGACGACGCGATGATCCAAAAGCTGATGAAAGCCTATGAGGAGTCGATCGGCGCGGCATGGACGCTCGGCAACGCCGCCCGCTTCGCCGCCAATGAGGCGTCGCGCAAGCCGACGCCGTCCCTGCTCGGCCTGCTGCGCGCGGCGGGCGACGAGGATGTGCGGCGCGGGCTGCATTTCGCGCTGCTGTTCCTGGCCGTGCTGGGGCGGCAGACGCGCGACGAGCCGGCATGACCGACACAGCGCTCGCCGCGCTCTATGAGCGGCGCGTGCGCGACTGGGCGCGGCGAGCGCGCGACGACTTGCGCCTCGCCGACGCCGACGTCTCCGTCACGCGGACGAGCCCGATCTGCGGCAGCCGGCTGACGCTCGATCTGCGATGCGAGAACGGCCGCATCGTTGCTCTCGGCCATCGCGCGCGGGCCTGCACGCTCGGCATGGCCGCGACCGCAATCGTTGTCGCGGGGGCGATCGGCGAGACTTTCGCCGATGTCCTCACGGCCGGCGAAGCGCTGGCGCAGCTTCTGGACGGCGCCGAGGTCGGCTTTCCCGAGCGGTGGCGGGAGCTGGAGATATTCGCCGCGGCGCGCGCCTTCCCGATGCGGCGCGGGTCCATTCTGCTGCCCTTCGACGCGCTCGCCGAGGCCTCGTCGCGGCTCACTCCGTGAGCGGGAGCAGAATATCCGCGTACCAGGCGCAGTTGAGGCCCAGCGCCTCGTCCTGCTGGAGGTCGCGGCCGACGTCCAGCCGGGCCGAATGGACGCCGAGCAGCGTCCAGGGAAGATCGCCCTGGCGCGCCTCCAGCGCCGGCACGCGGGCCACCACGGGCGCGCCGCTCGCGCCTCTGTGGGTGCGCGCGTCGGTGAGAAAATAGCCCTGGCCCTGAAAGCGCAGGCCGAAGGAGGAGGCGACGACGCCCTGCCGCGCCACCGGCATGTGATGCAGCGTGTCGTGGAAGCCCAAGGGAAAGCCGAGAATCAGCAGCGAGGAGCCGACCTCCACCGTGTCGAACTCGCCGCAGAGATGCGCCGGCGTGAAGGCTCGATAGACGGTCGACTCCGGCAGAGCCCGCCGCTCGATCTCTATGACGGCCACATCGATCTCGCCGCCGGCGTCGAGGCCTTGGCGCCAGACGCTCTTGCCGTCCTCGTAGAGCAGCATCGAGAAGCCGGTCGATTGGGTCATATTCTCGGCGTCTATATGCAGCTCGATCTCGATACGGTCGGGGCAATGCCCGGTCGCCGCGTCGCTCAGCACATGCCGGCTCGTCACCAGGAAAAGCCGCTCGTCGCGCGCGAAGAAGAAGCCGCTGGCGTTGGTCAGCGGGGCGTCGCCTTTGAATGTGCCCACGCGCGCCGTGGTGAGAAGCAGAGGTTCGATCGTCATCGGCCGGCCTTTCTCCTCCATGGGAGATTCTCCCCCAACGGCGACATGGCCGCTCGGTTCCGCCCCGGCAAGTCGGGTCCGCCGCTCAGGGGCCGTGATAATCGGGGTCCGGCTTCGCCAGCAGAATGCTGGCGACGATCGGCATGGGATTGCTCAGCAGGCGGAAGCGGCTAAAGCCCGCCTTTTTGGCGAGCTTCTGCAGCTCGGCGAGGGTGCGCGGCTCGCCGCGGCCCATGGCCAGCGTGTAGAATCCGTAATAGGCGTCGAGCGGCTCCGCGCCCTCGACGCCCGACATGGCCTCTATTATCAGCAGCGTCCCGTCGCGCGGCAGGGCGCGGCGCACATTGCGCAGCAGCTCCAGCGCGGAGGCGTCGTCGTGATCATGGACGATGCGAATCAGCGTTATCACATCCGCGCCCTTGGGCAGCGGATCGGTGAGGAAATTTCCCGAAAAGAAGGTCGTGCGCTTGGCGAGCCCCGCTTCCTCGAGCCGGGCGCTGGCGCGCTCCACCACGGCCGGCAGATCGAAGAGCATCAGCTGCAGCCGCGGCGCCCGCGCCGCCGCGGCGATGAGAAAGGCGCCCTCGCCGCCGCCGACGTCGAGCAGCGCTCTGTGCCGGCGGATGGGGTAGATGTCGAGCAGCTCCTGCGCCACCAGCGGCTGCGAGGCGGCCATCAGCGCGCTATAGGGCGCGACCTCCTCGGCGGAGAGGGCGGCGGGATTTTCCGCCGCCGAATAGGGCCAATAATCGGCGAGCCGCGGCTCGGCCGATTCGTCGCCGCGCAGCAGGCCGACGGGATCGGCGAGATCGGCGTAGAGCATCGGCTGATGCGCGACGAGCGAGAGCGCCGCCTTGTTGCCGATGAGCGCCGCGCCCAGCTCGCCGAGGCCGAAGCGCTCCTTGCCGCGCCGCTCGACGAGGCCGAGCGAAGCCGCGGCGTCCAGCAGCCGCGCGGCGGCGTCCTGCGACAGCTCCAGCTTTTCGGCGACCTGCTCCACAGAGCGCGGCTGCTCCAGCAGCAGCTCGAGCAGCTTCAGCCGCACGCAGGCCAGCAGCACCTGCGAATAGACGAAGCCGGCGCAGAGATCGAGCATGGAGCGCGCGCGCTTGCGCGCCGCGGCGCGTGTCAGCGGATGCGCGGCGGCGAGCCGCTGAAAGCGCGGGCTCGACACCAGCCGATCCCGCAGCCGCCGCAGCCTGTCCCGAAAGAACTGCCCCATATGCCGCCCCTCCGTCCCAGAATAATCCGCTCCTAGCCCAAAAGCGCCGGCTCGGAAACGTCGATTATCCCGCTCCCGGGCGTTTGGTCCCTGCGGGACGCTCGCGGGGGAAGCTCAGGGGATCGCCGACATGCGCTTCGACGCTCTCGATCGGCTCAATTTCTTCCTCGCCGACGTGCGTGGCGGAATGGGGCCTTTCGTCGGGGTTTTCCTGTTCACGCAGGCGCATTGGAGCCAGGCCGAGATCGGCGCCGTGCTCACGGTCAGCGGGCTCGTCGGCATAGCCGCGCATCCTGCGGTCGGCGCCTTCATCGATCGCACGCGCGCCAAGCGCGAGCTTCTGGTGGTCGCGAGCTTCGTGCTCTGCGCCTGCGGTCTCGCCATCATTCATGCGCCGAGCATTCCGGTGGTGGTCGCGGCCGATATCGTCATGGCGACGCTCGGCGCCGTCTTCGCGCCGACAGTGGCGGCGATCACGCTCGGCCTCTATGGCCGCGAGCGTCTCGCCGAGCGTCTCGGCCGCAACGCCGCTTTCGATCGCGCGGGAAATATTTTCATCGCCGGAATCATCGGCCTTGTCGGCGTGCTGGCGTCGCAGACGGCGCCTTTCTATCTGGCGCCGATCTTCGCGACTCTGGCCGCCTTCGCCGCCTTCGCCATTCCCGCCGCGGCGATCGATCACGACCGCGCGCGCGGTCTCGAGGATGTCGATCTCGCGCATCCGCCGCAGCCGGGCCGGCTGCGCGATCTGCTGCACTACCGCACGCTGCTCGTCTATGCGGCGGCGGCGGCGCTGTTCAATTTCGCCAATGCGCCGACATTGTCATTGATCGCGCAGAAGCTCGCCTCGGAAAATCCGGGCCTCGAGAGCGGCGTGACCTCGGCCGCGATCATTCTCGCGCAGCTCTCGACGATTGGCATGGCGCTCCTCGTCGAGCGCGCCGATCTCATCGGGCGCAAGCCGCTCATCGTCCTCGCCTTCGTCGCGCTCTTTGCGCGCGATCTCGCCTGTGTCTTCGCGCAGACGCCGCTGCATTTGCTCGCTGCGCAATTGCTGGACGGCGTCGGCGGCGGTCTCTTCGATGCGCTGCTGCCGCTGGTGCTGGCGGACATCATGCGCGGCACGGGGCATTACAGCCTCGCGCGCGGCGGGCTCGGATTCGTGCAGGGCGTGGGCGGCGCGACGAGCCTCTCCATCGCGGGCTTCATCGTCACATCCAGCGGCTATGCGGCGGGCTTTCTGGCGCTGGCCGCAGTCGCGCTCGCCGGACTGGCGCTGGTCCTCGTCGCCATGCCGGAGACGGGACCAAAGCGCTAGAAGATCGCCTCGAGAAGCCAGAGCTCAGGCGGCACCCGGCGCGAAGCCTTCCTCGAGGCCGAGACGCTCGAGCAGAGACTTGCGGCGCTTGCGGTCGCGCTTCTGTGGCGGCTTGCGATTGTAATAGTCGAACAGCACCTCGCGATAGAGCTTGACCACGGCCTTTTCATTGAGGCCGAACAGCATGTCGGCGGCGATGCGCAGCAGCAGATAGACCGTGCATTCGAAGAAGAAGGCGCTCGGATGCGAGAACATGACCGGCAGCGCCGACGCGATGACCGCGCCATAGAGCGAGGCGATGGCGTAACGCGGATTCACGGTCGCCCACAGGAAGAGGCGCAGCAATTCGCGATAGCCGATGTAATTGACGAGCGCGGCGTAGAGCTCGGCGCTGAACGCGCCCTCCTGGAAATCCACGATCGCGCGGGCGAGGGCGATGATCGCGACGAGGGAATAGAAAATCGTGTCGCAGCGGCGAAGGCACAGTTCGCGAATATCGTCGAGCAATGGGGTCTTCCTCATCTGGGCTCCTCGAGGCGTAGGGGTGGCGCCGTTTAAAAGAGCCGCAAATCCGGCGCCGACCAGTCTGGCGCCGTCGTGAATTTCAGCTCGCAGCATGCGCATCGCTCCTGTAATACGTAGCACTTCGAAGCGATCTGCGACCTGATGTCGCGCCCCGCGCGGCGCCTCGTCGCAGCGCGCCGCGCAGCAGGGCGGCGCCGAAAAGCGGGGCGCCCCCGCGGACTCGACGCCATAGCCTCAGGCGCGAAATAAGGTCATATTCACGACAAAGCCGATGGCGCGCTACAACGCGCCGCGATTATCCGAGGGAACGCTCGAAATGTCCGACAAGATCTATGCAGTGCCGGAAGCGTGGCGGAACGAGGCGCGCGTGAACGCCGAGAAATATGACGAGCTCTACCGGCGCTCTGTCGCCGACCCCGACGGTTTTTGGGGAGAGCAGGCGCAGCGCATAGAATGGATCGCCCCTTTCACCCGCGTGAAGGAGGTGAGCTTCGACACGCATAATGTCGCGATCGAATGGTTCGGCGACGGCTCCACCAATGTCGCGATGAATTGCATCGATCGGCATCTTCCGCATCGCGCGGATCAAGTCGCGATCATATGGGAGGGCGATGATCCCTCGCTCTCGCGCCACATCACCTATCGCGAATTGCACGAGCAGGTCTGCCGCTTCGCCAATGTGCTGAAGGCGCATGGCGTGCGCAAAGGCGATCGCGTGACGATCTATCTGCCGATGATTCCGGAGGCCGCCTACGCCATGCTCGCCTGCGCGCGCATCGGCGCCGTGCATTCGGTGGTGTTCGGCGGCTTCTCGCCGGATGCGCTGGCCGGCCGCATCGAAGACGCGCAATCGGATGTCGTCATCACCGCGGACGAGGGCGTGCGCGGCGGCCGCAAATCGCCGCTCAAGGACAATGTCGACGCCGCGCTGGAGAAGGTTTCGGCCAAGACCGTCATCGTCGTCACGCGCACCGGCGCCAAAGTGGATATGAAGCCCGGCCGCGATTTTCGTTACGAGGACGAGGCGAAGAAAGTCCCCGAGGATTGCCCTTACGCCGAGGTCGGCGCCGAGGACCCGCTGTTCATCCTCTACACATCGGGCTCGACCGGAAAGCCCAAAGGCGTGCTGCACACGACCGGCGGCTATCTCGTCCACACCGCGCTCACCCATGAGCTCGTCTTCGATTATCGCGAGGGCGATGTCTATTGGTGCACGGCGGATGTCGGCTGGGTGACAGGCCACAGCTATATCGTCTATGGCCCACTCGCAAATGGCGCGACGACGCTGATGTTCGAAGGCGTGCCGAATTATCCGACCGTCTCGCGCTTCTGGGAAGTGATCGACAAGCACAAGGTCGACATCTTCTACACGGCGCCGACGGCGATACGCGCTTTGATGGGCGCCGGCGAGGAGCCGGTGAAGAAGACCAGCCGCAAATCCATTCGCCTGCTCGGCTCGGTCGGCGAGCCGATCAATCCAGAAGCCTGGGAGTGGTATCACCGCGTCGTCGGTGAAGGTCGCTGCCCCATCGTCGATACATGGTGGCAGACGGAGACGGGTGGCATTCTCATCGCGCCGCTGCCGGGCGCGACGGCGCTGAAGCCGGGCTCGGCGACCAAGCCCTTCTTCGGCGTGCAGCCGGAGATCGTGGACGCCAATGGCAATGTGCTGGAGGGCGCCTGCGAGGGCAATCTCGTCATCGCCGACAGCTGGCCGGGACAGGCGCGCACCGTGTTCGGAGATCACGAGCGTTTCGTGCAGACCTATTTCACCGCCTATCCGGGCAAATATTTCACCGGCGACGGCTGCCGGCGGGACGCCGACGGCTATTATTGGATCACCGGCCGCGTCGACGACGTCATCAATGTCTCCGGCCATCGCCTCGGCACGGCGGAGATAGAGAGCGCGCTCGTCGCTCATGAGAAGGTCGCCGAGGCGGCGGTCGTCGGCTTCCCGCACGCCATCAAGGGCCAGGGCATCTACGCCTATGTGACATTGATGGGCGGAGTCGAGGCTTCCGAGCGTCTGCGCAAGGAGCTGGTCGATTTCGTGCGCAAGGAGATTTCCGCCATCGCCTCGCCGGATGTGATCCAATTCGCGCCCGGCCTGCCGAAGACGCGCTCCGGCAAGATCATGCGCCGCATATTGCGCAAGATCGCCGAGAACGAGTTCGGCGCGCTGGGGGATACGTCGACGCTCGCCGATCCGAGCGTGGTGGATGATCTGATCAAGAACCGGCCGGCCTCCTGATAGAGCCCCGCCGGAGAGCTTGCGCTATGTCCCTTTGCGCAGCGATTTGAGACGCGCGCTCACGACGTGAATAGGTCGTGAGCGCGTCCGAATCGGAAGCGCGCTATTTGGCCTTCCAATGTCGAGCCAAAATTGATGTTGAAGCAAAAGCAGCTGGATTATGAATCCGAAAATTGCGCGCCATTTCCCGATTTCATGACTTTGAGCGTCGCCGAATCCACAATAATTCGGCGACGCTTGTTCGAGAGGATCGGAATCGACGCGTCTCTCGAACGGCAAGAGATTGGAAAGCTGTTTTCGATGTCGTTTCGCGAGATCGATAAATCGATTCCTATTGAGAACGGACCGTTTCTCTATGATCGTGTTGTCGGCTATTGTGGGTATGATCCAGTTGTCGTGTTCGTGAATTTCTATGAGTTCGATTCTCTCGATCTCATTTCGCTCCGAAATTTATCCTGCATTCTGAATGACATCTGGCATCCGGGCGCTGAAGACATGGACATTTTCGATTGGACTTTCTCCTGGGTCGTTCAGGTCAATCACGGAGAAGTCCTACAGGCGTTTCGCGCGGAGTCGTAGCGGCTCTCGGCGGCCTCCGCCACAGCGTCGGCTCGCTTGCCACAAGACGACCATTCTCACAGTTTCGCGCATCGTCGTGCTCGAGGCGACAAGACGCCCCGGGCCTCTGTATTTCGGCCGATCCGGCTTGACACCCGTCCGCGCCTGCGTCACTCGGCGCTCGTCAATCCAAAATGAGGGGACGAGCAGCGCATGGCGAAGGCATTCGTGTTTCCGGGGCAGGGGTCGCAGGCGGTCGGCATGGGCAAGGCGCTCGGCGAGGCCTTTCCTCAGGCGCGCGCCGTCTATGAGGAAGTGGACGCCGCCCTCGGCGCGCCGCTCTCCAAGATCATGTTCGAAGGCCCGGAAGCCGAGCTGACGCTCACCGCCAACGCCCAGCCGGCGCTGATGGCGGTCTCCCTCGCCGCCATTCGCGTGCTCGAGGCCGAGGCCGGGCTCGATCTTTCCCGCGACGCCAAATTCGTCGCCGGCCATTCGCTCGGCGAATATTCGGCGCTCGCCGCCGCCGGGGCGCTCTCCATTGCCGACACTGCGCGGCTGTTGCGGCTGCGCGGCCAGGCCATGCAGGCCGCGGTTCCGGTCGGCGCGGGCGCGATGGCCGCGCTCATCGGCGTTGATTTCGACGCCGCCCGCGCGATCGCCGAGGCGGCCGCCGAGGCCGAAGGGGTGGTCTGCCAGGTCGCCAATGACAATGGCGGCGGCCAGATCGTCGTCTCCGGCGCCAAGGCCGCGGTCGAGAAGGCGATTCTCATCGCCAAGGAGCGGGGCGTGAAGCGCGCCGTGTCGCTGCCCGTCTCCGCGCCCTTCCATTGCGCGCTGATGCAGCCCGCCGCCGACGCCATGCGCGAGGCGCTGGCGACGACCACGATTCTCGCGCCCAAGGTCCCCGTCGTCGCCAATGTGACCGCGAGCCCGATCATTTCGCCGGACGATATCCGTCGCCTTCTGGTGGAGCAGGTGACCGGCACGGTGCGCTGGCGGGAATGCGTCGCCCATATGGCGAGCGCGGGCGTCGACAAATTCGTCGAATGCGGCGCCGGCAAGGTGCTGACCGGCCTGCTGAAGCGAATCGCCTCCGAGGCGAAGGGCCTCAATGTGGGCGCGCCGGAAGATCTCGACGCCTATCGCGCCTTCGTCTGACGTAAAAAAAAGCCCGGCCGCGAGGGCCGGGCTCTTCGTCCCGAGAGGAGGAGGGGGACGCTTCAGTATCTCGCCACCACGGGAGCGGGGGTGAAGAGATTGAAGTGATAGTTGATGCCGGCGCGCACAGTGTTGATGCGCGTGTGGCGGTTCCAATTGGAGCCCCAGGTCGTGGCGGGGAGCTGCGGGAACAGAACTGGACCCAGCACACCCCAATTATTGTTGTTATTGTTGTCGTTGAGCTCCGTGTAGAGATATTCGATCTTGGCCGACCAATTGGGCAGGAAGGCCCATTCGACGCCGCCGCCGGCCGTCCAGCCGCCGCGCACGTCATTGTTATTGTTGTTGCCCCACCAGAAGCCGCCGTTGAACGGATGTCTCACCTCGCCATAGGCGAAGCCGCCGGTGCCGTAGATCAGCAGGCGCGAATCGAGCAGCGCCAGGCCGAGGCGGCCGCGCACCGTGCCGAACCACGGAACCTTGGCGCGATCGACGCCGCCCAAGCCGCCCCACCAATTATTGTTGTTGTTGCCGCTGCCGATGCTGGTGCCCTGAATATCGCTCTCGAGACCAACGACGAAGAGCGGCGAAATCTGATAGTTCCAGCCGATCTGGCCACCGCCGACAACGCCGCCGCTGGTGTTGTTGCTGTTGTTGTTCCAGCCCCAATTATTGTTGTTGTTGCCGCGATCGAGCCAGCCGCCGCCGAGGTTCAAACCAACATAGGGGCCGGTCCAGGAGAAAGCCGGCGGCGGGACGAAGGCGACGGCGACTTCCTTGCGAGAGGGCAGATCAGCGGCGCTGGCCGATCCGGCGAGCAGAGCCGAAAAGACCGCGAGAAGGGAAATCCTGGTTTTCATTAGATGGCTCCTCAATCCTCTATAAAGCGGCGCAAGCACGCCAAACACGCCGTTCGACCCCACCAACGCAAGCATTCGAACCGCTGCGGGCGAAGATTTCGTAAATCCCTGACACTGTAAACGCCGAAAAAGGCTATAAACGATCCCGCCGGCCATTTCTTTTGTCGGTGTGATAAAAAAGCACCCCTAAGTAATTTTGGATACATTATTTTTATACTATAACTGAGGCCGACCCGCTCTCCGCAAAACTACCTAATGCGACATAGAGGCCGGCGAGGCGGCGAGATTGCGCGCCGCGCGCGCGGCGCCCTATAGAGGCGCATAGAGTTTCGCGAAGCCGCGCGAGCACAGCGGCGGCGAGGGGGAGAGAGATGTTCGATCTGAGCGGCAAGACGGCGCTGGTCACCGGCGCGAGCGGCGGCATCGGCCGGGACATCGCGCGCGCCCTGCACAAGAGCGGCGCGGTCGTGGCGCTTTCGGGCACGCGCGAGGAAGCGCTCGCGACGCTGGCTTCCGAGCTCGGCGAGCGAGTCCATATTCTCCCCTGCGACCTTTCCGACAAGGCGCAGGCCGAGGCGCTGGTCCCGGCGGCGGAAAAGGCCATGGGCGGGCTCGACATTCTGGTCAACAACGCCGGCATTACCCGCGACATGCTGTTCATGCGCCTCAAGGACGAGGATTGGGACGCGGTGCTGAACGTCAATCTCACCTCGGCCTTCCGCCTGTCGCGAGCGGCGCTGCGCGGCATGATGCGCAAGCGCTTCGGCCGCATCATCGGCATCACCTCGGTCGTCGGCGTCACCGGCAACGCGGGCCAGGGGAATTACGCCGCCGCCAAGGCCGGCATGATCGGCATGACCAAATCATTGGCGGCCGAGGTCGCCTCGCGCGGCATAACCGTCAATTGCGTGGCGCCCGGCTTTATCGAGAGCCCGATGACCGACGCGCTGAACGAGACGCAGAAACAGACGATTCTGCGCGCCGTGCCGGCCGGGAGGCTGGGGACGGGCGCGGATGTCGCGGCCGCCGTCGTCTATCTCTCGAGCGACGAATCGGCCTACGTCACCGGCCAGACGCTGCATGTGAACGGCGGCATGGCGATGATCTGAAAGCTTAGGATTTGCTGCGGGGCGCCTCTCGCCACGGCGAATTAATTATGCTACCAGACGCGTCGCTGGCCGGGGGCGACGCCGCAAAGAGCAATTCGGGCTGGCGAAAAAGCTCGCCTCCTGATGGCGACGTTTCCGCGGGTCGCGCGAGCGAAACCGCAGAAATGTGACGTAGTTTACCCCTGAAACGATCGAGCGCGGTCCGAGCCGGACTCTGGATCCGCCAAATCGGTGTCAGCAGATCGATCGAACGAGGATCAGAGCAGATGAGCGATATCGCCCCGCGCGTTAAGAGTATCGTTGTCGAACATCTCGGCGTCAAAGAAGAAGAGGTGAAGCCGGAGGCGTCTTTCGTCGACGATCTCGGGGCCGATTCTCTCGATACCGTCGAGCTGGTCATGGCCTTCGAGGAGGAGTTCGGCGTCGAGATCCCGGACGAAGAGGCCGAGAAGATCAACACCGTCGGCGACGCGATCAACTATCTCGAAAAAGCCAAAGCGGCTTGAGGCCACTGGCCGACGCGACGCGGATCGTCGAACGATCCGCGCTTCCGCGTTTTCGAGATTTTCAATGAACTGCAAGGCATAGCTCTCGAGAGAATCCATGCGCAGGGTGGTGGTCACCGGACTCGGCATCGTTTCGCCGTTGGGCTGTGGCGTGGACGTCAATTGGCGGCGGCTGATCGCCGGAGAACACGGCTTTCGCCGCATCGACACCTTCGAGGCGTCGGATCTCCCGTGTCAGATAGCAGGTTTCGTGCCGCGCGGCGACGGTTCCAATGGAACCTTCGATCCGGACGCCTGGTTCGAGCCGAAGGAACAGCGCAAAGTCGACGACTTCATTATCTATGGAGTCGCTGCGGCCACTCAGGCGCTGGCCGACGCCGGATGGAAGGCGGACACGTCGGAGAAGCAGAATACGACCGGCGTGCTGATCGGCTCCGGCATCGGCGGGCTCGGCGGCATTTATGAGACGTCCATCACGTTGAAGGAGAAAGGCCCGCGACGCGTGTCGCCCTTCTTCATCTCGGGCCGCATCATCAATCTGGCTTCCGGCTATGTGTCGATCATGCACGGCCTCAAAGGGCCGAATCACGCGGTCGTCACCGCCTGCTCCACCGGCGCGCACGCCATTGGCGATGCGGGCCGGCTGATCGCCCTCGGCGAGGCGGAGGTGATGGTGGCGGGCGGCGCCGAATCGCCGGTCAATCGCATCGGCGTCGCGGGCTTTGCGGCCTGCAAGGCGCTGTCGACCGGCTTCAACGACCGTCCCGAGGCCGGCTCGCGCCCCTACGATCGCGATCGCGACGGCTTCGTCATGGGCGAGGGCGCCGGCTGCGTCGTGCTCGAATCCTATGAGCACGCCGTGGCGCGCGGCGCGCGAATTTACGCCGAGCTGATCGGCTATGGCATGTCCGGCGACGCCTATCACATAACGGCCCCCGCGCCGGATGGCGACGGCGCCTATCGCTGCATGGAGATCGCGCTGAAGCGCGCCGGCCTGCGCGTGTCGGATGTCGATTATGTGAACTCCCACGGCACCTCGACGCCGCTCGGCGACGAGATCGAGCTGCAGGCCGTGCATCGCCTCATCGGCAATGAGGCTCCCAGCCTGTCCATGTCCTCGACCAAATCGGCGATCGGGCATCTGCTCGGCGCGGCGGGCGCCGTGGAGGCGATCTATTCCATTCTGGCGCTCACCCATGGCGTCGCGCCGCCCACGCGCAATCTGGACAATCCCTCGGTCGCGACCGAAATAGACCTCGTGCCGCACAAGGCGCGTGAGCGTAAGATCGATATCGTCTTGTCCAACTCCTTTGGTTTCGGCGGCACAAACGCGTCCCTCGTCTTCCGGCGTCCGCAGTAGCGGGGCCGCCGCGCCTTCGGTCGCGGCTGTGGACGTGGGAGCGTTCCTGATTTCGCCACAAAGAACGATAGGGTAACGGACGCGCGAGCGCCGTAGAGTCGTCGCAATCCTCCTCGGCGAGCCGCCGAGGCGGCGTTTTGTTTGTCGGTCCGTCGCGTTTTTCTGGTCGGTGTGATCCGAATCACGACACGGCCCGGAACCAAAGAGACGGAGTTTCCCGATGAGCGATGCTCCCAACGATTCGTCCGAGACGCCGAAGGACGGCGCATCCGAGGCCAAGGGGCCGGACGCGAAGGGTCCGGAGGCCGAGGGCCAACAGTCTCAGAGCCCCGAATCCTCCTCTTTCTTTCGCCGCCGCGCCAGCCTGCGCAGCTCCGGCGGCGCGGACGCTCCGCCGCCGCCCCCGCCGCGCCGCAAGCGCGAGGGAACGCTCTCTGCGCTCAGCAGCCTGCTCTCGCTGCTGCTGGTCGTCGCCGTCGCCGGCGTCTTCGGCCTCATCGCCGTGCTGCACAAGCTGCGCGAGCCCGGCCCGCTCGCCGCCGAGAAGATCGTCTATATCGCCCCGCATAGCGACGTTCCCGAGATTATGGCGCAGCTCGAGCGCGATGGCGTCATCGACAACCCCATGCTGATGAACATCGCTCTCTTGATCGAGGGCGTGCGCGGCAAGCTGAAGCCCGGCGAATACGCCTTCAAGCAGAACGCCAGCCTGCGCGAGGTGATGGACGAGCTCATCAACGGCCGCCAGATTCTGCATGGCGTGACCATTCCCGAGGGGCTGACGACGGATCAGATCGTCTCGCGCCTGCGCGAGAGCGATGTGCTCGCCGGCGACATGGCGGAACTGCCCAAGGAGGGCGCGCTGCTGCCGGAGACCTATAAGGTCGCGCGCGGCTATCCGCGCGCCAAGCTGCTGCTGAAAATGCAGGAGGATCAGCGCAAGCTGCTCGATCAGATCTGGGCGCGCCGCAATCCCGACCTTCCCGTCAAGACGCCCTTCGAGCTGGTGACGCTCGCCTCCATCGTCGAGAAGGAGACCGGCAAGGCCGATGAGCGGCCGCGCGTCGCCGCCGTCTTCGTCAATCGCCTGCGCAAGGGCATGCGGCTGCAGTCGGACCCCACCATCGTCTACGGCCTCGTCGGCGGCCGCGCGACGCTCGGCCGCGGCATTTTGAAGTCCGAGGTCGAGAAGTGGACGCCCTATAACACCTATGCGATCGAGGGCCTGCCGCCGGGGCCGATCGCCAATCCGGGCCGCGCGGCGCTGGAGGCCGTCGCCAATCCCTCGCGCACGCAGGAGCTCTATTTCGTCGCCGACGGAACCGGTGGCCATGTCTTCGCCGAGACGCTCGAGCAGCATTCGCGCAACGTCCAGCGTTGGCGGCAGATCGAGAAGGATCGCGCCTTGGGCGTCGATCGTCTGGAGCCCGGCGCCGTCGTCGGGCCGACGCAGCCCGCCCCGCGGGAAAAGCGCGGCGACGCGGCTTTCGGCCGGCTCGTGGCGCTGGCCGATGCGCAGATGGAGACTGTGACGGCGGCCGATCCGCGCCATGGCGCGCTGAAGCGAATCGGCGCCGCTCTGCCGTCCATCCCGTTCGAATATGCGGGCGACAATGAGGAGAGCCTGCGGCTCACGGCCGAGCGCGCCGCTGTGGCGCTGGTCGCGCCGCCGCTGTTCACCACGCAATTCGCCCAGCGCGCCCAGCCCGAGGCGCGCGCCGCCGTCACGATGATCGCCGCCGCGGCGGACGACTCACAGGCCGGCTCCGACGAGCTGGCCGAGGACGATGGTCTCGATTCGGCGAGCTATCCGGTTTCCGCCGCTCTGCGCGCCGAGCAGCGCGCCCGCGCCGCGCGGCTGGGCTTGGCGGTCGAGGAGCGGCCCGTGGAGCGCCCCTTGCCGCTCTCCGCATCGGCCGACGCCGGTCAGCCGCCGCGCGCCGCCCGCGCGCGCGCCTTCGACGCTTCGGAAGGCACGGCGCTCGATCCGTTGCGGGATCGCGGCTGGGATTTGAACTCCGCCAAGACCGTGCCGGATGTGGCGAAGTTTCGGTGATGGAAGCGCGTAGAGAGATCGCCGACCCGCTGCTCGCAATTCGCCCTACCTAGGATCGCAATGTCTCTCGCCAGCATGACCGGCTTCGCCCGCGCTCACGACAGTCTCGGACCGTGGCGCTACGCTTGGGAAATCAAGACCGTCAATTCCAAAGGGCTGGATCTGCGGCTGCGCGTCCCGCCCAATTTCGATGCGGTGGAGGTGAAGGCGCGCGCGCTCATCTCCGGCCGCATCGCTCGCGGCTCCTGCTTCGCCAATCTCACCGCGCGTCGCGACGACGCTGTGGTCGAGACGCGCATCAATCGCCCCGCGCTCGAGCGTCTGCTCAAGGCGCTGGACGATGTGCCGCTGCATGCATCCTTGCGACCGGCTTCTCTCGACGGCCTGCTCGCCGTGCGCGGCATTGTCGAGGTCGTAGAGCTGGAGGACGATGAGGAGCAGCGCAATGCGCTCGACGCAAAGGTGCTGGCGACATTGGCGCAGGCGCTCGAGGCGCTGACCGCCTCGCGCGCTTCCGAAGGCGCGGCCATTGGCGATGTGCTGACCGCGCGTCTCGCGCGCATCGGCGAATTGACCGCGCAGGCGGAGGCGCTGCCCGGCCGCTCGGCCGAGGCGGTGCGCGCGCGGCTCGCCAGCCAGATCGCGGCTCTGCTGGAGACGGGCCATTCCTTCGACGCGCAGCGTCTGCATCAGGAGGCGGTGCTGCTCGCGGTGAAGGCCGACATTCGCGAGGAGCTGGACCGGCTGAAGGCCCATGTGGTCAGCGCCGGCGAGCTGATCGAAAAGGGCGGCCCGATCGGCCGCCGCCTCGATTTCCTCGCCCAGGAATTGTCGCGCGAGACCAATACGCTCTGCGCCAAATCCAACGATGGCGCGCTCACCGCGCTCGGCCTCGAGCTCAAGATCGAGGTGGAGCAATGGCGGGAGCAGGTGCAGAACATTGAGTGAGGAGAAAATAGCGAATAGGGAGTAGCGCGAAAGACGCGCTCCATTCGCCACTCGCCACTCGCCATTCGCTGGACCTGAGATGCCCACAACGCCAGACCGCCGCGGAATCGTCCTCATTCTCTCTTCGCCCTCCGGCGCGGGGAAGACGACGCTGACGCGCATGCTGCTGCAGAACCGCGAGCTCGACCTCACCCTCTCGATCTCGGTGACGACGCGTCCGCGTCGCTCGAGCGAGGTCGACGGCATCCATTATTCCTTCATTTCCAAGAGCCGCTTCGAGTCGATGCGCGACAATGGCGAATTGCTGGAATGGGCCGAGGTGCACGGCAATTATTACGGCACGCCGCGTGGGCCGGTGGAAGAGATTTTGCGCGACGGCCGCGATGCGCTCTTCGACATCGACTATCAGGGCACGCAGCAGGTGCGCGACAAGATGGCCGCGGACACTGTCACCGTGTTCATTCTGCCGCCGTCGATGAAGGAGCTGCGCGCGCGTCTCGAGCGCCGCGCGGAAGATTCGCGCGAGACGATCGAGCGCCGTCTCGAGAATGCGCGCAATGAGATTCAACGCTGGAAGCAGTACGATTATGTGCTGGTCAACGACGATCTGCAGCGCAGCTTCGACGATCTTCTCGCAATATTGCGCGCCGAGCGTCAGCGCCGGCCGCGTCGCCTGCCGGGCATAGAGGCCTTCGTCGCGCGCCTTTTGAGCGAGTGACTCTGCGAGCGTATGAGGCCACAGTCCCTCACCCTGAGGAGCCGGCGTAGCCGGCGTCTCGAAGGGTCGAAACGCCCGCGCGCTGGAGCATCCTTCGAGGCTTTTTGCGTTTCGCAAAAAGCGCCTCAGGATGAAGGGGCGGTTTGAAAGAGAGAGGATCGCGATCTCGCCATGACAGTCTCGGAGACATTCTTCAAGCTCGTCGCTCCCGCCTTCGCGTCGCTCATCATCCTATCCGCCTGTAATTCCGCGCAGCCGACTGCCGTCGCGCAGGCGCCGGCGGTCGCGACGCGCAACACGACGCCGGCGGGCTTCGAGCTTCCCGAGGGCTCCGGCTGCTCCGGCGCCATCCGCCGCTATCGCGCCATCATGGACAATGACCTCGCCATGGGTCACGTGACTCAGGGCGTCTATGCGACGATCCATAACGAGATCGCCGCCGCCGCCTCGGCCTGCTCGGCGGGGCGCGACGCTCAGGCCGTCGCTCTGGTGCATGCGAGCAAGGCGCGCCACGGCTATCCGGGCTGAGCGAGGCCGCGGCGTTTCGCCGAGTCCAGATTGGAAGCAATCTCAACTCGCGCCGTTGTGGCGCGGCGGCCCTTTAACTACCTTGATATTCAAGCTGTAGCGCATTCATGGGCGGGCCTCGCGACGTCCGCCTCGCGCATGACGGTGGGCCGGTTCTTGCTTCGCATCACGCGGGGCGTGGGCGAAGGCGTCGAAACGATTCATCGAAAGGCGTGAAATGACATCCTCCCGTATTCTTCTCGTCGCCGCCGCTCTCGCGGCGGGCGTCGGCGCCGCCGTCGCGGCCGACGAGACCTCTCTCGAAATCTCCATCAAGGATCATCGCTTCTCGACCGCCGAGCTGCATGCGCCCGCCGACAAGCCGATCACCATCGTCGTGAAGAATCTCGATTCGACGCCGGAGGAGTTCGAGAGCAAGGCGCTCAAGATCGAGAAAGTGGTCGCCGGCAAGGCCGAGATCACCGTGCGGGTGCGCCCGCTGAAGCCCGGCCGCTATCATTTCGTCGGCGAATATCACGAGGATACGGCCAAGGGCGAGCTCGTCGTCGAGTAAGGATCACACCATGCTGGGCGCACTCATCATCGTCTTTCGCGAGGTCATAGAGGCGGGTCTCGTCATCGGCATCGTGCTCGCGGTCACGCGCGGCGCGCGCGGCTCGCGGGCCTATGTCTTCGGCGGCGTGGCCGCGGGAGCGCTCGGCGCCGGCGTCGTCGCGCTGTTCGCCGATGCGCTGTCGCAGGCCGTCGCCGGCCGTGGGCAGGAGCTGTTCAACGCCGGCGTCCTCGCAGTGGCGGTGGTGATGCTCGCCTCGCACAACATTTGGATGGCGCGCCACGGCCGCGAGCTCGCCAGCGAGCTGGCGGCCGCCGGCCGCGCCGCCGTCTCGGGCGATAAATCCTTTTTGGCTTTGGCGCTGGTCGTCGCGCTCGCCGTGCTGCGCGAGGGCTCGGAGGTGGCGCTGTTCCTCTACGGAATCCTGGCTTCGGGAGAGACTGTGGCGGATCTCTTGGCGGGCGGCCTCGCCGGCCTCGTGCTCGGCGCCGGCGTCAGCGCGCTCACCTATTTCGGTCTCGTCACCATTCCGGCGCGGCATTTGTTCGCCGTGACGACGGCGATGATCACGCTGTTGGCAGCCGGTCTCGCGGCGCAATGCGCGGGCTTTCTGCAACAGGCCTGGATCGTCACCGCGCTCTCGCAGACGGTGTGGGACACATCCGGCGTGCTGCCGGATTCGAGCCTCTTCGGCCGCGTGCTGCATACGCTGATCGGCTATGTCGACCAGCCGACGGCATTGCAGGTCGTCGTCTATGTGGCGACGCTGGCGGCCATAGTCATCGCCACTCGCCTCGCCGCTCCGCGGCCGGGCGCCGCCAATGTCCACGCCGCGGCGGAGTGATACGGGCTTCCGGCTGATCGCTTCGCGCGGCATTTGCCGTCTTCCTTCTCCCCGCATTGCAGGGAGAAGGAGAAATTCTCTACTCCGCCGCCGCGTCCTGATCCCGCGCGCCGCGCGCCAGCCGCTCGGCCTTCAGCAATTCTGCGACGAGGAAGGCCACCTCTATCGCCTGCTCGGCGTTGAGGCGCGGATCGCAGGTCGTGTCGTAACGCACGCCCAGCTCCTGCTCGGAAATATCGCGCGCGCCGCCCATGCATTCGGTGACATTCTGCCCCGTCATCTCGAGGTGAATGCCGCCGGCGTAGGTGCCTTCGGCGCGGTGAACCTCGAAGAAATTGCGGATTTCCGCCATCACGCGATCGAAGGGCCGAGTCTTGCGGCCGCCGGCGCTGATCGTGTTGCCATGCATCGGGTCGCAGCACCACACGACATTGCGCCCCTCGCGGGCGACCGCGCGCAGGATCGGCGGCAGCGCCTCGGCGGCCTTGTCGGAGCCGAAACGGCAGATGAGCGTCAGCCGCCCCGGCTCGTTTTGCGGATCGAGCTTGTCGATGAGGCGCAGCAGCGCGTCCGGCTTCAGGCTCGGCCCGCATTTGAGGCCGATCGGGTTTTGCACGCCGCGGAGATATTCGATATGGGCGCCGTCCTCCTGGCGCGTGCGGTCGCCGATCCAGAGGAAATGGCCGGAGGTGGCGAAATAGCCGCCCTCGAGCGAATCGACGCGGGTCAGCGCCTGCTCATAGCCGAGCAGCAACGCCTCGTGAGAGGTGTAGAAATCCGTCTGCCTGAGCTCGGGATGATGCTCGGGATCGAGGCCGATGGCGCGCATGAAGCCCAAGGTCTCGCTGATGTGATCGGCGAGCTGCGAATAGCGATCCGAGAGCGGGCTGTTGCGCACGAAGCCCAGCATCCAGCGATGCGCATTGACGAGATTGGCGAAGCCGCCGGTGGCGAAGGCGCGGATGAGGTTGAGCGTCGCCGCCGATTGCCGATAGGCCATCAGCTGCCGCTGCGGATCGGGCGTGCGGGCGGCGGCGGTGAATTCAATGTCGTTGATGATGTCGCCGCGATAGCTCGGCAGCTCCAGCGCGCCCTGCTTCTCGGTGGGGGCGGAGCGCGGCTTGGCGAATTGGCCGGCGAGGCGGCCGACCTTCACCACGGGCGAGGCCGCGGCATAGGTCAGCACCACCGCCATTTGCAGGAAGACGCGGAAGAAATCGCGGATATTGTCGGCCGAATGCTCGCTGAAGCTCTCGGCGCAATCGCCGCCCTGCAGCAGAAAGGCGCGGCCGCCGGCGACCTCGGCGAGCGAGCGCTTGAGGCTGCGCGCCTCGCCGGCGAAGACGAGGGGCGGAAATCCGGCGAGCTGCCGCTCGACATCGGCGAGCGCCGCCTGATCCTGATAGATCGGCGTCTGCTCGATCGGTCTCGCTCTCCAGCTTCCGGGCGTCCAATTCTCCACTAGCCTGGCTCCTGCTTGCCGCTCCCCTGCGCCGCACAGCTATACAGGAGCGAGCCGGCAGAGGCGAGCTTTTGCCCCTTGCCGCGAGCGTCGCCTTATCCTTTCGGCCTACCCTCGGCTTTTCCGCAGGGGTGACACGGCGCGCGGTTTCCCCTATCCTAGCCTGCGCCATTTTCGTACGAGCGCTTTTTTCATGCCTGTCTTTTTGTCGGATTTCGTTCACGCGGCCCGTTGGCTCGCCGCTCTCGCCGTTCTTCTCGCCCACGCCAATGTGCTCATCTCCTTGAGCGACATAATGGTCGGGCCGCATGGGCCGCTGGTCTATTTCTGGTGGTTCGTCACCGCCTTCTCGCATCAGGCGGTGACGGTCTTCTTCGTGCTGTCGGGCTTTCTCGTCGGCGGCCGCGTCTTTGCGGCCATGGAGCGGCGGACGCCCTTTCTGCGCGCCTATTTCGTCGATCGCTTCGCCCGCATCTATCTCGTGCTGATACCGGCGCTGGCGCTGACCTTCGCTCTCGACGCGCTCGGCCGCGCCCTCTTCGCCGGCGCGGGCATCTATGAGCTCCCCGGCCTCGAGGGCGCCTACGAACCCTCGCGCATTCTCTCGGCGCTAGCCATGCAGCAGAATATCTGGGCGGGCCAGGCCGGCACCGATGGGCCTCTGTGGTCGCTGGCCTGCGAGTTCTGGTACTATCTGCTGTTCCCGCTGCTGCTGCTTCCGTGGGCGCGCGCCTATTCGGAGCCCGCGCGCCTCGCCGCCTTCGCCCTCGGCGCGCTGCTGCTGCTCCTTCTCTCGATTCCCTCCTCGCGCGTGCCTTTCGGCTTCGTGCTATGGGCCATGGGCGCGCTGGCGGCGCGCGCGAAGCGCCCGCTCATCTCCGCCAAATATCTGTCGCTGGGGCTTTTTCTCGCGGCGCTCGTCGTCGGCCGCCTCGCCGCGCGCGGGCCTCTTTTCGAGGCGCATCCGGTTCTGCACGACATCGCCGATGCGCTCACCGCGGCGACGCTCGCCAATCTGCTGACGACGCTGCGCTTTACGGAAAGCGGCTTTGCATTCGCGCATTCGGCGCTGCATCGCCGGCTCGCGGATTTCTCCTTCTCGCTCTACGCCACGCATATGCCGATCGTTTTCTTCTTCTGGGCCGGAGCCGGCCATATTTTCGGCGCGGACTGGCACAAGCTTCTGCCGACGCCGACGCATTGGCTCGTGACGGCGGCGCTGCTCCTCGTCGCCGTCGCGACGGCCTTCGTCTTCTCGCGTGTGACCGAGGCGCATACGCCGGCGCTGCGGCGGCTTCTGCATGCGGCTGTCGCCGCGCTGGACCGGCGCGCGCGGCTCGGCGAGCGCGCCCGCTGGGTTGGCCAAGGTCGAGCCGAGGGGCTATAATTCGGCCCCGTCCAGCTTTTTTTCATTTGGAGCGATCCGTTCGCTCCAAAGCCTTCGGAGACACATGCCCGTCCTTCTGTCGCAATTCATCGAGGCATGTCGTTGGGTGGGCGCGTTGCTGGTGCTCGCCGTCCATTCCACCAATATGTTCGTCAATCTCGCGGACATAATGAGCGCGCCCCATGCGGCGAGCGTCCATGCCTGGTGGTTCTTCGTCAGCTTCGAGCTCGGACATCAGGCCGTCGTCGGCTTCTTCGCCATCTCGGGCTATCTGGTCGGCGGCGCGGTGCTGGCGCAGCTGCGCAAGGACAAGCCCTTTCTGCGCGATTATCTCATTCATCGTTTCGCGCGCATCTATGTCGTGCTCGCGCCGGCGCTGCTCGTCACAGTGGCGGCGGATTGGATCGGCCGCAGCTGGTTCGGCGACAGCGGCGTCTATGACTGGCCGGTCTTCAAGGACCATGATCGCGTCGATCTCTTCCTCGGCTCGCTGGCCAATCTCTCGGCGATCTATTGCGATTTCTTCGGCACCAATGGGCCGCTCTGGTCGCTCGCCTGCGAGTTTTGGTATTACATCTCCTTCCCGCTGCTGCTGCTGCCCTTCGCCCGCGCCTATTCGCTGCGGACGCGCGCCATGGGCTTCGCGCTCGGCCTCGCCATTCTGGTGGTGATGTCCATCCCCGCTGGCGGCTGGTTTCGTTTCGGCTATCTGCTCTGGGGCCTCGGCGCGCTGGCGACTCTGGCGCGGCGCCCGCTGGTCGAATCGCGCTGGATCGCGCTCGCGCTCTATGGCGTGGCCGTCATCCCGATCCGCCTTCTGGTGCGCGGCCCCAATCTCGAGGCTCATCCCTATCTCGCCGATCTCGCCGATACGCTGTCGGCCGTCCTCTTCCTCAATCTCGTGGTGACGCTACGCTTCGGGCCGCAGCAGGGCTGGGCGCTGTTCCAGCCGCAGCTGCATCGGCGGCTCGCCGATTTCTCCTTCTCGCTCTACAGCGTCCATATGCCGGTGCTGATTCTGGCGCGCGCCCTGGCCGATCGGCATTTCGGCGCGCTATGGGCGCGCGAGCTGGCGACGCCCGTCCATTGGCTGGTGCTGGCGGCGGTGATGGCGGCGGCGGTCGTCTTCGGCTTCCTCTTCTCGCGCGTCACCGAAGCGCACACCAACGCCGTGCGGCGCGCGCTGCGCAAAGCCTTCGAGGCGGCGGAGGAGCGGCGGCGCCGGCGCCTCCCGCAGCCGATCGAGGAGCTTGAGCGCGAACCGCAAAAAGCCGACGCATGAGCCTGAAGGTCATCCGTGCCGCCCTCTGTCGACGAAACGTCGCAACCCTCCTCTAATGGCGAGGACCCGAGGCGGGCCGCCGAAGGCGCGCGCCCGCGGGGACGCATGAAAATGAAGACGATGCCGCCGGCCGGCGCGATCGTGGGCGATTCGCCCTTTCTCTGGGTCATGCGCTTCGATGCGGACGGCGCGGCGACGCTCGTCGCCGACCACGACTCCGCGCAGCTCGATTCGGACGCCGACGGCTATTTCTGGGTCCATCTCAACGTCGCGGATCTGCGCTATCGCGATTGGGTCGCCGGCCGCCAGCAAATGCCGGCGGAGGCGCGCGCGCTGCTCATCGATCAGGACGGGCATCAGCGGCTCGACGCCGACGAGCAGGCGCTGTGGGGCGTGATCGCCGATTACGGCCGCGATCTCGAGCGCGAGGAAGATGTGCTGCGTCCGCTGCGCGTCGTCGTCACCGAGCGCTGCATCGTCACCGCCCGCCGCTACGCCGTCGAATCGACCGCCGTCATTCGGCAGGCGGCGCTGGAGGGCCAGCGCCTGCGCACGCCGCTCGATCTCTTCGAGGCGCTGGTGACGCGCAGCCTCGTCTCCATGGATATCGAGCTCGAGAAGCTTCTCGCCAAATTCAACAAGATCGAGGATCGTGTGCTGGACGACGAGGCGCATGACGACCGTCGCGATCTCGGCGCGCTGCGCCGGCAGACGATCCGCCTGCGCCGCGAGCTCGCCGATGGGCAGCGCGTTTTTTCCCGCACGGCTTTCTCGCCGCGCGTCGCGCCGCCGACCCATGCGGCGCTGCGGAGGCTGACGCAGCGTTTCGATTCGTTGCAGCAGGAGCTGCAGGCGGTGGAGGAGCGCGCGCGCCTGCTGCAGGACGAGATCGTCTCCAATTTCACGGCGGAGACCAATCGCCAGCTCTATGTGCTGACCATTCTCGGCACGCTCTTGATGCCGCCGACTCTCGTCTCCGGCATCTTCGGCATGAACACGAAGAATCTGTTCTTCGCCGATAATGAGCAGGGGACGCTCTATGCGGCGGCGCTCTGCCTCGCCTCGGCCGCGGCGGCCTTTTTCGCGCTGATGTGGATCAAGCGCCGCGAGGGATAACGGCCTGAATGAACAAGCCTTCGACGCATGTGGTTTTTAACATGTCCGCTGCTGCGAGCATCCGGCAGGCATTTAGCCGGATCGGTCGCCACGAACTCGTCCTCGGCTTTCCTGACAATCTCAGCTTCGGACCGATCGATCCGCCGAGCGCGCGTTTGCGACATGTGTGGATCGAGAATGAACTCGGTGTGGACTTTGGGCAGGTCGTCCAATCGGCCGATAAATTTTGGGCCGAGGCCGCTTCTTCAGCCGCTCTTCCAGTTGCCTGGATGTCCCTTCTCGACGCGGCAGAATATTGCGGCTTTCTCGAATTCGTCCGGCGAAGGGGCGATGCGCCCTTCCGGGTCGTTATTTTTACGGGTTTCGAATACGCCGAAGACGGCGAGACGATCATCGCCGCAGCGTCTCTCGGTCTCGTTCCGCCGGATCAGATCGTCGAGGCTCGATTATTCGATCATGAGAAGGAACTGCGGCCGGACGAAATCGAGGCCTTTCTCGAGATGTGGCGCCGGCTCAGGCAGGAGAATGCTCCGCTACGGGTCGTTGACGGGATCGGGCTCGTGTCCGCGCCAATCACTCATTTCGACGACGCTATCGTTTCTTGCGCGAGCGGTGATTGGCAGAAAGGAACGAGCCTTGTCGCAACCACGATGTCACAGCTGAGCGCTTGCCCGCTTGACCGAGCACCCAGCGATCTCTTGCTGTGGGCGCGCGTCCGGGCGCTCGGAGAGGCAGGTATCCTGGAAACCACGGGAGACGGAATTGAGATGCGGAGCACGCTTGTCCGTCGCAGTCAGGAGCCGCCACGCTAAAAGGGCGGATCGGGAATCCCCGCTCGGGCCTTCCGCCTGCGCGCTATCGATCGCCCGCGCCGTTCCCCTCACGCCGCCGCGAGGCTCTCGAACAATCCCCGGCCGTCGATTCCGCCGACCAGCGGATCGATGAGATTTTCCGGATGCGGCATCAGGCCGAGCACATTGCGGCGCTCGGAGAAGATTCCGGCGATATCGTTGCGTGAGCCGTTGGGATTGGCCTCGCCGCCGACGCGCCCCAGCGCATCGCAATAGCGGAAGGCGACCAGCCCCTCGCCCTCGAGCCGCGCGATCGTCTCGTCATCGGCCTCGTAATTGCCCTCGCCATGGGCGATGGCGACCTCGATCGTCTGGCCCTGCCGATAATGCCTGGTGAAGGCGGTGTCGGCGCGCTCGACGCGCAAATGCTGCATGCGGCAGACGAAGCGCAGATTGGCGTTGCGCATCAGCACGCCCGGCAGCAGCCCGCCCTCGCACAAAATCTGGAAGCCGTTGCAGACGCCGAGCGTCAGCCCGCCGCGCGCGGCATGGGCGCGCACCGCGTCCATAATGGCGGCGCGGCCGGCGATGGCGCCGCAGCGCAGATAATCGCCGTAAGAGAAGCCGCCCGGCAGCACGACGAGATCCGTGCCCGCGGGCAGCTCGGTCTGCGAATGCCACACCATCGCCGGCTCGTGGCCGGTGGCTTGGCGAAGCGCGCGCGCCATATCGCCTTCGCGATTGGAGCCGGGAAAGACGAGGACGGCGGCTTTCATGGGATCAGATCTCGATCTGGAAATTCTCGATGACGGTGTTGGCGAGCAGCTTCTCGCAGGCGGTTCGCAGCCGCGCCTCGGCGAGGCCGCGGTCGGAGCCCTCGAGCTCTATGTCGAACACCTTGCCCTGGCGCACGCCGCCGACGCCCTCGACGCCGAGCGAGGCGAGCGCGCCTTCTATGGCCTTGCCCTGCGGATCGAGCACGCCGTTCTTCAAGGTGACGATGACGCGGGCTTTCATGCGGCGGCTTCCCTGTTTGGGCTTCGGAGGCTGGCCGCAGGGTTAGCGGGGGACGCGCCGTAGCGCAAGAATTTCTGGGGGGAGAGACTTTCTGGCCGAGAGAATTTCCGGCTGTGACGCATCAGGCCGAGCGCGAGCGCAGCGCGTAGACGAAGCCCATGGCGCCGAGCAGCGCGATCGTGGCGGCGAACACCGGCTGGCCGGCCGCGAGCGTCAGCATAACGGCGACGAAGGTCGCGACTCCGATCACCGAGGTGACGACGATAGAGCCGACCGGGGACGCCGAGCCGCCGCTCGCGGCGCTGCGCCGGCGCGGCGGGCTGGCGACGGCCGAGACCACGGCCTGATAGGCGGGATCGAAATTGATGCGATCGGTGAAGAGCGGCGGCGCGGCATAGGGAAAGCCGCCGGAGGGCGAGGCGAAATCGCGGTCATAGGCGGCGGCCTCGAAGGCGCCCGGCCCGGTCTTGGTCACATAGAGGTCGATGGTCGCCGTGTCGCGCTCGCCGTCGCGGACCAGAAGGGCGGCGCGAATCGTCGGCGCGGCCTCGGCGGAATTGCGCGAGGGCAGACGCGCGCGCGGAACGGTGTCGGCGGCGTCGAGGAATTCTCGGACCGTCTCGCCGTGCGCCTCCGCCGCCGCGCGCAGGGCGGTCTGCGCCTCGCGAATGACGATGCGCAGCGGAATGCGCTCGCCGATGAGGCGCGGCAGGCCGGAGAGCGCCGCCGCGCTCGGCCCATAGGCCGACCGCAATGGCGCATCCTCGCCAGCGAGCGGCTCGTCGGATTCGGCGCCGAGCGGCATGGCGAAATTGCGATAGCCGGCGGGGAGGGCGTCGCGCAGGCCGGGACCGGGCGGGGGCGGCGGCTTGGCGGCCGTCGTGGTCTCGACGCTCGTCTCCTCGACCGGCTCGGCTCTCGCCGTGACCTGCGAGACGCGCGACAGCGCGCGCACGCTGGGCGCTCGGGATGTGAGGGCGGAAATCGGCGAAACCATGATTCGTGACCATCCATGGCGCGTCAGACGCGCATCCAGTTTCCGGCGTCCGCCTTGCGCGAGGCTGATCTCAGCGCAAGCGCAGCGATTATCGATTGTCCCTGTCGACGGCGGGTTACAGAAAAGAGTCGAATGCCGCCGACCTCGCTCTATCTGCCCCGAGAGCGAGGGAGGGGCTCCCAATGCATGCGGTCTCCAATTATCCGGGACGTCGCCGCGCCACCCAGGAGGCGGCGCGGCGGGAGGTTTTCGCTGTCGTCGACTCGCTCGCCCGCGAGATGCATCCGCGGCGCGGCGCTCCGACCGAGATTTCGCTGTCCAGCCGGCTCGAGCAGGATCTCGGCGTCGACAGCCTGGCGCGCGCGGAATTGAACATGCGGCTCGAGCGCGCCTTCCATGCGCCTCTGCCGCTGGAGGAGCTGGGCCGCGCCGATACTGTCGGCGATCTGCTGACGGCGCTCGAGAATGCCCCCGGCGCCGAGCCGCCACCCTTCGCCGAGCCTTCGCCCGCCGAGGCGCTGCCGCATATTCGCGCCGCCTTCGAGGCGAAGACGCTGACCGAGGCGCTGGACTGGCACGCCGCGCAAAATCCCGAGCGGCTGCATCTCACCTTTCTGCGCGACGCCGCGACGCCCGGCGGCGCGCTCACTTATTGGCGGCTCGCCGATGCGGCGCGGCGCGCGGCGGAGGGGCTCATCGCCCGCGATGTCGCGCCGGGCGACCGCATCGCGCTGATGCTGCCCACGGGAATCGATTTCTTCGTCGGCTTTTTCGGCGTGCTCTACGCCGGCGCCATTCCCGTGCCGATCTATCCGCCGATGCGCATGGCGCAGATCGAGGAGCATCTCACGCGGCAGATCGGCATTTTGCGCAATGCGGGGGTGCGGCTGCTCGTCACCACGCCGGAGGGTCTGCGCCTCGCCGGCCTCGCCCGCGGGCGTGTGGAGAGCTTGGAGGCGATCGTCTGCGTCGCCGATCTCACCAGCGGCGCCAATGGCGCGCCGCTGCCGCCGACGCGCGAGGCGGGCGCGACCGCCATGCTGCAATATACCTCCGGCAGCACGGGCGATCCCAAAGGCGTGGTGCTGAGCCACGCCAATCTTCTCGCTAATGTGCGCGCCATGGGCCTCGCCATCGGCGCCAGCTCGGCGGACAGCTTCGTCAGCTGGCTGCCGCTCTATCACGATATGGGGCTGATCGGCGCCTGGCTCGGCTGCCTGCATTTCGGCGCGCCGCTCTATGTCATGTCGCCGCTGACCTTTCTGTCGCGGCCGGCGAGCTGGCTCGAGGCGATCGACCGCCATCGCGGCACGCTGAGCGCCGCGCCCAATTTCGCCTTCGAGCTGTGCCTCGACAAGATCGATCCGGCCCAGATCGAGGGGCTCGATCTTTGCTCGCTGCGCATGGTCGCCAATGGCGCCGAGCCCATCTCCCCGCGCACGATCCAGCGATTCGCCGAGAAATTCGCCAAATACGGCTTTCGGGCGGAGGCCATGGCGCCGGTCTATGGGCTCGCGGAAAATGCGGTCGGCCTCGCCTTTCCGCCGCCCGGCCGCGCGCCGGTCATCGACCGCATCTCCCGCGAGGCGCTGGCGACCGACGGCCGCGCCGAGCCGGCGGCGGAAGGCGCCGGCTCGCTGGAGATCGTCGGCTGCGGCGCCCCGCTGCCGGGCCATGAGATTCGCATCGTCGACGCCGTCGGCCGCGAGCTGTCGGAGCGCCGCGAGGGGCGGCTGGAGTTTCGCGGCCCCTCGGCCACGACCGGCTATTTCCACAATGAGGAGAAGACCAAATCGCTGATTCGGGGCGGCTGGCTCGACAGCGGCGATCGCGCCTATATGGCCGGCGGCGAGATTTTTGTGACCGGGCGGGTCAAGGACATTGTGATTCGCGCCGGGCGGCATCTCTATCCGCAGGAGATAGAGGAGGCCGTCGCCGCGCTTCCCGGCATTCGCAAGGGCTGCGTCGCCGCTTTCGGCGCGCCCGATGTGGAGACCGGCACGGAACGGCTGATCGTCGTCGCCGAGACCTATGAGACCGTGCCGGAAGCGCTGGGCGCGCTGGAGACCAAGGTTCAGACGGCGGTCGCCGCCGTTTGCGGCGCGCCGGCCGACGAGGTTCGCTTCCTTCCGCCGCGCTCCACGCCCAAAACCTCGAGCGGCAAGATTCGCCGCAGCGCCGCCAAGGCGCTGTTCGAGGAGGGTCGGCTCGGCGAGCCGCGCGGTCCGGTCTGGCTGCAGATCGGCCGGCTGGCGCTGCTCGGCCTATGGCCGGCGATCCGTGGCGCGGCGGGGCGGGCGGGCGAGCTCGCCTACGCCAGCTGGTGGTGGCTCGTCGTCTGCGCCGGCTATTTCGCCGTCTGGTGGGCGGTGATGATACTGCCCCGCCGCTCGCGCTGGCCCGCCGTGCGGAAGATCGCCGGCTCCATGCTCGGCGCCATTGGCGCGAAGGTCACGACGGAGGGGCTGGAGCGTCTGCAGACGGGCGGCGCCGTGCTCGCCTTCAACCATTCGAGCTATGTCGATGTCATGCTGCTCGCCGCGCACCTGCCGGGCGAGCCGGCCTTCGTCGCCAAGAATGAGCTGGCCGGGCAGATTTTCGCCGGGCCGTTCCTGCGCCGGCTCGGGGCGCTTTTCGTCGAGCGTTACGATATTGCCGCGAGCGTCGCCGATGCGGAAAGCCTCGTCGCGGCGGCGCGCGAGGGGCGCAATCTCGTATTCTTCCCCGAGGGGACGTTCACGCGCCGCGCCGGGCTCTGCGGCTTCTATCTCGGCGCGTTCAAGATCGCCGCCGAGGCGGAGCTGCCGGTCTTTCCGGGCGTCTTGCGCGGAACCCGCGGCATGTTGCGCGGCGGCCAATGGTTCCCGCGCCGCTCGGCGCTGTCGCTCGCCATTTTGCCGCCGATACGGGCGGGCGGGAGCGACTTCATCTGCGCGCTGCGGCTGCGGGATCATGTCCGCGCCGCCATCCTCGCGCGCTGCGGGGAGCCGGATTTGAGCGAGCTGTCCAAGCCGAGACGGGGGGATGCGTAGCGAAGGCCCAACCACGCGTGCCGGAAGAGGCGTTTCCACCTCCCCCTCGAGGGGGGAGGTCGAGCGCCGTAGGCGCTCGGGAGGGGGTGACGCCCCGAGTCTCTGCCGGTGGACCCCACCCCGTCCGGCTATCGCCGGCCGACCCTCCCCCTGAAGGGAAGGGTGGGGCGCCGCGACCCTACTCGTCCTCGCCGAAGCGGTTGCCGACCAGCGCCGCCAGCGCCTCTATCGCTTGAAAGGCCTGCGGGCCGGCGGCGGTCACGGTGATGGTGGAGCCTTGGGCCGCGCCCAGCGTCAATATGCCCATGATGGAGCTGCCGCCGACCGTATCCCCGCATTTGGAGACGGTGATCTCGGCCTCATAAGCCTCGCAGCATTGGACGAATTTGGCCGTGGCCCGCGCGTGCAGGCCCTTGCGGTTGACGATGGTGAGATCGCGGACGATGCGGCCGCCATCGGCGGCGGCGGAAACGGATTGGTCGGTCATTTGGCGTTGAGGACTCGGCTGGCGATATAGACATATTTGCGCCCGGCGTCCTGGGCTTGCAACACCGCCTGCTCGAGCGGAGTCGATTCGCGCACCGAGGCCAGCTTGATCAGCATGGGCAGGTTGATGCCCGCCAGCACCTCCACCTTGCCGCCATTCATCACGGAAATCGCCAGATTGGAGGGGGTGCCGCCGAACATGTCGGTCAGCACGACGACGCCGTCGCCGCTGTCCGCCTCGGCGATGGCGTCGATAATGTCCCGGCGCCGACGCTCCATATCGTCCTCGGGGCCGATCGAGATCGACACGAGCTGCTTCTGCGGGCCAACGACATGCTCGAGGGCCGCGCGAAACTCCGTGGCGAGGTGGCCATGGGTCACCAGGACCATTCCGATCATTCGCAGCTACCGCTCATGAAGACCGTCTCGCAGGAGAACGAGATCGTCGAAACCGGAGAACCGAAGCAGACCGGCATTGCGGCTCACCAATTTACTAACGCGAATGTCGCCCCGACGTTCGCAGCGTTTCGGGCGCCATTTTGTGCGTTGCGGCGAAATTGGCAAGCGAAAACCTCCGGTCATCGTTAAAATGCTTCAAACTGATGAATAAACGACAAAATCTTCCTCGCCGCCCCCGCCTCTCGGGCGTCCGCGGCGAGCCGCGGCAGCGTCACGCCGCACAGTTTGGCCTCCGCGCCCCCCTCCGGCGGATAGCGGGGCGGCGCCTCGTCTCCCGGTCCCCATAGATCGACGAGACAGCGCAGCACCCCCGCGGGCTCGAATTCGGCCGGCAGAACGCCCCTGCCGCGCTCCTCTATCGCCCCGGCTATGGCCGGATGCGGGCGCGCCAGCAGGCGGCCGTGACGGCGGACGAGCGCGATCCGATCATCGCCGATGAGCCGCGCGAAAAACCCCCGCCCCTCCGCGAGATGGATCAGCTCGAGGCAGAGCCCGCTCTTGCCGGAGCCCGAAGGCCCCCGCAGCAGCACGCCGGCCGCGCCGATGAGCAGAGCATTGGCGTGAATCATGATCCGCTCCTCGACCTGCTCCTCTTCGGGAGGCGCGTCTTGGAGAGGCGCGCCGGTCATTTCGCCGCCGGAAGCCAGAGCACGAAGCGCGCGCCCAGCACGACATCTTCCGGCGCGATCTCGTCGGTTCCCTCCGGCTCCGCCCGCGTGCGGTTCATTGCGCGGATGCGGCCATTGTGCGCCTCGACGATCTGGCGGGAGATCGACAGGCCGAGCCCGGAATTCTGGCCGAAGCCCTGCTCCGGCCGATCCGTGTAGAAACGCTCGAAAATGCGCTCGAAGGCATGGGCCGGAATGCCTGGCCCGTCGTCGTCGACGATGATCTCATAGCCGTCGATCGGCTGCCCGCCCGGCCCCATCGCCTGCTCCGGCCGCAGATAGACGCGCACATTGCCGCCCTCCGCCGAGAAGGAGCGGGCGTTGCCGATGAGATTGTCGAACACTTGCGCGAGGCGCGAATCATGGCCGAGGATGCGCCAGCGCCGCCGCGGATCGGCGGGCTGAATGTCGAGCGTGATGGCGACGCCATCGCCGCGATCGAGGTCATGGGCCATGCCGACGACGGTCTTCAGCACGCCGGCGACATCGACGATGTCCATGTCGGCGCGGGCCAGCTCGGCGTCGAGACGCGAGGCGTCGGAAATATCGCTGATGAGACGGTCGAGCCGTCCGACATCGTGCTTGATGATGGTCAGCAGACGCGAGCGCGCGTTCTCGTCCTTGACGATGGGCAGAGTCTCCACCGCGCTGCGCAGCGAGGTGAGCGGATTCTTCAGCTCATGCGCGACATCCGCCGCGAAATGCTCGATCGCCTCTATGCGATTGTAGAGCGCGCGCGTCATGTCGCGCAGCGCGCCGGAGAGATGGCCGATCTCGTCCTGACGCTGCGAGAAATCGGGAATCTCCTGGCGCGATTTGACGCCGCGGCGCACGCGATCGGCCGCCTCGGCGAGACGGCGCATGGGCTCGGCTATGGTGCCGGCGAAGAACAGCGACAGCAGCAGCATCACGCCGGCCGAGACCAGGAAGATGCGGATGATGCCCCAGCGCTCCTGCGCCAGAATGGCGTCAATGTCGCCGCCGAGCGTGGAGAGCAGCAGCGCGCCGCGCACCGAGCGGAAGCGTTGCACCGGCACGGCGACGGAGATGATGGTCTCGCCCTTGGCGTTGGCCCGCACCACGGAGAGCGCGCCGCCGGTGAGCGCGGCGGCGACCTCGGGATAGGCTTTGCCATTGCCGGCGCCGATATCCTCATAGAGCGGCAGCTCCGGCCGGCGCGTCCAACGGCGCAGCGCATTTATGCCCTGCTCGAGATAGCCGGACGATTCGCTCGCGCCGCCCGGCGGGCCGAGATCGAAGCGCAGAATGTTGGAGCGGCCGGTGACGGAGCGCGAGTCGAGCAAGAGATAGCCGTCGCGATCATAGATGCGCGCGCGCGTGCGCGTCGGCGAGACGAGGCGGCGCAGCAGCGGGCCGATGCGCTCTGGATTGAGCGAGAACTCCATAGAGGGCTGGCTGCCCTCCGCGAGGCTGTAGCTCTCGCCCGGCGCGAGGCGCAGCAGCTTCTCGGGATCGATGGTGATCGCGTCCGTATCGACGGTCGCCGAGGCGGCGATCGCCGCGGCGATGATCTCGCCCTGCGTCTGCAGGCTCTGCACGCGCGCGTCGATCAGGCCTTCGCGAAATTGGTTGAGATAGAGAAAGCCGCCGAGCAGCGCCACGAGGCCGCCAAGATTGAGCACGACGATGCGGCGTGTGAGCGAGGACGACAGGCGCGACTGAATCGCGCGCGTGAGCCGCGCGAAGCGAACCGAGGCGGCGCGGCCAATTCGCTTTTGCCGCGCCTGCGTCTCGACGCCATGTTCATTGTCGGTCGTGGCTGTCATGAGCCGTTATGGGGCTTCCTTGAACCGATAGCCGACGCCATAGAGCGTCTCGATCATCTCGAACTCATTGTCCACGACCTTGAACTTCTTGCGCAGCCGCTTGATGTGGCTGTCGATGGTGCGATCGTCGACATAGACCTGATCGTCATAGGCGGCGTCCATCAGCGCATTGCGGCTCTTCACCACGCCGGGTCGCTGCGCCAGCGCTTGCAGGATGAGGAATTCCGTCACCGTCAGCACGACGGGATCGCCGCGCCAGGTGCAGGTGTGGCGCTCCGGGTCCATGACCAGCGCGCCGCGCTCCAGCACCTTGGCTTCCGATTCCTTCTGCGCGGCGGCTTCCTTGGGATTGGCGCGGCGCAGAATCGCCTTCACGCGCTCCACCAGCAGGCGCTGCGAGAACGGCTTGTGAATGAAATCGTCGGCGCCCATTTTGAGGCCGAACAATTCGTCGATCTCCTCGTCCTTGGAGGTGAGGAAGATCACCGGAAGGTCGGATTTCTGCCGCAGACGGCGCAGCAGCTCCATCCCGTCCATGCGCGGCATCTTTATGTCGAAAATGGCGAGGTCCGGCGGATTGGCGCGCAGCCCGTCGAGCGCGGCCGCGCCGTCGGTATAGGTTTGAACGCGGTAGCCCTCGCCTTCCAGCGCGATCGAGACGGAAGTGAGAATATTGCGGTCGTCGTCGACGAGAGCGATTGTCGGCATCTTCAACCTTTACTGTTAACGTCCGATATCGGGCTCGATGTTCGATTCGGGGCGCGAGCTCAGACTCTTGCGCCCGCGCGACTCGTCGTCTCGGCGGCTCGCCTCGCCGCTTTGGAACATCGCCGTTCGGGCGCCACGTTCCAAGGCGTTGGCGGCCGAAATGTGGCTAGCCTCGGCCATTCGCATGACGCTGGCTGAAAGAGGGCCGACGTTCCGCTTCGTGTCGCCTTATATACATAATCGCGACACAAATCACCTACCGCTGTCACAGGGACGAATCGCCGCGGAAACGGGCGGCGAAGCCTTCGCTCGCAAGGCTTCCGCAAAGCGTCGAAAATTTCGATAAAAAGCAAGATGTTGCCGGCGCGTCCGCAGCCGTGCGGGCGCAGCGCGCGACGCTCGCGCTCCCGCATGCGCGCGGCCCACGCCAAAAGCGACGCTCGCGCATCGACGGTAGCGTGATTCGCCGACGCTTTCGATTCGCGCTGCGCGGGTCGAGCTCACGTCGCCTTCAGCGCATGTGATCGTCGGAGAGCGGCGCGAGGCGAGGATTCCCTCGGTCGTCGATTCGTCATAGCCTGCGCGTAGCGTTCCGACGCCGAGCGAGTCGGCGCCGCGCCGGCATGGCCGCGCGCTCTCGTGTCGCGAGTCGCGTGCGATTTCATCACCTCTTCGTTTTCGACAGTGATCGGCGTCGCGCCGCACAGCGTTTCGGCCGCTCCTCGCGCGCTCGTTTGACGACGCGCGCGGGCGCGCTCTCTTCATCGGCGTGGCGCCGTCCAAAGGGATCGGCGCAATGAATCGTTTTCACACTCATCGTGCGGAGCTGCTGCGCGGCTCGCTCGCGATCGCGCTCCTCCTCGCGTCGCCGACATGTGCTCACGCGAGCGAAGAGGAGCTGCGTGCGGAGGTTCGAACGCTCATGGAGCGCTTGCACAAGCTCGAGGCGAGATTGGACAAGTCGCAAAAGACCACGCAGGCCGATAAGAAAAAGGAGAAGGAAGAAAAGCAGAAAGAGAAGGAAAAAAAGGAGGAGGCCGAAAAGAAGGGGCCGGATAATTTCCGCTTTCGGGGAATCACGATCACGCCCGGCGGCTTCATCGCGCTCGAAAGCGTCTGGCGAAGCCGCTGGGTCGGCGCCGACGTCAACACGCCGTTTCAGAATATTCCCTATAATTTCTTCGCGACGGGACATTCGAGCGAGTTCCGCTTCAGCGCGCGACAGAGCCGTCTGTCCATGCTGGTGAAGGGCGACATCGATCCTTTCACCAAGATCACCGGCTATGTCGAAACCGATTTTCTCGGCGCGGCGCAAACCGCCAATTCCAATGAGAGCAATTCCTACAATCTGCGCCTGCGGCAGATGTACACGAATATCGATTGGGATTCGTTCGGCGCGCATTTCATGGCGGGGCAGGCGTGGTCGCTGGTGACCTTGAACAAGGTCGGCATAAAGCCCGACACGACGATTCAGCCGCTCACCATCGATGCGCAATATGTTCCGGGCTATGTCTGGGCGCGGCAGCCCGGCATGCGCCTCACCGTGGATTTCAACAAGGAATTCTGGCTCGCCTTCGCCGCCGAGGGCGCCGCCACCACCTTCGCCGGCTATGGCTCCCTACCTCCGGGCTTCTTCGGCACGACCGCTCTGCCGCTGCAAAATCCGATATTGTTCGGACAAGCGGCGGGCGGCGGCCTCTTCAACATTGTGAACAGCTATTCGCTCAATCGCGCGCCCGATCTCATCGGCAAAGCCGCATGGGACGCCAATCTCGGCGACCGCATCGTGCATTTGGAGGGCTTCGGCCTGGCGCGCAATTTCACCACGCGCGCCTATTGGGGCAATCGCAACGCCTGGGGCGGCGGTTTCGGAGCCGGCATATTCGCGCCGGTTCTCCCCGGTCTCCTCGATTTCCAAGTCTCCGGCGCGATCGGCCATGGAATCGGCCGCTATGGCGCCGGGCAGCTCGCGGACGCGACATGGTCGGCCGTCGACGGCGGCCCGCTGCCGATCAACGAGCGCATGATTCTCATCGGCGGCGTGCTGCATCCGCGGCCCGATCTCGACATATACGCCTACGCCGGCGGCGAGTTCACGCAACGCAATCCGCAATATGTCGCCATACCGGGCAATGTCATTTTCGGCGGCTTCGCCAATCCCTATTTCAACAATCTGGGATGCAACATAGAGAATGAAGCGCTGACCACGACGGCCTTCCTCTCCGGCGGCACGGCGGCCAATGTTCCATTGGGCGGCGCTTTGGCCTGCGCCGGAATCATCAAAGACATTCGGCAAGTCACAGGCGGCTTCTGGCACACTTTGTACGAAGGGCAGTTCGGCAAGGTGCGCGGCGGCGTGCAATATTCCTATACGATCAAGGACGGCTTTTCCGGCATTGGCGGCGCGCCGCAGGCGCGCGACAGCATGGTGTTCACCAGCTTTCGCTATTATCCGTTCGAGGGCGCCGCGCCGACCATTCCCGTGCTCGCCAAATTCTGACGAAGCGCTGCGCGTCAGTCCGTCCAATCGAAGGAGCGCGTCACCGCCTTCGCCCATTTGCCGATGCGGCGCTCGCGCTCTTCCTTCGACATCGTCGGGCTCCATCGTTTCTCGGCGCGCCAATGCGCGGCGATCTCGCGCTTATCTTTCCAAAAGCCGCTGGCCAGTCCTGCGGCATAGGCGGCGCCGAGCGCCGTCGTCTCTATGCAGCGCGGCCGCACGACGGGAGCGCCGAGAATATCGGCCTGAAACTGCATCAGCAGCGCATTCACCGCCATGCCGCCGTCGACGCGCAGCTCCTCCAGCGCGACGCCGGAATCCTCCGCCATCGCTGCGACGATGTCGCGCGTCTGGAACGCCACAGCTTCCAGCGCGGCGCGCGCGATATGCGCTTTCGTCGAGAAACGCGTGAGGCCGGCGATGATCCCGCGCGCGCTCTCGCGCCAATAGGGCGCATAGAGGCCGGAGAATGCGGGCGTGAAATAGACGTCGCCATTGTCGGGAACGCTCGCCGCCAGCGCTTCTATATCCGCGCTCTTCTCGATAATTCCGAGATTGTCGCGCAGCCATTGCACCAACGCGCCGGCGATGGCGACAGAGCCCTCGAGCGCATAAACGGGCTTCTCCTCGCCGAGCTTATAGGCGAGCGTGGTGAGCAGGCCCTTGGTGGAGAGCCGCGGCGTCTCGCCTATGTTCATCAGCAGAAAACATCCTGTGCCATAGGTGTTTTTCGCGTCTCCCGGCGCAAAGCAGGCCTGGCCGATCAGCGCCGCATGCTGATCGCCGAGCGCGCCCGAAAGCGGTACGCCTGCGAGCGGCGCGCGGCAGGCTCCATAGATTTCGCTCGAGGAGAGAATCTGCGGCAGGCAGGCGCGCGGAATGTCGAAGAGCGCGAGCAGCTCGTCGTCCCATTGCAGCGTCTCGAGATTCATCAGCTGCGTGCGCGCGGCGTTGGTGGCGTCGGTGAAATGGCGACCAGTCAGATTCCAGGCGATCCACGAATCCATCGTGCCGAACAGCGCTTCGCCGGCTTGCGCTTTCGCGCGCGCGCCGGGAATGGTCTCGAAGAGCCAGAGCAGCTTGAGGCTGGAGAAATAGGTGGAGAGCGGCAGGCCCGTCTTCGCGCGCAAGCGATCCTTGCCGCCCTGCGCGGAAAAGCGCGCGACCAGCGCATCGGTGCGCGTGTCCATCCAGACGATGGCGTTGTGCAGCGGCGCGCCCGTGCGGCGATCCCACAGCAGAGTCGTCTCGCGCTGATTGGTGAGGCCGACGCAGGCGAGATCGGCCGGCGTCAGCCCCGCCTTCGCCAATGCGCCGGCGATGACGCTCTGCGTGTTGCGCCAGATTTCGGCCGCGTCATGCTCCACCCAGCCGGGACGCGGATAGATTTGCGCATGCTCGCGCTGGTCGAGCGCGACGATCTCGCCCTCATGATCGAAGAGGATGAAGCGCGAGCTCGTCGTGCCCTGGTCGATCGCGCCGACATATTTCGTCATGACCGTCTCCGCTTCTGTCCTTTCGTGTCGCGAAGACACGAGATGCGCTAAATGTTATGAGAGCGAAAACTCGAGGAACGGGTCCGAAATGACGAACCAGCCTACCGACGCATTCTTCGCCGCCTGGCGGACCTATCGCAAGATCGTCGACACGAATTACATGTTCCATCGCGAGATCGGCGAGCGCGTCGAGGAGATGCTGCGCACGGCCTTCGGCGACGAGGGTTTTTCCATTCTCGACCTCGGCTGCGGCGACGCCTCGGTCTTCGCGCCACGGCTCGCGCGGCTGAAGCCGAAGCGCTATGTCGGCGTCGATCTCTCCGAGACCGCGCTCGGCCTCGCCGCCGAGAATCTGAAAATTCTCGCCTGCACGGCGGAACTGCGCCGCGAGGATCTGCTCGCCGCGATCGGCGCCGGCGAGGAGCGCTTCGACGTCATTCATACGAGCTTCGCCGTGCATCATCTTTCGACCGAGCAGAAGGCCGAATTCTTCCGCCGCGCGGCCGCGCGCCTTTCGGAGCGCGGGCTGCTGCTGATGACCGATGTGATGCGCGAGGAGGACGAAACGCTGCCCCTCTATCACGCCCATTATGTGGAATGGCTGCGCCGCGACTGGAGCGAGCTGACGCTCGAGGAGCGCGAGACGACCTGCGCGCATCTCGTCGAGAACGATATGCCGGAGAGCTTCTCCATCCTGCAGACGCAGGCGCGCGCGGCGGGCCTCGAGGCGGCGCCGATCGCCGCCTTTCGCTGGCACAAGGTGGTGCGCTTCACGCCCCGCGCGGGGTGAGCGCGCGCGTCAGCCTCTCCGTCTGCGCGGCGTCGAAATGCAGGCCGAGCTTGGAGCGCCGCCACAGCACATCCTCGGCCGTGCGCGCCCATTCCTGCGCGCGCAGATAATCGAGCTCGGCCTCGGTGAGGCCGCAGCCCAAATCCGCGCCGAGATCGGCGAGAGATTTCGCCGGCTCCAGAAAGCGCCACGCCCGCGTCCCATAGGCGCCGGCGAGACGGCGCGCGAGGCGGGGCTCTAGAAACGGCTTGGCGCGCGCCAGCTCCGCGACAAAGGCGTCGAAGCCGGCCGCGCCTATGTCGCCGCCGGGCAGAATGGCGCCTGCCGTCCAGGCCGCGCGCATATTCGGAAAGAAGGGCGCGAGCGTTTCCAGCGCATGCTCGGCGAGGCGGCGCGCGGTGGTGATCTTGCCGCCGAAGATCGACAGCGCCGGCGCCTCTCCCGCCAGCGCGTCGAGATCGAAAGCGTAATCGCGCGTGACGACGGAGGCCTCCAGCGCGCCATCGTCATAGAGCGGACGAAGGCCCGAATAGCTCCAGACGACGTCGCTGCGCGCGATCTTCTTCTCGAAGAAATGATTCACCGCCGCGATGAGGTAATCCGTCTCCTCCTCGCTGATCGCGACCGGCCCCGCCGCGTCGGGAAAAGGAATGTCGGTGGTGCCGACGAGGGTGAAATCCTCCTCGAAGGGAATGGCGAAGATGATGCGCTTGTCCGGCCGCTGCAGCATATAGGCCTGCGCGCCCTCATAGAGCTTGCGCGTGACGATATGCGAGCCTTTCACTAGCCGCACATGCTTGCGCGAGCTGAGGCCGAGACGATGCTCCAGCGTCTCAGAGACGAAAGGGCCGGAGGCGTTGACCAGCGCGCGGGCGCGGACCTCCTCGAGCTTGCCGTCGGCGCCGGCGACGCTGGCGATCCATTGCGCGCCGTCCCGCCGTGCGCCGACGAGCCGCGCGCCGACGCGAATTTGCGCGCGGCGCTCGAAAGCGTCCAGCGCCTCCAGCGCGACGAGGCGTGAATCGTCGACGCGGCAATCGTAATAGGAGAAGCCGAGGCGATGATCAGCGGTCAGCGGCGCGCCGAATCTCGAGCCGGCGAGCGCGACCGTCGAGGAGCCGGGGATGCGCTTTCGCCGCGCCAGATGATCGTAGAGCAGCAGCCCCAGCCGCACGAGCCAGGCCGGGCGGATCGCGCGCTCATGCGGCAGGATGAATTGCAGCGGGTGGATGATATGGGGCGCAGCGGCGAGCAGCAGCTCGCGCTCGGCCAAGGCCTCGTGAACGAGGCGGAACTCATACTGCTCGAGATAGCGCAGCCCGCCATGGACCAGCTTGGTGGAGGCGGAGGAGGTCGCCGCGGCGAGGTCCTTTTGCTCGAGCAAAAGGACGTTCAGCCCACGTCCGGCGGCGTCGCGCGCTATGGCGCAGCCATTGACGCCGCCGCCCACGATAAGGAGATCGAAGACCATTGCCGGCTCCCCCCGCGATTTTGCTCGCGAGGAGAGTAGAGCCGAGAGCTGAAAGATTCACCAGCGGCCCTCTCCCGCGGACGGGGAGGGTGAGGGAGGGGGCCTGCGGGGCTCCCTTCCCGTTCTTCCGTGGAATCGCTTACTCGGAGGCGCGTGAGCGCGGCGCGGAATGGTCCGGCCGGCGTGCGGCGGCCGGCTTGGCGCGGCGGCGCTGCTGCTGTTGCGGCGGACGCCCATGCTCTGCGGGCTTGCCCGGATGGCGCGCGGCGCGGCCCGGCTCCTGATGCGTGCGGCGATGCTCGTGCGGACGGCGCGGCGAGTCGCTCTCGGCCGGGGCGGCGCCCGGCGCGCTGCGGCGCTCGGTGATCGGCAGAGTCTGGCGCGTCACGCGCTCGATCTGCTTGAGCAGCGAGCGCTCGCTATTGTCGCACAGCGAGACGGCGGCGCCCGTCGCGCCGGCGCGCGCGGTGCGGCCGATGCGGTGGACATAGGCCTCGGGCGTTTCCGGCAGCTCGAAATTCACGACATGGGAGACGCCGTCGATATCGATGCCGCGCGCGGCGATATCGGTGGCCACCAGCGCGCGGGTGCGGCCGGAGCGGAAATCCTCGAGCGCGCGCTGCCGCTGATTCTGGCTCTTATTGCCGTGGATCGCCGAGGCGCCGACGCCATTCGCGTCGAGATGCTGCGCCACGCGATCGGCGCCGCGCTTGGTGCGCGTGAAGACGATGGCGCGCGAGAAGCCCGGATCGGCGAAAAGCTCCACCAGAACGTCCCGCTTGGCCGCGCCGTCCACCATGATCACCCGCTGGTCCACACGCTCGGCCGTCGTCGCCGCCGGCGTCACCTTCACGGTGATGGGGTCGCGCAGCATGTCGTCGGCGAGCGAGGCGATCTCCTTCGGCATGGTGGCCGAGAAGAAGAGATTCTGCCGGTCCTTGGGCAGGCGCGAGACGATCTTGCGAATGGGGACGATGAAGCCGAGGTCGAGCATATGATCGGCCTCGTCCAGCACGATCGTCCGCGTCGACTCGAGCCGCAGATGATTGGAGGAGACATGATCGAGCAGGCGGCCGGGCGTCGCGACGAGAACGTCGAGCCCGCCGGCGAGCATGCGGATCTGCGGGCCATGGGCCACGCCGCCGACGATGACGCCGATGCTGATGCGGGCGAATTGCGCATAGGCGCGGAAGCTGTCGGCGATCTGCGCGGCCAGCTCGCGCGTCGGGGCGAGCACCAGAGTGCGCGTCGTGTTGGGGGCCGGGCGGCGGCGGTCCTCGAGCAGCCGTTGCAGGATCGGCAGAGCGAAGGCGGCGGTCTTGCCGGTGCCGGTCTGCGCGATGCCGAGCAGGTCGCGGCCTTGGAGGAGAGCGGGAATCGCCTGAGCCTGAATCGGCGTGGGCGTCGCATAATTTTCCTGCGCGAGCGCGCGCAGAATGACCTCGGCGAAGCCGAGATCGGCGAAATTGGTCACTGCGTAACTTTCGAAATAGGCCGCATGTGCGCGAGAATGTCTCCCGTGCGAGGCCATGCAGCGATGGATGGGAGACCTGCCCCGCGTATCGGGCCGTCATCGTGATGAGGACCCGCTCTACGGCTCCGATCCCCTGTGGGAAGCGATCCACGCGGCCGGAACGAGTCACGCTGCATTGCAGCAATAACGTAGGTAAAGAGAATTCAAGGCTCTGTCAATCGGCAATTGCGCCGTTTGCGTCATTGCCGCGGTTTGGCCGCGCTCGGCGGGCGGGGCCGCGGGCTATGCTTCGCGCGTTCGCCGCCATATAGAACGTAAGGATATTCCGAACCCTCGAAGGCCGCGATCATGCTCGAAGCCCTCCGCGCTTTTCTCGATGAGGTCGCCGCGCCGGCGCGCCCACGGCCGCTGGAGGCGTCCGATTATCGGCTCGCCGCGGTCGCGCTTCTGGTGCATCTCGCCTCCATAGACGGGGAGTTCGACGACGGCGAGCGGGCGCTGCTGCTTAAGCTCGTCGAGAGCCGCTTCGGCCTCGACCACGCCGCCGCCCGCGCGCTGATCGAGGCCGCGGCGGAGAGCGAGCGCGAGGCCGTCGATCTCTACCGTTTCACCCAGGTGCTGAAGCGCCGGCTCGACGAGGACGGCCGCCGCGTCGTCATCGGCATGTTGTGGGAAATGGCCTATGCCGATGGCGAGGTCCATGAATTCGAGGAGAATGTGATCTGGCGCGTCGCCGAGCTGCTCGGCGTCTCCACGCGCGATCGCGTCGCGCTCCGTCAGGCTGCGAAGGACGCGGATAAGCCGGTTCCGCCCGGCCCCTGGGGAGGCTGAAGACATGAGCGACGCCGCGACCACCACCATCGTCACCGGAGCCTCGGACGGCATCGGCCTGGAGCTGGCCAAGCTCTTCGCCCGCAAGGGCCATCATGTCACCCTGGTCGCCCGCCGCCGCGAGCGGCTGGAGGCTTTGGCCGGCGAGATCGAGGCGGCCGGCGCGCCGGAGCAGCCGCTGGTCGTCGATCTCGACCTCTGCGAGACGGGCGCCTGCGAGAGTCTGGCCGAAACTTTGAGCGCGGCCGGGCGCAAGCCCGAGATTCTCGTCAATAACGCCGGCTTCGGCCTCGTCGGCCGTGTGGCCGAGCTGGACGCCGCCGAGCAATTGGCGATCGTCGATCTCAATATTCGCGTGCTGACGGCGCTGACCTTGCGCTTCCTGCCCTCGGTCATAGAGACGCGCGGCGGAATCTTGAATGTCGCCTCCGTGGCCTCCTTCATGCCGGGGCCGGGCTTCGCCGTCTATTACGCCAGCAAGGCCTATGTCCGCTCCTTCAGCGAGGCCTTGGCCGAGGAGCTGAAGCCGCATGGGGTGCGCGTCACCGCGCTCTGTCCCGGTCCGGTGCAGACCGGTTTTCAGGCCCGCGCCGGCTTCGACTATAAAGGCGAGATGAAAGCGGTGAAGCCCGCGCTATTGCCGGCCGAGGAGGTCGCGCGGCAGGGCTATGAGGCGCTGTTCTCCGGCCGGCGCGTGGTGGTGCCGGGCTTGGTGAACAAATTCTTCGTCGCGGCGGGACGTGCGGCGCCGCGCGCGATTCTTCTGCCCCTGCTGGCCAAGGCGCAGCAGGCGCGCTGAAGATTGTCATCGTTGAAACGCCGCGAGCCCGACGGCGCTTTCGCGCGTCGGGCTCGCAAATTCCTGCCGGCTGAAAAGATCAGGCTTCCTGAGCCTTGACCTTCAGCACCTGCCGGCCGCGATAAATGCCGGTCTTGAGGTCGATGTGATGCGGACGGCGCAGCTCGCCCGAATCCTTGTCCTCGACATAGGTCGGCGCCTTGATCGCGTCGGCGGAGCGGCGGAACCCGCGCTTCATCGGGGAGGTTTTTCGCTTCGGAACGGCCATTTGTCTCGATCTCCAACTCCCCGCATCGGGGGCGGGGTGAAAACTCGTGCGGGCCGCATACACCAAATCCGCGTGCATGGCTAGCCTGGACCGGACTCCGCTTCGCCTCGCTCACGGCGACGATAGCGCTTCGCCGATCCGATCCGTGAGATTTTTCTCGATTGCGGCGAGGTCCGGCTCGTGATCGGCGTGGCGGAGCAGGAACAGCGACCGTCGCCCCGGAGCCTGCTCGAAAAAATCCTTCAGCAGGAGCTGAACATGGCGCTCGAGATGTCGGTCGCGAACGAGGCCTTCCTTCAAAAACAGCTGCTCCCACCAGCGTGGGCTCGCCCACACCAGATGACCGTGCATCGGCCATCCCTTGGCGTCGCAGTCCATGTGACGCCAGAAGGATTCGGCGCCGGCCTGTCGCCACTCCGGCAAATAGGGATCGAAGGCGAGGCCGAAGATATCGTCACTTCCGATCATCGGCGAATTGATCAGCGCGAAGCCTTCGGGGGCGACGATCTCGCGGATGCGGCGAACATATTTCGGCAGCTCGATCGGGTTCAGATGTTCCAGAATATCCATGCCGACGAAAACATCGAAGGCTCGATCGAAGGCGATGTCCAGAAGGTCGCCATATCTCAGCTTCCGCAGCACATTGGGGAAAGCGAGGATGAAGGCGATATGGCTGAGCTCGACGCCGCACACATCGACGCCGCGATCCGCGAGCACGCTGAGAACCGGACCGCTGAAGCAGCCGAGCTCCAAGCAACTCCTCGCGCGGAGGCCCAGGGCGATCGCGGCGGTCACGCGCTTGTCGCGGTCGATCGTCGGCGACCAGACTCCGAGATGATCGTAATATCGATTTTCATCGATCATGCGCGCCATCCAGGCGAAATCTTCGTCTCGGGAGGCGTGGAAGATCGTCCGCTCCCCTTGCGAGCGGACATATTTGCGCGGAGCGACTTTGGTGAGGTCCGGAAGCTCGATCGCGCCGACCCGCAGGAGGCTGTGACGGGAGAGAAATTCTGGGCTGTCGGCCACTCCTCGCGCGATCGAGGCGAGCGACTCGCCATTGCGCATCGCCAGCATATAGCCGTTGAAGCCAATCTCGTCCGGCTCGCGGCCGAGCAGGCCAGAATAGAGCGCGCGGAGCGCTTCGCCGCGGGTCAAGGAGCCCTCGACGCTCGCATCGGCGTCCGATCCGGCAGCGGTCTCTCTCGACACGGCTGCGTCCTCGCTCGCCGCGCTCTGAGCTAGGCCGAAAAGTCTTTGATGAAAACTGACTTTTTGCCTATCTTCATCTGGATATACGGTCATTCTATCCATCCTGTATCAAATATGATTTTCAAATATTTCAATGTTGAAACGGATAGGCTCGCCGCTTGCGCGAAGCAAGACTCGAATTTGACGGATAGCCACGCGCCGCCCCGCTTGATCGTGTCGAGCTTCGGCTCCATATACCGCCCCGAGGCGCCGACTCCGGGCCTCGCAGATTCTTCGCAAGAGAAGCGCCGCGAGGGCTTCGTTATGGCACGACTGCCGACGCTGAATTCCCCCTTCCTCCTGGGGTTCGACGAGATTGAACGCGCGCTGGATCGCGTCACACGCTCGGGCTCCGATGGTTATCCGCCCTATAATATCGAGAGGTTGCCGGGCGGCGATTCCTGCCCGGATCGGCTGCGGCTGACGCTGGCGGTCGCCGGCTTCACGCGCGAGCAGCTGGAGATTTCGCTCGAGGAGAGCCAGCTCGTCATTCGCGGCAAGCAGGTGGACGATCGCGAGCGCCAGTTCCTGCATCGCGGCATAGCCGCGCGGCAGTTTCAGCGCGCCTTTCTGCTCGCCGAGGGGATGCAGGTGCTGGGCGCCGATCTCGTCAACGGGCTCTTGTCCATCGATCTGGCGCGGCCGGAGCCGGAGCGCGTCATTCGCAAGATCGAGATAGCGACGCCGGAGGAGCCGGCCAAATGAAAAGGGGCGCCTCGCGGCGCCCCTTCGTCTTCGCAGGTCTTTTCGAGAGAGACCTCGGGGGGATGGCTCAGCCGGTCGTCTGCTCTTCCTGCTCGCGCACGGTCATGGCGTTGCCGTGCCAGACGAAATCGTCGAAGAGGCAGGCGTCCACGAACATCACCGGCAGCAGAATGTCGCGCGTCAGCAGAGTGACAGGCGTGCGCCAGGAGAGCCGCCAGCCGGCGATGCGGGCGAGGAGGCACTCGGCGCCATAGAGCGCGGCGAGAATCGCGCCCGCCGTCAGCGCCACATTGGCGTCGAGCAGATGCGCCGCATAGGCGCCTGTGATGACCGGCATGAAGCTGCCATTCATGAATTCCGGCGCGAAATAGGCGGGGAAGGTGACGCGGCGCAGACGCGCCCAGCGCACATGGCGGGAGTAGACCTCATGCGCCGTGCGATGGCCGAGCGGCTGCTCGAAGGGCATGTCCACGAGCCGCACCTTCATCTTTTGCGCGCGGATGATCTTGGTGGAGGCGGCGTCCTCGGCGATCTCGGCGCCCAGAGCGCGAATGCCGCCGGCGCGCTCCAGCACCTCGCGACGCCACATCATATTCTTGCCCTGCGCGAAGCCGATGCCGACCGCCTCCGCGCCATATTGCCAGCGCGCCTGGAAGGTGTTGAGGAAGGCGCATTCCACTTCCGCCCAAAAGCCCTTGGGGCGAGAGCCGATCGGCATGGAGATGGAGAGCGCCGTGTCGTCGCGGAAGGCGGCGAGCATGGTCTGAATATAGTCCGGCGGCAGCAGAGCGTTGGAGTCGGCGAGCACGACCCAGGAATGGCGCGCGGCGTCCCAGCCCTTCACGCAATTGTTGAGCTTGGGATTGACGCTCACATAATCGTCGCCGACGAGCAGCCGAGCGGAAATATGCGGATGCGCGGCGATGAGCCGCTCGACCAGCGGAATCACCGGATCATTGGCGCATTGCACGCAGAACAGCGCCTCATAGCTCGGATAGTCGAGCGCGAAGGTGGAGCCGATCGTCTCCTCGCTGAAGGTCTCGAGCCCGCGCAGCGGCCGCACGATGCTCACCGGCGGCGCATGGGCGGGAACGCGCAAATTGCGGGGGCGGGCTTTGCAGCGAAAGGCGGCGATTGCGATGCTGGCGAGGTTGAGCGAGAGCAGCGTCGCGCAAAAGGCGGCGCACACATAGGCGATGATCATGCGTGTTCCCTGCCTGTCACTTTCGGGATTCGAGACGGGCGGCGGCCTGCGCCTGCGCCAGCGGGCGGCGACGGCTGCGCAGCCCCGGAGCGGGCCAGACCGATATTCCGCCTGACAAGGAGCTCAGCTCTTGGCAAAAGGGGGGCGGCGCGAGAATCTTGTCGCGTCGCGCGGTCCTCGCACTCTCCTCCTGCCGAAGTTTGCTCATGACCACTCCGATCGTTCGCTTCGCGCCCTCGCCGACCGGCCGCATCCATATCGGCAATGCGCGTCCGGCCCTGCTGAACTATTTGTACGCCCTCTCCCACCATGGAAGATTCGTGCTGCGATTCGATGACACCGATTTGGCCCGCTCGAGCGAGGAGTTCGCGCAGGCGATCGAGGTCGATCTCGCTTGGCTCGGCGTGCGTCCGGATATGGTGGTGCGGCAGTCGCAGCGCGTCGCGCACTATGAAGCGGCGGCGGCGCGTCTCGAGGCGGCGGGCCTGCTCTATCCCTGCTACGAGACGCCGGAGGAATTGGAGAAGCGCCGCAAATTGCAGCAGGCGCGCGGCCTGCCGCCCGTCTATGACCGCGCCGCGCTGAAGCTTTCGGCGGAGGAGCGCGCGCGGCTCGCGGCGGAGGGACGCAAGCCGCATTGGCGTTTCAAGCTGCCGGCGGGCGTCGTGGAATGGCGCGATCTCGTGCGCGGCGATTGCGCGATCGACTGCGCCACATTGTCCGATCCGGTGCTGCTGCGCGAGGACGGCAGCTTTCTCTACACGCTCCCTTCAGTGGTGGACGACATAGAGCTCGGCGTCACCCATGTGATTCGCGGCGAGGATCATGTGACCAATACGGCGGTGCAGATTCGCCTGTTTCAGGCGCTGGCGCCGGGGCATGCGCATCCTGTTTTCGCGCATCACAATCTTCTCGTCGGCGGCGCGGGCGAGGCGCTGTCCAAGCGCACCGGCTCGCTCGCCATCGCCTCGCTACGCGAGGAGGGCTATGAGGCACTCGCCGTGGCGGCGCTGGCGGTGCTCACCGGCTCGTCGGACAGCGTCCATGCGGTGCGCTCGCTCGGCGATCTCGCGCATTCTTTCGATCTCGCGCATCTCTCGCGCAACGCCGCGCGCTTCGATCCCGCGGATCTCGGTCCGCTCACTCATCGCACTCTGGCGATATTGGAATATGACGATGTGCGCGAGCGCTTAGAGGCGCATGACATCGTCGGCTTCAAGGCCGAGCCCTTCTGGCGCGCCGTGCGGGGGAATGTGGCGAGCTTCGCCGATGTGCTCGACTGGTGGCGCGTCGTCGAGGGCGAGATCGGGCCGATCCGTGAGGATGCGGAATTTTTGGCCAAGGCGCAGGCGCTGCTGCCCGCCGAGCCCTGGGACGAGACCACATGGTCGGCCTGGACCAGCGCGGTGAAGGCGGGCACGGGCCGCAAGGGCAAGGCGCTGTTTCATCCATTGCGCGTCGCGCTCACGGGCGCGGAAAATGGACCGGAATTGTCGCTGCTGCTGCCGCTGATCGGCCATGCGCGGGCGGTCGCGCGACTCTCGGGGGCGTGAGGGCGCGCGCCCTCAGAAGCACCGCACCTGCGCTTCCGCCTGGGCGCGGCGCAACTCCTCCAGCGCCTCCTTGGCGAGGCGCGAGTTGCGGAACAGCGAGCCGATCTGCCCCGCCTGCTGATCCATGCTGGCGACCGTCTCGGCCGAGACATAGCGCTCATAGGGCAATATGGAGGCGACGATGTCGATGGAGCAGGAGCATTGCTCCAGCGCCTGCCGCGAATCGCCATTGGCCTTCATGCAGCCGAACACATAATCCGCCCGCGCCGATGTCGGATAATCATTGAGATCGGCGGCGCGCGCGGGAATCGTGGCGGCGAGGGCGAAGAGGCAAGCGACGGCGGCACGGAGCATAGGTCGATCCTGTGATGGGCGACGGCCCCGTTGGCCTAGCGCAAGCGCATGGCCAATCGCAAGCGTTCCTACGCTTGACAAAAATAAATAGGAGTCCTAATAAAACTCCATGACGCCCTTCGACGCCATCACCACGCCTCTTCCCCGCCGACTGCGCGAGGGGCTCGACCGAATCGCCGCCGCCATGCGCGCCGATGAATGGGGCGTCGCCGAGGAGGCCGGGCTCACCCCCACGCAATTGCATGCGCTCACCTTTATCGCCGGCCGCGGCGAGGCGGGGCTGCGCCTACGCGCGGTGGCGGAGCATTTGGGCGTCACCCAGCCCACCGCGACCGATTCCATCGCCGCGCTCACGCGCAAGGGCCTCGTCACCAAGCTCGCCGATCCCACCGACAAGCGCGCCATCGCTATTCGCGTGACGCCGGCAGGCTGCGACGTCGTTCGCGCCATCGGCCTCGCCATGACCTCCGCCGAAAGCGCGCTGGAGACGCTGACGCCGCAAGAGCAGCAGACGCTGCTCGATCTGGTCATCAAGACGATCCGCGCCTTGCAGCAGGCCAAAGCCATTCCGCCGCAGCGGCTCTGCGTCAGCTGCCGCCATTTCCGCCCGCACGCTCATGCCGACGCCGAGCTTCCGCATCATTGCGCGCTCGTCGACGCGGCTTTCGGCGGCCGCCATTTACGATTGGATTGCCCGGAGCACGATCCCGCGCCGCCCGCGGCGAGCGAGGAGGCTTGGAGCCTCTTCGCGCATCGCGACGCGCAGCAGGCCGGCGCCTGAGATGCGCAAATCTTCGAGCCGCTCCGAGAGGGCGCGCCCGAGCAAAAGAGAGGAGGACCAAGGCCATGGCGACGAAAGCGACTTTCTATCACGCCGGATGCCCGGTTTGCGCGGATGCGGAGACCGCCTTCGCCAAAGCGCTCGACCCCAAAGTCTTCGACGTCGAGATCGTGCATCTCGGCGAGGACAAGACGCGGCTCGGCGAGGCCGAGGCCGCCGGCGTCAAATCCGTGCCCGCCTTCGTCATCGACGGGCGCGCTTATCACATTAATTTCGGCGCCGATCTCTCCGCGCTGAAATAGACCACTGACGACCCCCGCCGTTGTCACTTCGGCGACTCCGAACTGCCTCGCCGAGCAATGCTCGCGCGAGGCCTTTTTTCAGCGAACTCTGTCCATGAACCTTATGATCGAAACCCTATTCGCGGCGCCGGCGCTCATCTCTCTGGGTCCGCGCGCGGCGCCGAGCGGCATCGCCAAAAGCGCAGCGCCGCCGCCTTGGCGCATATTGAGCGACGGTCTCTGCGGCGATTGTCAGGGCGATTTGCGCCACCATGGCGGGCCGGAGAAGGCGCTGCATCACTATCCGCGCGATCATTACGACGCCTGGGCGAAGGAGGAGCCGGAACTCGCCGATGCGCTCGCGGCGCCGCCGGCCTTCGGCGAGAATATTTCGACTCTGGGCGTGACCGAGCGCGACGTCTGCATCGGCGATGTCTTCACATTCGGCTCGGCGCTGCTGCAGGTGAGCCAGGGCCGCCAGCCCTGCTGGAAGCTGAATGTGCGTTTCGCGCGGCCGGATATGGCGCGGCGCGTTCAGACGAGCGGTCGCACTGGCTGGTATTACCGCGTGCTGCGCGAGGGCGTCGCCGAGCCGGGCGCGTCTCTCCAGCGCGTGGAGCGGCCGCTGCCCGATTGGCCTTTGTCGCGGCTCAATGAATTGCTCTATCTGCGCATGCTCGATCGCGATGCGCTGGCGCAAATGGCGGAGCTGGCGTCGCTGGCGCGCAATTGGCGAGAGCTGGCCGCGCGCCGTCTCGCGCGCGGCGCGGTGGAGGACTGGTCCACGCGCCTCGAAGGCGCGTGAGAGCCTCGCGCGGTTCTGAACGCAGGCGGCGCGTCAGGCCGGCAGCAGGCCCTTGCGCAAATTCTCGCCCGCGAGCGTGATGATGCGGCCGACGGCGGCGGGATCGGCGAGCCACGCCTCTATGCGCGGATGGGTGAGCTGCGCCGGCGTGCTGCGGCGATAGACCTTGTAACATTCGGACAGAAAATATTTCAGCGACACGAATTCGCCGACCTCGCTCGAGAGATGATAATTCTCGAGCTTGAATGTGTAGCTACCCTGCACGCCGAAATATTCGCCGATCGGCGGATAGATGGGGAATATCTCCGCGCGGCCGAGATCGTCGATCGCGTAATAGTCGCCATTGACGGGCGCCGGAGTCGGCAGGCCGGCATGGGCGAAAAATTTCTTGGCGAGATCGAAGAGCACGAATGGCCGCGGATGCACCAGCGAATACATGAACACGCCGCGGCGCGACCAATTGGCGATCTCGCCGGAGAGATCCATGCCGTATTTGCTCTTGCCGGTCTCGACCAGCTCGTTCACGGCGTCGTTCCAGACGTCGAAATAGCCGAGCGCCTCGAACACATTGCGATTGAACAGCGCATGCGCCTCCTCCACTGAGAGGCCGCGGCGAAAGGCGAAGACGGCGAGCGCCGAATGATAGGGGCCGACGGGGCCGAGGGTCGGCGCATGGCCGCGCGTCGCGTCGAGCAGATAGACGAGATCGGGATGGAAGGCGGAGAAGGTGATCGCCGGGATCATGATCACTTTGTCCAGCAGCTCGCACAGCTCCGCCGAGCCGCCGCCGCGCACATGCCCGTGCAGAAACTCGTGGCTGAACACATAGTCGTAGGTGGCGAGCGTCTTGGCGAGCAGCTTTATGTCGGCGCGCGTCTTGGCGATCGCCGAGAAATGCGAGACGCGCGCGGAAGGGTCGAGCAGCTTCATCGCATAGGCCAGACCGAAAGCCTGGCAATTGCCGATGACGGCGATGCGCGGCCCGGTGAGGCGTGGCCCTTTCGAATAGAAGGGCGCGAGCCGCGGCTCGACGAGATGATTGTACCAGGAGCGGATGATCTGCCGGTCGATCTGAGACAACATGCGCGCGTTATGCCATTTCGTCGCGGCCCGAAATCGAAGTCGGCGCCGAAGGATGACAAGCGCCCGGTCGCCGTTTATGCTCCCGGCCGCATCGATGAGGCCGCCGCATTCATCCCATTCCGGCGCGCTGTTCTCGCCTTTGTGAGGGCGGACCGCGCGTCTTAGATGAACCCGACTCGACGAGCCATACGGCCGGCGGCTTTCCAGGAGACCGACAATTGGCGGAACATCCCTATAGCTCCCTACCCGACCATCGCTTCTGGCGCAAGGCGGTGACGCAGACGCCGCCCTTCGCGATCGACCCCATTCTCTCCACGCCGTTCAAAATCTCGCTGAAAGACAAAGTGGCGACCGGCGGGAGTTGTTTCGCGCAAGAAATAGCCCAGAAACTAAAGGCCAGCGGGTACCACTATTATCTCGCCGAGCAGCCGCCGGAGGGCATGTCCGCCGCCGAGGCGGAGCGGCGCAATTATTCGATGTACTCCTGCCGCTACGGCAATCTCTACACCACGACGGCGCTGCTCCAGCTGTTCGACCGCGCCTATGGGAAGTTCCAGCCAGAGCTCGTGCATTGGGTGCGGCAGGAGGACGGCCGCATCGTCGATCCTTTCCGCCCGAGCATAGAGCCGGACGGCTATGACACGATCGACGACATGCTGGCCGAGCGCGAGCGGCATTTTGCCGCCGTGCGCAAAATGTTCGAGACGCTGGACGTCTTCGTCTTCACCTTCGGCCATACCGAATCCTGGCGCTGCCGCAGCGATGGCGCAGTGCTGCAGCAGGCGCCCGGCGTCGCCGGCGGCGTGTGGGATCCGTCCGTCTTCGCCTTCCACAATATGACCGTCTCGGAAGTGGTGCGCGACTTCCTCGCCTCCGTCGATCGCATTCGTTCCGTCAATGCGAATGCGCGCATCATTCTCACGGTCTCGCCGGTCGGCATCATCGCCACTTATGAGGATCGCCATGTGCTCGAGGCCAATTCGGCGATCAAGGCGATTTTGCGCGCGGCGGCGGACGAGGTGGTGCGCGCGCGGCCCAATATCGCTTATTTCCCCTCCTATGACGTCGCGACGGCGCCGCCCAATGTCGCGCGTTTCTATCGGGAGGATGTGCGGCGCATAAATCCCTTCGGCATCAGCCAGACGATGCGCCTCTTCTTCGACCATTTCACCGAGCGCGAGACGCAAACGGCCAAGATCGAGCCGCTGAAATTCGACGTGGCGGCGGAGGCGGAGAGCAATTCCCGCATCGTCTGCGACGAAGAGGCGATCGAAACCGCGTGACCTCGGCGCGTTTCCCGCCGCATCGGCGGGAAACGCGATCTTCGTTTCCCGAAACTAGAGCTTATATATCCTCTGTCGCAGTTCGAACGGAGGATCGCCTCATGGTCACGGGCTCGCTCGCGCTCGCCGTCGCCGGCGCTTTCACGGGGGCGTCTCTCTACGTCAATTTCGTCGAGCAGCCCGCGCGGCTGAAGCTCGACGACAAATCGCTCATGAAGGAGTGGGAGACGTCCGATCATCGCGGCTTCGCCTTGCTCGCCGGCCTCTCGCTCCTCTCGGCCGTTCTCGGCTTCATCGACTATAAGACTTCCGACGATGCGCGCTGGCTCGCCGGCGCCGCGGTGATCGTCGCCGCCTGGCCTTTCATGTTCTATGCGGTCTCGCCGCTCGACAACCGCATTCTCGCCTTGATCTCGGCCGAGGACGGCGCTGATGCGCGCAAGGCGATCGAGCTGTGGGGCAAGGTTCAGCTCGCGCTCACAGCGCTCGGCGCGCTCGCGGTCGCGCTCTTCGTCTTCGCCAACGGCTGAGGCGTCGCGGCCGAAGATTCGACATCATGCTCGTCGATCCTCCCTCTCCAACAGAAGGAGGATCGACATGACACGCTCTTTCGCCCTCGCGCTTCTCGCGCCTTCGGCGCTGCTGGCCGCGGCCGCTCTGGCGTGCGGTCCTGCGGCCGGCGCCTCGTCCAATGATCCGCGCGGCGTCTGGCTGCGGCCGGAAGGCGGCGTGCGGTTCAGCTTCTATGATTGTGAGAACGGCAAGCTGTGCGCCAAGGTCGTCGCCGCGCAAAACGCCGAGGATCGCTCCTCCATAGGCGCGGTGATTCTTCGCGGCGCCACGCAGACCGGCCCCAATCATTGGGCCGGCCAGATCTTCAATGTCGAGGACGGCAAGACCTATGACGGCTTCGTCACTGTCGACAGCCCGACGCGATTGACGCTGAAAGGTTGCCTCTGGGGCATGTTGTGCAGCGGCGAGACATGGACGCGCGTTTCCGCTCCGCCCGCCGCCCATGCGATGGTCGATGATGATCTGAGATAGGCGCCTCTCACGCGGAGCGATCACATCTCGTTGGAATAGACGCGGATCGATCGAATCTCGAAGCGCGCCGGCAGCGCGCTCTTGTCGATCGGTCCGCCCCAGGAGCCGCCGAGCGCGAGATTGATGCGAATACGCATCGGCTGGCGCAGCGGATCGTCGGGGCCGCGCGGCGCGACGGCGAGCACTTGCCGGCCGTCTATGGAGACGGCGATGGTCTCCGCGCTCCAATCCAGCCGATAGACGTGCCATTGCGAGGACAGAGTCGGCACATTGGTCTCGGCCGACCAATTGGTCAGCTCGTCCAGCGTTGGACCGGCATGGGCGCTGGTGAAGACGATGTTCGGATGCTTGCCGACCGCCTCCACTATATCGATCTCGCGATAGGGCGGGCCGTCGTCGCCGCCGAGCATCCAGATCGCCGGCCATGTGCCCGCGCCTTTCGGCGCGCGCGCGACCACCTCAACGGCGCCATAGCGCATCGAAAAGCGTGAGAAAATGCTGCCGGATGTGTATTCCGAAGTGAGCGTCGAGCGTGTCCAATCCTTGGAGGCGCCATCGTAGCGGGCGTTCAGCACGCCTTCCGCGCGGCCTTCCAGCGCCAGCGCGCCATTGGCGACGAAGACATTCTCGGGGCGATAATATTGCGCCTCGTGATTGCGGATGAAGCCGATCTCATAGGACCAGAAATTTTGATCGAGCCCGCCGGCGCGCGAGAAATCCTCCTCATGGACGAGACGCGGGGGCGCGCGTTTCGGCTCGGCGGCGAGGCTTCGCTCGGCGAAGGCGATCGTGGCGACGCCGAGCGCGCAGAGCAGCAGCGCGGCCATGCGCCGGCCGGCGCGCGTCGTGACGAAATCGAAGGACGGCGCGGCCTCGCGCGCATCGGCGCGACGCAGCAGGCGGCGACGCAGAACGGCGAGCAAAGGCTTCTCGATGAGGAGATGCACGACGACGCCCGCGGCGATGGAGAGCGTCAGCGTCGCAATGACGGCGATGACGCCGACGACCGGCCGCTCGACCGGCAGATGCAGCGCGCGCGTGGCGACGCGCGCCAGAGTCAGCACGATCGGATGCGCGAGATAGATGGAATAGGAGGCGTCGCCGAGCAGCATCAGCAGGGAGGAGCGCCCGAGCTTGCCGTGCGCTTCCGTCGCCAGCAGGCCCAGCAGCAGCCCGGCCGAGGCGAGACCCACCGTCTGCACGCGGGCGACATCATCCGCATCGAACATGGCGACGATGACGAAGAGGCCGCCGACGATGAGCGCCGCCGCCGTGGGCAGCGAGATCTTCGCTATGTTTCCGCTCACATAGAGATAGCCGACCGCGGCGCCGATGACGAATTCGAGCGCCATCGGATTGCAATAGATGTGCAGGAACGGATCGCGGGGCAGAAAGGCGAGATAGAAGGCCGTGGCCAGCGAGAAGAAGCCGGCGAGAATCGCCAGCCGCAGGCGCGGCGAGGGTATGACGAGCAGCGCCGCGAACACGAGATAGAAATAAATCTCGTAGTTCAGTGTCCAGCCCAGCTTGAAGAAGGGCGTGTAATTGCTCTCCAGCGGATTGAAATGCGGAATGAACAGCAGCGACAGCGCGACATGATCGAAGGTCACGAGATTATGCAGCATGGCCGTCGGCCAAGCCACGCAGACGGCGAGTATGGCGAGGGTGAAGATCCAATAGAGCGGCGCAACGCGAATGATGCGGCGCGCCAGAAACGCGCGCGGCGCGATCGGCCGCTCCGTGGTGACGACCATCATGATGAAGCCGCTGATGACGAAGAAGAGATCGACTCCGCCGGCGCCGAAGGCGCGCGGCGTCGGCCAATAGAATTGCTCGGTGTAGACGCCCGTATGAATGAAGACGACGAGGATCGCCGCGGCCGCCCGCAAATATTGGACGGCGCGGATTTCCGCGGTTCCGTTCACGCTGCTGCCGGACAACGCCGCTCCTTTCGAGACAATTCGACGCCGCGGCCGCGGGGGCCACGGATATGCTGTGCCAATCGGGGACGCTCCCGATAGCTCGCGAGATCGGTTGAAGGAAACATGCCAATCGGCCCCGCAGGCGATCGGCTTTTCGCGGGCTTTTAACGGCTGGCTTGGGCGGCGGCGCTTTCGGCGGCGGCGCGCGCGGTCTCGGCCGTGAGCGGGCCGATGAGGATGAAGGCGAAGCCGGCGGCGCGCCATTCCACCGCGGCGAGGCCGGGCAAGGTCTTGGGCGGAGCCGAGGGACGCTCGCCGCCGGCGCGCTCGAAATAGAGCGCCGCGCGGGCTCCGGCGGCGGACTGATAGATCAGCAGCCCCGCCGGCGAGATCACGCCCGGAACGAGCCTGCCGCCGATGAACTCGAGGCCCACATCGGCGAGGTCCGGCAGGCGGCCGAAGCCGGCGCGCTCGCCGAGCCAGGTCGCGAGCTCGGCCTTGCGATCGGCGCCGATCTCCACCGGCCGCGAATCCTGCGCGAAGGTCAGATAGGCGAGCTGGGCGTGGGCGACGAGCCCCGGCGGCTCGATCATGGCCCGTTGCGGGGCGGAGGGCGGCGAGGCGGGGCCGGTGAAGGCCAGCAGCGCCGCTCCCGCCACCACCGCGCCGGCGAGCAGCGTCAGCAGCGACATGATGATCGCCGGCCGGCGCGGCGGCCGGCGGCTGGTGTCTGAGCGTCGCATGGCGCGCAGCGAGGCGCCCTTGCTGGGGCTGAAGCGCGCCCAATTGACGCCGGAGCCGAAGCTGCGCGTTAGGCTCGTCACCGAGGCCGTCCGCAGCCCGGCGGGCACGGGCTCCTTCACCGTCTGGGCGAAGGCCGCGCGCAGCGCCGCATTCTGCCGGCGCCAGCCCTCGACCAGCGCGGCGTCCTCGGCGTGATTGTGCAGATGGTCCTCTATGCGCCGGCGATTCTCGGCGTCGAGCTCGCCATCGACGAAAGCATGCAGATCGGACTCGTCGACATGCTCCCGGGGGCTCGTCATTTGCGGCCTGTTTATTTCACGACGCGCAGATGCGGACCCGGCCGGCGGCCGGCGTCGGCCCCCGGCGAGGGGTGGCGGTCCAGCGCGGTCAGCGCCGAGCGCGCGCGCATCAGCCGCATCAGCGCCACTGGCCGATCGGTGCGGGTGATGCGGGCGACCTCCTCGTAAGTAAAGCCCTCCAGCACCACGAGCAGAAGCGTCTCCCGCTCCTCGAAGGGGAGATCGGCCAAGCGATGCATGATCGCCGGTTGCCGCAGGGAGGGACGATGCGGCGCGGCGGAGCGCAGCCGACGTTGCGCGGCATGGGTCAAGGATGCGTAGAGATCGACGCGAAGGTCGAGAACGGCGCCGGTCGACTCGCGCCCGGCTTCGTTGGCCGTGGTCTGCAGCGCGGTGTGGACCAGCTCGTCGGCGAGATCATTGGCGGCGCCGGAAAGCAGCGCGCGTGCATAGCGGCGCAGGCCCGGCGTGAGCCTTTCCAAGGTCTCGTCGAAATCCTCCGCCTGTCCCATCGCTCGGCCCGTTTCGCGCGGTCCTCGACGCCTCGTCCGCGCGGCGCTGGTTCGGTTTCTTTCCCCACGGATATTATGCCAGTCCGGCGCGATTGACTATCTCCGCGCCCTGAGATTTATCTGTTTTTGTATGTCGGGCCGCGAGCGACGCCAAAGGCGTCTCCGCTCGGGCGCCCCGCCTCACGTCCCGAGCCCGCGCGCCCAAATGCGCGCGCTGAAGCGCCCGATGTGCGCGCGCTGAGCGCGCATGTTGCGCGTAGCCCTCCAACGGCGTTGCCGACAGGCGGCGGAACCCCGCCTCTCGATCGCAGATTTATGGACCATTGCTCCCATGTCGCAACCGGAACCGACGTCGAACGGCAATATTTTCAGCGGCGTTCTCGCAGGCAAGCGGGGCCTCGTGCTCGGCGTCGCCAATAATAAATCCATCGCCTGGGGCATAGCCAAGGCCGCGGCCGACGCCGGCGCGCAGCTCGCCCTCACCTTCCAGGTCGAGGCGCTGGAAAAGCGCGTGCGCCCGCTCGCGGCGGAGATCGGCGCGACCGTCGTCGGCCGCTGCGACGTCTCCGAGCCGGAGACGATCGACGCCGTCTTCGCCGAGGTCGAGAAGCTGTGGGGCAAGATCGATTTCGTCGTCCATTGTCTCGCCTTCTCGGACAAGGATCAGCTCGACGGCCGCTATGTCGACACGACGGCGGAGAATTTCACGCAGTCGCTGATGATCTCCTGCTTTTCCTTCACGGCCGTCGCACAGCGCGCCGAGAAGCTGATGAAGGACGGCGGCTCGCTGCTCACCCTCACCTATTACGGCGCCGAGAAATGGATGCCGCATTACAATGTGATGGGCGTCGCCAAGGCCGCGCTGGAGGCCTCCGTGCGCTATCTCGCCGCCGATCTCGGCGAGAAGAACATTCGCGTCAACGCCATTTCCGCCGGGCCGATCAAGACTTTGGCGGCCTCGGGCATCGGCGACTTCCGCTATATTCTGCGCTGGAACGAATATAACGCCCCGCTGCGCCGCGTGGTGACGATCGAGGAAGTGGGCGAGACGGCGGTCTATCTGCTCTCGCCCATGGCGCGCGGCGTCACCGGCGAGGTGCTGCATGTGGACGCCGGCTATCATGTCGTCGGCATGATGAATCCGGGCGCCGCTCCAAAAATGGCCTCGCTGCTGGCCCTGCTGCCGCAGCACACGACAGAGGCGAAATAAGAGGCTCCGCGGCCTCGATCCCGACGCGCGCAGAGCGCGTCGGGATTCGAATGTTTCAGCGGAACTTTACGGTGAGATCGGTGCCGACGGCGCCGGTCTCAGAGCTCGGGCCTTGATCGGAGATGATGATCGAGCCGCCGAGCCATAGGCGATCGGCGATCTGCTGGCGCACATCGTCCGAGAGCTCGAGACGGTCCAGCGCCTCGGCGGCGCTGGAGGCCGCGCCCAGCGGGGCGGCGCTGCGCTCCTCCACCAATCCTTTCTTCTTATGCGCGGCGCGCGCCTCGGCGATGCGCGGCGGCATGGACAGCACCGACCATTTCAGCGCGCCATTCTCGCCGGTCGCAGTCGCGATATAGAGATGCGAGCCCAGCGGGCGTTCCGGCTCGCGGATCGTCGCCGGCGCCTCGAAGATCGGCGTCAGCCCCTGGCGCACATAGATGCGCTGATTCTTCTTGCTCACCAGAATGGAGATCGGCGCGGCGCGCAATTGCGCGTCCTTCTCCGCCTTGGCGGCGGCGGCCGAGGCTTCCGCCGCCTCGCGGGAGCGGCGGCCCGCCTCCACGACTTCCGCGTCGCTGGCGTTATAGGCGGTCTTGGCGGCTTCGAGCCGGGCCTTGGCCTCGGTGAGGGCGGCGTCCGCTTTGGCCTTGGCGGCCTCGGCTGGGCTGGCGCCGTCATTGGTGGGCAGGTCCGGCTTGGCGGTCGCCACATCCTGACGCTTGGCGGCGGCGGCCTCGGCGGCCTTGGCGGCGGTCTCCGCCTTGGTCCGGGCGCTCGCCTCGGCCGCTTCGGCCGATCTCAGCTCGGCGGAGGCGCGGGCGGCCTCCTGCCGCTTGGCGTTGAGAGCGAGCGAGGCCTCCGTCGCCGCTTTGGAGGCGGCTGCGGCGTCGGCTGCGGATTTCGTCTTCAGCTGCTCGGCGTAGCGCCGCGGATTGAGCAGCGGCGCCGCGCCGGCGTCGGCGAAGCCGTCGCGCAGTCCGGCGTCGGCGAGCGTCGCGGCCGAGGCTTCCGTCGGCGAGCGCATCTTGGGCGCGGGCAAAGCGGGATGCGAGATTTCCGTGGGCGAAAGATCATAAGGCGCGATGACGACGCGCTCGCCGATGCGGGTCATGCCCCACAGCTTCTGCGCGAAGCCGCCCGGCAGGCGGATGCAGCCATGCGAGGCGGGATGGCCGGTCACATGGCCCGTATGCATGGCGACGCCGGACCAGGTGATGCGCTGCATGAAGGGCATGGGCGCGCCGGAATAGAGATTGGAGCGGTGGAAGCGCTCGCGCCCGAGAATGGTGAACATGCCTTCCGGCGTCGAATGGCCGGGCACGCCGGTGGAGACGACCGAGCGATCGACGAGGCCATTGTGATTATAGATGGAGATGTGCTGGCCGCTGAGCGACACCACCGCGAATAGCGGCCGCGCGAGGCTCACATTCTCGGCCGGCTTGGCCTCGGAGGAGGTTCCGCGCTTTGCACGCTTGCGCGGCGCCTTGGGGGCCTCTGCTTCGGGAGATTCGGCGGAATAGCCGAGTGCGGCTGCGGGCCGCGCCTCGAGGGCGAGAACCGAGGCGGCGACGCTTGCGGCGCAGGCCGCGGAAAAGGCGCGAAGGCAGACCCTGCGGCTGCGGGCTACAGCAGCGACTTCCGACATGACGCGAAAACTCCTGACACACACGAACACATTGCTCGAGCACATAACGCTCTGGTCCGAACTGGACAGAGCCTCGCCCTCGCCTGCATTGCTCTTATTGGTTAATGTCGGCTGAAATCTATGCGCTCGCGCACGTCGAGAAGAATTGCGGGGAATTTTCCCATTCGCCGCCATAATGCCTCGAGGCCGTTCGCCGCTTTTCGCCCGCGGCGCGCGCCCTCGCCTTTCGGCCGCCTATCTCTTCCGAGAAGAATCAATCGGAGAGGAAGATGGCTGCAATGTCTTTTCGTCGTGCATTGGGGCGGCTCGCGCTCGCGCCGCTCGCTCTGGCTCTCGCGCTCGCGCCGGCGGGGGCCTGCACGAGCTTTCTCTTGAAGGCCGCCGATGGCGCGCGCGTCTATGGCCGCACGCTGGAGTTCGGCTTTCCACTCGAATCGGAGGCGATCGTCATTCCGCGCAACTACGCCGCGCGGGCGACGGGGCCGGAGGGCAAGCCCGGCTGGGGGTGGAAATCCCGCTATGCGATCGCCGGGCTCAACGCCTTCGGCCTGCCGGTCGTCGTCGACGGCATGAATGAAAAAGGCCTCGCCGGCGGCATTCTCTATTTTCCGGGCTTTGCCGGCTACGCCGATTCCAAGACCGCCGATCCCGGCCATGCGCTGGCCCCTTGGGATTTCCTCACCTGGGCGCTGGGCAATTTCGCCAGTGTCGAGGAGCTGCGCGCGGCGCTGGACACGATCGCCATCGTCGATGTCGTGCAGCCGACCCTCGGAATCGTTCCGCCTTTTCATTACACGCTGCATGACGCCAGCGGCGCCTCTCTGGTCGTCGAGCCGATCGGCGGGCGGCTGAAAATCTATGAGAATCCGCTCGGCGTCGTCACCAACGCCCCCTCCTTCGATTGGCACCTCACCAATCTGCGCAATTATGTGAAGCTCTCGCCGGTGGATGCGCCGCCGCTGAAGATCGCGGGGGAGAGCTTCGCCCCGCTGGGCGCCGGCTCCGGCCTCATCGGCGTGCCGGGCGACCCCACCCCGCCGTCGCGATTCGTGCGCGCCGTGGGCATGACCCTCTCCGCCGAGCCGCAGAAGGACGCCGCCGGCACGGTGCGCCTCGCCGAGCACATCCTCAATAATTTCGACATTCCCATGGGCCTGGTGCGCGTCGCCCCGCAGGAGACCTCGCGCTTCGAGTTCACGCAATGGTCGTCGATCGCGGATCTTTCCAGCCGCGTCTATTATGTGAAGAGCTATGACAATCAGACCCTGCGCAGCATCGATCTCAACAGGTCGGAGCTCGAGGGCCGCAGTGTCCGGGCGGCCCCCTTGCGGCCCTCTTCCCGGGTCGCGCCTGTCGAATTTCCAAAACATTGAGGCGAAGCGCCTTGTCATGGGGGAGGGTTTTTGTTAGACGGGCCGCCTGCCGGCGCTTTGGTTTCGATCAGCGCCCCGGCGCGGTCGTGGCGGAATTGGTAGACGCGCTAGCTTGAGGTGCTAGTTGGGCAACCAGTGGAGGTTCGAGTCCTCTCGACCGCACCAAGCCTCTCGAAGTCGAGGCTCCTGACAGATCGGCTTTCGCCTCGGGCGGCCTGCCGAAAGCCCTCCCCCGATCCGAAGTTCGCCTCGCGCGAGCCGTCGCTTGCCGCCGCCCGAAGAGGGTAGGAGCGCGCGGCCGGCAAAAATTCGGACAATTCCTGTTTCTCGCTCGCTGCTAAGATAGAGTCTCTGGGCGTCGGCGTCGAAAGACGGCGGGCGCTCGAGCGGGCATGGAAACGAAAAATGTCGGGTCGCGGATTCGGTTTGGACAGATTGCTGAAATTATTCGAGCGCAAGGAGCGGACTTTCGATCGCTATGTCGACGCGCTCCCCACGCATCAGAACGCCATAGACGCCATTCCCGGCTGGAGCACCGCATTTCCCGAGGCCTGCGCGGTGAAGGCCGGCATCGTGCCGACCTATTATGATTCGCGAATTTTCTGGGCCGTCGAATGTTTCGGCGCGCTCGAGGGCCGCGAGGTGCTGGAGCTCGGCCCGCTGGAGGCCGGCCACACCTATATGCTGGAGAATGCGGGCGCGGTGGTGGACGCCGTGGAGGCCAATCAGCTCGCCTTCATGCGCTGCCTCGTCGCCAAGGAGATCCTGCGGCTGCAGAAGGCGCGCTTCTGGCTCGGCGATTTCGTCAAATGGCTGGAGCAGACCGACAAGAGCTATGATCTCATCGTCGCCTCCGGCGTGCTCTATCATCAGCATGATCCGCTGCGGCTGCTGGAGCTGATCGCGCAGCGCGCCTCGGCCGTGTTCATCTGGACGCATGTCGTCTCGGACGCCATGCCGCTCTCCGATCCGCGGCGCAGCGTCATGGCGAAGGAGCCGGAAATCCTCTCCTTTCACGGCGTCGAGGTGCGCGCCTATCCGCGCAGCTATGTGAAGGCGCAGGCCAATCCGGCCTTTTGCGGCGGCATGCGCGACGATCATCGCTGGCTGGACAGGGACGATCTTCTCGCCGCGCTGCGGGCGCTCGGCTTCGACGACATTCGGACCAATCACGACGATCCAGACCATTTCTTCGGCCCGGCCATATCGATCTTCGCGCGGAAGTCATCGTAAGTGGTGGGCCGACGGCCGGAGCGGGAAGGCGATATGAGAGTTATGCTGCTCGGCGGCTCCAACGCCGGGGTCCATTTCGGCTGGGCCGCCCAATTGCAGGGGCTCATGCCGGAGCATGAGATCACCAACCGCTTTCTCGGCGCCGTCGGCTCACTCTATGGCCTCGCGCGGCTCATCGAGGCGGAGCGGCGCGGCGAGGCGGCGCCCGATCTCGTCGTTTTCGAATATGCGCTCAACGACGTCATTCTGCTGGACGCCGGCTTCACCACCGCCGCGCTGGTTCACGATGCGCTGGCCAGCGTCGCGCAGCATTGCGCAGAGCGCGGAGTCCCCTTGCTGTTCCTGTGCCTGCGTCCGCGCCCGACGGGCGGACGGCGGGTCTCCGCCTGCGTGCGGCGCATCGACCGCATCTATCGCCGCATCGCGAAGGCGCATGGCGTGGCCCCCTGCGTGACGCATGCGACGATCTTCGGCGAGGAGCGAGCCGAGCAATTCGTCGATCCGCATCATCTCACCGCGGAAGCCTCGGTGCGGTGCGCGAAGGTCGTGGCCGATCTCATTTCCGGCGGCGCCATTCCGGTTCCGCGGGCGAGCCGGCTTCACGCGCCCATTTTCGATTATGTCTCCGCGTCGCAGGCCGAGCCGCAGGGACGCTGCCGCAGAGTGGAGATCGCATCCACGGTCTTCGCGGGGAGCTTTCTGGAGATTGCCCGGCCGGGGGCCAGCCGCTGGCCCGGCCGTGGCCGTCTCGCCGGCCTGCTGCTGCGCTCGACCCATGAGAGCGGCGTCTATCGCATCACGGCGGGCGCGCGCGCTTTCGCCCGGACGGCGCAATCGAGCATGCGCGAGATCGTGCCCAATCTCATTCTCCTCCATTATTCGCGCAGGCGTCCGCGCGCCGATTTCGATCTCGAGATCGCCATGCCGGACGATGAGAGCGCCCTCGCCGCTCTGCCTCAGGAGAAAACGCTGCTGCCGGCCGAGCCGGGCGCGCCTTTCGCGGAGCAGAGGCTGCAGATCGCCGCCGTCATGTTCTGGAGCCCGTCTTTCTGGCGGCGCTGGCTGGCCCTGCTCTCGCTACGCTTTCGCCAGGAAAAGCGAAGCTTTCGCTAGAACAAGGCGCTCGAGGCGTTCGGCCAAGCCGCGACCACAATTGGGCGGCAGTGTCCGCCGCAACCGATGCGACAAACCAGAGGTTCCGCCATATCATGACCGACGAGACGAGCGATCATACGGTCGATCTGAGTGACCCTTCCGAATATGAGGACATCGTCTCTCAGCGCGCCATCGCCTTCTGCCACCTCGCCAAAGTCGCCGACTCCGTCCGCGACGAGCAGGTCAAGGAGCAGTGCCTCATCATGCTGCGCAAGCTCAACGCCAGCATAAGGGCGCCCTCGACCGCGGAGGTGCGATCGATCGATGGCGGCCAGCTCTGACGCCTCACCGACCGAGCCGGGACGCGATCGCCAGCTGCGCCTCGGCCAGCCGCGCGCCCAGCGCCCGCCGCCGCTCTGGCTCCGTCAGGGCGGACTCATAATCTTCGGCCGCGTCGCCGAGCGCAAAGGCGCCGATGGCGCGCGCCGCGCCCTTGAGCGTATGGGCGAGGTCCAGGCGCGCCTTGTCGGAGGCCGCCGCCGCCAGCCTGCCGTCGAACTCGCCCGCCTGGGTGAGGAACAGCGCCAGCAGCTCGGCTTCGAGCTCCGTGTCGCCCATCGTCTGGCGCGAGAGATACGCCCAATCGATCGCGTCGGGCGCGCCTTCGGTGTTTCCGCCATCCGTCATTCTACGTCTCCGATCGGCCCTTCGCGGAAAAGTCTCGCTTTTCCTGTGGATTGCGCCGAGAGCCTGCGCGTGGCCTCGGCGATTGCGCTCGCCGGGTCGAATCAGGCGTCGTATTCTTATTCGAATCAATCTTATGTAAGCATTGCTTCGGATTCGCGGCCAAGCTGCAGGTCGCCCCTTTTGCTCCGCTCCGGGCGGAGCGCCGAGCATCTTCCCCCAGTCGCGTTAACGACGATTTCGATTGGCGGTCCGCGCCCGTTTCATTTGCGGGCCGACGGCGGTAATATTTGGTTAATCTTTTCTGCTCGATGTGAACGGCGAAAAAGCGTGAGCGGCGTCATAAAGCGGAACTATGACCGCTCGGAGAGGTGACGATGGCGAAATCGGGCAAGCCCCAGGACGCGGCTATCGCTGCGCTGTCGGCGGTCGAAGAGGCGTTGAATCTGGGCTTGGAGCCCACCGCCGAGGCCGCGACGGAAGCGGGCGAGAAAGCCGCGTCGCCGGCCGATGCGGGCGCCAAGCCCGCCGATAAGGCCGAGGGCAAGGGCCAGGCCAAGACGGCCCCCGGCTTCAACTTCAGCCTTCCCTCCTCGCGGCGCCAAGATGCGCGCGATGCGGCGCGGGATTCTGCGCGCCCCACGGAAGGCGCCGCGCCCGTGGCCGGCCGCTCGGCGGCCAAGCCGCAGGTGGCCCCCGCCGGCGCGCCGGCCAATGACGATCGCCAGACCGTCGGCGAGCTGCGCGCCGCGCTGCAGGTCCGTCCCAACACCGCCATTCTCGGCTACACTTTCCTGTCCATCGCCGCCTGGGCGGTGCTGTGGACTCTGTTCGTCTATTTCAATCAGGGCGAGATTCTCGACCACGAGAACGGCTCGTTCCTCGCGCCCAAGCCGGTGCTGACGCTGCTGGCGCTGCTCGCCCCCATCGTCTTCATCTTCGTGACCGGCGTGATGGCGCGCCGCGCGCATGAGATGAAGCAGGTCGCCAATTCCATGGCGGAAGTGGCGATAAGGCTGATCGAGCCGGAGGCCATCGCCACCGAGCAGATGGTGACGCTCTCGCAGGCCATTCGCCGCGAGGCCGCCTCAATGGGCGACGGCATAGAGCGCGCGCTGGCGCGGGCCAGCGAGCTCGAGATCATCGTGCGCACCGAGGTCTCCAATCTCGAGCGCTCCTATTCCGAGAATGAGCGCCGCATTCGCGTGCTCATCGATGAGCTGACGCGCGAGCGCGAGGCGATCCTCGTCAACGCCGACAACGCCCGCACGGCGCTGCTCGGCGCGCGCGAGTCGCTGTCGGCGGAGCTGCAGACCAGCTCCTCCCATCTCGCCGAGACGGTGAGCGAGGCCGGCGGCCGCGTGACCGCCGCGCTCGGCTCCAAGGGCGAGGAGATTCGTCTGGCGCTGGAGCGCGTCGGCGACGGCTTCAATTCCACGCTCTCGACGCGTGGCGAAGACATGGTGCAGCGTCTCTCCGTCGCCGGGGAGACGATCGCCGTCAGCCTCACTCTGGCCTCGGAGGAGGTCACGCGGCGCTTCTCCGACGGCATAGCCGAGGCGGATCGCAAGCTTCAGGAGCGCGGCGACGCGCTGGCGACCGATTTCGAATCGCGCGGAGCCTTCGTCGTCGATCGGCTCGATTCCATCGGCGGCCATCTCGTGCAGGCGGTGGGCGAGCGCGGCGAGAGCTTCGTCGATCGTCTCGCGGAAACCAGCGGCCGCGTCGATGACGCGATCGAGACGCATGGCGGCGCGATCGAGCGCTCGCTGCTCTCGGCTTCTGAAAATCTCGCGACGCAGCTCGCCGAGAAAGTGGCGGCGACCGAATCGGCCTTCCGCACCGCCGGCGACCGCCTCGCCGAGCTGCTCGAGGAAACGCGCGAGCGCGCCCGCACCGAGCTGGAGGCGCATGGCGGCGGCCTCAACGAGCGTTTCGCGCAGACGCTCGCCGAAAGCGCCAGCGCCTTCACCGAGCAGGCCGACGCTCTGCACGAGCGTTTCGCCGCCGTGGCCGGCGAGGCCATCGCCGCCATCGCCTCGCATGGCGATCGCGTCACCGACACGCTCGCCGATCGTCTCGGGGCCTTCGAGGAGAATGTCGTCGTCCAGGGCGGCGAGATCGCCTCGCGTTTCGCTGAGCAGAGCGAGCGCATCGGCGCCGCGCTGACGCAGGGCGTCGCGGAATTCGAGCAGAGCGTCGCGCAGCGCAGCGCCGAAGCGACGGCGCGCCTCGCCGAAGAGGGCGCGCGTCTCGGCCAGACGGTGGCCGAAGGACTTGTCGCCTTCGAGGAGCGTGTGACCGGCCACAGCGACGAGGTCGCGGCGCGTCTCGTTCTGCATGGCGACGCCATCGGCTCGGCCGTGGCGGAAGGTCTCGCGGCCTTCGAGGAGCGCGTCACCGGCCGTAGCGACGAAGTGGCGATACGCCTGCTGATGCAAGGCGACGAGATCGGTTCGGCCGTGGCCGCCGGCCTCGCCTCTTTCGAGGAGCGCGTCGTGGGCCGCAGCGAGGCGGCGGCGGAGCGTCTTTCGGTCCAGGGCGAGACGATCGGCTCTGCGGTGGCCGCGGGTCTCGCAGCCTTCGAGGAACGCGTCACCGGCCACAGCGAGGAAGTCGCGGCGCGTCTGGTTCTCCATGGCGACGCCGTCGGCTCCGCCGTGGCGGAAGGTCTCGCGGCTTTCGAGGAGCGCGTCCTCGGCCACAGCGAGGAAGTGGCGACGCGTCTCGTCACCCATGGCGACGCGATCGGCTCCGCGGTGGCGGAAGGCCTCGCCGCTTTCGAGGACCGCGTCGCCGGTCGCAGCGAGGATGCGGCCGCGCGTCTTTCGACGCAGGGCGACGCCATCGGCGCCGCATTGGCGGCCAGCCTCGCAGCTTTCGAGGAGCGCGTCACCGGCCAGAGCGAGGATGTCGCGGCGCGGCTCTCGGCGCATGGCGACGTCATCGGCTCGGCGGTCGCGGAAGGCCTCTCGGCCTTCGAGGAGCGCGTCATCGGCCATAGCGAGGATGTCGCCAATCGTCTCGTGTCGCATGGCGACGCGATCGGCTCCGCCGTCACCGAGGGCCTCGCGGCCTTCGAGGAGCGCGTCGCGGGTCAGAGCGAGGATGTCGCGGCCCGGCTCGCGGCCCATGCCGACGCGGTCGGCGCGGCCGTCAATGACGGGCTCGCGGCTTTCGAGGAGCGTGTCGCCGGCCAGGGCGCCGCGGCCGCCGAGCGCCTCATCGAGGAAGGCGCGCGCATCGGCCTCTCCGTGTCGGAAGGCGTCGCCGCTTTCGAGGCGCGTGTGCTCGGCCACAGCGAGGTGGTCGCCGATCGTCTCGTCGCGCAGGGCGACGCGATCGGTACCGCGGTCTCGGAAGGCCTCGCGGCCTTCGAGGAGCGCGTGACCGGCCACAGCGCCGAGGTGACGGAACGTCTCGTCGCTCATGCGGAGCAGATCGGCTCCACGGTTTCCGGCAGTCTCGCCGTCTTCGAGGAGCGGGTCCTCGGCCAGAGCGAGCAGGCGGCCGAACGTCTCGTCGCCCATGGCGACGCGATCGGGGTCGCGGTCGCCGAGGGCCTCGCGGCCTTCGAGGCGCGCATTGTCGGCCATGGCGAGGATGTGGCGCAGCGCCTCGTCGCCCATGGCGAAACGATCGGCGGCGTCGTCACCGATGGCCTCGCCAAATTCGAGACGCGCGTGCTCGGCCAGAGCGAGGAGGCCGCGGCGCGGCTCACCGCTCATGGCGACGCCCTCGGCCTCGCCGTGGCGGAAGGCATCGCCGCATTCGAGGATCGGCTTTCGCAGCAGCATGAGGCGACGCTGTCGAGCCTCGAGGAGCAGAGCGAGCGCGCCACGACGGCCGTCGCCGGAGGGCTCGAGGCCTTCCGCGAGGCTGTCGTGCAGCAGAGCGAGGAAACTGCATCGCGCTTCCTGCAGCAGGGCGAGCGCGTCGGCCAGGCCATCGCCGAAGGGCTCGCATCCTTCGAGGAGCGCATCGCCGGCCGCAGCGACGAGACCGTCCTGCGTCTGGTCGAGCGCGGCGACGAGATCGGCGCCTATCTCTCCCAGGGCCTCGCGGCCTTCGAGGAGACGGTGGTGCGCCATGGCGACGAGGTGGCGACGCGCGTCACCGAGCATTCGGATCGCATCGCTTCCGTGCTCTCCGAGCGGCTCACCGCTTTCGAGGAGCAGGTGGTGCGGCAGAGCGGCGACGTCGTCGCCCGCGTCACCGAGCAGGCGGAATGGGTCGACGGCGTGCTGGTCAATCGGCTGGACGCGCTGGAGGAGGCGACCGCGCAGGTGTCCCGCACGCTCGAGGACACGCAGAGCCGCGCCGAGCAGGCCTTCACGGTCGGCGGCGCCGCGCTCGAGGCGGGCCTCGCCGCGAGCGTCGCCGATGTCGCAGCGACCCTCGCCGAGCAATCCGCCTCGCTGCAGGAGCGTTTCGCGGTCACGGCCAGCGAGGCGGCGCTCGCCATCGCCACGCAGGGCGAACGTATCGAGGAAGCGCTCGCCGGTCGCATCGCCGCTTTCGAGGCCATGGCGCTCGATCAGGGCGGCGCGCTGGCCTCGGCGCTGGCGGCGAGCGGCGAAGGTCTCGCGCGCGACGTCGCCGAGCGCCTCGCTTCTCTCGACGAGACTTTGCGTGGCCATTCCGCGCGTTTCGCGGCGCAGATCGACGAGCATTCGCAGCAGCTGGCGGCCGAGCTCACCGAGCGCCTCACGGCGGTCGATTCGGCCATTGTCGAGGAAGGCGCCGCGCTGGTCTCGGCCATCGCCGCCAATGGCGAAGGATTCACGCGCGAGATCGGCGATCAGCTCGCCGCTTTCGACGAGGCGCTGCGCAATCGCGGCGGCGAGCTCAACGCGCAGATCGGCGAGCATTCGCAACGGCTTTCGGCCGAGCTCTCCGAGCGGCTGGCGGCCGTCGATTCGACGATCGTCAACGAAGGCGCGGCGCTGGTCGCGGCCATCGCCGCCAATGGCGAAGGCTTCACCCGCGACATCGGCGATCAGCTCGCGGCCTTCGACGAGGCGCTGCGCAACCGCGGCGACGAGTTCGGCGCCAAGATCGGCGAGCATTCCGAGCAGCTCGCGGCCGAGCTCACCCAGCGTCTGACGGCGGTCGATTCGGCCATCGTCAACGAGGGCGCGGCTCTGGTGGCGGCCATCGCCGCCAATGGCGAGGGCTTCTCCCGCGACGTCGGCGAGCAGCTCGCCGCCTTCGACGAGGCGCTGCGCAATCGCAGCAATCTCATGGCGGCGCAGATCGGCGAGCATTCCGATCAGCTCGCGGCCGCGCTCACCGAGCGGCTCGCGGCGGTCGATACGACCATCATCGACCAGGGCGGCGCGCTGGTCGCGGCTCTGGCGGCGAGCGGCGACGGCGTCGCCCGCGGCGTCGAGCAGCAGCTCGCCGCTTTCGACGAGCGCCTGCGCCATCACGGCGGCGAGCTCGCCACGCAGATCGGGGAGCGCTCGCAGCAGCTCGCCTCGGCGCTGGCCGAGGGGCTTTCGGCGGTGGATACGTCGATCGTCGATCGCGGCGGCGCGCTGGTCGCGGCGCTGGCGGCGAGCGGCGAGGGGGTCACGCGCGGGGTAGAGCAGCAGCTCGTGGCTTTCGACGAGCGGCTGCGCCATCAGGGCGGCCAGATCGCGGCGCAGATCGGCGAGCATTCGCAGCAGCTCGCGGCGACCTTGGCCGAGCGTCTGGCCGCGGTCGACGCCGCCATCGTCCAGGAGGGCGGGGCGCTGGCCGATCGTCTGGCGGAGCGCGCCGACGAGATCGCGGCGCGCATCGGCGATCAGTCGCAGCGCCTGTCGGAGGATGTCGGCCAGCGGCTGGCGGCCATAGACAAGACGATTTCCGGCGACGGCACCGCGCTGGTCGAATTGCTCGGCGCGCGCGCCGAGGAGATCGCCGCGGTCATGTCGTCGAAGATCGAGAGCTTCGAGACCGTCTCCAACGCCCGCACGCGTCAGGCGGCGGACCGCATAGACGCGCTGGTCGGGCGCGTCGATTCCGGGCTCGATTCGGCCGGCAAGGCCTTTCAGGACACGCTCGCCCGCCATGCGGTGGAGGTTGCGCGCGCCATGGGCGAGGGCGGCCGCGAGGTCATTCGCTCGCTGGACGAGAAGGTCAAGGATATCGATGCGGTGCTGCTCGCCCGCTCGACCCAGCTCACCGAGACGCTCTCCTCCAAGGCGGAGGAGATCAATTCCACGCTCGGCGGCCGCGCGGAAGAGATCGCCGGCACGCTGGACGGGCGCATTGGCGTCTTCGAGAACAATGTCGTCGGCCGCCTGGACGCGGTCTCCGGCGAGATCGGCGAGCGCAGCCGCGTCGTCGTCGAGACGATCAACGCCCGCATCGAGGAGATCAACGCCACGCTGGCCTCGGCGCGGCGCGATCTCGACACCACTCTGCACGCCCGCACCGGCGATCTCGGTCAGGCGCTGACCGAGCGCGTCGGCGAGATCAGCTCGACGCTGGAGCAGCGCCTCACGCAGATCCAGACGACGCTCGGCGATCGTGGCGGCGAGGTGACGCGCGAATTGGCCAATGTCGGCGAGCTGGTCGCCCATGCGATCGAGAGCCGCGGCTCCACCATCGTGCAGCATCTCGGCGAGAAGCGCGTCGAGCTGGCGGCGGCGATCGACCAATCGGCCGAGGAGCTGAAGAAAGCGCTCACCGAGGGCGCCGAAGGCTCCGTGCGGGCGCTGCTCGACGTCAATGAGAAGCTGCGCTCCGAGCTGCCCGAGGTGCTCGACCGGCTGGGCGAGACCAATTCCTCGCTGCAGACGATCATCTCGGCGGCGGGCGGCAATCTCTCCAATCTCGACAAGGAGCTCGGCGGCAAGCTGCGCGAGTTCCAGGGCGCGATCGAGACGGTCGGACAGCATATCGCGCAGATCGGCGAAGTGTCCGGCGGCGTGATGCGCGACGCCGGCTCGATGGTCGGCGCGATGGAGACGCATCAGCAGAGCCTGACGCAGAGCGCCGAGCGGCTGGCGCAGAGCCAGTCCGAGCTCGACGCGGCGCTCGACGCGCGCCGCCGCTCGCTGGAAAATCTCGTGCTGCTGGTCGAGGACAAGCGCAGGGATTTCGAGGACACGGTCGCCAATTTCTCCGGCCTGGTCGAGGAGAATTTCCGCCGGGTCGAGGAGCGCGCGCGCGATGTCGGCGGCTTCATCACGCAATCGACGCAGGAAACAGCGGAGCTGGTCGACGAGCGCTTCGCCGCCGTGCGCGACGCCGCCTCGCGCGAGCGTGAGGAGACCGCCGCGGCGCTGCGCGCGGCCTATGATCAGGCCAATGACGAGCTGGCCGATATCTTCGGCCGGGCGACCGAGAAATTCGCCGCCGCCGCGACCGAGATTCGCGGCATGTCGGCGGAGATTCAGAGCGAGCTGGAGCAGACCCGCGCCGAGCTGCGTCGCGGCGCCCAGGAATTGCCGCGCGAGACGGCCGAGCAGGCCGCTGCGCTCCGCCGTGTCGTCGGCGAGCAGGTGAAGGCGCTCAACGAGCTGACCGACATCGTCGCGCGCTCGGGCCGGGCCTATGATATCGCCGAGACGGTTCCGGCGGCGGCCCCGGCCGCTCCCGCGCGTCGCGGCTTCGAGGCCCAGCCGCAGCCCGCGCCTGCGCCGGTCGCGCCGCCGCCCCCGCCGCCGCCGGTGGCTCCGCCCGCCCCGCGCGCGCAAGAGCCGAGCTGGACCAGCCGCGCCCCGCGCGAGGAGCCGCAGCGCGCCGCCCGGGCGATCCAGCCTGCGCCGCCCCCGCCGCCGCCGGCTCCTCCGGCGCGGCCCGTCGCCTCGGCGACGGAGGATGGTTGGCTCACCGATCTATTGGCGCGCGCCTCCCGCGATGAGGCTCCCGCCGCCGCTGCGCCGCCGCGCGCCAATACGGCGGCCGGCCGGGCCAAGGCCGCCGGGGCTCTGGATAATCTCACGCTCGATATCGCCCGCATGGTCGATCATGCCGCGGTCGGCGAGTTCTGGGATCGCTTCCAGCGCGGCGAGAAGGGCCTGTTCACCCGCCGGCTCTACAGCGCCCAGGGCCAGCAGACCTTCGAGGAGATTCGTCGCCGCTACCGCGTCGATCCGGATTTCCACGCCACGGTCGATCATTATGTTCAGGAGTTCGAGCGGCTCGTCGCCGAGACCAGCCGCAATGATCGCGAGGGCGCGCTGACGCGCGGCTATCTCACCTCCGACGCCGGCAAGGTCTACACCATGCTCGGCCATGCGGCGGGCCGTTTCGAGTGAGGCTTCCCGCCCCGGCGCCGCAAAAGCAGGCGCCGGGGTGGGCCATGGCGTCGTGATCGGTACCCCGTAACCTGTAATCCGTGTCCGCTTTCCGCCGGGTCGCCTCAGGGCCGGACAAGACGCGCCTTTTTCTTGTTCCAAATCGACAAAAATTGTCGGTTTGCGTACTCGATTGTGACATTTTCGCCACTCTCCAAAGAGAAAAAGCGCCGAAACCCGGATTCTGCTCGAGATCTAGGCAATTGCTTCCCTGTTCCGCTTGAGTGCCTACGCGCTTTATCGCAACAATCGCGACGAGAACGATTCCAGTATCGGGGAGCCTAAGACTATGAAATCCGTCCTGTTTGCCGGCGTCGCCGCGCTCGCGCTCTTTGCGAATGGCGCCTATGCCGCCGATGATGCGAAGACCGCCAAGCCCGAGCCCGCCAAGCCGCTGGTCGCTTGGCCGGAACCGAATCTCGACGTTTTCGACGCCGGCTTCGACTACGCCTATGGCGCGAAATTCATGTCGGACTATATTGTCCGCGGCATTTCCAATAGCGCCCACCGCCCGGCCGGCAGCGTCTATGAGGAGCTGCGCTACGGCTGGTTCTACACGGGCCTCGCCGCCACCAATGTGACGCTGGCCACGAGCCCGCTCGCCGAGATCGACATCACCGCCGGCATCCGCCCCACCTGGGGTCCGCTGACGCTGGACTTCGGCGCGATCTACTACGCCTATCCGAGCAACCATCAGCAGTGGTTCATCGGCGGCGCGATCCCGGTCACGACGTTCAAGAACTCCTACACCGCCCTCCCCACCACGGCTTTCGACCCGAGCTATGTCGAGATCTACTTCAAGCCGAGCTGGGCGGTGAACGACTATCTGACGCTCGGCGGCCAGATCGCCTATGCTCCGAACTGGAACAATTATAGCGCCCACGCGCTGTATTCCGAGATCAACGCCAAGGTCGTTCCCTTCGCCAACACCGATTATTCGGGGCTGTCGCTCTCGGGCGCCTTCGGCCACTACTACATCGGCAATTCGAGCCCGGCCTATGGCGGCAGCTATATCGATCCGGACTATGCCTTCCTGGCGACCGGCATTCTGGGCACCAAGGGCTTCAAATTCGCCAGCTACAACACCTGGAACGTCGGCGCGTCCTATAATTGGAACGTGGTGACGCTCGACCTGCGCTACTACGACTCCAATCTGACCCGCGCGGGCTGCTTCCTGAACACGTCCGACCCGGCCGGCAATTACGTGGCCTCGGTGAACACGCTCACCGGCCAGAGCTCGTCGAGCTGGTGCGGCGCGCGCTTCGTCGCCTCGCTGTCCATCGACTTCAGCTCGGCGACCTTCAAGTAAGGCCGTCGAACTCTTTCGACTTCATCCTTCGAAAGACGGACCCGCGGCCACGCGGGTCCGTTTTTTTGTCAGTCATTGCGTGAGGATTTCGACGTCGCGATCCTGCGTCGAGGTCACTTTGAACGTCGTCTGAAAGGTCTTGCCTTCGCGGCGGGCGATGGCGACATATTCGCCCTCGGCCAGCACCAGCGACGGAAAGGCGCCGATCAATTCGCGGATCACGTCGCCGCCCGGCGTCAGCACGGAGAAGGAGGTGTTGGCCAGCGCCTCGCCGCCCGGCGCCTTCACCAGCTTCAGCGTCATCGTCGCGGCGTGATGGCGCAGCGTCGCCTCCGTGACCTTGCCGGCGGGAACGCGCAAATCGGCGGTGACGACGGAATTGGTCGTATTGTTGTCGCCCTGCGACCCCTGGCTCACATCGAGCAGCGTCGAGACGATGTGATAGGCGCCCTCGGGCAGGCACAGCACCTCGCCGGATCGGGCATTGGCGAGCACCAGCTTGGCCTCGGAGTTACCCCGTTCCGGCACATAGATGGAGATGGCGAGACGCTGCGCCGGCAGCTGATTGTCGCCCAGAGTGTCGATGAGCTTCAGGCCGCCGGCGTTGAGCGCCAGCCTCTCGCTGACATTGCGGCCTTCCATGACGACCCGGCGCGTCGCCCCGGCGAGGCCGAAGGCGACATGGACGATATAGGCGCCATCGGGCAATTGCTCGGAAAAGCTCGCCTCGCGCGATTCCGCGACGAGCTTGCGGGAGCCGTCCGGCTGCGCGGCGTCCTCGAAAATCCGCCAGACCAGTCCGCTGCGCAGCGCGGCGGAATCGCTCTGCGTCAGCACGGCGGAGAGGCGCAGCGTCGCGCCAGCAGCCGGCTTCTCCTCCTCCGCCGGGGTGGATGAGGGTGCGGGCGCGGCGGGCTTGGCCGAGCGGCCCTTCTGCTGGGCGGGCGGAGCGGCGGTCTGCGCGGCGGCGCAGCCGGCGCCGGCGACGAGCATCGTCGAGGCGAGCAGCAACCTCGAGGTGTGGAGGATGAGAAGCTTCATGCGCCGCAAATTGGAGGGGGCGAGACGCCCGGATTCGACGGGCTATTGTGACGTCCGCCGTCCGCCCTGTCACTCCTCACGATGATCGAGCAGGGTGGAGGCGGCGGAGGCGAGATTGGCGAGGGAAAACGGCCGAAATAGGAATTCCACCCGATGGCGTCCCTTCGCTGTCGGCACGCCGCGGAACAGAATATTCGCCTTCACGATCGGCGCCGGCGCGCCGTCCACCCGCGCCTCCCAGCCCGGATAATAGAGATCGTGGAGGACGAGCAATCCGTCCTTTTCCGATTCGACGTCGATGAGAATGCGCTCGCTTTCATAGGAGACGATGGTCGCATGGCCCTCCGGCCCGCCGGCCGCCGCCGGATCGGCGAGGGCCGGATCGAGCTTGGGGAGATCGCCCTGATCGACCAGCGCCTCGCGGGCGCCTTCGAAATCGGGAATATTGTCATCGGCGATCGCCGCATCGGAGTCGACGCCCATCACGCGGGTCGCGAAATAGGCGCGCGGCGCGGCGCGGCCGAGCTTGTAGACATAGATCTGGTCGGAGACGAAGATCGGCAGGGCGTTGGGTCGCGGCATATGCCGCGGCATGCGCGTCAGGGGGCGGCCGAGCACGAGATAATCGAGGCCGAGCAGCCGCGCCAGCTTGCATCGATAGCCGCGGAACGTGCCCGGATAATGCCGCAGATTGGGGTCGACGGCATTGTCGCCCGGCCCCACGGCGCGCTCATAATCGGCGATGCGCAGCGGATTATAGCCGAGCGTGTCCTCGAGGCCGAGAATCATGGAGGCGTTCTGCCAGCCGCCCGGCAGGCCGAGAATTTCCACGCGCGGGCGCTCGCCCTTGGCGGCGCGCTCGGAAATATCCTTGCGCAGCGCGGCTATGGCGCCGCGCTCGGCGGGCGAGGCCTCGTTGAGAATGGAGTAGCGCGTTGCCGGCTCCGCGTTCAGCGGATCGGCGGCGTTGCGCCACAAGAGCTCGCCCCCGGTCGCGGCGACGAGAAGAATGGCGACGAGGCTGCGCTTGTCGAATTTGTCGCCGAGCTGCAGAGCCGCCGCCGCAGCGCCGGCGGTGGCGAGCGACGCCGCCACGGCGATGAGCGACTCCATGCCATGGCCATGGGCGAAGGAGAAGGCCAGCCCGCCGAGGATCAGCGCGAGGGTGACGCCCACCGCCGCGGCGGCGAGCCCATGGGCGAGAGCGCGCGGCATTTTCTGAAAGGGCCGCGGCGCGCCATGGGCGACATAGCGATGCAGCAGATAGGCGGCGCTGAGCGCGAAGCCGGCGTTGAGCAGAAAGGCCGCGTCTGCCGGCCGGCGATACAGCGACACGCCGGGGAAGAAATCATAGATGGCGGAGAAAACCGGCGTCCAGCGGCCGAGCGTGTAGATCAGCGCGGCGGCGAGCATGTAATGGAAAAAGCGCATCTCCTTGGCGAAGATGCGCCCGCCGGCGAGGCCATGCCAGAAGCCGAGAACGACGGGCGCGGCGCCGATGAAGAGATAGTTGATGGCGCGGTCGGTCCAGTCCGGCGCGGCGATCGTGTCATAGCCGGGACCCCAATAATCATAGCTCTTGTCCAGCGAGCCGAAGATATCGGGCGCGAGCAGAGTGGCGAGATTGACGGGCGCCAGCGAGCCGGCCGCCGCGACGCCGAAGGCGATGCCCGGCCGGTTGGAGGTCGCCAGAAATTGCAGCGTCAGCAGCACGGGAACGGCGAGAATCGCGCCGCCCGTCGCGCCCGCGGCCAGCAGCGCCGGCCAGCGGCCGAGCAGATAGTCCAGCGGCCGGCGGGAGACGGCGGCGGCGTAGAGCAGGCGGGCGATCAGCACGAGGCAGAAGAGATAGGCGACCTGATCGCGCCCCAGCGCCATGAGGCTGGCGAGAATTCCAAAGCCGACGCCGTTGAGAAGGCGCGGGCGCTCCAGCATGACTTCCAGCATCAGCAGCGCGAGCGGGAAGAAGCTGTAGGAGATGATCATCCCCGTATGCTGGAGCCGCGCTGCGGCGACCCCGCCCAGCATGAAGATCATTCCCGCCAGCACGGAGGCCGAGGGGACGAAGCCGCGCCGTGCGCAGAGCGCCAATATTCCGGCGCCGCCCATCAGCAGATGCGCCAGCACGAAGAGATCGAACTCCTGCATCGTCGCGGCGGGACGCAGCAGCGCCAGGAGGAAGAATGTCGGCGCGAAGATCAGCGATTGCGGATCGGCGACGGCGGGATGTCCAGCGAAATGATAGGGATTCCAGAGCGGCGCGTCGCCCCGGCGCAGCGCCTCGCCGAGAAAGCGGAACATGGGATAGAAGTGATTTTTGGAGTCCCAGGGCACCACCGCACCGCTCGCCGCCCATAGGCCGGCGGCCAGCGCCATGAAGAGGGCGACGCCCGCAAAGGCGAGGAGGGCGTCTCGGCGCGTCCATATATGGGCGTGGGCGGAATCGGGTCCGGCGAGCGCCCGACGCGTCTCCATGAGCGCGAGCGGGGTGTCCTCGGCGGTCAATGCGCCGAGCGGGCGGTCGCTGATCGACATTTTCGAACCTGTCTCGACTATCGCGAGCGCTCTGGCGGCGCCGGCGGGCGGCGTCGCGCGATGGCGGCTCGCCTCTCACGCGGGACGTCCGGGCAGGCGCTCGTCGCCACGGCGACGAAGAATGCTCGGGCTCTGATGAAAAAAGCAGGATCTGTTGAAAACCCGTTCCCGCCCTTTCCGAATGGCTCAGATTGATTTCACCTTCATGAACTCGTGATGAACGTTCGGGCCCCGCCTTCTATAACGCAGGCGCGTCCGCGGCGAAAGTCTGGTTTATCGGTGGGATTTGTGCGGGATTGAGGGCGAGCTTCGCGGCAAATCCGTCCCGCCGGGCGGCGCGGCATTCGGCGGCGAGGCCGGCCGCGTCGGCGAGATCGGCGAAAGGCGCGTCGATCGCCGCGACGCCGGCCGCCGCGGCGCCCAGCAGCAGCAGAGAGCGGGCGATGGCCAGCGGCGCGGCCGCGCCATCCGGCGCGGCTCGAAGGGCGCGACGCAGCGGCTCCGTATCGAAGGCCAGCGCCTCGAGGCGGGAGGAGGAGCCGCCATAGCTCGAAAGCGCGAATATGGCGGCGGGCGTCTGCGTCGCCAGGGCGATGATGCGCGTGGCGCCGTCCGCGCGGCCGCATTCGGCCTCCGCCACGGCGAGCTTGGCGGAAAGATGCTGCACGCTCGCTCCGCCGCAGGCCTGCGGAAGAAATACGCCGTCCACGCCCGCTGCGACGAGCGCCGCGAGATCGGCGTCTATGGCGGCGCCGAGCGGCGCGATCAGCGCATAGAGGCGCAGCCCCGGCGGGCGCGGCCGCTCGATGAGCGCGGCCGCCCGCCGCCGCATCGACTCACGGGCAGGGTCCGCGGGATCGCCGAGATCGAGCGCCAGCGCATCGGCGCCGCTGGCGAGAGCGGCGGAAAAGGCCTCCTCGCGCGGTGGGACGAGAAGAAAGGACCGCATCTTCGCTGCTTCCGCCATTCGCCGCCGTGATCTTAAGCGGGCATTTACCATAAGTCGCGATTCTGCCCAGGATCGCGTCAAGTCAGGTCGAGCACCTAGGGCGTTTCCAGCCGAAGTGGACGCCGGTTCGGCGTTGGAAACGCGTCAAAACAAAAGCAGAGAGTCTTTTCAGGTTTCAGGGAAACACGAAAAGACTCTAGGGCGGAGCCCAGAGCGCCGATGATCGTGAGAAATTTTCTGCAATGGGCGCAAAGCGCGCCGACGGCCCTCAGAGTGGAAGGCGCAGCCGCCCTGGCGCGCGCCTATCTGGTGAGCGATCTCGACGCCGCGATGAAGCGCGAGGCGGAGACGGCGCTCGCCGCTCTGCTCGACGATCCCTCGCCGCTGGTGCGCCGCGCGCTCGCCAAGGCCTTCGCCGGCGCGCCCAACGCGCCGCATTCCATCGTCTCGGCGTTGGCCAATGATCAGTCGGACATTGCGGCCATGGTGCTGTCGCGCTCGCCGCTGCTCACGGAGAGCGAGCTGATCGATTGCGCCGCGATCGGCGACGTCTTCTCGCAGAGCGCCATTGCGCTGCGCGCCCATGTGCCGACCGGCCTCGCCTCGGCCATCGCCGAGATCGGCGCCTGCGAGGCGCTGATCTCGCTCGCTGTCAATCCCGGCGCAGAGCTTCCCGCCTTCGCCATGCGCCGCATGATCGAGCGTTTCGGCGATGACGCCCAGCTGCGCGAGGCGCTGCTCGGTCGGCCGTTTCTGCCGGCGGCGGTGCGCGTCGATCTCGTCGAGGCGACGGCGGCGAGCCTCGCTTCCTTCGTGCTGGATCGCGATTGGCTGTCGCCCGAGCGCACCCGCCGCATCATGCAGGAGGCGCGCGACAAGGCCAATGTCGTCATCGCCGCCTCGGCCGACGATAGCGAGGGCCGCAGAGGCGTGCGCATGCTGGTCGGCCATTTGCGCCGCAAGGCGCGGCTGACGCCGAGCCTCGCTCTGCGCGCGCTGCTCTCCGGCAATCGCGCGCTGTTCGAGGCGACGCTCGCCGAATTGTCCGGTGTGGACGAGGAGAAGGTCGCCGGCCTGACGCGGGATTACGACGGCGCCGGCTTCGCGGCGCTCTATGCGCGCGCGGGGATGCCGGCCAATCTCCTGCCGGCCTATCGCGCCGCGCTGGAGGCGCAGCGCGCCTTTGGTTACGCGGGCGTTCCTTCCGGCGCGCGTCTGTCGCTGGCGATGGTGCAGCGCGTGCTGACATCTTGCGACCATGTCAATTCCGGCGAGCTCGATCGGCTGATGGCGCTGCTGCGCCGTTTCGAGGCCGAGGCGCTGCGCGAGGACGCGCGCGAAGCGGCCGCCGCGCTGACGCAAGAGTCGCTCGTCGATATGGCGGCGCTGGAGGCGCAGCTGCTCGCAGCCTAGCGAAGTCGCGCGGGGCCTGCCCGTCACGCGCGCGAATGTCGCGGATAGCGTCGCCAGCGGGATTTCGAAGGGGCCCCGCCGATCGATCGAGCTGCCTTCCCCTATCGCCTCCGCTTCGGCCTCAAGGTCCGAAGCGATAGCTCACGCCCACCGTCGCGGCGCCGGCGCCGGCTTCGTGACGCACCAGCGTCGATGGCAGGATGCGCGACGTTTCTCGCGGGGCGCCGACGCCGCTCACGCGATATTCCAGCCGTCCGCTCCAGCGGTCGGTGAAGGCGTATTCGACGCCGACGCCGACGGTCGGCGCGGCGACGAGGAAATGACGGGAGTCGCTCGCCCAGGGCGCGCGGTAGTCGTGGCGTGCATCCGCGACATTCAATCCGCCGGTGGCGTAGATCAGCAGCCGGTCGAAAGCATAGCCGACCCGCGCGCGCAGGGAACCCTGCGCGCCGAGCTGGTCGCGAATGGCGACGCCGAAGGGCTCGAATGCGTTGCCGACGGCCCGCGCGCCCGATACATCGCCGACGAGGCCGAGGACCAGCGGACCGACGCGCCAGTCATAGCCGGCGTGAACGCCGCCGACGAAGCCGCCGCCGCGCGCCGTGACGCGCGCCAATGACACGTCGTTCGGCGCGAAAACATGGGCGCGGTCGGCGTAGCCGAGCCAGCCGGCCTGTGCGCCGACGTAAAATCCGCTGTACAGAAAGGCCGGCGGTGGAGCGAGGGCAGGCGGCGCCGAGCGGCGAGCGCCGAGATCGGCGGCGCGGGCGGTGGAAAAGGACAGCAACGCGGCGGCGAGAATGGGCAGGTATTTCATTGGGAAAAGCTCCGTTGTGGAAGCATGGGGAGGGCGTTCGACGAAGCGTCCGCTTCGACGTCGAGAGGATGGAGACGGTTCTGGGGAGCGCGTCAGCGCGGCGGCGCGCGAATGGGCTTTTGCGAGATCATCGCGCGGACGCCGCGTCGACGCGGTTGGCGAATTTCGCGCAAGGGGGCGCAAGCTCGTCCAAGCTCTTGTCCGCTCCCACAGCCGCGCGCAGATCGACGCCGTCGAGCAGAGTCAGATAGTCGCGCTCGACGCCCGCGCGGATGAAGGTGGTCATCATCACGGGACCTTCGGGGAGGTCGCCGCGCCGGCACGCTTCGGCGCCGATGCCGAGCGTTCCATGGGTCTTGCCGCCGCCTTTCGCCATTTCCGCGCGCGTTTCGGTCTGAAGGGCGCGAATCTTCTCGATATCGGCCGGATCGACGCGAAATGCGTGGATGCGCGTCCCTGCCTTTCGCTCGCCCGCGAGCGGCTCGACGTCAGCGGACGACTTGGTCTCCCGCAGGACGAATTTCACTGTGCGCTTTTCGCTTTCCCGGCCGTCCCGCCACCAGCCGATCTCCAGCGTCACGCCGTCGGGGCGCGGCTCGAGCGCGTCGGGAACGCGCACCGCGGCGCGCAGCCGTTCGGGCGAGAGCGTCGAGGCATCGAGACCGCGCAGCGCCCATAGCGTCGACACGGGAATATGGCCGCAGCCGCCGAGCATGGCGAGGAGCGCCGGGGCAAGGAAAGCATTGCGCATCATCGGTCTCATCTAAATCGTCTATAATTTAATGTTTCACATTAAAAACTGAGTGTTTCAATTATATTTTATCGCGCGTTGCGATGGCGCGCTCGCGACCGCGAGACGGGCGCCGAAGATCGACCTGAGCGGCGATATCTCGATCGAGCGGTTCACGGGCGCATCGCATGAGGCGACGCCCGCCCTTGCGCGCCGACGAATTTGCGCAATTCGTCCGGCGACCGTGGAGCGGCAAGACCGCTCGGCCCATTGACGATCTCGATGGTCGCGCGCCAGACGCGCTGGGACGAGTCGACGGAGTTCTCGCGAGTCGGCCAGGTTGAGGCGTCTTGGACTACCGCGAGGAGGCGCGGTCGAATCGCGAAGCCGCGCGTCCTCGACGCGGGAGCGTCGCGCCGTGAGTCCTCAATAGCCGAACTGCTCGCGAAGAATGCGCTCTTCCAGAGAATGCCCGGCGTCGTGCAGGAGGATGAGATCGGCGCCGTGATCCATCTCGATGTCGACTTGCAGCGCGTCGCGGAATTCGTCGTGATCGGCGACGACGGAGACGGGGCGTTTCTCCGCCTCGAGCACTTCCAGCCGCACCTTGGCGGCATCCGGCAGCAGCGCGCCGCGCCAGCGCCGCGGGCGAAAGGCGGAAATCGGCGTCAGCGCCATCAAAGGCGCGTCCAGCGGCAATATGGGGCCATTGGCGGAAAGATTATAGGCGGTGGAGCCGGCCGGCGTCGCCACCAGCACGCCATCGGTGATGAGCTCCGGCAGGCGCTCCTTGCCATTCACCAAAATGCGCAGCTTGGCGATCTGCGAGCTCTGGCGAAGCAGCGAGACCTCATTGATCGCATGGGCGGCGAATTCGTCGCCATGCGTGTTGGTCGCGCGCATCAGCAGCGGATGGATGATCGAGGGCTTGGATTCGGCGATGCGCTTGCGCAGCCCGCTCTCGCGATATTCATTCATCAGAAAGCCGACGGAGCCGCGGTTCATTCCGTAGATCGGCTTGCCGGCGCCCATGAAGCGATGCAGCGTGCGCAGCATCAGCCCATCGCCGCCGAGCGCGACGATGCAATCGGCCTCCTCCGGCGGAACCTCGCCATATTTGGCGACGAGCCGCGCCCTCGCCTCATCGGCCTCCGGCGTGCCGGAGGAGAGAAAGGCGAGATGCTTGTGATTGTTCGGCGTTTCGCCGGACACGGACATGGGTGGACCTGGCTCGGCGGGCCGCGCTGACGGCGGCGAAGGCCGAACTCCATACACCCGGCAAGGTCGGAAGGAAACGGGACGGGAGGCCGCGCCGCAGGCGATCGCGTGAACGAGAAGTGGCGCCGGGAGAGGCGTTTCCACCTTCCCCTCGAGGGGGAGGTCGAGCGCCGTAGGCGATCGGGAGGGGGCGCCGCCGAGTCTTTGCCGGTGAACCCCACCCCGTCCGGCCATAGGGCCTTCTAAGAGAACGCCCGTCGCAAGCGCCGGGCTACCCGCCGGCCGACCCTCCCCCTAAAGGGGAGGGTAAAAGCGCAGCGCGACCTTCGCGTCAGAGCTTGCGCGTCGCCTGCGCCAGCCATTTGCGCGTCTTAGCGTCGAGATGCGGCGACAATTCCGCGCGCACCCGCGCATGATAGGCGTTGAGCCAGCGCGTCTCCTCGACGCTCAAGAGCTTCGGATCGACGAGAGCGAGATCGAAAGGCGCGAGGGTGAGCGTCTCGAAGCCGAGCATCTCGCGCTCGGCGCCGAGGATTTCGCGCTTCTCGACGACGATCAGATTCTCGAGGCGAATGCCATATTCGCCGGCGCGATAATATCCCGGCTCGTCGGAGAGGATCATGCCCGGCTGCAAGGGCGTCGTCCCGAGCTTCGAAATGCGCTGCGGCCCCTCGTGCACGGAGAGATAGGCGCCGACGCCATGGCCCGTGCCATGATCGAAATCGAGCCCCGCCTCCCATAGGCTGCGGCGCGCGAAAGCGTCGAGCTGCGCGCCGCTGACGCCCACCGGAAACACGGCGCGGGCGACGCCGATATGGCCCTGCAGCACGCGGGTGAAATGCTCGCGCAATTGCCGCGAGGGCCGGCCGACGCCGATGGTGCGCGTCACATCCGTGGTGCCGTCGAGATATTGCGCGCCGGAATCGACGAGATAGCAGCCGCGCGAGATGCGCAGATCGCTCGCCTCGGTCACGCGATAATGCGGAATGGCGGCGTGCGGGCCGAAGGCGGAGATGGTGGGGAAGGAGAGATCGCGCAGCTCGCCGCTCTCGCGACGGAAGGTCTCGAGCGCCTGAGCGGCGGAGATTTCCGTGAGCTTTCCTTTGGGCGCCGTCTCCGCGAACCAGGCGAGAAAGCGCGTCAGCGCCACGCCGTCGCGCAAATGCGCGGTGCGCGCGCCCTCGAGCTCTATGTCGTTTTTGATCGCCTTCAGCAGCGCGATCGGATCGTCGCCGAGCTTGGGCTTGCCGCCTTTCGCGCGGAAGAGCTCGACGAGCTTCGCCGGCGCGGTGCCGGAGTCGAACAAGATCGTCAAGCCGCGCGCGCCAGCGTCAGCGAGATCCTCGACGACATCCGCAGACTCGTAAATGTCGACGAGTCCTTCGAGGCTGTTTCTCGTCTTGGCCGAGAGCTTGGCGGGGTCGACATAGAGCAGCGGCTTGCCTTCCCTGGGAAGGACGGCGAAGGCGAGCGCGATCGGCGTATACGCGACATCGGCGCCGCGCAGATTGAACAGCCAGGCGAGCGCATGCGGATCGGAGACGAGCAGCGCATCCGCCTCGCCGAGCGCCTTGCGCACGCGCGCGATCTTCGTCTTGGCGGCGACGCCGGCGAGCCGCGGCGGATAGAGCGAGATGGCGCCCTGCGGCGGCTCCGGCCGATCGGTCCAAACAGCGTCGATCGGGTTGCGCTCGAGCGGAACCAGCGTGACGCCTCTGCCCTCCAGCGCTTTGGCGTAGCGGTCGATCTGCGCGGGCGTATGCACCCAGGGGTCATAGCCGATGCGCGCGCCTTGCTTCGCGGTCTCGGCCAGCCAGCGCGAGGGCGCCGTCTTGGCGATGTCGAGAACGGCGACGCGTTTCGTGTCCACCTGCTCGGGCGCTTGCAGCGTATAGCGCCCATCGACGAACAGCGCGGCTTTGTCGGCGAGCACGACGACGACTCCGGCCGAGCCGGTGAAGCCGGTGAGCCAGGCGAGGCGCTCCGCCGATTTCGGCACATATTCGTTCTGATGCTCATCTGCGCGCGGGGCGATGAAGCCGTCGATCTCGAGGCGGGCGAGCTCGGCGCGCAGGGCCGCGAGGCGCTCCGCGCTGTCCTGCCCGCTGGCGTCGTCGGCAAAGCTCTGGAATCTGCTCTCGAACATGTCTCGAACCTATGCCCTTCCCCGCTCTGCGGCAATATCGCGGCGACTGCATGTTCCCGAAAAGCGCCAAGCGGTTTTCGGAAAGGAACATGCAATTCGATCACGGCTTCGGCATGTTCCCGAAAAGCGCCAAGCGGTTTTCGGAAAAGAACATGCAATTCAAATAGCGCTAGAGGCGAGCCGCAACGCCATCAGCGCTTCATCGAGATAGGCGCCCTCCGCCGTCTTCACAGACGCCGGCTCGACGCCATAGATCGTAAATCCCCAACGCGCGTAGAAACGCAGCGCTCTCGCATTGTCGCGCATCACGGTCAGCGTGATGATCTCATAAGTCGCGCGCGCATGTTCGATCAGCGCGGCCATCAGCGCGTCGGCGCCGCCCGCGCCTCTGTGGCGCTCGCGCAGATACATGCCCCATAGCAGCGCCTTGTGCTTCGTCTTGGCGCCGGCGAAGCCCGCGAGACCGGCGACGCCTTGCAGCGTTTCGCCCTCGAAAGCGCCGACGACGAAATCGCGCGCCAGCCGCGCCGCGACATCCTCGAGCGTGAGATGCGCCTCATCCTCCGGCGCGAAGCGAAACTCCCGCTCGTGCAGGCGAAATCCCTCCTGCCGCAGAGCGTGGAACTCGGCGGCGTCGGCAGTCGTGAGCCGGCGGATCGTCAGCGCCATGGTCGCGGTCGCATCCCTCTTTCGTCCCGTCTCGCGTAGCAAGGCGCGCGCCGATTTGTGAATCGAAGCCGCTTCCTGCGCTTCGCGCTAGAATAGTTTTTTGTGACCAAACTTCTCGACGAGGCCGTCGCGGCGGTCGCGGTGAATTCGCCACCGAGGAGCAAATCCGCGCCATCTGGTCGAAGCACGGACTGTGATGCTGCGTTTCACGCTTCGCGCCGCAGCCGAACTCGAGCGTAGACGTATCCATGGGCAATCGAACGAACGCCGGAAAATGCGCGTCCACCCTGCCCTTCAGGGGGAGGGTCGGCCGGCGATAGCCGGACGGGGTGGGGTTCAACTGCAAAGACTCGGGGCGTCACGCCCTCCCGAGCGCATTCGCGCTCGACCTCCTCCCTCGAGGGGGAGGTGAAAACGCCTCTTCCGGCGATTGCGCGCCGAAGGTCCTTCAATCCTCGTCGTCCTCGTCGTCGGGCAGGCGCCATTCCGGCCGGGGCGCGGCGCCGCCGCTGCGCAGCAGCAGGGTCGCCCAACCGTCTATGTCGCGGCGCTTCGCCAGCGAAAAGCCCTGCGCGCGATAGGCCGAGAGCACGCCCGGCACATCGCGCGCCAGCAGGCCGGAGAGCACGAGCTCGGCGCCCGGCGCGGCGACGGCGGCGATCTTGGGTGCGAGCAGACGCAGCGGCTTGGCGAGAATATTGGCGAAGATCAGGTCATAACGGTCCGGCGCCAGCGCAGGATGGCGCACGCCCACGGCGACGACAGGCCGCACCAGATCGCCGACGCCGTTGAAGCGCGCGTTGACGCCCGCCGTCTCCACCGCCACAGGATCGATATCGCCGCAGGCGATGGGCTGTCGCAGCAGGCGTGCGGCGGCGATGGCGAGCACGCCGGTGCCTGTCCCCACATCCAGCACATTCTGCGGGCGCCGCTGCTTGCAGATTTCGGCCAGCGTCAGCAGGCAGCCGAGCGTGGTGCCGTGATGGCCGGTGCCGAAGGCCAGCGCCGCCTCTATCTCTATGCCGATGTCGCTCGCGCCCACGCGGCCGCGATCATGCGAGCCATGAACGAGGAAGCGCCCGGCGCGCACCGGCCGCAGCCCCTCGAGCGAGGCCCCGACCCAATCCTTCTGCGAAATCTCGAAAAATTGCGCGGCCCCGGCCGCCTCCGCGCCCGCGGCGGCCTCGATCAGCGCGCGGATCTGCGCTTCGTCGGGCGGATCGCCGAAATAGACTTCGACGGCCCAGCTTTTTTCATCCGGCTCCTCGAAAGCCGTGGCCGCGGTCTCGGCCGGGTCGAAGGTCTCGACCACGAGATCGGCGATGGCGCGCGCGGATGTTTGGTCGCAGACGAGGCGCAGGCCGTGGCTGGCGCCATTGGGGGGAAGTCCTTCGAGCATGCGCGCGCTTAGCACGCCCACGCCGCGCCGTCACCCGGCGCGCGCCTCGACGCGCCAGCAGGCGGCGGGAAATCGCGCCTCGCCGGCTGTGACATAAGGGTCGTAGGCGCGCCGCGCCGCCTCGTAGATTTGGGCGCGCGTCGCCTCGTCGAGGTCGGGCGGCAATTGGCCGAGCTTGCCCATGCGCGTGGCGTAGACGTCGAGCTCCTGCTCTTTCAGCGTGCAGGCGACGTCGAGCGGGGCGATCTCTATCCGCTCCCATCCGGCGTCCGCGAGAATCTCGCGCACGCGCTGCGCATCGGCGAAGGCGAAGCGGCCGGGCGCTTCGGGATCGAAGGACGAAAGCTCGGGGAGAAAAGCGGAAGCCGCGCGCTCGCCGGCGAGCATGAAAGAATTATCCTGCGGCCCCCGCCAGGCGATGAAGACGAGCCGGCAGCCGGGCGCCGCCGCGCGCCGCAGATTGGCGAAGGCCGCCCGCGGATCGGCGAAGAACATTACGCCGAAGCGCGAGATGATCGCGTCGAATTGCGCGGGCTCGAAATCATAGGTCTGGGCGTCGGCGACGACAAAGCCGATATTGCCGAGGCCGGCGGCCTTGGCCCGCCGCCGGGCGGCCTCGATCATGGTGGATGAGATATCGAGGCCGACGCATTGTCCGCCGTCCAGACGCTCGGCCGCCGACAGCGTCGTGGACCCTGCGCCGCAACCTATGTCCAGCACGCGACGGGCGCCGGCGGCTTTCACCGTCTCGGCCAATAGGTCCGCAAAGGGATGAAACAGCCGGTCGAGCATGGGCTGCTGCTCGACCCATATTTCCCCGCCGCGTTTGTTCCACAATGCGGATTGCGCCTCGTTCGGCTCGCTCACGCCCGCTCTCCCCTGCCTTTTGGATCGCTCGATCTACGACGTGAAGTCGGTCGAAGGTCAAGCGGAAGGGAAATGTCTGTTCCGCTCGACTCCTGCTAGAATGCTAGTATGCTAGCATTCATGGCGGATGACGAGGTCAAGCAGTTCAACGTGTATTTGCCGCTGGGACTGATCCGGCGGGTCAAGCACCATGCCATCGAGACGGAGCAATCCCTCTCGGCCTTGGTCGCCGCCGCGCTGCGCGCCTATCTCGACGCGCGCGAGCAGCCTGCACAGTCACCGAAGGAGGAGAGCCGAGATGACGACAAAGGGCGTTGAAGCCATTTTCCTGACCACCCACAATTGGGGCAAAGCGGCGAAATTCTTCCAGTCTCTCGGCTACACTCTGGAGTTCGAGACGGATCACAGCTCCGGCCAGCTCCACAACGGCGCCGGACCATATCTCTTCATCGCCGAAATCCCGGAGAGCGAGACGCCGCAGACGCGCCTAGTCCTGAATGTCGCCGACGAGGAGGCGTTTCGCCTCGACCCGTCGATCGACATCGTCTCGCCCTTTGCGGATACGCATTGGGGAACGCGGGAAATGACCATCCGCGATCCCGATGGGCGGATATGGAGCCTGCAGGCGCCAGCCAGACGCTGACGCCGGCGAGACGCCATGAGCGAAGAGCCGAAGGCGCGCCCGTCAGCTCTTCGGCTTCGCTTCAATTTCCTTCTTGCTGAAATTGGACAGCTCGCCCTCGGCGGCGGCCGCCTTGCGCCAGGATCTGGCAATGGCCGGATATTTGATCTCGACGCAGATCTTGGCGACCTGCTGCTGCAATTTCTCGCTTCCACAGGACGGGCAGACGGGCGTGTCCGAAGCGCTGATCAGCAGTTCGAACTCCGCATGGCAATCTTGGCATTCATAGGAGTAGAGCGGCATTCGTTCCCTCGTCCATTCCTCTCGTCGGCGGATAGGCGCCTATTTTTGAAGCAATAACCGTACCGGCGACGCGCGGACGAAAACGCCGATTGGAACATCTTTCGCTTCGCTTAGATTGTGCAGCTCTCTCCAAAACCGCGGGCGCCATGTCTTCCGATCATTCGAGGTCCTCCGATCATTCGACGTCCTCCACTCGTCTGACGGCCCGTTTCATCCCCTCGCTCGAGCAGATCGACGCCGCGGCCTGGGACGCGCTCGCCAATCCGCCCGGGCTCACCGCCGAGGAGGCCGGGGGCGAGCGGCATAATCCCTTTATTTCCAGCGCCTTCCTGCTGGCGCTCGAGCGTTCGAAATCGGTCGGTGGGCGCAGCGGCTGGACGCCGCTCTACACGATATTGGAAGACGCCGAAGGCCGCCTCGTCGCGGCCGCGCCCTCCTATGTGAAGATGCACAGCATGGGCGAATATGTCTTCGATTTCGGCTGGGCTCAGGCCTATGAGAACGCCGGCGGGCGCTATTATCCCAAGGTGCAGGTGGCGGTTCCCTTCACCCCGGCGACAGGGCGGCGGCTGCTCATCGCCCGCGATGCGCCGGAGGGCGCGCTGCCGGGCCTGATCCATGCGCTGCGCGCGCTGCGTCAGGCGGCGGAGGCCTCCTCCATCCATGTCACCTTCGCGACAGAGGGCGAGGTCGGCGCGCTGGCGGCCGAGGGCTTCGCGCCGCGCGCCGGCGAGCAGTTCCATTTCTTCAACGAAGGCTACCAGAATTTCGACGATTTCCTCGCCGCGCTCTCCTCGCGCAAGCGCAAGACGATCAAGCGCGAGCGCCGCGACGCGCTGGGCGACGACGTCTCGATCGATCTTCTGACCGGGGCGGACATACAGCCCGCGCATTGGGAGAAATTCTACGCCTTCTATATGGACACGGGCGCGCGCAAATGGGGACGGCCCTATCTGACGCGCGATTTCTTCGATCGCATCGGCGAGACGATGGCGGACCGCATCCTCCTGATAATGGCGCGGCGCGATGGGCATTACATCGCCGGGGCGATCAATTTTCTCGGCGACGACGCGATTTACGGCCGCAATTGGGGCGCGCTGGAGGAGCGGCCCTTCCTGCATTTCGAGGTCTGCTATTATCAGGCGATCGAATACGCCATTCGCCATGGCTATAAGCGCGTGGAGGCCGGCGCGCAGGGCGAGCACAAGCTGGCGCGCGGCTATCGGCCCGTCGCCACCCATTCGGCGCATGATTTCGCCGATCCGCGGCTGCGGACCGCGATCGTCGAATTTCTCTCGCGCGAGAAAGTGGCGGTCGACGAGTCGATCGCCGATTATGAGGCGAGCCTGCCCTTCCGCCGCGACGAGGCGGGCGACGCCGAATCGTGAGGCGTCGGATCAGCCTGAAGGCGCCGTCTTCGGCGTCGGTCCGTTCTCACCCTCGCTGGGCGATTGCGCGGCCGCCTTGCGTCGGCGCAAATTGGCCCTGAGCGCGGTGGCCAGCGCCGCGGCGTTCTTCTTGGGCGGCGGCGGCTGGCGGTTTTTCTTTCCTTCCTCGGTCATGGCGGGGCTCGATCTTACGGCTCTATGTCGGTTTCTGCCTCTTCCTCGCGCTCATGGGCGTGGCAGGCTGGGCGCGGCGGGAATAGCACTGCGTTTAGTTCTACGCCCCGCCGCCCGCGCCGGACAGCGGAGAAATGCCGCTCGCCTTTGGATTCAGCATGCTTTAGGCGGAGCTCGCGGCGGCTCTTTGTCTCGGCGGGCTGGTCAGCGTGGCGTTGGTGCGGCTGATCCGGCGCCGGCGCTAGCCGGCACGAAACTTGCTGCCATTTTGCGCGAAGTTCAACCCAGCACGAGTGGCGACGACAATGCAAACGACTTTCATCAGAAATACCGACGATGGCCACAAAGTCGAAGTCATCGGTCCTTATGTCTGTGTGGACGGCAAGCCGGTCGCCGATCGCGTCGTCGAGGTCAAGGACCATCCCAATCGCTTGAGGATTCTGCACACGCTGCCCAACGCAGCCTTCATGGCCGGCCCGGTGGTTCTGACGGCCGAGGAGGCCTCCCTGGTGCGTGGCGCGCTGCTGCAGGCCAAGCCTTCGCCGACCGATCCGGTCGCGATCAACGAGCAGCTGCGCAACGCCATCAACATGCGCAATCGCGAGGCGGGTATCGAGTAAGTCGGAGAGGCGCTCAATAATCCACAGCGACGAGATAGAGCCCATGCGGCGGGGCGACCTGACCGCAGCGGGTTCTGTCCTTCGCCTCGAGCGCCGCGCGCAGATCTTCTGCGCTCCATCTGCCGGAGCCCACATGCTCCAGCGAGCCGGCCAGCGAGCGCACCTGATTGTGCAGGAATGACCTCGCCGAGGTGACGATCTCTATGACGTCGTCCATGCGCCGCACGTCGAGCTGCTCCAGCGTCCGCACCGGCGAGTTGGCCTGACATTCGGTCGAGCGAAACGTCGTGAAATCATGCCGGCCGACCAGCGCCTGCGCGGCCTCGTGCATGGCCTGCGCGTCCAGCGGGCGCTTCACATGCCAGGCGCGGCCGAGCTGCAGCGTCAGCGGCGCGCGGCGATTGTCGATCACATAGCGATAATGCCGGCGGATCGCCGAAAAGCGCGCCTCGAATGTCGGCGCGACGCGGCGCGTCTCCAGCACAGCGATCGGCGACGGCCGCAAATGAGCGTTGAGCGCGTCGCGCAGCCGATCCTCGCGCCACTCGCGCGAGAGATCGACATGGCCGACCTGCCCCAGCGCATGCACGCCGGCGTCGGTGCGTCCGGCCCCATGCAGCACGCGCCGCTTGCCGGCTTCGAGCGCCGAAACCGCCTCCTCGAGCCGCTGCTGCACGGAGACGCCATTCTCCTGCCGCTGCCAGCCGACGAAGGGCGAGCCGTCATATTCGATGGTGAGAGCGTAGCGGAATGTCGCGCGTTCACCCTCCCCTTCCGCGGGAGGTGGGGAACCCGCCTCGATTGTGGCCGTCATTGTCAGGTCGCCAGCGTCATGCCCGGCGCGAGCGGGCGGCCGCGTAGAAATTCGGCAATGGCCATCGGCGCCTTGCCGCCGCGCTGTACCTCGACGAGCCGGAGCGCGCCCTCGCCGCAGGCGATGAGGCCTTTGTCGTCGAGCGCTGCGCCGGGCGCGCCTTCACCTGTCTCGAGCTTGGTCCGCAGCACTTTCACGCGCTCGACGCCGTGGCCGAGATCGCTCTCGAAGAAAGCGCCGGGAAAAGGCGAGAGCCCGCGCACGAGATTGTGAATCTCACGCGCCGGGCGCCGCCAGTCGATGCGACTCTCGCTCTTCTCGATCTTTTGCGCGTAAGTCACGCCTTCTTCCGCCTGCGGCGTGAAGGCGAGGGCGCCCACTGAGAGATCGCGCAGCGATTTGGCCATCAGCTCGGCGCCGGCGGCGGCGAGCGCGTCGTGCAATTCGCCCGTCGTCATATCCTCGCCGATTGTGACGCGCGCCGTCGCGGCGACGGGGCCGGTGTCGAGCCCGGCCTCCATCTTCATCACCATCACGCCCGTCTCGGCGTCTCCGGCCATCACCGCGCGCTGGATCGGCGCCGCGCCGCGCCAGCGCGGCAGCAGCGAGCCATGCAGATTGAGGCAGCCGAAACGCGGCGCATCCAGCGCCGCCTGCGGCAGGATGAGCCCATAGGCCGCGACCACCGCCACATCGGCGTGGAGATCGGCGAAGGCGCCGATGGTCTCGGCGTTCTTGAAGCTCTTGGGCGTGAAGACGGGAATGGAGAGCGTCTCGGCCAGACGATGGACGGGCGAGAGCTTCAGCTCCATGCCGCGGCCGGCCGGCGCCGGCGCGCGCGTGTAGACGGCCGCGATCTCATGGCCGTCGGCGATGATTTTTTCGAGCAGAGGCGCGGCGAAATCGGGCGTGCCCATGAAGACGACGCGCATGAGGGCGTTACGCCTCGACCTTGTCGGCGACGGGGGCGGCGCGCGCCGCGGCCTTGGCGAATTTCTTCACCACGCGCTCGCGCTTCAGCCGGGAGAGATGGTCGATGAAGAGGCCGCCCTCGAGATGGTCGATCTCGTGCTGGAGCACGGTGGCGAGCAGCCCATCGGCCTCGATCTCCTGCGTCGCGCCGGTGCGGTCGAGATAGCGCACGCGCACGCGCGCCGGGCGCTGCACATCCTCGAAATAATCGGGGACCGAGAGGCAGCCCTCCTGATAGACGAACAGCTCCTCGGAGACCCAGACGATCTCGGGATTGATGAAGAACATGGGATTCTTCGGCTCGTCGCCGCGCGTTGCGTCGGCGACCACGATGCGCTTGGGTACGGCGATCTGAATCGCCGCCAAGCCCACGCCTGGGGCCTCGTACATGGTCTCGAGCATATCGTCGAGCAGAAGCTGAAGCTCGCCGTCGAAGGTCGCGACGGGCTCGGAGACGAGCCGCAGCCGCGGATCGGGCAGGGTGATGATGGGACGAATGGCCATTGCTGTCGCGCCTGAAGGTCTCGCGGTCGAAGGTCTCTCGCGGTCGAGGTCTCTCGACGTCGAAATAGGGATGCGCCCCGTCTCCGTCAAATGGACGCCGGCGCGGCTTTGCCGCAGATTATATTCCGCTTCGCTCCGCAATGTAAGTGATCGGAGGAGGGCGCCGACGCCGAGCGGCAGAGCCCGGACGCGCCGTGTTCCGCTCCCCTAGGCGGCTAAATTTCCTCATTTTCTCGAGGGTTGCAGACAGGGTCGTCGGACCCCTGTCCTCTGATCGACCGAACGATCCACTTTGATGAGCGCTCTAGCCGAGGATTTTGTTGACAGCGCATCATCGCGCTGAATCTATGACGGCGCAGGAGGCGCTCATGGAAAATCTCATAGGCGTGGGGTTGTACACCCCGGCGGAGGCGGGCCGTCTCCTCGCGATCGCTCCTGGAAAGCTGGCGCGGTGGCTGCGCGGCCATCAGGTCGGCGAGCATGAATATGCTCCGCTTTGGAAATCGCAAATCGACCTCGACAATGGCCATGTCTATTTGGGATTTCGCGATCTCATGGAAGCGCGAATTGCCGACAAGTTCATGCGTTGCGGAGTCTCGTCCCGACGCGTGCGCGCGGCGATCCAGATCGCGCGCGAGATCATCGGCGATGAGCGGCCGCTGTCGACCGATCGATTTCGGACAGACGGTCGAGACATTTTTCTGCGCGTCGCCGAAACCGACGAGCATGGTGAAGAGCGCGAAGGATTGTTGAACCTGTTCCGGCGTCAATACGAGTTCAAGCAGATCATCGAGCCATTGCTGAAGTCGGTCGATTTCGATGATAAAGGGGCGCCTTTCCAATGGTGGCCGGCCGGGCGCCGCACGAGCATCGTCGTCGATCCAGGGAGGTCGTTCGGCCAGCCGATCGATGCTTCGACGAGCGTGCCGACCGCAGTCTTGGCCGTGGCGGCAAATCGAGACGGGGTCGAGACGGCCGCCTTGGCGTTTGACGTCCCCGAGACCTCGGTCAGACGCGCTGTCGAGTTCGAGGCCGAGCTAGAGCGGCGGCTTGCGGCGTGAAGGTGCTGTTCGACAACTGCACAGCGCCGGTCATGGCGTCGACTTTAGACGGCTTTGTTTCATCATTTGGACATCGCGCATTTCATATCAAAGACGCGCCGGGGTTGCCCAATGGCCGTCATGCCTCCGATTTCGAATGGATCGACTTTCTGCGGAAAAGTCCCGACGCTTGGATGTTCGTTTCGGGAGACGGCCGCATCCTGAAAAATGCAGCCGAACGCGCTGCGTTGCGCTCGGCCGGTCTTCACGGCTTCGTTCTTGCGCCCGCATATCAGAAGACGCCGCTGCATCAGGTGGCGGCCACGATCGTCTGGAAGTGGCCAGAAATCGAGGCCGTCACCAAATTGATCGCGCCGCCTTCGATGCATGAAATTCCGATCGGCAAGAATGTCAGGCTTCGTTCTTTGCCCCTATGAGGCTTTCGGCAGATTTGCGCTCGACAGTTGGGTCTCGCTCCATTGTGCGTCGGCGCACTTTCGCGGGTCGCGAAAGCCGGATACGACTTGCGCATTCCGCCGCTGGCGTGCGGCGGGAAGATCAAGGAGCCCCAAATGACCGCTCTCGTCCTTCTCGGCGTATTGGTTCTCGCCGTCCTCTGGCTCATCGGCTCCTATAACGGCTTGGTGACTCTGCGCCAGCGCTGCCGTCAGGCTTTCTCGGACATAGACGTGCAGCTCAAGCAGCGTCACGATCTCATCCCCAATCTGGTGGAGACGGTGAAGGGCTACGCCGCCCATGAGCGCGGCACGCTCGAGGAGGTCGTCGCGGCCCGCAATAAGGCGGTGGCGGCCAATGGCCCGCAGGCGCAGGCCGCAGCCGAGAGCGCGCTGAACGGCGTGCTCGGCCGGCTGTTCGCCTTGGCGGAGAATTACCCCGATTTGAAAGCCAATCAGAATTTCCAGCAGCTGCAGAGCGAGCTGTCCGACGTGGAGAACAAGATCGCGGCGTCGCGGCGCTTCTTCAACAACGCCTCGGCCGAATACAACGCCGCCCGCGAGAGCGTTCCAGCCGCTTTCTTTGCCGGCTCCTTCGGCTTTGTCCCGCAGGAGTTCTTCAATCTCGAGGAGGGCGAGCGCAAGGCCGTCCAGGAAACCCCCAAGGTGCAGTTCTAAGGCGCGCCTCCCCCACGGCCGTTCCGCCCCGCCGCTCCCGCGCAGCGCCGGGGGGCTCGGGCCGCGGCCCGGAGCTTCGGCATATTGTCGTCGCAAACCTCTTGCTAAGTGCCCCCGGCAATCCGATGATTCGGACCGAGAGGGGGAAAAATGGCGGAAAAGCCTCCGAAGCGCGAACGTCCTGTCTTCACCGACAAGGAGGCTCTGCTCTACCACTCACGCGGGCGCCCCGGCAAAATCGCCGTCGTGCCCACGAAACCCATGGCGACGCAGCGAGATCTCTCGCTCGCCTATTCGCCGGGCGTCGCCGCCCCCGTGCTGGCGATCGCGGAAAACCCGTCCCTCGCCTATGACTATACCGTCAAGGGCAATCTGGTCGCCGTCATCACCAATGGCACGGCCATCCTCGGCCTCGGCAATCTCGGCGCGCTGGCGGCCAAGCCCGTGATGGAAGGCAAGGCGACGCTGTTCAAGCGCTTCGCCGATATCGACTCCATCGACCTCGAGATCGACACGCAGGAGGTGGAGGCCTTCATCGCCGCCGTGCGTTATCTCGGTCCCTCCTTCGGCGGCATAAATCTCGAGGATATCAAAGCGCCGGAATGCTTCATCATCGAGGAGCGCCTGCGCGAATTGATGGACATTCCCGTCTTTCACGACGATCAGCACGGCACCGCGATCATCTCCAGCGCCGGCCTGTTGAATGCGCTGCATCTCACCGGCCGCGACATCAAGAACACGCGCCTCGTCTGCAATGGCGCGGGCGCCGCGGGCATCGCCTGTCTCGATCTCGCCAAGGCGATGGGATTCGCGCCGCAGAATGTCACGCTCTGCGACACCAAGGGCGTCGTCTATCGCGGCCGCGTCGAAGGCATGAATCAATGGAAGAGCGCGCATGCGGTGGACACCGACGCGCGCACGCTCGCCGAGGCGCTGGACGGCGCCGACATATTCTTCGGTCTCTCGGTGAAAGGCGCGTTGACGCCCGACATGCTGAAGACGATGGCGCCCGATCCGATCGTCTTCGCAATGGCCAATCCCGATCCCGAGATCACGCCGGAGGAGGCGCTGGCCGCGCGGCCGGACGCCATCGTCGCCACGGGGCGCTCCGACTATCCCAACCAGATCAACAATGTTCTGGGCTTTCCCTACATTTTCCGCGGCGCGCTGGACGTGCGCGCCAAGACGATCAACATGGAAATGAAGATCGCCGCGGCGAAGGCGCTCGCCGAGCTGGCGCGCGAGGATGTGCCGGACGAGGTGGCCAACGCCTATCAGGGCGCGCGGCCGCGCTTCGGCCGCGACTATCTCATCCCTGCGCCTTTCGATCCGCGCCTCATCTCCATCGTGTCGCCGGCCGTCGCCAAAGCGGCGATGGATTCCGGCGTCGCGCGCCATCCGATCGTCGATATGAACGCCTATCGCGCCGAGCTCTCGGCGCGCCGCGATCCGATCGCCGGGCTGATGCACACGATCTATGATCGCGTGCGGCGCGATCCCAAGCGCGTCGTCTTCGCCGAGGGCGAGGAGGAGCAGGTCATTCGCGCGGCGCTCTCCTTCGTCACGCAGGGATTGGGGCGCGCCATTCTCGTCGGCCGCGAGGATCGCGTCGCGCAGACCGCGCGCAACGCCGGCCTCGAGCTCGGCGATCAGATCGAGGTGCACAACGCCAAGCTCTCCTCGCGCAATGGCGTCTATGCGCAATTTCTGTTCGAGCGCCTGCAGCGCAAGGGATTCCTGTTCCGCGACTGTCAGCGCCTCATCAACACCGACCGCAATCATTTCGCTGCGGCCATGGTGGCGCAGGGCGACGCCGACGCCATGGTGACGGGCGTCACCCGCAATTTCTCCAATGCGCTCGAGGACGTGCGCCATGTCGTGGACCAGAAGCCGGGACACAGGCTGATCGGCGTCTCGCTGGTGCTGGCGCATGGGCGCATCGTCGTCGTCGCCGACACGGCGATCACCGAAATGCCGGAGGCCGCCGATCTCGCCGATATAGCGATAGAGGCGGCCGGGGTGGCGCGGCGCATCGGCCTCGAGCCGCGCGTCGCCATGCTCGCCTTCTCCACTTTCGGCTATCCGCCGGGCGAGCGCACGGCCCGCGTGCACGAGTCTGTGCGCGTGCTCGATTCGCGGCGCGTGGACTTCGAATATGAGGGCGAGATGGCGGCCGATGTCGCGCTCAGCCGTCACGCCATGGCGGCCTACCCGTTCTCGCGTCTCAGTGATACCGCGAACGTATTGATAATGCCGGCCTTTCACTCCGCCTCCATCGCCACCAAAATGCTGCAGGAGCTGGGCGGGGCGACGGTGCTGGGTCCGCTGATCGTCGGGCTCGACAAGCCGATCCAAATCGTTCAATTGGGCGCAACCGACGCCGATATCGTCAATATGGCCGCTCTGGCGGCTTTCGGGGTCGGGGGTTAGGGCGGCGCCTCTCCGACCGGGCGCGGCGGCCGCGCCAAAAAAGCGTTTTTGTCATGGCGACGAAATAATTGCGTTGCAGTGACAGTCCTTTGGACCGAGCGAGAGACGAGAGACGATGAACATCACAATGATCGGATCGGGCTATGTCGGCCTCGTTTCCGGCGCCTGCTTCGCCGATTTCGGCCATGTCGTGACCTGCGTCGACAGCGACGCCTCGAAGATCGAGCGCCTGCTGCGCGGCGAGATTCCGATCTTCGAGCCCGGGCTCGACGAGCTCGTCGCCAATAATGTGAAGCAGAACCGCCTGTTCTTCACCACCGATCTCACCCCGGCCGTGCGTGGCGCGGACGCCGTCTTCATCGCCGTCGGCACGCCGTCGCGCCGCGGCGACGGCCACGCCGACCTCTCCTATGTCTACGCCGCCGCCGAGACCATCGGCCGCGCGCTCGACAAATTCACCGTCATCGTCAACAAATCGACCGTCCCGGTCGGCACGGGCGACGAGGTCGAGCGCCTCATCCGCGAGGTCAATCCCAAGGCCGATTTCGCCGTGGTCTCCAATCCCGAGTTTCTGCGCGAGGGCGCCGCGATCGAGGATTTCAAGCGCCCGGACCGTGTCGTCATCGGCGTCGAGGACGATCGCGCCCGCGAGGTGATGTCGGAAATCTACCGGCCGCTGAGCCTCAACCAGCCGCCGCTGGTCTTCGTCGGCCGCCGCACCTCCGAGCTCACCAAATATGCGGCCAACGCCTTTCTCGCGACCAAGATCACTTTCATCAACGAGATCGCCGATCTCTGCGAGCGCGTGGGCGCGGATGTGCAGGAGGTCGCGCGCGGCATCGGCCTCGACAATCGCATCGGCTCGAAGTTCCTGCACGCCGGGCCGGGCTATGGCGGCTCCTGCTTTCCCAAGGACACGCTCGCTCTGCTGAAGACGGGGCAGGATTACGCCGCGCCGCTGCGCATCGTCGAGACGGTGGTGGCGGTGAACGATTCCCGCAAGCGCGCCATGGCCCGCAAGGTGATCTCGGCGCTCGGCGGCTCGGTGCGCGGCAAGAAGATCGGCTTGCTCGGCCTCGCCTTCAAGCCCAACACTGACGATATGCGCGACGCGCCTTCGCTCGCCATAGTGGCCTCTCTCGCCGGCGACGGCGCCAAGGTCTACGCCTATGATCCCGAGAGCATGGGCCAGGCGAAGCCGCTGATGCCGGAAGTGACCTTCTGCGAGGATCCTTATCAGACGGCGGAAGGCGCCGATGCGCTGGTCATCGTCACCGAATGGGACGCGTTCCGCGCGCTCGATCTCGATCGCGTCAAGACGCTGCTGAAGACGCCCGTGATCGTCGATCTGCGCAACATCTATCGCGCCGCCGACATTCGCAAACGCGGCTTCACCTATCTGAGCGTCGGTCGGGCGTAAGGAATAAAAAAAGCGCCGTCATTCCCGGCGGGCCTGAGCCCGGCCGGGAATGCGGGGCCGCCGCGTAAAACGATCGCTCAACCGCGCCCCTGCTCCGCGACGAGGGCGAGCGAGGTGAGCGCGGAGAGACGCGGCGGCGCCTCGCGCCGCAGCTCCAGCGCCGCGCTGCGCGCATTTTCCGCCGATTGGAACAGACGCCCCTCCAATGGGCGGAATGACTGTTTCGCCGCATAGAAGCGATAGCCCTTGGCGTCGCGGGCGATCACGCCGACGGCTTCCTCGCCGAGCTCGATGATATAGGCGTCGGACATTTTTTCGGCCTCCTTCTCAGCGGCGCGCGGCCCCTCACGACCACTTTGGGCGCGCGGCGCGTCGCTTTGCGAGCCTATAGGCTCTAGCGAATTGTTCGTTATGTCAAATAGAATGTTCTTTTAACAGAACCGCGACGAGAGAACGAACGCATCGCCAGATCGCCGCGCGGCGAAGAATTTCTGCTCCCGGCCCGTAGAGCCCGCGTCGTCACACGCTTGTCGTGCGCAATTGTTGAATATTCACGCCTTTCGTTGCGAGGAGAAAGTTATGACATCCGTTGCCTCGAGCGTCGATCTGCGTGAAAGCGCCGACGCTCATAGTCCGAAGCCGAAGCTCGATCACAAGCTCGACATACGTGCGCTTCTCATCTTCCTCGCGGTCATCGCGCTCGGCCTCGCCTTCACGGCGTGGAGCATCTACAAGGATATTCTGGAGTCCGGCGCGCCGGTCACCAATTATCTTCCCTTCATCATGCTCGGCGTGGCGCTGCTCATCGCGCTCGGCTTCGAGTTCGTGAACGGCTTCCACGACACGGCCAACGCCGTGGCGACGGTCATCTACACCCATTCCATGCCGGCGCCGGTGGCCGTGGTGTGGTCGGGCTTCTTCAACTTCCTCGGCGTGCTGTTCTCCACGGGCGCGGTCGCCTTCGGCATCGTGTCGCTGCTGCCGGTGGAGCTCATTCTGCAAGTGGGCTCGCAGGCCGGCTTCGCCATGGTGTTCGCGCTGCTCATCGCCGCGATCGTGTGGAACCTCGGCACCTGGTGGCTCGGCCTGCCGGCCTCCTCCTCGCACACGCTGATCGGCTCCATCATCGGCGTCGGCGTCGCCAACGCCCTCATGCGCGGCCGCGACGGAACCTCCGGCGTCGATTGGGGCAAGGCCACCGATATCGGCTATTCGCTGCTGCTGTCGCCGCTCTTCGGCTTCGGCGCCGCGGCGCTGCTGCTGCTGGTGATGAAGTTCCTCGTCCGCAAGCCGGAGCTCTACACCGAGCCCAAGGGCCAGGCGGCGCCGCCGTGGTGGATTCGCGGCCTGCTGATCCTCACCTGCACGGGCGTCTCCTTCGCGCATGGCTCCAATGACGGCCAGAAGGGCATGGGCCTCATCATGCTGATCCTCATCGGCACGGTGCCCACCTCCTATGCGCTCAATCGCGCGCTTCCGGCGAGCCATCTCGCGAGCTTCTCGCAAGCCTCGCATGCGGCGTCCAAGGTCGTGGAGACGAAGGCCGCGGGCTATAACGTCCTCGGCGATCCGCGCCCGGCAGTGACGAATTACGTCGCTCAGCATCAGATCAACGAGGGAACCTATCCGTCGCTCGCCGTGCTGATCCGCGACATCTCGCATCAGATCGAGAGCTATGGCTCGATCGCGAAAATCCCCTTCGCCACCGTCGGCAACACGCGCAACGACATCTACCTCGCCTCCGAGGCGCTGCGCTTCCTCGCCAAGGACAAGGCGTCGGAGCTGACCGACTCCGACAAGAAGGTGCTGAAGGAGTATAAGGACCAGATCGATCAGGCGACGAAATTCATCCCGCTCTGGGTGAAGATCTCCGTCGCCATCGCGCTCGGCCTCGGCACCATGATCGGCTGGAAGCGCATCGTCGTCACCGTCGGCGAGAAGATCGGCAAGCAGCATCTGACCTATGGCCAGGGCGCCTCGGCCGAGCTGGTCGCCGCCGGCACCATCGCCGCCGCCGACATGTATGGCCTGCCGGTCTCGACGACGCATGTGCTGTCTTCCGGCGTCGCCGGCACGATGGCCGCCAATGGCGCCGGCGTGCAGATGGCGACGATCCAGAAGCTGCTGATGGCCTGGGTGCTCACGCTCCCCGCCGCCATATTGCTGTCGGCTTCGCTCTACTTCGTGCTGCGTCAGGTGATGTGACGCGCCAAAAAGAGAGGGGCCTTCGCGGCCCCTCTCTCTTATTCCTGCTTCCTGCTCAATCGCCCTTGCCGGCGAGGCGCGGCGACATGATCTTGCTCACCAGGCAATGGGAGCCGTCGGTCGGATCCTCGGTGCGGCGCGGGCGCTTGGCCTTGCATTCCGCCTTGTCGGCCGGATTCGTCACGCCATAGAAGGCGTTGATGATCGCCTGCTCCTGCTCGTGATCGAAAGCGTGCGTCTGGCCGAACATCACATATTGAAAGACCAGAGGCTGCGTCTTCGGCACGAAGGCGACGAAATCGGCGGCCTCTTTCAATTTGCCCGCCGCGCAGCCGCGATAGGCCGCCGGACGCTGATATTTGACCCCCGCGGGCGTGGATTTGCCGGAGAGCGCATAAGTGTAGCAGGCGCGCGGCTTGGACATTTGGCAATAATAATGGATGGTTATGTCCGACCAATTGGTCGGCGCGTAATTCGTTTTCAGGCAGTCGGCCGTATATTGATAGCCCTGATCCGTATGCTTGGGCTCGCCGGCGCGGCGGCTGCCATAGACATCGGCGCTCTGGTTCATCGCCGCGAGAATGGCCGCGCCGGGCAGCGAGAGGCCGGCCGCGGGGGCGTTGGGCAGATAATTGCTGTAGGCCTGGGCCGGATCATTCTTGCCGGCGACGAGCTTGTCGATCTCCTCCTGCGTCGGAACGGCGATCCAATCGGCGACGGGCTTCGCCGTCGAGACGCCGATCCCGAGCTTGTCGAGCGTCGCGGCGTCGAGCGCGCCGCTCTGCGGCAGGCCGGACTTCTGCTGGAAGGCGGAGATTGCGGCGGCCGTCTTGGTCCCGGCGACGCCATCCGGCACGCCTGGATCGAAGCCTTGCGCGGCGAGCTTCGACTGCGCGGCTTGGGCGACCGGATTATAGGGGCCAGCGAGGCTCGCAGAGCCGACAGATGACGCAAGAACGATTCCGAGCGCCGCGAATGCGGCGCGCATGCCTATGCGCATACCAAACTCCCTTCGAGAAAATCTCATGTCGAAACAGGCGACGACCGGGAGTCATATCACCGGCCGCAGAGCCGCCAAGGCGTTTTTCTTCCCCTCGCCGCATCCTCGCGCCGCTCAGGCGAGGAGATCGGCGCGCTTATATTGAACGGAGGGCGTATCATTGGAGGCTTTATTGACCTCCGGGCCGATCTCGAAGAATTCGAGCGCGTCGTCCGGCGCGGGCGCCAGCAGGCGCCAGGCCGCCTCGGCCGCATATTCGTCGAGGCCGAGCCAGAGATCGAAATCCTTCGGCGCGAGGATCGCCGGCATGCGATCGTGAATGGCGACCGTCGCGCCATTGGCGGAGACGGTGAGGATGCAGGCGGTGTCGAGCTCGCTGCCGTCGCTGCCGATCCATGTCTCATAGAGGCCGGCGAGCGCCAGCGGCGTCCCATCGGCGTGGCGGAAGAGATAGGGCCGGCTCGCCCGCGCCCGGCCCTTGGCGCCGTCGCGGCGCCATTCATAATAGGCGTCGGCGATGAAGAGGCAGCGCCGACGCCGCATCGCGGCGCGAAAGCTGGGCTTCTCCGGCGCGCTTTCGGCGCGGGCGTTGATGATGAGCGGAAAGCTCGCCGGATCTTTCACGAAGCCCGGCAGAAAGCCCCAGCGGACCAGCTGAAAGCGCCGCGCCTCGCCGCCGCGCGGATCGCGTTCCTGCCGCACGATGGGGACGGGCTGCGTCGGCGCGATATTGTAGCGCGGCGGAAAATTCGGCTGATCGACATAGCCGAAATAGTCGCGCGCCGCCTGCGGCGGCAGAGTGATGGCGTATCGACCGCACATGGCTTCCCTCGATTCTCCCATTCTCGCTGCGCTGCGAAATGCCGGAAATCCCGCGCCTTCCCGGAATCGCAGCGGGAAGGCGGAAAGAGATTCTTATCAATTGGAGCCCATATTGGACCCCAGCATATCGGGATTTCCTATGACCGCTGACGCGCAATTCGCAACGCTCGATCAAGTCGACGGCAGTCGAGCGCCGAATCCTTTTTCATCCACCAAGCCGCTGATCAGCCCGGTGTCCGGTCTGGCCAACGACTATCTCAACCTGTTCAACGAGCTCGTCATGATGCTCGAGCAGCTGCCGCACATGCCGGAGCTCATCGACGATCTGCTGGTTTGGCGGCCGGTGACCTACAAAGAGTATTTCGAGCGCTCGCAGCTTCCCGGACGCCACTCGGCGCTCGCCGCCTATGAGAAGGTGAGCCCGGACTTCAAGCGTCGCTTCGAGGCCTATGTCGCCGAGCTCGACACCATCGCCGTCGCCAGCGTCGCCGCCGTGCGCCTGCAATATCGCACCGGCTCGCCGCAGAACATCGACCGCCTCGCCGGCACATGCGCCCGCGCCGGCGAGAAGATGCGCGCCATTCTCTACAAAGCGTCGCGGCTCGTGAACTACGCCAGATTGTCCGACGACTGAGCGAGCGGGTCGCTGGCCGGGGCGCCGGCGAAAAACGCCTCGAGCCGCGCGCGCGTCTCGCGCATCGTCAGCGCCGCCGCGAATAGGGCGGCCTCCTCCTCGATCCGGGCGGCCACGGCCGCCGTATCGCCCCGCAGCAGGCGCCGCGTCGCCGCCAGCGCCGCACGTGGCTTGGCCGCTAGCCGGCGCGCGGCGTCGAGCGCCATCTCCTCCACCTCGTCGAAGCCGGCGACCGCATTGACGATGCCGAGGCGCAGAGCCTCGCTCGCCCCGAAGCTGTCGCAGAGCAGCAGGAACTCCGTCGCCTTGACGAGGCCGATGCGTTGCGGAACCAGCAGCGTCGAGGCCGCCTCGGGGATGACGCCGAGATCGACGAAAGGCATTTTGAAGCGCGCCCCATGCGAGGCGTAGACCAGATCGCAATGGAACAGCATGGTCACGCCGACGCCGATGGCGTCGCCCGCCACGGCGGCGACGAGAGGCGTCTGCAGCGTCGCCAGCGCGCGGACGAAGCGCAGAGCCGGGAAATCCTGCGGATTGTCCAGCGGGCGGCGGAAATCCTCGAGATCATTGCCGGCGGTGAAATCACCGCCCGCGCCCGACAGCACGATGGCGCGAATCTCCTCGTCGGCGTCGGCCTTGGCGAAGGCGGAGATCATCGCCTCGTACATGGGCTTGTCGATCGCGTTGCGCTTGGCCGGCCGGTCGATGACGATCCGCAGCAGCGGGCCGTCCCGGCGGACGAGGATCTCACGATTCTGCTCGCGATTTTTCATGAGCGTCTCTCTCGTCTCCACGGGGCCGCCGCCCGATTCAATCCCGCCCGGCGGATAGCAGCGCCTGTCCGGCGATGAGGGAATCGCCGCCCTCGACGGTGGCGCGCTCCAGCCCCTCCGCCGCGACGGCGAGATTATCGGCGAAGAAACGCGCCGTGACGATTCTGTTCTGAGTCGCGGCGTCGCCGGCGCGATGCGAGGCGAGCGCCCCGGCCCCGAGCAGAGTGACGCCGCGCGCCAGCGCGAACAGCCGCAGATAGGGCGTCGCTCCGGCGAGCGCCTCGAAGCCGCGCGGATCGGCGGCGGCGAGAAAATCGGTCGCGCGCTCGAAAGCCTCGACAGCCGCCGCAGCGCGACGGGCAATATTGACGAAGATTGCCTCATTGCTCGCCGCCAGCGCGTCTATGTCGCCGCGCATGTCGGCGATCTCCCGCCACACGGCCGCGCCTTTGGAGAGGCGCAGCTTGCGGGTGACGAGATCGATGGCCTGAATGCCGTTGGTTCCCTCATAGATGGGCGTGATGCGCGCGTCGCGCAGCAATTGCGCGGCGCCGGTCTCCTCTATGAAGCCCATGCCGCCATGGACCTGAATGCCGAGCGAGGCGACCTCGACGCCGATATCGGTGGAATAGGCCTTGGCGAGCGGCGTCAGCAGGCCGGCGCGCTCCTGGGCCGCCTGCGCCGCCTCGCCCTCCAGCAGGCGGGCGCGGTCCAGCGCGGCGGCGGTGAGATAGCAGATCGCCCGCGCCGCGGCGGTCTTCGCCTTCATCGTCAGCAGCATGCGCACGACATCGGGATGCTCGACGATCGGAGCGGGATCGGATGAAGCGCCGCGGCCCTGGCGGCGCTCGCGGGCATAGGCCAGCGCCGTCTGCGTCGCCCGCTCGGCGAGGCCGACGCCCTGCAGCCCCACCGAGAGCCGCGCATTGTTCATCATGGTGAACATGCAGGCGAGGCCCTCATTCTCGCGGCCGACGAGATAAGCGACCGCGCCGCCATTGTCGCCATAGGACATTGTGCAGGTCGGCGAGCCATGAATGCCGAGCTTGCGCTCTATCCCGACGCAGCGCAGGTCATTGCGCGCGCCGGGGCGCCCGTCCGGCCCCGGCAGGAATTTCGGCGCCAGAAACAAGGAAATTCCGCGCGTGCCGGCAGGCGCGTCGGGCAGCCGCGCCAGCACGAGATGAACGATATTCTCGGCGAGGTCGTGCTCGCCATAAGTGATGAAAATCTTCTGCCCGAACAGACGATAGCTTCCGTCCTCGGCGCGCTCGGCGCGCGTGCGCAAATGGGCGAGATCGGAGCCCGCCTGCGGCTCGGTGAGATTCATCGTCGCCGTCCATTCGCCGGAGATCATCTTCGGCAGATAGGCGGCCTTCAGCGCCTCGGTCGCGTGAATCTCCATCGCCTCTATCGCGCCCTGGCCGAGCAGCGGGCAGAGCGCGAAGGAGATATTGGCGGCGTTCCAAATCTCCGTGCAGGCGGCGCCGAGCAGCAGCGGCAGGCCCATGCCGCCATGGCCGGACGGCGCGGAAAGCGCGTTCCAGCCGCCCTCCACCCAGAGCGAATAGGCCTCGCGCCAGCCGGGCGCGGTCGCCACCTCGCCGTCCGCGAGCGTCACCCCCGCGCGGTCGCCGACGCGATCGAGCGGCAACAGCGCCGTCTCGGCGAATTTGGCGGCCTCCTCGAGCGTCGCGGCGGCGGTGGCCGCGTCCAGCTCGGCATAGAGCCCGCCCGGACCGAAGGCCGTCTCGCCCGCCGCCCGCCGCATGGCGAAGAGCAGATCATCGAGAGGCGCGCGGTAGGACATGGACGGGCTCCGAGAGAGAATCGCTTTCTCATTCTAGCGCCGCCGCAGGGCTATTCCACCAATGCGCGCGACCATGAGCGCCGCCGCGAGAGGAAGCGCGGCTCGCGCCGAGGCCGCCTTCATGATAGACAGATGAGCATAGCCGAACGGCGCGAGGAGAAATCATCATGCCTCATGTTCGCATTCTGGCCGGCGTCGCATCGGCGCTGATCGCGACGAGCGCTTGCGCCGACGCGTCGCGGAAGGCGCCCGTGGAAGATGGTTATCACATTCCCTATGTCGTCGGCCCCGGCGGCGAGAAGCGCGATGTGATGAATGTCCCCGGCAGCGTGACCGTGATGTCGCGAAAATTCATGGACGATATTCAGGCGACTTCTGTTCAAGACGCGTTGCGCTACGCGCCCGGCGTGCAGGTCATGGGCAGATGAAATGATGGGCCGCCGGCCCTTGCGCCGATAATTAGGTAAAATTGCGTAGTTCTTCCGCGACCCGCGTTAAGCTCCCGCCTGTAAGACGTTTCTCGAAGCGAGAAACAAAGGAGCTTGGTTGTGTCGCTCACACTTTCCGATCTGTCGCTCTATGGCCGCCCGGCCTATGGGACGTCATATCAGCCGGCGGCCGCCGCGCCCGCGAGCGAGACGCAGCGCGCGCAATCCGCGCAATCCGCGTCGACATCCTCGGGCGACGAATCCGCCGACGCCGATGGCGCGCATGATCCCTATGCGCAGATCGACTCGCTGCTCGCCAGCCTGCGCGATCTCACGCTCGGCGGCGCCAAGCTCGACAGCGCCTCGACGACCTCGCAGGCCAATGCGGCCTATGCCGCTTACGCGATGGGTTGACGCGGCGGCTCAACGGCCGCCCGCTTTCGCCTTCAGCTCATAGAGCGCGGCCAGCGCCTCGCGCGGCGTCAGCGCATCTGGATCGATCGCCCCCAGAGCCTCGCGCAATTCGTCCTTCGCCGGCGCGCTCGTCACCACATGCGCGAAGAGCGGCAGATCGTCGATGAGCTTCTCGACCGGCGCGCGTCGGTCCGCGGCCTCCAGCTCGGCGAGAATCGCATGCGCCCGCGCGACGACGCTCGCCGGAAGCCCCGCCAGCTCGGCGACATGCACGCCGTAAGAGCGATCGGCCGCGCCTTTCGCGACCTCGTGCAGAAACACCACCTCGCCGGCGTGATCTTTCACCTTCATGGTGAGATTGACGAGCCGTCCCATGCGCTTCGTCAATTGCGTCAGCTCGTGGAAATGCGTCGCGAACAGCGCGCGCGCGCGATTGACCTCGTGCAGATGCTCGATCGTCGCCCAGGCGATAGAGAGGCCGTCGAATGTCGCCGTGCCGCGGCCGATCTCGTCGAGAATGACCAGCGAGCGCGGGCCGGCGCAATTCAATATGGCCGCCGTCTCCACCATCTCCACCATGAAGGTGGAGCGCCCGCGCGCGAGATCATCCGCCGCGCCGACGCGCGAGAACAAGCGATCGACCGCGCCGAGCCGTGCGCTTTTCGCCGGAACGAAGGAGCCTGCCTGAGCGAGAATGGCGATCAGCGCATTCTGCCGCAGATAGGTGGATTTGCCGGCCATGTTCGGTCCGGTGACGACGGCGATCTTGCCCGCGCGCGCGTCGCCGAGATCGCAATCATTGGCGGCGAAGATTTTTCCCTGCGCCTCGAGCGAGGCTTCGACGACAGGATGACGCCCGCCGACAATCTCGAAATCGAGCGAGGAATCGACATGCGGGCGCGTCCAATCGCGCTTGACCGCCAGCTCGCCGAGCGCCGCGAAAACGTCGAGCGCGGCGAAGCCTTGCGCGAGACGTTGCAGCTCTTGCGCGCGCGCGAGAACGGCGCCCGCCAATTCCTCGAACAGCGCCAGCTCGCGCTCCTGCGCACGATCGGCGGCGGAGGCGATCTTCGCCTCCAGCTCGGCCAGCTCGCGCGTCGAGAAGCGCATGGCGTCCTGCATCGTCTGGCGATGTGTGAACACAGCATCGAAAGGCGGACGCAGCAGCCTCTCGCCCTGCGCCTGCGGAACCTCGATGAAGAAGCCGAGAAAGTTGTTGTGCTTGATCTTGAGCTGCTTGGTCTCGGCCAGCTCGACATAGCGCTGCTGCAGGCTCGCGATGACGCGGCGGCTCTCGTCGCGCAGCGCGCGCGCTTCGTCCAGCTCGGCGTCGAAGCCTTGCGCGATGAAATTTCCCGCGCGCTTGTCGAGCGGCGGATCGTCGGCGAGGCGCGTCGCAATGGCGCGCTCCAATTCGCCGTCGCAAGCAGCGAGCTCGGCGATCTCCTGCGCGACCAGCGGCGCCGCCTCCTGCGCGGCGAAGAGCGCGACGATCTCGCGCGCGGCGGCGAGCGCCGCGCGAATATTGCCGAGATCGCGCGGGCCGCCGCGCTGCAATGACAGACGCGAGAGCGCCCGCGCCACATCCGGCGCGCGGGCGAGCGTGGCGCGCAAGCGCGCGCGCAGCTCCGGCGCGGTGACGAAGAAGGACACCGCGTCGAGCCGCTGCGCGATCAATTCCGGCTCGGTGGAGGGCGCGGCGATGCGCTCGGCGAGCAGGCGCGCGCCGGCGGGCGTCGCGCTCATGTCGATCGTCGCCAGCAGCGATCCGTCGCGCTCGCCCTTCAGCGTGCGCGTCAGCTCGAGGTTCACGCGCGTCGCCGCGTCTATCTCCAGCGTCGCGCTGCGGCGCAGGCTCGAAGGTCGGCGCAATGCGGGGCGCTTTCCCTTCTGCGTGCGCTCGACATAGAGGATGGCGACGGCCGCCGCCGCGATCTCCGCCTCGCCCAGCGCGCCGAAACCCTCTAACGTCGCGACGCAGAAGAAATCGAGCAATCGCCGCGCGGCGCTCTCGCCGCCGACATCGCGTCCGAGCGCGGTCAGCGGCGCGTCGAGATGCGCGAGCAGCGATGTGAGCCCCGCGTCGGCGCAGATCGCTTCCGCCGCGACGATCTCGCGCGGCTCCAGCCGCGCCAATTCGCCAGCCAGCTCCGCCTCGCCGACCTCCGCGACATCGAAGGCGCCGGTGGAAATATCGACGCAGGCGAGCCCATAGCGCATGGCTCCATCGCCGGCGCGCAGCCGCGAAAGCGCCGCGAAGGCGTTGGGGCGCGCGGGATCGAGAAGCTGCTCCTCGGTGATGGTGCCGGGCGTGACGAGCCGCACGACATCGCGTCTGACGACGGATTTATTGCCGCGCTTGCGCGCCTCGGCGGGGTCTTCCATCTGCTCGCAGACGGCGACGCGATGGCCGAGCGAGATGAGCTTTTGCAGATAATCGTCGGCGCGCTCCACCGGCACGCCGCACATGGGGATGTCGGCGCCCTGATGCTTGCCGCGCTTCGTCAGCATGATGCCGAGCGCGCGCGAGGCGGTCTCGGCGTCCTCGAAGAACAGCTCGTAGAAATCGCCCATGCGATAGAAGAGCAGGCAATCGGGATTGGCCGATTTGATCTCTATATATTGCGCCATCATCGGCGTCGGCCGGGCGGCCTTGTCGTCGGATCGCGGTTTCTCGTCCATGAGACGCTTCGTGCTCTTCCTCGGTTCGAGGCGCAATAAGACACAAAGCGCATCGAGTTCAAAGGGAGCCGTGCGCCCCGTCCCCGACCCTCTCCCGGGGGCTCTTCTGCTCACGAAGATCGGAATGTGCGATTCGTCACTTGGCTAGGCTCGCCGGGACAGCGACAATAGCCGCATGTTTCACGCTTACGGCCTCTACACCCATATTCAGGCGAACCGGCTGCGCTCGCTGCTGCTGCTCGCGGGATTCGTCGTGCTGCTGCTGGCGCTGCTGTTCGCCGTGGCGCTGCTGTTCGAGGCGTCGCAGGACGGCACGCTGCCGCAAATCATGGCGCGGGCGCTGCGCGATCTCGAGCATGGCTGGCCCATCGCCTTCGGCGCCGCCGGGCTCTGGTTCGCCATCGCCTATTTCTTCCACCAAAGACTGATCGACGCCGCCACCGGCGCCGGCGACGTTTCGCGCGAGGACGCGCCGCGGCTCTATAATCTCCTGGAGAATCTTTGCATCTCGCGCGGCATTCCCATGCCCGCTCTCAAGATCATCGAGGATGGGGCGCTCAACGCCTACGCCTCCGGCGTGAGAGAGGGCCATTACGCCGTCACCGTCACCCGCGGCCTGCTGGAGACGTTGGACGATGTCGAGATAGAGGCGGTGATCGGCCATGAGCTGACGCATATTCGCAATCGCGACGTGCAGCTGATGGTGGTCGCCGCGATCTTCGCCGGAATATTCGCCTTCGTGGGCGATCTCCTCTTCCGCAATTGGGGCTTTCGCTTCTCGCCCAAGCGCACCGCCGAGGAAGGGCGCGACCGCGGCGGGGCGAGCGGCGCCGGCCTCGCCATCATCATCGCGCTCGCCATCATCGCGCTGAGCTGGGGGCTGTCGGTGCTGATCCGCTTCGCCATCTCGCGCTCGCGCGAATTTCTCGCCGACGCCGGCTCGGTGGAGCTCACCAAGAACCCGGATGCGATGATCTCGGCGCTGCGCAAGATCGAGTCGAACGCGATCATTCCCGATATGCCCTCGCGCATGGGCGCCTTCTTCATCGAGAGCCCGACGCGCAAGGCGCGCGCGCTGTTCTCGACGCATCCTTCCGTCGACGATCGCGTCGCCGCTCTGGTGCGCTACGCCGGCGGCCGCGACATGCCGAAGCTGGAGCCGCCGCCGCCGATCGAGGATCACGGCCCCTGGGAGGCGCAGCCGGCGCCGGTCCCTGGCGCGCCGGGCTTTCTGCCGCAGGACGGCCGCAGCCCGCTCGATCCGCCATCGCATGGGCCGTGGGGGTGAGTAGCGAGAGCCGCTCTATCGGCAAAATCCGCTTTCGACGGACAGAGCGCTCGATGATCGGAGAGGCGTTTCCACCTCCCCCTCGAGGGGGGAGGTCGAGCGCCGAAGGCGATCGGGAGGGGGTGTTTCCGCAACCCCACCCCGGACCGCTTCACGGTCCGACCCTCCCCCTACAGGGGAGGGTGAGCGCGCCCGTTTGCCTTGGTCGGGGAGGGTCTACGCGCGCCGCGCCAGAAACGCCGCCGCCTCGCGCAGCGACGCGCGCGCTTCCGGCATGAAGGCGGCGCCCAATTGCCAGCCATGCGGGACGAGCGGGAAAATCTTCAGCTCCACGGATGTTCCCGCCGCTGCGGCGCGCTCGGCGAGGCGGCGCGAATCGTCGAGCAGCAGCTCATCCTCGCCCACATGCAGCAGGAGCGGCGGGAGGCCGGAGAGATCGCCGAGCAGCGGCGAGGCCTCCGGGTCGCGCGCGCTCGCCTCGCCGAGATATTGCCGCGCGGCGAGCCGCAGCGCGCGCCGCGTGAAGATCGGGTCCTTGCCCTCATTGTCGCGCGTCGAGGCGCCGCTCGTGGAAAGATCGGTCCAGGGCGAGAACAGCGCCGCCGCGCTGGGGAGCGGCAGGCCGCGCGCGCGCAGCCGCAGCATCAGGGCGAGCGCCAATCCGCCGCCGGCCGAATCTCCGGCGAGCGCCAAAGGTCCGCGTGCGGCGAGGCGCTCATAGGCGGCGCTCACATCGTCGAGCGCGGCGGGAAAACGATGCTCGGGCGCCAGCCGATAGGCGGGGGTGAAGACATTAAATCCGGCCTTCGCGAAAAAGCGCGCGGTCGAGCGATAGAGGCGCGGCGCGCCGGCCATATAGGCGCCGCCATGCAAATAGAGCAGCGTGGCCTTTGGCGCGCGCGCTCTGATCCATTCGCCGGGACTATCCGGGTCGGCTTCGGCGGCGCCGGCGGGCGGCCAGGGAAAGCGCAGATTCAGCGCTCGCACGGCGGCGTCTGGTTCTCCCTCGCCGCAGATGCGCGGGCGCAGGAAGCGGCGCAGATAAGCGCGCGCGAGATGCGCCGAAAGGCTCGCCATGGCGGCCTATTTCGCAGCCGGAGCCGGCGGCGGAGCGGCGGGCTTCTCGGCCGGAGGAATGGTCGTCTCCAGCAGCGCGTCGAGCTTCTCGTCCACGAGGCCGGCGGCCTTGGCGCGGCTGTTCCACAGCATGGCCTCGGAATGATTCTTCTCGACGCCGAGCCCTTCGGCCAGCAAGCGCGCCAGGCGGTTTTGCGCCACCACATTGCCGGCGGCGGAGGCCTGCCGCAGCAGCTTCACCGCATGGGCGCGGTCGCGCGCGACGCCGGCGCCGTTGAATTCCATGATCGCGAATTCCACCATGGCCGCGGTATGGCCGGCCTCGGAGGCCTTGCGCAGCCAATTGCCGGCCTCGGCCGGATCGGCGGCGACGCCGCGGCCGCTCTTGTAGAGAAGCGCCAGCGCATAAGCGGCGTCGGAATTGTCCAGCTCGGCGGCGCGGCGGAAATAGGCTTGCGCCTTGGCGAAGTCAGGCTCCTTGCCGTCATTCTCGAGCCAGAGCTCGCCCAAAAGTTCGAGCGCGGCCGGATGTCTTTCCGCCTTCTCGAGATAGGTTTGGGCCAGCGCGCGGTCCTTGGGGATGTCGCGGCCGGTGAGCGCCGCCGCGCCGAAGAAATAGGCGGCGTCCTTGCCGCCGGAGTCGGCGGCGCGGCGGAACCATTGCATCGCCTTGGCGCGGTCGCGCGCGACGCCCTGCCCGTCGAGATAGAGCCGACCGATCAGCGTGAGGGCGGCGGCGTCCCTGGGATTTGCGGCGAGGCGCTTTTGCGCTTCGCCCATGGCGGCGACATAATCCCCGCGCTGATAGGCGCCGAAGGCGAGATCGGCGGCCGGCGGCGCCGGCTCGGCCGCGAGGGCCGGGGAGGCGAGCAGGAGAAGAGCGAAAGCGAGGCGTTTGCTCATTTCGCCGCCTCTCGGACGAGCCGCGCCGCGTCGCGCATGGCTTCTGCCGGGCCGCGGGGATCGTCCCACACTGCGGCGTCCAGGCTCACGAATTCCGCGCCGGCGGCGGAGAGCGGGCCGACCTCGGCGAGGCTATGCGCCAGCGCCACGCAGGGCGTGTTGAAAATCTCCGCCCACCAGGCGACGCGCTCGGCGGTCCATTGGAGAGTGGGCGGCGCGCCGTCCTCGCCTATATCGCCGAAGACGAGATAATCGGCGCCCGCCTCGCCGGCGCGCATGGCCTCGTCGCGCGAGGCGAGAACGCCGACCCCGACGATGAAATCGGGCGAAAGCCGTTTGATCGCCGTGGCGAGGCGCTTCTCGTCATAGGGAAGATGCAGCCCATCCGCGCCGCAGCGCGAGACCGCCTCCGGCTCGCCCTCGATGATGAGCGCGACGCCTGCCGGCTGCGCTATGGCCGCGACCGCGCTTATCGCGCGTTCGGCCGCCGCAGGGGTCATAGTCTCGAGGCGCAGCAGCAGGCTCGCGACCTCGGCGGCCGCCAGCGCGGCGGCAAGGCTCGGCAGAAAGGGCTCGATCTCGGCGAGGCGGGGCGTCGCCAGATAGAGGCGGGCGAAATCTTCGGACTGATCTTGCGGCATCGCTTCTCGTTCGGTCGTGTTTTCTTCACGCGAACTGGTTCCCGCCGCGCTCGAAAACACTCTAGAGCCGGGCGGCGGCCGACTCAAATCGGCGCGAATCGGCGCCGTTGTATGGCGCCGCGAAGCGGATTATGCGACTGGGGCGCAAGAATCGCATGAACGGCGAAACGCATGAGCGACGAGACGGCATGAGCGGCCCGCGCATATTGATCGTCGACGATGAGCCGCAAATGCTGCGCGTGCTGCGGCCGGCGCTGGCGGCGAGCGGCTATGAGACGCTGGAGGCCGCAACCGGCCGCGAGGCGCTGAAGGCGATCGCCGCCTCTGCGCCGGACGCCGTGCTGCTCGATCTCGGCCTGCCGGACATGGACGGCAAGGAGGCGCTGCGGCAGGCGCGCGCCTTTTCGCAAGTGCCGATCCTCATTCTCTCGGCGCGCGAGCGCGAGGCGGAGAAGATCGCCGCGCTCGACGCCGGCGCCGACGATTATGTGGAAAAGCCCTTCTCGATCGGCGAATTGCTGGCGCGGCTGCGCGCGGCGCTGCGGCATGGCGCGAAGACCGTGGCCGAGGCCGCCGAGATAGAGAGCGGCGGGCTGCGCGTCGATCTCGCGCGGCGGCGGGTGACGAAGAACGGCGTCGCCGTGAAGCTGACGCCCAAGGAATATGAGCTATTGGCGACGCTCGCGCGTCACGCGGACCGGCTGCTGACTCATCGCCAGATTCTGACGGCGGTTTGGGGTCCGGCGCATGGCGAGGACACGCAATATTTGCGCGTCTTCATCGGCCAGCTGCGCGCCAAGATCGAGGATGACGCCTCGGCGCCGGCGATCCTTCTGACGGAGCCGGGGGTCGGCTATCGTTTCGTGAAGCTCTGATCGTTCAGCGCGCCTTGCGGCAGACGATGCGGAGCGCCTGGCCCTTGGCGAGGCCGGTTTCGGACTCGACTGGAACGAAGCGGCAGCGGTCCTGCGCATGCTCGGCGACGGCGAAGGCGGCGGGCTCGGCCACAGGCGCGGCGCTGCGCGAGAGGAAGGCCTTGGCGCCGGCGAGGGCGACGGTCGCGCCCAGAATGACGAAGGCGATTTTGATCGCGGAGCCGGTCTCGACGGGGCGCGAGGCGAATTCGGAAACGGCGAAGGTCATTGTCTCATCCTCGGTTCGTGTCATGGGCGGCACGCGCCCTGCGTATGAGGCGAGTTGTAAGGGGCGGCGTCCTCGGCGTTTGTGCGCGAGGACACAGATCAATAGGCCTTGCGGCAGACCCAGCGCGTAACCTGGCCGCGCACGCCATAGCCTTCGTCGATCTCGACGACGACGGGACGGCAGACGCTCTGCGTGGCGTCGGCGGCGGCGAAATTCGCCGGCTCGGCGATGGAGGCGACCGGCGCGGTCGGAAGCATAGGGGCGGCGACGCTTTGCGCCAGAAAGGCCTTGGCGCCGGCGAGCGCGACGGTCGCGCCGAGGATCATGAAAGCCGTGCGCATGGCGGCGTCGGTGCGGACAGGGCGCGAAGCGAATTCGGTAACGGCGAAAGTCATTGTTTTCTCTCCCTCAGCGCGTCGTCGGCGTCATGTCCGGCGAACAATGCTGTTGTAGGAGAGCGGCGCCCGCGTGTTTGTGCTTAGGCGCACAGGGGAGAGGCGCTCGACGGCCGCGCCGCGTCATTGACTTCTCGATCGCCGCTCGCTCAACTCGCTCGGCTTTCGAGAGACAAGGGATTGCGCCGAATGCGTTACACAAAAATCATTGCGATTTGCGTCGCCCTATCGGCGACGGCGGCGGCCGGCGAGGAGGCGATGGTCTTCGGCCCGCGGCAATTCGAGGCGGACCGCAGCGGCGCCGGAGCGGTGCTCTGCGCCTGGTCGATCTATTTGACCGTGCAGCATTATGCGAATGCGTGCGGCGTGGCTCGCAACGCGGCGGACGACGCCATCGACGAAGCGATCAAAGCGATCGACGAATTCATTCTCGCAAATTCTTCTCTTCATCCGACGCGCGCGGCGCTCGAGGCGTTCAAGCGCCGCGCCGCGCAATCGGAGGCGGCTTCGGCGCGCAAATTCTGCGAGAATCGCGATCTCGAGCCGTTCCGCAGCGTCACGCCGCAGGCGTTGCGCGAATCGGTGAGCCGGCTGCTCGCGGTTCCGCGCGAGCCGGTGGTGAATCCCTGCCTGTGAGCGAAATCCGCTCGCCTTTCGTCATATCGGATCGCTGACGCCCCACACCGGCGAGCGATCGCCGTCGAAGGGCGTGAGATTGAGGCAATAGCGGGCGAGGATCACGCCGTCGCGACGGGCGGAAAGGGGCTCGCCGCGCGGAAAATCGCGATCGGGCGATGCTCGCCCGATGTGTCGCAGAGCTCGAGACGATATTCGACGCGGTCGGCGCCGCTCACCCGCCCACCACCGTGGTGATCACCTGCCCCTCACGGGCGAGCGTGATCTTCCAATAATAATGGCGGTTGATCGTCGCCCGCTCGAGGTCGCGGGTGGTGGCGATCTTCTCGTCATTGACGACGAGAATCACGTCGGCCTTTTGCAGATTGAGCTGCGCGGCGACCGATTGCGGGTCGATCTCCGCGACGACGACGCCATTGACCGCGCCCTGCACGGAGAATTCCTCCAGCACGGCCGGGGAGATGTTGACGACCGTCGCGCCGGCGAAGGGCGAGGGGCCTTTCAGCTTCACCGCATCGCGCGCCGGAACTTCGGGAGCGGCGGAGAGCTTCAAAGGCACGGCGATGGTCTTGCCGGCGCGCAGCACGCCCAGCGTCGCTTGTCCGCCGAGCGGCTTGGTGGCGAGGCGATAGCCGAGCGCCTCTGGATCGTCGGCCGATTGGCCGTCCACGGTGACGATGACGTCGCCGCGCTTCAGCCCTGCGTCGAGCGCCGGGCCTTTGGGGTAGAGATCGGCGACCAGCGCGCCGGCGGGGCGCTGGAGGCCGAGGCTGTCGGAAATCTCCTTGGAGAGATTTTGCAGCGTCGCGCCGAGCCAGGGGCGCTTGACCTGCTTGCCGCCGCCCTTGGCCGCCGCCACGACGATCTTGACCATATTGACGGGAATCGCGAAGCCGATGCCGACCGAGCCGCCCGATTTGGAGAAGATCGCCGAATTTATGCCGACGACGCGTCCGGCCATGTCGACGAGCGGGCCGCCGGAATTGCCGGGATTGATGGAGGCGTCGGTCTGGATGAAGAAGCCATAGTCGGAAATGCCGACCTGCGTGCGCGCCAGCGCCGAGACGATGCCCTGCGTCACCGTCTGCCCGACGCCGAAAGGATTGCCGATGGCGAGCGCCAGATCGCCCACCTCGAGCGCGTCCGAATCGCCGAGCTCCATGGTCGGATAGGTCGCGGCCTCGGTCAGCTTCAGCACGGCGAGATCGGTGCGCGGATCGCGCAGCAGGATTTTCGCCGGTATCTCGCGCTTGTCGGAGAGCGAGACCTTCACATCGGTCATGCCCTCGATGACGTGATTATTGGTGACGACGAGGCCCGAGGCGTCGACGATGACGCCGGAGCCGAGCGATTGCGCCGTCGGCCCGCGCTGGCCGCCGCCTCCGCCGCCCTCGCCGAAGAAGCGGCGGAAGATCGGATCGTCGAAGAAAGGATTGGCCGGCCGCTGCTCGACGCGCGTCGCGAAGACATTGACGACGGCGGGCGTCGCCCGTTTCACGATGGGCGCGAAGGACAAGATCACATCGGCGCGCGACTGCGGCAGGGCGCGCTCTTGCTGGGGCGCGAGCGGCGTCTCCGCCAGCGCCGCCGGCGCGGCGAGCGTGAGCATGGCGAGAGCCGCAATGAATTGGCGCCGAAGAAAAATCATCGATCGTCCTCTCGGGGTGCGATTCGTGGGGCGAGATTCGTTCGCGCATATTAGCCCGAAAAGCGTCAGACTCGTGGAATTCGCATGAGCGCGTAGGGGCGGCGCTCAGCCGAGGGCGTGTGCGAGATAAATGGTGTGGCGGGGATCGCCCTCGGCGCCGCGGGCGGCGATCTCCTCGGCGCGGAAGGAGAAGCGCGTTTCCTCGAGGCGTTCTTCGAAGCGCGGCGACGGATCGGCGGACCAGACGGCCAGCACGCCCGCAGGGGCGAGGGCGCGCCGCATCTTGCGCAGGCCGCGCGCGGAGAAGAGCGCGGAATTAATGTCGCAGAGCACCGCCTCCGGGCCATTGTCTATGTCGAGGAGGATAGCGTCATAGGCGCCCGCTTCCGCCTCCATCAGCGCGGCGACGTCTCCCTCCAGCAATTGGACGCGGGCGTCGTCCAGCGGTCGGCCGGCCAGCGGCGCGAGGGGGCCGCGGTTCCAGGCGATGATCTCGGGGAGCAGCTCGGCGACGATGATTCGGGCATTTTGCGGCGCGGCGTCGAGCGCGGCGCGAAGGGTGAAGCCCATGCCGAGGCCGCCGACCAGAATGCGCGGCGCGCCTGCGCTCGGCTCGGCGAGGGCGAGCCGGGCCAGCGCCTCCTCCGAGCGGTGGGCGCGGTTGGACATGAGGTCATAGCCGTTGCAGCGGATTTCATAGACGCCGCCGCGCTGGCGCAGCTGCAGCTCATCGCCCGCGGCGGTGCGGGCGCGGGAGAGCTCTTCCCAAGGCTCGAGGATCACGCTTCCGGGTCCGGCGGGCGTCCCACGCGGCCGAGATGCGTGTCGCCGAAGGCGCTTCCATATTTGAGGCCGAAGCCGAGCATTCGGTCGAAGCCGATATGCGCAATGTGAATCAGCGCGATCGAGATCATCAGGCCCTGGTCGAGATAGACGCCGGCGCCGAGCACGGCGAAGGGGACGATGGTCGTATGAGCGGTATTATAGGCGATGGCGCCGATGCGCGGGCCGGCGAGATAGAAAGCCATCGACAGATCGGGGAAGAGGAACAGCCAGGCCAACAGGCGCCAATCGGCGCCGAGGCCGAAATAAGCGAAAAGGGCGGCCGCCATCAGCGCCGCCCCTTCTAATCTCAACAGGAGCTTCGGTCCGCCGAGAACGCTTCCGCTCGCGGGGCCGGAGAGCATCGGCGTTACGCCGCTTCTTCCGTCGCCGTCTGGACGGGGCCGGAATCCTGGCCCTTGGCGTCCACGTCGCGGTCGACGAACTCGATCACGGCGAGCGGGGCGTTGTCGCCATAGCGGAAGCCCGCCTTCAGCACGCGCGTGTAGCCGCCATTGCGCTCCTTGTAGCGCGGGCCGAGCACGTCGAAGAGCTTTCTGACCAGATCGACATCGCGCAGGCGGGAGATGGCCTGACGGCGGGCGTGGAGGTCGCCGCGCTTGCCGAGCGTCACCAGCTTCTCGACGATGGGGCGAAGATCCTTGGCCTTGGGCAGAGTCGTGACGATCTGCTCATGCTTGATGAGCGCCTGGGCCATGTTGACGAACATCGCCTGACGATGCTCGTGGGTGCGGCCGAAGCGGCGCTTCTTGTTACGATGATACATTTGGCGTCTCCGTTATTTTAGCGGCCGCCGTGCCAAGGAACGGCCGTCGTAAGGAGTGATTAGCGCGTAGCGAATAGCGAGTAGAAAATTCTATTCGCTACTCGCTATTTCGCTATTCGCTCAATAATGCTCTTCGAATCTCTTGGCGAGATCGTCGATGTTCTCCGGCGGCCAGCCGGGCACTTCCATGCCGAGGTGCAGGCCCATTTGCGCCAGCACTTCCTTGATCTCGTTCAAGGATTTGCGGCCGAAGTTCGGCGTGCGGAGCATTTCCGCCTCCGACTTCTGGATGAGGTCGCCGATATAGACGATATTGTCGTTCTTCAGGCAGTTGGCCGAGCGCACCGAGAGCTCGAGCTCGTCCACCTTCTTCAGCAGCGCCGGGTTGAAGGCGAGCTGCGGGATGGACGGGGCGGCCTCCTCGCGGCGCGGCTCCTCGAAGTTCACGAACACCGACAGCTGATCCTGCAGAATGCGCGCCGCATAGGCGAGCGAATCTTCCGGCGAGATCGCGCCATTGGTCTCGATCGTCAGCGTCAGTTTGTCCTTGTCGAGCTCCTGGCCCTCGCGGGTGTTCTCGACGCGATAGCTCACCTTCTTGACCGGCGAATAGAGGCTGTCGATCGGGATGAGGCCGATCGGCGCGTCCTCGGCGCGATTGCGGTCGGCCGGGACATAGCCCTTGCCGGTCGCGATGGTGAATTCGACGCGGAACTCGGCGCCCTCGTCCAGCGTGCAGATGACGAGATCGGGATTGAGGATCTGCAGATCGCCGGTGGCCTGGATGTCGCCGGCGGTGACCGGCCCCGGACCCTGCTTCTTCAGCGTCAGGCGCTTCACGCCCTCGCCGCTGTATTTGATGGCGATGTCCTTGATGTTGAGGACAATGTCGGTGACGTCCTCACGCACGCCGGGGATCGACGAGAATTCGTGCAGCACGCCGTCGATGTGGATCGAGGTGATCGCCGCGCCCTGCAGGGAGGAGAGCAGAATGCGACGCAGCGCATTGCCCAACGTCAAGCCGAAGCCGCGCTCGAGCGGCGAAGCGACGGCCACCGCGATGCGGCGCGGATCGTAACCCGCCGTCACCTCGAGCTTGCTGGGCTTGATGAGTTCCTGCCAGTTCTTCTGGATGCTCACTGTGGCGCCTTTCCTTCAGCTCTCGGCCGGGTCCCGCGCGCCTGCGGCGCGAGACCCCGTCGCAATTCGTCTCGATGAAATAGGTCTCGTCAGACGCGGCGGCGCTTGCGCGGGCGGCAGCCATTGTGCGGAATGGGCGTCACGTCGCGGATCGAGGTCACGGTGAAGCCCGCGGCCTGCAGCGCGCGCAGCGCCGATTCACGACCGGAGCCCGGCCCGGAAACCTCGACCTCGAGGGTGCGAACGCCATGCTCGCCAGCCTTGCGGGCCGCGTCCTCGGCGGCCATCTGCGCGGCGTAGGGCGTCGATTTGCGGGAGCCCTTGAAGCCCATCGTGCCGGCGGACGACCAGGACACGGTGTTGCCCTGCGCGTCGGTGATGGTGATCATCGTGTTGTTGAACGTCGAATTCACATGCGCGACGCCGGAAACGATGTTCTTGCGCTCCCTGCGGCGAACGCGGGTGGTCTCTTTTGCCATAGTCTCTTTCTCGTCCTTCGGACGCGCCCGTAATGCCGGGCGCTAGGGCTCGATGCGGGCGGAAGCGCTCGTCGCTCCGCGCCCAGGTGATCGTCGCGGGGCGAGCCCGCGACACGTCGTTCTGATTACTTCTTCTTGCCGGCGATCGGCTTCGCCTTGCCCTTGCGGGTGCGGGCGTTGGTGTGGGTGCGCTGGCCGCGCACCGGCAGCTGGCGACGATGGCGCAGGCCGCGATAGCAGCCGAGGTCCATCAGGCGCTTGATGTTGATCGCCACCTCGCGGCGAAGGTCGCCTTCGACCAGATAGTCGCGGTCGATCGTCTCGCGGATCTGCAGCACTTCGGCGTCGGTCAGCTGGGCGACGCGACGCTCGGCGGGGATGTTCACCTTCTCGATGATCTCCTGCGCCTTTTTCGGCCCGATTCCATGGATATACTGCAGAGCGATGACGACGCGCTTGTTGGTCGGAATGTTGACGCCGGCTATACGGGCCATTTTCTCGTCTCTCCATGTGAGGGCGAACTTTGTTCGCCGATTAGACCCGCGTCCGGTGGAGGCCGGCCCCTGCGGGCTTTTTATACGACGACGGCTCCGTTCCCGCTGAGGAACGGAGCGCGAGGCCGAAGTGGTGAAGGTGGGGTTCCTAGGCGAAAGCCGTCGACCCGTCAAGGCGCCTGGCCCGCTGGTCGGTCACTTTTCCTCACTATATTCCTCGAGCTCGAGCCACATGGCGTTGATGACGCCGAATGCGCAAGCGAGTCCGAGGCCGAGAATCCAGGAAAAATACCACATGGCGGTGTCCTTCGCGCGATAGGGGAAATTGCGGTTCAGTAGGGATAATTGTCCTTGTCCCCCACGCTCGCCTCCGTCACCTGCCCGCGCAGCGCATGATAGATCCAGGCCGTGTAGGCGAGCACGATCGGCAGGAAGACGACGACGGCCCCCAGCATCAGCGTCAATGTGTGGCGGCTCGAGGAGGCGTCCCACAGGGTGAGGCTGTGATTGGGATCGAGCGAGGAGGGCAGCAGAAAGGGAAAGAGGGTGAAGCCCGCCGTGGCGATGACGCCCGCGGTGGCGAGGCTCGAGCCGATGAAGGCCACGATCGGCGCCGAGAGGGCGAGCGCCAGCACGGCGACGATGACGCCGAAATAAGTCAGGGCGGGCGCGGCCAGCGTCCAGGGGCGCGCTTCATAGGCGGCCCGCCAGGCGCCGGCCTCGCGCGCGACGGTCTTGGCCAGAGGATTGGAGGGGCCGGAGGGATCGACGGCGCTCGTCAGCACATAGCCGTCGATATTCTGCGCGCCCCAATAGCCGGCGTAGGTGAAGGCGGCGAGCAGCACGATCGCCGCCAGCCAGCCGGCCAGCTTGGCGCGAAAGGCGACCGGGCCTTGCGTCTTGGCGGCGAGCCAGGCGGCGCCCTGCAGCGTGATCATGGCGAGGCTGACGAGGCCCGCGAGCAGAGCGAAGGGCGTCAGCAGGCCGAAGAGATTGCCCTCGTAGACGACGTTCATCTCATCGTCGAAGCGGAAGGGCGCGCCGAGGAGCACATTGCCGAAGGCGACGCCGAAGAGAAGCGCCGGCACAAAGCCGGAGGCGAAGAAAATCCAGTCCCAGGCCCGGCGCCAGCCGGGCGTCTCCACCTTGCTGCGATAGACGATCGCCGCCGGCCGCAGAATGAGGCCGAGCAGGACGAGGAACATCGCCAGATAGAAGCCCGAGAAGGAGACGGCGTAGAGCGCCGGAAAGGCGGCGAAGATCGCGCCGCCGCCGAGAATCAGCCAGACCTGATTGCCTTCCCACACCGGGCCGATGACATTGAGCGTCTGCCGGCGCTCGCCGTCTCTGCGGGCGACGAAGGGATGCAGCACGGCGACGCCGAGATCGAAGCCGTCGGCGATCGCAAATCCGATGAGCAGCGTTCCGAGCAAGGCCCACCAGACGAGCCGCAGAATTCCGTAATCGATCATGTCGGGAATCTCCTCGATGAGGATTTCATGTCGAGACGATTGGAAGCCGGCGCCGTTCCCTCACTCCGTCGATGGCCCCCTCCCTCACCCTCCCCCGCTTCGCGGGAGAGGGGGCGGCGACGTTTCGCGAAGCTTCGATGAAGCGCTGGATCTGCTCCCTCTCCCGCGGAGCGGGGGAGGGCTGGGGAGGGGGCTGATCGCCTCACGCGACCAGGAAGGGCCGCTCCGGCGCCTCACGCGGGAAGGGCTCGATGGTCGGGCCGAGGCGGATATATTTCAGCATCAGCCACACTTCGACGATGGCCAGCGCGCTGTAGAACAGCACGAAGCCGCCGAGGCTCAGCAGAACATTATAGGCCGGCACATTGGACGCGCCGAGGAAGGTCGGCAGCACGCTGTCGATGATCCAGGGCTGGCGGCCATATTCGGCGACGACCCAGCCGAGCTCGGCCGCGATCCAGGGCAGAGGCAGGCTGTAGAAGGCGAGCTTCAAGAGCCAGGGATTGTCTCTGAGGCGACGCCGGCTGGCGACGAGGAAGGCCGCCGCGAACAGGAAGATGAAATAAAAGCCCAGCGCCACCATGATGCGGAAGGCCCAGAACAGCACCGGCACATTGGGGATGGTAGTGAGCGCCGCCTCATGCACCTGCTCATTGGTGGCGTTTTCGATATCGGGCCGGAACCGCTTCAAGAGCAGCGAATGGCCGAGGTCCTCGAAGGCCGGCAGCAGCTCGGCGGGGATGGCGGCGTTGGGTCCGTCGGGACGCGCGGCGAGCCATTCATAGGCGGGCATTCCGGCGCGAATGCGCGTCTCCGATTTCTCGACCAGCGATTTTATGCCCTCGACCGGCGTGTCCAGCGAGCGCGTCGCGATGAGGCCGAGGAGATAGGGCACCTCGACCTTCAAATGCGTCGTCTGCTGCTTCACATCGGGAATGCCGAAGAGGGTGAAGGAGGCCGGCGCCGGCTCCGTCTCCCACATGGCCTCGATCGCCGCGATCTTCATTTTCTGGTTGAAGCTCGCCGTATAGCCGCTCTCGTCGCCGAGCACGACGACGGAGAGCGCCGAGGCGAGGCCGAAGCTCGCCGCCACATTGGCGGAGCGCCGCGCGATCTCGCGATGCTGGCGGTCATAGAGCAGATAATAGGCCGAGATGGAGAGCACGAACATCGCGCCGGTCACATAGCCGGCGCTGACGGTGTGCACGAATTTCGATTGCGCGACGGGGTTGAAGAACACTTCCGAGAAGGAGGTGAGCTCCATGCGCAAGGTCTGGGGATTGAACGCCGCCCCCACCGGATTGAGCATCCAGCTATTGGCGATGAGAATCCACAGCGCCGAAAAATTGGCGCCGAGGGCGACGAGCCAAGTGACGGTGAGATGCGCCACCGGGCTCAGCCGGTTCCAGCCGAAGAAGAAGAGGCCGACGAAGGACGCCTCGAGGAAAAAGGCCATCAGCCCTTCGATCGCCAACGGCGCGCCGAAAATATCGCCCACATAATGCGAGTAGTAGGACCAATTGGTTCCGAACTGGAACTCCATGGTGATGCCGGTGGCGACGCCCATCGCGAAATTGATTCCGAACAGCGTTCCCCAGAATTTGACCGCGTCGCGCCATATGGTGCGGCCGGTCATCACGAAGACGCTCTCCATTATGGCGAGGAGAATCGAAAGGCCGAGCGTCAGCGGCACGAAGAGGAAGTGGTAGAGGGCAGTCAGAGCGAATTGCAGTCTTGAAAGCGTCACCACGTCGAGTTCGAACATCATGCGCTCCTGAAAGGATTGTCAGCCGCGGTCCCGAGCGAAGAGCTTTTCCGCCATGACGGCCGGCGAGACATGCGGCCGCTCCGAGGCAGGAAAGAAGAGGAAATAGAGCAGGGCGAGGGCCGCGGTCTTGAGAGCGAGGGCGATGGCGATCTCTCGCCCGAGCCGATGCGTCGCCGAATGGGCCGACATGCGATTCTCCCCGCCCGAAGCGCCGGGCCGGGGGACACTATCCCCGAACGGCCTCGCCTTCATGACCGCGAAAGTCCTTAAAGCCCGTACGTGATCGCCGAAGGCTCCGGTCTCGCCATAAAAAGCACATGGCGGTCCCCGTAAGAAGGCTCGAAATGTCGCTGCGCGATTATGTCGCCGTCCCGCGAGGGGCGCCCCTCGAGAGAAATCCCGCAGTCGACTTCTTGACTTTGGCCGGCGCGTGCCTTATTCGGCGCCTCTCGCTAGCGCAATGCGTTGCGCCGCGCTCGCGGGGGAGTAGCTCAGTTGGTTAGAGCGCCGGCCTGTCACGCCGGAGGTCGCGGGTTCGAGCCCCGTCTCTCTCGCCATTTCGAATCCGTCGCCTTCATAGCGTCGTGGCCCTGGCCATGGACCGAAGCTCGTCGATTGATTCTGGCCGTGCCTGCGCCTATTCTATGAGCATGACCTCACCCGCGATCACCTTCGATCGTCTCGCCTATATCGACCGGCTGAAAGAGGCCGGCTTCGACGATAAGCAGGCGCGCGCTCAGGCCGATGCGCTGGACGCGGCGCTGCGCGATTCGGTCGCCACCAAGGCCGACCTCAAAGAGCTGGCCGGCGAGCTGCGCACGGAAATGGCCAATCTAAAGGTCGATATTCTCCGCTGGCTCGTCGTCACGCAGATCGCGCTCGGCGGCGTCATTCTCGCCGCTGTCAAATTCGTGAAGTGAGCGGCGGTCCCTCCCTTCAGCTCTCCAGCAGCCAGCGCGCGCAATCGTCCCAATAGGGGCGGCCGGGGTCGCGGAAAAAGCCGAAATGGCCCATGCCGCGCCCCTCGGCGCGAATCGCCAGCGGCTCTATGTGGGCGCGGCTGTAGCGCTTCAGCAGCGCCTCCACCGCCGGCTTCGGCGCCATCCAATCATCGTCGATGGTCAGCGCGCGAATCGCTCCCGTGAATTGGTCGAAGCATCCGGGGAAGGGCCGGCCCGCCGCATCGACGAAATAGGCCTCGCTGCGGCACCAGCGCGCCCATTCCAGCGCGGCGTCCTTGGGCAGATCCTCGCCGAGGCCGAGCCGCGCCGCCGGAAAATAGCCGAGCAGGGCGGCGGGGATCGGCAGCAGCGCGCGCCACATCAGCCATAGCGCATATTTGCGCGGGGCCGGCCACAGCCGCCAATCGCCGATCTGCGTGCTGACCGCCAGCATGGCGCGAATGCAGCCGTTATTGTCGGCGAGCCCGACCATCTGCCCGCCGACGCTATGAGCGACGACGCGCAAGGGCTCCGCCGGCGCGAGCTGCGTCGCATGATCGATGATTCCGGCGAGATCCCGCTCGCCCCAGGCGCGCAACCCCCCGCCGGGCGCGCCGAAGCGGCGGGAGGCGCCGACGCCGCGATAATCGAAGGTGAGAACCCGGCATCCGCGCGCGGCGAGAAAGCGCGCCAGCCGCTCGTAGAATTTCTGCTTCACCGCAATGGCGCCGGCGATGACGACGACGGGTCCTTCCCCGCTCGGGGGCGAGAATAGCGTCGCCGCGAGAGACGCTCCGTCTCTCGCGGCGATGGTCATCGCTTCGACTGCGCCGTCGCCGGCTCTCGTCATGCGGTCACGCTCTCTTCGGGCAGTCTCGCGGCTTCGGCTTTGGCGAGCGGCGCCTCCGCCTCGCGGCGAATTCTGCTCTGCTGCTGATAGTGAGCGGCGAGCGGCAGGTTTTCAACCGCGGGGAACTCCTCCTCGATCTTCTTCGGCTTGAAGAGCGTGACGACGGATTTCCAGGTCGCGATCCCCCAGCCCTGCGAGCGATAGGGATAGCCGTGCTCCTCGCAGAACTGGCGCAGCATGGGCGCGAGCTGCGGATAGTGACGCGGGCTGATCCAGGGGAAGAGGTGATGCTCGATCTGGAAATCGACGCCGCCGCACAGCAGCCGGCCGATCGGACCCGTCTCGAAATTCACCGCCGTCGCCGTCTGCAGCATCAGATAATTGTCGCGCGTCGCATCCTTCGTCACCTGGATCGCTTCCTCCGGGTAATGCGCCGGAGCAAAGAGCGCGAACATGACATAGGACATCATGAACATCTGCACGACGAAGAACATTGCGACATTGGCGAAGCCGAAGAAATAGATCGGAATGATCATCCACACGATCCAATGACCGATCATGCAGGAAAGATCGACCCAGCTCTGCCAGTTGCGGCGCTCGTCGTCGCGCAGCTCGCGGATCAGGAAGCGCCAGCCCTTGAAGGCGACGCCGAAGGAATTGCCGAGCAGCACGATGGGAAAGAAATAGCCCTGATGCTCGAACCACCAGCGCGCGAGGCCGCTGGCCTTCTTCAGATCGCGATCATTGAGCGTGAACACCGGCAGCAGATCGGCGTCGTCGTCCACGCCGATGACGTTCGGATTGGGATGATGCACGACGACATGCTTGTGGCGCCAATAATTGCCCGACACGCCGAGGAAGAACGGAAAGTCGAAATACATGATGAACTCATTGACCCACGGCTTGTTGCTGATCGCATGATGCGAGGCGGTGTGGCCATTGGTCGACATGCCCATGCAGCCGTAGGCGACGAGAATCATGCCGATCGCCTTGACGATGAGCATGTCCGAGACGATGACGAGCGCGACGCCCGTCGCCGTCAAGGCGATGAACAGCAGCCATTCGGCAATGCCGATAGCGGTCAGCTTGCGGGCGTATCCTGCGCGGCGGACCTGCTCCCGCAGTCGTGCGAAATCCTGATTGGCTTCCTTAGACATATGCACCCCCGATAAAACGAAATCGCGTGTCAGACGCGCTGCAGCCGGTACGGCGCGTGATAATCCTTGGTGAAGAGGAGCTGATAGAGCGCCTGGTCCCCGGCCATGGCGGAAGCTATTCCGCAGCTGAGGTAGTATTCCCACATGCGCTTGAAGACCGTGTCGTAGCGCACAGGATCGAGCGTTCCGCTATTGGCGCGGAAGGCTTCCAGCCAGCGACGCAGAGTCACGGCGTAATGGCGCGCCATATTCTCGACGTCGAGAATGGCGAGGCTATTCTTCTCGAGCTCTGTCGTCATCGCGGAGAGCTTCGGCGTGTCGGAGCCGGGGAAGACGTATTTTTGAATGAAGGGATCATGGCGATTGATCGCCGTGTTGCAGCCGATGACATGCACGAGGCCGCGGCCCTTCGGCGCGAGCAGACGCTCGATGGCGCCGAAATAGGCCGCATAATCCTTGGCGCGCACATGCTCCAGCATTCCGACGCTGACGATGCGATCGAAAGAGCCCTCGATCTCGCGATAATCGCCGAGGATGAAGCGCACGCGATCGGAGACGCCGTATTTGGCGGCGTTTTCCTGCGCGCGCGCGTGATGCGCGACGCTATTGGTGACGCCGACGCCGCGCGCGCCGAAATTCAGCGCAGCGTGAATCAGCATGCCGCCCTTGCCGCAGCCGATATCGAGCAGCGACTGGCCGGGCTCGATCTCGAGCTTCTGGCAAATGCGATCGAGCTTGCGCTGCTGCAGGAGATCGGCGTCGTCGTCCTGCGCATGCGCATAGCCGCAGGAATAGACCTGGTAGCGATCGAGCAGAAAGGCGTCGAACACGTCTTCGCCGATGTCGTAGTGACGGCGCACATTGGTCGCCGGGCTCAGCAGGCGATTGCTCGCCAGCATGCCGGCGTAGCGGAAGAGGAAGCTCCAATCGGAGCGCAGCTTCTTATGCAGGCCGGCGCGGCACAGCATTGTGAGGCAATCGACGAGGCGGCCGTCCTCGACCTCGAAATCCTGCGCCATGAAGGCTTCGCCCATGCCGAGATTGCCGAAGGCGAGCACGCGGCTGAAGAAATCGTCGCGCAGCACGCGCAGCACGATCGGCGCTTCCTCGCCGGCGCCGAAGCGATGATCGACGCCATTGTGACGCACGATCAGCGTTCCCTGATGGAGATGGCGCGACAGCATCTCGAAGAAAGCGTCCTTCGGCTGACGCGCTCCCAATAGCTGCGCGAGCGAAAGCTGTCGGCGCGACGTCTTCGCGTCGAAAGCGCGCGCGGCATGTTCGGGCATATATCTCGTATCGGTCATTTGTCTCTCCCAATGCATATCGCGCGCTTTCGGCAAAGAATTTCCGCGCCTATCGCGCTGGAAACGACGCGCGAAATCTTCCGCACGCCCGCGCTATTTGCGCCGCGCTTCTTGTTCTTCATGCAGTCCGCCGTGCTGAGCGATGGCGTCGCACGACAAGATTGTGTCAAATGTTGTCACATTATTTCTGCATGTTGACAAGCAGCTCAGCTTGCGCTCGCGTCCTCTCGTCGCGTCTTGCGATACGACGATCGGCGCGAGCCTGATCCGAGGTGTTAAAAGGGTCGGCGAGGAATTTGTGTGTGCTGCCACACAGGGCGCGAGCGCGCGTCCGCTCTATAGGATCGATGGGCGAGCGCGGATCGCGCCGCGCCAAATGAATTTCAGCGGAGACGAGAAAAATGGACGCAATCGAAATGTCGCGCTGGTTGTGGGCGGATCGGCGCGCGCGCGCCGCTCGCAGCGAGGCGGGGCCGACGCTGAATGGCGCGAAGGGTCAATTCATCGAGACGCGCGGCGCGAGCTTGCGGACGCTGATCACTCCGCAGAAGAATGGCGGCGGCGACAAGACTTTGGTGATCGTGCCCGATCCGCCCAATGTCATCGAGCAATATTTGCCGATCATCGACGAAATGTCGAACCATGCGCGTGTCATTTGCGTGGAGACGCCCGGCTTCGGCCAATCCTTCGTGAAATCGGGATTTCGCTTCGATGTCCCGAGCTATTGCGAGGTCTTCGACGAATTCTTCGCGCAGCTGGAGATAAATGACGCCGTGCTGGACATGGCCTGTCTCGGCGGCTTCGCGGGCGTCGCCTTCTCGGCGGCGCGGCCCGATCGCGTGCGCCATCTCATGCTGCAGCAGACAGTCTCGATCTCGCAGGCGCAGAAATGGGCGGCGGGAACCGATCGCATGAATTTGATTCGGCGGCCCTATGTCGGGCAGATCTTCATGCGCGCGCTGGATCATGTGGTGGCGCGGCATTGGTACAAGGTCGCCATGCCGCCGGCGACCTCGGCTATTGCGCCGAAGCTCGCGGAAGAGGCGATCGCGGGTCTCGATCGCGGCGGCTGCTTTTGCCTCTGCGGCGCCTATCAGGCCTTGATGGCGACGCCGGAGAAGCCCTACGCCGCCAGCCCGCGCAAGGTGACGATCGTCTGGGGCGACAGCGATCCGACCCATAATCTCGTGGCGACGATCGGCGATTCGCTGAAGGCGTTTCTGCCGGAGGCGGAATTCGTCCTCTTCGAGAATTGCGGGCATTTTCCCATGCTGGAAAATCCGCAGCGCTATCTGCCCATGCTGCGCGCCGCGCTCGACGAGGGGTGAGCATGGCTCGGCGCCCATAGGCGCCGCGCGCGCTCAGCTCGGCTGCGATAGGCGGCGCATTTCGGCGAGGGCGGGGTTTCCCTCCTCCTCCAGCCGGGCGATCGTCTCTAGGCCCCATCTATAGGAGAATTCGGCGACCTCGCGGTGCTTGTCCCAGGTCATGAAGCTGGCGCCGGGACAGACCGGCGGCTGCACGGTGAGATCGAGCCCGCCGGAAAACGCCGGCTTCTCGCGAATATTGCTGAACACCGCCTGCTGAATGACGCTCGCCAGCGAAGGGCAATCGGGCAATGGCTTGCGGCGCAGCGGATTGAGCATGGAGGCGAGCAGCTCGTTGCGGCCGGGCAGCGCGCGATAGTCGAAGTCATAGAGGCGCGGATCGGAGTTGCGCAGGTCCACGACGACATTGGGGCCGTTCTTGAGCCCATGCATGGGCGCGATCGGCGCATTGTCGGAGACGGCGCCGTCGACCAGCATATGGCCGTCCTCGTCGAAGAAGGGCGGCAGCACGCCGGGAATGGCGCAGGAGGCGCGCACCGCCTGCCATGTCGGGCCGGAGCGGATCACGCGCATCGTATAGGTGGAGAGGTCGGTCGCTATGGCGAAGCTCGGCCGCCACAAATCCTCGAAGGCGATGGAGCCGTAGGACTTCGCCAGCGTCGCCTCGAGAATCGTATGGTCGAGCAGGCCGAACTTCGGCAGAGTGAGGCGCTTCAGCGCGGCGTTCTGCACGAATATCTCGTGAATCGCCGCCTCCACCTCCTCCGGGCTCTTCAATTGCGCGAAGGCCACCGCCATGCCGGAGCCGATGCTGCTGCCGCCGAACATATCGAAGACGACGCCCGCCTCCTGAAAGGCTTTCACTATGCCGATATGGGCGAGGCCGAGCGCGCCGCCGGCGCCGGCGACGAAGCCGATCGCCTGGCCCGTGATGAAGCGCGCGAGACAATCGAAATCCGCGCCCGAATCCATCGCCACATGATGCAGCATGAAAACGTCGCGCTCGCGCAGCCAGGGCGCGGAGGGCTCTTGCGTCTGCGGCCGATGTGGATAGAGCCTGACGATGCGCCGGCGATTGGCGGGAAACAGGGTGAAGGCGAATTCCTCGACCGGATTGAGCGCGTGGGACCCGTCGGCGACGGCCATGATCAGCAGATCGGCCGAATTGAGAACGGCGCGGGTCCATTCGTTCAATTCGCCATCGGCGACGCAGAGGACGAAGTCGTTCTCCTGCTCGAGCGCGCCGAGCCAATCGGCGACGGCGTAGCGGTCGAATGCGCCATCCGCGAAATGCGCGCGGGCGTCGGCGGAGGCGCGCGCGCAGCCATGGGCGCGCGCATTGATCGCCTGCAGCAGGCGGGCGCTGAAACCTTCGGGAATAGCGCCCCCGCCGGCGGCGATCAGCGCGATCACGCGCACACGGCTGCTCTGGCGGAAATTGCGCCGCGTGATCTCGCCGAGACGGGCGAGGCGCCGGGCCAGCGAGCGGGTGACGGCGCGCTGCATATCGGGGAATTGCGCGACCAGCGCCTCGAATTGCGCGCGGTCGATCTCCAGCACCTCGGAGTCGCGCATGGCGACGACGCCGGCGCCGCGCGGCTCGCCGGTGAAAAAGCCCATCTCGCCGATGAGCTGGTCCTTGCCGATCTCGGCGACGATCTCGCCATTGGCGGCGTTGACCACGCCGAACTGGCCGAAATTGACGATATAGAGAGTCTCCGACGGCGCGCCGAGCTCGATCAGCGCCTCGCCGCGCGCGATCCTGCGCAGCCGCACGCAGGATTTGATCTTGCCCCGATCCTCGTCATCGAGGTCTTGCCAGAAACTCTGATCTTCCGAAACGAGCGTCTTCGACATGGAAATACAGCCGCCCCGATGCGTTCGCGTCGCGCGCCCCCGCGCTCGCGCCGCATGATCTTCGGCCGAGCGTGAGAATGCAAGGGCGCTTTCCGCGCGCTTTCGACGCTGGTCAGGCTGGCGCGGCGGTCAGCAGAGCGTCCAGGGTCGCGCATTCCTCCGCGGTCAGGGAAAAATCGAATATCGTCAGATCGTCGCGCATATGCTCCTGTGACGACGTGCCGGTGAGGCACAGAATGCCTTGCTGCGTCAGGAAGCGGAAGAAAATCTGCGCCCGGCCGCGCCCATATTTTTCGGCGAGAGCGATGAGCTCCGGCTTCGCCAATGTTTCGGGATTGGCGGTGAGCGTCCAAAAGCTCTGGTAGAAAATTTTGTGCTTTGCGCAGAAAGCGCGAATCTCGCGGTCATAGCCGGTTTTGGCGTAGAAGCGGTTCTGGATCACGGCCGGCTTCACCCGCGCCTTCTTCCACAACATCTTCAGCCGTGACAGCTCGTAGCAATTGCTGACGCCCAATTGGCGCACGCCGCCCTGCGCCACCAGGCTCTCCATCGCGCGCCAGGCTTCGAGAGTGTCCTTGTCCTCCGGGTAGGGGGAGTGCAGCACCAATCCGTCGAGGCGATCCACGCGCAGATTGCGCAGCGAGACCTCGAAGGATTGCCGCACCTGCTCGCCTATGGCCGCCTCAGCGTCATAGGGGATGTTCTCGGGGTCCTGCCCGCCGAAGGGCGTGAATTTGGTCTGCAGATAAATATCCGCGCGGTCGAGCCCGGCGCCGAGCGCCGCCGCCAGACCTTCGCCGACGCCCGGCTCGTTGTAATGCTTGGGCTGGCAGGCGGTGTCGATCCCGCGAAAGCCGGTCCGCAGCGCCTCTTCCACCAGAGCGGCGGTGCGCTCCTTCTTCCAGGCCGTGCCATAGATGATGCGGGGCATCAAAACCCCGGAGGCGGAGACGATCCGGCCAGGATCCTCGCCGCGCGGCTCGGCGCTCATTTTGGGGCTTCCTCTTTCTCAGGCTCCGGCGAAAACCGTCAGCACGCCAGTATAGCCGTAGAGATGATGGCGGGCGATCTCGCCGCCGGCGAAAAAGCCGATCACGGGCGTCTCGCCTCCCAGCGCCTCGTGAACCATGCGGAATTCGGCGTTGGGCTCGCCGAAATGCGGGCCGCCGCGCCCCGAGCAGCTGATATAGAGCGCGCCTCTCATGCCGCCGGCGGCCTCTGCCTGGGCGCGCACCTCCGCCACGATGCGGAGGAGATCATGCTTGGCCGCCTCGGCGTTGCGCTTGCAGAAGGCGAGCCGCATGCCGTCCTTTATCTGCTCGGCGATCATCAGCAGCCCGCCCTTGCGGCCGACGCCGACAATGTGCCGCACTTCCGTGTTCGTGCCGAACTGGCCGGGCTTGGCGGAGACATCTTCGCCAGTGGCGACCAGCCCGGCCAAGGTCTGCGCCAGCTCGAGCCGCAGTTCGGCGTCGTCTATGTCGAGCGTATGCCCCATATCCTCGAGCACGCAGTCGAGGGCGCGCTTCTCGTCCAGGGTCACGAGGTAATTGCCCTGCGCGCGCGTGACCGTGCGCAGCGGCCCTATGGGCTGGCAGCCCTGGGTGACGCGCGAGAACACGGTCGCCTGCGGCCCGAAGGCGACGCCGGTGAAGCCGCCCGCCAAAACCTCATCCGCGATGCACAGCGCCTTGTTGCGCGCTGAGGAGAGGCCGCCGAACTGATAGCCGGTGGTGAGCTTGGCGCTTGCGGCCTCCAGCTTGGCCTGCAGATCGGGCGTGCCGCCGCTGGCGTGGACCAGCGCGGTGAAGGGCTCGAAGCCCTTGGGCGTCCCGTCCAGGGCCTCGAGAGAGGAAAACAGCGTAAAAGCGTCGGCGGGAAGATCGGCCAGCATGATCGCGAGGCCCGGCGCGTCGAAATATTCGACCGCCTCGGCGCCGACGCCGACCCCCACCGTTCCGACGAAATGGACGCCGGGCAGGCGCGCGCGCAGCGCCGACAAAATGTCGCTCGCCGCCTGGGTGAAATAGTCGGTGAGATAGCACCAGCCGAGATTTGGCGCAGGCGCGTCGGCCCGTTGTCGCTCGATCTGCTCCAGGCAGGAGGCCAAGGCGCTCTTCCAGTCGGCGTCGCCGGAATGGGCGTAAATGAACTTGCTCATGGTCTCTTTTCCCCGCGTCCTTGCGCGGGTAGCAACGACCGTGCCGCGGAAGAGATTCGCTACCGCGCCGCCTCGACGGAGGCGGAGAGCTCGGCGAGATCGAGCAGCACGAAGGCGCCGCGGCGGCGCTCGAGCAGTCCCGCCCGCTCCAGACGGTTCAGCTCGCGCGTGACCGCCTCGCGATGCGTGCTGACGCGGGCGGCGATCTCCGCATGGGTGGGAACGGGCGAGATCACGCCGCGATTCTCGCCGCCGCTGTCGCTGCGCGCCAGCCGCAGCAATTCCGCGTGAATGCGGCCGCGCACGTCGAGATTGGTGAACTCGTTCACCCGTGTGGTGAGGCGGCGCACCTCGCCGGTCAGCGTCTCGAGCACCTGATCGCAGACATTGGGATAATGATGAATCACCTCGCGGAAGATCGCGGGGCTCATGCGCGCGATCACCGTGTCGGTTATCGCATGGATCGCCGCCGAGCGCGGCTTGCCGTCGAGCGCCGAGAGCTCGCCGAAAAACTCGCCCTCCTTGATGACGCGCAGCATCAGATCCTTGCCGGCGACGCTCTGGATCGACACGCGCACATCGCCATAGGCGACGAAATAAATATCCGCGCTGTCGTCCTTATAATTGAGGATGCATTCCTTTTCCTGGGCGCGGCGCCACACGCATCGCGCGTCGAGCTGCGCGATCTCCTCCTTGGAAAGCGAGCGGAACAAACTAACGCGTGCAAGCGTCTGGTTTTTTCGTATCATGTCCCGCGTTCCTGAAAATTCGTCTTGTCAGCGTTTCAAAGGATGAGTCATGTCGGCTTGGAGTGTCAACTTCGATTTGGAGCGCCGCACGCGCCTCGCCACCGGGCTCACGCTCTTCACCTATGCGGCCTGTCATTTCATCTCTCACGCGACCGGCCTGTTCTTTCTCGACAATCTCCAGGCCATCGGCCATGGCGTCATTCTCGCGCCTTGGCGCACCGGCTTCGGCGTCGCTCTTCTGCTGTTCTGCTTCACCGTTCACATGTCGCTCGGCCTCTTCGCGCTCTATCGCCGGCGGCATTTGCGCATGCCGGCGATAGAGGCCTGGCAGCTCGGCCTCGGCCTCACCATACCGCTGCTGCTCGCGCCGCATGTCACCGACACGCGCGTCGCCGTGCTCGCCTTCGGCTTGGAGGATTCCTATTTTCGCATTCTCTATCATTTCTGGATCAGCGATCCCACCTTCGGCCTGCCGCGGCAATTTCTGCTCATGGTCCTCATCTGGTCGCATGGCTGCATCGGCATTCACATGTGGCTGCGCTATCGCGATTGGTATCGCCGGCGCACGATTCTGTTTCTTCTTCTCGCGCTCGCTCTGCCCGCGCTCGCCATAGCGGGCCTGCTCAACTCGGGCTGGGAGCTGATCCTGCGCGCCTATATGGACGAGGCCGTCATAGAGGCGCATGGGCCGCCGGCGAAAGGATCGCCGCATGCGCATGTGCCGGCGATGCTCGCTTCGATCATCCTCTATCTGCAGATTTCCTATCTCGCGCTGCTCGCAGTCGTGCTGCTGCTGCGCGCCTTGCGCAACATGCGCGAGCGCATGTTCGACACGGTGCGCATCGACTATCGCGACGGCCGCAGCGTTCGCGCGCCTTTCGGCTTCTCCGTGCTCGAGGCCAGCCGTTTCAAAGGCATTCCGCACGCCTCCGTCTGCGGCGGGCGCGCGCGCTGCTCCACCTGCCGCATACGCGTGCTCTATGGCGCGTCGGAGCTGCCGCCGCCCGGCCCGGCGGAGCTCGCGACATTGGCGCAGATCGGCGCGCCGGAGGGCGTGCGCCTCGCCTGCCAGACGCGGCCGCGCTGCGATATCGGCGTCTATCCCATGCTGCCGGCGGACAGCCCGCTCGACGGCCTCTGCGTTCTTCTCGACCAGGGCCGCGAGCTTTTCGTGACGGCCATGTTCGTCGATCTCCGTGATTCGACGAAGCTCGCCGCCAACCGCCTGCCCTATGACGCGATCTATATCGTCGACTCCTACATTCGCGCGACGACCAATGCGATCTTGGCGGAGGGCGGCCATGTGACCAGCGTCGCCGGCGACGGCGTCATGAGCCTGTTTCGGCTGGACGGCGACGCCGACGAGGGCGCCCGCGCGGCGCTGCGCGCGGCCAGCGGCGTCTGGCGCGCGATCCGCCGCGTCAGCCGCGATTTCGCGCATGATCTCGAAGCGCCGCTCGCCTTCGGCGTCGGGCTGCACAGCGGACTCGCCATCGTCGGCGCCGTCGGCCCGACGGATCGGCAGTCGCTGCAGTTTCTCGGCGACACCGGCAATATCGCCGCGCGGCTCGAATCGCTGACGAAGGAGATGGACTGCGTGGCGCTCGTCTCCTCGCAGACCTGCGACGCCGCGGGGCTGCGGCCGCCGCACGCCGTCGTCGAGGCGCCGATCCGCGGCCGCGAAGCCGCGCTCCCCGCCTTTCCGTTCAAGAAGCTCGGGGATTTCGAGCGCTGGGTCGCCAGCGGCGAGCCGGCGGCCCTCTGAGCCGCAGCGTCCGCCCCCGTAGGGAGACGTCTTTCGTTCAGTAGATGTCGGGGCAGGCCACCTCGTTTCCATATGCGTCGGCGCAAGTGCAGCCGCCGAGCGACAGAGCCATCGCGCCGATCGCGAAGCCGATGACCAGCGTCAGAGCTTTCGCGCGAACGCCGGCCGGGAAATGAAAATTGGAGAGATCGAGATTCATGTCATCCTCCCTGGATGGATGTTGGAACGCGGTCGCAAAACATCGTCCGCTCGCGAAATGTCGCTCGGTTCGCTCCTGAGGGATGTGGCGAACGCCACGGGTCGCGCGGAAAATGCTCCGAGTGGACGAAGCCTGTCGCGCCCGACCGCGTCTGGACCTGAAAATTGCATCGCCGCGGCGGCCCTCCCGCGCCGATCGGAGAAACGCAGCCCATGGCGGATATCGCTCGTTCCTGTCTCGCCTTTCTCTGCTTCCTGCTCATCGCCTGCGCCGTCAGCGAGGATCGGCGCCGCATTCCCTGGCGCGTCGTGCTCGGCGGGCTGGCGCTGCAATTCGTGGCGGCGCTGGTCCTCACGCATTTTCCGCCGGCGAAGCAGGCCGTGCTGCTCGCCAATGACGGGGCGGAGGCCCTGCAAAAGGCGACGGAGGCGGGCTCTGGCTTCGTCTTCGGCTATCTCGGCGGCGGCCCCGCGCCTTTCGAGGAGAAGACGCCGGGCGTCGGCTTCATTCTCGCGTTCAAGGCGCTGCCCATGGTGCTGACCATCTCGGCGCTGGCCTCACTGTTCTTTTATTGGGGCGTGATGCAGCGCATCGCGGGCGGCTTCGCCTTTCTGCTGCGACGCTCCATGGGGCTTTCCGGCGCGCTGGCGCTGGGCGCTTCCGTTCACATCTTCGTCGGCATGATCGAGGCGCCGCTGCTGATCCGCCCCTATCTCGCGCGCATGCAGCGCGGCGAGCTGTTCGCGCTGATGAGCTGCGGAATGGCCGGCGTCGCCGGCACGGTCATGGTGATCTACGCCGGCTTCGTCGCGCCTTTCCTGCCGGATGCGCTCGGCCATATTCTCATCGCCTCGGTGATCGCGACGCCGGCCGGCATAGCGGTCGCCGCGGTCATGTCGCCCTGGGATATCTATAAGGACAATGCCGAAGCGCGGCTCGCCGTGGAGAATCCGCCGGCAGGGGCGTTCGACGCCATCGTCAAAGGCGTTTCCGACGGCGTCGGCCCGCTCGTCGGTATCATCAGCATGCTGCTGACGACGATCGCGCTGGTGACGCTGGTCAATATGGCGCTCGCGCATCTGCCGCAATTTGGCGGCGAGACGCCGAGCCTGCAGCTCGCTTTCGCCTATGCCTTCCGCCCCATCGTCTGGCTGATCGGCGTGCCCTGGAGCGAGGCGCCGGCGGCCGCTGCGCTGATGGCGACGAAGACTGTGGTCAACGAGTTCGTCGCCTATCGCGACATGAGCGCGCTCGGCGCGGAGGCGCTGTCGCCGCGCAGCCGGCTGATCCTCACCTATGCGCTCTGCGGCTTCGCCAATTTCGGCAGCATGGGCATTCTCGTCGGCGGGCTGAATGTGATGCTGCCCGGCCGGCGCGCGGAGATCACGCGTCTCGGCCTGCGCTCCATTCTCTCCGGCACGCTCGCCACCTGCATGAGCGCCACGGCCGCCGGATTGCTGATCGGCGGCTGACGGTCGCTCAGAAGCAGCCCTGCGCTTTCAACTGCACGAGCCAGGCGCCGCAATCCGAGTGACGCCGCCGCTCGCGCGGGCCACGGCCCCACTCGTCCTCATATTCGTAGTGGCGATGACGCTCCCGCGCGCGCTCGTGGCGCACGCATTCATTGTAATTATTCTGCATCGCGAGACACAACGGCACATTCGGCCCGGCCAGCGCCGCTCTGGGGGCGAAGCCGTCGGTCAGCGAGACGATCCCGGCCAGGATCAGGGAGAGGAGAAAGATGCGCGCCATTTTCGAAGAAGCCTTTCTGTCGACGGCAGGTCTAGCAGATTCGCTCACGCTGAAACAGCGCGACGGTCACGCTGCCGGCGCCAGCGCAGGAAGCCGGTGACATAGAGAAAGGCGGGCGCGAGGCCGGCGAGCAGGATGACGGCCTGACCGGCGAGGCCGAAGGCTTCGCCCGAATGGAGCGGCAGCAGCCATTCCAGGAAGCGCTCGCCGGCGCTGAAATTGGCGCGATCCTCGGTGAACAGAATCTGGCCGCTGAACTGGTCGATCGTCACCCGATTGCGGCCATTGGCGTGATTGGGCTCGCCTTGCGCGCGCATGGAGACGACATAGACGCCCTTCTCATTGGCGGGCAGGCTGAAGCCCGTCGGCGCGGCGCCTGGAAAGCGGCGCTCGGCGATGCCGAGGGCGGCGTCCAGCCCGATCGGATCGCGATCCGCGATCGGCCGCGACGCCAAGCCGCGCGGCGCCTCGCGCAGGGTCGAGACCAGGCGCACGAGGTCGCGGCCCTGCTGGCGGAACACGAAAAAGCAGCCGGAAGTCAGCGAGCAGCAGAGGACGACGGCGATGACCGCGCCGACCACGCGATGGAGGTCGAAAATCCGCCGATCGGCGCTCGCCTTGCGCTTAATGGCGAAAGCGAGCCGCCATTGGCCCGGCCGCGGCCACCACAGAACGATCCCGAGCAGCATGGAGGGCAGCAGCAGAAGCGCCGGCCCGCCGACCAGCCAGGAGCGATCCGAGCCCTGCCACAGCGTGTAATGCAGGCTGCGCACCGAATTGAAGAAGAATTGGCGGATTTCGTCGTCGCCTTTCTTGATCGCCCGGTCGCCCGTCACCTTGGTCGTATAGGGGTCGATGAAGAGGCGATGCGTCTCGATGACGTCGTCCGCGTCCCGCAGCCGGTACGAGAGCGAGACGACGCCCTCGCGGCTGCGCGGCATGGCGAGGAAGCTCGGCGTCGCGCCGCGCGGCAGATCGGCGATGGCCGCCGCATAAATCTCGTCGAGCGGGGCGAAGCGGGCCTCGGCGGAAGGCGGCGCCGAGCGCAAGAGCTCGGGATGCAGCGCCGCTTCGATCTGCGGCGCGAAGGACAGAAGCGCGCCGGTGAGCCCCACGACGACGAAGATCGCGCCGAGAATGAGGCCGGTCCAGCGATGAAAGGCGAGAAACAGCCGCCGCGCACGCAGGCGCAGCGAGATTTCCGCAGGCGCGCGCTCCTCGGCGGCGCGCGGCGCCGCGATCGTGTCATTGGTCATGGAATGGCCTCCTCGCAAATCTCCTCCCCCGCCGCGGGGTCGAAGAATATAGCTTCAGCCGCTCGCCGAAGTCTGAGAAACGTTACCTTGCAAATCGCGCCTGTCGCGAAAAATTCTCCTTTTCCGCGCCCGCGCGCGCTCGACGCGCAGCCTCTCGCCCCCGCTGCAATTTGGAAAGGCTACAAGAAACAGAGCAGAAATAGACCGGGGCCAATGAGCGCTCTCTAAAACGGCGGCGAGATCGCCTCGATATATAGAAGCATGCTCCTGCGGGCCGAATATTCGCCAAATTGCGACGCTGGACCGCTCATAGGCGTCACAATCTCCAGACTCGCAAGCTTTCGGCGATTCTGTGGCGGCCAATGACGCCATTTGACGTTCTCGCGGCCTGCGGCGAATATGATATTTACATATTGGTAACGCGCTATACGATACGTCGGCTTAGAAGACGCCCAGGGCCTGCGGCGACCCAGGGCGCATAGAGGCGAAGCGGCTCCGCCGGGAAGACCGCGACAATGCTCATGAGGGCGACAGGACAGCCGATGCGTGTGTTGATCGTCGAAGATCAGGCGGAGATCGCCGCTCTGCTGGAAGAAAAGCTCGTCCATGCCGGCTTTGTCGCGGATATCGTCGGCGCGGTCGCCGAGGCGCGTGCGGCGATCGAGGCGGTCGATTACGGCGTCATGCTGCTGGATCGGCGGCTGCCGGACGGCGACGGCGTCGCCATCATCCGCTCGGTGCGCGAGGATCGGCCCAACATGCGCGTGCTGATGCTCACCGCCATGCGCGGCATAGACGAGATGGTCGACGGACTCGACGCGGGCGCTGATGATTATCTGACCAAGCCTTTCGATCCCGACGAGCTGATGGCGCGCATTCGCGCCGTTCTGCGTCGTCCCGGACCGCAAGTGGCGCCCTCGGTGCAAGTCGGCGCGCTCAGCTTCGAGCTCGACGAGCAGAGGGGATTTATCAATGGCCGGCAATTTCTGGCGCCCAAGCTGGAGCTCATCCTGCTCGGGGCGCTGATGCGCCGCGCCGGTCTCGCGGTGACGCGCGCCGATCTGCTCGAGGAGATCTATGGCGCGCAGGACGCCGATCAGGTCGACGCGCTGAAGATGCTGATCCACCGCCTGCGCCAGCGCCTGAAGAACCAAGGCGCGCGCGCCGATATCCACGCCGCGCGCGGCATAGGCTATCTTATTCGGAGCGCTGAGGAATGAAGCTCACGCAATCGCTTTCGGCGCGGCTCGTCTTCTACTGGATACTGTGCTCGCTCGTCGCCTATCTCACTCTGCCGGTGACGGTGTTTCTGCCGCTCTCGGCGCTGCATATCGGCGATAGCTCCAATTCCAGCCTCGACAGCTGGACCACCAAGCGCTCCAAGGAAATTCTATTGGGCGCGCTGCGCCGAGGGCCGGATGGCGCATTGACGGCAGAGCGAACGCCGGAGCTGCAGCGCCAGCAAGAGCGCAATCCGCGATTTCGCTTCGCCATACTCGATCGCGCCGCCGGCCGTCTCGTCGCGGGCTCGGACGAGAAGCTGTTCGACGCGCTGGGACGCGCCGGCGTCGACAGCTATAGCGGGCTCTTCCATGTCTCCGACGATTCCGATCCCAATGCGCGCGGCTATGTGCGCTCCATCGACAGCGCTTTCGGCAAGCTGACGATCGCCACCTATAGCGCGCAGTTCCATTGGGACGATACGATCTGGCAGCTGGTGAATTTCGTCTCGCTGAACAATCTCATCGCCTTTCTGCCGCTCGGCTCGGCGGCGGCGCTGGTCGCGACGCTCGTCGTGCGACGTTCGCTCGCGCCGCTGCGCGCGGCCACGGTCGCGGCTTCGGCCATCACCGTCGACTCGCTGCGCAAGCCGATCGCGGCCGCGGGTCTGCCGATCGAGATCACGCCTTTCGTCGAGGCGGTGAATGGCGCGATCGCTCGCGTCGAGGAAGGCGTCGCGGCGCAGCGACGCTTCACCGCCAACGCCGCCCATGAGCTGCGCACGCCGATCACCGTGCTGCGGGCGCGCGTCGCCAAGCTGGATGCCTCCGATCTCAAGCGCGAAATCACGCGCGACGTGCGGCGCATTCAGACGATCGTCGATCAATTGCTGGTTCTGGCGCAGGCGCGCGAACGCCGCCGCGACACGCGTCTTTGCGTCGATCTCGCCGCGACGGCGTTGAAGGTGGCGGCCGATTTCATGCCGGTCGCCATAGACGCCAAAAAGGAGATCGAGCTGGACGCGCCGGAAGCGCCGGTGATGATCCGCGGATTCCCCTGGGCGATCGAGAGCGTGCTCGGCAATCTCGTCGAGAATGCGCTGCGCGCCGAGCCGGAGGGCGGAACCGTGATGATGCGCGTCGGCGCGGATGCGCGCGTCATCATCGTCGATCATGGCGGCGGCGTCGCGCCCGAGGATCGCAGCCTGATATTCGAGCCCTTCTGGCGCAAGGAGGAGACGACGCCGGGCACTGGCCTCGGGCTCGCTATCGTCAAGGAGCTGGCGCGCGAGCTCGACGGCGAGCTCGAGGTCGCCGACACGCCCGGCGGCGGCGCGACCTTCATCGTCGGATTTCGGCTCTTCGGGTCGCGCCTCACGAGCGCGGGCGGCGCGCAAGTCGAGGCGGCGATCTAGACGCGTCGGGCTCGGCTTTCTGCGGGGAACGCGCGCGCCGATCGGGCAAAGAAGAGTCCCGAAGGCTCTCTTTTCGTGCGAAGGCGGCCGCAAATCTCGAGCATCGATCTATCCGAAACTCGGAATGCCGCTTTCGTCACGCCGCCATGATCCGATTTTCTCGGAAATTGCTGCACATTCGTCGATTTTACACTATTGTTGCAATTTAGTAACATGAATAACAGATTCTGGAGTCCCGCGGCGCGCGCTCTTGTCAAGCGTCGTGACCGTTGGTAACGTTCCGGTGATGTTTTGGCGTTCGCGGCGGAATACCAAAAATGTTGGGGCGGCTTCTGGCTATTTTCGCGCTCTCATGCGCCTTGCTGATGCAAGGCGCAGGGCCGTCGGCCGCCCTGATGACCGGCGACGGCGGCGTCGAAATGTCGGTCGGCTGTCGTCTCGCCAGCGGCGACGATGCGCCGGCCGGCGCCCATCACGCGAGCCATTGCGAGCATTGCGTCATTTGTTGCGCGGCGATCCTCGGCGTCGTCGCGGCCGTCCTCACTCGCCTCGCACCTTTCCCGCCCGCGGCGATCCCGGCGCCGAGCGCCGATCCGCTCGCCTCTTTCTTCCTGGCCGGTCATAAGCCGCCCTCCCACGCGCCTCCCCGCTTTTCCTGACGCCTCATCGGCCGCTTTCGGTCGACGCCGTTGGAATCGCCGGCCGTTTGGCGGCCGCTCAGGGGGGAATTCATGTCTCGTTTCGCTTTCCGTAGCGGCGCGTCCGTCGCCGCGTTGACGCTCGCCGTCCTTTCGCCCATCTGCGTCCTCGCGCAGGAGGCGCTGCCAGAAATCGAGGTGAGCGGCCAGGGCGCCGGCGCCGGCTCCGCCTCGCCCGCGCTGGCCGCAATCGAAAAGCCTTTCGCCAAGGCTATTCCCGACAATATTCCCGCCGTCGTCCATACGGTGACGGCCGCCAAGATCGCGGAGACGGTCAACGCCACGACGGCGATCGAGATGCTGCGCTATGCGCCGAGCCTCGACATGTCGGCCAAATTCCCCGGCGACCGCTTTCAGAGCATGACCGGCCGCACCATCGGCCCATTCGAGCCGCAGAGGCAGCTCGTCTACAAGGACGGCATTCTCATCTCGGCTCTGTTCGGCGCCAGCGAGCACACGCCCAAATATTCGATGATCGTGCCCGAGGAGGTGTCGCGTATCGACGTCATGTACGGTCCCTATTCCGCGCTCTATTCCGGCAATGCGATCGGCGGCGTCATCACCTACACGACGAAGATGCCGGAAACGTTCGAGCTGCATTCCAATCTGCAGGGCATTCTCGCGCCCTATGGCGATCAATATGCGACGCAAAGAAGCAATCCCGGCTTCACCGGCGGCCTCTCGGTCGGCGACCGCAACGGCGATTTCTCCTGGCGCGCGTCGTACAATCATCTGCTGACGCATTCGCAGCCGATTTCCTATGTCAGCTCCTCGAGCCCCGGGGGCGCGGCGGGAACGCCGGTCGTCGGCGGCTATTTCGACGTCGATCGTCAGGGCGCGCCGCGCGGCGTCTTCGGCACCGCCGGCTTGCAGACGACGGAGGAGAATGTCGGCACGCTGAAGCTCGCCTATGACTTCAACAAGGATGCGCGGCTCAGCTACACGATCGGGCTGATGCAGCTCGGCCTGAACATAGATCCGCAGAGCTATTTGAGAAGTGCGACGACCGGACTGCCCGTCTACAACACGAGCAATGGCCGCATCACGATGAATGGCGTCAATTTCGCCCTCTCGGGATTGAATCCCGCGCATACGGAATTCCTGCATCTCATGCAGGGCGCCGAGTTCAAGACGCAGACAGGCGGCGTCTTCGACATGGAGCTGGTCGGCAGCTCCTATGATCTGATGCGCGACGTCAGCGTCTCGGCGCTGAAATATGGCGTCGACACCTCCGGTCAGACGCGCGAATACAGCGGCACGGGCTGGAAGGTGATGGACATGCGCTTCATCTGGCGCCCGGAGGAGGAGCTCTTCGGCAAGCACGAAGTCTCCTTCGGCGGACATCTCGACGAATATACGCTGAAGCTGCATTTGCAGAGCACGCCGACCTATTGGTCGTCCTACTACCTGCAGCAGGCGCAGCGCTCCTATGGCAAGACCGAGAACAGAGCCGTCTATGTTCAGGACGTGTGGAAGCTCGCGCCGCAATGGACGCTCACGCTCGGCGGACGCCAGGAGTGGTGGCGCGCTTTCGACGGCTTCAACGAGAATGTGCGCGGCACGGGAACGCGGCAGCCGGAGCGCAATCTCGCCGCCTTCATGCCGAAAGCCTCGCTCGCCTTTCAGGCGACGCCCGATCTGCTGCTGCGCGGCTCCTATGGCAATGTAACGCGCTTTCCGGGCGTCACAGAGCTCTATCAGCGCACCGTGTCGCCGAGCGGCATCGTCATCAACAGCCCCGATCTGAAAGCAGAGCAGGCCGATTCCTACGAGCTCGCCGCCGAATATCTGTTCGGCGCGCATAATGCGCATCTCGCCTTCTTCCATGGGCGTGGTCTTCGTCTTCCTGCGACGTGCGACGCCGATGATCGCGGCAGGCGTCACTCTGCCTCTGTCGCTCATCGGCGCTTGCGCGGCCATGTGGGTCGCGGGCTATTCCATCGACAATCTCTCTTTGATGGCGCTCACCGTCTCGGTCGGCTTCGTCGTCGACGACGCGATCGTGATGATCGAGAATATCGAGAGCTGGGTGGCGCGCGGCAAAAGCCGTTTCGAGGCGGCGCTGATCGGCGCGCGGCAGATCGGCTTCACCGTCGTCTCCATCTCCATGTCGCTCATCGCCGTCTTCGTCCCGCTGCTGTTCATGGACGGGCTGATGGGGCGCTTTCTCCGTGAGTTCTCCTACACGCTCGCTTCCGCCATTCTCATTTCCACGATCGTCTCGCTCACGGTGACGCCCATGGTCTGCGCTTTCGCGCCATGGGGCGGGAAAGGCGGAGGCTCGCGTTTCGATCGCATCGTCGAAGGCGCGCTCGACAGAATCGTCTATTGGTATGGCCGCAGCCTGCGCCCCGTCATCGATCATCCGCGGCTGACGCTCATCGTCATCATCGGCACGATCGGCTGGACAGCCTATCTCTATCAGGCGATTCCGAAGGGCAATCTTCCGCAGGACGACAATGGCTTCATCAATGGATCGAGTGAAGCCTCGCCGGATGTCTCCTTCGCGGAGATCATGCGGCTGCAGAAGCAGGCGGAGGCGATCATCTCCGCCGATCCAGATGTCGTTGGCGTCGGCTCGTCGGTCGGCGGCGGCGCGCTCACCGCCGCGCTCAATCAAGGGCGCTTCAACATAAGGCTCAAGCCGCGCGAGGAGCGCAGCCTCTCCAGCAAGCAGGTGATCGCGCGGCTGCGCAAGGAGCTCGCCAAGGTCGCGGGGCTGCAAGTGATGCTGACGCCCTCGCAGGATGTGTTCCTTCACGCGCGCTGGAGCGCCTCGGCCTATCAGTTCACGCTGCTCGACGACGATGTCGCCGAATTGACCGAGTGGGCGCCAAAAGTGTTGGCGCGCATGCGCAAGGTTCCGCAGATCGTCGATGTGACGAGCGACCGCCAGCAGGGCGGCCTCGGCGCCAAGGTCGTCGTCGATCGCAACGCCGCCTCGCGAATGGGCGTGCCGATCTCGGCGGTGGACGCCGCGCTCAACGGCGCCTTCGGCCAGCGCCAGGATTCGATCATCTATGGCGAGCGCAATCAATATCGCGCCGTGCTGGAGACGCCGCCGACGCGCCAGCGTGATCTGCGCGATCTCGCTGGAATCTACGTGTCCAGCGCCTCCGGCGGACAGGTTCCGTTGAGCGCCATCGCGCGCTTCGAGCGCTCGACCATGCCGATGGCAGTCAATCATCAAGGCGCCATGCCGGCCGTCACCATCACTTTCAATCTGGCGCCGGAGGAGACGCTCGAAGCGGCGAGCCAGGCGGTGGAGCGCGCCTTCGTCGCGATGAATCCGCCGAGCGGGCTGCGTGGCGAGCTCGCCGGTGAGGCGGGCGACGCACGCAGAGTGGGGCGCACCATGACCATATTGATCGTCGTCGCTCTGCTCGCGGTCTATATCATTCTCGGCGTGCTCTATGAGAGCCTCGTGCATCCCGTCACCATCATCTCCACTCTGCCGGCGGCGGGGCTCGGCGCGCTGCTGTCGCTGCAGATGTTCGCGGTGGAATTCTCGATGATCGCCTTCATCGGCATTCTGCTGCTGATCGGCATTGTGAAGAAGAACGGCATAATGCTGGTCGATTTCGCGCTGATCGCCGAGCGCGAGGACGGGCTTTCGACGCGCGACGCGGCCTTGCTCGCCGCCAAGGAGCGCTTCCGTCCCATTCTGATGACGACGCTCGCGGCCATGTTCGGCGCGCTGCCTCTGGCGTTCGCCGGCGGCATTGGCGCGGATTTGCGGCGGCCGCTCGGCGTCACCATCGTCGGCGGCCTGCTGCTGAGCCAGATTCTCACGCTCTACACGACGCCGGTGATCTATCTGCTGATGAGCAAGGCGCGACTGCCGTTACGCCGCGCGGAACCCGGCGCGCTCGCGCCAGCGCGGCCGGAGATTTCCTCGTGACCCGATCGCCAGCGCCTGTCTTCATGCGCGGCCTGCGTCCTCCCGCGCGCCACGCGCGGCCCTATCGCTTCGTCGGCGCGATCGGGCGCCGCCCTTCCTTGGGCCTGCGCTCGCGCTTTTTTGCGCTGCTTCGCCAGAATGTCATGGCGTGATGGGATAATTTTCATCTACGTCCGATCGATCGGACGGATTGCCAAAATAAATCTTCTGGGCCAGTCTTGCGCTCGTCGCATTCGGTGATTGTCGGAATTTGCTTGTGCCGAGCATGTGGTTTTCTCGGGATGCGGCAGGCGCGCCACGACGAATGGGCGCAACTGCCGGGGCCGGGCTTCGCGCCCTCTGGAATCATATCATTCGGCGCCGTGAATTCGCCGCGCATCGGCCGGGCGGATTCGGCGTGGCGCTCGCGGCCGTCGCCTTGCTGACGTGTTTCGGCTCGCAGGCCTCGGTCGGAGAGCAGGTCGGCACTGCGTCCTTTGATACGGCTGCGCAATTCTCGGCTCTCATCGGCGGCCTCGCCGCCGCGATGGCGGTGGCCGCGGCCTTGGCGGCGCTCGCCCTGCTTGGGCGCCTTCGCTTCCGCTCCGAGAGGAACGCCGATTTCTACGCGGGCGACGCTTGCGCGCGCATGCTGTGGGAGAATGGGCCGGTCGGCGCCTTCTGCTGGGAGGAGGGCGGCCAGGTGACGGAAGCCAACGACGAATTTCTCCGCATGACCGGCTATGAGCGCGACGATCTCGGCGCCGGCCGCATTGATTGGCGGGCCGCCACGCGGCTGCGGTCTCCGGTCGAGAACAGCGTCGAGACGGAATTCATGCGCAAGGACGGCGCGCGCGCGCGGCTGCGGCTCCGCTTCGTCGCGCTCGACGAGCGGGGCGGGCGCGGCGTGGGTTTCGCGCAGGACGCGGCCGAAGCGCAGGAGCTGCGTCGGCAGGCCGAGCGGCTGAGGGGGCTGGAGCTCCGGGCCGTCGGCTTCGCCCATGATATCAATCAGCCGCTCACCGCCGCGGCCGCCTATCTCCAGGTTGCGCGCCGGCGCGCGACGCTCGGCGGCGGCGCGCAGTCGGAGGAGCAGCTCGCCGCCATGGACCGCGCCGGCGCGCAATTGTATCGCGCCGCGCGTCTCGTCGGCGATTGGCGCGAGCTTTTCACGCATGAATCATGCGCGTCGACGGAGATCGCGCTGCATCCACTGATTCGCGAAGCATGGGAGACGATGCGCGGCGATCTCGGCGAGACGGTTTCCGCCGAGCTACGTCTGTGCGCCGAGCGCGATCTCGTGATCGGCGATCGGGCGCAGATCGAGGAGGAGGTGAGCGATCTCCTGCGGGCGGCCGCGCAGGCGGCGATCGCCACGTCCCATCGCGAATTGATCGTCGTCACATCGACGCGGGGCGGCGAGATCGCCATCGAGATAAGCGACGCCGGCGCCGCGTCTATCGCGCCGTGTCGCGATCCGCGCGCTGCCGCAGAGCCGGCGAGATCGCGTGCGCTCGTCGAGGCCGACGGCGTGCGATTCTCGTCGCAGAAAGAGGATGGCGGAAGCTCCGCCTTTCGGCTCTCTCTCCCTTTGGCGGACTGAGCCTGTGGATAATGGGGGCGGCTGGCCGTAGCCGCTCGCCTGTCATCGGGAAATGCTCATAATCTTCCGCCCTTCGAAACAAGGGGCCGCTCACGGCTGTGCTGAAGCATATCCTAATCTCAGGGCAAGCCGCTGAAAGTAAAAGCTCTCGTCCGCGTGCTTAGTATTAGTACCAAGCAATACCACCACAAGTAATAATCCTATGGTATAAGTACTAGTGTTACCTACGAGACACAGGCGTCGTCTTTCTGCTCGCGATCTATATTAGGTTGTTTCCTTTACGATCGGAGCGCGCTAAAGAAGAAGGGTAGTCGATCAATAGTGAATCAATTATTCACCCGACGGAATTTGCAACGGCGCAGGGGTTCGGCGTCTGCCGAACCCCTTTTTCATGACGATCCGTCGGGCGCCGCAGGTTGCGGCGCCCGTTTTCTTTTGCAGAAGATCATCGTGTAATCTGGAGATAATCGCTCGTGGCGCGTCGCGAAGGCTCGCCCTGCGCTCATATGTTTTCGACAGCGCGATCCGATCATTGGGCCGGATCGCGCTGTCGATACTCGCCTTGCATGCGCGTTTTGATGCGGTTTCCGGCTGAATGCTTCGGCGCGCGCCTTCCTTCTCCCCGCGAGCGGGGAGAAGGAAGGCGGCGAAGGCCGCGCCAGCCGATCCGCCGGAAACCGTATGAGCGATCGAGGAGCCCTGCGGTTCGACCCGATCAGAGGCCCTGCGGACGTCCGGCGATCGACACCAGCAGCTCGCCGTCGCCGAGCAGGCGCTTGGCCACCCGGCGGGCGTCGTCCAGCGTCACCGCGTCGATACGGCCATTGCGCTCGTCGAGATAGGAGGGTGCAAAGCCGTCGAGCTGGAGATTGACCAGCTGGCCGGCGATCTTCGTCGATGTGTCGAAGCGCAGCGCATAGGAGCCGGTCAGATATTTCTTCGCCTTGTCGAGCTCGTCCGCGCTCGGCCCCTCATTGGCGAGATCGGCGAATTGGGCCTGGATCACCTCCAGCGATTCGCGGGCGCGCTCGTTCTTCGTCGCCGCGCCGCCGACCAGCATGGCGCATTTGTCATATTCGTTGAGATGCGAATAGACCGAATAGGCGAGACCACGCTTCTCGCGCACCTCGTTGAACAGGCGCGCCGTGAAGACGCCGCCGCCGAGGATGTGGTTGACCACCACGGCGCCGAAATAATCGGGATCATGCCGCTGCATGCCCGGACGGCCGAAGCGGATCGCCGATTGCGGCACGTCGAGATCGATGATGCGGCGCTCGCCGAGCGCGTGAATGTCGATCTCGGGCACGGGGGTGAGAAGGCTCTGCGCCGGCAGGGCGCCGAAGATCGCGTCCAGCTTGGCGGCGAGCGTCGCCGCGTCTATGGCGCCGACGACGGCGATTTTCAGATCGCTGCGCGTCAGCAGGCGAATCCTCAGCGCGTCGAGATCGTCGCGCGTCAGATTTGCGAGGCTCTCGAGATCGCCGCGCACCGGCCGCCCATAGGGATGGTCGGGGAAGGCGGCCTCGCGGAAGGCTCTAGCGACCAGCGCATCGGGATCGTTGGCGTCGCGCTTCAGCCCGGCGGCGATCTGGCCGCGCACGCGGTCGATCGCCTGTTGCTCGAGCCGCGGCTCGCAGAGCGCGACGCGCAGCAGCTCGAAAGCCTCGTCGCTGTTGCGGGAGAGCGTCTGCATATGGCCGGAGATGGCGTCGCGGTCGCAGCCGAAGCCGAGCCGGATCGCCAGATCCTCTATGGCGAGGTGGAAAGCGCGGGCGTCATAGGGGCCGGCGCCCTCGTCGAGCAGACCGGCGAGCAGCGTCGCGAGACCCGCCTTGCCGGCCGGGTCCTGCGAGGCGCCGCCGCGCATGGCGAATTCGAGCGCGACGAGCGGAACCGCGTAGCTCTCGACGAGCCAGGCTTCGATCCCGCCGGGCGTGACGACGCGCTGAATGGTCTCGGCGCGGCTGCGCGCAGGCGCGATGGCGTAGGCTGTCATTGATTTACGCTCCGATGTCAGGCGGCGAGCACGGCGTCTTTGGCTTCGGCGTCTTTGGCTTCGTCCTGGCCCTCGGATTCGAGGAAGCCGGTGACGGCCCGGCGCTTCTGCAGCCATTTGCGGGCGGCGGCGGCGAGGTCGGCGGCGGAGACGGCGTCGATGCGGTCCGGCCAGGCGGCGACATCCTCCACCGCGAGGCCGGTGGCCAGCGATTCGCCATACCAGCGGGCGAGCGAGACCTGGCTGTCCTGCGCATAGACCGCCTCGGCGACGAGACGATTCTTGGCGCGCTTCAGATCGGCCTCGGCGATCTCGGCGGCGGCGAATTTGTCGATCACCGCGCCGATGGCGTCGTCCAGCTGCTGCAGCGAGACGCCGGGCGCCGGCGTGGCGAACACCCAAAAGCGGGTGTCGTCCAGCGCCGAGCCCATGTAATAGGCCCCGGCGTTGACCGCGAGCTTTTGCTCCACCACGAGAGAATCATACAGCACGCTCGACGGCCCGCCGCCCAGCACATGGCCGAGAACTTCCAGCGTCTCGGCCTCGCCGGGCGCGCCGGTCGTGTAGGACGGCACGAGGAAGACGCGCTCATGCGTCGGCTGCTCGACCTTCTCGTCCGCGAGCGTCACCAGACGATGGGCGCGCGGCTCCGGCTCGCGCGGGCGCTTGCGGCTCGGCGCGTCGTCGCGCGCGGGAATGCGGCCATAGCTCGTCTCGGCGAGCGCGCGCACGGTCTCGAAATCCACGTCGCCGGCGACGATGAGTATGGCGTTCTCCGGCGTGTAGAAGCGACGATAATAATGCAGGGCGTCCTCGCGGCCGAGCGTCTCGATCTCATGACCCCAGCCGATGATCGGCGTGCCATAGGGGTGATGCGGGAACAGCGCCGCCTGCACCGCCTCGTCGAGCTGGGCGGAAGGGTCGTTCTCTGTGCGCATGCGGCGCTCCTCGAGCACCACCTCGCGCTCCGGCCCCACAATCTCGTCGGAGAGGACCAGATTCGTCATGCGATCGGCCTCGAACTCCATCAGCGTGCCGAGATGCTCCTTGCCGATCCGCTGGAAATAGGCCGTGTAGTCATAGCTGGTGAAGGCGTTCTCCTGGCCGCCGAGCTCCGAGACGAGATTGGAGAACTCGCCCTGCGGATGGGCGTGCGTGCCCTTGAACATCAGATGCTCGAGGAAATGCGCGATTCCCGACTTGCCGAGCGGATCGTCGGCGGAGCCGTTGCGATACCAGACCATATGGGTGACGACCGGCGCGCGGCGGTCGGCGATGACGACGATCTCATTCCATTGGCGAGGCGCGAATGGACGACCCCGGCGGCGGCGCTCTCGCTTTTGGCGGCTCCGGCGCGCGCGTCGATCTTGGCGGAGGCGGGGCTGGCGGCGTGATCGGCCGCGATCGCCTCGGCCCCCGGCTGTGTCATCGGCATGATAATCTTTCCTCGCTATAGCGCGTCCGGCGCTCGGGCGTGTGCTGAACGGCCAGAAACGGTCCGACCGAACCTCGGCCCGGCCAAGAGAATTCGGCGCCAGTTCGGCCGTGGGCTTTCCCCCGGACGCTTCGACGGAAGCATTCGATCTATATAAGCGTGAATGCGAGGCATGTCAGGCGCCGCGCGCGAGAGCGCGGCGCATCGCTTTGTCGATGAATGGCGAGCAGGCTGTGTGACGACTATACCCGTTGTGAGGGCGTCGTCGGACGCTCCGCGCCAGCGTTGCCGCAGCTGAAGCTCTCATGGCATCATCTTCCCCTCGAATCGTCAAAATTCGACGGCGCGGCGGCCAATGCGCCGTGACCGAAGCGCCGCAAGGGGGGATCGCATGGCTTTCACACGACGTTCTTTTCTGGCCGGTCTCGCGGCCTGCCCGTTCTGCGCCGCCGCGGCCCGCGCCGAGGGGGCGCATTGGACCTATGACGATGCGCAGCATTGGGGCGCGCATGACGAGGCGGCGAAGGCCTGCACGCTGGGCGCGGAACAATCGCCGATCGACCTCGCCGATGCGGTGAAAGCCGACATTCGCCCGCCCAAGCTCGGCTGGAAGCCGCAGGCTTTCGAGATCGTCAACAATGGCCATACGATCCAGGCCAACGCCGCTGCCGGGAGCGGCGTCGCCGAGCTCGACGGACGCAAGTTCGAGCTGAAACAGTTCCATTTCCACACGCCGAGCGAGCACGCCCTCGGCGGCAAGCGCCTCGCGATGGAGGCGCATTTCGTCCACGCCGGCGACAATGGCGATCTTCTGGTGGTCGGCTCCTTCCTCGTCGCCGGCGCGCCCAATAAGGCGCTATCCGCGCTGATGGCCGCCGCGCCGAAGGAGGAGGGCAAAGCTGCGCTGAAGGCTCCGGTCGACGCCTCCGCTCTGCTGCCGAAGGGAAAGAAATTCTTCCGCTACGAGGGCTCGCTGACCACGCCGCCCTGTTCGGAGGTGGTGCATTGGAATGTCTTCGCCGAGCCAGTGGCCGTGGCGAAGGCGGACATAGACGCCTTCAAGACGCTGTTCCCGATGAACGCCCGCCCGCTGCAGCCGACGCATCGCCGCATCGTGCTGAGCGGCGGCTGAGCGGTGGGGCGCTGGATCGGCGGCTCAGGAGCCGCCGAAAAGGCTGCCGATCATGCCGATCGGATTGGTCCAGCCCGGCTTTTCCTCTGCTTCCTTCACGCCTTTGCCGCCCGCCACCTTCTGGCGATAGGCCTGCGGCGGCTCGGTCAGATAGGAGCGGGTCGAGGCCTCGCCGGCGCCGCGCGTCTTCGGGCCGGTAGCGGCGCCCGGCTCGTCCGCGTCTGTGGCGATGGTGCAATGGCCGTCCGAGGCGGCGACGAGGCATTTGCGCGGGCCGTCATGCTCGCCATTCTTGGAGCCGGCGACATTGGGATTCTCGTTGAGGCCCGGCTGGCGCGCGGGAGCCGGCGCGCCTTTGCGGCGCGCGATCTCCTGATCCACCGGCCAGGAGGCGGGGCGCTCGGTCTCCGCCTGCGGCGAGGGGAGCCCCTGTCGATTGGGCGGCACGACCAGCTTGGGATGCTCGCGGAAGACGATCTTCTGGCTCTCGTCCTCGTCGGAATAGACGCCGATGAAGCCGAGCACCGAGGTGAGCGTCGATTTGTCGTCATAGGCCGCGGCCGGGACGACGCCCGTTCCGCCGAGAAACACGAGCGCGAGCCCGACGCATGCCGGCGTAAGACGCAGAGAGGCTGTCGCCCGTTTCATCGCCCAGATCTCCTCCCATGGGCGCGGCCCCGTCCGAGCGCGCGCGATTCCCAAAGAGCCGAATTGTTACGGCCAGCTTAACGGCATTTTAGAGGCGTGTGAGGCTCCGGGCCAGCCGAAATCGTCGCGAGAGCGTTTCCAGCCGAAGTGGGCGCCGGTTCGGCGTTGGAAACGCGTCAAAACAAAAATCCGAGAGCTTCATTGAAATACAGAAAGCCTCTCGGGGCTATCCGGCGGCAGGCGTCGGCCGCGCGGCGCCAGTGCGAAAGCTCTCCAGCAGCAGCAGGACGACGCCGAGAAAAATCGCCGCGTCGGCGACATTGAACACGTAATTGGCCAGCGGCCCCACCGGCAGGGAGGTGTGGAAGAAGAAGAAATCCGCCACCGCGCCGCGCGTCAGCCGATCCGCGACATTGCCGAGCGCCCCGCCCACCACCAGGCCGAGCGCCGCCGCGGTGAGCCGCCGCGGCGCCCGCCATAGCCAGTAGCCGAGGCAGCCGACGATCGACAATTGAAAGGCGACGAGCAGCGCCCGCGTCGGCTCTGTCTGCGAGGAGAGCAGCGAATAGGAGACGCCGAAATTCCACGACAGCACGAGATCGAGAAAGGAAGTGAGCCGGATCGGTTGGCGCAGGCCGATGTCGAAGACATGCAGCATCCAGAATTTATGCGCCTGATCCAGCGCCAGAGCGAGAACCACCGCCACGAGGCCGAAGGCGCGAGGGGCGGAGAACCAGGGGCGATAGACCAAGGCGCTTCCTCTCATTTCGACGAAATGGTCACGCCCGAGGCGGCGATGAAGGGATAGACGCAATCGCCGAAATTCACGACCTCTTTCGAGACGGCGTGAATATCTTGCAGCAATTGTTGGAAATTCCCGCTCACCATGGTCTCGCTCGAGGCGTGCCGCACCTCGCCGTCCTCGATATAGAACGAGTTTTTGGCGATTCCAGAAAAATCCAGATTGTCATTGGGCGCGCCGCCCGAGAAGCGGGAGAACAGAATGCCGCGCTTCACCCCGGCGATCATATCGGCGAGGCTCGTCTCTCCCGGCCGCACGCGGCTGTTGCGCACGCCCGCCGTCTGCGGCAGACCGAGCTTGCGCGAGAAGAAATAGCCGATGAGGAAATCCTTCAGCACGCCATCCTCGATGATCGGCAGATCGCGCGTCGGCACGCCGAATTCGTCGAAATCCGAGCCGTCCACGAAATCCGCGGAGCGCGGGGCGTTGTCGAGCGAGAACAAAGGGCTGGCGATACGCTCGCCGCGCTTGTCCTTGAACGGCGAGGAGCCGGCGAGCAGGGCGGGGCCGGAGAGCGCGCCCGCGATGGAGGGCAGCAGCCCGGTGAGGCAATGCGGCGTGACGATCACATCGCCGACGAATTTTCCCGTGACCGGCCGGCGCTCCAGCGAGCGCTCGCATTCCGCCATCAGCCGCCCGACGCCGGCGGCGTCATAGAGCGAGGCGAAGGGCGTGAAGGACCTTCCCCCCGCCGCGTTGAAAGATGTGGTGAGCGTCCCGTCCTTGGCCATGAACATGGCGCGAAAGCCGTGACCACCGCGCCGCTCGCGCTGGCGCAGGCCGCCCGAATTGGCGAATTCGGTCTCATGGTCGGTGAAAGTGTAGAGGCAGTCGCGCAGCCGCAGCAGCGGATGGCGCGAGGGCAGGCTCGCCAGAAACTCATCGACCTGCGCGCGCATGGCGGCGCGGTCCGGCTCCGAAGGGCCGTGATCGCCGGGCGGCAGCGAGGGCGCCGCGGCGATGTCGTTCGCGGGATCGGCGACGCCCGCTTCGGCCGCCGTGGCCGCGGCGGCGATCGCAGCCTCGACCTCCTCCGGCCGGCGGCCGTTGAGCGTCGCGCCGCCGCGCTTGCCGTCGCGGAACACGGTGATCATCGTCGTCTCATTCTCGGTGGAGCGCACGAGATCGACGCTGCGATGATCGAATTCGATCTCGAAATAGCGCGTGCGGCTGCTCAGCGCCTGCGCGGCTGTGGCGCCGGCCGCTTTCGCTCGCGCGAGAATCTGGTCGAGAAAATCATCCGTCGGCGCGCTCATCCGCGTCCTCCCAGAGTGACGCGGCATTTGATCGACGGGCCGCCCATGCCGACGGCGATCACCTGCTTCTTGCCGCACCAGCCGCCGCCCGCCGACCAGTGGAAATCATCGCCGACATGGGTGACGCTCTTCAGCATGTCGAAGGCGACGCCGGAGATGGTGGTGTCGCGAATGGCGCGGCCGAGCTTGCCGTCGCGAATCTCATAGCCGCAATTGACGCCGAACATGAATTCGCTCGTCGCGTCCGCCTGGCCATTGGTCGAGCGCTTCAGATAATAGCCGCGCTCGATCGCGCCGATCATGTCGGAGAGCTTGTCGTTTCCCTTGGCGATGCAGGTATTGCGCATGCGCACCAGCGGCTCGTCCTGAAAGGAGAAAGCGCGCGCGTTGCCGGCGGGCTCCGCGCCCAGCATTTGCGCGGTGCGCTTATTGTGCAGAAAGTTTTTCAGCACGCCATTCTCGATGATGGCGACGTCGCGGCACGGCGTGCCTTCGTCATCGACATGAATGGCGAAGGAGGATTTGCCGTCCGGCCCGCGTCCGCCATAATCGCCGAGCGTGATCTTCTCGCTCGCCACCAGCTCGCCGAGATGGTCGCCGGCGACCGAGCCCGCGAGCACGAGATCGGCCTCGCAAGTATGGCCGATCGCCTCATGGGCGAGAATGCCGGCGAGCGCGGAATCGAGCACGACGTCGTGATCGCCGGCCTCGCATTGGCCGCCCTCGGCCTTGCGCCGCAAATTCTCGTGCAGATCCTCGAGCCAGGGCGCGAGCGTCGCCTCGTCGAAGGATTGATCCTCTATCTCGCCGAAGCCGCCGAGAATGTCATAGAGCTCGACGATTCCGTCATTGGCGGCGACGCTCATGGAGACGACGAGCGCCGCGCGCGGCACGAAGGAATAGGTCGCCGCGCCGTCGCTATTGGCGAGAATCTTCTCGCTCGCATGGCTGGACAGCGAAATATCGACATTGACGAGGCCCGGATAGCGGGCGCGGATCGCCTCGTCGAGCCGCCGCACGATATCGACGCGCTGCTCGGCCGAGAGCGGCGCGCGCGTGCTGCGATAATCATAGCTTCCGCTTCCGGCCGCGGTGGAGAGCGCGCCGCTCGCGGCGTGGCCGCCGGCGAATTCGGCATTGTCCTTGGCGGTGGCGATAACGGCGGAGAGGCTGGCCTCGTCATCGGCGGGCGCGGCGGCGAAGCCGAAGGCGCCGTTGCGATAGAGCCGAGCGGAGACGCCGCTGTCGCGCGAGCGTCCATTGGCGAGCAGCACGCCTTTGCGCATCATGATGCGGGAGGAATGATTGGCGTGCCAGCGTAATTCCCCATAGGCGGGCAATTGCGCCGCGCGCGCGACGAGCCGGTCGAGCATGTTCGCGGCCTTTCGGGTGAAATGAGCTTCTGGCGGCAATATAGCGGAACGAGGCCGCGAGTGGAATGACGGCCTATCGGCCGCGGTCTCGGACCATCATTTGCGAATAGCGGCGCCCCGTCAATATTCCCATTCGACGCCGACGCCCAAAGACGATTTGCCGTCGACCTTGGTTTCGCCCTTCACGCGGACATTCTTGGTGACGTCCACGCCGACGCTGACGGCGGTCTGCTCCGGCTTGGCGCCCGTGCGCACGCCCACGCTGATATTGTCGGAGATATAGCGCGAGGCGCCGACCGTCGGCCCGCTGGACCCGCCGGCCTCGAGATCGAGCGAGTCGACGCCGAGCGCCTTGCGCATTTTCTCGAAAGCGTCGACGCCGGTTCCGGCGCCGGAGAATTGCGCGAGAGCCGTGGCGAGCTGCACCGCCTGAAAGGCCGACAGCGAGCCCGACGCCTTGGCGAAGAGCAGGCGCGAGAGCACCTCGTCCTGCGGCAGCTCCGGCGAGGAGGAGAAGGAGAAATTCGGCAGCGAGGCGGGGCCGGAGACGCCGATCTTGGCGGTCACGTCGCTGGCCGTCGTCTCGGCGGTGAAATCGAGCTGCGGAACGAGGCCGCCCGCGAAGCTCAATTTTCCGCGCGTGAGATCGATGCGCTGGGTCAGCAATTGCAGCTTGCCGCGGCGCAGATCGAAAGCCCCATTGACGGCGGGCTTTTGGATCGTGCCATTCAGCTTCAGCTCGCCGCCGAATTCTGCGTCTATGCCGCGTCCGCGCACGAAGATGCGATTGGGCGCGGCGAGCGCGAGATCGATCGTCGCGTCGAAGGGCGAATGCTTGGCGGCGCGCGCTTTCTCCTTGGCCTCCAGCGCCAGCATCTCTTTGGCGAAAGCGCGCGGCGAAATATGCACCGCGCCGCGCGGCGCCTGAAAGGAGGCGGGCAGGCGATCGGGAACATTCACCTCCATCGTCGTCAGCGTCACGCGGCCGGAGACCTTCGGCGAACGGGCGAGCGGGCCGCCTATGTCGAGATCGAGATCGGCGGTGGCGGAGACGAGATCGCTGCTGACGAGCTGCGCATTCTTGGCCTTGATGCGAATGGCGCCGGGCATGCCAGCCTGCGGCTCGACGGCGATATTGCCGGTCGCGGCGATCTGCCCGCCATTTTTGGTCAGCGCCGTCAGGCGCGTGATGGCGATCTCGCGTCCGTGGCCGTCGAGCTTGGCGTCTATGTGATCGAGATAGACGCCGTTCAGCGGATCGGCGAAGGAGCCGTTCGCGAGCGTCACGCCGCCTTCGATCGCCGGCGCGGCGAGCGAGCCGGCGATGCGCAGATCGACATTGGCCTTGCCGCGCAGGCTCTGGCCATTGACGGAGAGCGCCGTGTCGGCGAGCTTGGCGTCCGCCTCGCCCTTCACTCGCAAATCCAGCGCGCCGGCGGCGTCGATCGGCGCCGAGCCCGTGATGGCGAAGCGCCCACCGGCGCCGAGCGCGATATTCGCGTCGAGGCTCGTGCGCGCGCCGGCGAGTCCGCCACGCGCATCTATGTCCAGCGGCGGCAGGCCATTGCTGCGCAATTGCGGGGCGGAGAGCTTGGCGATCTTGATCTTCCAATCGCCGCTCGGCGCTTTCTTGTCGCCGGTGATGCGCGCCTCGGCGTCCAACGCGCCCTCGAGCGCGAGGCTGGCGTCGGCGATGGACGCGATGGAGAGCGGCACGCTCCGCGCTCGCGCGGTGAGATCGAGCCGCTCGCCGATGGTTCCGTCTATGTCGAGCCGGCCTGCGCCGACAGCGAGGGCGACGCCTTTCAGCTCCACCGCGCCGCCGCCGAGGGTGACGCTCGCCGGAGCGGCGAGGGCGATGCGCTTGCCGGCGCGTTGCGCCGAGAGCAACTGAATGTCGAGCCGCGTCTTTTCGCCCGGCGTCAGCGCGGCGCGGCTCGCAATGGCGAAGCCTTCCGCATCCACGGTCAGGTCGAGCTCCGTGGCGGCGCCGGCGGGCGTGGCGGTGAGGCGGGCTTTGGAAATGGTCTTGCCGCCGACATGGAGCGCGTCCACGGCGATGTTTCCGTCGAGCGCCGGTCGGCGCAGCAGATCATGGCCGGAGAGTTTCGCGCTGAGCTTCTCGATCGCGGCGTCGGCGGCGCGGATGCGCGTACCCTGCGCGTCGATCGATATGTTCTGCGCGCCTCGAGCGGCGTCGAGGATGATGTCGGCCTTCAGCGCGCCGGAGAGCTTGCGCAGAGCGAGCGCCGAGAGATCGTCGAGATCGGGCGCGACCAGAGAGAGCCGCCCGCTGGCGAGGCTTTGCGCATCGAGCGTGAGCGCGCCGTGGAGCGCCGCGCGGCCGACGGAAAGATCGAGATTGTCGATCGTCCATCCGGCGTCCTTGCGCGCGTTCAGCTTGCCGCGCGCGGGGCTGCCGTCTATGGCGCCGTCCAGCGTCGCGGTCGCGGCGAGCGCGCCGGTGAGATCGCGCGCGGCGCCATGCAGCGCGAGCTTTTGAATCGCATGGCCGTCGAGATGCGCGCCTTCCAGCAGCGCCTCGAAATCGGCGTTGGGCTTGTCGGCGGAGCCGGTCGCCTTCACCGAGATTTCTGCGCGGCCGGAGAGGCGCGGATCGGCGGGTTTCAGATCGGCGATCGTGACCTTCGCGCCGACGTCGAGCGCTTCGCGCATCGCGGCGCCGTCGATCTTCGCGGAAACATGTTCGCCGCGCAGCGAAAGGCCTTCGAAGCGCAGCCCGCCGCCGGGAAGCGACGCGACGGCGCCGCCGAGCGCGAGACGTTTGCCGAGCAGCTTCTCGAGCGCAGGCGCGGAGAGCGCCGGGGCGGCGAGCGTTCCGCTCAGAATCGCGCTGATGCGCTCATCCTTTGGAACGCCCTTCAGCGCAATGGCGAGATCGAGCGGGCGCAACGCATCTTCGGCGCTCGCGCGGCTGCGGATGGCGATATCGCCCTCGAGCGCGCCATCGTCGCGCAGAGTGGCGGCGCCGGCGAGCTGCGTTACGCCGTCGAGCAGCGGAACTGCGGCCGGCGGCAGCAGCGGGGCGAGGCGGACGCCCATGTCGAAATCGAGCCGCCGCGCCGCATCCTTGTGAATGATGCGCGCCGCGCCTTCGGCGCCGATCTTCTCTCCAGCCTTGGCGGCGAGATGCGCGGCGAAATCGTCGAGCGTTCCTTCGCCGGTCAGCGAAATATCGACGGGCGGCAGGCCGGGCAGAGCGGCGAGGCGGGCGATGGCCCCGCCCTCCGGCTCCTGCGCCGTAAGGGCGAGCGTGATCTTTTGGCCGCCCGCCGCGACATCGGCTTTCGCCGTAATGGCGCCCGGCGCGTCGAGCCGGCGAATGTCGAGCGAAACATGCGCGCCTTTGTCGAGCGCCGCCTCGCCGGTCGCGGTGAATTTCGCCGCGGTTCCGAGAACGGGCGCGCCGAGCGACAGTGTTTCCAGCGCCAATCGGCCGAGGCGTATGCGCACAGGCAGATCGGGGAGCGAGAAGCCGCCGCCGCTCTTTTGCGTCGTCGCCGCAGCGCGCGAGGGCGCCGGGAGGCGGGCGATATCGATCGCGCCAATGGCGAGCTTCTCTATATCGAGGCGCAGCGAGAAGAGCGCGGAAGGCGACCAGTCCAGGGTGATCTGGTCGATCTTCAGATAGGGGCCGTCCCTATCGGCGATGGAGATATCGCGCAGCAGCGGATGCGCCGACAGCGGGTCCTCGAAGGCGCCTATGTCGATCTTCATATCGGGCGAGGAGGCGGCGCGCGAGACGAGATCGGCGAGGAAGCTCTTGCCCTCGCGCGTCTGTATCCGCAGCGTGAGCGTTCCAGCGACGGCGAGCAGCAGCAGCGCGCCGAAGGCATAGGCGAGAATGCGGCGAAAGCCCATCAGAACGACTCCCCGACGCCGATGAAGATCGCGAATTTATTCTCGCCGGGACGCCGTCCGAGCGGCGTCGCCACATCGAGGCGCACCGGGCCTATCCCTGTGTAATAGCGCAGGCCTATGCCGACGGAGGAGCGCATGGACGATTGGAAGTCGGGGAATGGCGACGAAAAGGCGGAGCCTATGTCGTAAAAGGGAACCACGCCGATATCGCGCGTCACCTTTATGCGCGCCTCGGCCGAGCCTTCGAGCAGGCTGCGTCCGCCGACCGGAAAGCCGAGTCCGGCGTCCGGGCTCAGCGAGCGATAGCGATAGCCGCGCACCGAGCCGCCGCCGCCAGCGAAGAAGCGATGGCTCGCCGGAATATTCTCTATGCTCGCGCCGACGATGGAGCCCGCCGCCATGCGGCCGGCGAGCACATACCAGCCATCCTCGTCCAGCGATTTGTAGCCGGTGATCTGCGTCTTCGATTGCACCATGCCGACGCTGTCGCCGAAGGCCTTCACATAAGGCGTGACATTGGCGATGGCGCGAAAGCCGTTGGTCGGCGCGAGGAGATCGTCGGTTCCGTCGTAATTGGCCGAGAGCGGAAAGCCGAGCAGCGAATAATCATGCGGGCCGAAAGCGTCGAACGTATGCCCGCGCTCGAATTCGAGCCCCGCCTGCACGGACGCCGTGTCGCTGAAGCGATGGCGGATCGCCGCCGTGGCGTTTCCGAACGCTGCCCCGTAATAGTCGGTCCTCTCGCGCACGAAGCTCATATCGAGCAGCAGATCGTTGCGCGAGCCGAACAGAGCAGGTTTCACGAAGCTCGCCTTGGCGCGGCCGATGACGTCTCTCAGGCGGATCGAGGAGAGGCCCTTGTAGCTCGCCGCGCCGCCGAAGGGGGCGAGGCCGCCTTCGACATCGAAGCGCAGCCGCTCGGCGCCGCCGAAGAGATTGCGATCGGTCCAATAGGCGCGCAGGCCCGGCCCATCGACATTGGAGAAGAAGGCGTCCGCGCCCACCGCATGTGGCTTGCGCTCGCTGGTCTGCACGAGGATCGGCAGATTGCCATTGGCGTCGAGCTTGTCGCCATCCTCCGCCTTCACCGAGCCGACGGCCTCGAGGCGGCCGATGGATCTGCGCAGCTCGGCGAGCTTCTTCGGACTATAGGTCTCGCCCTGCTCGAGATAGATGTAGGAACGAATGACGTCCGGATCTATGCCCGGCGAGCCGCTGGTCCTCACTTCGCCTATGCCGGCGCGCGGGCCGGGATCGATCGTCACGACGACATCCATCGCCTTTTCGGGGTGGATGATCGTCGGCTTCGCGGTCGCCACTTTGGCGAGCGGATAGGAATTGGCGCGCAGCGCGTCGACCCAGGCGGTCTGCATGGATTGCAGGGCGGCGGCGCGCGCCGGCTCGTCCTTGTTGCGCTCCAGCGATTTTTTGGAGAGCAGCGCTTCGTCGAGCGGCTTGCCGCTGCGGGCGTCGAGAAGCGCGACATTGCGCAAATGGAACAGCGGGCCGGGGACGATCTCTATGCGGATGGGCGCCAGCGCCTGGCCGCGCAGCCGCTCGGCTGCGGCGGCGGCGACATCGGCGCCATGGCCGTCCGGCCGCACCGGGACGCCGGCGACTGTCGCCTTAATTTCCGCGTCATAATAGCCGCTCGCCCATAGCGCCTCGGCGAGGCGCGGAAAATCGGCGACCACGCGCCGCGCGAGGCCGGCGCCGGTCGGCGGCGCCTGCAGCCGCAGCCGCCATGTGTTGGAGGCGTCCTGAAGATTGCGCGCGAGGCCCTCCGCCTCGTCGAGGCCGCCGAATTCCAGAGTGTAGGGCAGCGCGTCGCGGCTCGGCTCCGGCGTCTCCTCGGCGGCGCCGAAGAGGCCGAAAAAATCGAATGCGCGGGCGGAGGAGGCGGCTTCCAGGCCGCCGAACGCCAAGAGCGCCGTCACGCCCAGAAAACGCTTCACGTATTTCACTTCGCCAACGACCCGAACCGAGGATTGCCGCACCATAAGCGCAGCCTTGCAAGCGGTCCATCGCGTTAAGCTTAACAGCGCAACCTATGGTTAAGTAAGCCTTACCTCCCGCCGACGCGCGTCGCTATCGGGTTCACATATTGCGTATGCTACGCCGTCATGGCCGGGCTTGTCCCGGCCATCCACGCCAAGCCACTGAGAAACCGAATGAAAGCGTCCGCTATCGACGGATTTGATCTCGCGATTGGCGCCACCGTAGCTTCGGTGCCACACCAAATTTCTAAGACGCCTCGGCGTCCGGGCGTGGATGGCCGGGACAAGCCCGGCCATGACGTCGCGGGGGCGAGGGCGACGCGCGCCGGCGGGGCTCTGGTCGCGTCGGCGGCGGGGGGCGGGTTCAGAATTTGAAGCCGACCTTGGCCAGCACGGTGCGCGGCGCGCCCGGGTAATAAATGCCGTTGGCCGACGTCTGCTGATAATAGCCGCTGCTGATCTGGCCGATATAGGCGGTGTCGAACATATTCATGCAGGTGACGCTGGCGGTGATCGTTCCCCAGTCGATCTTGTGCTCGTATTTCACGGTGAGATCGAATGTGGAATAGCCGGCGAGCGGCTGATAGCCGGATGTGTCGCCCGCGCGCGAGCCGACGATATGCAGGATCGGCGTGATGGTGAATTCCTCTATGCGCAGATCGCCGCCGATCGTCGAGATGAAATAGGGCACGTCCGGCAATTGCTTGCCCTTCACCCGCGTCGACCAATAATTGGCCGCGGAGGCGCCGGGCAGCAGCGGCAGGTCTTCGACGAATTCGGCGCGCTGATAGCCGAGCGAAGCGAAGAGAGAGACGCTCTCGAGCGGGGAATAATGGACGACGGCCTGCGCGCCGTAATTCTGGCTCTCGCCGACATTGGCGCCATATTGCGTGCCTATGCCGGGATCGTAAGAGACGAGCTTATTGTGGTTACGCGAGTAATAGACGGTCGGCTCCACATAGCCCGAGCCATAGGCGCCGTCGAAGGACCAGCGCAGGCCGAGATCGAGCTGCGTCGAGGTCTCCGGCTTCATCGAATGCCAGAATTGATCGGCGGTGATTCCCTTGGCGAGGAAGGTCGCCGAATTCTGCTGGAACACCGGCCAGGCGTCATAGCCCGGTCCGCCATAGCCGCCGCCGCCGCTGAATTTCAGCAATAGATCGTCGGTCAGCCGATAGGTGAGCGCGCCGAAGGGCAGAAAAGTGCCGATGGTGAAGGGCTTGACGCTGCGATTGGCGATGACTCCGGAGGAGAGCGCCAGCGCCGTGTCATAGGGCACATCGCCTATGCCGGTCGAATTATAGGCGTCTATGCCCGCCATGCGCTCCCAAATATAGCGCGCGCCTGCCTCCACATGCAGCGGACCGAAGTCGCGGCTCGCGATTCCATAGGCGGAATCGAACACATGCGGCGCGGTCTGCTTGCCGAGGATCGCCCAGCTCGGATTGATGAGGCCGCCGCCTGCGTTGGGGGCGAAGACTTCCCAGGCCGTCGGCGGTCCGGGGGGATTTTGCACGCCATGCCAGAAGCCGAGCTTGGCGTCCGTATCCAGCACGCGCGTCTGCAATTCGCTCACCACGCCCCACATGTCGTGGTCGATGATCCATTTGCGGATGCGGCCATTGGCCTGACCGTCGAGATAATAGCCGTCCTCGCGGAAATAATAGGGCTTGAAGACGAAGCGCGTCGTCTTGTCGACTTCTATGGCGATATCGCCGAATGCGGTCCAAGAGTCGAAATGCTGGAGATTATAGCCGTAGTAATTGATCTGGCTGGCCGTCGTCGGGCCTGGATAGGCGGCGAAATCATAGCGGCGGAAGGCGCCGAGATTGCTCGCCTGCTGATAATTCAGTCCCTGATAGCTGTGCTGGTCGAAGCTGCTCTTGGCGACGAAGAATTTCGCCTCCAGCCCATCGACGGGCTTGGTGTCTATGCCGACCGCGAAGCCGGATTTGCCCTGCGGGTCCTTGCCGGAGCCGCGCCATTTGTCGGCGTCGGTGAACGAGCCGGAGACAAAGAGCTTGGTCGTGCCGTTCAAAATCTCGCCCGAGTCGATGCGGGCGAAAGTGCGCAGAAAGGAGAAGGATCCGACGCTTTGCGAAATCTCGCCGCCGAATTTCTCCGCCGGCCAGCGCAGGCGGCTGTCGAAGCTGCCGCCGACGGTGAAATAGGAGTTCACATCGGAGGGCATTGGACCCTGCCGCAGCACGATCTTGCTCAGATTCTCATTGTCGATGAGCCAAGTGACGCCGGGGCCGGGATTGATGCCGGAGAGCGGCAGTCCCTCCACCGTGCCGATGCTATTGCCGTGCTGGCTGACCTCGCCGCGAATGCGCAGGCCTTTGTTGCCGCCGGGAAGATTGGCGAGGCCGTAGGGATCGATGGCCGGCGCATCGACGGAGGGCAGCCAGGAGATGCCGCGGATCGGGTTGGAGCCGCCGCCGCCGCTGGCGAGATCGAGCCCGCGCGCATCCGCGGCATAGGCGGTCGAGCTATCGGAGGCCGAGCCGAGAATGGAGCTCTCGGGCTTTTTCTTCGGCGCGGCGGGCGCCGGGCCGATCGAGATTTCCGGTAACGGGGTGAAGCTCTGCGCGCCGGCGCCATGGGCGGCGCCGAGCAGCGCGGCCAAGGACGCGCCGCCGAGAAGAAGGGAGGAGCCGCGTCTCTTGCGCGCGAACATCGTCATTGCTGTCAGCCTTTCACCGCCCTCGGCCGACGCGCCGCTCGCCCGCCGCTCGATTCGTGATGTAACGCAATTACGTAAATAGGCGTGAGCGTGGCGGCAAGTCCATTATATCGGCAAAGCGATGCATATGACGCCATCTATCGCGATATAGAATATATGTATTTTCGTTCGCTATCGAGATTTCCGCGACGGCGCGGCGTCGGCCGTTTCTCCCGTCGCCGCCTCCCACATGCCCTCGCCGATGCGGCGCAAGGGCAGAACGGCGCGGCCGGCCGCGAGTTGCGGCCGTAGCCGCCCATGGGTGTCGATCCAATCGTCGGGCGCGGGCGCCTCGGCGTCCGTTTCCAGCGAGACGAGGAAAATTCCGAGCGCTCTCAGCTCTCGCGCCTGCACAGCGCGGTCGAGCCGGCGCAGCCCGCCGAATTCGAGCCAGCGTCCGGACCATCCGCGCGCCGTCAGCCCCACCGCCGCCGCCGCGCCGATGAGGCCGCGGCCCCCGCGCAGGCCGGCGACGCGCAGACCTTCGATCAAAGGCGGCAGCTCCTCGGGGCGAATCTCGCGCCGGCTGGCGGCGCGGCCGAAGTCGATGAGCGCTTCCGCCTCGGCGCCGGCCACGACGATTCCCGGCGCGCTGGAGGGCGCCGCATTGGCTTCCACATAGGCGGCGGCCTGGGCGAGCAGAAAATCCGCCGCATCGGCGCGCTCGCTCTCGACGACGAGGCAGGAGGCCTTGTTATTGGTCGTCGCCGTCACGCCGGAAAACAGAATATGGCCGACCGAGCCGATGAAGCGCGTCTCGCCCGCGAGCATGTCGCCGAATTCGCGCGCCAGCCGCGCCGTGCTGGCCGCCCAGCCGGCGCCGTCTGTGTCGTCCATGCCGATGAGGAGGCGCATCAGTCGGCGACCTCGGCGTCGCGCGGGCGCTTGCCTATGGCGATGAGGCGGCCGTCCTTCTCCTCCACCGGCGCGACGGCGCGTCCGCCCCAGAGCCGCGGCGACAGCCAGCCGCCGGTATGAATCATCGCCTCTGGATCGAGCGCGCGCGCATATTTGTCGATCGCGGCCGCTTCTATGCCGGCCTCGGCCAGCGCCGCCACAGAGATCGGATCGGGCAGGCGGCGCAGCCGTCCATATTCCAGAAAGCGGCCGCACCAGCCATAGGCGGAGAGGCCGACGGCGGCCAGCGCGCCGATGATTCCGTCATTGGTTCCGCCGAGGCCGAGCAGCTCGACGCCGGCGCGGGCGGCCACCGCTCTCGCATGATCCTGCGTCTCGATCTCATGCGTGCAGGAGAGGCCGAATGCGATGATCTCGGAAAGATCGTCGGCCTCCCGCGCGATGCAGAGGCCAGGGTCGGAGCCGTCGCTGGCCAGCTCGGCGATATGGGTGATCGCGCGGGCGGTGAGGGAAGGGATCAGCGCCTCGTCCTCTATCTCCACCACGGCGCAGGCCGGGCTGTTGTGCGAGGTGAAGGGAATGCGCGGATCGACGAGCAATTGATGGCGCAGCGCGCCCCAGAGCCGCGCGCCTTCCGGGAGCTTGCGCTCGAACATGCGCACCAGCCGCCCGGTGCCGATCTTCGCTCCGGCGACGTCGGTGTCGTCGAAGCCCATATAGAGCTTCATCCTTCGGCCCTTCCGTTCCGCCCGGCGATGGGCGCGAGCCGCCGCGCGCCGAAAGGATCGTCGAACACCGCCACCTCGACGCCATAGAGGCGCGAGATGCGCTCCGCCGTCACCACCGCCTGCGGCGCGCCATCGGCCTCTATGCGGCCCTCGTTCAAAATGGCGATGCGCGTCGCCAGCTGCATCGCATGTTCGGGATGATGGGTGCTGACCAGCACGCCATGGCCGTCGGCGGTAAGATCGGACAAATGCCGCATCAGCCGCAGCTGATAGCCATAGTCGAGCCCTGTCGCCGGCTCGTCCATCACCAAAAGGCGCGCGCCTTGCGCCAGCGCGCGGGCGATGAGCGTGAGCTGCCGCTCGCCGCCGGAAATCTCCGTATAGGGCCGGTCGATCAGCCGCTCCATGCCGAGCCGCGCGATGACGCTTTCGACGATCTCGCGATCCTCGGCGCGGGGCGCGCGCAGCAGGCCCGTCTCCGGCAGGCGGCCGAGCGTGACCACCTCGCGCACCGTATAGGGAAAAGGCGTGACATGTCCCTGCGGCACATAGGCGACGCGCTTGGCGATCTCGCGTCGCGAAAAGGAGGAGAGCTGGAGGCCGTCGAGCCGAACCTCGCCGCTCCGCGCCGTGAGAAAGCCGAGCAGCAGGCGGAACAATGTGCTCTTGCCCGCGCCATTGGCGCCGAGCAGGGCGACGATCTCGCCAGTCCCGAAGCCGAGCGTCGCGCCATTCAGCACGCTGCGCTTGCCGCGCGAAAAATGCAGATCGACGCCGCGCAGCTGCGCGGTCGCAGACGGCGCTCTCACGATACGGCCTCTCGGCGATGCGGGAGAGGGGGCAGGCGTCGCGCCTCTTCGAGACGGCGCGCGCGCCTATCGCTGGCGCCCCCTTTCCCGCGCTGCGGGCGAGCGTCGAGGAGGGGGCGCTCCACTGCCCTCCGCCTCACGCCCAGGCCCTCCGCGCCCGGCCGAGCACGAGGATGAAAGCCGGTATGCCGAGCAATTCGGTGACGACGCCGATCGGTATCTCAGCGCGGGTGATGTTGCGGGCCACGCAATCGGCGGCGATGAGAAAGGTCGCGCCCAGCAGCGCGCTCGCCGGCAGCAGCCGGCTGTTGGTCGGCCCTATGGCGAGCCGCGCCACATGCGGCACGACCAGCCCGACCCAGCCGATCATGCCGGCGAGCGAGACGGACAGCGAGGAGACCAGAGTCGCCGCGATGATGACGCCATAGCGCGTCGCATGCACCGGCACGCCGAGCGAGCGCGCCTCGTCATCGCCCATAGAGAGCGCATCCAGCGCGCGGCCCGCCGCCGCCAGAGCGCCGACGCCGGCGAGGATGGGCAGAGCGGCGCCGCGCAATTGCTTCAGATCGACGGCGCCGAGGCTCCCCATCATCCAATAGACGATCGCGGGCAGCTGATCGTAAGGATCGGCGGCATATTTGACGAGCGACAGCGCCGAGGTGAACAGCGCGCCGGAGATCATGCCGCCGAGCACGAGAGTCACCATGGAGGCGGCGCCGAAGAGATTGGCGACGATGACGCCGACGCCGACGGCGACCAGCCCCATGGCGAAAGCGGAGAGCTGAATGGTGAGAAAATCGCCGGAGAGCAGAATGCCGAGCGCCGCGCCGAAGCCGGCGCCGCCCAGCACGCCGAGAATGCCCGGCGAGACCAGCGGATTGCGGAACACCGCCTGGAAGGACGCGCCCGAGGCCGAGAGCGCGGCGCCGATGAGCCCCGCCGCCAGCACGCGCGGCAGGCGAATCTCGACGATGAGATTATGCAGGAGATCGAAACGCTCCGGGGGAAGCTCGACGAGCCCCAGAACGGCGCCGAGATAGGCGAAAATATCCGCTGGCGCGAGCGGATAGCGTCCGACCGAGAGAGCCAGAACAATGACCGTCAGCAGGAGGAAGGGCAGAAGGGCGAGGCGCATCGGAACCGCCACTCATTCCATTATGCGGGTGAAATCGGCGTCGGAAATATCGACGCCGAGAAAGAGCCGGTAGAATTTTTTGGTCTCGCCCTTCACATCGAGCGGAAAGCGCGACGGATAGAAGAGATTGGCCAGCCATTGGATTCCGAGCGCGCGCATATAACTCGGCGGACGATCGAGCCAGTTGAAGGGCGCATGCGGGACATTCACGATGCGGCCGTTCTTCACCGCCTCCACATTGCGCCATAGCGCGCTGCTCTTGGCGAGGGCCGCGAAACTCTTGTCCTGCGTCAATATCAGCGACGGCTTCAGCGCGACGATCTGCTCGACGCTGATCTTGTCCATGCCGACATGCGAGCTCTGCTCGCAATGATAGATATTGTCGCCCGCCGCTATGACGATCGGCTCCGTATGGAAGCTCTTATCGCAATCGGTCGCGAGCCCGTCGGCGGATTCGGCGTAATAGACGCGCAGCCGCTCCGCCGGCGGAATATCGGCGGTCGCCTTGCGCACGCGGAGAAGCGCGTCGCGAATATAGGCGGACATTTCGGCGGCTTTCGCCTCGCGTCCGACGATTTGTCCGAGAAAGGCGAAAGCGTCGGCATAATCGTCCAGCGTGTCGAGCTTCAAGAAGATCACCGGAACGCCGATCTTGGCGAAGCTCTCCACCACCTTCGCCTTCTCCTGATAGAAGCCGAGCCAGGCGATGATGAGATCGGGCCGCATCGCCGCGATCTCCTCGAGATTGAGCTGCCGGCCCATGCCCGCATTGCTGCCGAGCACGGGCAGATCGAGCGCCTCCTTGCGATAGAGCGATTTCTCGTCGCCGCGCATCGGCACATTGATGCCGATGAGCCGCTCCGGCGCTATGGCGTAGAGCGTCACCGCCACCGGCGGCGCCGCGCCGAAGATGCGCTTGGGATCGGCCGGGATCACGACCTTGCGGCCGGCCATGTCCGTGACCTCGCGCATTTCGCCGGCGCGCGCCGGACCCGCGAGCGCGAGCAGCGCCAGCAGGGCGCAGAGGAAGCGGTTCCGGACGAAGCGATGCGTCGAGGGCATGGGCGAGGCCTTTCGACCTTCGGCGATGGCGGGAAGACGCATACGATATATATGCATCTTATATAGATAGCGACCATAGAGACCGAAGGCTGCGCCGCGCAAGGCCAAATTCTAGCCTCGCCTGTCCTTTTCGAGGCGGCGGCCTGCTGTTCGGCCGATCGTCGGAAAAGAGCGAGCCGGAAGGCTCGCGGTCCGGGGCGGGGATTGGACCGCGAGCCTTCAGGCTCGCATCGAGCGCCCTCGGCCATCGTCTTTCATATCGATATATTCGGCGCATATGTTTTTGAACAGCCGCGGCCGCTCCCGCGTATCTGCGGTCATCTGGACGAGATTATAGGCTTCGCCTATCGAGCGACGATTTGCAGATATTGACAAAAACCTTCCTGTCGATCGTTATGTAATTATACTACATCGAATCCTTCCGGCCTCGCGGGGACTAGAATCATGAGCCTCATCAAGGAAATCGACTATGGAACGCCGGCTTCCCGCTCCGAGAAGGAAGTCACTCTGACCATCGACGGGACGGAGATCACCGTGCCGGAAGGCACGTCGATCATGCGCGCGGCGATGCAGATCGGCATTGAAATCCCAAAGCTCTGCGCCTCCGACAATCTCCATTCTTTCGGCTCCTGCCGTCTCTGCCTCATAGAGATCGAAGGGCGCGGCAATCTCTCCGCCTCCTGCACCACGCCGGTCATGCCCGGCATTGCGGTGAAGACCTTCTCGCCGCGGCTCGACTCCATCCGCCGCGGCATAATGGAGCTCTATATTTCGGACCATCCTCTCGACTGTCTCACCTGCCCGGCCAATGGCGATTGCGAGCTGCAGTCCATGGCTGGCGCGGTGAGCCTGCGCGAGGTGCGCTATGGCTATAGCGGGCGTAACCATGTGACGGCGCGCCTCGAAGGCCGCCGCAATGAGGATTGGAAGCCCAAGGACAAATCCAATCCTTATTTCACCTATGATCCCGCCAAATGCATCGTCTGCAATCGCTGCGTGCGCGCCTGCCAGGAAGTGCAAGGCACATTCGCGCTGACGATCGAAGGCCGCGGCTTCGACAGCCGCGTCTCGCCCGGCGCCGGCGAGGCCTTCATGGAGTCGGAATGCGTCTCCTGCGGCGCCTGTGTGCAGGCCTGCCCCACGGCGACGCTCACCGAGAATTCCGTCGTGGCCATCGGCCAGCCGGAACATTCCGCCGTCACCACTTGCGCCTATTGCGGCGTCGGCTGCGCCTTCAAGGCGGAGATGCGCGGCGAGGAGATCGTGCGCATGGTCCCTTGGAAGGACGGCAAGGCCAATCATGGCCACAGCTGCATCAAGGGCCGTTTCGCCTATGGCTATGCGCTGCATCGCGACCGCGTGACCAGCCCGATGATCCGCGAGAAGATCACCGACCCCTGGCGCGAAGTGTCATGGGAGGAGGCGATCTCCCACGCCGCCTCCGAGTTCAAGCGCATTCAGGCGAAATACGGCCGGCTCGCTGTGGGCGGCATCACCTCCTCGCGCTGCACCAGCGAGGAGACTTTCCTCGTGCAAAAGCTCATCCGCAGCGGCTTCGGCAATAATAATGTCGACACTTGCGCGCGCGTCTGCCATTCGCCGACCGGCTATGGCCTCAGCCAAGCCTTCGGCACCTCCGCCGGCACGCAGGATTTCGACTCGGTCGCCGAGGCGGATGTCATTCTCATCATCGGCTGCAATCCGACCGACGCGCATCCGGTGGTCGGCTCGCAGATCAAGCGGCGTATTCGCGAGGGCGCCAAGCTCATCGTCGTCGATCCGCGCCGCACGGAGCTGGTGCGCTCGCCCCACATCCGCGCGGCCTTCCATCTGCCGCTGCGGCCGGGAACCAATGTCGCCATCGTCACCGCTCTCGCCCATGTGGTGGTGAAAGAGGGGCTCGTGAATGAGGCCTTTGTGCGCGAGCGTTGCGATTGGGACGAGTATTTGGAATGGGCCGCCTTTGTCGGCGAGGAGAACAACAGCCCCGAGGCGGTGGAGAAATTCACCGGCGTTCCCGCGCATCTCGTGCGCGGCGCCGCGCGCCTCTACGCCACCGGCGGCAACGCCACCATTTATTATGGCCTCGGCGTCACCGAGCACAGCCAGGGCTCGACCACGGTGATGGCCATCGCCAATCTCGCCATGGCGACGGGCAATCTCGGCCGCCCCGGAGTCGGCGTCAATCCGCTGCGCGGGCAGAACAATGTGCAGGGCTCCTGCGACATGGGGTCTTTCCCGCATGAGTTCCCCGGCTATCGCCATGTCTCCGACGACAATGTGCGCAAGCTGTTCGAGGAGGCCTGGGGCGTTCCGCTGGACAGCGAGCCGGGTCTGCGCATTCCCAACATGTTCGACGCCGCCGTCGATGGCGTGTTCAAGGGCCTCTATGTGCAGGGCGAGGATATTCTGCAGTCCGACCCGGACATAAAGCATGTCTCCGCCGGTCTCGGCGCGCTGGAATGTCTCGTGGTGCAGGATCTCTTCCTCAATGAGACCGCCAATTACGCGCATGTCTTCCTGCCCGGCGCGAGCTTTCTCGAGAAGGACGGCGTCTTCATCAACGCCGAGCGCCGCATTCAGCGCGTGCGCCGCGTGATGAGCCCCAAGGCGCGCTATGCCGATTGGGAGGCGACGCAGCTCTTCGCCAATGCGCTCGGCTGCAATTGGAGCTACTCGCATCCGAGCGAGATCATGGACGAGATCGCCAAGCTCACGCCTTCTTTCGCGCATGTCTCCTACGCCAAGCTCGACGAGGTGGGCTCGGTGCAATGGCCCTGCAATGATCTGTCGCCGGAAGGCATGCCGATCATGCACATAGACAAATTCGCGCGCGGCAAGGGCAAGTTCGTCATCACCGAATATGTGCCGACGGAGGAGCGCACCGGGCCGCGCTTCCCGCTGCTGCTGACGACGGGGCGCATACTCTCACAATATAATGTCGGCGCGCAGACCCGCCGCACCGAGAACAGCCAATGGCATCCCGAGGACGTGCTTGAGCTCCATCCACATGACGCCGAGGTGCGCGGCGTGCGCGAGGGCGATTGGGTGCGTGTGCAGAGCCGCGCCGGCGAAACGACGCTCCACGCCAAGATCACCGATCGCGTCGCGCCCGGCGTCGTCTACACAACCTTCCACCATCCTCTCTGCCAGACCAATGTCGTCACCACCGACAATTCCGATTGGGCGACCAATTGTCCGGAATATAAGGTGACGGCGGTGCAGGTCTCGCCTTCCAACGGCCCCACCGAATGGCAGGAGCGCTATCGCGAAATGTCGGAGAAGAGCCGACAGATCGCCGCCGCCGGCGAGTAGCGCTGATCTAGCCGCGCGATCTTTGCCGATCATCCGGCCTCGCCGCTCGAAATGCGCTCAAGCGGCGAGGCCGTCGCGACAATCTGGCACGCCAGCCGCGCCTGCGAACTTATCCACAAACGACTCGCTCGCTCGGCGCCTCCGCGCGCCGAATTTTCCCGCGGCTCCAGACGCGCCGCCGGCGTCATCCCGCGTGTCCTTCGCGGCGACTGCGCCACACCTTCCGACAATGATTTTCTGGCCTTTTCGCGATTGTGCGCACGCGTCCGCGCGCTTGCGCAGATGCGTGCGTCCGTCATTGGCCTTAGACGCCAGCCCGGAGTGACTTTTCGAAAAATGCACGCCAGTTTCCGATCGCGATCGGAGAATTTGCGCCATGCGATTGGCTTCGCCAGCATCGAGAGACCGCATTCGTTTTCGTATCGAGCCCGCCGATCTTCTGTCGGCGATCATCGCGCCGATTATCGCGCTCGCTCTGCGCGATCCTCTGCTGCTCGACCCCGGCGATTTTCCGGCGGCATTTCCAGCGCCTTATCAATATGCGGTCATCTCCGCAGGCTGCGCCATCGTCATGATCCTCGCCTTTCGGCTGAGCGATCGCATGGGGCAGTTCTTCTCCCTGCGCGACGCCTTCGCCCTCTGCGGCGCCACCGCTTGCGCGGTCGCTTCCAGCTCGGCCATTCTTCTCGCGCTCACGCGCTTCGAAGGCGTGCCGCGTTCGACGCCCTTGATCTTCGGATTGGTGCTCGTCGCGGGCATGATCGCCACGCGCATGACGATGCGCGCGCTTCACAAGGATCTCTCGCGCAAGCACGAGCTCGACAGCGCGGAGGCCGAGGCCGAATTGCGCCGCGTGATCGTCGTCGGCGTCGATCGCTTCGCCTCGGCGGCGATCAAATTGACGGATTATCTGCGGCCGCGCACGACCCAGATCGTCGCTGCGCTCGACGCGCGCCCAGCGCTCCTCGGCCGCAAGATCGCCGGCGTCTCCATCGTCGGCGACCCCAGCGACATCGGCGCCGTCATCGACGAATACGCCGTCCATGGCGTCGAAGTCGACGAGGTGTGGCGCGCCGAGGACATGACCTTCCTGCCCGCCGATCTTCTCGCTACGGTCGAGGCGCAATGCGCGGCGCGCGGCGTGCCGATCCACTGCATAACGGAAGCGTGGAACTTCATCGCTGCGCCGCCCGCCGCGGCGCAGGAGCTCGGCGCGATCGAGACATTCGAGACGCCCGCATACTTCAAGGCGAAGCGCGTCATCGACATTTGCGCCGCGAGCCTGCTGCTCGTCGCAGCCTTTCCACTCGCGATCTGCGTCGCCTATGTCGTCTTTATCGATGTCGGCGCGCCCATATTGTTCTGGCAGCAGCGAATCGGCAAGAACGGCCAGAAATTCCTGCTCTATAAGTTCCGCACCTATCGCGCGCCTTTCGACGACAAGGGCCGTCCGGCGCCGGAGGAGCAGCGTCTATCCCGCATCGGCCGCATCATCCGCGCGAGCCGCCTCGACGAAATTCCGCAGCTCTATAATGTGATCGCGGGCCAAATGTCGCTCATCGGCCCGCGGCCGCTCTTGCCGCAGGATCAGCCCGAGGATCCGGGACCGCGACTCAGCGTGCGTCCGGGCGTCACCGGCTGGGCGCAGATCAATGGCGGCGCCATCGTCACGCCGGAAGAAAAAAACGCGCTCGACCTCTGGTACATCAAGCACGCCGGCCCGCGGCTCGATCTCGACATCGTCATTGGGACGCTGCTCGTCGCGCTCGGCGGCGAGAAGCTGAACGGACGCGCGGTCGAGCATGCAATCCGCTGGTATCGCCAAGAGTTTGCAGCGCATGCCGCATCGCGTCGCGATGCCCCATGCGAGCGCGAGACGCCGCGCGACCGTCGCCGCGCGGTCGCGGAACGCGCCGAGAGGCTACCGGCGCTCGACGCGGTGGCGATGGATTACCCCTATCGCGCCGTCGAGCCCAGCTGACCGAGGCGCCGGAGATTTCGCGCGGCGCGCTGTTCGATAGCCTTTTTCACAAGAGTTTCGGTCGAGCAGAGGATGCGCGCCCACGGGAGCAAAGGCCAGATTATGATTGTGTGTCTATTCCGATTTTCGGCGCTCGCCGCCATTTGCGTCACGCTTTCCGGATGCTCTCCGCAGGTCGGCGTGGGCGTCGACCCGTCCTACACCGCCAGCCTTCCAGAGCCCGACACGGCGAGAGCCGACACGGATTTCACACAGAGCGATTATCGCATCTCCGCGCAGGACGTGCTGGAAATAAACATATTCGGCTTTACCAATCTCAGCCGCGTGGCGCAGGTCGACGGCAATGGCCGCATCTCCTTTCCCTTGATCGGCGGAGTCGTCGCCGCAGGTCGCACGGTGAGCGAGCTGGAAGCCGAGCTCACGCGCAAGCTCGCGGCGAAATATCTGCAATCGCCGCAGGTGTCGGTGTTCGTGAGAGAATCGGTCGGGCTTCGCGTGACGGTCGAAGGCGCGGTCAAAAAGCCCGGCGTCTATGCGCTCAAGGGCAAGAACACGCTGCTGCAAGCGCTGGCGATGGCGGAAGGGATCAATGACGTCGGCGACTCAGCGGTGACGCTGATCCGCGTCTCCGATCAAAGGCGCGTCAGCGCGAAATTCGACGTCGCCGCCATTCGTTCCGGCCAGGCGCCCGATCCGCTGGTCTATGGCGGAGACACGATCGTCGTCGATGAATCCTTGGCGCGCACAGGCGTGCAAGTCATCAAATCGGCGGTCCCCGCAATGCTCAGCATCGGAGCGAGACCTTGGTGACGCTCCAAAGTCAACGCTAGAAAGGTCGTTTTTGGAATGAGCGCGGATCAAAGGCCAGAGACGGGTGCGTCTGCCGTCGCTCTCGACGCCACGCAATCGGAGCGAGCGATCGTCGCCGGCAGACGCTACTCTGCCCCTTGTGACGAACGGCAGCCGAGCTTCGACGAGAATAGCGGCGCCTCGAACTTCCTCAAATATGTCGGCTTGCTCATCAAGTATCGCATTCTCGTGGCCGCTATCTGCGCCGGCGCGATATTCTGCGCCTTCGTCATCACATTCCTGATGCCGCGAATCTATACGGCGACGACGACGATGCAGATCGATCGCGAGGCCGCGAAGGTCGTGCGCATTCAAGACGCGCTGGTGGAGAAAACCGACGATCCGCAATTCTACACGACTCAATACGAGCTTTTGAAGAGTCACGCGCTCGCCGAGCGCGTCGTGTCCTCGCTCTCCCTCGCGGACAAGAAGGGCTTCGTCGATGTGGAGGTCTCTCTCCTCGGGCGCGTGCTTCAAGGCCTGTTCGAGCGACGCGAGGAGGAGCCCGAAAATGTCCGCAGGCGACGCTTGGCGGTCGACGCCGTGCTGAAAGGCCTTGCGGTGCAGCCGATTCCGATGTCGCGCATCGTGAAGGTCAGCTTCAGCAGCAAAAGCGCCATTCTCGCGCAGCAGGTCAGCGCAGCGGTCGCCGAGAATTTCGTAGCGATGACGCTGGACCGCCGCTACAGCGCCTCCGCCTATGCGCGCACTTTCCTCGAGGAGAAGCTGCAGCAGGTGAAGCTCAAATTGGAAGACTCCGAGAAGCAGCTCGTCGCCTATGCGCAACGCGAAGGCATTGTGAATGTCGATGACAAGCTCTCCATCACCGGGGCCAATCTCAAATCGCTCAACGACGCCCTCGGCGCCGCCATGGCGCAGCGCATCAAGGAAGAGCAGCTGTGGATGCAGGCGCAGAGCGGCAGCGGATTGGGATTGCCGCAGGTGCTGGACGACAAGAGCATTCAGAAAGCCCGCGAACGCCGCACCGAGCTGATGGCGGAATATCAGGACAAGCTCGGCGTCATGAAGCCGGACTTTCCAGAGATGAGGCAGTTGCGGGCGCAGATCGCGGAATATGATCGCCAGATCAGGGAGCACGTCGAGTTCATTCGTCAGGCGATCAAGGCGCGCTATGAAGCCGCGCGCGATCAGGAATCGTCGTTCCTCAAGCGCATCGAAAGCCTGAAGGCAGATGCGCTCGATCTGCGGGATCGCAGCATTCAATACACTATTCTGCAAAGAGAGGTCGACACCAACCGGTCCTTGTACGACGGCCTGCTGCAGCAATATAAGGAGGTCGGCGTGACCGGCGCGATCGGGACCAACAATGTCTCGGTCATCGACAAGGCGGAGCGGCCGAAGAGCCCGTCGAGTCCGCGGCTGCTGAAGAATCTCGGCCTCGCCATTGTCCTCGGCCTGCTCATCTCGGTCGCGACGATCGCGGTGCGCGAATTTCTCGACGATACGTTCAAGATTCCGGAAGAGATCGAGGAGGCGCTCGGCCTCACCGTGCTCGGCGTCATTCCACTCGTGCGGCGGGATGACGAGAAAGCCCGCGACCCGTCCTATTCTGTCGCGAACGAGGTCATCGGCGATCCTCTGTCCTCAATGGCGGAAGCCTATCGCTCGCTGCGGACGTCGCTGCAATTCTCGACGGCCACGGGCGCGCCCAAGACGCTCCTCGTCACGAGCTCGCGGCCAGGAGAGGGCAAGTCGACGACATCGGTCTGCATCGCGGCCAATTTCGCGCAGCTCGGAATGCAGGTGCTGCTGATCGATGCAGATATGCGCAAGCCGTCGTTGCACGACATACTCTCCGTCGACAACAGCAGCGGCCTCGCCAATGTGCTGACCGGGGCATTGGACGCCTCCGCCGCCGTCACCGAGAATCTCATCTATGGCGTCACCTTCATGTCCTCCGGTCCTGTGCCGCCGAATCCCGCGGAGCTTTTGGCCGGACCGCGCTTCGCCTCGCTGCTCGCGCTGGCGCGAGAGAAATTCGACATTGTCGTCATCGATGGTCCTCCGGTCGTGGGCCTCGCCGACGCGCCCCTGCTCGGCAGCATAGTGGATGGCGCTGTGTTCGTGGTCGATTCGATGCACACGCGCCGGCGCGTCGTCCGTGCGGCGGTCAAGCGGCTGGATTTCGCACGCACGCGTATTCTCGGCTGCCTGCTGAATAAGTTCGACGCGACCAACGTCGGTCATTCTTATGGCTACGCCTATGGCGACGCTTACGGCCACGGTCCTGCCTATGGCGGCGAATATTTCGGCTATGGAGCGAAAAACCAAAAGGATCGCGCAATTTCCGCGACGATGGAACAGTGACGTGCCGAGAAGCAGGGCATTGCAATGCGCGCTCGCTCTCGCGTCGATCCCGCCGATGGCGGCGCGCGCGCGCGAGCTGCCATTGCCCGACGACGTGCTCGAGGTCATTCGCATCGCGGCCGGCTGCGAGGAAACGCTCGAGGAGGCCGCGCGGCGCTCCGGCAAGGACAAGAGCTATGTGAAAGCGGCGGCGGAATTTTATGTGCAGCAGATCCTGTTCTTTCCTACGGCCGACAGCCATAGAATTCTCGGCGTGCGTCCCGGCGCGAGCCGCGCCGATATGCGAAAGCATATGCGCTGGCTGATGATCTGGCTGCATCCCGATCACGCCCATGCCGAATGGAAGACCGTTTTCGCGCGTCGAGTGCTCGCCGCGTGGCGGGAGGCGCAAGAATCGCCGGATCGACGCAAGATTCAGGCGAGCGCGCGACGCGTGGCGGCGCCGATGCGCCATATCCCATGGGTTCCGCGACCGATCGAGCGGCGTCCGTCGCGATTGCTGATGCCGTCGCTTTTCCTCATCGCGGTCGCGATCATCGTGATCGCAATATTGGTTCCGAGCAGCTTCGTCGAGGCGGAGACGTCCTGGCTCGCGACATTTCTGCTTCGCGCGGTCGAGGCGCCGAAATCGGGCGCCGGATCATAGGCGCGCGAGGCGACATCGGCGCAGCCGAACGGCTCCTCTATCGCGCGTCAGCTTCGACGCGTCCAATTTCATGCGGATTGGAGATTTCAAAATGCAGCACGACGTCAATTTTCAACAAGAGGCGAAGCGCGCCGTGCTCGGGCTCGGCGATGTCGAGGGCCTGCGCTACAAGGCCGGCGACGGCGTGCTTCACGTCATCGTTTCGGACCCGCCGAACCACAATGCGCTGACGAAAGCCGCGACCGATAGTCTCTATGAGACGCTTCGCCGATTTCACGAGCTGCCCTTCGATCGTCTCGAGATCGCTTTCGATACGGCCTCGGGCTCGGTCGCTTGCGCTGGTCTCAATCTGAACGATTTCGAAGCCGCGGCGCGGCGCGTCAGTCCCGGCGAAGATCTGCTGGGCGAGGACAATTATTTCGTCCGTGTGACGCAGCTTCTCCGCGAGCTCGGCCGCAGCGTCCCGACAATGGCGCGCGTCGAAGGCCATCTCGTCGGCGCCGGCGTCGAATTGGCGCTCAGCTGCCGCGAGGTCGTCTGCGCGCGATCGGATATCAAAGTATTGATGCCGCATCTACGGATCGGCGTTCCCTATCATACATTAGGGCTCTGCCATATGGCCGGGCTCATCGGATGGGATGTCATGTCGCGCGCCATGGTGACGGACGCCATTCCCGTGCTGCTGTCCGAGGTTCTCGCCGATCGCGAAAGGATAGAGCGCTTCACCCTGGCCGAGCGGATCGCCGACGCGAAAATCGCGATCGACCGCATGGCGGCGGTCTTTCAAGGACGCCCGGCGCGCATCGGCGACGCCTTCTTCACTGTCGAAGATCGAACGGGCGAGACGCGCAATATCGCCGAAGCGCATTTGCTGCAAATCCTCGCTCATGTCGCTTTCGTCGATGAAATGGACGATCTGTCGACGGCGCTGCACGAGATCATCGACGCGCCGCGCGTGCGCGCATCCTCATGCGTCGGAGCGCGCTTGGCGGAATCGATCGCGGCGCATCGCCAGAGGCCGAAGCGTCTCAATCGCCACTTCTCGAAAGCGATCGGCGCTGGCGAGGAAGCGGGCGATGACGAGAGCGTTCGCGTCTCTATGCCGAATTGAGGCTCATCGCGATGGAAGCGCAGCGTCGGTGGAATCGAAGGAGTGAGCGCATGGACGATATCGGTCTCGAACAAGGATTGCGCGAAAGAAGAGCCATTCGGCATTACAGCGATGCGCCGGTCGACGACGCATTGCTCGCGGAAATATTCGAGCTCGCATCATGGGCTCCGTCGCCGGGCAACACGCAAGCCTGGAAGGTGATCGTCCTTGGCCACGACGCCTCGAAGGATGTGATCGCGCGCTTCGAGCTCGCCGGATGGGAGTCCGTCTTTCCGGTGCTGGAGCAGGTGCTGCGCAATGGCGGCGCGGAGCCTTCCAAGGTCGACGAGCGCAGGCCGGCGACGGCGGATGAATGGAGGCGCTATGTGACCGGCATGTATCGGCGCTTCTTCGAGGTCAAAGGCGCGCCGCGGCTGGTGCTCGTCTATCGCACCGCGGACCGGCGCAGATACGTCGATCTCGTGCGCTTGTCGCTCACTGCGCTGCTGCGGCGGGCGGCGCGCGACCCGAGCCTTCTGCAAGGGCTGCGCTGCTTTTTCGCATCGCTGCGCAATGTGCCCGTGCTGGTGCGCGTCAATGCGTTGACGCGCACTTTCGGATTGGCCAATTTCACTTATGCGGTCACGCTCGCCGCGCAATCGCGTGGCCTTGCGACCTGCATTCAATCCAATTATCTCAATGTGCAGCGCGATCTTCGACATTATCTCGGTCTCGGCGCGGAGATCGATATCGTCGCTTCCATATTGATCGGCTACAAGGCCGATGATGCGCTGCCGGCGCCGGAAATGTTCCGAACGCGCAAGCCCGTCGCGGTCGATTGGATCGAGACGACGCTCGGAGTTGTTGCAGCGCGTCGCGACGAGCGGGTTTTCGAAGCGGCCCAGTGAGCGGGGGCGGCTCAGCCGCCCTTGCGCATCAGCATTCCCTTGGCGGGATCATAGGCGATGAGCGCGCCGGCGGAGAAGAACGTCGTGTAGCCGGCGACGGCGGCGAGCGAGTCCCAGGAGATTTTCTCATAAAAGGCGAAGCGGATCAGTTCCACCGCATGGGTGAAAGGATTGACGAGGCAAATCCAATAGAGGACGGGGCTCGACTCCTGCACGCGCCACAGCGGATAGAGCGCGGATGAGGCGAAGAACATCGGAAAGATGACGAAATTCATCACGCCCGCGAAATTCTCGAGCTGCTTGATCGCGGATGAGAGCAGCATGCCGAGCGCGCCGAACATCAGTCCCGCGAGCACGAGCGCCGGCAGCACGGTGAGATAGCCGAGCGGCGTCGGCGGCTCGATCTCCCAGAAATAGGCGATGAAGAGATAGGCGTAGACTTGCAATATCGACACGGCGACGCCGGCGAGAAGCTTGGCGCCGAGCAGATACCAGCGTGGAAAGGGCGAGACCAGCAGCGTGCGCATATTGCCCATCTCGCGGTCGTAGACCATCGACAGCGAGGACTGCATGCCGTTGAAGAGCTGGATCATCGCCATCAATCCCGGCGTGATATAGACCTCGTAGAGAACATAGGTCTCATAGGGCGGGATGATCGACACGCCGAGCACCTGGCGAAAGCCGGCGGCGAAGATGAGCAGCCAAACCAATGGCCGCACCAGCGCGGAGACGAAGCGCTCTCGCTGATGCAGGAAACGCAAGGCTTCGCGCCAGATCACGCCGGCGAGGCAGATGGCGTATTGGCGCGCGGTGAAGCCGCTGGTTTCGGTCGTCATCGCTGTTCCGCTTTGTCTTCGGGCGCGCGGCGTGAGGGCCGCATCATGCCGCGTCTCGCGCCTTGGCGCCGGTCAATTGCTCGAATGCGGCGCCGATCGACTCTGTCGATGTCGCCGCCATTATATTCGCCGATGTGTCGGCGGCGAGAACTTTGCCCTGATGGAGCACGACGACATCATCGCTTGGCGTCACCTCGTCGATGAGATGCGTGGTCCACAGCACGGCGAGCTTGCGCTCGGCGACCAGCGCGCGCACTTGCGCGAGAATATCGGCGCGGGCCTTTATGTCGAGGCCGACAGTCGGCTCGTCGAGCAGCAGCACGCGCGGCTCATGCAGCAGCGCGCGCAATATCTCCACGCGGCGCATCTGGCCGCCGGAGAGATCGCGCGCCTTGTCCTTGGCGCGATCCGCGAGGCCGGCGCGCTCCAGCAAGGCCTCCCCACGGCGCTTCGCTTCGGCGGGGCCTATGCCGTGCAGCGCGGTGTGATAGACGAAATTCTGCATCACGCTCAATTCGAGATCGAGCGTGCGCGCCTGGAAGACGACGCCGAGTCGGCGTAGCGCCGCGCCGCTCTCGCGCGCGACATCATGGCCGAAGATCTCGATCTTGCCTTCGCGCGCGGCGTAGAGGCGTGTGATGAGCGAGAACAGCGTGCTCTTGCCGGCGCCATTGAGGCCCAGCAGCACGGTGAAGCTTCCCGCCGCGACGGAGAAGCTCACATCGTCCAGCGCGCGCCGAGCGCCATAGCTGTGTCCGATATGCTCGACGTTGAGCGCGAGCGGTTCGTCGGTCATTTGCCGGCGACCGCAATGCCCCAGGGGAAGGCCCCGACGGGGATCGACTTCAGCACTTTGAGGCTGGCCGCGTCGACGATGGAAATATCATTGGAGACGCCATTGGCGGTCAGGAGATATTTCTCGTCCGGCGTGAAGGCGAGATGCCAGACGCGCTGGCCGACGAGCAGATATTTTTCGATTTTCTTCGTCGCCGTGTCGATGACGGCGACGCGATTGGCCGGGCCGAGCGCGACGAAGGCGCGCTTGCCATCATTGGTGAAGGCGATGCCGATCGGCTGGATCGCCTCCTTGGAGAGGCCCGGAATCTCGAAGCGGATTTTCTGCGTCACCTTATGGCTCTGCGGATCGATGACGGCGACCGTGCCGCCGATCTCCGACGACACCCACAGCTCGGAGGCATCCGGCATGAAGGCGGCGAAGCGCGGACGCGCATCGACCAGCACATTGGCGATGATCTGCTTCGTCTGCGTGTCGATGAGATGCGCCATATTGGTGGTCTCGGACGTGTTGACGAGAATGCGTCCGTCCGGGCTCACCGCCATGCCTTCCGGCTCGACGCCGACAGGCACGTCGCCGATCTGGCGCTTGGTCTTGGTGTCGATCATGGTGACGAGATTGTCGTTCTCATTCGACACATAGACGGTCTTGCCGTCGGGGCTCAAAATCATCAGCTCGGGATCGGGACCGGAGGGCAGATTGCCGGTGATCTTGAGCGTCTTGGTGTCGAGCACCTGAATCGTGTCGTCGTCGCCTGCACAGATATAGACCTCGGAATTGTCCTTGGAGATCTCGATGCCGCGCGGCCGGCGGCCGACCTTGATCGTTTTGATCGCCTCCATCTTGTCGGTGTCGATGATGGTGACGCTATTGCCTTTCTCATTGCTGACATAGGCGGTGAAGGCCTGCGCCGGAGCAGCGAGAAGAAGAGCCGCGACCGCAGCCGAGCAGAACGCGTGCGCTTGCTCCCACTTGTGGGCGAAGGCGTGCGAATGCGCGACGGATGAGGGCGAGCCGCCGAGCGGTCCCGAATGGACCCTCATCCGACCCCACTTCGTGGGGCCACCTTCTCCCGCGAGCGGGAGAAGGAGTCGCGCACGAAGGTTGTTGGTCAGCGTCGTCATTTTCATTTCAGCCTGCATTTGGTTTCGGGCTTGTCGACGCCCAATGTGTCGAGCTCGGAGGTCTGATGCAGGAAGCCCTCCTGCGGCGACACCGAGACAATCATGCGGCCGTCGCCGAGCAGAATAGGCTGGCGCAGCTGTCGATTCCAGGGTCGCAGCGACAGGCGCACGCCTTTGAAGGCCGCTATGTTGAAATCCGGCCCGGTGAGATAGGCGGCCAGCGTCTTCGGATCGGCCGAGGAGGCGCGCGTCACCGCTTCGCCGATCATGCGCGCTGCGACCCAGGCCTGATGATCGCGGGCGTTCATGCCGCGATGAAACTGCGCGCGAAAGCGATTTTGCAGCTGCACCGCGCCCCATTGCTCATGCGAGGCGTCCCAGCTCGTCGGAATGAGGCCGGCCGAGCCCGCCACTGGACGCGGATCGAAATTGCGATAGGGCAGATAATTGCCGAAAACCTCGCTCTCGTCCGCGGCGATCAGCACGTCATAGCTGGCGCCTTGCGTCAGCGGCGGAATCAGCCGTTGCGTCTGCACGCTGCCGGAATCGGAGCGGCGTCCGCCCTCCGTGTCGACATAGACGCGCTCGTCCACGATCTTCGCGCCGAATTTCTTGGCGCTGGCGCGATAGGCCGCGGCGAGCAGCTCGTCCTGCGGATGCGAGCCCTTGATGACGAGCCAGCGGCGCCATTGCTTCCAGACGAGATATTGCGCCAGCCCATCGGTCAGCATGGAGCGCGTCGGCGCGACATGAATGACATTGGCGCGGCAGTCTTCCTCGCGCAGCCTATCGTCGGCCGCGCTCACATTGAGGAGGAGCGCTTCGCGCGATTTCAGCGCATCGGCGACATGTAGAAGATCGTCGGCGGAAAGATCGGCGAGTATCGCGACGGCGCCCTGGTCGAGCAGCTTTTGCGCGGCGGCGACGGCGTCATCGCCGGGCGCGAGCTTCTCGTCGATCGCCTCAAAGCTCTGATTGGTGAAGCGGCCGGTGGTGTTATCGTCGGCGACGCCGATCAGCGCGCCGGCGAGCGTGTCGTCCTCGGCCGGCAGGTCGAGGATCGACAGAGTTTCGCTCGAATGCTGCTGGCGCAGCACGCCGAATTTCACCCGCAGCGGCTCGGCCGCGGCGGGCATGATGGCGAGAATGGCGACGACCGACGCCCCGATGACGCAACGCTTGATCATGACGCGTGTCGGCCGCTCCTTTTTTCGTTCAGCGAATCAGCTTCAGCAGCGCCTGACCCGCCTTGGACTTCAGCTCCTTGGCGTCGAGCGTGCCTTCGTTGTCCTTGTCCGCCGCTTTGAACAGCTTGCCGACGAGGGCGAGATATTCCTCTTTCGTGAGCGTTTTGTCATCGTCCGGATCGGCGGCGGCGAAATCTTTCTTGCCGATGCGCGCGCCGACCTCCTTGCGGTCGACCGTGCCGTCATTGTCCTTCTCGAGCTTGTCGAAGACGGCCGCGGCGGCCTTGCTCACCTCGGCGAGATCGAGCGTGCCGTCATTATCCGTGTCGAAGCTCTTGATCGGCGAAGGCGCCGCGAAAACAGGTTGCGCGACCATGGCCGATGCGAAGCACAGTCCAGCGCCGAGGGCGATAATGTGAAACTTGGCCGTCATATCTTGCCTCCTTTTCCCGACGAAAATCGCGAGATTCTCCCAATATAGTCGGAGCCGGCCGATCACACAAAGCGTACATATGCACGCGGCCCCGCTACAGATCGTCGCCCTCGCGCTCGTCCGCCTCGGGCGGCTCCTCCACCTCGGGCAGCGGCAGCAGCACCTCTATCCGCGTGCCGCCTTTCGGCCGCGGCTCCATGCGCATCAGCCCGCCGAGCGCATGGACGCGCTCGCTCATGCCGATGAGGCCGAGGCCGAATCTGCGCTCCTCCGGCAGGCCGACGCCATCGTCCTCGACGAGAACGCGCAGCGCCTCGGCGCCGCCCGCCTCCGCGAGCTCCGGCGGCGCCTCGACGAATTCCAGCCGCGCCTCGGCATTGGCGGCGGATGCGTGACGGAAAATATTGGTGAGCGATTCCTGCACCACGCGATAGGCGGTCAGCGCGATCTTCTCGTCGAGGCAGGAGAGATCATGCGCGATGCGCAGCGACAGCCGCACATCGGCGCGGCTGCCGGTCCAGGAGGCGAAGAGCCCGCGCAACGCCGCCTCGAGGCCGAGCTCGCTCATCGCCGGCGGGCGCAGCCGCTCGAGCATTCGCCGCAGCAGCGTCTGCAGCGCCTGTCCGGCGGCGTCTATATTGGCGCAGGTTCGCCGCAGCAGCTCGGGATCGGGAAAATTTCCCGATCCCGAGGCGACGAGCGTCGCGGCGCCGGCGCGGATGGAGAAGAGACATGGGCCGGCTTCGTCATGCAGATCGCGGGCGATGTCGCGACGCTCGGAATCCTGCACGGCGAACAGCCGATCGATGAGCGAATGATTCTCCTCCGTCACGCGATCGAGCGTCGCGGCGAGCGAATTGAGCTTTTGGGAAATATTCCTGAATTCGGAGGCGCCGCGCAGATCGAGACGCACATCCTTCTCGCCCGCCTCGAGCCGCGCCAATCCGCGCCCCAGCGAATCGAAAGGCGAGAGCGTGCGGCTCAACAGCGTCAGCACCAGCGCCAGCATCAGCAATGTGACGGCGAGGCTGATGGCGCCGAGCCATAGGAGGTCGGACCAAATTTCGGCGAGCTCGTCGACCGGATCGAAGATGATGGCGATGTTGCCATATTGAACATCGCCGATGCGCGCGGGGATGATGTCGATCTTGGGCGTCGGCGCGAACAGGCTCACGAACCAGTCGGGCACGCCCGTCTGCATCTCCTTGCGCCACTTCGAGTCGAAGCTCGGCGCGATATCGTCATTGGGCAATATCTCTATCTCTATGTGGCGCAGATTGCGCAGATTGTCGAACAGCCTGCGCAGCGCGGGGATCGGGTCCTTGGTCTCCTGCACGCTGGCGAGCGCGGTCTCGACCAGCTCATGCGCCAAATGCTCTATGCTCTCGGCCTCGGCGCGCACGCGCGGGCCGGCGTGGCCGATCATGATCGCCACATTGACCGCGAGCATTGCAGTGAGGACGATGGCGATGAGCCAGCCGAGCCTCGCCTTCAAGGACATGGAACGCTCCCATTTTCGTGTCGCGTCGGCGCGAGGCGCCGGTGATTGACAAACAAGATTTTGTATTCGCATAGTAATCTTCTCTAGAACAATGGCTATGCCCGATGCGCGTGCTGATCGTCGACGACCATCCCATGGTGATTGCCGGATGCCGCGGCATGTTGTCCGGGCAATTGGACATAGAAGTGCTCGAGGCGCGTGACGCCGATGCGGCGCTCGAGGCGCATGCGTCCGCGCATCCGGATGTCATCGTGCTCGACATAAATCTTCCTGGGCTCTCCGGCTTCGAGCTGCTGCGGCGCATGCTGAAGCGCAAGCCGGATACGAAGGCGATCGTTTTCACTATGAATGACGATCCCGTCTTCGCTGCGCGTTCCATCGAGCATGGCGCGAAGGGCTATCTCGCCAAGAGCGAGGATCCGGCGCAATTCCTCAAGGCGGTGCGCATGGTCGCGGCTGGCGAGCGCTATCTCTCCAATCAGGTGGCGCAAAAGCTCGCCTTCTTCGATCAGAAGCACGGCGCCAATCCGCTCGAGGGGCTGAGTGGCCGCGAGCTGGAGATTTTGCGTCTGCTCGCGGAAGGCAAGGGAATGGCGGAGATCGCGCATGTCATGCGCGTGTCCTACAAGACGGTGGCCAACAGCTGCTCGCTGCTGAAGCGCAAGCTCGGCGCCCGCTCGCGCGCCGACCTCATTCGCATCGCCGTCGAGAATAAGCTCGCGAAAGAATTGGTCTGAATCTCGGTGCGCGCTCCTTCTCCCGCTCGCGGGAGAAGGTGGCCCCGCGAAGCGGGGTCGGACGAGGGCTCTGCGTGTTCAGAATTGCCGATTTATCCGCGGGAATTTTTAGACATTACGCGCGGGAAAATTTGGAACGCGAAATCCGCGGACCCTCATCCGACCCTCGCTGACGCGAGGGCCACCTTCTCCCGCGCGCGGGAGAAGGAAGAAACGCCCCTTCACGCTAGGCGCTGCTCTATCGCTATGCGCACCAGATCCATCGGCGTGCGCGCGCCGAGCTTGCGCTTCAGCAGAGAGCATGTGTTGGCGATCGTCTTGTAGGACACATGCACCGCATCGGCGATCTCGGTCATGCTCGAGCCCTTGCCGAGCAGGCGCAAAATCTCCAGCTCGCGGGAGCTCAGCTCCGCCAGAGGATTGGCGAGCGCCGCGGTCTTGTCGAAGGCCAGCCGATTGGCGAGCCGCGGCATCAGGAACACGCCTCCCGCCGCCACCTCGCGCACCGCGCGCAGCAGCAGAAACGGATCGTCGTTCTTGGTCACATAGCCGCGGGCGCCGGCCTCTATCGCGCGCGCGGCGAAGATCGGATCGTCGTTCATGGAAAAGATGACGATGCGCGCCTCTTCGTCGTGGCGCAGCATGCGGCGCGTCAGCTCGAAGCCGGAGGCGCCGGGGAGGTTGATGTCGACGACGGCGATATCCGGCCGCCATTCGACGAAGAGCGCCAGCGCCGTCTCCGCATCGCCGGCGTCGCGCGCTTCTATGTCGCCCTCGCCGGAGAGCATGGAAGCGCAGCCGGAGACGATGATCGGATGATCGTCGACGATCAGGACACGCATTCTTTGCTCGCGACGCCTCGTTTCGGGACGCTTCGCTTCGAAGCGCCGGCATGGATTGACCCGCGGCTACCCTTACGTAAAGTCGCCGCGCTTTGCAAAGGCGGGGCCCATGTTGAAAGGATTGTCCTTGCGCGCCAGGCTGCTGGCGCTGCTCGGCGCGACGCTCGCGACCGGGCTCGCCCTCGGCGTCGGCCTCTTGATGCTGCACGCCGCTTCGCGCGTGCGCGCCGAATCGGACAGCACGGCGCGCCTCGCGCGGGAGTTCGTAGCGACGGCGCTGGCCAGCGTCGAGGAGAGCGACGATCCGCTCGCGGCGCTGCGCGACCGGCTCGCCGAGGTGGAGCGGCTGCGGCACATTCATATCTATATGGCCGGCTCCGGCGCGGCGGGGGCGCGGATGGGGGACGGCCGGCGCGCGCCCGGCTGGTTCGCGGCGCTGGTCGCCGGGCCGCCCAGCGAGACGCGCATCGCGCTCGACGGCCGCGGGCGCCTGCGCGGGGAGCTGGCGCTCGCCGCCGATCCCGGGGACGAGATCGACGAGATTTGGGAGGAGGTGTGGGCGCTGGCGCTGGGCGCGGCGGCTCTGGCGCTCGCCGGCTTCGGCGTGGTGTCGGTGGTCCTCTCCCGCGCCCTCGCGCCGGTCTCCACTCTCGCCGAGGCGCTGCGGCGCATAGAGCAAGGCGATCGCGACGTGCGCATGGCCGCCGGGGATGCGCCGGAATTCGTCGCCATCGCCGGCCGGGTCGATGCGCTGGCGGAGACGCTCGCGCGCTTCGACGCGGAAAATCGCGCCTTGGTCGAGCGCATCATCCATGTCCAGGACGAGGAGCGCCGCGACATCGCCCGCGATCTGCATGACGAGATCGGGCCTTTTCTGTTCAGCATTCGCGCCGGGCTCGGCGCTCTGGCCCGCAAGCTCGAGGGCGCGCGTCGGGAAGATTGCCTGAATATCGACGCGCAGCTCGGTGCGCTGCAGCAGGTCAATCGCCGAATTCTCGGCCGGCTGCGGCCGGCGGCGCTGGACGAGATGGGCCTCGAGGGCGCGCTGCAGGCGCTCGCCCAAGGCTGGCGCGATCTCGATCCCGATGTCGCGGTCGGCCTCCATATCGACGAGACCGGGGAGCCGCTCGACGAGTCGATCGCCCTCACCGCCTATCGCATCGTGCAGGAGGGGCTCACCAATGTGTTCCGCCATGCGAGCGCCACGCGCGTCGATGTGACGGTGGAGCGCATAGAGGCCGGCGGCAAGAAGGAATTGCGCGTCACCGTGCGCGACGACGGCGCCGGCGTGCCGGAGGGCGCGCGCGAAGGCATAGGGCTGCGCGGCATGGGTGAGCGCGTCGCCGCCCTCGGCGGTCGGCTGACGCTCGAAACCGCCGCGCCGCGCGGCGCGCTGCTGGTGGCGCGCCTCCCTCTCTAGAGATATCGTCCGTCGACCATTGTGCGGCGCAAAATGAAATTGCGCGCCGCAGAGGGAAATTTTTCACGCTCACGCTCGCGCAGAGAAAAGGATTCGTGGCCTTTTCGTGACTTCGTCTCAGCGCGACGATCTGCCTCTCGCCAAGCCTCTTCGGATAGTTTATGTAGCAAAACGCACAAAGCGGGAGCAGCGCGGTTCCATCGCGCAGGCGTTTCGCGCGGGGCCAAGAGTATCGGCCTCCTATCGCGGTATGAAGGGTCGTCACATGGACTATCGGCGCTTTTTCGAGACGGCGGTCACTCGTCTCCAGGAGGAACGCCGATATCGGGTCTTCGCCCATCTCGAACGCTGTGTGGAAACCTTTCCGCAAGCGGTCTGGCACCGCGACGACGGCTCTATTCGCGATGTGACGATCTGGTGCTCCAATGACTATCTCGGCATGGGCCAGCACCCGGATGTGATCGCCGCAATGGTGGAGACCGCTTCGCGCGTCGGCGCGGGCTCCGGCGGCACGCGCAACATCTCCGGCACCAGCCATGCGATCGTGGAGCTGGAGAGCGAGCTCGCCGACCTTCATGGCAAGGAGGCCGCGCTCGTTTTCACCTCGGGCTGGATTTCCAATCTCGCGGCCATTTCGACGATCGCCGATCTTCTGCCCGATTGCGTCATTCTCTCCGACGCCTCCAATCATAATTCCATGATCGAGGGCGTGAAGCGCTCGCGCGCCGAGCGCAAGATCTTCCGCCACAATGATCTCGCCCATCTCGAGGAGCTGCTGATCGAGGCCGGCGCGAGGCCCAAGCTCATCGTCTTCGAGAGCCTCTACTCGATGAACGGCAATATCGCCCCGGTCGCCGAAATCGCCGCGCTCGCCGAGCGTTATGGCGCGATGACCTATATCGACGAGGTTCATGCCGTCGGCATGTATGGCGCGCGCGGCGGCGGAATCTGCGAGCGCGAGGGCGTCATGCATCGCATCGACGTCATCGAAGGCACGCTGGCCAAGGGGTTCGGCACGCTCGGCGGCTATGTGGCGGGCGACCGCGTGGTCATCGACGCCATTCGCAGCTATGCGGCCTCCTTCATATTCACCACCGCCCTGCCGCCGGCCGTGGCCGCCGCGGCGACGGCCGCCGTTCGGCTGCTGAAGGCGCGTTCCGATTTGCGCGCCGCGCATCAGCGCGCCTCGCATATCACCAAGCATGCGCTGGCTGCGGCCGGCCTGCCGGTGCTGGAGAATGGCTCGCATATCGTGCCGGTGATGGTGCGCGACGCCGAGCTGTGCAAGGCGGCGAGCGACATGCTGCTCGAGCGCCACGACATCTACATTCAGCCGATCAATTATCCGACCGTCGCGCGCGGATCGGAGCGTCTGCGCATCACCCCGACGCCGCGCCATACGCCGGAGCATATCGTCGCTCTGGTGGAGTCGGTGGCGGATGTGTGGCACACGCTCGGCATCCCCTTCGTGGAGCCGCCGCAGCATCTGCATATCGACGCGGAGAGCCGCGAGCGCTGTACCTATCCAGAGATCAAGCTCGCCGCGCAGTGAGCGGTGGATAAAGCGAAACCCAAAAAGGTTCGCGTCTCCTTCTCCCGCTTGCGGGAGAAGGAGACCCTCGCGTCAGCGAGGGTCGGATGAGGGTCCGCGCCGCCCTTGCGCGCTGAAATCGTCATCGTCCCTGGAAACCGGCCTCACCCGACCCCGCCACAGGGCGTCCTCACGGACGCCCTGTGGCGGGGCCACCTTCTCCCACGAGTGAGAGAAGGATTCGCGCTCAAAGGGTGTGGGTGTGCGGGCGCCGGCGCTGAGGCCACAAAAAAGCGCGCTTCCTTCTCCACGAGTGGCAGAAGGAAGCGCGCTCGATTCTTGCGCTTTACTGCACCAGCTTGGGCTGGCTCGGCCGGGGCGTCTCGTTCTCTTGCAGAATGCCGAGGCGGCGGGCCACTTCCGTATAGGCCTCGACGAGGCCGCCCATGTCGCGGCGGAAGCGGTCCTTGTCGAGCTTGTCGTTGGACTTGATGTCCCACAGCCGGCAGGAGTCGGGGGAAATTTCGTCGGCGACGACGATGCGCATCATGTCGCCTTCCCACAGCCGCCCGCACTCCATTTTGAAGTCCACGAGGCGGATGCCGACGCCGAGGAAGAGGCCGGAGAGGAAATCATTGACGCGAATGGCCAAGGCCATGATGTCGTCGATCTCCTGCGGGCTCGCCCAGCCGAAGGCGGTGATGTGCTCTTCCGAGACCATCGGGTCGTCGAGCGCGTCGTTCTTGTAATAGAACTCGATGATGGAGCGCGGCAGCTGCGTGCCTTCCTCCATTCCGAGGCGCTTGGACAGCGAGCCGGCGGCGACATTGCGCACCACGATCTCGAGCGGAACGATCTCCACCTCGCGAATCAGCTGCTCACGCATGTTCAGCCGGCGGATGAAATGCGTCGGCACGCCGATGTCGTTGAGGTGCTGGAAGACGAATTCCGAGATGCGGTTGTTGAGGACGCCCTTGCCGTCGATCACCTCGTGCTTCTTGGCGTTGAAAGCGGTGGCGTCGTCCTTGAAGTGCTGAATCAAGGTGCCCGGCTCCGGACCCTCGTAGAGGACCTTGGCCTTGCCTTCGTAGATGCGGCGGCGGCGATTCATCGGGATCAACCGGGGCTTGAGAAAATCCATTACTGGCCCGTGGCTCCTCGGTTCGGCTTCAGCGTGACGATCGTCTCCGCCAGAGCGCTAGGCTCGGGAAGAGCGACGTCCCGTCCGAAGCGGCGTTCGCATGGCCGCGGATCGAACCGGGTCCTATCCTGTTCCAGCCGCGGTTACAACCCGCCAGAAGAGACTAGCCGAATCGAGGGGCGGACACAACTTGACTGAATTTTTCGTTAATTGCGCGAACGTCATTGGAATCTCGACCGAATCTCCTAGATTCGATCCTGCGCCATCCGAGCGCTGGACGAAGGAAACATCCGAGGGTCGTCATGAGCATATTCGACAACCGGGAAGAGACTTTCGAAAAACGCTATGTCCATGAGCAGGAGCTCCAGTTCCGCGCCGAGGCGCGGCGCAATAGGCTTTTCGGCCTTTGGGCGGCGGAAAAGCTCGGCAAATCAGGGCCGGAGGCGGAGGCCTACGCCGAGGCGCTGGTGGTCGCCGAGGCTTCCGCGAACGCCGATGAGCAGGTGTTTTCCACAGTGAAGGCGGATTTCGCGGCGGCGGGCGTGGAGCAGTCCGACCATCAGCTTCGCCGCACCCTCGATGAATTGCTGGAGACGGCGCGGCTCGAGCTGAAACAGGGCTGAGCGCGAGAAGAGGGCGCGCTTTACCCTTCCTTTATCCGCGCGGGCCACCACTTATCCCATGCGCGATTCCCCAAGAGCCGCAACCAAAAGATCGGGCGCCGCCTTTCTGGCGGCGCCCGATATCGTCGCGGAGGCGCTCGCCTGGCTGCAGCATCTCTCCGGGGAGAGGCGCGCCTCCCGCCACACGCTCGACGCCTATGCGCGTGACGCGCGGTTTTTCCTCGCCTTTCTCGCCGAGCATAAGGGCGCGCCGGCCGACGCCGCCGCATTGAGCGCGCTCTCTCCCGCCGACATACGCGCCTTCATGGCGCGGCGGCGGACCGAGGGGCTCGAGAATCGCTCGCTGCTGCGGGCTCTGGCCGCTGTGCGCTCGCTCATGCGTTTCCTCGAGAAGAAGGGCCTCGCCAAGACCGATGTCTTCGGCGCCATCCATGCGCCCAAAAAGCCGCACAGCCTGCCCAAGGCGCTGAGCGTCGCCGACGCGCGTGATCTCACCCGCGCCGAGACCCGCGCCGGGGAGGCGCGCGAGCCTTGGGTTCTCGCCCGCGACGCCGCCGCTCTGGCGCTGCTCTATGGCGCGGGATTGCGCATTTCCGAGGCGCTGTCGATCGAGCGCGACCGCGCGCCCATCGGCGCGGTGGATCGCATCGCCATTACCGGCAAGGGCGGCAAGACCCGCGTCGTGCCGGTCATCGAGCCGGTGCGGCGCGCGATAGAGGAATATATCTCGCTCTGCCCCTATCAGCTCGCCGGCGGGCCGCTCTTCGTCGGCGCGCGCGGCGGGCCGCTCTCGCCACGCATATTGCAGCTCGCCGTGGAGCGCATGCGCGGCGCGCTGGGCCTGCCGGCGAGCGCCACGCCCCATGCGCTGCGCCATTCCTTCGCGACGCATCTGCTCGGGCGCGGCGGCGATCTGCGCAGCATTCAGGAGCTGCTCGGCCACGCCTCGCTCTCGACGACGCAGATCTACGCCGCCGTCGACAAGAACCGGCTTTTGGAGGCCTGGCGCTCGGCGCATCCCCGCGGCCGCGACAGTTCGAAATCGAATTGATTTCGCTTACATTCAAATCGATCTCGTCAAGCGCTTCCTCGCCGAAATTTTGAATCGCGGCGAGGTCTCGCCTTTTTCTGGCTCCGCCCTTCCTTCCTAGCGAACCTGCCGGTTTTTCGTTCCGTGCTCTCGCGCACGCACGCGATTTTCTGGCTCCGGCAGGTTGACGGCGTCCCGCGGGGACGGGCGCCGACGATCGGTGGGAGGGGAAAATGGGTCAGACGCCGAGACTGTCGCTGCTCGGAGTGGTGCTCGCCATGGCTTTCGCCTATGGCGTGTGGATCATCGTCACCTCGGGACAGGCGGCTTCGGCCGACGCCTGCCTCGGCTATGCGCTCTGCCGCTGAGCGGCGGAGCGAGGCGTTTGCTCACGCCGCGTCGCGGCGGCGGACGCGGGCGCGCAGCAGGGCGAGCTTGCGCAAGAACAGCGAGCGGCCCTCCTCGCCCAGAACGCGGGAAATCTGCGCCTTCAGAAAATCCTTCGCCTCCCGAATCTTTTGCTTGAACGGCTCGACCCGCTCATGCGCCCAGCGGCTGACGCCCAGCGTCAGATTATAGACGCGCGCGAACCAGGCGAGCTGCAGCAGCTTTTCGCGGCTCGCGTCGAAGAGGAAAGAGGTGACGCCGAGCGCCAGCGTCTTGGCGGCGAGGATCACCGCCAGCCCGGTGAGCACATGGCCATGGGCGATGGCCGCCACCGCCAGCAGCTTCAAGGGCAGGATCGTGATCGCCGGCAGAGCGAAGACGGCGAGCGTCGCAATGGGTGTGAGGCCGGCGATGAAGCCGCGAAGCTGCGCCTCCAGCTCCTTTACGCCCAGCGCGTCGGCGAGGCGCAGCAGCCACAGCTTCACATGGTCCCACAGCCAGCTCTCGACGAGGAACAGCACGGCGAGGGTGAACCAGAATGCGCGCGTGAGGCGGCGGCCGATCGATTCCATGGTGTTTCGTCCTGTTCCCGGGCGTTTCGTTCTGTTCCCGCTCCATCGTGGCGCCCATGCGCAAAGGGTTGGAGCCGTGACAGAAATATGCGCTCTGTTCCGGCTGCGCCACAACTTCGCGGCGATCGTGGGCGGCCTCGAGCGCAGGCCGCGCCTTGACGAGTGCCTTGGGGCGTATTTTACTATAGTAGTTCTATAGACATTGGAGATAACAAATGCGCTTCCTCACGGCCGCCGCCGCTCTCGGCGCTCTCTTCCTCACCTTCTCCGGGGCCTCTGCGGCGGAGGGCGAGAATAAGGGCGTGAAGCAGAAATTCTCCCTCACTTTGGACGGGGCCAAGAAGGCCGCCGCCGCCGCCGAGGCGGAAGCCGTCAAGAACGGCTGGAATGTGGTGATCGCCATTGTCGACGACGGCGGCAATCTCCTCTATCTGCAACGCCTCGACGGCACGCAGGCCTCCTCCTCCGAGACGGCGACGCGCAAGGCGCGCACCTCGGCCCTGTTCAAGCGTCCGACCAAGGCGCTCGAGGACGCCGTCGCCGGCGGCCGCGTCGCTTTGCTGAGCCTGCCCAATGTCACCCCGCTCGAGGGCGGCGTTCCGCTCGTCTACAAGGGCGAGATCATCGGCGCGATCGGCGTTTCCGGCGCGACCTCACAGCAGGACGCGCAAGTCGCGAAAATCGGCGCTGACACTCTGACCCCGTGAATTTTTCGCGCGAGGACGTTCGCGCTCCCCGATTTTTCGGAGCGCGGACGCCCTTTCGATCAGCACTCGCTCACAACTGCTGCTAGCACATTGTTTTTAAAAGATTATTCGGCATTCTCCTTGCATGATGATCGCAGTCGAACCTATCGTTCTCATGCGATCGAAGAGGAGGCGTCTCATGGCGTCGCGCGAATTTCGCCGAATGCTCGAAGGCTATGGGCTGACGACGGCCAATATTTTCTACCGTCTGCCCGATCACCCCGCGATCATGCAGTCCTACATCTGGCAGGACTACGATCTGCAGCCTGAATTTCCGCAATTGCGGAAGTTTCTGGATTTTTGGCAGAGCAGCCTCGACGGGCGGCTCCACTCGGTGCAAGTGGCGCATAGCGGGCTCATTCGACCGGCGGAAGTCTCCTTGGTGGACAAGGAGTTCCGTCTGCACTGAGGGCTTCGAGGCCGGCCCCCTCGCCCTGAGGAGCCCGCATAGCGGGCGTCTCGAAGGGCGGCCTCGCTCCGTCTCCTGGAGCGTCCTTCGAGGCTTTTCGCGTTCCGCAAAAAGCGCCTCAGGACGAGGGGGCTGGAATTGCGAGCCTGTCACATATGGATCGAGCGCTTGGCGACGCCGAGCGCCGCTTCCTTTATCGCCTCCGACAGCGTCGGATGCGCGTGGCAGGTGCGGGCGAGGTCTTCCGCCGCACCGGAGAATTCCATCAGCACGCCGCCTTCGGCGATCAGCTCGCCGGCGTCCGAGCCGAGAATATGCACGCCGATCACGCGATCGGTGGCGGCGTCGGCCAGCACTTTGACGAATCCCTCCGTCTGCCGACTGGCGCGCGCGCGGCCATTGGCGGAGAAGGGGAATTTGCCGACATTATAGGCGATTCCCGCCGATTTCGCCTCTTCCTCGGTCAGGCCCACCCAGGCGACCTCCGGCATCGTATAGACCACAGAGGGAATGACCCCGTAATTCACATGCCCCGCCTGGCCGGCGAGGATTTCCGCCACGGCGACGCCCTCCTCCTCCGCCTTATGGGCGAGCATGGCGCCGCGCACCACATCGCCAATCGCGAAAATGCCCGGCACATTGGTGCGGAAATGCTCCTCGATGACGACGCGCCCGCGCTCGGTGGCGATGCCCGTCTCCTCGAGGCCGAGGCCCGCCGTATAGGGAATGCGCCCGGTGGCGATCAGCACTGCGTCGGCCGTTATCGGCGTGCCGCCGCCGCCCTTGGTGGAGGCGTAGGAGACGGAGACGCCCTCCGGCGTCTTGTCGATCTTGGTGACCTTGGCGGCGAGATGGAAGGCGAAGCCCTCCTTCTCGAGAATCTTCTGGAAGCGGGTCGCGACCTCGGCGTCGGCGCCCGGCAAAATGCGGTCGAGATATTCGATCACCGTCACCTGCGCGCCGAGCCGTCGCCAGACCGAGCCGAGCTCGAGACCGATGACGCCCGCGCCGACGACGACGAGATGCCTCGGAACCGATTCGAGCTCCAGCGCCCCGGTGGAGGAGAGGATCGTCTTCTCGTCGAAGGCGATCTCCTTGCCGTCGACATCGCGCAGCGGCGCCACGGCGGAGCCCGTCGCTATGACGATATATTGCGATTCGAGAATCTGCGTCGCGCCATTCTCGCCCGTCACCTCGACGCGGCCGGCGCCGAGAATGCGGCCGGCGCCATGGTAGGAGTCGATCTTGTTCTTCTTGAACAGAAAGGCGACGCCGCCGACATTGGCGGCGACCGTGTCGGCCTTGTGCTTCATCATTTTCGCGAGATCGAGCCGCGGCGGCTCGACGATCACGCCGAGATCGGAAAGGCCGTGGCCCGCCTCCTCGAACATGTGAGAGGCGTGCAGCAGCGCCTTGGAGGGGATGCAGCCGACATTGCCGCAAGTGCCGCCATGGGTCGCGCGCTTCTCGACGACGGCGGTCTTGAGGCCGAGCTGCGCCGCGCGAATCGCGCAGACATAACCGCCCGGCCCCGTGCCGATGACGATGAGATCATATGCCATCCGCCAACTCCTTTGTCGCGTTGCGATCGATCGCTAGATAGCTTTTATGCAAGGAGAATATCCGCTTCGCAGGGGTGAGGTCGAACCATTTCTTCCGCGAGCGCGTCATGCGCCCGCCGATTGCGGCGCCAGCAGCCGCTCATAGGCGTCCAGCGTCGCGGCGCACATGCGCTCCACGGAAAAATGCGTCTGCGCATGGAGCCGCGCGCGCGCCGTCAGCGCCTCGCGGGCCGAGGGGCGCAGCTCCAGCGCCTCGCGAATCGCACGCGCCAGCGCGGCGGCGTCGCCCGGAGGCGCGCGCCAGCCGGTGGAAGCGGCCGCGTCCACTTGCGGCGGGGCGAGCACGGTTTCGACCGCCGCGCCGATATCCGAGACGACGATCGGCGCGCCCATCGCCTGCGCTTCTATGGCGACGCGGCCGAAGGCCTCCGGCGTCGTCGAGGGCGCGACGGCGACGGCGGCGGCGAGATAGGCGGCCGGCATATCGGCGCAATGGCCGGTCGCGCGCACGATTCCAACGAGGCCGGCGCGCGCGATATGCGCCTCCAGCTCGGCGCGGAAGCCGGCGCTCGGCGCGTCTCCCGCCAGAATGAAATGCACATCCGAAAAACCCTCGGCGACGAGCAGCTTCGCCGCCTCGATCAGCGTCGCATGGCCCTTGCGCGCCGAAAGTCGCGCCGGCAGCAGCACCACGCGCTCGTGCCGCGCCACGCCCCAGGAGGAGCGCACGCGCTCGACGCGGGCGGGTTCGACGGCGGAGGGCGAGAAGGCGCGCAGATCGAGCCCGCGCGCGATGACGACGATGCGCTGCGTCGCCTGCGGAAACAGCTCGGCGATGTGACAGGCGGTGAAGCGCGAGTTGGCGATGACGAGATCGCCCGCCGCCATGATGGAATTATAGCGCTGCTTGATGACCGAGGCGCCGCCATAGATGCTGTGATAGGTGGTGACGAAGCGCGCGCCCGCCCGCCGCGCGGCGTGATGCGCGACCCAGGCGCAGGCCCGCGAGCGCGCATGCACGATATCGACGCCCTCCTCGCGCAGAATGCGGGCGAGGCGGTAGGAGTTGAGCGCCATGGCGAGCGGATTTTTCGTCGCGGCCGGAAAGGGGAGCCACACTCCGCCCTTGGCCTGCAGCTCGCTGACCATGCGGCCGCCCTCCGAGGCGACGAGCGACCGTGCGCCGGCCATATGCAGCGCCTCGGCGATATCGATCGTCGTGCGTTCGGCGCCGCCCGATTGGAGGGCCGGCACGATCTGCAAAATGGCGCGACCGGCGAGGGGACGGCTGGTCGAGGGGAAGGCGTGGAAATTCTCTAGCATGGAGCCTAGCTGCCCAGTAAACGAGATCGTCGTCTTGGTCGAGAGGCGGGGGCTCTCTTCGCCCCAGAAATGGGCCGGCAATATGGCCCCTTTGGTCCCAGGATCGGACCATGTTACTGAGCAAGCGATGAAATTCCTTTAATTTGCGGGCCGGCGCGCCCGCGCGGCGGGGAGACGATGGCTGTGGACGGCGTCGAGGAGGGGCTGAGCTTCGTCGATCTTTCCCTCGCGGGGCGGGAGCCCTGGCGCATCGCCCGGCGTTCTCGCGCCGCTCGCGGGGCCGGGGCGGAGCGCCCGGGCGTGATGCTGCTGGGCGGCTTCAAATCCGACATGCAGGGCTCCAAGGCCACGCATCTCGACGCCTGGGCGGAGCGCGAGGGGCGCGCCTTCCTGCGCTTCGATTATTCCGGCCATGGCGAATCGAGCGGATGTTTCGAGGATGGAACGATCGGCGATTGGCTGGCGCAGAGTCTCGCCGTCCTCGAGGCTTCGACGCGCGGCCCGCAAATTCTCGTCGGCAGCTCCATGGGCGGCTGGCTCGCTCTGCTGATGGCGCGTCGTCTCGCCGAACAAGGCCGTCGTCCGCACGCTCTCGTGCTGATCGCGCCCGCCGTCGATTTCACTGAAGAGCTCATCTGGAAGAACGCCGACGACGATATTCGCCGCGCGATTCTCGAAGACGGCGCATGGATGCGTCCCTCGCCCTATTCGCCGGAGCCAACGCCGATCACGCGTCGGCTCATCGAGGAAGGACGCGCGCATCTCATGCTCGAGGACGTCATTCGCGTGAATGCGCCCGTGCATATAATGCAGGGAATGCGTGACGAGGATGTGCCCTATCGTCATGCGTTGCGGTTGATGGAATGTCTCGCCTGCGATCCTGTCGTGCTGACCTTGGTGATGGAAGGCGATCATCGTCTTTCGCGCAGCGAGGATCTCGCGCATCTCACAGCTACGATAGAGGCGCTCTGACAAATGCGCGTGAGCTGAGCAGTACCGCGCATTAGGCATAACGGCTTCTTTGCGAAGCGCGAAAGCATTCAATAAACATTGTCCCATTAACCTCCATTCTTAAGGAAGGCGCCATGTCAGGCGCTCTTGATCGAGAGACGCGAATGTTCGCGGACATTCCCGCGCGCGTCACCCGATCGGGCCTGGGAATGAAGAGTCATGATGCTCTCGAGAACAGCTTTGCCGCTGGTGTTCTTCGCGGCGATTTGGTCGACGGCGCGCGCCGCCGATTGGTATACGGGCGCCCCCACGCCGGAGGCGTCGGCGGCGCCGCCTCCGGCCACGCCTCAGCCGACCGTCTCCATCGATCTTTCCGTCGATGGAACGTCGCGCAGCTCTATCGCCGGCGCCGCGATCGGCAAGATCGCGCCCTTCGGCTCGCTGGTGGAGAGCGGACCGCGCATTCGCGTTTCCACTGTCATCGGCAAATACGCCTATGACGCCAGCGATCTTCCCGTCTACATCCCCGTCGGCGCCGCTTTCATTCCGAGCAATACCGGCTATGGCCGCGTGCATGGAACGCTGGAGGACGGCTCCTTCATGGTCGGCTATGAGGTCGTCACCAATCAGGGCGGCGTCGCTGTCTATGTCGGCCCGGATGTGATGAATCACAGCCTGTCGCCCTTCGATCCGGGCAATCAGGTGCGCGGCGTCTCCGCCGGCGCCAAGGTCGGCGTCGAGGCTTTCGCGCGGCCGACCGACTCCACCATGGTCGCGCTCATCGCCTATTATTCGACCGTGCATAATTCCTATTACACGCGGCTGAAGTTCGGCGTGGAGCTCGCCGATTATGTCTATGTCGGCCCGGAGGCGCTGGCGCTCGGCGATGATTATTTCGCGCAATGGCGCGCCGGCGCGCATCTCACCGGACTGAAATTCGGCGCGCTGCAGATCGGCCTCTCCAGCGGCTATCTGCGCGATCGCGTGCGCGGCAGCGGCGCCTATGGAATTCTCGACACGCATATCGCTTTCTAGATCGACGGCCGCAGATTTTTCGGCCGCCACCGTTTCATTGTTCGTCTTTGCTCATGGGCGTCGCCATGTCTCTCTTGCGTTTTCTCTCCTTTCTCCTTCTCGGCGGCGTCGCCGTCGCTCTCGCCACACAGCCGGTGAGCGTGCAGGCGCAGCTGGCGACGAGCCTTTCGGTCATCTTCCTCCTCGCCCTTTTGTGGAAGTTCTCGCGCGGCGCGGAAGCGCGCCAGCTATTCATCGCGCTCGCGCTCTTCGTGGTGCTGCGCTATGTCTATTGGCGCATCACCTCCACTCTGCCGCCGCTGTCCGATCCGGTCGGACTCACCTGCGGCTCCATATTGCTCGCCGCCGAGCTCTATTGCGTGGCGATGCTGCTCCTCACCCTCGTCGTCAACGCCGAGCCGCTGAAGCGCGAGCCGGCGCCGCAGATAGAGGACGAGGCTCTGCCGACCATCGATGTGCTGGTGCCGAGCTACGACGAGAACGCCTCCATTCTCGCGACGACTCTCGCCGCGGCGAAATCCATGGATTATCCCGCTGATCGGTTGAACATCTTTCTGCTCGACGACGGCGGCACGGATCAAAAATGCGCGCATCCAGATCCCGTGATCGCCGAGCGCGCCCGCGCCCGCCGCGCCGCTCTGCGAGAGCTCTGCGCCGCGCTCGGCTGCTATTATCTGACGCGAGAACGCAATGAGCACGCCAAGGCCGGCAATCTCAACGCGGCGCTCGAGCATGTCAGTGGCGACATCGTCGTCGTGCTGGACGCCGATCACGCGCCATTCCGCTCCTTCCTGCGCGAGACGATCGGCTATTTCTTCGAGGATGATCGCCTCTTCCTGGTGCAAACGCCGCATGTCTTCCTCAATCCCGATCCGATCGAGCAGAATCTGCGCACCTTCCGCCGCATGCCGTCCGAGAACGAGATGTTCTATGGCGTCACGCAGCGCGGATTGGACAAATGGAACGCGGCCTTCTTCTGCGGCTCGGCGGCTCTGCTGCGTCGCGCCGCGCTGGACGAGGCCGGCGGCTTCTCCGGCGTCTCCGTCACGGAAGATTGCGAGACCGCGCTGGAGCTGCATGCGCGCGGCTGGACCAGCGTCTATGTCGACAAGCCGCTCGTCGCCGGATTGCAGCCCGAGACTTTCGCCGCCTTCATCGGCCAGCGCGTGCGCTGGTGCCAGGGCATGCTGCAAATCTTCCTGCTGCGCAATCCGCTGCTGAAGCGCGGCCTCGAGCCGCTGCAGCGGCTCGGCTATCTGTCGAGCATGAGCTTCTGGTTCTTTCCCTTCCCGCGCCTCGTCTTCATGCTGGCGCCGCTCGCCTTCATTCTCTTCGATGTGAAGATCTTCGTCTCCAACATAGAAGAGGCCATCGCCTATACCGCGACCTATGTCGTCGTGAACGCCATGCTGCAGAATTATCTCTTCGGCAAGGTGCGCTGGCCCTGGGTGTCGGAGCTGTATGAATATTGCCAGGGCGTGTTCCTGACCAAAGCGATCGTCTCGGTCTTTCTGCGGCCGCGCAGCCCCGCCTTCAATGTGACGACCAAAGGCCTTCCGCAGACGCAGGATCGTCTCAGCGCGCTCGCCTGGCCCTTCTTCGCCATCTATGGATTGCTCGCGCTCGGCGCCGGCGTCGCCGTCTATCGCTGCGTGGCCGAGCCCGGCGTGCGTCAACTGATGTTCTTCGTCGGCCTGTGGAACATGTTCAATCTCGTCACCGCCGGCGTCGCGCTCGGCGCGGTCGCGGAACGCCGTCGCCGCGACACGCATCCGCGTCTTCCGGTGGAGCGGCGCGGCGCGCTCGCGCTCGGCGAGGAGCATGTTCGCGTCGCCATAGAGGAGGTCTCCGCCAGCGGCTGCCGCCTGCGCGCCGCCACCGACGCCGACGCCAAAGCGCTCGCCGCGGCGAAGGAGACGGAAGGGCGTCTCTATATCGACTCCATCGCCGACGCTGCGCGCCGTCCCAGCCTTTCTGCGCGCATTGTCGGCGTCGCGCCGGATGGACGCCGCCACATCGCCTTCACGCTCTCGCAGCCGCAGGATCATCTCGCGCTCGCCGATCTGATGTATGGCGACGCGACCGCGCTCGAGCGCTTCCAGGCCGCGCGCCGCAAGCACAAGGGCATTATCGCCGGCACGGTGCAGTTTCTCTGGTGGGGCGTTATCGAGCCGCTGCGCGCCTTCGCTTATCTGCGCCCCCGCGCCAGCGAGACCGCGCTGCGCGAGCCGCCGGCCTTCGCCGATCTCTCCAATCTTCTCGGCCGGCGCCAGCCGCGCCTGCGTCCGCCGGCGGAAGCCAAAGCGCCGCGCGCGGCGGAGCGCGCGCCGTCTTCGAAGAATGAAAACGCCTGATCCATTCCATCAAAAACATTCTCGCAAAAATGAGTGCCAAGATGCAGTTCCGAGTCCTCGCCCTTCTGCTCGCGACCACGACGGCGCTGACGCCGATCGCGGTGGGCGCCCAGGCGATCTTCACGACAGCGCCGCAAGAGCAGCTGTTTCATCTGAAAATCGACAGGCCGAGGCCGGCGATTTCCGGCCTCCAGCCGATCATCCCCGCGCGTTTCGCCGCGCGCGAGCCGTCTCGCATCGCCGCGGTGGAGCCGCCCGTCGCATCGACGCGGGCGGCGCCGTTGACGTCGCCAGCGCCGCAGCCTGCGGCCGTCGCGCCCGTCGCGTCGCGGCCCGCCTTCGCCGGCGCCATGCTGCGGCATCTCACCAATAATATTCAGGGCTATCGTCTCGCCGGCGAGATCGGTTCCTCGGAATGGCCGATCTATGTCACCGAGGCGCAGGCCGCGCGCCGTCTGCAATTTCGCATCGGCTATCTCGCCGCCGTGTCGGTGATGCCGGAGGCCTCCGCGCTGACTCTGACCATCAATGATCAGACGATCGGCGACACGCAGATTCGCGCGGTGCAGGAGGTGGAGACCATCGTCTTCGACATTCCGCCGGGCGTGATGCGGCCGGGCTTCAACTCCGTGCGCATCGCGACGAGCCAGCGTCATCGCGTCGATTGCTCGCTCGAGGCCACGTACGAATTGTGGACGCAGATCGATCCGACCGAGACCGGCCTGGTGCTGCCGGAGGATGACGCCGGCGTCACCAGCATTTCCGATCTCGGCGCGCTGCCGCCGGATGAGCAAGGCGCGCTGCCGATCCGCGCCGTGCTCGGCGTCAACGCCAAATCTTTCGAGATCGAGCGCATGCTGCGCGCGGCGCAGGCCATCTCGCTCGCCGGGCGTTTCGAGCAGCCGGTGGTCGACGCAGGCCCTGCGGCGAGCGGACGTTACGGCGTCAATCTCTTCGTCGGTCCCGCGTCGGAGCTGGTCGGCCGCGTCGATCTCTCTCGCGTCGGCCCCATAGACGAGCCGCGCGCCTTCGTGCTGCCGGCCGCGCCCGGGCGCCGCGTCAGCATCGTCGTGACCGGCGCGACATCGGCGCAAGTGGATGAGGCGATCCGCCGGCTCTCTGTCTCGCCCGCGCCCAAGGGCTCGCCGCAAGGCTTGCGCGCATCGGCCGCTTTTCCCGGCTATCGGCTCGACGGCGGACGCAAGGTGAAGCTGCGCGATCTCGGCGTCGCCAGCGAGGAGTTCACCGGCCATCTCTATCGCGCCGCCTTCAACATCGTCATGCCGCCGGATTTCTACGCGGCCGATTACGGCAATGCGCTGCTGCGTCTGGCCGGCGGCTATGCGGCCGGGCTCGACTCCAATGCGCAGATCGTCGTCAAGGTCGACGAGCGCACGGCGGTGAGCCTCAATCTTCTGAAGGCCGCGGGCGATGTCTTCCGCGACAATCCGCTGCCGCTGCCGCTCGGCTTTCTCAAGCCCGGCCTCAATCGCATCGAGATCGAGGCGCATGTGCCGACGCGCCAGGACGCCGATTGCGATCCGCTGGCGGCGATGCGCGCGGCCAAGCGCTTTCTCTTCCTCGACGAGACGGAGATCGAGCTGCCGCCGATCGCGCGCATCGCGCGCATGCCCGATCTCGCGGTGACGGCGACCGGCGGCTTTCCCTATGCCGGCGCCAAGGGGCGGCCCAAGCTCTACATGCCCTCGCTCGATACGGATGCGGTGGGCGCGGCGGCGACGATCGTCGCGCATTTCGCCGTCGCCGCCGGACGCCCGATCGATTTCGAGATCGTCGATGCGCCGCCCGGCGAAGGGCAGGGACCGACGCTCGCCGTGGCGCCGCTCGATTCCTTCGACGCTGCGCTGCTGCAACGTCTCGACATGCCGGCCGACACTCTGCGCGAGGCCTGGGGGCCGCATCTGACCGCCGATCATCGCAAGGCGTCGGAGAAGCGGCTCTCGCCGCTCGAGATCGCCGCGCGCAATCGTTTCGTCCTGCAGCGCAATTTTCCCATGGCCTGCTATGCGCCGCGCAACATGCTCGACAAGACGATCACCGCGCAGGCGGGCGGCGCGACTGCTGCGCCGGCGCCGGGCGGCGAGCCGGAGCGCGCCGATTTCGCGCCTGTCGGCTCGGTGCGCAAAAGCATGGAGCGCGGCGAGGGCGAGCAGGATCTGCTGGAGGCCTGGCGCGACGATCTGCGCCGCGAGGGCCGCTGGGGCTATGGCGTCGTCGAGCGTCTGCGCGTCGCCGGCGTGTGGAGCGCGGCGCGCGTCGCCGACGCGGCGCAATGGCTGCGCGCGGGCTTCGAGGCGGAGGCGGCCGATCATGTCGCCACGCAGCAGGCCTCGCTGGCGATGAGCCAATCCATCCTCGGCGACACGGCCAAGGATGTCTGGACCGTCGTCACCGCGCCCAATGCGGCGACTTTGGCGGAGGCCTCCGCCTGTCTCGTCGATCCGCGCGTGTCGCGACGCGTGCAGGGCCAGCTCGCCATGCTGGACATGAAGGACGCCAAAATGGTGGCGACGCCGGCCGAGAGCGCGCGCTTCATCGTCACGCGGCCGCTCTCCTTTGGCAATCTGAGGCTCATCGCCGCCGGCTGGATGTCGCTGCATCCCGGCGTCTATGTCGGCCTCTCCATTCTCATCGCCGCGCTCTTCGCCGCTTCCACCCTGTGGCTGACGCGCAATATCGGAAGGAGCTCGAGATGAGAATTGCGTCTCTCGCCGCGCCCGTTCTCGCGGCCCTCGGCCTCGCCATCGCGCTCGCGCCGGCCGCGCCGCGCGCCGAGCCGATAGCGGAAATCGCCGCGGTCATCGGCGCGCCGCTGTCGCTCGACGCGCATAAGATCAAGCTCGGCGGCGCGTTGCGCGCGCCGGAGGCTTGGACCGCCTATAAGAAGCGCTTCATCGCCGAGCAGGGCCGCGTCATCGACACGGCCAATGACCAGGTGAGCCACAGCGAGGGGCAGGGCTACGCCATGCTGCTCGCGGTGGCCGCCAATGACCGCGCCACATTCGATCGCCTGTGGGGCTGGACGCGCGCCAATCTCATGGTGCGCAATGATGAGCTGGTCGCCTGGCGCTTCGATCCGCAGCGTCGTCCCGCCGTCGGCGACATGAACAACGCCTCGGACGGCGATCTCCTCATCGCCTGGGCGCTGGCGGAGGCGGCCGAATATTGGGACGATCTGCCGCTGCGCATGGCGTCGCGGCGCATCGCCGTCGAGCTGTCGCGCAAGGTGGTGCTGTTCAAGACCAAGATGGGCGCGCTGCTGCTGCCGGCGGTCGCCGGCTTCAACGCCTCGGATCGTTCCGACGGGCCGGTGATCAATCTGTCCTATTATGTCTTCCCGGCCTTGGCGCGGCTCGACAGCGTCGCGCCGGAAGTCGATTGGGCGGGCCTCACCCAGACGGGTCTCGATTTACTGGAAGCGTCGCGGCCGACGCCGCAGACTCTGCCCGCCGATTGGATCGCGCTCGAGGGCTGGCGTGCGCGGCCGGCCGAAGGTTTCGCGCCGGAGTTCGCCTATAACGCCGTGCGCATTCCGCTCTATCTCGCCTGGGCCGGCGTCGGCGAGCGCGCGCATTACGCGCCCTTCCTCGCCTGGGCGCAGCGCGCCAAGGAGGCGCCGCCGATCGTCGATGTCGCTTCCGGCAAGGAGGTCGGCCAGTTCGGCGGCAATGGCATAGCGTCGATCGCCGCGCTCGTCGCCTGCGTCGTCGACGGCGCCAAGCTGCCCGCCGATTTCGCCGCGCCCAAAGCCAATGAAGATTATTACCCCGCCACTCTGCATCTGCTGGCGCTGCTCGCCGCGCAAATGAGGTATTCGTCGTGTCTCGCCAAATGAGAGCCCTTCTCCTCGCGGCCTGCGCCGTTTCCTTTGCGGCGGCTCCGCGCGCGCACGCCCAAGGCGCCGCCCCCCAATCCATTCTCGTCGCGCCGGCGCCCGCCGCCGCGACCTCCGAAAAGCCCGACGATCTCGCGTTGCGCTATTACGCCTCGCTGGATCAGCGTGCGCGCGTTCGCGCCGAATTCTCGCGGCTGCGGCGGCTCTATCCCAATTTCGAGCCGCCGGCCGATCTCTACGGACCGCGTCGCGGCGATGTCGACGAGGCGGGATTGTGGGAGCTGTTCTCGAGCGACAGGCTCGACGAATTGCGCGAGAACATCGCCGCGCGCCGCAAGGACATGCCCGGCTGGCGTCCATCCGACGATCTCATTCAAAAGCTAAAGCAGAAGGAGCAGCGCAATCAGATCTTCGCATTCTGGCGCGAGGGGCGCTGGCTCGACATTGCCTCCTTCGCGCGCGACGGCCGCTTCTTCATCGCCAACGCCGATGCGGAGGCGCAATGGACGATCGCGGAAGCTTTTGCGCGCACCGGGCAGATCAATGAGGCGGTCGAGGTCTATAAGGCGATCTTCGTCTCCAATGAGGACAAGCATATTCGTCTCGCCACCATGCAGAAGGCGATGGCCACGCTGCGAATGAACGATGTCGAGACGCTGCTGGTCGAGGCGCGCAAGAGCTCGAAAGGGCCGGAAGACGAATTCGCCGCTGTGGCCATCGACATCACCCGCGCGCGCATCGTCGCCGTGCTGCGCGACGAGCGTAAGGACGAGATTTCCGCCGACGAGCTGCAGCGCTTCGAGAATTTCGCCAAATTCACGCGCGAGCCGCAGCAGCTCGGCCTCGTCGCCTGGCTGCGATACAAGCGTCGCGATTTTCGTAATGCGCTCGAATCCTTCAAGGCGGCGATCGAGAATGGCGGGGACGCCATGATCGCGCATGGGCTCGCCCATACGCTGCGCGCGCTCGATCTGCGCCGCGAGGCGGAGGAGGTCTCCTACGCCTGGCGCGTTCCGCTGGTGAACAATGGCATTCTCTTTCTCGATTTGCTGGAGCGCGATCTCACGCAGGAGACTCCGCCATATCTGGAGCCGGCGCGCCTCGCCCGCTATGCGGCGGTGACGATCGAATCGGCCTCCGGCGAGGGCGCGCAGGGTCTCGGCTGGTACGCCTATAATTCCTGCCAGTTCGATGTGGCGCGCTTCTGGTTCGAGCGCGCGGTCGCCTGGTTTCCGAAGGAGGCGACGCTCTATGGCTATGTGCTGACGCTGAAGCGCCTGCGCAAGGACAAGGAGGCGCTGGAGCTCATCAACCGCTATGACGGGCTGTTCCCCAAGCTGGTCGAGCTGCTGTTCCCGGATGATTATTATCATCCGCCCTTCCCCTGCGACTCGCGCGTCGCCGCCAAGGCGCATGGGCCGGCGGTGAAAATGGCCGGCTATGTGGTGCCAGGGCCGGCCGGGCCGGCGCTCGCCGCCGAGCGCGACCGCCTGCGCGTCGAGGCCGAGAAGAAGGAGGCGACCACGCCGGACGCCGCCAAGGTGGCGGCGCAGGAGCAGCAGCGCGAGCGCGTGCTGAAAGCCGTGCGCGGCAGATTCCCGCTAGCGGTGACGGCGGAAAATCCGCTGCGCTTCGCGCCGCTGCCGCTGGTCGCCGCGCGCTCCGCCTCCGCCCAGCCGGCGCCGGTCGTAGCCGCCGCCGTTCCGGTCGGGCTGCGGACGGAGCCGCTCGGCGGCAAGGCGCCGCTGGTGGCGCGGCGCGTGCCCGGCGTCGGACCCATGCCCTCGGAGCGCTACGGCTTCATCCTCTCGCCCGGCTGGAACGCCGTCGATCTCGCGAGCTGGCCGCCGGCCTCCGAGCAGGTCGCGCCGACCGGCACGCAATGGGCCAATCAGGAGGCCGATCCGGCCTGGATCGGCCAGCAGAAGGCCGACGCCGCCACACAGCTCACGGCCAGCGCCGCCGAGCATGTCGCCACCGCCATGGCGCCGCGCAATCGCTATGGCGCCGCGCCGCCGCCGCCCGATCTCGCCGCGGTGCTTTCATTGCCCTCGTCCAAGCAGAGCCAGACCCGCTGAATTCGTTTTTCGGAGATTTCGTCATGAGCCATTTCTCGAGACATTCGCCCCCGCTGCTGCTGCTCGCGCTCGGCCTTTCCGCCTGCTCCCCGACGCGCGGCATTCTCGCCGTCGATACGACGCCGACCGGCGCCACCGCCGGACCGCCGCCGGCGCAGGGCGTCGAGGCGCGCAGCGGCGCGGCCTCCATTCTGGCGCTGCCGGCCGAGGCGCGCGTGCGCGGCGGCCTCGAGGAGCGCCGCTACGCCAATGGCTGGCGTCAGAGCGTCGCGCTCGACCGCGCCCTCATGGGCAAGGGCTGGAACGAGCTGACCATCGACATTCGCGCGGCGGCCGCCGGGAGCGGCCATGAGGGCGAGATCCCAATGGGCAGGCCGACCGAGGTCGGCGTGCGCCAGGAGCTGGCGCTGCGCTTTCCGACGACGCGCATGCGTATCGTCGCCAAGCCGCTGCATAATGAGCTCGGACCCTTCGGCCTCGCCGTGGGGCCGGGACCGGAAGGGACGCGCTGCGCCTTCGCCTGGCAATGGGTCGATGATTTGCGCGCCGTGGCCCGCCCGGACGCCGCCGCTACGACCATCGTCCGGGGCGACGAGATTCCCGCCTCGATCCGCATGCGCCTCTGCCGCAAGGGCGTCAGCGAGCAGCAATTCGCCGAATGGTTCGCGCGGCTGCGCGCCACCGAGGCCGCCAATGTGGAGCGCGTCGTCGACGCCGCCCGCAGCGGCGTCGATACGCCCACGCCTCTGCCCGCCGCTGGGGAGCGTCCCGCAGCGCCGGCGACGGTGGCGAGCATCGCTGGTCCGGCGAAGCGGCCGCCGGTCCATAAAGCCAAGGCGCGGCCTCTCCATCGCCATGAGGAGACGACGACCGAGGTTCGCCGCTACAGCGAGCCGGCCAAGCCGATGGAAACAAAGCCGGTGGAGACACGGGCGGCGGCGGTTCATTTCGACCCCGGCCTGCCGCCCCAGGCCTTCGCCGGCCCGCCCAAGCCCGCGGCGCGGTGAGAGGCTGCAGAGGCGGGCCTAAGACGATTGCCGGAGACGCCCAAGGCCTTGACACTCTCCTCCCGGCCGCCGATGTTGCCGAACAAATTGTTCGGCATATCGAACAGGAGAGAAGAATTTGGCCAATGCGCTTCCAGCCATAGAGACGTTGTCCTCTTCGGACCCGCTCAATGGGCGCATCGTCGAGTTCCCGCTGGACCGGCCGCTCCTCACCGATGGGGGCGGCTGCGTCGCGCCTTTGACGATCGCTTATCAGACCTATGGCGAGCTGAACGCCCAGCGTTCCAACGCCATTCTGCTGTGCCATGCGCTGACCGGCGACCAGCACGCCGCCAATGTGCATCCGCTGACCGGCAAGCCCGGCTGGTGGGATGTGATGGTCGGCCCCGGCAAGCCCTTCGACACGGAGCGCTATTTCATCGTCAGCTCCAATGTCGTCGGCGGCTGCCTCGGCACATCGGGTCCGTCCTCGATCAATCCCACGACGGGCCACGCCTATGGCCTCGATTTTCCGGTCGTCACCATTCGCGACATGGTGCGCGCGCAGGCGATGCTGATCGATCACCTCGGGATAGACCAGCTCTTCTGCGTCGCCGGCGGCTCCATGGGCGGCATGCAGGTTCTGCAATGGGCGGCGAGCTATCCCGAGCGCGTCTTCTCCGCCATGCCGATCGCCACCGCGCCCAAGCATTCGTCGCAGAATATCGCGTTTCACGAGGTCGGCCGGCAGGCGGTGATGGCCGATCCCGATTGGCGCGGCGGGCGTTATCTGGAGCAGGGCGTGCGGCCGGAGAAGGGCCTCGCCGTCGCGCGCATGGCCGCGCATATCACCTATCTCTCGGAGCCGGCTCTGCAACGCAAGTTCGGCCGCAAGCTGCAGGATCGCGCGGCGCCGACCTTCTCCTTCGACGCGGATTTTCAGATCGAGAATTATCTGCGTCACCAGGGCATGGCCTTCGTCGATCGCTTCGACGCCAACTCCTATCTCTATGTCACGCGCGCCTGCGATTATTTCGATCTCGCGGCCGATTACGGCGGCTCGCTGGCGCAGGCGTTCAAGGGCACGACGACGCGCTTTTGCGTCGTCTCCTTCAACACCGACTGGCTCTATCCGACCTCCGCTTCGCGCGCCATCGTGCATGCGCTCAACGCCGGCGGCGCCTCGGTCTCCTTCGTCGAGATCGACAGCGACAAAGGCCATGACGCATTTCTCGTCTATGAGCCGGATTTCATCGCGACGACGCGCGGATTTCTGGAGGCGGCCGCTGCGGCGCGCGGCCTGCCGCGCGCCGAGGAGGCTTAGCCGATGAACGCTCCCATCTTTCCTCAGAGCGCGCAGGAACGCCCCGTTCGTCTCGATCTCGCCGCCGTCGCGGCGATGGTCGCGCCGGGCAGCCGCGTGCTCGACGTCGGCTGCGGCGATGGCGCGCTGCTGAAATTGCTGGCCGAGACCAAGCAGGTGGACGGACGCGGCGTGGAATTGTCGCAGCGCGGCGTCAATGATTGCGTGGCCAAAGGCTTGTCGGTGATTCAAGGCGACGCCGACACCGATCTGCGCGACTATCCGACCGACGGATTCGATTATGTGATTCTGTCGCAGACGCTGCAGGCGACGCATCATCCGCGTCAGGTGCTGGTCGACATGCTGCGAATCGGCCGGCGCGCGATCGTGTCCTTCCCCAATTTCGGACATTGGAAAGTGCGGCTGTCGCTGCTGGCGAAAGGCCGCATGCCGCAGACCACGACGCTGGCGCACGCCTGGTACGACACGCCCAACATACATCTCTGCACGATCAGGGATTTCGTCGATCTCGTCGAAGCGCTGGGGGCGCATATCGAACGCGGCGCGGCGCTGGATCACGCCGGCGCGCCCATCCGCGTGAACGCGCCTTGGTGGGTGTGGAATCTCTTCGGCGCGCAGGCGATCTTCCTGCTCGAGCGCGATCCGCCGAAAAAAATATCGCTCATCGCTGCAAAAAATACTTAGGCGATTGAATCTCGCGGGGCTCGGCGTCTGCGCAATAATGCCGAGACTCCGCGCTCTCTCTTTTTCATGCAGCGCCGCGCAAATCACGAAAAGTCCAGAAATCAAAGGCGGATCGCTGCTTTTTACGAGCGCTCGCGGAGGCGGAGCGCGCGCTTCATGCGACTTCCTGTCCAAGAGCGAGCGCTTTCCCAGGGGGAAGCTTCGCGATAGATTGCGTACAATGACCGATGAACGCGCCGATTTGCGCGGAAAAGTCGGCGACCGCGGGAGCGCGCTAATGCTGGAGCCGCCGTCTCTTAGAGGCGTGCCGATGTTTGCGACTGTCGATGCGCAGTCGATGCAGCGGCTCACCCGCGATGCGAAATTAGAACAATTCGAAGATGGTCAGACGATTTTTCGTCAAGGCGATCACGCGCTTCACGTGGCGATTGTGCTCGACGGATTCGTGAAGCTGATGCGCACCGCCTCCTGCGGCGACGAGACTCTCATCAATATCTGCAATATCGGCGAGACTCTCTTCGAGGCGCTGAGCCCGGACGGCGAGAGCTATCGCGTCGGCGCGGAAGCAGTTGGACCGGCGCAGCTCATAAAGCTCTCCGCGCCGCGATTTCGTTTCATGCTGCGTGAATCCCCTTCGCTCGCATCGGCGGTGATCGAGGAGACCGCGCGCAAATTGGGCGGGCTGATCGGCGAGATCGAATCGCTCAAAGGCCAGACCGCCGAGCAGCGGCTCGCACGCTTCCTGCTAACGCTGTGTCCGCCGAATGTCGAAAGCTGCAGCCTGCGCTTGCCTTATGACAAGCGGCTCATCGCCGCGCGGCTCGGCGTCAAGCAGGAGACATTGTCGCGCGCTTTCGCCAAGCTGCGCGAGATCGGCGTGCGCACGGAGACGCGCGACGTCACCATTGAGAATGTCGCGCGTCTGTCGATCGAATGTTGCGGCGGCGAGCGCGAGCCCACTCTGCCCTCCGAGCGGCGCGATCTGATCGAGAGCCGTGGCGCGCTCGCCTGAGCTTCGCCGCCTTCGCGCCATGATTTCGGCCCCGCATGCCGCAATTCTCCGCCCCTCGCGCGCAGGGCGCGAAGCTCGGAAGGAATTGCGCATGAAACGGATTTTCGCGACCGCTCTTTTCATTCTCGCGGCCGATGGCGCCGCCCTCGCCGCCTCCACGACGGACGGCGCCGGCGCCTTGTCGCTCGCCGCCCTCGCCGGCAAGCATTCGCCGGCGGTGAAGCCCGCCGAGAAGGCGGCGCTCGGCAAGCTCGCCGACGGACATGCGAAGGTCGCTTTTCCCAAGGGCAAGACGATAGAAGTGGTCGTCGATTCGATCAGCTGCCGCGCGAGCAATGTGGACATTACGCAGCATGCATGCGAGCTGACGTTCGGCCAGAAGAAGGTCCAGCTCTCCGGCCGCCTCGCGCATGAGATATTCGCGACGCTGCTGGAAGTGGGCGTGCCGCCCGACGGCGCAGCCGGAACGATTTATGCTGCGGCGTCCGCTCTCGACTGCACGGTCGATCCGGATGAGGTGGCGCAAAAGGCCGGCGGCGGGGCGCAGTGCAAATATGAGCCGCCGAAGTGAGCGGCGAAGGAGGTCAGGTGAGCGAGCCGGAAACGACGGTCTATGTGTGCACTGTCTGCCGAGCCAAGGATGATCCGGAGGTGCGTCCGGGCCATGCGCTGCTCGAGGCGCTCGGCGCGCGCCTCACCGCGGAGGATCGCGCGATCGTCGCGGCGGAGCCGGTGGAATGTCTCGGCGTGTGCTCGCGCCCCTGCACGGTGGCCATGGCCGCCCGCGGCAAGTGGACCTATGTGCTGGGCGATTTCGACAATGTCGCCGATGTGGACGATCTCATCGAAGCGGCGCGCCGCTACACGGCGTCGGAAACCGGCCTGGTGCCGAAGAAGGATCGGCCGGACGCCATGCGCAAGGGGATAATCTCGCGCACGCCGCCGGCGCCGAAGGGGTGAGCGAATAGCGAAATAGCGAGTAGCGAATAGTTTTTGCTACTCGCTATTCGCTACTCTCTATTCGCCCTTTTTCGCCCGCGCGATCGCTTCATTGATGATCTTGTGGGCCGCTTCCGCGTCGCCCCAGCCGGCCGCCTCGACCCATTTGCCGGGCTCCAGGTCCTTGTAATGGGCGAAGAAATGCTCGATCTGCCGAGTCGTGATCTCCGGCAGGTCGGTGTAGTTCTGCACCTTGTCGTAGCGCTTGGTCAGCTTGGGCGCGGGCACGGCGATGATCTTCTCGTCGCCGCCGGCCTCGTCGCGCATGTAGAGCACGCCGATCGGGCGCACGGCGATCAGCGCGCCGGGCGCGATCGGCCGCGTATTGGCGACCAGCACGTCGCAGGGGTCGCCATCTTCCGACAGAGTGTGCGGGATGAAGCCGTAATTGCCGGGATAGCGCATCGACGTATAGAGGAATCGGTCGACGACGAGCGTTCCCGAGGCTTTGTCGAGCTCATATTTGATCGGCTCGCCGCCGAGCGGCACTTCGATCACGACATTGACTTCGAATGGAGGATTCGCGCCGATTTCAATGGCGTCGAGACGCATCTAGCAGCTCCTGACAGTGGGAAAAGTCAGCGGACGGGCGCGGAGACGAATCCGAAGGCGACGCGCGCCAACATGTCTTCGCCGAAGCGCTCTTCCGCGCGGCGGACGGTGAGGCCGCCGAGCCGGCGATAAAAGGCGAGAGCCTTGTCATTATCGGCCAAGGCCCAGACGATGGTGGAGAGATAGCCATGCGCGGCGAGCTCCTGCCGCGCGGCGTTGAACAGGCGTCGGCCGAAGCCGAGGCCCTGATATTCGGGCAGCAGATAGATCTCGAAGATCTCGCCCGAGTAAGGCATGGAGGGCACGCGATTGCGGCCGTAGGTGACGTAGCCGACGACGTCCTGGTCGAACTCCAGCACCAGAATGCCGCTGCCCCGCACGATCGCCCGCGCCCACCATTGCGGCCCGCGGCGGGCGATCATGCGCTCGAGCTCCCCGCCCGGAATGACGCCGCGATAGGCGTCCCGCCAGGAGGCGTCGTGCACATGCGTGATCGCCTCGGCGTCGCCGGGTCCAGCATGGCGAATGAGGGTGGTGGTCTCGACCATGGCTCCGATGTTAGGTCCCGAGGGCCTGTTTGGGCAAGAGCCGGGCGCCGACAAAGCGAACAAAAATAAAAGATCGCGGCGCCGAAATGACCGAATCGGCGCCGCCTCCCTTGCGGCTCAAGACAATAGGCCGGTGGCGGCGCCCACGAGCAGAACCACGCCGATGAAGGCCCGGTAGACGACGAAGGGCCAGGTGGAGAAACGCTCCAGAAAACGCATCAGTCCCCATATGGCCGCGAAGGCCGAAACGGAGGCGACGACGAGGCCGACCGCCAGCACCGACCAGCCATGGCCGTCGAGATGCGCCTTGTGCAGCTCATAGAGCTCCTTGAGGCCGGCGAGGGTGATGGCCGGCAGGCCGAGCAGGAAGGAGAATTGCGCCGCCTGCTCGCGCTTGAGGTCTAGGAACAGGGCCGCGGTCAAGGTGGAGCCGGAGCGCGAGACGCCCGGCACCAGCGCGCCCACCTGGGCGAAGCCGACGACCAGGGCATCCTTCAGGCTCACATGGTCCAGCGTGCGGGAGTGGTTGCAATAGAGCTCGGCGATGGCGAGCAGCGCCGCCATGACGATGCAGGAGATGCCGATGACCGGCAGCGAGCGCAGCGGCGAGCCGCAGGCGTTCAGCACGCCGGACAGCGCGATGCCGGCGAGGCCGATGGGGATGGTGGCGAGGACGATCCATATGAGGAAGCGGAAGTTCCAATCGCTGAAATCGCGCCGCAGCGCCGCATGGACGGAGCCGAAGGCGATCCCGCGAATATCCTTCCAGAAATAGCTGACCACGGCGGCCAAAGCGGCGAGCTGCATGGCGGCCGAGAAGGCCGAGCCCGGGTCCTTCCAGCCGAGCAGCGCCGGCACGATCCGCATATGCGCCGTGGAGGAAATGGGGAGAAGCTCGGTGATGCCCTGCACGACGCCGAGCGCCGCCACTTTCGCATAGCCGAGCTCGACGAAGCCGGTATCGAGACCTGAAGTGCAAGCCAAGGCCATGAAACGCTCTCCGAAACGAGGCCCAAGGCCGCGCCGAAAGGGCGCGAATCGCCCCCGCGCGGCGGTTACGGTCTTGTCTCAGACAGATGGTTAAGGATTGCTCACGGCTCCGGCGTCAGGCGGCGTCATAATAGGCGCGATACCAGTCGACGAAGGCCGAGACGCCCTCCTCCACCGAGGTCTGCGGGCGAAAGCCGGTCAGCCGCTCGAGCAGCGAGCAATCGGCGAAGGTGCGGGGGGCGTCGCCCTTCTGCATCTCGAGATAGTTGCGGACCGCCGTCTTGCCCAATTTGCGCTCGATCGCCTCGATGAAATCGAGCAGGCCCACGGGCTCGCCGCGCCCGATGTTGACGATGCGGAACGGGGCGACCGGCGAGACGGATGCGTCCGCGCCGATCTGCGGCGCGCGGTCGACGAGGCGCAGGATCGCCTCGACGAGATCGCCGACATAGGTGAAATCGCGCTGCATCTTGCCGTGATTGTAGATGTCGATCGGCCGGCCCTTCTCGATGGCGTCGACGAATTTGAACAGCGCCATATCCGGCCGGCCCCAGGGGCCGTAGACGGTGAAGAAGCGGAACATGGTCGTCGGAATGGACCACAGATGCGCATAGGAATGCGCCATCGCCTCATTGGCCTTTTTCGTCGCCGCATAGAGCGTCAGCGGAAAATCGGCGCGCTCGCTCTCCAAAAAGGGCACGTCCTGATTGCCGCCATAGACGGAGCTGGTGGAGGCCATCAGCAGATGGCGAACGCCCTGCAGCCGCGCCAGCTCGAGAACATTGAAGCCGCCGACGAGATTGGCGTCCACATAGGCGCGCGGGTTCTCGAGGCTGTAGCGAACGCCCGCCTGCGCCGCGAGATGGACGATGACCTCCGGCTCCGCCGCCGTGACGGCGCGGGTCAGCGCCTCCATATCCTCGAGCATGGCGATATGGGGGCGAAACGCTTCGAAGCCTGAGAGCCGGGCGTGGCGCGCCTCTTTCAGCGTCACATCGTAATAAGGCGTGAGCCCGTCGAAGCCGTCGACCCTGTGGCCGAGCTCGAGCAGGCGCTGTGCGAGATGGAAGCCGATGAATCCGGCCGTGCCGGTCACGAAGACGCGCATGAGCCCGCTCTCGTTGGAGACGGGCAACCTCTGGCGGAAAAGCCCCGCCGCTGTCAACTTCCGGCGACGTACGGGCCTTCCGCGACCACGCCGGCCCTCACGCAAAAAGCCGGTTTTCACTTCCGCCCAAAAGGCGCTAAACATCGCGCCGAGCATTTTTCTCTAGCGGGACCGATCACCCATGGCGCGGCAGTTCATCTATCATATGCAGGGTCTAACCAAGACCTATCCGGGCGGCAAGAAGGTCCTCGACAATGTCCATTTGTCCTTCTACCCGGACGCGAAGATCGGCGTTCTCGGCGTCAACGGCGCCGGTAAATCGACATTGCTGCGCATCATGGGCGGCATGGACAAGGAGTATACCGGCGAGGGCTTCGTCGCCGAAGGCGCGCGCGTCGGCTATCTGCCGCAGGAGCCGCAGCTCGATCCAGAGCTCGACGTGCGCGGCAATGTGATGCTCGGCGTCGCCGACAAGAAGGCCATTCTCGATCGCTACAATGATCTCGCGGTGAATTATTCCGACGAGACCGCCGACGAGATGACCCGCCTGCAGGACGAGATCGAGGCCAAGGGCCTCTGGGATCTCGACAGCCAGGTGGATCAGGCCATGGAGGCGCTCGGCTGCGCGGCCGACGACGCCGACGTCACCAAGCTTTCCGGCGGCGAGCGGCGCCGCGTGGCGCTGTGCCGCCTGCTGCTCGAGCAGCCGGAAATGCTGCTGCTCGACGAGCCGACCAACCATCTCGACGCCGAGACGGTGAACTGGCTCGAGGGACATTTGCGCAATTATCCGGGCGCGATCCTCATCGTCACCCATGACCGCTACTTCCTCGACAATGTGACCGGCTGGATTCTCGAGCTCGATCGCGGCCGCGGCATTCCCTACGAAGGCAATTACACCAGCTGGCTGAAGCAGAAGCAGAAGCGCCTCGCGCAGGAGAACAGCGAGGACAAGGCCCGCCAGCGCGCCCTCGAGGCGGAGAGCGAGTGGATCGCCGCCTCGCCCAAGGCGCGCCAGGCCAAGTCCAAGGCGCGTATCCAGCGCTATGAGGATCTCGTCGCCAAGCAGAATGAGAAGGCGCCGACGACGGCGCAGATCGTCATTCCGGTGGCCGAGCGCCTCGGCGACAATGTCATCGCCTTCGATCATTTGTCGAAGGGCTTCGGCGATCATCTCTTGATCGACGATCTCTCCTTCAAGCTGCCGCCGGGCGGCATCGTCGGCGTGATCGGCCCCAACGGCGCCGGCAAGACGACCTTGTTCCGCATGATCACGGGCCAGGAGAAGCCGGACAAAGGCTCCATCACGGTCGGCGACAGCGTGCAGCTCGGCTATGTCGACCAATCGCGCGACGCGCTCGAGGACAAGAAGACCGTGTGGGAAGAGATTTCCGGCGGCAATGACATCATCTATCTCGGCAAGCGCGAGATCAACTCGCGCGCCTATTGCGGCGCCTTCAACTTCAAGGGAACCGACCAGCAGAAGAAGGTCGGCATGCTCTCCGGCGGCGAGCGCAACCGCGTGCATCTCGCCAAGATTTTGAAGCAGGGCGCCAATGTTCTGCTGCTCGACGAGCCGACCAACGATCTCGACGTCGACACGCTGCGCGCGCTGGAAGAAGCGCTGGTCGATTACGCCGGCTGCGCGGTCATCATCTCGCATGACCGCTTCTTCCTCGATCGCATCGCCACTCATATGCTCGCCTTCGAGGGCGATTCGCATGTGGAGTGGTTCGAGGGCAATTTCGCCGATTACGAGGAGGACAAGAAGCGTCGCCTCGGAATCGACAGCGTCATTCCGCATCGGCTGAAATATAAGAAATTCTCGCGCTGAGGCCCTCTCCCCGGCCCTCCCCCGCTGCGCGGAAGAGGGCTTTTGCGAAGGCGTGCTACGGTTTCCGCGTGAATGCCACGCATTCCCGCATGGTCGTCATTGCGAGGAGCGGAGCGACGAAGCAATCCAGAACCGCCCCACGGCTCTGGATTGCTTCGCTTCGCTCGCAATGACGGCTGTGCGGTCGTCGCTTTTTCGAGCGAAGAATCAGATGGAAACCCTATGATGAGTGGCGAGCGCATTCTTCACGCAGGCTCTCGGCCCTTTGCGCGCGCCGGCCGCGGCGTCTCCTCGACCGGCGGCTCCACGACGCCGCGGCAAATATCGACGATTTCGCGCCGCAGCCATGCGTGCGCCGGCTCGCGATCTTGCAGCGAGTGCCAGACCATCAAGAGATCATAGGTCGGGAACTCGATCGGTATCTCCAATATTCGCAGCGGCGCGAGACGCACGAAATGCTCGGCGATGCGCAGCGGCAATGAGAAGACGAGATCGCTGCTCGCCACGATCCAGGGCGCAGATAGAAAATTCGGCACGACGAGCGAGACCTTGCGCGCGAGACCGCGGCGCTCCAGCCAGTCGTCGATGATTCCCGTGCCCGCCTCGCGCCGCGACATCAGCATATGTCGCGCCGCGACGAATTGCTCGAGCGTCGGCTCATCGGTCGGAAAATCAGGATGGTCGCGGCGCACCAGCGCGACGATGCGATCCGTGTAGAGCCGCTCGCGCCGGACATAGGGCGTCGAATCCAGGATCACGTCGAAGCCGATGACGAGATCGACATCGCCGGCGTCCGCCGCCTCGCGCAGCGAGCCGGAGGTCTGCACCAGATGAATCTCCACATTGGGCGCCTGCCGGCTCACCGATTTCATCAGCGGCGGCAGCAGGCAGAACTCGACGTAATCATTCGTCGCGATCGTGAAGCGCCGCTGCGTCGTCGCCGGCGAAAACTCCTTCGAGCCGCGGATCACCTGCTCGACCTCGTTCAAGATGGAAGCGACCGGCTCCACCAGGGCGAGCGCGCGCTGCGTCGGCTTCATGCCCTGCGGCGTCTTCACCAGCACCGGATCGTCGAGCTGCTGCCGCAATCGCTGCAGCACATGGCTCATTGCCGATTGGGTGATGAACATCTTCTGCGCCGCGCGCGACACATTGCGCTCCTCCATCAGAAAATTGAAGGCGACGAGGAGATTGAGATCGAAGTTCCGCAGCTCGGTCATATGTCCGCCATCCGCATCATCGCGCAAAAGCGAGGATCGTTCGTGAAGATGACGCCAGAACGGCGCCTCCGACGCCACTGAAAATTTTTGATAGCGCGATGAAATCAATGCATTTATGCGGACCTTACCTCTCCGCGCCTCGCTACGGAAGAGCGCGGGCGCCTGCCGGCCCGTCGGATCCTTCGGGCGGCTTTCCGTCCCCAGCATGCTCCCTCGACGAGGGAAAGCGAGCCGTTCCTCGCGGGGCCGCGGGGCGCGGCGACGGGGCGGCTTTCTCGCATTGCGGCTGCGGACCATCTCGCAACCGCGAAAAGGAGTCTGCGCAAGAAATGGACAATCGCGGAAAAACCCTGGTTTTCCGGGCGATTCGCGGCGGGGGCTGCGGCTTGACACGAAATGGCGCTGCCCATATGTTGCGCGCGGCTCGAACGACTTGGCCGCCCGGCCGATATCGCGTCGCGTCGAAATCCCTTCCGTCGCCCCTGTCCGGGCGTTTCTTCGGCAATCATCTATGCTGCTCGCGCGCGCTCTAAAGCTTTTGCGCGAGGAGGAGAGCCGATGACAACGGACAAGAACGAGAGCGACCGCGAGCTGCGCGCGAGGCTGGAGAGGCTCCAGGCCGAGCTCGGCAGCAAGGAAGAGGAGCGACGCGCCGAGACTGGCGGCGGATTGCCTGTCGGCGGGTCGTTCGGAAAGGCGCTGAGCGCGGGTTTCACCGTGCTGTCCGAATTCGTCGCCGCGATTCTCGTCGGCACGCTGATCGGATGGCAGGCGGATCGCTGGTTCGGCACCGGGCCGTGGCTGCTGATCCTGTTTCTGGGGCTCGGCGTCGCTGCGGGCTTCTACAATGTGTTTCGCTTCGTTGCGCCGAAAGACGCGCGAGGCGGCGAATGAAACAGGCGGCCCGACTCCCTCGGCGCCGCGGAGATGAAGGGCCGGGCGCCGTCCGGATCGAGCGATGAATCCTACCGAGCAGTTCGAGCTCCAGCGTATTGCGCCTTACTTCATCAATGGCGTCGACGTCTCCTTCACCAACGCCTCGCTCTACATGCTTCTCGCCGCTTCCGCGGCCATCATCCTCACCATATTCGCGACGTCCAAGCGCGCGCTGGTGCCGGGTCGTGGACAGGCGCTCGCCGAGGTTCTCTACGAATTCGTGGCCAATACGGTGCGCTCTACGGCGGGCAAGGAAGGGATGCGCTTCTTCCCCTTCGTCTTCACGCTGTTCACCTTCATTCTGATGTCGAATCTGATCGGCCTCGTCCCCTACACCTATTCGCTGTCGAGCCAGATCGTCCTCACCTTCGCCTTCGCGGCCTTCGTTCTCCTTCTGGTGATCCTCTACGGGCTCTATCGCCACGGCTTCGGCTTTCTGCGGCTGTTCGTGCCGCATGGCGTTCCGGGGCCGGTGCTGGTCATTCTGATCCCGATCGAGATCATCTCCTTCCTGTCGCGGCCCGTGTCGCTCTCCGTTCGTCTCTTCGCCAACATTCTCGCGGGCCATATCACGCTCGCCGTGTTCGGCGGTCTCGCGGTGATGCTTCTCGGCGCCGGCTCCTGGGCGGCGCTCGCGCCGGTTCCTGTGCTCGGCGTCGTCGTGCTCTACGCCCTGGAGCTGCTGGTCAACTGCCTTCAGGCGTTCGTCTTCACCGTCCTCACTTGCGTCTATCTCAATGACGCGATCCACCCGGGCCACTGATAAATATTTGAACAATAAATGGTCGCCCGCCTAAAAAAGAGCAGGAGTTAACAATGGCTGATGTTTCCGTCTACGGCCCGATCGGCGCTGGTCTCGCCGCCATCGGAACGGGCGCCGCCGCGATCGGCGTCGCGATCATCTTCGGCAACTATCTCAATGGCGCTCTGCGCAATCCGTCGGCCGCTGCGGCTCAGTTCACCAACGCCATCATCGGCGCGGCGCTGGCCGAAGGTCTCGGCATCTTCGCGTTCCTGATCGCGATCCTGCTCTATCTCAAGGCCTGAGGCCGTATGAACGAAGGCTCGGGACGCGTCCCGAGCCTTTGTCGTCTCCCATCCAGACAAGAGGCTTTGAAGCCGTCATGGCGAATATCGTTCTCGCCGCCGAAGAGGCGGCGCCGCATGGAGCCCATGAGCCGAGCACGACGCAAACGAGCGTCGAGCATCACGGTGGAGGCGAGTTTCCGCCCTTCCAGACGGAGAATTTCGTTCCGCAGCTCGTCTGGCTGGCGCTGACCTTCGGACTTCTCTATCTTCTCATGTCGCGCATCGCATTGCCGCGCATCGGCTCCATTCTGCACGACCGCGAGAGCCGCATCGAGAGCGATCTCATCGCCTCGCGCGAGCTGCAGGAGAAGGCGCAGGAAGCCGCCGCCGCGCATGACGAGACCTTGCGCGTCACCAAGGCGCAGGCGCAGGATATCGGCCGCGCCGCCCAGCAGCAGGCGGCCACCGAGACCGCCACGCGTCGCGCCAGCGAGGAGGCCGCCTTCGCCGAGAAGGTCGCCGCCGCCGAGACGCAGATTCTCGCCGCCAAATCCGAGGCGCTGTCCAATGTCGAGACGATCGCCACCGAAGCCGCCGGCGCGATCCTCGAGAAGCTGACGGGCGCCCGCTTCGCCGCCGAGACGCTGCAAGGCGAATACCGTAACATCAAGGCGAGCTGAGAGGTCGAGCCATGCATTTCGACGCGGAAGTTTTCGTCGCCATCGGCTTCGGCATTTTCGTCTGCCTGCTCCTCTATGTGGGCGCGCATAAGAAGCTCGGAGCCGCGCTCGATTCGCGCGTGATCCGGATCAAGAGCGAGCTCGCCGAGGCCGAGCGCCTGCGCAGCGAGGCCGAGAGCCTGCTCGCCTCTTTCGAGAAGAAGCGCGAGGAGGCCGAGGAAGAGGCCAAGGCGATCGTCGCTCAGGCCAAGAGCGAGGCCGATCTGCTGGCGACCGAAGCGCGCCAGCGCCTCGAGGATTATATCACCCGCCGCACCAAGCAGGTGGAGGACAAGATCGCCCAGGCCGAGGCTCAGGCCGCCGCAGAGGTGCGCGCCAGCGCCGCCGACGCCGCGGTGAAGGTCGCCGAGGCCGTGCTGCGCAAGGGCGTCGCCGGAACCGATTTCGTCTCCGCCGGCATTGCGGATGTGAAGTCGCTGGCGCACTGACCGCCGCTTAGCGCCGTGGAGGCGGGCTCGCCTCTCCCCGCCGAAGCCTGACCAAATTCAAAACGCCCGAAGTCGCGAGACTTCGGGCGTTTTGCTTTTATCGAATGTCCGGCGCCGGTTCGGCGCGCGGCTCCCCGGCAAAGGCCGCCCGCGCTTGCCTACGCGGTCCGGCGCGCGACCTCACGCCGCGCGCGCCAGCTCGCCGATCATGGCCGGGGCAGCCGCCCGGATGGGCAGGCCGGCTCCAGACACTCGGCCGGCCGCGCCGGTCAGCGCGCCCTTCGTCAGCTCGAGGCCGAGAAAACGCTCGCGCTCGACGGGGCCGGGCATTGTCAGCCCTTCGGTGAAACGCGTCTCGAAGCCGAAGCGCGCATAATAGGGCGCGTCGCCGACGAGCAGAACCGCGCGATGATTGCGGGCTGCCGCGCGCGCGAGGCCCGCCTCTATCATGGCGGCGCCGAGCCCCAACGAGCGATAGTCGCGCGCCACCGCGAGCGGGCCGAGCAGCAGCGCCGGGCGCCCCGGCCCGGCGAAGATCGCCCACATGCGCATTGTGGCGACGAGCCGGTCCTCGTCCTTGCAGACCAGCGCGAGCCCGCGCGCCGGCATGCGGCCTTCGCGAAGCCGCTCGCAAGTCTTCAGAAAGCGCGCCGGGCCGAAGGCCGCGTCGAGCAGAGCCTCGCGCGCGGCAATGTCTTCCGGGGTTTCTTCCGCGATCGCGCAGACGGGACGGCGCGCCTCGAGGCTCGCTTCCGCAATCACGCTGTTGCGCGTAAAGCCGAGCGACCGGATCTCATGATGAGAAAGTTCAAAGGCCATCGGTTCCTCCCTTCGAGGACGGACGACCCTCGCGCCTGGCGCGCATCGCTGCGCGCCCGCCGAACGGGACAGGTAATTTTGGGCGGGGCGGCTGCGAGCCAGAAGGCTCGCGGCCCGCAGGCGTCAGATGACGAAGGATTCGAGCGGCGGGAAGCCGTTGAAGCCCACCGACGAATAGGTCGTCGTATAGGCGCCGGTTCCCTCGATCAGCACTTTCGAGCCGATCTCCAGGCTGATGGGCAGGAGGTAGGGCTCCTTCTCATACAGCACGTCCACCGAATCGCAGCTCGGCCCGGCGATGACGCAAGGCGCGGTCGCGGAGCCGTCCGCCTCGGTGCGGATCGGATAGCGGATCATCTCGTCGGTCGTCTCGGCGAGACCGTTGAACTTGCCGATGTCGAGATAGACCCAGCGGACCTCGTCCTCACGGGACTTCTTCGACACCAGCACGACCTCGGCCTCGATCACGCCGGCGTTGCCGACCATGCCGCGGCCCGGCTCGATGATCGTCTCGGGAATGCGATTGCCGAAATGCTTCGACAACGCCCGGAAGATCGCCTGGCCATAGGCCTTCACCGCCGGCACATTCTTGAGGTAACGGGTCGGAAATCCGCCGCCGAGATTGACCATCTGCAGCTGAATGCCGCGCTCGGCGAGATCGCGGAAGATCGACGAGGCCGACTTCAGCGCGCCGTCCCACATGTTCGGATTGCCCTGCTGCGAGCCGACATGGAAGGACACGCCATAGGCGACAAGGCCGAGGCGATGAGCGTGCTCGAGGACGCGCGGCGCCATATCCGGCGTGCAGCCGAATTTGCGCGACAGCGGCCATTCGGCGCCGCTGCCGTCGCAGAGAATGCGGCAGAAGACCTTGGAGCCCGGCGCGGAGCGGGCGATCTTCTCGACCTCCGCCTCGCAATCGACCGCGAAGAGGCGCACGCCCAGCGCATAGGCGCGGGCGATATCACGCTCCTTCTTGATCGTGTTGCCGAAGCTGATGCGATCCGGCGTCGCGCCGGCGGCCATGGCCTGCTCGATCTCGACAACGGAGGCCGTGTCGAAGCAGGAGCCGAGCGAAGCGAGCAGCGAGAGCACTTCCGGCGCCGGATTGGCCTTCACCGCGTAGAAAACGCGCGTGTCCGGCAGCGCCTTGGCGAAGCTCGTGTAATTGTCGCGCACGACCTCGAGGTCGACGACGAGGCAGGGGCCGACATCGCGTCCGGCGCGACGACGGGCCTCCAAAAATTCGCGAATACGATCCGTCATTTGCGGCATCCCCAACGAAGTCGCGGCATGTAGCGCCGCGGAGTGGCCAAGGGCTTCGATCGGATGCACGACGTCGTTTGCGCAGCACGCTGTGGAGGCGAGCTGAACATCGAGACGACTGCGTTCCATGACCGTCACGGCTTCGCTCGCGGCGAAGCGCAGGACGGTCGGGTGATGCGCCGTCGGCTAGACGAAACGCGGACTCGCATGTCCAGACGGACATCGAATCCCGTGTCGAATAGCCATCGCTTGGAAGGGGATTTTTCCCTTTCCGCACGCCCGGCAAGAAAGACAAGCCTCTTCGGTACGCCGACCTTTGGAGGGTCGACAGAGACGAAAAAGCCCGGTCCGTCGTTGCTTTAAGTCGCGATCCCTCGCTCAGGCGAGGTTCGCCGGTTTCGCCTCCGGCTGCCGGTTTTATTCCGATGGTTGACCGGCCTCTTGTCCGGATCCCCATCGACCGACACACGACCACAGGCACGTGCGAAAGTGGGCGAGAACGTAAATACGCGCTTTCGCCGGCTCTGCAAGGGCTTTTTCGCCCGCCGGCGAAATTTGTCGCCCTTTCGCCCATTTTGCGCCCTCCGCGGGGTGATAGCTCCACCGTCTTGCAGCCCGGCCCAAAGCCGGATAGGCAGAAGCTCGGACGGGGCCGGGCGACGCGCGCCGCGCTCGTAGACGGGGCGGCGTCCCCAAGAACGCCCGATTCGTCTGCGACCCCGATTCGTCTGCGACCCGAAGACGGGCTTCCGCTCGTCGCTCAATTTTTCCGGAAACCGACTGAAATGATCGACATCACACGCCGCCGGCTTCTCGGCGCGATGGTCGCGGCGGGCGCTCAGGCCGCGCCGCTCGGACGCGCCGTCGCGCAATCCGTGCAGAACGGAACGCAGCCGCGCTTCGGCCTCGAGGACGTGGCGCGCCGCGCCCGCGACCTCGCCGGCGCGCCTTTCGAGGCGGCGCCGCCGCAGCTGCCGGACGAATTGGCGAAGCTCGACTTCGACTCCTTCCGCGATCTTCGCTTCCGTCCGGAAAAGGCGCTGTTCTCCAATATTCCGGGCTCGTTCCGGCTGCACACCTTCCATCTGGGCTTTCTCTACAAGCGCCCGGTGACGGTGAACACGATAAGGGACGGCATTCCGACGCCCATTCCCTATTCGGCGGCCCTGTTCGACTATGGCCGCAACAAATTCGAGCGGACGCTGCCGATCAACATCGGCTTCGCCGGCTTCCGCCTGCATTTCCCGCTCAATGATCCGCATGTGCACGACGAGGTGATCTCCTTCCTCGGCGCGAGCTATTTCCGCTTTCTCGGCCGCGGCCAGCGCTACGGCCTCTCGGCGCGCGCGCTCTGCGTCGACTGCGGCGACAATACGGAAGTCTTCCCCTTCTTCCGCGAGTTCTGGATCGAGACGCCGCAGCCGGGCAGCAATCGCGTCACCTTCTATGCGCTGCTCGACGGCGAGGCGGCGACCGGCGCCTATCGCTTCGATCTGACGACCGGCCAGGACAGCACGATCGACGTGCAGGCGACCATCTTCCCGCGTCGCAAGGCGAAATTCGGCCTCGCGCCGCTCACCTCAATGTATCTCACCGGCGAGAACGACCGCCGCATGCGCGACGGCTTCCGCACCGAGCTGCATGATTCGGACGGGCTGCTCGTCCATGGCGAGTCGAAGGAATGGCTCTGGCGCCCGCTCGCCAATGCGCCGATCGCGCGGCTGACGTCCTTCTCCGATCCCAATATTCGCGGCTTCGGCCTTCTGCAGCGCGACCGCAACTTCGAGACCTATCAGGACATCGACCTCGCCTATGAGCGGCGGCCGAGCTATTTCATCGAGCCGCAAGGGTCATGGGGCGAGGGCGCCGTCGAGCTGCTGGAGCTGCCGACGCTCGACGAGACCAATGACAATATCGTCGCGGCCTGGGTCGGCGCGCAGCCGCTCGAGATCGGCAAGCCCTTCTCCTACGCCTATCGCATCACCTCGCTGCTCGATCTGCCGCGGCTCTCTCCCAATGGCCGCGCGGTGAACACATTCGAGGCGCCGGCGCGGGCGCTCGGCTCGGGCGAGGCGGTGACTCCGGGCGCGCATCGCTTCATCGTCGATTTCGCCGGCGGCGATCTCGCTTATTACGTCAATGATCCTTCGCAGGTGGAAGTCGTCGCCTCGGCGACCAATGGCACGGTCATCCGCTCGAGCGTCGCCGCCAATCCGCACATAGACGGCATGCGCGTGATGTTCGACATAGCGGTGAAATCCGGCCAGACGGCGGATATTCGCGCCTTCCTCAAGGCCGGCCCGCTGACGTTGACGGAGACTTGGACCTATCCCTGGACCGCGCCGTGAGGGGCGAATAGAGGTTGGCGAGTAGCGAGTAGCGAGTAGCGAATAGACAGCTCGCTGCCTGCTACTCGCTATTCGCTATTCGCTGGTGACTTCACACCCCCAAGCTCATCTGCGGATCGTCGCTTCCACCCGCGGGCGCGAGCGAGGAGAGCGTGACGCCGAGCAGGCGCACGCCTTTCTCTGACGGAAACAGCGGGCGCAGCAGCGCCAGCGCGCAGGCTTCCAGCGCGGCGCGCGAGGCGATCGGCGCGGCGCCGGTGCTGCGCCGCGTGATCTGCTGAAAATCCGCATATTTGACTTTGAGCGTCACCGTGCGTCCCTCTATGCCCGCCCCCTCGCAATGGGCGGCGACGCGCGCGACGATGGGCGCGAGAGCGGCGATCGCTTCCTCGAGCGCGACGAGATCATGCGCGAAGGTCACTTCCGCACCGATCGATTTGCGAATGCGGTCTGGCCGTACTGGACGATCGTCGACGCCGCGCGCGATGCCGTAAAAATAGCTTCCCGATTTGCCGAAATGCCGCTGCAGAAAGGGCAGGGGCTTGGCGCGCAGATCGAGCCCCGTCTCTATGCCGAGCGCATTCATCTTCTTCGCCGTCGCCGGCCCGACTCCGTGAAACTTGCCGATCGGCAGCGTGGCGACGAATTCCGCGCCTCTGTCCGGCGTGATGACGAAGAGACCATTCGGCTTGTTCTGGTCGGACGCGAGCTTGGCCAAAAATTTGTTGTAGGAGACGCCCGCCGAGGCGGTCAGCCGAGTCTCCTCGCGAATGCGCGCTCTTATCTCCTCGGCGATATGCGTCGCGGAGGCGATCTTCTTGCGATTTTCGGTGACGTCGAGATAGGCCTCGTCGAGCGAGAGCGGCTCGACCAGCGGCGTGTAATCGAGGAAGATCGCGCGAATGCGCCGCGACACCTCGCGATAGACGTCGAAGCGCGGCGGAACGAAGAGGAGATCGGGACATCGCCTGCTCGCTGTGACGGAAGGCATGGCCGAGCGCACGCCGAAAGCGCGCGCCTCATAGCTCGCCGCCGCCACGACGCCGCGCTCGCGCGGCGAGCCGACGGCGACCGGCCGTCCGCGCAATCGCGGATCGTCGCGCTGTTCGACCGACGCATAGAAAGCGTCCATGTCGATGTGGATGATCTTGCGTTGCGACGCCATGGGTGAGGAGACGCCGAGCGGCGACGCCGCGGGAACGGGAAGCTCTCACGTCGGTCGGCCGGATTCAAGCCGAGGCCGCGCGTGACGTCCCGCATCTTCGCGGTGGCCGACCCTTGGAACCACGCCCGCGCGCGCCATTTGAGCGACGTCACCCGACGCCGCGGCGCAGTCATGATCCGACTGGAGCATGTCAGTAAATGTTTCGGCGGCGCGCGCGTCGTCGACGACGTCACGCTGACGATAGAGCCCGCGCGCACGACGGCGCTGATCGGCCCATCCGGCTCCGGCAAATCCACGCTTCTCGCCATGATCGTCGGGCTCGTGACGCCGGACGAGGGCGAGATAGAGGTGGCGCGCCATCTGCTGACGCCGCTTTCAGCGGCGAAGCTCCGGAGCCTCATGGGCTATGTGATTCAGGAGGGCGGCCTCTTCCCGCATCTTACCGCGCGCCGCAACATAGAGCTGATGGCGCGCGAGATGCGCTGGCCCGCGGAACGTCGCACGGCGCGACTCGAGGAGCTGCTGCGTCTCACGCGCTTTCCGGCGGAGGCTTTGGATCGCTTTCCGGCCGAGCTCTCGGGCGGCCAGCGGCAGCGCGTGGCGCTGATGCGCGCGCTCATGCTCGATCCGGAGATTCTGCTGATGGACGAGCCGCTGGGCGCGCTCGATCCGCTGATCCGCGCCGATCTGCAGGACGATCTCGCCGCCATATTCGCGCGGCTGCGCAAGACCGTCGTCATCGTTACGCATGATCTCGCCGAGGCCGGATTCTTCGCCGAGCAGATCGTGCTGATGAATCACGGCCGCATCGTGCAGCAAGGCCGCTTCGCCGATTTCGTCGAGCGGCCGGCGGAGGAGTTCGTCACGCGCTTCGTGCGCGCCAGCGCGCGGCGCCTCGCCGATCTGCCGCTTCCGCCGGAGGGCGCGCGATGAGGGGCGCTCTTGCAATTTTGCTCGCGCTCCTTCTGCTCGGCGCCTGTGCGCGTGAGGGCGATGTCGTGCGCATCGGCTCCAAGACCTTCACCGAATCCGTCATTCTCTCGGATATCGTCGCCGATCTTGCCGCCGCTTCTGGCGCGCGCGTGATCCGCCGACCGGCGCTCGGCGGCACGCGGCTCGTCTGGAATGCGCTGCTCTCCGGCGAGATCGACGCCTATCCCGAATATACGGGCACGCTGCGGCAGGAGATTCTCGCGCAGCTGCGGCTCTCCAACGATCGCCAGCTCGCCGACGCGCTCGGCGAGCTCGGGCTGCGCATGAGCCTGCCGCTCGGCTTCGGCAATGGCTATGCGCTCGGCATGCGGCGCGACAAGGCGGAGGCGCTGGGCGTGCGGACCATTTCTGATCTCGCGCGGCAGGCGTCGCTCGTCTTCGCCTTGAGCGAGGAATTGCTCGCTCGCGCCGATGGCTGGCCGGCGCTGCGCGCCGCCTATGGATTCGCGGCGGAGGATGTGCGCGGGCTCGATCACGATATCGCCTATAAGGGGCTTCTCGACGGCGCCATCGATGTCGTCGATCTCTACGCCACCGATCCGCAAGTCGCCGATCGGCGCATTCTCGTGCTCGACGACGACCGCAAGCTGTTCGCGGAAAATCGCGCCGTTCTGCTCTATCGCGTCGATCTCGAGCAGCGCGCGCCGCAGGCGGTCATGTCCATGCTGAGGCTCGAGGGTCGCATAGACGCGCCGGCGATGATCGCGATGAATATCGCGGTGAAGACAGGCCTTCGCACAGAGCGCGAGGCGGCGGCGAATTTCGTCGCGACGCAATTCGGCGTCGAGGCGCCGGCGCCTTCGCAGAGTCTCGCCGAGCGGCTGTGGCGACGCACGCGCGAGCATCTCTTTCTCGTCGGCGTCTCGCTGGCGGCGGCGATCCTCGTCGCTGTGCCGCTCGGCGTCGCGGCGGCGAAGCGTCCGCGTCTCGGCCATGCGATCCTCGGCCTCGCCAGCGTGCTGCAGACGATTCCCTCGCTCGCTCTGCTCGTCTTCATGATTCCGCTGCTCGGCATAGGCGCGGCGCCGGCCATTGCGGCGCTGTTCCTCTATAGCCTGCTGCCGATCGTACGGAATGTCGCGACCGGCCTCACGACGATTCCGCGCGCGATCGAAAATTCGGCGATCGCCATCGGGCTCACGCCCTGGCGGCGCTTGCTTCTCGTCGAATTGCCGATGGCGTCGCCCGCTATTCTCGCGGGGCTGAAGACGGCGGCGGTCATCAATGTCGGCACGGCGACTTTGGGCGCGCTGATCGGCGCCGGCGGCTATGGCCAGCCGATTTTCACCGGCGTCCGCCTCGACAATTTCGCGCTGATCCTCGAGGGGGCGATTCCTGCGGCGCTCATGGCGCTCGCCGCGCAGGGGCTGTTCGATCTCGCGGAGTCGCGTATCGTGCCGCGAGGCTTGCGGCTGAAGGCGAGCGGATGATCTTTTCGTGCAACGCCGACCACTCCTTCTCCCGCTCGCGGGAGAAGGAGACGCGCGTCACTCCTTCGGGAAATCCAGCCGCATCTCGCGATAGCGCTCGGGATCGTCGGCCCAATTCTCGCGCACCTTCACGAACAAAAAGAGATGCACCTTCTGCTCGGCGGCCTCCGCGATCTCGCGGCGCGCGGCCTGGCCGATCGCCTTTATGGTGCGGCCGCCTTCGCCGATGACGATCTTCTTCTGCCCGTCGCGGGTGACATAGATCGTCTGCTCTATGCGGGCCGAACCGTCCTTCTGATTTTGCCAGGAATCGGTCTCGACCGTCGATTGATAGGGCAATTCATCATGCAGACGCTCGAAGATCTTCTCGCGCGTGATCTCGGCGGCGAGCAGTCGCAGCGGCGCGTCGGAGAGCTGGTCTTCCGGATAGAGCCAGGGCGAGGGCTTCATCAGCGCGGCGAGCTTGGCTTTGAGATCGGCGACGCCATCGCCGTTCAGCGCCGAGATCATATAGGTCTCGATGAAATTCGCCTTTTCCGTCAGCGCCGCCGTGAGCGCCAGCAGCGAATCGCGCGGCACCAGATCGATCTTGTTGAGCGCCAGAATTTTCGGCGCGGAGAGCGTGGCGAGCTTGGCGACGATCTCCTCCACCTCCGCGACGAGGCCGCGGCGCGCATCCACGAGCAGCACAATGGCGTCGGCGTCGCCGGCGCCGGAGATGGCGCTCGCCACCATGGCGCGGTCGAGCCTACGCTTGGGCGCGAAAATGCCGGGCGTGTCGACCAGAATGATCTGCGCCTCGCCTTCCAGCGCTATGCCGCGCACGAGGGCGCGCGTCGTCTGCGCCTTGCGCGAGACGATGGACACTTTCGCGCCGACGAGCTGATTGAGCAGCGTCGATTTGCCGGCGTTGGGCGCGCCGACCAAGGCGACGAAGCCACAGCTTGTTTCGGTCACGAGAATGCGCCTTTCGATGTTGGCATGAAGCCCTGGTCCAAATCAGCGCCCTCAGGATGAGGGGACTGTCGTGTCGAGCCCGCGAAGCTGGCGCTCACACGTCCTCCCTCTCTATCCCCTCGCGGTCGAGAAAGGCCTGAGCGGCGGATTGCTCCGCGGCGCGCTTGGAGGCGCCAGCGCCTTGCGCGGCCACGAAGCCCTCGACCTCCACCGCTACCTCGAAGAAGGGCGCATGGTCCGGCCCGCTGCGCGCGGCGAGCCGGTAGCGCGGCGTGGCCAGGCGGCGGGCCTGCGCCCATTCCTGCAGCGCGGTCTTGGCGTCGCGCAGCCTTCGCCCCGGCGCGTGCATGCGCTCGGCGAAGGCGGCGCGCACCACGGCCTCGGCCGCCTGCGGGCCGCCGTCGAGATAGACCGCGCCGATGATCGCCTCGCACATATCGCCCAATATGGCGCGTTTTTTCCGTCCGCCCGTCTGCGCCTCGCCGTCGCCGAGCCGCATGAAAGGGCCGACGCCCCAGCGCTCGGAAACCTCGGCGCAGGATTCCTTGCGCACGAGGTCGGCGAGCCGCCGCGACAATTCGCCCTCGCTCTCCTGCGGGAAATTCTCATAGAGCATATGGGCGATGACGACGCCGAGCACGCGGTCGCCGAGAAACTCCAGCCGCTCATAGGACTCCGGCCGCGCCGCCGAGGCGCTGACATGGGTCAGCGCATGCTCCAGCAGGCCGCGATTGGCGAAGCCATGACCGACGCTCGCCTCGAGCGTGGCGAGGTCCTCCCGACCGAGAACTCCCATTTGCGTCTGCTTTATGCCGAGCGGCGTCAATGCGCTGGCTTGAACAGCCGATCCCACCTGACCGTCCAGGGCCAGCGCCAGAAGGCCAGAGCATATTCGTCCTTCTGCACCGAGAAGAAGATGATCTCGGCGCGGCCCACCAGATTCTCGAAGGGCACATAGCCGACGCCGCCTTCTTCCGGCGCGAAGCGTGAATCGGTGGAATTGTCGCGATTGTCGCCCATCATGAAATAATTGTTCGGCGGCACCACGAAGAGCTCGGTGTTGTCCTTATAGCCGTGGTCGCCCTCGATCTCGATGATCGTATGGGCGACGCCGCCGGGCAGAGTCTCGGTATAGGTCGGCACCTCGACCTCGCGGCCGTCGCGGCCCTCGTGCTTCTCCTTGGCCTTGACCTCGCGCGGCACGATCTCGCCATTGATATAAAGGCGGCCCTCGATCATCTGGACGCGGTCGCCGGGCAGGCCGATCACGCGCTTGATGTAATCGGTCTCATTGTCGCGCGGCAGCTTGAACACCACGACATCGCCGCGCTTGGGCTGCGAGCCGAGCACGCGGCCGGAGAAGAGATCGAGCCGCCAGTCGAGATAAGGCACGGAGGGCAGCGAGTAGTTCGAATAGCCATAGGCGTATTTCGAGACGAAGACATAATCGCCGATCAGCAATGTCGGGATCATAGAGCCCGAGGGAATGTTGAAGGGCTGAAACAGCAGCGTGCGAATGACGAGCGCGATGACCAGCGCCTGGACGATCACCTTGATCGTCTCGAGCAAACCACCTTCGTCGCGCCGTTCGGCGACCGAGACGTTCCTGCTCAAACCACGTCACTCCTTAGTTGTGGCCGAAGCCGCTCCTGGTCGTCCGTTTGCGAGCGAGCCTGAAGGCGCGCGGTCCATCAGGCCTCGGACCGCGCGCCTTCAGGCTCGCTCGCAAAGCTCGTCTATCACGTCAGCGCCTCTATGAGAACCTGGGCCTGCGCGAGCGGATATTCGTCGGTCAATGTGAGGTGAATGACGATCCGCGCGCCCTGCGGCGCGATCTCGGCCAGACGCTCGGCGGCGGCGCCGGTCAGCTCCACCGTCGGCTTGCCGGAGGGCAGATTGACGACGCCCATGGTTTTCCAGGTGATTCCTTCGCTTATGCCGGTGCCGAGCGCCTTGGCGCAGGCCTCCTTGGCGGCAAAGCGCTTGGCGTAGGAGGCCGCGCGAGCGGCGCGTCCTTCCGATTTCTCGCGTTCGACATCGGTGAAGCAGCGGCGGATGAAGCGCTCGCCATAGCGCTCGAGCGCCTGCTCGATGCGGCGAATGTCGCAGAGATCGCTGCCGAAGCCGATGATCATGCGGCGCCCGCGCCCTCGTCGATCGCCCGCCGCATGGCGCGGATCGATTCGGCGAGGCCGACGAAGACCGCTTCGCCGATGAGGAAATGCCCGATGTTCAGCTCGACGATCTGCGGCAGCGCCGAGATGCGCTTCGCCGTCGTATAGTCCAGCCCATGGCCGGCGTGGCACTCGAGCCCGCGCTCCGACGTATGCGCCGCGGCCGCCACGATGCGGGCGAACTCGCGCTCGGCGGTCCCGTGGTCCCCCACTTCGACCGCATGGCACCATGCGCCCGTATGCAGCTCGACGACCGGCGCCTTGATCGAGGTCGCGGCGTCGATCGCCTCGGCGCCCGGCTCGATGAACAGAGAGACGCGAATCCCGGCCCGGTTCAGCTCGTCGACGAAGGGGACGAGGTGATTATGCCCGCCGATGACGTCGAGCCCGCCCTCGGTGGTGCGCTCGGTGCGGCGCTCCGGCACCAGGCAGACGGCGTGAGGCTTGGTCTGCAGCGCAATGTCGAGCATCTGCTCGGTCGCGGCCATCTCGAAATTGAGCGGCTTGGATATTTCCGCCTTCAGCCGCGCCATGTCGGCGTCGCGAATATGGCGGCGATCCTCCCGCAAATGCGCAGTGATTCCGTCCGCGCCCGCCTCGATGGCGAGCAGAGCGGCGCGCACAGGGTCCGGCGAGAGGCCGCCGCGGGCGTTGCGAATGGTGGCGACGTGATCGACATTCACGCCGAGACGTATGCGGCGAGCAGTCATGTTTCCTCACCCGATGACGCGCTCGACCTTGCTGACCAGAGCGCTCGCCCGCAGCCGGGCGATGATGTCGTTCAAATGTTTCAGATCGGCGACCTCGAGGTCGAATCGCATCTCACGAAAGTCGGGAGAATGAATGGCGAAGGCGACATTGTCGATATTGGCCCCCGTCTCGCCGATCAGCGTCGCCAGCCCGCCCAGCGTTCCCGGCTCGTTGATCGCCGTCACCACGAGCCGCGCCGGAAACAGCTCCCGGCTCTCCGGGTCTATGTCCCAGCGCACGTCCAGCCAGCGGTCGGGCTGATCGTCGAAGGCGGTCAGCGCCGGCGATTGGATCGGATATATGGTGATGCCTTCGCCCGGCGTCAGTATGCCGACGATGCGGTCGCCCGGCACGGCGCCGCCCTCCGGGGCGAAGCGCACCGGCACGTCGCCGCGCAGGCCGCGGATCGGAATGGCGCTGGCCTGATCGGGCGAGCCGGGGGCCTTGAACACGACATTGGCGTTGGACTTCATGCCGAACCAGCCGGGCTCGCCCGGCTCGAGGCGCATTTGCTGCGCGGGCTTCCGCTCCTCGCTGAAATCCGGATAGACGGATTTCACCACATCGCCGGAATAGATCTCGCCGCGGCCGACAGCGGCGAAAGCATCCTCCAGCGAGGCGCGGGCGAGGCGCGGCAGCGCGGCTTTCAGCTTCTCGTCCGAGACCGCTCGCCCAGCGCGCTCGAAAGCGCGGGTGACGATCTGCCGGCCGAGCCCGGCGTATTGCATCCGCACCGCCTCGCGCGTCGCGCGGCGAATGGCGGAACGCGCCTTGCCGGTGACGACGAGCGATTCCCAGGCCGCCGGCGGCACGTGACTTTCAGCGCGGACGATCTCCACCTCGTCGCCATTCTGCAATTGCGACAGAACCGGCGCGATGCGTCCGTTGATCTTGGCGCCGACAGCGGAATCGCCGACCCGCGTATGCACCGCATAGGCGAAATCGATCGGCGTCGCGCCGCGCGGCAGAGCGATCAGCCCGCCCTTGGGCGTGAAGCAGAACACCTGGTCCTGAAACAATTCGAGCCGCGTATGCTCGAGGAATTCTTCCGGACTGTCGCCGTGGGCGAGCAATTCCAGCGTGTCCTGCAGCCATTTGAAGGCGCGGCTCTCCTTGGCCAGCTCCTCCTTGCCCTCGTCGCTGGAGGAATCCTTGTAGAGCGCATGGGCGGCGATGCCGAAGCGCGCGATCTCATGCATGGTCGCGGTGCGGATCTGCAGCTCGACGCGCTGATGGCCGGGGCCGATCACAGTGGTGTGAATGGAGCGATAGTCGTTCTGCTTGGGCGTCGAGATGTAATCCTTGAACCGCCCCGGCACGCTCGGCCATTTGGTGTGCACTATGCCGAGCGCGCGATAGCAATCTTCCACACCGTCGACGATGATGCGAAAGCCGAAAATATCGGAGAGCTGCTCGAAGGCGATCGACTTGCGCTCCATCTTGCGCCAGACGGAATAGGGCGTCTTCTGCCGCCCGGTGACGGCCGCATGAATCCCGCGAGCGGCGAACTCCTGCGTCAGCTCCTTCTCGATCTTCTTGATGATGCGGCCATTCTTGGCGCGCAGATCGTGCAGGCGCGATTCGATCGCCTGATAGGCCTCCGGCGTCAGATGGCGGAAGGCGAGGCCCTCCAGCTCCTCGCGCAGCCGCTGCATGCCCATGCGGCCGGCGAGCGGCGCATAGATGTCCAGCGTCTCCTGCGCGATGCGGGCGCGCTTCTCCGGCGGCACGAAATGCAGGGTGCGCATATTGTGCAGCCGGTCCGCGAGCTTGACCAGCAGAACGCGGACGTCCTCGGAGACGGCGAGCAAAAGCTTGCGAAAATTCTCGCCTTGCGCGGCCTTTTTGGAAACGAGGTCGAGCTTCTCGATCTTGGTCAGACCATCGACCAGCTTGCCGATCTGCGGGCCGAACAGGCGATTGATCTCGTCGAGCGTGGAGCTCGTGTCCTCCACCGTGTCGTGCAGCACGGCGGCGACGATGGTGGCGTCGTCGAGCTTGAGGTCGGTGAGGATCGCCGCCACTTCGAGCGGATGCGAGAAATAAGGGTCGCCGGAGGCGCGCGTCTGCTGGCCATGCGCCTTCATGGCGTAGACATAGGCGCGATTGAGCAGGTCCTCGTCGACCTGCGGATTATATTTTCGAACTCGCTCGACGAGCTCGTATTGGCGCATCATAGGCGTCGACCGGCGATCTGGTTGCGCGGATCGTCGGGGGCGTCGCGGAGCTCACGGGGAAGATCGGACGGGAGGCGGCGCGAGCGCCCGAAACCGGCCGACGGCCGCATTCACGTTCAATTGTAGAACAGCTCGCCGCCGGCCCCTAGTGTTTTCGGCGAGCGAGCATGGGAGATTAGGCGAAGGTAGCGAGGCAGCCGGACGGCAAAGCCGTCCGGGGTGGCGTTTTCGTTCGCCCGTCGGTAGGCGAATTACTCGCCTTCGTCCTCGACCTCGGCCGGAGGCACCAGACCCTCGAGGCCGCGGAGAAGATCCTCCTCCGTCATGCGGTCGAACTGCGCGTCGCCGCCGCCGTCGGAATCCGGCGAGGCGGCCAGGGACGGCACAGTCTCGGTCTCGGGCTCGTCGACCTCGACATGGCGCTGCAGCGAATGGATGAAGTCTTCCTTCAGATCGTCCGGCGAAAGCGCGGTCTCGGCGATCTCGCGCAGCGCGACGACGGGATTCTTATCCTTGTCGCGCTCGACCAGAATGGACTGGCCGGAGGAGATCAGCCGCGCGCGATGGGCTGCGAGCAGGACCAGATCGAAGCGGTTCTCGATTTTGTCGATGCAGTCTTCGACGGTGACGCGCGCCATGACTTGCGGACTCCTCTAGCGTTCGATCGGTCGGGCTGCTACACTAATTTTTTGCCGTTGGCAATGCGCGACGGCGCGGGATGGCAGGGTCGCCGCGGCCGGGAGAGCATGAACCGCTTGTCGAACCATCTATTGCTGTAGTATTTCCAGACAGATTTTTCGCGTACCCCCTTGACGATCGCCGATACATGGTCGATTTACGACTTTAACGAAGGGCGTGACTTTCATGTGACGAAAAAGCTGTTCGTGGATGGCGCGCCTGTCTACGACCGCGATCGACGACGGCTTCGAGATTTTCGTCACTGTCGATTCGCGTCACAGTTAGAGATGCGTGCTGCCAGTAGGGTCGACAGCGCGTGCGGCAAGCGGCGGCCCCTCCATACTGGACCCGACAAGCGAGACCAACTACGATGGCAGACCCGGAACGAATTGCCTTATTCATTGACGGCGCCAACCTCTATGCGACGGCCAAATCGCTCGGATTCGATATCGATTACAAACGGCTGTTGCGCGAGTTCCAGGGCAAGGGCCGCCTCATTCGCGCTTTCTATTATACGGCGCTGATCGAGGATCAGGAATATTCGTCGATTCGTCCGCTGATCGATTGGCTCGACTATAATGGCTACGCCGTCGTGACCAAGCCGACCAAGGAATTCGTCGACTCGCTCGGCCGCCGCAAGGTCAAGGGCAATATGGACATCGAGCTCGCTGTCGACGCGATGGAGATGGCCGAGCATATCGACCATATGGTTCTCTTCTCGGGCGACGGCGACTTCCGCTCGCTGGTCGAGGCCGTGCAGCGCAAGGGCGTTCGCGTCTCGGTGATCTCGACGATCACCACCCAGCCGCCGATGATCGCCGACGAGCTTCGCCGTCAGGCCGACGAATTCGTCGATCTCATCCATCTCGTCGGCAAGATCGGCCGCGATCCGGGCGAGCGCGCCGAGCGCATGCAGCGCTTCCAGGAGCGCCGGCCGCAGCCGGTGACGCCGGGCGGCGCCCCTGAGGACGATCACGAGGCCTGATCCTTCGAAATCAGCTTCCTGCGCGGACGAGCCGGGCCATGATTGCCCGCTCTGTCCGCGCTTGGTCACGTACCGGCATGAGCTGAGGGAGCGCCATCCCGACTGGCATAATGCGCCGGTCGCCGATTTCGGCCCGCGCGACGCGCGCTTGCTGATCGTCGGCCTCGCCCCGGGGCGGATGGGCGCCAATCGCACCGGCCGCCCTTTCACCGGCGATGACGCCGGCCGTCTCCTCTACGCCACTCTCGCGGAAACCGGTTTTTCCCGCGGCGTCTATGACGCCCGCGCCGATGATGGCGTCGCGCTCGTCGATTGCCGGATCACCAATGTCCTGCGCTGCGTTCCGCCCGGCAATAAGCCGCTGCCCGCCGAGCTTTCGGCCTGTCGCCCTTTTCTCGACGTCACCTTGCGCCGGCTGAAGCGGGTGAGACTAATTGTCGCGCTCGGTCGCATCGCCCATGACGGCGTGCTGCGCGCCTTTTCATTGAAGCCCGGCGGCTTCCCCTTCGCCCATGGTCATGAGCATGAGATCGCGACGAATACTCGGAATACGCGTATTATTCTTATCGACAGCTATCATTGCTCCCGTCTCAACACCAATACGGGCGCGCTGACGCCGCAGATGTTCAGTGCGATCTTCGCACGGGCTCGGGAAATTTTAGAAAAATAACACTGAATATTTCCCTCAGCCGCGGTCGCGCAGCAGCCGGCTCTTCTCGCGGCCCCAGTCGCGCTTCTTTTCCACCTCGCGCTTGTCGTGCAGCTTCTTGCCGCGCCCCAGCGCGATCTGCAGCTTGGCGCGGCCGCGCTCGTTGAAATAGAGCTTCATCGGCACGATGGTCATGCCCTCGCGCTCGACGCCCTGCGCCAGCTTGGCGATCTCGCGCTGCTTCAGCAGCAGCTTGCGCAGCCTTTTGGGCTCGTGATTGAAGCGATTGCCGGAGAGATATTCGGGAATGGTGGCGTTGACGAGCCAAGCCTCGCCCTTGCGGTCGACATGGGCGTAGCTCTCGGCGATGGTCGCCTTGCCGGTGCGCAGCGACTTCACCTCCGTGCCGGTCAGCGACAGGCCGGCCTCGAAGGTCTCGCCGATCTCATAATCATAGCGCGCGCGCCGATTGTCGGCGACGACCTTGAAATTGGGGTTTTCCTTCTCGGCCACTTGCGCGCGTCCTGCTTCTGCCCGCTCAGGCGTCCAGCACGCCGGCGAGAACCATCGCGTCGCGAATGGCCTTTTTCGTCGGCTCGGCGGAGGCGACCAGCGGCAGCCGGACTTCCTCCCCCACGCGGCCGAGCAGAGAGAGGCCATATTTGGCCCCGGTCACGCCGGCTTCGAGGAAGATCGCCTGCTGAAGCGCGATCAGGCGATCCTGCAGCGCCAGAGCGGTTTTGAAATCCCCGGCGAGGGCGGCGTTCTGCAGATCGGCGCAGAGCCGCGGCGCGACATTGGAGACGACCGAGATCACGCCAATGGCGCCGACGGCGACGCTGGCCAGAGCGAGAATGTCGTCGCCGGAGAATTGCACGAATTCCGGCCCGCAGGCGGCGCGCTGCTGGAGGATGCGGCCGACATTGCCGGTCGCGTCCTTCACGCCGACAATGGACTCTAGCTGGGCGAGGCGCGCCAGCGTGGCGACGCTCATATCGACGACCGAGCGCGGCGGGATGTTGTAGACGATGATCGGAATGGAGACCGCCTCCGCCACAGCGGCGAAATGCTGGTAGAGGCCTTCCTGATTCGGCTTGTTGTAGTAAGGCGTGACCACGAGCACGCCATCCGCCCCCGCCTGCTGGGCATGGAGCGCGAGCTCCACCGCCTCGCGCGTGTTGTTGGAGCCGGCGCCCGCGATCACCGGAACGCGGCCGGCCGCCTGCTGGATCACGGTCTCGACGACGGCGCGATGCTCCTCATGGCTCAAGGTCGGGCTCTCGCCCGTCGTGCCTACGGGAACGAGGCCATGCGTCCCACTCTCGATCTGCCAGTCGACGAGCGCGCGCAGAGCGGCGTGATCGACCACGCCATCGGCGAAAGGCGTGACCAGAGCGGTGTAGGATCCTCGGAACACTGGCTTGTCGTTCATCTGCCGTCGCTTTCGCTGCGCCACGCGGGCGCCGTAATCGCCGCGCTTACTGACTGGGATTGGTACGGAGAAATTTCGGTCCGTCCTCGCGGCGGCCGTTCCGCCCTGGGAAGACGGCAACTGTCATAGCCTCTGGGCGTTTGGGTGAAAAGGGTCCGCGGCGTCCCTCCGCGCGGAATCGGCGAACAGCTCGAGCAGCGGGTCGACGCGGAGCGAAAAATTCGAAAATGCCGCTGCTTAGCGATTTGGTTGACAGTTCCGCAACGAAATGGCCGCAGGCTGGATTACGTTAAGAGTTCGGAGCGTTAGGCCGATGACGAATCGCCACAGTGGGGCCGCGCGCCTCGTTCTCATCGTCGCCGCCCTGGGCGTGGCGGCGGCCCTTTATCCGTCCACGCAGCGCCGCACGCCGGACCGCGACAGCGACGATCCGCCGCTCGCCGGCGCCGCCTCCTCCCCGCAAGAGCCCTGGGCGCCGCGCGATTCGGCGCGCGAGGCGCTGCATGATTTTCTCGGTCCCGCCGCTCCGCCCGATCCGCGCGCCGCCGGCATGCTGCGCCGACCGCCGGCGGGAGAGGCCGCGTCCAAGCTGCTCTCTTACGCGCCGCCGGACGGTGGGCTCGATCTCGAGGCGCGCGTCGCGCAGCCGCCAGAGGCCGCCGTTCTTCTCGGAACCGATTACGACGCTTTCGGGCGCGCGCTCGCCGCCTACAAAGCCAATGATTTTTCCGGCGGCGATCAGGCGCTGGCCGGCGTCGAAGGCCCGCTCGCCCGCGCCGCCGCGCAATGGGCCGGCTTGCGGCTGCATCCGCGCGAGGCCGGCTTCGCGCGCCTGTCGAAATTTCTGGCCGAGCATCCCGAATGGCCGGCCTCGGCCTGGCTGCGCCAGCGCGTCGAGGAGGCGCTCTATGGCGACAAGCACCCAGATCGGCTGATCGTCGAATATTTCGCCGAGCGTCCGCCCAAGACGCCGGCCGGAAGGTTGGCGCTCGCCCGCGTCATGGCCCGCCGCGGCGAGCCGCTGGAGGTCGCGGCGCTCATCAAGCCCATGTGGCGCGAGGATGATTTCAACGAGCAGCTGGAGGCGGCGGCGAAAAAAGAGTTCGGCGATTATCTCGATGTCGCCGACCATAAATACCGCGCCGATCGGCTGCTCTACGCGGAGAAGACCGGGCCGGCTCTGCGCATCGCCGCCCATGCCGGCAAGGATGCGCTCGATCTCGCCCGCGCCCGCGCGCTGGCGATCAATGAGAGCGCTTCGGAAAAGACCTTCTCCGCTCTGCCGGCCGAGGCGCAGAAGGACCCCGGAATCCTCTTCGCGCGCATTCACATGCTGCGCCATCAAAAGAAGCTCGTCGAGGCGGCGGCGCTGCTGCGCTCCGCCCCGCGCGATCCGCGCCTCATCGTCGATGGCGACGCCTGGTGGGTAGAGCGGCGGCTCATCTCGCGCAAGCTGATGGATCTCGGGCAATTCGCGCAGGCCTATGAGCTCTGCGCGCAGCATTCGGCGCGCTCTCTCTCCTATCGCGTCGAGGCGGAATTCCATGCGGGCTGGATCGCGCTGCGATTCCTGAGCGATCCCGTCAAGGCGCAGCGGCATTTCGAGGAGATCGCCCGCATCGCCGAGACGCCGATTCAAAAGTCACGCGGCGCCTATTGGCTCGCCCGCGCCCGTGAGGCCGCGGGCGCCGCCGAGGCGGCGCGCGCGTCTTATGAGACCGCCGCGCGGCAATCGACGACCTTCTACGGCCAGCTCGCCCGCGCTCGGCTCGGCGCTTTCGACTCGCCTGTGCGACCGACGCCCGAGCCCGCCCATGGCGACGCCCGCGACGAAGCGGTGCGCGCGGTGGAGCTGTTCTTCGCCGCCGGCGAGAAGGAGATGGCGGCGCAGCTCGCCGCCGACGCCGCCAAGACGCTGGTCGGCGAGGCGCAACTGTCGGCGCTGACCGATGTGGCGCAACGCCGCCGCGAGGCCAAAATTTCCCTGACGCTCGGCAAGCTCGCCTCCTATCGCGGCATTGCGATAGACGACGCAGCTTTTCCGTCTTTCGGCATCCCCACTTTCGCGGCGCTGCCGGGCTCGGCCTCACGGGCGATCGTCTACGCCATCGCCCGGCAGGAGAGCGCCTTCGATCCCAAGGCCGTCTCCAGCGCCGGCGCCATGGGGCTGATGCAGATGATCGCCTCCACCGCGCGCCACACCGCGCAGCAGACGGGGGTCGGCTTCGATCTGAAGCGCATGATCGACGAGCCCGCCTTCAACGCACGGCTCGGCGCGGCGCATCTCGGCATGCTGCTCGACGAGCACAAGGGCTCCTACATTCTCGCCTTCGCCGCCTATAACGCCGGCGGCAAAAGGGTGAAGGAGTGGATCGACGCCTATGGCGATCCGCGCAAGAACGAGGTCGATCCGATCGATTGGGTGGAGCGCATTCCGATCAGCGAGACGCGCAATTATGTTCAGCGCGTGATCGAGAATCTGACCGTTTATCGCGCGCGCTTCGGCGATCGCGAGACCCGCGCGCCGCTCGGGGATTTGTCGCGCATGCAAGCGGCGAATTGATCGTCGCGCCTTCGCGATTTTCCACCGCGAAGGCGCGACGAGAATGGACGCCTCGGGTCTATGTGACGACGTCGCAGAATTCGGCTTCCCATCTCTGGTAGAGCTTGTGGTCCGTCAAAATTTTGGGAAGCGAGCTTTTATATTTGCCCACGGTGTAGGGAACGCCGACGAGCTTCGCGGTTTCGAACAATTCGTGGCAGGAGTGCATGCCTCCGCCGACGAGATAGCCGATGATGGCGAGCAGATAGGTCTTGAGGTCTTCATAATTGTCGATGTCGCCGAAGAACGTCGCCGCCAGCAATAGGGTGGATGTCGAGCCGGAGAGGCCCGCGCTGCAGAACAGATTCTGCGCGTTCATATTCGCGTAGAAGGGCGAGAACTGATCGAAAGTTCCTTCGAATTTTTCGATGCCCCGCTTTCGCGGCTCGTTCTCGACAGGCAGAGTCCGACCGTCGAACCAGTCCCGTTTGATGCGCTCCCAGCATGCGCCGATCTCGCTATCGGTCGCCATATGCTGCGCGCTCAGCAGGCCGGGATAAGTATTTTCTTTGATATCCTTGTTCTCCTTGCTCGTTCTTCCGCGATAGCGTTTGGCCGATGCGCTCTCGCCGAATATTTCGTCCGGGCGAAGCAGCCTTTTGAGCCCCTGAAAGCGTCTCCAACTGAATGATGTCGCGGTCCAGTGCTCCTGGGTCGCGGTGAATTCTTTTCTCCTGTTCGCGTCCGCATTGTCCGGGCATCTCGTATAGGGAAGCCAGGATTTCACATTGCTGTTATCGGAATTCGCGCTGTCGCTCGGCCCGAGCATTTGAAATATGCGAAGGAAATTGTCGTGAACATTGAGAATCTTCGGAATCGAGTTGCCATGGAGCGCGGAGAGCATCTGCTGCACGGCCATCGCCAGCTCGGGAGGAAACCCCGCGCCCAGGCGGCCGAAGCTCGTCTCGCCATGCGTATATTGCGCGGTCGCGCGAACCGCGGACCATGAGTCTGGCGGGACGGCGTTATTCGCCACTTGCAGGGCGCTGACGCCCTGCGGCGCGGTGTGGTGATGGCCGATCTTCAGCGGCTTCGGTTGCAGATACTGAATTTGATTCTGAGCGTTTACGACAGGCTTGCGCGGCGCGACGAGCGCGCGCGTCGGCTGCTGAAAGACTGCTTGAGCCTTGTTGGCGCCGGCGGTCAATTGCTCGCGACGGTTCAGCCAATAGATCGTCATCTGCTTGGAGACGCGATAGAGCGCCGGCTGCACGAGCTGCGGATTGTGCAGCACGATCGCGGCCAGCGCCGTTTCCGCGAGCCGTCGGCGCGCTCGATTCAACGCGGGCGTATATGGGACCGCGCTCACATGCTGCGGATTGTGGCCGGCCACTGCGGCGCCGTCCCAATAGATGACTTTTCCACGGCACGACGCCGCGGCGCCGTTATAGACGCCCCACGGCTGGTAAGGCTGGGCGGGCAGGCCGCGCGCCTTGATCAGAATCCAAGGCTTCTGCCCGGCGTATTTGTCGATCGTCTCGACATATTCGCTTTCGAGATAGTGGGGCGAGCCGTCATGGGGAGGAATGTTCAGGCCCGTGAAATCCTGGTGCAACGGATTGGGACGAATCAACAGCTGAAAGTCTAGCCAATTATATTCATAGGTCGGGGTGACCCGGTCTCGGACGCCCGGCATGGTCATTCTCCGCGTTTTTCAAAAAGCTTCGAGAGCGACGCTAGAGCAGGCGCAGTTCGGCGGCTGTGGCGAAAGCCACAAGCCTCTCCCTGGCGGATTCGCGGCTGTGCTTCCTTGGCGTAGGCCGACCGAGCCCCTATATCGAGGACGCCCTAGACTGGAGATGCGTCCCGTGTCGCAGAAGCGCGAGATCGACAAGCCCGCCGAGATCGAGATCCTCCCGCCCGAGAGCGAGATCCGTCCCCGCTTCCGCTCGCGCACGCGCATATGGATCGGCGGGGCCGAGGGCGTGAAGGTCATCAAGGTCGGACCCGTGGGCGCCGCTCTGCTGACGCTCGTCAGCGCGGTGATCCTCGCCATGGGGCTCATCTTCTTCGCCAGCGCTTTTGTGGTGCTGCTGCCCATCGCGCTGGTGGTCGGGGTGATCGCCTATCTCACCGGCGCCGGCGGCAATCCCTTCCGCCGCATCCCCTGAGACCAGATTCCGGCTTTGCGGAGCGGGCCGGCGCTGGTAGATAGGGCCATGGTCCTGCGCCGCAGCATACGAATTATTGGCCCGGCCCGCGCTCGAGCGTGATCAAGCTCGCGCGGCGACCGGGTTCTCGCGCCGTTCGTGGCGCCCTTCCGCTTGTTTTCCCTTCCCTTTCGCGCGCCGCCCCGGCTCGGGGCGCAGCCCGCGAGCGCAGCGGTTTCCGATAAGATGAACGAGAAGACCAAAGACAAGGCCCAAGACGACAAGTCCCAGCAGGACAAGGGCCCCGATTTCTCCAAGAGCCTCTATCTGCCGCAGACGGATTTTCCGATGCGCGCCGGCCTGCCGCAGCGCGAGCCGGAAATCCTCGCGCGCTGGGAGAAGATCGGCCTCTACGCCAAGCTGCGCGAGACCGCGAAAGGCCGGCCGAAATTCGTGCTGCATGACGGCCCGCCCTACGCCAATGGCAATATCCACATCGGCCATGCGCTGAACAAGATCCTCAAGGATCTCGTCACCCGCAGCCGGCAGATGAGCGGCAAGGACAGCAATTACGTCCCCGGCTGGGACTGCCATGGCTTGCCGATCGAATGGAAGATCGAGGAGGAGAACTACCGCTCCAAGGGCAAGAAGAAGCCCGACTTCGCCGATCCGACCGCCATTGTCGCCTTCCGCCAGGAGTGCCGCGCCTATGCCGGGCATTGGCTCTCGGTGCAGCGCGAGGAGTTCAAGCGGCTGGGCGTGACGGGCGACTGGGCCAATCCCTACGCCACGATGAATTTCCCCGCCGAGGCGCATATCGCCCGCGAGCTGATGAAATTCGCCGAGAATGGATTGCTCTATCGCGGCTCCAAGCCGGTGATGTGGAGCGTGGTCGAGAAGACCGCGCTCGCGGAAGCGGAGGTGGAGTATGAGGATCATGTCAGCGACACGGTGCATGTCGCTTTTCCGGTGAAGGAAGGCCCGGGCGCCGTCGTCATCTGGACGACGACTCCTTGGACGCTGCCGGGCAATCGCGCGATCTCTTATTCGCACAAGATCGCCTATGGCCTCTATCGCGTGACCGCGGCGCCCGAGAATAATTGGGCGAAAGTGGGCGCGACTTATGTGCTCGCCGACAAGCTTGCCGAAGATGTGTTCAAAGCTGCGAAGGTGGAATGCTTCGAGCGTTTGCGCGACGTGCCCGCGCAAGAGCTTTCAAGCTTTGTCGCGTCGCATCCACTCGCGCATTTGGGATATGATTTCAAAGTGCCGCTGCTCGACGGCGATCACGTCACCGACGATACGGGAACGGGCTTCGTCCACACCGCGCCCGGCCATGGCCGCGAGGACTTCGACATTTGGATGGCGAGCGGGCGCATGCTCGCCGAGCGCGGCATCGATGCGCGCATTCCCTATACGGTCGACGCCGACGGCTTCTACACCGATGAAGCGCCCGGTTTTCCCGGCAAGCGCGTGCTGACCGAAAAGGGCGACAAGGGCGACGCCAATGAGGCGGTGATCCAGGCGCTGGTCGCGGCGGGAAATCTCGTCGCGCGCGGGCGGCTGAAGCATCAATATCCGCATTCGTGGCGCTCGAAGAAGCCGGTCATCTTCCGCAACACGCCGCAATGGTTCATCGCGCTCGACAAGAAATTCGCGCAGTCGAACCCTCACCCTGAGGAGGCGCGAAGCGCCGTCTCGAAGGACGAGGGTTCGCCCCGCGGCGCATCCTTCGAGACGCCGGCTGCGCCGGCTCCTCAGGATGAGGGGGTTGGCGACAATGCGCCCACGCTCCGCGATATCGCGCTCGACGAAATCTCCCGCACGCAATGGGTTCCCGCTGCGGGCGAGAATCGCATCCGCGGCATGATCGCCAATCGGCCGGATTGGGTGGTCTCGCGTCAGCGCGCCTGGGGCGTGCCGATCGCGGTCTTCGTGAAGAAGGGCGGCCACGACATTCTCGTCGATCCGCGCGTGAACGCCCGTATCGTGGACGCCTTCGAGAAGGAGGGCGCCGACGCCTGGTATGAGGAGGGCGCGGCGAAGCGCTTCCTTTCGCCCGAATACGACCCTGCCGACTACGAGAAGATCGACGATGTTCTCGACGTGTGGTTCGACTCGGGCTCGACGCATTCCTTCACGCTGGAAGACCCGGTGCATTTCCCCGGCCTCGCGGGAATCAAGCGCAAGCGCGATGGCGGCGCCGATGAGGTGCTCTATCTCGAGGGCTCGGATCAGCATCGCGGCTGGTTCCATTCCTCGCTGCTGGAATCCTGCGGCACGCGCGGCCGCGCGCCCTATGACATTGTGCTGACGCATGGCTTCACGCTCGACGAGCACGGCCATAAAATGTCGAAGTCGAAAGGCAATGTCGTCGCGCCGCAAAAGGTCATCGCCGACGCCGGCGCCGATATTCTGCGCCTGTGGGTGGCGAGCGTCGATTACAGCGACGATCAGCGCATCGGGCCGGAAATCCTCAAAAGCGTCACCGATAATTACCGCAAGCTGCGCAACACCATCCGCTGGATGCTCGGCACGCTCGCGCATTATCGCGCCGAGGAGCGCGTCGCCTATGCCGATCTGCCGGAGCTGGAACGCCTCGTGCTGCATCGTCTGTCGGAGCTCGGCGAGGAGGTCGCTGCGGCCTATGCGGAGTTCGATTACAAGAAGGTCGTCGCTCTGCTGACGCCCTTCCTGACCAGCGATCTCTCGGCCTTCTATTTCGACATTCGCAAGGACGCGCTCTATTGCGATCCGCCGTCGAGCGTGAAGCGCAAGGCGGCGCTGACCGTGGTGGAGGAAGTGTTCCGCGCGGTGACTTTGTGGCTCGCGCCCATCCTCGCCTTCACGGCGGAGGAATCGTGGCTGTCGCGCTACGCCGACGCGGTCTCCGTGCATCTCGAGACCTTCCCCGATTTGCCGGCCGCTTGGCGCGACGAAGCGCTCGCCGCGAAATGGGAGAAGCTGCGCGCCATCCGCTCCGTCGTCACTGGCGCGTTGGAGATAGAGCGCGCGCAAAAGCGCATCGGCTCGTCGCTGGAGGCGGCGCCGCTCGTCCATGTGACGGACGCCGATCTGCGCGCGGCGCTCACGGGCGTGGACTTCGCCGAAATCTGCATCGTGTCGGATATAGCGCTTCGATCGGAGGAGGGGCCGGCCGAGGCTTTCCGCCTGCCCGAGGTCGCGGGCGTGGCTGTGGTTCCGCGGCGGGCGGAGGGCGTCAAATGCGCGCGCTCCTGGAAATATTTCGACCCCGCGACGGCGCAGGCCGATTATCCTGGCGTCACGCCCCGCGACGCGCAGGCGCTGCGGGAGCTGACAGCGGCAGGGAAATGGCCGGCGTAAGGGTTTCTTCGTCCCTGGCCGCTAGCCTCTATCTACGTGCGCGCCCCTTCTCCCGCTCGTGGGAGAAGGGGCGCGCAAATCGACTCGGCCAGGGAGAGACGAAGTGAGGGTTCCTGTCGCTTTCCTCGCCGAGAGGATCGCTGATTTGTCAGTTGGCCTCTTCCTGCTCGCTTGTCTCGCGGCGCCCGCTTCCGCCGCCCCGATCTGCCGCCTCATCGTCGAGGCGGAGACCGGCGCTACGCTCGTGCGGGAAGGCGCCGGATGCGAGCGGCGCAACAGCCCGGCCTCGACTTTCAAGATACCGCTCGCGCTCATCGGTTATGAGGCCGGCCTTCTCATCGATGCGCATTCACCTGCGTTGCCTTACAAAGAAAAATACGCAGCTTGGCGCGAGAGCTGGAAAACGACGATCGACCCGACGAGCTGGCTGAGCGAATCCGTCGTCTGGTATTCCCAGGAACTCGCCGAGCGGCTCGGAGCCGCAGGTTTCAGTGAGGCCATCGAGAGACTCGGGTATGGCAATCGCGACGTCTCCGGCGATCCTGGTCGCAACAACGGCCTCACTCATGCCTGGCTCAGTTCGTCTCTGGCGATCTCGCCTGATGAGCAGGTCGCTTTTCTACGCAGGCTGCTCGACTATCGCCTTCCGTTTTCGAGACGCGCGATCGACCAGACGGTCGCGATCATTCCGAGCTTTCGGCTCGCCGACGGCGGGCTCGCGCGCGGCAAGACTGGAACCGGAACACCCACGGGTCCGCACGGCCCGAGCGCCGATCGCCAATTCGGCTGGTTCGTCGGCTGGGCGGAGAAAGGAGGCCGCAAAATCCTCTTTGCCGAGCTCATCGATGAGGTGGCGAAGAGCGAAGAGCCGGCTGGTTTTCGCGCGCGGTCCGATATGCTCGACTTTTTGCCGCGATTCTTGGAGACGCGATCCCTCGGAGCGACGAAGTGAAGGTTCTCGCCGCCTTCCTCGCCAACACAGTCGCAAACTTCCTCATCGGCCTGCTGGTCGCCAAATTCCTCGGGCCGGAGGAATATGGCCGCTTCGCGCTCGCCTTCGCGATCGGCGTCGTCATTCAGACCGGCGCTTTCGATTGGATGCGCCTTTCGGCGACGCGCTTTTATTCGACGCGCGTGCGCGAGGCGGAGCCGGCCATTCGTTCGACGCTCGATTTCGCCTATCTCGCGACCACGGCGGCGCTCATCCTCTGCGGCGGCCTCTTCCTCTTCATCGCGCCGCCCTTCGCGCTCGGCGACATTCTCATCGCTCTGGCGCTGGCGACGGCGGCGATCAATGGGCTGTTCGACTATTCCACGGCGCTGCTGCGCGCGCGCTTCGAGGACAAGAGCTATAGCCGCGTCGTTCTCGCCAAGAATATTCTCGCGCTCGCCCTCACTGGCGGCGGCGCCTTCGTCTTTCATTCGGCGGGAATGGCGATCGCCGGCAGCCTCGCCAGCCTCTTCGGCGCCGTGCTCACCGCGCGCGCCTCGCTGAAGGACCCCGGCGCCTCGCCGCGCGGCGCGCGCATGGCGACGGCGCGCACGCTCGTCGCCTATAGCGCGCCCATCGTCGCGGCGAACATGCTCTATCAATCCGTGCCGCTGGCGGCGCGGGCGCTCGTCACCGCCTATTACGGCTTCGCCGAGACGGGGCAATTCTCGCTCGCCTATGATCTCGGCATTCGCGCCATTTTCGCTATGGGCTCGGCGCTGGATGTGCTGCTGTTCCAGATCGCCGTCGCCGCCCATGAGCGTCACGGGGCCGAGAAGGGCAAGGAGCAGATCGCCCGCAATATGACGATCGTCGCGGCCTTTCTGCTGCCCGCCTGCGCCGGAATCTGGCTCACAATGCCCTCGATCGAGGCGCTGATCGTGCCGCCGCAATTTCGCGGGCCGTTCGGCCATTATCTCGATCTTCTGCTGCCCGGCCTCTTCGCCATGGGGCTGATTCAATTCGCTATCAATCCCGTGTTTCAGATCGAGAAGAAGACGGCGCCGCTCATCGGCGCGGCCTCGGTCGCCGTGGTCGCGGGCCTCTGCTTCGCCCTGGCGCTGCCGCGCGGCGCGGACGCCTCCAGCCTCGCCCTTGCCCAATGCCTCGCCTATGTGGCGGCGCTCGTCGCGCTGGTGCTGTTCGCAGCGCGCACCTCGCCGCAATGGCCGCGCGGACGCGACATGTTCGGCGCGCTGGCGGCGACCGGGGCGATGGTTCTGGCGCTGCATCCGCTCGCGGGCCTCGAGCCCGGCATTCTCACCTTGCTCCTGCAGGTCGGGGTCGGCGGCTTCGTCTATTGCGGCGCAGTGCTGGCCCTCGACATTGCCGGGCTGCGCGGCCTCGCGTTCTCCCGCGCTGGCCCCATATTGGCCAGAGCTCGGGCCGCGCTATAAATTGGGTCGAGGCCGAGCGGCATCCGGGATCAGTGGCGGCGCAGCCGAGGGAGAATGGTCGAGATGGTGCTGCCGCTACATGACGACGCGCCGCTCCATTATGTGCGGCGGCCTTATGTCAATTGGACGCTGATGGCGCTCAACATCTTCGTCTTCGTCGCCGTGTTCAGCGAATCATTCGGCGATCCGCTCACTGTGGTGCGCGGCTTCGGCCTCATACCGGCGGTGCTGTTCGGCCGCGCCGAGCTCGCCCCCTGGATCGTCACCCCCGGACCCGAGTGGACGCTGCTGACCAGCCTCTTCTTCCATTCCGGGCTCGGCCATCTCGCTGGAAACATGATCTTTCTCTATGTCTTCGGCGATAATGTCGAGGACGCCATGGGCTCGGCCGGCTATCTCATCTTCTATATTCTGTGCGGCGTCTCCGCCGCCATGCTGTTCGCTGTGGGCGCGCCGCTCACCATCACGCCGCTCGTCGGCGCCTCGGGGGCGATCTCGGGCGTCTGCGCGGCCTTCATCCTGCTCTATCCGCGCTCGACGATTTTCGGCCTCGTCGCCGGCATCATCCCCATCCATGCGCCCGCCTCGCTCTTCGTCGGCACATGGATTCTTTTTCAGCTCTTCAACGCCTTCACCGACGATCAGGGCCATGTCGGCTGGTGGGCGCATATCGGCGGCATATTGGCCGGGCTCATTCTGACGCCGCTGTTCAAGCGGCGCGGCGTGCAATGGTTCGGCCCGTGGCCTTTCCACGGCCCCTGGGGCTGAGACGATCGGAGATGATGACCCGGCCGACCGTCCTGCTGCTGACCGCGACCGTCGATCCGGGCGCTTACGCCCCCGAGATCGCGCGGCGCGATCTCGAGGTGAGAAAAAGCGATTATCGGAACGCATTGCAGTTTTTCATGCGGCTGCCGGACGCGCGCATCTCAGGCGTGGTGTTCTGCGAGAATTCCGGCGCCGATCTCTCTTTTTTGGACGCGGAGGCGCTTCGCCGCGAGACCGGGCGGCCGCTCGAGATCATCGGCTTCGACGGCAATCACCGGCCGGAGGGCCTCCATTATGGCTATTCGGAGCTCGGAATCGTCGATCACGCCTGCCGAAGCAGCCGTTTGCTCGCGCAGAGCGAGCGCTTTTTCAAAGTCACCGGCAGGCTGACCTTCGAGCGGCTCTCCGCGCTGATGGACCATCTGCCGGAGGATCGCCGCTTCGCCGCCGATTTCCGCCGCGCCTATTCCAAGGAAGGCGGGGCGCCTTTGCGGGCGCGCACGGAGCTGATGCTCTTTGCGAAGGATTTCTACCTCGAGCATTTCTTCGAGCGGCGCGACGAGATGATCGCGCCGCCACTCGTGCTGGAAGAATTCGTCGCGCGCGTGATCGCGCCGCTGCGCGGCCGGCGGGGAGATGACGGCCTGACGCTGCGCTGGCCGATCGAATGCCCGGCCTCCGGCCACGCCGCGCGGGACGATTCCGACTATGATTCCGCGCCCATTCGCGCCAAGCGCCGCCTCCGCGCCCTGGCGCGCGTCGTCGCCCCCTGGCTGTGGATCTGAGCCGCAATTTTAGCAATGGCCGTGTCTGCGACCGAGCTTCGCGCCGGCTGAGCGCTCGCGGCGCCGGAGGTTTCGGCGCGCGCGGGTTTGACAGGGCGGCGAGCCGAGGCTACCAGAACGTCTTCCGAGCTTTCCGCGCGCGCCTCGCGCCGCGCGGCGCTAATTCGTTCTCGACGCGGCGCTCGAAAAAGCCGATCGGGGCCTTTCGGCCACAGAGCGCGATTTTTCGAAACAATCGAGACGAAGGTCAATCTCGCCGGGAGTTGCGCGATGAAGGTTCTCGTGCCCGTCAAACGGGTGGTCGACTACAATGTGAAGATCAGGGTCAAGCCGGACGGTTCGGGCGTCGACGTCGCCAATGTGAAATTTTCGATGAATCCTTTCGACGAGATCGCCGTCGAGGAGGCTATTCGCCTGAGAGAGGCCGGCAAGGCGACGGAAGTCGTGCTCGTCACCATCGGCCCGGCCAAGGCGGACGAGACTTTGCGCTCCGGCATGGCCATCGGCGCCGACCGCGGCATTCACGTCAAGACCGACGAGCTGGTCGAGCCGCTGGCTGTCGCCAAGATTCTCGCGAAGATCGTCGCCGAGGAGGCTCCCGGCCTCGTCATTCTCGGCAAGCAGGCGATCGACGACGACAGCAATCAGACCGGCCAGATGCTCGCCGCTCTGCTCGGCTGGGGCCAGGGCACTTTCGCCTCCAAGGTGGAGATCGCCGACGGTTCCGTGGATGTAACGCGCGAGGTCGACGGCGGCCTGCAGACGGTGACGCTGAAGCTGCCAGCCGTGGTGACGACGGATCTGCGCCTCAACGAGCCGCGCTACGCCAGCCTGCCCAATATCATCAAGGCGAAGAAGAAAGAGGTCGCGGCCAAGACCCCGGCCGATTACGGCGTCGACATCACGCCGCGCCTCGAGGTGCTGAAGACGGCCGAGCCGCCGGCCCGCAAGGCCGGCATCAAGGTCGGCTCCGTCCCCGAATTGCTGGAAAAGCTCAAGACTGCGGGAGTTCTGTAAATGACGGCGCTCATCGTCGCGGAAGTCACAGAGTCCGCGCTCGCCCCCTCCACCGCCAAGGCGCTGACCGCGGCGCTGCAGATCGGCGGCGGCGTCCATATTCTCGTCGCGGGCGAGAATGTCGGCCCGGCGGCCGAGGCCGCGGCCAAGCTCTCGGGAGTCGAGAAGGTGCTCGTCGCCGACAGTGTGGCCTATGGCCATCATCTGGCCGAGCCGCTGGCGGCGCTGATCGTCGGCCTCGCCGGCGCCTATGACGCCATTCTCGCGCCTTCGACCTCCAGCTCGAAGAATGTGCTGCCGCGCGTCGCCGCCCTGCTCGACGTGGCGCAGGTGTCGGACGTCATCAAGGTCGTCTCCGCCGACACCTTCGAGCGGCCGATCTACGCCGGCAACGCCATTCAGACCGTGCGGTCGAGGGACGCCAAAAAGGTCATCACCGTGCGCACCGCCTCCTTCACGGCGACGGGCGAGGGCGGCTCGGCGGCGATCGAGGCGATCGGCGCGGGCTCCGATCCGGCCGTGTCGAGCTTCAAGAGCGAGGCGCTGGCCAAATCCGAGCGGCCTGAGCTGACGGCGGCCAAAATCATCGTCTCGGGCGGCCGCGGCCTCGCGAGCTCGGAGAATTTCAAGGAATATATCGAGCCTGTGGCGACCCGCCTCGGCGCGGCCATCGGCGCCTCGCGCGCGGCGGTCGACGCCGGCTACGCGCCCAATGATCTGCAGGTCGGCCAGACCGGCAAGGTGGTGGCGCCCGACCTCTATGTCGCCATCGGCATTTCCGGCGCGATCCAGCATCTCGCCGGCATGAAGGACTCCAAGGTCATTGTGGCGATCAACAAGGACGAGGAGGCGCCGATCTTCCAGGTGGCCGATTACGGCCTGGTGGCGGATCTCTTCCCGACCTTGAAGGAGCTCGACGCCGAGCTGGCCAAGGCCGGCCGCTGAGGGGTTTGGGGCTCCATTCCCGCTCGCGCGCGCAGCGAGCGGCGGAAGCCGGCGGGGGCGACGTCGCAAATATCTGGCGCCGCTCTCGATTCCCGGTCGGGCCGGCGGCCCGCCGGGATTGACGCCCTCCCAGGCCAGGGTGATGAAGCGGCCTGTTTCGCTGCGGTGCAAACGCCGGTTTTCACAAAGGCCGAACGCGCGCTATACTGAATTGGAAGCGTCCCGCTTCTCGCTGGTGGTGTTCGAAAGATGGGCTCTGAAATTCGCAAGATCGGCATTGTCGGCGCCGGGCAGATGGGCAAGGGCATTGCTCAGGTCTGCGCGGTCGCGGGTTTCGATGTGGCGCTCAACGACCTATCGGAGAGCCGCATCGCCGCCGGACTGGACGACATAGCGACGTATCTCGCCAAGGCGGTGGAGCGCGGCCAGATCGACGAGGAGGCCCGCAAGGCCGCCGTCGCCCGCATCCATCCGGCCAAGGATTACGCCGCTTTCTCGGACAGCGACCTCGTGATCGAGGCCGCGACCGAGAATGAGGAGGTCAAGCGCGGCATCCTCACCGAGCTCGGCCCCAAGCTGCGGCCGGGCGCCTTCATCGCCACCAACACCTCCTCCATCTCGATCACCCGCCTCGCCGCGGTGACGGGGCGGCCGGAGCAGTTCATCGGCATTCATTTCATGAATCCGGTGCCGAAGATGCAGCTCGTCGAGGTGATTCGCGGCATCGCCACCGAGGATAAGACCTTCGAGGCGGCCAAGCAGTTCATCGGCGAGCTCGGCAAGACGGTGACTGTTTCGGAGGATTTTCCGGCTTTCATCGTCAATCGCATCCTGCTGCCGATGATCAATGAGGCGATCTACACGCTCTATGAGGGCGTCGGCTCGGTGGAGGCGATCGACACGGCGATGAAGCTCGGCGCCAATCATCCGATGGGGCCGCTCCAGCTCGCCGATTTCATTGGCCTCGACGTCTGCCTATCGGTGATGCAGGTGCTGCACGAGGGGCTGGCCGATTCGAAATACCGCCCCTGCCCGCTGCTGGTGAAATATGTCGAGGCCGGCTGGCTCGGCCGCAAGACGCAGCGCGGCTTCTACGATTACCGCAGCGGCACGCCCGTTCCGACGCGCTGAGGCGACGCCTGGAGCAGGGCCGCACGGCCGGAAAGCTCCGGGCTTTCAGAATCCAAGCTCGCTGTGTGAGCCGAGGCGCACCAATTCCAGCCTTTCAGCGTCAGGCTTGCGGTATATGAGCAATAGGTCGGGGCGAAGGTGGCAATCTCTGTGATCCTTCCATTCCCCGATCAATTCATGGTCGCAATATCGCGCTGGCAACAGCTGATCTGCAGCCAGAAGGTTGACGGCGTCCAAAAGCAGTTGATCGATTTTCTTGCCCAATACCCCTGACCGTTCGCGCCGATAATCGTGCCGGAAGCGCGAGGTATATTTAATCGCCCTCATTCAGGCTTCCGAGCAGGTTTTCGACGGCGCCGACATCGACGAGCTCGCCACGGCGAGCGGCCTTCATAGCCTCGATAGTTTCGGCGTTCGGCACGAGCAGCTCGAACGGCAACGCCTTGTCCGTCGCGATCCGAACCATCATGAGCCGGAAAGCGTCGGACACAGTCAAGCCGATGGTCGCCAGAACGGCGGCGGCTTCCTCTTTCACATGCTCGTCGATGCGCGCACGGACGACGGTGTTGGTCATGGCTCGTCTCCTTGGGCCACAATGTAGCACACGGGCGGCGGCCCTTCGACGGGAAACGCTGCTCAGGAGCCCGGTTAGGCCTGCGGCCTGCCGGGAATGACGCTCTCCGCCGCGCGTCTCGCGTGGCGCAGCACGGATGGAAACGCCCGCACGGCCAGCAACGCGGCGGTCGCCGCGGCGTAGAGCAGGGGCTCCGCTGGCCAGGATTTCACGATCAGCAGAAAATGCGCCGCCGCCAATATGGCCGCGACATAGACGAGCTTGTGCAGCCGCGCCCAGGCCGTGGCCCCGAGCCGGCGGATCGCGGCGTTGTTGGAGGTGGCGGCCAGAGGGACGAGGATGACGAAAGCCGCCATGCCGATCGTCGCATAAGGCCGCTTCAAAATATCGCGGCCGATGGCGGGCCAGTCAAAGCCATGGTCGAGCGCGACATAGGCGGAAAGATGCAGCGCCGCATAATAAAAGGCGAGCAGCCCCAGCGCGCGGCGATAGCGCAAGAGATCGACGCCCCAGGCGCGGCGCAGCGGCGAGATCAGCAGGCACAGCAGCAGAAAGCGCAGCGACCAGAGCCCGAGCTCCTGCTCGAGCGTCTTGATCGGCTCCGGCCCCAGTTGGTCCTGAAGGCCGAGATAAAAGGTCCATGCCGCCGGGACCAGGCCCGCGACATAGACGGCGAGCTTCGGGACGCGGAGCGCGGCGCGCATTTTAAAAATACCGCTCGAGGTCCATGCCGCCATAGAGCGAGGCGACCTGATCGCCATAGCCATTATACATCAGCGTCGGCCGCCGCTTGGCGAAGAGGCCGCCCTCGCCGATTCGCCGCTCTGTCGCCTGGCTCCAGCGCGGATGGTCGACGTTTGGATTGACGTTGGAATAGAAGCCGTATTCGCGCGGATTTTGAATGTTCCAGGACGTCTTGGGCTGCGTCTCCACCAGCGATATGCGCACGATGGATTTGATGCCCTTGAAGCCATATTTCCACGGAACCACGAGCCGCAGCGGCGCGCCATTCTGATTGGGCAGCGTCTCGCCATAGAGGCCGACGGCGAGAATTGTGAGCGGATGCAGCGCCTCGTCGAGCCGCAGCCCCTCGACATAGGGCCAGGGCAGAAGCTGCAGCAGGCCCTTCTGGCCGGGCATTTCCTCCGGCCGCACCAGAGTCTCGAAGGCGACATATTTGGCGGAGCCCAAAGGCTCGGCGCGCTTCAAAATCTCCGAGAGCTGCACGCCGATCCAGGGAATGACCATGGACCAGCCCTCGACGCAGCGCATGCGATAGACGCGCTCCTCCAGCGCATGCGGCTCGATGAGGTCCTCGAGAAGAAAGTCGGCGGGCTTGGCGACGAGCCCGTCGATCCGCACCTTCCAAGGCTTGGTGGTGAGCGTATGGGCGTTGTCGGCCGGATCGCTCTTGCGGCCGCCGAATTCGTAGAAATTATTATAGGCGAGCACATCCGTCCGCGGCGTCTTGGGCTCGCTCGTCGAGAAAGGGCTACGCGTGGCGGCGAGCGGCGTCGCCTGCGCCGCGCCCGCGAAAGCGAGGCTCGCGCCGAACCCGGCGAGAAACTCGCGCCGCCGCAGATAGAGGGAGCGCGGCGTGATCTCGGATGGGGCGATATCGGGCGAATGACGAATCAGCATTTGCGCCTCGGGCAAAAAGAAAGAGCGGCTGGCCCTGATGGGTCCGCCGCTCCTATTTCGTCAGCCGGCGCGAGAGCGTTACGTGGCTCTCGGCCTCCTCCGCGTCAGAGCGAGGCCGCGGGCATCGCCTCGAGCCGCGCAATTCCGGCGCGCACCGCGGACTGCACCTTCTCGAAGGCGCGGACCTCGATCTGCCGCACGCGCTCGCGAGAGACGCCGAACTCCTCGGACAAATCCTCGAGCGTCACCGGATCGTCGGAGAGACGACGCGCCTCGAAGATGCGGCGCTCACGCGGGTTGAGCACGGTCAGCGCGCCGCGCAGCGCGTCGAGCCGATTATTGCTCTCCTCCTGATGCATGAGCACATGCTCCTGATCGGTGGAGGCGTCATCGACCAGCCAGTCCTGCCACTCGCCTTCGCCTTCCTCGCGCAGCGGCGCGTTCAGCGAGGCGTCGCCGGCCATGCGGCGGTTCATCTCGATGACGTCCTGCTTGGAGACGCCGAGGCGGGTGGCGATCGTCGCGACATGCTCGGGCGTGAGATCGCCGTCCTCGAAGGCCGAGATTTTGCTCTTGGCCTTGCGGAGATTGAAGAACAGCTTCTTCTGGCTCGCGGTGGTGCCCATTTTCACGAGCGACCAGGAGCGCAGGATATATTCCTGGATCGAGGCGCGGATCCACCACATGGCGTAGGTGGCCAGGCGAAAGCCGCGGTCCGGCTCGAAGCGCTTTACCGCCTGCATCAGGCCGACATTGCCCTCGGACACGATCTCGCCGATCGGCAGTCCATAGCCGCGATAGCCCATGGCGATCTTGGCGACGAGCCGAAGGTGGGAGGTGACGAGCTTTTGCGCGGCCTGTGGGTCCTCGTGCTCGCGCCAGCGCTTTGCGAGCATATATTCTTCCTGCGGCTCCAGCATGGGGAACCGGCGGATTTCGGCGAGATAGCGCGCGAGGCCGCTTTCGCCGGAGACGATGGGCAGGGCGTTCGCCATTGATCACCTCCTGACGGGCTCCCGAAATGCGGCGAACCCGTAATGCGCGACCGCGAGCGCCGGCCGCAACGCCTCAATATAAACCGATCCGAGCATGGCCGAAAGATGGCTCTTCGCTAAGCGCCAAATGGCCGCCGGGTTAAATTTCTGTAATCTGCGTAGGGGCTTTGAAGAAGTCGTCACCGCTACTTAGCGCGGCGCGGCGCGGTGTCACGCGCTGCGCCTGCGCCCGCTCAGACCGTGACGACGATCTTGCCGATCTGCTCATTCGACTCGAGAAAGCGATGCGCCTCGACGATTCTCTCGAGCGGAAAGCTGCGCGCGATGATGGGCCGCAGGCTCCCCGCCGCCAATCCGTCCAGAATGAAGCGCACGCCGCGCTCGCGCTTTTGCGCGTCGCGCGTCACCGAGAACAGCGTGTAGCCCCGCAGCGTGAGCTGCTTGCGAATGGCGGCGAACAAGGGAAAAGGCGTCGGCTCGCTGGATAGAGCGCCATAGAGAAAAATGGTTCCGCCGACGGCCGCGGCTTCGGCGAGCGCTTCGACACCCGGTCCGCCGATCGGATCGAAGACGAGACGCGCGCCTTCGCCTTTGGTGATGCGCTGCGTCTTTTCGACGAGGTCTTCGCTCTCGGTCACGACGACATGGCTCGCGCCCGCTTTCTGCAACGCCTCGCGCTTGGCGTTCTTGCGTGTGACGGCGATCGGCGTCGCGCCGGCGGCTCTGGCGATCTGTATGGCGGCGAGGCCGACGCTGCTCGAGGCCGCAGTGACGATCACCGCATCGCCGGCGGAGACGCCGCCGATCTCGACCAGCGCGCCATAGGCGGTGAGATATTGCATCCAGATCGCCGCCGCCTCGCTCCAAGACAGCGATTTTGGATGTTTCACCACCGCATGAGCGGGGACGATGGCGGCGTCGCCATAGACGCCATATTCGGTCATGGAGAAAGCCGGCATCGTGCTCACAGCGTCGCCGATGGAAAAGCCCGTCACGCCTTCGCCCATCGCCTCTATCTCGCCCGAGGCCTCATAGCCGAGCAGCGAGGGGAGGCGCGGCGCCTCGATATAGGCGCCGGAGCGGAACATGGATTCGGCGCGATTGAGGCCGATCGCGCGGACGCGCAGGCGAATCTCGCCCGGCTTCGGCGCGCCGAGCTCCATCTCGTCGATCTGGAGAACCTCCGGGCCGCCGAGACGATGAAAGCGAATGATGCGAGACATTTGCGGCTCCTTCGTTGATCGCCGCGGCGACGATAGCGATTCGTCGATGGAGCGAAAATTCGGCGAGCGCTCACAAGATCTGTGCGATAATTCCCCGATGGATTGGGAAGACCTCCGCTTTTTTCTGGCGCTGTCGCGTTGCGGCTCGTTGTCCGCCGCGGCGCGCGAGCTCGATGTCGACCATGCGACGGTCGGACGCCGCATCGCCGCTCTGGAGGCGTCGCTGGGCCTGCGGCTGATCGATCGTCTGCCGCGCAGCCGGCCGCTCACCGAAGATGGCGCGGCGATAGCGGCGACGGCGGAACGCATGGAGGCGATCGCCGAGGAAGTTCTGAGGCGCTCGCGCGGGGCGTCGTTGACGCTCGCCGGCGCCGTTCGCGTCTCGCTTCCGCCGGTGCTGGCGACACTCTGCGTCGCGCCGCGCATAGGGGCGTTGCAGCGCCTCCATCCCCAATTGCGCGTGGCGCTGCTCGCCTCCGCCAGCTTCGCGGCGCTCGATCGCGGCGAGGCGGATATTGCGATCCGCATGAGCCGGCCGGAGGAGGAGAGCGCCGTCGCGCGGCGCGTCGGCGCCATGCGCTTCGGTCTCTACGCCAGCGCCGATGTCGCGCGGCGGCCGGCGGAGGAATGGGAGTTCGTCGGCTTCGACGAATCGCTCGGCCATCTGGCGCAGCAGCGCTGGCTCCGCAAATTCGCCGGCGGGCGCAAAATCATCTTCGAGGCCAATGATCTCTTCGCCCAGCAGGCCGCCGCGCGCGTCGGAGCGGGAGCGGCGGTTCTTCCCGATTTCATGGGCGACGACGATCCGGGGCTCGTCGTCTTGCCGATCGAGCCGCCGCCGCCCAAGCGCGATCTCTGGCTGATCGCCTATCCCGATCTGCGCCGCTCGCCGGCGGTTCGCGCGGTCATGGATTTTCTCGCCGACTGCATCGCCGCCGAGCCGCGCTTGCGGCCGTGAGGCGGAACGAAACCCTCAGCCGGGCGGGGCGACGCGCCAGAACTCCGCGGCGCCGGGCGGGAGCGCCGACAGCGCGCGATCGAATTCCGCCCCATCCACGCAGGCGCGCAGAGCGCCGGCGACATCGACGATGGCGCTGTCGGGCGAAAAATTATGGTCTCGCCGTAAGGATCGGACTTCCTCCGTCAGCGCCGCTCGGGACGAGAATGGACGCGGCGGCTCCCCCACGTCCCAATCGGCGACGAAGATCGCGCGCAGCACTGGAGGAAGCGCGCCGGCGAAGCGAATGGCGTCCGAAATTTCGAGGCGTCGGCGGAATGTCAGCAGGACGCTCTGCGCCGTCGTATAGGCTTGGTTGCGCGTCGTCAGCCCCGTTCGCTCGACGACGAGCCGCAGGAAGCGCTCGAACTCCTCGGAGGCGTGCTGATACTCCATCGGAATCGGCATGGCTCGTCGTCTCGTCGTCGCGGGTCAGCTCGTTGCGAGCGCCTTCTGCATAGCCGCGAGGTCTTCCGGCAATTCGCTCTCGAACATCAGCTCCTCGCGCGTCACCGGATGGGTGAAGCCGAGCGAGGCTGCGTGCAGCGCCTGACGCCCGAGGGTCTCCACGGCGGCGCGGGCGGCGGGGGAGAGCAGGGCGGTCTTGGTCTTGAAGCCGGCGCCATAGGTGGCGTCGCCGATCAGCGGATGGCCGATATGGGCCATATGCACGCGAATCTGATGCGTGCGGCCAGTCTCCAGCTGGCAGGCCACGAGTGACGCAGGTCCGAAAGTCTCGACCAGCTCCCAATGCGTGACCGCCTCGCGGCCCCGCTCCTCGGGCACGACGGCCATTTTCTCGCGCTGCGTCGAGTGGCGGCCGATCGGCGCCTCGATTACGCCATGGCGGCGCTCCGGCGCGCCCCAGACGAAGGCGAGATATTCGCGCACCAGATGCAGCTTGCGGCCGTGATCCTCGAAAAGGCGCGACAGGCCCTTATGCGCCGCGTCGGTCTTGGCGACGACCAGCAGGCCCGACGTGTCCTTGTCGATGCGATGCACGATGCCGGGCTTTTTGACGCCGCCTATGCCGGAGAGGCTCGCGCCGCAATGGGCGAGCAGCGCGTTGACCAGCGTTCCCGTCTCATGACCATGGGCGGGATGCACCACGAGGCCGGCGGGCTTGTCGACAACCAGCAGATGCGCGTCCTCGAACACCACATTCAACGGAATATTTTCGGGCTGCGGCTCGGCGGGCTCCGGCGGCGGCACGGCGAGGGTGACGGAATCGCCCGCAGCGAGGCGGCGGCTGGCGTCGCGGGCGGCGGCGGCGCCGATCGTCAGCCGTCCGTCCTCGATCAGCGACTTCAGCCGCGTGCGGGAGAGATGCGCGGCGACGAGCTCCGGCCGCTCGGCGAGGAAGCGGTCGAGCCGCGCCCCCGCCGCCTCCGGCGGAACCTCGAAGGAGAACAGAATATCGTCTTCCTCTTCGATCAAAGCGATTTCTGCGGCGCCTTCGCGCATGGATTTCCTTCTCGTGCTGTCGGCGTGCTAACCAGCGCGCCTGTCCTCGTTTTCGCATCGGAGCCCGCGCCATAACGCCCGCCCCTTCCTCGCCGAAATGCGTCGTCATCGGCGGCGGACCGGCCGGCCTGTTCGCCGCGGACCTGCTCTCGCGGCAAGGCGCGAGCGTGACCGTCTATGAGCGCAAGCCGAGCGTCGCCCGCAAATTTCTGATGGCCGGGCGCGGCGGCCTCAATATCACGCATAGCGAGCCCCTCGATAGATTTATCGCCCGCTATGGCGAAGCCGCAGATCGGCTCGGCCCGATCATCGGCGCCTTTCCGCCGCAGAGCCTGTGCGATTATTGCGCCGCGCTGGGAGAGGAGACCTTCGTCGGCTCCAGCGGGCGCGTCTTCCCTAAGAGCTTCAAGGCCTCGCCTCTGTTGCGGGCGCTGCTCGGGCGGCTCTCCGCCAATGGCGTGCGCATCGAGACGCGCGCCACTTTCGAGGGCTTTTCGGAGAGCGGCGCATTGCTGATCGCGGATGCGAGAGGCGAGCGCCGCGAGATCGCGGCGGACGCCACGATTCTGGCGCTCGGCGGCGCCTCATGGCCGCGTCTCGGCGCCGATGGCGGCTGGGTCGAGAGGCTGCGGGTGAAGGGCGTCGAGATCGCGCCGCTCCTTCCCGCCAATTGCGCCGTCGTCATCGATTGGCCGGCCGATTTCGCAAAGGCTTTCGAGGGGACGCCGCTGAAGACGATCGCGCTACGCCATGGCGAGGCGCGCAGTCTCGGCGATATTGTCGTCACGCGAAGGGGAATCGAGGGCGGTCCCGTCTATGCGCTCGCTTCCGCGCTCGGACGCGCGCTCGCGCGCGGCGAGGGCGCCACATTGCATGTCGATCTGCGCCCCAGCAGCATGGCGGAGGCGCTCGCGCAAAGGCTCGCGCGCCCGCGTGAAAAGCAATCGATGGCGAGCTTTCTGCGCAAGACGCTGCGGCTGACGAAATTGGAGATCGCGCTGCTGCGCCTCTGCGGGCCATTGCCGCAGGCGCCGGACGCGCTGGCGGAGCGCGTGAAAAATCTGCCGCTCGCCATTGTCGCGACGGCGGGCCTCGAGCGGGCGATCTCCACTGCCGGCGGCGTGCGCTTCGCGGCGCTCGACGATGATCTGATGCTGAAAAAGCTTCCCGGCGTCTTCGTCGCCGGCGAGATGCTCGATTTCGACGCGCCCACCGGCGGCTATCTGCTTCAAGCGAGCTTTTCGAGCGCTTTCGTGGCGGCTCGCGGCGCAGCGCGGCTCCTCAGGCTGGCGGAGCCGAAATGACGACCTCTCGTCTTCGGCCGCAATAGCACATCGTTTCTGCGGGATCGGCGCTAGCGAGCGAATTTCGCCGAATCGATAAAAGCCGCAACTAAGCCCATTGCGTCTATAGGAATTATAATCTTTAATGGCAGGTAATGTTTCGCACGAGGGGGATCATTCCATGACGGCTGCGGCTGCGGAGGCGTTCATTGCGGCGCCGGAAACGATCACGACGACGGGAGAGTTCCGTACCACCCAATCGCTTCTACTGCCAGATGGCGGCCGTCCGAATTATCCGGTGCGCGTCGCGGCGGTGCTGGCCTATGCGCTGCTCCTGACCGCGGCGGTGAATTTCTCGCTGCCGCATACGGAGCCGACGACGGAAGAGCCGCTCGAGCTCGTCGTCGTGCCGAGCCCTGCGGTCGATCAGCCGCCGCCGGAGGAGATTCCGCAGCCCGAGGAGATCGACGACACGCCGCCGCCGCCCGAGGCGATCGAGCCCGTCGCGCCGATCGAGCCGCCGAAGCCGCCGGCGCCCAAGCCCGTTCCCAAAGTGGTGGAGAAAAAGCCGCCGACGCCGCGCCCCGCCGCCGCCGCGCGCCAGGACGCCGCGCCTTCGCAGGCCGCGACGGCCAACTCCAATGCGCAGCAATCCATCGCCGCCAATCAGTTCCTGTCCTGCATGCAGCGCTCGGCGCGCACCGCGGCGCCGGACGGGCCTATTCCCAAGCATGGCCGCGTCGCCTATCGCGCGACATTCAGCGCCGGCGGCGCGATGACGGGATTCAACATCGTCTCCTCCTCCGGCAACGCCACGCTGGACGCCATAGCGACGCGCGTCGGCTCGCGCTGCGGATCGCTGCCGGCGATCGGACGCGTCTTCGCCGTCAGCGGCGGCGTCGTCTTCTAATTCGCTCGAAAGCCGCGGCGAGGACGCTCGCCGCAAAAGTCTCTCTCGCCGACAAAGGACGAAAACCAAGATGAGTGATCCAGCAATCGGCGCGGCTTCGGCCGCCGTCGCCCACGCCCTCTCACCGGTCGAGCTGTTTCTGCAGGCGGATTCGATCGTCAAGACCGTCATCGTGCTGCTGCTGCTCGCTTCGGCCTGGGGTTGGGCCGTGATCGCCGAGAAGCTCATTCGCCTGTCGCTGCTGCATCGCCGCGCCAGCGCGCTCATCGAGAGCGTTCAGAACGATCTCCCGGTGACGGAGGTCGCGCCCGCCTTCCTCGCCGCGCCGGCCAGCGATCCTCTGGCGCAGGTCTACAAGGCCGCGGTGGAGGAGTATCAGCGCTCTTCCGATCTTGTCGCCTCCGAGGGGCAGCGCGACGCTCTGCAGGAGCGCGTGCATCGCGTCTCCGTGCTGGCCAGCGCCGCCGCGCTCGATCAGCTCCAGCAGCGTCTGCCGGGGCTCGCCACCATCGGCGCTGTCGGGCCTTTCGTCGGCCTGTTCGGCACGGTTTGGGGCATTATGAACTCCTTCCAAGGCATCGCCGCCTCCAACAACACCAGCCTCGCCGTGGTCGCGCCCGGCATCGCCGAGGCGCTGTTCGCCACCGCGCTCGGCCTCGTCGCCGCTATTCCGGCGGTGGTCTTCTACAACCGCATCAGCGGCGACATCGGTGCCTACGGCAAGCGCGTGACCGCCTTCATCGGCGTCTTCGAGGTCGAGCTGTCCCGTCATCTGTCGCGCAAGGGAGAGCGTCATGGCCTTCGCGTTGCGTAAGCACGATTCGGAATTCGATTCTCAGCCGATCGCCGATATCAATGTCACGCCGCTCGTCGATGTGATGCTCGTCCTTCTCATCGTCTTCATGGTCGCCGCGCCGCTGATGACCTCCGGCATTCCGGTCGATCTGCCGAAGGTGCAGGCCAAGCAGCTCAACGATCAGAAGCCGCCGATCGTCGTCAGCGTCGACGCTGGCGGAGGCTTCTTCGTCGACAAGCGCGAGGTTCCGGCGGACGGATTGCTCGCCGCGCTCAGCGACGGCAGCGACAACAGCAAGGATCGCCGCATCCATGTGCGCGCCGACAAGACCGTGCCTTACGGGCGCGTCGTCGAGGCCATGGGGGCGATCAATGCCGCCGGCTACTCCAAGGTGGCGCTGGTCTCCGAGGCGCCGACGGGCGGCGCGAAATCCGCCCCCGCGCCGTGATCGCATTCTCCCTCTCCCCGCGAGCGGGGAGAAGGAAGGCGGCGAAGGCCGCGATTTGCAAAGTGAGCGGACAGAAACCGCATGAATCTGCCTGCGCTTTTTCTTCGCTGACCTGTTTCGAGCCGCCCCGACTTTTCTAAATCCTCGACTTTTTTCGCATCCTCGACTTGGCCCGACTACGGGTCGTCGGCGCAACCCCTCCCCAGGCGCGCCGGCGACCCGGTCTTTCGTTCGGGGGGGGCTCGCCTCAAAACGCCGTGCGACGCTCCAGCGCTGCGGCGAGCGTGCCTTCATCGAGATAATCCAGCTCGCCGCCGACCGGCACGCCATGGGCGAGGCGCGTCGTCTTCACGCCGAGCGGGGCCAGAAGATCGGCGAGATAATGCGCCGTCGTCTGCCCGTCGACCGTGGCGTTCACGGCGATGATCGCCTCGCGCACGGAGCCTTCGCTCACGCGCTGCATCAGGCTCGCTATGTTCAGCTCATTGGGGCCGACGCCATCCAGGGGCGACAGCACGCCGCCGAGCACATGATAGCGCGCCGCCAGCAGTCCGGCGCGCTCCAGCGCCCAGAGATCGGCCACCGTCTCGACGATGACCAGAATGCCGGCGTCGCGCCGCCCGTCGCGGCAGATGGCGCAGGGATCGCTGGTGTCGATATTGCCGCAGGTCGTGCAGGTGAGGATGCGCTCATGCGCGACGCGCATCGCCTCACCCAGGGGGCCGAGCAATTCCTCGCGCTTGCGCATGAGATGCAGCACGGCGCGCCGCGCCGAACGCGGCCCGAGCCCGGGCAATCGCGCCAGCAATTGCACGAGGCGCTCGATCTCGGGTCCGGCGATGCGTTCGGCCAATGGGGGGAGCCTGGTGAGTGGCGAATAGCGCGTAGCGAATAGCGAATAGGTCTACTCGCTATTCGCTACTCGCTCCGATCAGAACGGCAGCTTCAGCCCCGGCGGCAGCTGCAATCCGCCGGTCACTTCCTTCATCTTCTCGGCGAGCGTCTCCTCCGCCTTGGCGCGCGCCTGCGCATGGGCGGTGACGATCAGATCCTCGAGAATGTCGCTCTCTTCCGGCTTCAGCAGGCTCGGATCGATGACGAGGCGCTGCAGCGCGCCTTTGGCGGTCATCGTCACTTTCACGAGCCCGCCGCCCGCTTCGCCTTCCACCAGAGTCTGGTCGAGCTGCCCTTGCAGCTCGGCCATCTTCGATTGCATGGCCTGCGCCTGCTTCATCAGTCCCATGAAGTCGAGCATGTCTCTCTCCTCGCGCAGCGACGTTTCACACGTCGTCCGGCTCCTCGTCGTCATAAGCCAATTCGGCGCCGGCCGTCGCGGCCGGCTCCGTCTCCTTGCCGCGCACGGCGACGATCTCCGCGCCGGGAAACCGCGCCAATATGCTCGCCACCAGCGGATCGGCCTCGATCCCGGAGCGCTTCTCGCTCTCGCGGGCCACGGCCTCCTCGCGCAGCGTCGGCGCGCCGCCGGCGGCGAGCGCCACCAGCCAGCGCGTCCCGGTCCAGTCCTGCAGCTTTTGCATCAAAAGCTGCGGCAGCCGCGTCGAGCCGCCCGGCGCCAGCTCGAACTCGATGCGCCCCTGCTCGAAGCGCACGAGGCGAACTTCCGTCTCGAGCGCGATCTTCAATTGTATGTCGCGCTTCTCGCCCGCCAGGGCCACGAGGGCGCGGAAATCGGCGATTTTCACCCCCGCCGACGGGGATGGCTCCGCGGCGCGGCGCTGGGCCGGCGCGGCGCTGGTCGCGAGTGCCGAAGGCGCTGGCGAGAAAGCCGCGGGCTTGGGCGCCGGCGCGAACGCGACCGGGGGCCGCTCGCCGGGCGCCGCCGCGGGGACGGAGCCCGGCGCGGGACGCGGCGCGCCGCCCTGGCCGAAGCCGAGCTTGCGCAGCGCCTCCTCCGGCGAGGGCATTTCGGCGGCATGGGTCAGGCGCACCAGCACCATATCGGCGCTGGCGAGAGGACGCGGCGAGCTGCGCAGCTCATCGACGCCTTTCATCAAAATCTGCCACGCCCGCGTCAGCACGGAGATGGAGAGCGTTCCCGCCGCATCGCCGCCGCGGCGGCGCTCCTCCTCGGTCAGCGCATTGGATTGCGCGGCGTCCGGCGCGAGCTTCAGCCGCGTCACCAGATGGGTGAATTCGGCCAGCTCCAGCAGAACTTGCGCCGGATCGGCGCCGCCGTCGTATTGGTCCTGCAGCAGGGCGATGGCGGCGGCGATCTCGCCCTTCATCGCCGCCTCGAAGAGATCGATGACGCGCGATTTGTCGGCGACGCCGAGCATCAGCCGCAGGTCCTGCGCGGCGATCGCGCCGCCGCCCGCCGCGCCATGGGCGATCGCCTGATCGAGCAGCGACAGCGCGTCGCGCGCCGAGCCTTCCGCCGCGCGGGCGACCATGGCCAGCGCCTCGTCCTCAATGGTCACGGCCTCGAGATCGCAAATCTTGCGCAAATGCGCGGCGAGCAGGCCGGCGTCTATGCGGCGCAGATCGAAGCGCTGGCAGCGCGAGCGCACGGTGACGGGAACCTTGTCGATCTCCGTCGTCGCGAAGATGAATTTCACATGTTCCGGCGGCTCTTCCAGCGTCTTCAACAGACCGTTGAAGGCGGCCTTGGAGAGCATGTGCACTTCGTCGATGATGTAGACTTTGACGCGCGCCATCACCGGGCGATAGCGCGCGTTCTCGATGATCTCGCGAATATCGTCGATGCCGGTGTGCGAGGCGGCGTCCATCTCCAGCACATCGGGATGGCGCGAATCGATGATCGCCTGACAATGCGCGCCGAGCGCGTCCATATGGATCGTCGGGCGATCCACCGCCGCCCGGCCGTCCTGCGCGGGAAGCTCGTAATTGAAGGCGCGGGCGAGAATGCGCGCGGTGGTCGTCTTGCCGACGCCGCGCACGCCGGTCAAGAGATAGGCCTGATGGATGCGGTTCAGCTCGAAGGCGTTCTCGAGCGTGCGCACCATCGGCTCCTGGCCGATGAGATCGGCAAAGCCGGAGGGGCGATATTTGCGCGCCAGCACGCGATAGGCGGCGGAAGGCGCGCCGGCGGCTTGCGGATCGGGAAACATCGCGTCATCCATGGCGGAAGTCTAAAGGCTCGCGACCGCCTTATCCACCGCCATGCGGCGAAAATCTAGACGCTTCTCCCGTCGACGTGTGTCGACGCCAGCGCGCGCGGATCGACGCCGTCGAGGCAATTGACGTTGACCGCGACCATTTGCGCGCCATCCGGCGACACGCCCTGGGCGAAGGGCTCGATCCCGCAGATCTTGCAGAAGCGGTGAGCGATCATCTTCTTGTTGAAACGATATTCGACGAGAGCATCCTCGCCCGAGCTCAAGTGGAATTTTTCCGCGGGCGTAAAGCTCAAGACGGCGCCCAGTCGCTGACAACGGGAGCAATTGCATGTGATGGTGTGGTCGAGGTCCAGCGTCGCCTCGAATGTCACCGCCCGACATTGGCAGGAGCCGTGATACGACGCATCGCCCATGAGCAAAATTCTCCGCAAAACCAGAGTGGGAGGCTGGACAAAGACCCGCCCGGAACTCGTTAGGGCTGCTTCCTTCCGGACCTGACCCGGTTGGCGAGTGGAGCGTCCACCGCCAACCTCCCGCGCCCTATGTGGCAAAACTCGCGCGCCGGCGCAAGAGCGCCTTTGCTAATGCTCCCCCTTGCCCGCCTCGCGCGCCTTGGCGGCGAGCTTCTCGGTCTGCTCGCTGATGTCGGCGATGATTTTAGTGGTCGCCTCCTGGCCCGCCTTGGTCGCCTGCTCGCTCGCGCTCTGGGCGGAGACGAAAGCCTCTTTCGCGAGATTGGAGCACAGCTCGCCGACGCGCGTCGCGCGGGCGAAGAAATCGCCATAGGCGTTGCGGTAGAATTCCGACTGCAATTGCACAATGTCGTCGATCTTCTGCACGCGCATCAGCTTCTCGAAATAGTTGCGGCTATTGTCGAGCGACTGCTTGGAGTAGTCGGTCGCCTCCTCCGCTATGGCGCGCAGGCTCTTGGCCGTCGAGCTGGTCGCGGTGTTGAAAGCGTCGAGCTGATACTTACCGAGATCGCGAAAATCGCCGAAATTCTGATTGGCCATCGGATTCTCCCACCGGTCGCGACACACGGGGGAGGCAGGCCCTCCGACGATACGCACGCGCGACTTTGCTCGTTGGCGTGATTCTCGGAAATGCGCGGCGCGAGGGCAAATCGTGGAAACCACGTAATTGCGCTCGCGCCCGCAGCGGCTCGCGAGGGCTCAGATCGTCAGCTGAGCGCCGAGTTCCACCACGCGGTCGGTCGGTATGGAGAAGAAGTCGGTGGCGTTGGCCGATTGCCGGGTCAGAGCGACATAGAGCTTGTCCTGCCAGACCGGCATTTCCGAGGCCGGGCTCTCCTTGATCGAGCGCCGGCCGAGGAAGAAGGAGGTGGTCATAATGTCGTATTTGACGCCTGCCTTGCGCATCGCCGCCAGCGCCGCCGGCACGCGCGGGCTCTCCATGAAGCCGAAATGCAGCGTCGCGCGGGTGAAGTCCGGCGCGAGCTTCTCGATCTCGAAACGCTTTTCCGGCGGCACGCGCGGCGTGTCCTCCGTGTTCACGGAAATGACCAGCACGCGCTCGTGCAGCACTTTGTTGTGCTTGAGATTATGCAGCAGCGCGGTGGGCGCGGCCTCGGGGTCGCTGGTCAAGAAGACGGCCGTGCCGGGCACGCGCGTCGGCTTGGATTTCTCCAGCATGGCGATGAGATCGCGGATCGGGATCGAATCGCGATGCGTCTTCTCGGCGAGCAAGGATGTGCCGCGCACCCAGGTCCACATCACCACCATGGAACCGCCGCCGAGCAGCAGCGGAACCCAGCCGCCCTCGACCACCTTCATCAGATTGGCGGCGAGAAAGGCGAGATCGACGGTCAGGAAGGCCAGGATGAACAGCGACGCCGCCCAGAGCGGCCAATGCCATTTGCGCCACACCACGATGAAGGCGAGCGCCGTCGTCGTCACCATCGTGCCGGTGACGGCTATGCCATAGGCGGAGGCGAGGGCGCTCGAGCTCTTGAAGGCCGTGACCAGCACCAGCACGCCGATCAGCAGCAGCCGATTGACGCGGCCGATGTAGATCTGCCCCTCCTGCGTCGCGGAAGTGTGGGTGATCTCGAGGCGCGGCAGCAGACCGAGCTGTATCGCCTGGCGCACGATGGAGAAGGCGCCGGTGATGACCGCCTGGCTGGCGATGACGGTGGCGAGGGTCGAGAGAATGACCAGCGGCAGCAGCGCCCAGTCCGGCGCCAGCAGGAAGAAGGGATTCTCGATCGCCTTGGGATCGGCGAGGATCAGCGCGCCCTGGCCGAGATAATTGAGGAACAGCGCCGGCAGCACGAAGAAGATCCAGGCGATCTGGATCGGCGCGCGGCCGAAATGGCCCATATCGGCGTAGAGCGCCTCGGCGCCGGTGACGACGAGGAAGACCGAGCCCAGCACGGCGAAGCCGACCCAGCCATGGGTCAGCAGAAAGACGAAGCCGTGGCGCGGATCGAAGGCGCGCAGAACTTGCGGGGCGTCGCCGATATGGGAGGCGCCGAGCGCCGCCATCACGATGAAGAAGATCGCCATTACCGGGCCGAACAGAGCGGCGACGCGCGCCGTGCCGTGACTCTGCGCCCAGAACAGCGAGACGAGAATCGCGACGGTGATGGGAAAGACATATTCGCCGAATTTCGGATTGACGATCTCGAGGCCCTCGACCGCCGAGAGCACGGAGATGGCCGGGGTGATGATGGCGTCGCCGGAGAATAGCGCCGCGCCGGCGACGCCGAGAAGGAAGACCGGCCTCGCGCGCCGGCCCAGCGCGATCTGCGCCAGCGCCATCAGCGAGAGAATGCCGCCCTCGCCGCGATTGTCGGCGCGCATCAGGAAGAACACATATTTCGCGGTGACGGTGAAGATCAGCGCGAAAATGAGCAGCGAGATCGTGCCGATGACGACATCCTCGCCGAGCCCGCCGGATTTGGCGTGGGCGAGCGACTCGCGCAGCGCATAGAGCGGGCTGGTGCCGATGTCGCCATAGACGACGCCGATCGAGCCGATGATGAGGCCCGCGCTCGTCGCCGAGCCGTGTCCCTCGGCGACGGGCGCCGGCTGCGTCGCCGCCGCGCCCTCCGTGTCGCATCGAGAGGAAGAGCCCGCCGCGTCACGCGCCACATTGGGATCCATGGAAATTTCCTCGAATGACATCGGAATGCGCGGGCGCGCCGCCGGTCCCTCGACATGCTGTTCGACATGCTCGGACCCGGCTGCGCCGGCGCGGCGATATACGCCTGTTCCAGATGGAAGAGAAGCCGCCGCCGGCCATTTCTGAGGAAAATCCCTTAGACGCCGGCGGTTGCGATGCGGCGTTCGCCGGCCGGGCTGGCCTCGCGGCCGCGGCGATGCTATGGCCGAGCCCTCGTCACATCGTCCCCGGCGACCCCGGCGACGCGAACGCTCGGAATATGATCGCGATTGTCCTCGGAGGCGTCGGCCTCCTCGTCTGGCTCTATCTCCTGCTCGGCAATGGCGGCTTCTGGCGCCTCACTGAGCACGACCGCCGTTTCGTCCCCAAGGGCGCGCTAGTCCCCAAGGGCGTCCGCGTCGTCGCCGTCATTCCGGCGCGCGACGAGGCGGACGTCGTCGCCATCGGCCTGCGATCTTTGTTCCGCCAGGAGTTCTCCGGCCGGCTCGAGATCGTCCTCGTCGATGACGAGAGCTCCGACGGCACGGCCGAGGTCGCCCGCGCCTGCGCTCGCGAGGAAGGCGCCGAGGATCGCCTCACCGTGCTCCAGGGGCGCCCGGAGCAGGGCTGGACCGGCAAGCTCGCGGCCATGGACCGTGGCTTCGCCCATGTCCTTTCCAGCGGGGTCTCGCCCGATTTCGTGCTGTTCTGCGACGCCGACATCGCCTTCGCCCCCGGCCTCGTCGAGCGGCTCGTCGCCGGGGCGGCGGCGCGCGGGACGGTGCTCTCCTCGCTGATGGTCAAGCTGCGCTGCGAGAGCCTCGCCGAGCGCTGGTTCGTGCCGGCTTTCGTCTTCTTCTTCCAGATGCTCTACCCCTTCCCGCGTGTGAACGACCCGAAAAGCCCGGTCGCCGGGGCGGCCGGCGGGGTGATGCTGGTGCGCCCCGCGGCGCTGGAGGAGGCCGGCGGCCTGCAACAAATCCGCGGCGCGCTGATCGACGATTGCGCGCTCGGCAAGCTGATGAAGAAGCAGGGGCCGATCTGGCTCGGCCTCACCGACGACGCCTGGAGCCTGCGGCCCTATCCGCATTTGCGCGACATCGAGCAGATGGTGACGCGCTCGGCCTATGCGCAATTGGGCTATTCGCCCTGGCGGCTGGCCGGCGCGGTTCTCGGCATGGGCCTCGTCTATCTCGCGCCGCCCATTCTCGCCTTCGCGGCGCCGGAGCCGGCGGCTTATATCGCTCTCACCGCCTATCTATTGATGGCGCAGTCCTATATGCCGTCTCTGCGTTTCTACGGACGCAATCGGCTCGGCGCCTTCGCCTTGCCGGCGGTCGCGGCCTGCTATACGTGGTTCACGCTATTGTCCGCCTGGCGGCACACACGCGGGCGCGGCGGCGCCTGGAAGGGCCGCTACCAGGCCCCCTGAGGAGGATGAGCGATCACATGAGCGACATCGCCGCCGCCGCTTCGGGGAAAGGCCATAAGGACGAGAATTTCCCCGTCGCCTCTCTGTTCGCGCCGCGCCACCGCGCGGCCGTGCTGGCATTTTACGATTTCGTGCGCGCCGCGGACGATATCTCCGACCATGCGACGCTCCCCGGCGATCAGAAGATCGCCATGCTGGACCGCATGGAGGCGGCGCTGCTCGGCTCCGGCGAGGATATCCCCGTCGCAGCAAAGCTGCGCGCCGAGCTGGCCGTCCGCGGCCTCGAGCCCCGCCATGCGCAGGATCTGCTCATCGCCTTCCGCCGCGACGTGACGCAATTGCGCTATCGCGACTGGGACGATCTCATCGATTACTGCCGCTATTCGGCCATGCCGGTCGGCCGCTTCGTGCTCGACGTCCATGGCGAGGATCGCGCGCGGAGCTGGGGGCCGAACGACGCGCTCTGCGCGGCCTTGCAGATCATCAATCATCTGCAGGATTGCGCGAAAGATTATCGCAATCTCGATCGCGTCTATCTGCCGCAGGACATGCTCGCCGCCAATGGCGCGAGCGTCGAGATGCTGTCCGCCGATCGCGCTTCGCCGCAGCTCGCCGCGACATTGCGCGCGCTGGCCGAGCGCACGCAGGGGCTGCTGAAGGAGAGCGCGCCTTTCGCCGATCTCATCGTCGACACGCGCCTCGCCATGGAAGTGGGCGCGATCCAGCGCCTCGCCGAGACGCTCACCGCGCGGCTGCGCGTCGCCGATCCGCTGAGCGAGAAGGTTCACGCCTCCAAGCGCCAATATCTGCTCACGGCGCTGGCCGGCGCCGGGATCACTCTGCTGCGCCGGCTCGTCTCGCCGCGCGCCGCCTCCGCCGCGAGCGTCGCGCGATGAGCATGGAGACGATCGCCCCCGAGGCGCCGCGGGTCGCCGCGAAAAGCTCTTTCTATCTCGCCATGCGCATTCTCGAGCCCGAGCGGCGCGACGCAATGTATGCGATCTATGGCTTCTGCCGCGCCGTCGACGACATTGCGGATGAGGAGGGCGATCGCGCTTTGCGCCTCTCCCAGCTCGACGATTGGCGGCGCGATCTCGACGCGCTCTACGCCGGCCGCACGCATAAGCGTTGCGCCGATCTGGCGCGGCCGGTGCGCCGCTTCGGCCTCGAGCGCGCCGATTTCGAGGCGGTCATCGACGGCATGGCCATGGATGTCGTGGAGGATATTCGCGCGCCGGAATGGGATCGGCTCGATCTCTATTGCGATCATGTGGCGAGCGCGGTGGGGCGGCTCTCGGTGAGGGTCTTCGGCCTTGCCGATGAGGCGGAGAGCGCCGGCGGCGCGCTGCCGACCAAGGCGCGCATGCTCGCCTATCACATGGGCCGCGCCTTGCAGCTCACCAATATTCTGCGCGATCTCGACGAGGACGAGGCGCGCGGGCGGCTCTATCTCCCGCGCGAGGCGCTGGAGGCCGCGGGCGTCGCCGATTTCTCGCGCGGCGCGGTGCTGGCGCACCCCGGCCTTCAGCAAGTCTGCGCTGCAGTGGCCGAGCGCGCGCGCAAGCATTACGCGGAATCGGAGCTGCTGATGCGCGTCTCGCCGCAGCGCGCGGTGAAGGCGCCCTATCTGATGGCGACGGCCTATCGCTCGGTTCTCGATCGTCTGGTGGCGCGCGGCTTCGCGCCGCCGCGCGCGCCGGTCTCCGCCTCGCGGACGAAAGTCCTGCTGGCCCTGCTGAGATTCGCGCTGACGTGAGCGGAACGACGCATATCATCGGCGCGGGTCTCGCCGGCCTCTCCTGCGCCATTCGTCTGACCGACGAGGGCCGCAGCGTCGCGCTCTATGAAGCCGCGCGCATGGCGGGCGGGCGCTGCCGGTCCTATTATGATTCCAGCCTCGATCTCGTCATCGACAATGGCAATCATCTGCTGCTCTCCGGCAACGCCACGGCGCTGGATTACGCCCGCCGCATCGGCTCGGTGGATGAGCTGGTCGGGCCGAAGGAATGCGCCTTCGACTTTTTGGACACGCGCGACGGAACGCGCTGGCGCATGAGGCCGAACGCCTCGCGCCTGCCCTGGTGGATTTTCGTGGCGGATCGCCGCGTGCCCGGCACGGCGCCTGCGGATTATCTCGGCGCGATCGGCATTCTCCTCGCCAAAAAGGGCGCGACCATCGGCGAGGCGATGAATTGCTCGGGCGTGCTCTATGAGCGGCTGTGGGGGCCGGTGCTGCTCTCCGCGCTCAATACGGAGCCGCGCTGCTCCTCCGCCGCGCTCGCCGCCGCCGTGCTGCGCGAGACGCTGGCCGCTGGCGGCGCCGCTTGCCGTCCGCTGGTCGCGCGGCGCGGGCTCGGGACGGCGTTCATCGAGCCGGCGCTGAGCGCTCTCGCCGCGCGTGGCGCCGCGCCGCGCTTCGCCGCGCGGCTGAAGGGAATCGAATTTTCCGGCGAGCGCGCCACAGCGCTCGATTTCGGCGACGAGAAAATCGCGCTCGGCGAGAATGACAGCGTCGCGCTCGCCGTCCCGCCCTGGGCGGCGCAGGAGCTCGTTCCGGGCCTCGTCGCGCCGGATGATTTCCGCGGCATCGTCAATGCGCATTTCAAGATCGCGCCGCCGCCGGGGCAGCCGGCGCTGCTCGGCATGATCGGCTCGCTCACCGAATGGCTGTTCGCTTTCGAGGACAGGCTCTCGGTGACGATCAGCGGCGCCGATCGGTTGATGGACGATTCCCGCGAGAGCCTCGCCGAGCGCATATGGGCCGAGGCAGCCGCCGCCACGGGCCTGCCGGTGGAGCTGCCGCAATGGCAGATCGTCAAGGAAAAGCGCGCCACTTTCGCCGCGACGCCGGCGCAGCAGCAGCGCCGCCCCGGCGCTGTGACGGGGTGGCGCAATCTCTTCCTCGCCGGCGATTGGACTGCGACCGGCCTTCCGGCGACGATCGAGGGCGCGATAAGGTCGGGCTATCGCGCGGCGGAGCTGGCGGGGCGTTCATAGGTCGAGCCCGCCGCCGCCGTCATCGCGAGGAGCGTAGCGACGACGCGATCCAGGGACCGCCCCACGGCTCTGGATTGCTTCGCTGCGCTCGCAATGACGATGGGCAGAGGGAGCGCGTGCAGACAAAAGCGAGCCTGAAGGCTCGCGATCCAAAGCGCCCCCTGGACCGCGAGCCTTCAGGCTCGCATCGCCCCTCAATTCCTTCCAAAAGTCTCGTCGAAGGAATAGCCGGTGCCGCGCACGGTGCGGATCGGGTCCTTCTCGCGGCCGCGGATAATCGCCTTGCGCAGGCGGCCGACATGCACGTCGACGGTGCGCTCGTCGATCTCCGCCGAGAGCCCCCACACGCTGTCGAGCAATTGCGCGCGCGAGAAGACGCGGCCGGGTTTTTCCATCAGATATTCCAGCAGACGGAACTCCGTCGGGCCGAGATGAATCTCGCGCCCGCCGCGCTTCACGCGGCGCGTCTCGCGGTCGAGGTCTATGTCGCCGGCGACGAGCCGCGTCGCCACGCGCTCCGGCCGCGCGCGGCGCAGCAGCGCATGCACGCGCGCCATCAGCTCCGGCGGCGAGAAGGGCTTCACCACATAATCGTCGGCGCCGATGGAGAGGCCGCGCACGCGCTCATTCTCGTCGCCGCGCGCGGTGAGCATGATGATCGGCATGCTGCGCGTGTCGTCGCGCGCGCGCAGCCGTCGGCAGATCTCGAGGCCGGAGACGCCGGGCAGCATCCAGTCGAGAATAACGAGATCGGGCTGCGATTCGGAGAGACGGATCTCCGCCTCGTCGCCGCGCTCTATATGCTCGACGAGAAAGCCCTCGGCCTCGAGATTATAGCCGAGCAGCAGCGCCAGCGCCGCGTCGTCCTCGACGACGAGTATGCGCGGCGCGCGGTCGTGCGGCGCCTCGCGCGGAGCGGCGACGCGGATTTCATTCATTTCGTAGGCTCATCCGGTTCCGCGCTGGCGGGAAGGCTCGCCGATTTGCCTTTGGGGCGGTCGGTCGGCATCGCCTCGCCAGTGACGAGATAGACGATTGTCTCGGCGACATTGGTGGTGTGATCGCCGATGCGCTCTATGTTCTTCGAGCAGAACAGCAGATGCGTGCAGAAGGAGATGTTGCGCGGGTCCTCCATCATGAAGGTGAGGAGATCGCGGAACACCGAATCTTCCAGCGCGTCGAGCTCGCTGTCGTTGGTCCACACGGCGCGGGCGCGCTCGACATCGCGCTGGGCGTAGGCGTCGAGCACGTCCTTCAGCTGTATGGCGGCGACTTCCGCCATCGTCTTGAGGCCGATGACGGCGCGCGGCACGCGCGCCTCGGAGAGGATTTTCACCGTGCGCTTGGCGATGCTCTTGGCGAGATCGCCGACCCGCTCGAGATCGGCGGCGATGCGCATAGCGGCGATGCATTCGCGCAGATCGATAGCGAGCGGCTGCCGCCGCGCGATGGTGAGGATGGCGTTCTCCTCTATCTCCCGCTGCAGCGCGTCGAGGCGCTGATCGGTGGCGACGACGCGATGGGCGAGCTCAATGTCGAAATTGGCGAGCGCATCCATGGCTTCGGCGAGCATTTTCTCGGCGATGCCTCCCATCTCGGCGATTCTGCGGCCGAGCACTTCGAGGTCGCGGTCATAGGAGCTGACGATATGTTCGCTCATGGTCTCAATGTCCTCGTGCGCGATGCGCGCTCAGCCGAAGCGGCCGGTGATATAGTCCTGCGTCTTCTTGTTCTGCGGCGCGGTGAAGAGATTATTGGTCTCGCCGAATTCGACGAGATCGCCGAGATACATGAAGGCGGTGAAATCGGAGACGCGCGCCGCCTGCTGCATGTTGTGGGTGACGATGGCGATCGTGTAGCGCTCCGACATTTCGTCGATGAGCTCCTCGATCTTCGCGGTCGAGATGGGGTCCAGCGCCGAGCAGGGCTCGTCGAAGAGGATCACCTCCGGCTGAATGGCGACGGTGCGCGCGATGCACAGGCGCTGCTGCTGGCCGCCCGAGAGGCCGAGGCCGCTCGAATTCAGCTTGTCGCGCACCTCGTCCCACAGCGCCGCGCCGCGCAGCGCCGCCTCGACGCGCCCGTCGAGCTCGCTGCGCGAGAGCTTCTCGTAGAGGCGAATGCCGAAGGCGATATTGTCGTAGATCGACATGGGGAAGGGCGTCGGCTTCTGGAACACCATGCCGACGCGCGAGCGCAGCAGGTTGAGATCGATGTGCGGGTCGAGAATATTCTCGCCGTCGAGCAGCACCTCGCCCTCGGCGCGCTGCTTGGGATAGAGGTCGTACATGCGGTTCAATATGCGCAGCAGAGTCGATTTGCCGCAGCCGGACGGGCCGATGAAGGCCGTCACCTTATGGGTGTAGAGCGGCAGCGAGATCGATTTCAGCGCCTTCGACGACCCGTAATAGAAATCCAGATCGCGAACCGAGACTTTCGTCGGAATAGTGGCTTCGACAACCGGCATGGCGGTCATTTGTTTTTTCCCTGGCTGCTGAGCGCGCGCGCGGTGATGGAGAGCAGAAGGACGGCGATGGTGACGAGCAGAGCGCCGGTCCAGGCGAGCTGCTGCCAGTCCTTGTAGGGCGAGAGCGCGAATTGGAAGATGACGACGGGCAGGCTGGAGACCGGCGCGTTGAGATCCGTGCTCCAGAACTGATTGTTGAGCGAGGTGAAGAGCAGCGGCGCCGTCTCGCCGGAGACGCGCGCAATGGCCAGCAGCACGCCGGTGACGATGCCGGATTTCGCCGCGCGATAGGCGACGCGCATCAGCATATGGGAGCGCGGCAGGCCGAGCGCCGTCGCCGCCTCGCGCAGCGGCAGCGGCACCAGCAGCAGCATGTCCTCCGTGGTGCGCACGACGACAGGCACCACCAGCACGCCCAGCGCCAGAGCGCCCGCTATGCCGGAGAAATGCCCGACCTGCGCCACCACCACCGTATAGACGAAGAGGCCGACGACGATGGAGGGCGCGCTGAGCAGAATGTCGTTGATGAAGCGCACCACGGTGCTGAGCTTCGAGTAGCGGCCATATTCGGCCATATAGGTGCCGGCGAGCATTCCGAGCGGGGTGCCGAGCAGCACGCCGATCGTCGTCATCACCAGCGAGCCGGCGATGGCGTTGAGCAGGCCGCCGGTGGCGCCGGGCGGCGGCGTCATCTCGGTGAAGACGGCCGGCGAGAGGCCGCGCGCGCCCTCATAGATCAGCGCGCCGAGGATCAGCACCAGCCAGGCGAGGCCGAAGACGGTGCCGGTCCAGCACAGCGTGGTGGCGATCACATTGGTGCGGCGGCGGGAGGTATAGAGGGACAAGGGTCAGGCTCCCGATTTCTGCTCGATGCGCATCAGCATGAAGCGCGCCGCCGCCAGCACGAAGAAGGTGATGACGAAGAGGATGAGGCCGAGCTCGATCAGCGCGGAAGTGTAGAGGTCGCCGACAGCCTCGGTGAATTCATTGGCGATCGTCGCCGAGATGGTCGTGCCGGGCGCGAGCAGCGAGCTCGACACCTTATGGGCGTTGCCGATGACGAAGGTGACGGCCATCGTCTCGCCGAGAGCGCGGCCGAGGCCGAGCATCACGCCGCCGATGACGCCGACGCGCGTGTAGGGGATGACGACATAGCGCATCACTTCCCATGTCGTGCAGCCGACGCCCGAGGCCGCCTCCTTCAGCACCGGCGGGACCGTGTCGAACACGTCGCGCGAGATGGAGGTGATGAAGGGCAGCACCATGATCGCCAGAATGAAGCCGGCCGTCAGCATGCCGATGCCATAGGGCGGGCCGGCGAAGAGGCTCGACAGCACGGGAATGTCGGCGGTGAGAGAGATCAGCGCCGGCTGCACATGCTGCTGCAGGAAGGGCGCCAGCACGAAGAGGCCCCAAATGCCGTAGATGATCGACGGGATGCCGGCGAGCAGCTCGATCGCGACGCCGATCGGCCGGCGCAGCGCATGGGGGCAGAGCTCGGTGAGGAAGATGGCGATGCCGAGGCCCAGCGGCACGGCGATGACCATGGCGATGGTCGACGTCACCAGAGTGCCGTAGACGGGCGCGACGGCGCCGAATCTCTCGGTGACGGGATTCCACGATTCCGTCGTCAAAAAGCCGAGGCCGAAGGCCTTTATCGCCGGCAGCGAGCCATAGATCAGCGAGAAGATCACGCCGCCGAGAATCAGAAGGACGAGCACCGCGGCGGCGCGGGTCAAATTATGAAAGAAGAAGTCGAACAAGGCCATGCGGCCGAGAACTTTCCCGCGGTCGACTTCGGCGGCGCGGGGCGTCGCATCTACGATTGCTAGGTCCGACACGCTATTGTCTCTCGTTTGGCGGTTGAAGCCGGCGTCCATCGCGCGCTCCCGAAGGCGGATTTTTCATCTGAGGTCATAGCGCAGGTCTCGAGGGAACTCACCGCGTCGAGGCGTTCCGCGTCGAAAAGAAGCGGGAAAGCTCGTCCTCGGGCGGTTCGTCTCGCGCCATTCCGCCACCTCTGCCCCTCGCGTCGAGGGGCGCCGGCGATATCTCCAGGGATGGTCTCGTCCAAGGATGATCTCGCCGGCGCGCATCGATGCGTCAGTTGATCGACGCCAGCGGCTTGCCGCTCGCATCCTTGATATTGGCCGTCCAGCTCTTCTTGATCAGAGCCACGACATTGGCCGGCAGCGGGATGTAATCCAGCTCCTCGGCCGCCTTATTGCCCTTGGCGAAGGCCCAACCGAAGAATTTCAGAGCCTCGCCGGCCGCAGCCGTATCCTGCGGCGCCTTGGGCAGCAGAATGAAGGTGGCGGCGGTGATCGGCCAGGACTGCGCGCCCGGCTGGTCGGTGAGGATCTGATAGAAGCCCGGCGCATTGGCCCAATCGGCGTTGGAGGCCGCGGCCTGGAAGGTCGGCGTCGTCGGCGCGACGGTCTTGCCGTCCTTGTTGACGAGCTTGGTGTAGGTCAGCTTGTTCTGCTTGGCGTAGGCGTATTCGACATAGCCGATGGCGCCCTTGGTGTTGGCCACATTGTTGGCGACGCCCTCATTGCCCTTGGCGCCGATGCCGACCGGCCATTCGACCGAGGCGTTCTCGCCGACCTTGGCCTTCCAGTCCGCGCTGACCTTGGACAGGTAATTGGTGAAGTTGAAGGTCGTGCCCGATCCGTCCGAACGATGCACGACGGCGATCGCGGCCGAGGGGAGCTTGGCCTTCGGGTTCAGCTTCTTGATCGCGGCGTCGTCCCAGCTCTTGATCTCGCCGAGGAAGATGGCGCCGAGCGTCTTGCCGTCGAGGACGAGATCGCCGGAGGCGACGCCGTCCAGATTGACGACCGGCACGATGCCGCCGATCACCTGCGGCCATTGGGTGAGGCCGGCGGCCTCCAGCTCCTCGGCCTTCAGCGGCTGGTCGGAGGCGCCGAAGGTCACGGTGCGCGCCTTGATCTGCTTGATGCCGCCGCCCGAGCCGATCGACTGGTAATTGAGGCCGTTGCCGGTCTCTTTCTTATAGCTGTCCGCCCATTTGGCGTAGATCGGATAGGGGAAGGTGGCGCCGGCGCCCGAAATGTCGATCGCGAGGGCGGCGCCGGCCGTGGCGACGGCCAGGGTCGTCGCCAGAGCGACACGATGGAAAACTTTGGAAAGCATGTTCGGTCTCTTTCGAGCTCGAGGTTCACTGTGTCGGCGCGCGTCCAGCGCCCCAGCGAGGCGCACCCTAGAGGCGCGCGACGAGGGTTTTACGACAGCTGGATGACTGTCACATGACATAGTATCCAACTGAATCTATTTGCTAAATCTGCGCTGGATCAGGCGCTGTCGGGCTTTTCCGGGTCGATCAATGGCAAAAATACGCGGAAAGTGGCGCCTTTTCCTGGCGCGGAATCTATGGCGAGCCTGCCGCGGTGGCGAGCCACGATATGCTTGACGATCGCCAAGCCGAGTCCCGTGCCGCCCTTGGCGCGGCTCTTGCCGGCGTCGACGCGATAGAAACGCTCGGTGAGGCGCGGCAAATGTTCCGGCGGGATTCCGAGGCCGTGGTCGCGCACCGAGAAGACGGCGGAGGCGCCGAGCGGCGAGAGCGTGATCTCCACCGGACCCGCCCCATATTTGATCGCGTTCTCGATGAGGTTTTCGGCGACGCGGGCGAGCTCGTCGCGGTCGCCCGGCACGACGACCGTGTCCTCTATGTCGAGCTTCAGCTCTATGCCGCCGTCCTCCGCCATGGGCGCGAGCGTGTCGACGATATGGGCGACGAGAATGCCGAGATCGACCGGCGTGTCCGGGCGCAGATGCAGATGCTGCTCGATGCGCGAGAGGGAGAGCAGATCGTCGACGAGGCGCGACATGCGCTGCGCCTGATCGCGCATGATGGAGAGAAAGCGGTCGCGCGCCTTGGCGTCGTCGCGGGCCGGGCCTTGCAGCGTCTCCACGAAGCCGAGCAGCGAGGCGAGCGGGGTGCGCAGCTCATGGCTGGCGTTGGCGACGAAATCGACGCGCATGCGCTCGACGCGGCGCGATTCGGTGAGATCGCGCAGGCTCACCACGGCGGCGTTCTCATAGCCCTCGAGGCGCAGCGGCGCGATATGCACCTCGAACCAGCATTCCACCGGCAGGCGCTCGAGCCAGATGACCTTCTCCGGCTGGCCGCCGCGCAGCACGCGGTCCAGCGCGTCCAGCACATCGGGCGAGCGCAGGCTGCGCGCCAGCGGATCATTGGGCCGCAAGGAGGGCAGCACGGAGCGCGCGGCGCGATTGGAGGCGACGATGCGCGCCTCCGAATCGATGACGAAGACCGCCTCCGGCAGCGCGTCGATGACGAGGCCGAGCAGAGCTTCGCCCTGATAGCGTCGGCGTAGATCCGGCATCGGTCCTCTCGTCATCGTGTCCCTGGATGAGGAAACGTCTTTATTCCACGATCACGCGGCGTGCGGCCTATCGGTTTCGCGCTCCCCCGTGAGCGGGAGAACACGGCCGAAAGTCGTATCACTCGCGCGTCTCCAATATGCGCGCGATGGTCTCGCGCAGGCTGTTCCAGCGCCGCGAGCCCTCATCGGCGCCGAGCAGCGCGAGCGCGAAAATAAATGGCAAAAAGTAATAGATGACGCGGAACAGCAGGAGCGAGGCCAGCAGGCTCTCCTGCGAATGCGAGGGCAGCGCGTTCAGCATCGTCGCCTCGAAAACGCCGATGCCGCCCGGCGCATGGCTGATGACGCCGAGAATGCAGGCGAAGACATAGACCGAGACGAAAGTCGCGAAATCGAGATCGACGTCATGCGGCAGCAGCGCATAGAGCGCGGCCGCGGCGCAGCAGAGATCGGCGACGCCGAGCAGAGTCTGGCCGCCGGTGGGCGCGAGGCCCGGCAGCTCGAAGAAATGCCCGCGCAGCCGCACCCGGCGCCGGCGCAGCGACACCCAGACGACATAATAGCCGATGCCCGCGCAGGTCGCGAGGCCGAGCCCGAAATTGAGGAAGGCCGGCAGCTTGTCTATGGCGCCGAGCTCGCTGGCGCGCGCCATGAGGCCGACGCCGACCACAGAGGTCATGCCGAGCCAGAAGGTGACGCCCGCTATGACGGTGATATTGGCCACCTGCACGGCGGTGACGCCGACGCGCGCATAGATCCAATAGCGGACGGCCGCGGCGGTGACGACGGGAAAGCCCAGATTGAAGGAGAAGGCGTAGCTCGCGAAGGAGGCGAGCGCGGCGATGCGATAGGGCACATGCAGCCGCAATTGCCGCAGCGCCAGCGCGTCATAGCCGGTGAGCGCGACATAGGAGAGCGCGGTGAGCAGCAGAGCGGCGAAAATCTGCTCGGCGCTCATCGCCGCTATGGCGGCGCGGACGTCGGAGAATTTGACGCTCGAGATCGCGCTGGCGAGGGCGAAGCCGGCGAGCGCGAAAACGGCGAGGCTGGCGACGCCGCCGAGCGCCTTGCCGAGATTGGGCGCGATATAGCGGCGCGCCGTCGTCAGCAGATCGAGACCGGCGCCCTGGTCCGGATTGGGCTTCTCCTCGGCCGGCGCCTCGACGCCGGCTTCCGAAAGATCGCTGTCTGGCCGCTTCAATTTCGCTTTTTCCTCGATGCGTCGTCGAATATGCGCGGAATAGGCTTCTTCGATACGACGTCGGGCGGCGGAGTTCAAAGGCGATCGGCGGGCCTCGCGGCGTCCGTTCATAGGAATCTCGTTCGTTCCTGTTGCGCGCGCCCTCGGGCGGCGGGATGAGACGCCGGCGCGGAGCCCGCCCATCGTTCATCCGCGCGTCGCAAGAGAACGTCGCGAGGAGAGCAGGGCTCGGTTTCGCCCCGAAGCGTGACGATAAGATGACGCGGCGGCCCGGACTGTCATGAGGGCGGGCCGTCAGAACAAGCCATGCACGAACCAGCGCGGCGGCTGGCTCTCGCGCTCGAGGAGCCCCTCGCGAAACAGCCAGAAGCGTCCGCCCTCCCGATCCTCCACATAGAAATAGTCGCGGGTGGCGGCGTTTTCCGGCGCGCTCCACCATTGCGGGGCGATGCGCTCCGGCCCCTCATAGGCCGCGAGCTCGTGCAGCAGCCGGCGCCAGCGAAAGCGTAGTGGCGGCCCGTCGGGCGTGAGCGCCACCGCCTCGATCGGCTCCGGCCGCTCGAACAGCCGCAGCGGCCGCGCCGGGACGCCCTCGCGGAGATAGGGAGGCGGCGCTGCCTCCTCCACCGCCGCGGGGGCTGGGCCGGAGGCGGGCCGCAGCGTGACGGCGAGCTCTGGAATATGCGAGGCCTGCGGATAGACCCGCAGCACGCGGCGCGGCCCGAGCCGCGCGCCGAGTCGATCGACGAGATCGTCCAGCCGCGCGTCATGCGCATTTTCCCGTCCGGCGAGGCCGAGATCCTCCTGCGGCTCGGCGCAGCGCTCGACGCGCGCGGCGCCGAGCCGCAGCACATCATAGCCATAGCCCGTGTCGAGCCCTTCCTCCGCCAGCACGGCGAGGCGCTCGCGCAGCAGCAGGGCGATCGTCCCGGGATCGCGCAGCGGCCGGCTGGTCCCCGTTTCTATATGCGCGACGGCGCCGTCGACGCGGTAGAAGACGGCCTCCAGCTCCCGCGCGCCGACGCCATGGCGCTCGAGCAGCAGGCACAGCTCTTGGGCGAGGCCGTGCAGCGTGCGCTCAATGTCCTCCTGCCGCGTGAGGCCTTCGGGAAAGCGGCGCTCGGCCATGAAATCCGGGGCCTCGAAGCGCGGCGAGATCGGCTCGCGGCGGCGGCAGGCGATGGCGTCGAGCCGCGCCATGGCCTCCGCCCCGAGCCGCGCCGTGAGTGGCGCGCGCGGCCGCGCCAGCAGATCGCCGAGGCTGCGCAGGCCGGCGCGATCGAGCCTGAGGCGCGCCGCCGCATCGAGATCGAGCGCGGCGATGGGCAGGCCGGCGGCGATCGCCTCCAGCTCCTCCCCGGTCGCTCCCTCCGCGACATGGCGCAGGCGGGAAAAACGCGCCAGCGCCCGCGCCAGCGCCGGGCCGGGCGCGATCGCTCCTCTCGCCGCAAAGCCCTGGGCGGCGAGGCGGCGCTCGATCTCCGCCAGCAGCGCCGCCTCGCCGCCGAAGAGATGCGCCGCTCCCGAAATATCCATGAGCAGCCCATTCGGCGGATCGGCCGCGGCGAGCGGGGTGAAGCGACGGCACCAATCGGCGATCCGCCCCAGCAGCTCGGCGTCGGCTCGGGGGTCGGCCTCGGCCAGCCGCAAGGCGGGGCGCATGGCGCGCGCGTCGGCCACCGCCATGCCGGGGGCGAGCCCGGCCACCTCGGCGCGGGCGTCGACGGCGGTCAGCCGTTCGGCGCCGCCGAGCTTGGCCCAGACGGCGAAGGGCGTCTCCGCCTCAGGCGAAGGCGCGCTTTTGCGCGAGAGCCGGTCGGTCGAAAGGCGCGGCAGATGCACGGCGAGGCAACGCATGGAAAGGCGCCCCATGGAACTCGGCCTCCTGATGGTCGAAAACAATGTCGCGCCAAGCCTGCGGGTCGAAGGCGCCGACGAGGCCGCGCGCCTTGACGACGCGCAGACGAAAAGCGGGCGGGCCGGGCAGGGGCCGCGGCGCGCCCTCGGCCCGGGGCGGCGGCGCGCCGGCGGCGATCTCGAAGCGCGCCTCGGCGGCGCTGGCGAGCCTTTGCGCGGCGCCGGCCGCGCGCGGCAGCAGCAGCAGGCCGGCGCATTCGCCGCGGCGGGCGGCGAGCGCCAGCCGGCGCGAGGCGGTGAGGTCATAGGCGCCCGCATCGGCCCAGCTCTCGGCGATGACGACAGCGGCGCCGCTCTTCAGCGCCTCCTCCATGGCCCAGAGCGTCTCGCGCGGGCGGTGCGTGCGCGCCAGCACCAGAAGCTCCGGCGGCAGGCCCGCCGCCTGCAGGCCCCGCCCATAGGGCAGGCCGAGCTCGCGCGCCGCCATATCCTCGGCGATCCAGACGATCCCGCCCTGCGGCCGCAGGCGCAGCCGGCTCAGCGCCAGAGCGAAGGTGAAGCCCGCCGCCGCCGCCGCGTCGGTCGGCCGCGCCGGCAAGGCCTCGCGCAGGCCGCCGCGGCCGGGATCGAACAGGCGCGACAGCCCCTCGTCCCGTGGAACGGCCGCAGGCGCGGGCGCGCCGCCCGCCTCCAGCGCGGCGATCCGACGACGCAAAAAAACAATGCGTTCCGATGAGCCGCTGCGCGACATCGGGTCCCCGATCTCCAGAGTGTTGCCTATTTGTTCTCATGCTGACTCCGCTGAGGGGGAGAGTCAAGCGGGGGAGGCGTGGTGGCGCGCCTCATTCCGCTGTATAGCGGCATATGCTGTCGTATCGACAGGAGGGCCGTGAAAAAGACCCGTTTTGCTGGGACCGGCTTGCTGCGGCGGGCTCGAGACCGAGATCGGCTTACGAATGTCGCTCGCATTGATCGACATATTCGTCGGCGGTATGATGCAGAAAAACTTCGCGCGTTATCTGAGGTTTAACGATGATTGAACAGGGTGTGCTCTCAAGCGAAGTTCTTTTTTCCTCAGATAAGATAAAAATAGAGTATTTTTTCCATACGGAAGGAAAGGCGAAAAATCTCGCATTCACATTTTCAAACCACGGAAACAGGACATTGGATGGGTGTTCTGATGGGGGCAGTCTATTAACAAGAATAGGCTTTGACGTGATATGCCTTAAGACGATTGCAGATGATTGGTTTCAGTCTATCCCTGAGAATATTTTTGACACTATATCGAGGATAAACAGAGATTTTTCGTATGAAAAAAGAGTTGCATGCGGTTTTTCGATGGGAGGCTATGCTGCTGCTGCTTTTTCTAGACAATTGAATTGTGATGTTGTTCTTCTTTTCTCACCGCAGTTCACTGTTTTGGAGAGTTTCGACGCGAGGTGGCTTCCTAAGGTTGCTCCGGGTGTTGAATGGAATTATTTTATATCTATGGATACATTGAGCTTGCATGCGAAGTTTTATATTATTTACGACAGCAAGGATTTGGATCGCTATCAGATTCAATGTTTTTCTGAAATAATTCCAAGCCAAAATCTCAATATCCTAAAGGTTCCTTATTGCGATCATACGTCGGTTGCTTTTTTTAAGGAAGTCGGCCTACTGAATCGATTTATCGAATCGATTCTGTGTCATGGCGTGATCCCAGATGTTCGGGTAAAGAAAAATAAAAAATCGTCGAGAACCTATCTGCATACGCTTTCTCTTCATTTGTTCAACAAGAACAAGCTTCGCTTGGCGCGTGCTGTCAATGACATTGTAATTGAGTTGGAGCCCGGAAATATCGAAAACTATAAAGTGCGATGCTGTATTCTCGAAAAGATCATATCCGAAAATAGGTTGACATAAAAGCAGTGCGCTTGCTGCGCCGTGACAGGGACATAAAAGGCGTCCCGCCTCCAAAAAAATCCGCCTCTCCCCGGAGAAACTCCGCCGGGGAGGGCTGCTTTCGTCGCCGACTATCTGGTCGCGTCTGGCGTCACGCAGGGACGCAAGTGTCGGGAACCGGACAAACCTCGGCGCAATGCGGAGACTCGCCGTCGCATTCCGTGCACTTCTTGGGGTCGATGATATAGGTGTCGCCCTTCATGCGAATGGCGGCGGTCGGACAGTCGAACTCGCAGGCGCCGCAGACGGTGCATTGCGACGCGATAATCTTCAAGGCCATAATACTCTCCCCGATCGGTTTGGGACGCGGCGCCCGCGAAACGGCGCCGCGCGTCTCGACGCGACAGACGGGGGTAAGCAAGAATCGTTTCAATTTACCGCGGGCCGCTGCGAGACGCTTCCGCTCGCGACGGATGGTCGCGCGGGCGGAGACAGGCGACGCCTTTAAACCCCACATTGCCCGTAGACTAATAATCCGGTTTAATCCGGCCTGCGAGTGCGCCGTGGCGCCAAAAAACGAGGACGGAAATGCCGATCGACAGCAAGCATCCCGAGACACTGGCCCTTCACGCCGGCTGGCGTTCCGATCCGGCGACCGGCGCCGTCGCGCCGCCCATCTATCAGACGACCTCCTATCAGTTCCGCGACACGGAGCACGCCGCAAATCTCTTCGCGCTGAAGGAGCTGGGCAATATCTACACGCGCATCGGCAATCCGACGACCTCCATTCTCGAGGAGCGTCTCGCCGCGCTCGAGGGCGGCGTCGCGGCGCTCGCGCTCGCTTCCGGCCAGGCGGCCTCGGCCTTCGCGCTGCAAAATCTCGCGCGCGCCGGCGACAATGTCGTCGCCTCCACCGATCTTTATGGCGGCACCTGGAATCTCTTCGCCAATACGCTGAAGGATCAGGGCCTCGAGGTGCGCTTCGTCGATCCGAGCGACCCGGAGAATTTCCGCCGCGCCACCGACGATCGCACGCGCGCCTATTACGCCGAGACTCTGCCCAATCCCAAGCTCACCGTCTTCCCTATTGCGGAAGTTGCGGCGATCGGGCGCGAATACGGCATTCCGCTCATCGCGGACAACACCGCCGCGCCGCTATTGGTGAAGCCCTTCGAGCATGGCGCGGCGATCGTAGTCTATTCGACGACCAAATATATCGGCGGCCATGGCACGTCGATCGGCGGCGCCATCATCGACGGCGGCAATTTCGATTGGGAGAAATTTCCCGAGCGTCAGCCCGCGCTCAACACGCCGGACGCGAGCTATCACGGCGCCGTCTGGGTGGAGGCGGTCAAGCCGCTCGGCCCGGTCGCCTATATCATCAAGGCGCGCACGACATTGCTGCGCGATCTCGGCGCCGCGGTTTCGCCCTTCAACGCCTTTCTCACTCTGCAGGGCATAGAAACCCTGCCGCTGCGCTTGGAGCGACACGTCTCCAATGCGCAAGCGGTCGCGGATTTTCTGTCGAAGCGCGCCGAGGTGACGAAGGTCATTCATCCCTCGCGCCAGAGCGGCGCGGAGCGCGAGCGCGCCGATAAATATCTGAAGGGCAAATATGGCGCGCTGGTCGGCTTCGAGCTCGCCGGCGGCCTCGAGGCCGGCCGGCGCTTCATCGATGCGCTGAAGCTCTTCTATCATGTCGCCAATATCGGCGACGCCCGCAGCCTCGCCATTCATCCGGCGACGACGACACATTCGCAGCTGTCGCCGGAAGCGCAGCTCGCGACCGGCGTCACGCCCGGCTACGTGCGTCTCGCGATCGGCATAGAGCATATCGACGATATTCTCGCCGATCTCGACTCCGCGCTGAAGGCCGCGGCCTGAGTCACGGAACCTCAGCGTCATGCGCCGCCCGCTGGGTCGGCGCATGTTTCGCGAGCGGCGTCAGGCGCAGCGGCAGCGCGCCTTTCGGCCGCATGGCGAAGGTCGGCGCCAGCTCCAGCCGATGGCCGGGGACGGTCTCGAAGCGGAACTCGCGCAGCAGCGTCGCGACGATGGTCGCCATCTCCGTCAGCGCGAAGCCCATGCCGACGCAAATGCGCGGCCCGGCGCCGAAGGGCAGATAGGCGTAGCGATGACGCGCCTTCACCCGCTCCGGCGAGAAGCGGTCGGGGTCGAAGGCGGTCGGCTCCTCCCACAGCTTCTCATGCCGATGCAGGCACCAGATGAGCACATAGATCGGCTCCTTCGCGCCCACGCGATAAGGGCCGAGCGTCGTATCCTCGCGCGGCTGGCGGCCGAGCGCCGCGAAGGGCGGGAAGAGCCGCATCGATTCTTGCAAAACCTGCCGGGTGAAAACGAGGCTCTCCACCGTCTCTGGCGTGATCTCGCCGTCGCCGGCGACGCGCTCCGCCTCCTCGCGGGCGCGCTGCTGGCTCGCCTGATCCTTGGCCAGCAGCCAGAAGGTCCAGGCCAGCGCGACGGCGGAGGTCTCATGGCCGGCGAGCAGAAAGCCGTGGAGATTGGCGACGAGCTCCGCGTCGGTCATGACGCGGCCGCTCTCCGGGTCCTTCGCCGACAGCAGAAGGCCGAGAATGTCGCGCGTCGGCTCGGGCCGGGCGCGGCGCTCGGCGAGCAGCTTCACCGTCTCCTCATGCACGAAGCGCGAGCCGGCGCGCGCCGAGAGCAGGCCCGGATAGGGCGTCCAATCCGGCGGCAGGCGGAACATCACGGCCAGCATGCGCCAGGCGAAGCTGCCGAGAACCGGCCGCAGCGCCGCGATGAAGCGCTCGCCGTCGAAATTCTCCGAGGCGCCGAACACGGCCTTTTCGATGACGGCGAATGTCGTGCGCGACATGGCCTCGGTGATGTCCACCTCGGCGCCGTCGCCGAGACGGCGCCATTCCTCGGCCTGCGCCTGCGCGCAACGCACGAAATAGGGCACGAGCGCCAGAATATTTTCGTAGCGAAAGGCCGGCGAAATGGCGCGCCGCTGCCATTTCCATTCCGCGCCTTCCGAGAAGAACAGCGTGTCGCCCTCGACAGGCCCGCGCAGCGCCTTGGCGGCGATGTCGTCGCGGCGAAAAGCTTCGGCGCGCGAGACCAGCAGCTCCTCGATCAGCTCCGGTTTCACGACATAGTGCATGCGCGGGAAAAAGGGCCACAGGCCTTTGGCGGTGAAGAAATCGGTCCGATAGGCCTCGGGCGCGTAATTCTCGAGGTAATTGCGCGTCACCGCCCCATAGGACGGCTTTTTCCGCGGGGTGAAGGGCATGAAATCGGGATCGTGAAACATGACGGCCTCCGCAATGGTCGAGCTCGGCGCCCGATGCTATCGGAGCGAAATTCGCTTTTTCTGTGATCTCGGGGGCGGAGCCCCGCCTTTTGCCCGATCCAGCCCTAGGAGCCGGCCCGGACGCGGAACGGTTGCGTCCTCCCGCAATTGGCGGCATTTAGAAAAAATCCTGTCACCACCCCCGGCCCCGCCGGGCCTGTCCCAGAAAGAGCGAGAGAGAATGAGCGCTACCGAGACCACCTCCACGACCTGGCTGCCCGAGGCGCAGGCGGCTTTCGCCTCCGTGGAGGCGCTCTATGGGCAAGCGCTCGCCGCCGTCCGCGCCCGCGTCACCAAGGACGGCAAGCTCTCCAATGAGCTGATCGAGGTGGAGCAGCACGCCGCGCACGGCCTCTCCTGGTTCGCCACCTATGTGCAGAGCCTGCGCGAGCTGCTCGCCTACGCCGATCGGCTCGAAGCCGAGGGCGCCTATGGCGAGGTGGAGAATCTGCTCACCCGCATCGCCTTTGCCGAATATTTGGCGCAGGTCTTCGGCGGCATTCCGATGAGCCAGGGCGAGATGGTCCGCCTCTCCGATTTCGGTCTTTCGCCCGCCGATATCGCCGCCGCCCATATTCCGCAGGTGGACAGCCTCATCGCCTCCGGCCTCACCAGCGCCAATCGCGCCCGCCTCGCCGAGCTGATCGACCACAACGGCGCCGCCGAGACGATCGGCGCCACCGGCCTCGACGAGACGCTGGAAGCGATCCGCAGCGAGATGCGCAAATTCGCCGGCGACAATGTGACGCCGCATGCGCATGAGTGGCATTTGAAGAACGACTACATCCCGCTCGAGGTCATCGCCGGCCTTTCCGAGATGGGCGTGTTCGGCCTCACCATCCCCGAAGAGTACGGCGGCTCCGGCATGGGCAAGATCGCCATGTGCGTCGTCTCCGAGGAGCTGTCGCGCGCTTACATCGGCGTCGGCTCGCTCGGCACGCGCTCGGAGATCGCGGGCGAGTTGATCCTCGTCGGCGGCACGGAGGAGCAGAAGCACAAATATCTGCCCAAGATCGCGACCGGCGAGATCCTCCCCACCGCCGTCTTCACCGAGCCGAACAATGGCTCCGACCTCGCGAACCTGCGCACCCGCGCGACGCGCGAAGGCGACGTCTACAAGGTCGTCGGCAATAAGACCTGGATCACCCATCCGGTGCGCGCCGATGTGATGACGCTGCTGGTCCGCACCAATCCCAATGAGAAGGGCTATAAGGGCCTCTCCATGCTGCTGGCCGAAAAGCCGCGCGGCACGGATGAGAATCCCTTCCCGGCCAAGGGCATGACCGGCGGCGAGATCGAGGTGCTCGGCTATCGCGGCATGAAGGAGTTCGAGATCGGCTTCGATAATTTCGAAGTGCCGGCAGAAAATCTTCTCGGCGGCGAGGAGGGCAAGGGCTTCAAGCAGCTCATGGAGACCTTCGAATCCGCCCGCATTCAGACGGCGGCGCGCGCGCTCGGCGTCGCCCAGGCGGCGCTCGATCTCGGCCTGCGCTACGCCAAGGAGCGCGTGCAATTCGGCAAGCCGCTGTTCGCCTTCCCGCGCGTCTTCGACAAGATCGTCACAATGGCGATCGAGATTCACGTCGCCCGCCAGATCACCTACTTTGCTGCGCGGGAAAAAGACGAGGGCAAGCGCTGCGATCTCGAGGCCGGCATGGCCAAGCTGCTCGGCGCGCGCGTCGCCTGGGCGGCGGCGGACAATGCGCTGCAGATTCACGGCGGCAATGGTTTTGCCCTGGAATATCCGGTCTCCCGCGTCCTCTGCGACGCGCGCATCCTCAATATTTTCGAGGGCGCGGCGGAGATTCAGGCGCAGGTCATCGCTAGGCGTCTGCTGGAAGGCTGAGGCGGGAAATTGGGGCGAGGCGGCTGCAAACCGTCTGCCTCGCCCCGGCGCCCTCGTCCTGAGGAGCCCGCGCAGCGGGCGTCTCGAAGGACGGGCCAAGGGCGAAGTCGTCGGCTCTTTTCCCACTCCGCGCCAGCGCTGAAACGCGACGATGCGGAGGCGGCCCGTGCTTCGAGACACGCCTTTCAGGCGCTCCTCAGCACGAGGGGACTGTTTTTCTGGTGTCGAAGCGCAGGGTTTCGTGCGGGCCTTGCGCGAGTTGGAACAGATCGTCCAAGATCGGGCCGATGACATCGGGAGGGCTTGGCGTGAGCATTTCGGCTAAATCCGTGCGCTTCGATGACGACAGCTTCTGGGTCGAGCTATCGGACGGGCGCACTCTCGGCGTTCCGCTCACATGGTTTCCTCGGCTGCTGCACGCGACCGGAGAGCAGCGCCTCGCTTTCACGATCAGCGACGAGGGCCTGCACTGGGACGCGCTCGACGAGGATATTTCCATACCAGGCCTGCTCGCCGGCCGCGGAGACCAGACGAAGCATAAGCAGGCCGCGGCGTAGGTCCGGCGCGATCGCGGCGAGCGGGCCGTGAGGCGCACGCTCATTTCTCAAAATCGATTTTCCATTTGCCTTCGGCGAAGCGCGCAAAGGCCTTTTTCTGTTCGCCGCTGCCCATTTGCGAGACCTCGATCGTGTCCTTGTCGATCCAGCGCGAGACCTCCCAATCGCCCTTCAGCTGCGCCTCCAGCTCTCGCGACGGCGGAAAGCGATCGAGCCGCCACACCCCGAACGGGCTTTCCACCGATCCGGGCTCGGTGTCGGCCATTGCTGCGAGACGGGCGCCGTCGGGAGAAAAGACCGGCCGATCGCCGAGCACGAGCTCTTCGCCGGAATCGAATTTGAACAGCCGATAGCCGCCCCCCTCATAGGCCGACCATTGCACCACATAGATTTTTTTACCCGGCAGATAGCCGAGCAGGAAATACTTCTTGCAGGCGTCGACATTGTCATAACCCCCGCACGCCTTCGCATTGCCGTCGAAGGAACGCTTGCGACCCGCAGCGAAGGACAGAGTGAGGCGCTCTCCGCTTCGCGTCGCCAAACCGCCGGTCGCGGCGAGACATTTGGCCTCCTCGGCCTCCTCACATCCGATCGCAGGCGCCGCAGACTGGGCGCGCGCCGTCGAAGGCGGCCAAAAAAATAGCATCGAAATCGACAGAAAAAGAAAAACGAACCGCATTTCATCGTCTCCGCTTCGCGCAAGTCTAACGCGGTCGTCTTCCGCCATGCAACGAAGCCGACGCGCCCGCCTGAAGCGCGGCAATCGACCACGGTTGCCGTCGCCCCTCGGCGTTCCCAGATGGAGTCATGTGGGTCTACAACGAAAGACGAAAAACATGACCAATATTGCCGTTCACAATGGGGCCTGGGTTCTCGTCGGCGACGGCCGCAGGGCCCTGTTTCTGCAAAATCACGGCGATCCCGATCTGCTCGACCTGCGCGTCGTCGAGGCGCGTGTGGACGAAAACCCCGCGACGCGCGACCAGGGAAGCGATGCGCCGGGCCGCGTTTACGGCACGGCGGGAGCGCCGCGCAGCGCCGTGGAGAACGCCGACTGGCACGAGCTGGAGAAGGAGCATTTCGCCAGAGCGATCGCCGAGCGCATCAATACCGCCGCGGAATCCGGCGAATTGAGCGAGGTCGTCATCATCGCCCCGCCGCGCGTGCTCGGCGAGCTGCGCCAGGAGCTGAGCCATAAGGCCAAGAGCAAGGTGAAGGGCGAGCTGGACAAGGATTTGACCCGCCATCCTTTGCCCGAGATCGAGAAGGCCCTCGCGCGCGAGTTCCGCGCGGAAGGGTGAGGATTCGGCTCCCGCCCCTCGCGCGTCTTCGGCGGCGAGGGGACGGGGCCTTTCAATAAGGTCCCACGGGAAAATATTTCAGATAGAGCTCGGCGTAGACGCCCTTTTGCGCGACGCGCGCCAGCGCGTAATCCAGCGCTCGGCGCAGAGCCACATTGTTCTTCCGCACCGCCACGCCGACGCCATCGCCGAAAAAGGCGGGATCGGCGTAAGGCCCGTCCTTGAACATGCAGCAATCGGCGGCGTCGGCGCCGTTCAGCCAAAAGGCCAGCGAGATGGCGTCGCCGAACATCGCATGGGCGCGGCCTTCCTTCAGCGCCGTGCGCGCCTGCTGCGCGCTGGGATAGGTCGCGAGCGTGGAGGCGGGGAAGAATTTGCGCAGATAGGCCTCATGCGCGCTGTCGGCGGCGACCGCTATCGTGCGATCGGCGAGCGCCTCGGGCGTCGCGCCGGGTAGCACCGAATCCTTGCGCACCACGAAGCGGCCCGGCGTCGTGTAATAGGGCTGGGTGAAATCCACCTTCTTGCGCGTCTCGGGCGTGATGGCGAAAGAGGCGATGGCGGCGTCGCCGGCGTTCTCGTCCAGTGCGGCGACCAGCGTGTCCCAGCGACGGCGCTGAATGGTGCAGGAGAGCTCCAGCTCCTCGCAAATGGCGCGCGCCAGATCGACGTTGAAGCCGGCGATGGTTCCGTCCGGCAGAGCGAAATCGAAGGGCGGAAAATCATCCTCGGTGAGGAAGCGGATCTGCTTGATCGCCGAGAGATCGGGCTTCTCCAGCTTGCGGGCCGGGTCCCAGAAGGAGGGCGCCGCCGCGACGACGTTGTCCGCGGCGCCGGCCGGCGCGGTGACGGACACCATGACCGCTGCGAGCGCGCAGCGTAAGCTTGTCAAAGTTTCGCTTCTGCGCCAAGCTTCCGCCACAGTTCTTTTCTCGCACATCATTCGAGGCCTCGCAGCCGCCCGGCGCGGCAGAGCCCGCGCGTCGCGGAGATTAGCGTATGAGCGTGAATCCGGTCGATAGGGTTTCGCCGTATCCGCCGGCGCCCCATCGCGACGAAAGCGCCGCTTTCGCGCGCCGCCGCGAGCCCGAGTCCACGCTCGCCCGCCAGCGCGCGCGCCCGGCGCCGGAGACGCCCGCGCCCGGCGCCGGCCGGCCGCTTCCCCCGGAGATCGCCTTTCTCGCCGCCCATGGCGCGCCGCTGGTCATGCTGCAATATGGCGCGACGATCGCCCGGCGGCAGGGCGTGAAAGCGGACGCCGCGCTGATCGCCGAAGGGCTGATCCCGGAGGAGCGCTTCTATCGCATTCTGGCGACCGAGCTGCGCGTCCCCTATCTCGACGCGCCGCCCGCGCTGGAGCCGTCCGAGAGCCTGGAGCAGGACGCCGCGCGCGGCTACGCCCGCCTCGCCGAGGCGCCGCGGGGGATGCGCTGGCTGTTCGCGCCGCGTGGCGACGACATCGCCCGGCTCGTCGGCGTGACGCGCTCCTCCGCCGGGCGGCCGCTCTTCGCCATCACGCGCCCCTCCCATTTCGAGGAGGCGCTGCGCCGCTCCTCGGCGCGTCGGCTGGCCGAGGCCGCCGCCTATTCGGTGGAGCGCGTCGCGCCGGAGCTGGCGGCGCGGCGGGCGCTCGGCGGCCGCGCGCCCATCGCTTTCGCGCTCGGCAATCTCATTCTGCTCGCGGCCTGGCTCTCGCCGGCCGGCGCGCTCTCGCGCGCGGCCTCGGCGCTGCTCGCTCTGCTGTTTCTCGCCAATATCGGTCTGCGCCTCTATTTCTGCGCGATCCGCAAAGAGGCGCGCGGCGCCGCGCCGGCGCTGGAGGAGCGCGATCTGCCGCTCTATTCCATCATCGTGGCGCTCTATGACGAGGCCGGCGTGGTGCCGCAATTGACCGAGGCGCTGGACGCGATCGACTATCCGCGCGCCAAGCTGGACGTCAAATTCGTGGTCGAAAGCGACGACGACGCGACCGCCGCCGCGCTGCGCGCCGCGCATCTGCGGCCGGGGTGGGAGATCATCGTCGCGCCGCCCGGCGCGCCGCGCACCAAGCCGCGCGCGCTCAATGTGGCGACGCCCTTTCTGCGGGGCTCGCTCGTCGCCGTTTTCGACGCGGAAGATCTGCCCGACCGCAGCCAGCTGCGCGACGCCGCTGCGCTATTCGCCGTCGCGGATGAAAATCTTGCCTGCCTGCAGGCCAGCCTGTTCATCCATAATCATCGGCGCAGCTGGATGACGGCCATGTTCTGCATCGACTACGCCGTCCTGTTCGATGTGATCGACAAAGGCGCCTCGGCGGCGGGTCTGCCCTTTTTTCTCGGCGGCTCCTCCAATCATTTTCGCCTTTCGGCCTTGCGCGCCGTCGGCGCCTGGGATGCGTTCAATGTGACGGAGGACGCCGATCTCGGCCTGCGGCTGGCGCGGCGCGGCTATGTGGTCCGCACCTTCGCCTCGCGCACGCAGGAGCAGGCGCCGACGCGCTTTGCCGCGCTGGTGGCGCAGCGCAGCCGCTGGATGAAGGGCTGGATGCAGACGGCGCTGGTCCATTGCCGCGACCCTTCCGCCTATTTCGCCGATCTCGGCGCCGCGCGCGGCGCGACAGTGCTGGCCCTATTGGCGGGCGGCTTTGTCGCGCCGCTGCATGCGCCGATCTTTCTTCTCTGCCTCGTCCATGACGCGGGCTTCGGCGCGCTGCTGGCGCCGAGGACGCTCGCTGACGGCCTCGCCAGCGGTCTCTTCTGCCTCATCGCCGCCGGCGGTCTCGCGGCCAGCGCCTGGCCGCGCGCGGTCGCCATGGGCGAGGCGGATATGCTCTGGCTCTGGCCGGCGCTGCTGCGCTGGCCGCTGTGGAGCCTGATGCTGGCCCTCGCCTCCTGGCGCGCCTTGCGCGAGCTGTGCGTCAGGCCATTCTATTGGGACAAGACAGAACATTTTCCGATCGCCGGAGCGCGGAACCGATGAGACCATGACCCGCAAACGCGCGCGCGCGCCCTCGACGAGGGCCGCGACCTCCGAGGCGACGGCGGCGGAGGACAATTCTTCGACCGTCGCCAAGCATTCGCTGGTCATCGCCGGCCACAGCACCAGCGTGTCGCTGGAGCGCATTTTCTGGGAGGCGCTGAAGGCGGCGTCCGAGGAGGAGGGCTGCTCGCTCGCCGGCCTCGTCGCGCGCATAGACGCCGGCCGCGGCCGCGCCAATCTCTCCTCGGCTTTGCGCGTCTACGCCATGGAGCGGGCGCTCGGCCGCAAGAGCGGCTGACCTGGGCCGATCAGGTAAACGCCCCAATGGGCGCGCTCACCCTCCCCTTCAGGGGGAGGGTCGGATGGCGCAGCCATCCGGGGTGGGGTTCCACGAGAAAGACTCGGGCGTTCACCCCCTCCCGATCGCCTTCGGCGCTCGACCTCCCCCCTCGAGGGGGAGGTGGAAACGCCTTTCCGTGCGCCGCTTCTCGTTCACCCGATCGCCCTGGCGCCCGCTTCCGTCCCGCCTGCGTCTTATGTTATCGCAAGTCCCGGAGGGACCGAACACATGACCGAATCCGCACCCCGTCGCGACAAGCCCTGGCTGTTCCGCACCTATGCCGGCCATTCCACGGCCAAGGAGTCGAACCTTCTCTATCGCTCCAACCTCGCCAAGGGCCAGACGGGTCTCTCCATCGCTTTCGATCTGCCGACCCAGACCGGCTATGACAGCGACCACATTCTCTCGCGCGGCGAGGTCGGCAAGGTCGGCGTGCCGGTGTCGCATCTCGGCGACATGCGCACGCTGTTCGACGGCATTCCGATCGCGGATATGAACACGTCGATGACCATCAACGCCACCGCCGTCTGGCTGTTCGCGCTCTATATCGCCGCGGCGGACGAGCAAGGCGCTCCGCGCGCAAAGCTGCAAGGCACGACGCAGAACGACATCATCAAGGAATATCTGTCGCGCGGCTCTTATGTGTTTCCGCCGGCGCAATCGCTGCGGCTGACGCAGGACCTCATTCTCTTCACCACGAAGGAGTGCCCCAAGTTCAACCCGATGAATGTCTGCTCCTACCATCTGCAGGAGGCCGGCGCGACGCCGGCGCAGGAGCTGGCCTATGCGCTCGCCACCGCTTGCGCCATTCTCGACGGGGTGAAGACCGCCGGCCTGTCGGAAAAGGATTTCGCCGAGGTGGTCGGCCGCATCTCCTTCTTCGTCAATGCCGGAATGCGCTTCGTCACCGAGCTGTGCAAGATGCGCGCTTTCGTCGAGCTGTGGGACGAGATCACCCGCGACCGCTATGGTGTGACGGACGAGAAATCCCGCCGCTTCCGCTATGGCGTGCAGGTGAATTCTCTCGGCCTCACCGAGCAGCAGCCGGAGAACAACGTCTATCGCATATTGATCGAATCTCTGGCCGTCGTGCTGTCGAAGAACGCGCGCGCCCGCGCCGTGCAGCTGCCGGCCTGGAACGAGGCGCTCGGCCTGCCGCGGCCCTTCGATCAGCAATGGTCGCTGCGCATGCAGCAGATCATGGCCTATGAGACCGACCTGCTGGAATTTGGCGATATTTTCGACGGCAATCCGGTGATCGCCAAAAAGGTCGCGGCGCTGAAGGAAGAGGCCGTCGCCGAGCTGAAGAAGATCGACGAGCTGGGCGGCGCCGCCGCGGCGGTCGAGCTCGGCTATATGAAGTCGAAGCTGGTCGAATCCAATACCGCGCGGCTCGAGTCGATCGAGGCCGGCGAGCAGATCGTCGTCGGCGTCAATAAATTCACCGAGGGCGAGCCTTCGCCGCTCACTGCGGGCGACAATCAGATCATGGTCGTGCCGGAGCATGTCGAGGCCGAGCAGATCGCGCGGCTGAACGCCTGGCGCGAGCAGCGCGACGCCAAGGCCGCGCAGGCGGCGCTCGACGAGCTGGTCCGCGCGGCGAAGGAAGGCCGCAATATGGTCGAGCCTTCGATCGCCGCCGCCAAGGCCGGCGTGACGACGGGCGAATGGGGCACGGTGCTGCGCGGCGTGTTCGGCGAATATCGCGCGCCGACCGGCGTCTCCGCCACCGCGCGGCAGGTCGGCGGCCAGCTCGACGCGGTGCGCGAGGAGGTGCAGCGCGTCTCCACCAAGATCGGCCAGCGCGCGAAATTTCTGGTCGGCAAGCCGGGCCTCGACGGCCATTCCAACGGCGCCGAGCAGATCGCCGTGCGCGCCCGCGACGCCGGCTTCGACGTGATCTATGCCGGCATTCGCTCGACCCCGGTCGAACTGGTCGAGACCGCGCAGAAGGAAGGCGCGCATTGCGTCGGCCTTTCGATCCTCTCCGGCTCGCATGTGACGCTGGCGCATGAGGTGCTGCGGCTGATGAAGGAGAAGGGCCTCAGCGAGGTTCCGCTCGTCGTCGGCGGAATCATTCCGCCGGCCGATGAGAAGCTGCTGCGCGAGAATGGCGTGGCGGCGGTCTACACGCCGAAGAACTATGATCTCAACGCAATCATGACCGATCTCGCGCAGATCATCGAGAAGAGCGTGGAGGGGCGGGCGTAGGGCCGCCTCTCCAGCCCTCCCCGGCCTTGCGGGAGAGGGAGCAGGCTCCACCAAGACAACGGTTTGCGCAACGCCGGCCGCACCTCTCCCGCAAGGCCGGGGAGGGTGAGGGAGGGGGCCAGAAGAATCGTCAGGTCGAATGTCGTCGCGGGAAAGTTGAACGGAGCCGTCGACATGCTATCTTAGCGTCTATGACCGCTCTGACGATCGACACCCTCGCCATCGTGCAGGTTTTACGCAAGAGAGGCTTCTCGGAAGAGCAGGCCATCGGCGTCGTCGAGGCGTTTCGCGAGATCGACGCCGGCCTTCTCGCCACCAAATCGGATATTCGCGAGGTCGAGGCCAAGATCGAGACCTCCTCCGCCAACCTCAAGGTCGATATTCTCCGCTGGCTCGTCGTCACGCAATTTGCGCTCGGCGGATTCCTTCTCGCGGCGCTGAAGTTCCTGCGCTGATCTGCCGCCAGAGGCCCCTTACTTCCGCAACCACTCCGGCACAGAATCCAGCGCGATGAGCTGCTCGACGCTCGGGCGCTCGCGCACCACGGCCCATTTGGCGCCGTCGACGAGAACCTCCGGCACGAGCGGGCGGCTGTTGTAGGTGCCCGCCTGCACCGCGCCATAGGCGCCGGCCGTCAGAATGGCCAAGAGATCGCCCTGCGCCGGCTCCGGGATGGAGCGGCCGAGCGCGATGTAATCGCCGGTCTCGCACACCGGCCCGACGACATCGGCAATAATGCGCGGATGCGACGGCGCAGCCTGCGCGACCGGGATCAGCTCGTGCCAGGCGTCATAGAGCGTCGGGCGGACGAGATCATTCATGCCGGCGTCGACGATGACGAATGATTTGGCCTCGCCCTGCTTCACATAGAGCACGCGCGTGACCAATATTCCCGAATTGCCGACGATGAGCCGCCCCGGCTCGAACAGCAATTTGCACCCGAGCCCGGCGATATGTCGGCGCACGATTTCGGCGTAGCGATCCGGGTGATAAGAGGCCGGGTCCTCGCCCTCGTGATAGGGAATGCCGAGCCCGCCGCCGAGATCGACATGGGAGATTTTGTGCCCATCGGCGCGCAGCCCCGCGACCAGCTCGGCGAGCAAAGAGAAAGCCTCGTCGAAGGGCGAAAGATCGGTGATCTGCGAGCCGATATGCATATCGACGCCCGTGACCTCGAGGCCGGGCAGCTTCGCCGCATGGGCGTAGATTTCGCGCGCGCGCGACAAAGGCACGCCGAATTTATTCTCGGCGAGGCCGGTCGAAATTTTGGCGTGGGTCTTGGCGTCGACGTCGGGATTGACGCGTAGCGAGACATGCGCGCGCTTGGCCTTAGCGGAGGCGATGCGGGAAATCTCGGCGAGCTCGGGCTCCGACTCCACATTGAAGCAGAAAATGCCCTCGTCGATGGCGAGCGCGATCTCGGCCTGCGTCTTGCCGACGCCAGAAAATGTGATCTTGCTCGCGGGAACGCCAGCGGCGCGGGCGCGCTTCAGCTCGCCGCCGGAGACGACGTCCATCCCCGCGCCGAGGCCGGCGAGCAGCGTCAGCACGGCCTGATTGGAATTGGCCTTCAGCGCATAGCAGACCAGAGCGTCGAGCCCGGCGAAGGCCGCCGAGAAGACCTGGAAATGCCGGCGGATCGTCGTCGCCGAATAGCAGTAGAAGGGCGTTCCGACCTGCTCGGCGATTTTCGCCAACGGAACATCGTCGGCGTGCAGCGCGCCGGCGCGATAGTCGAAGTGATGCATGTCGCTCGTTTCAGTCCAGCAGGGGATCGAGGATGAAAGGATATTGCTCGGGCGGCCGATAGCCCGGCGTGCCGGGGATATATTCCACCGCCTTCACATCCTCGGCGACCGGCGTCTTGCCGCCGACAGGCGTCAGCGTCGTCTTCTGCACGACGACGGCCTTGGGCCGCGCCGCGACCTCGGGCGGATAGTCGAGCGGGCCGCGCCGCCCGCAGCCGGAGAGCGCGAGCGCGAGAATCAGAAGCGTCGCCGCCGAACGCGGCCGGAGCAGATCAGCCATATGTCTCATCCATCGGAGCCGGATCGGGCCGGCACTATAGACGAAAGCGCGCGGATGACGAGACCGCGCGCTCACTCTCACAGGGTGATCGGGTGAAGGTTTCCTCATCCTGAGGAGCCCGCGTAGCGGGCGTCTCGAAGGACGAGGAACCTTCATGCGCCGCCTTCTGGAGCTCGCCCTCGTGCTTCGAGACGGCTCCTGCGGAGCCTCCTCAGCATGAGGGCGAGGGTGGCGGCCCTTCACCCGATCGCCCTGCTCACTCTCACTTCTTCGCCAATTGCTTCAGCCAGCGGCGCGCCTGCTTGCGCACATTCTCCGGCGCCGTGCCGCCATAGCTCACGCGGCTCTTCACCGATTTCTCGACGCCGAGCACGCTGAACACATCCTCGGTGATGCGCGGCTCGACCTCCTGCATCGTCTCCAGCGGCAGCTTCTCGAGGCCGAGATTGCGCTCGGCGGCGATGCCGACGATGCGCCCCGTCACATGATGCGCCTCGCGGAACGGCAGATTCAGCGCGCGCACCAGCCAATCGGCGAGATCGGTGGCGGTCGCGTAGCCGGCGCCCGCCGCCTTGCGCATGCGCGGACGATCGACGCTCATGTCGCGAATCATGCCGGCCATCGCCGCCACGCAGAGCGCGAAATTGTCGAGCGCGTCGAAGGTCCCTTCCTTATCCTCCTGCATATCCTTGGAATAGGCGAGCGGCAGGCCCTTCATCACCACCAGCATCGCCTGCAACGCGCCGATGATTCGTCCCGTCTTGCCGCGCACCAGCTCGGCCGCATCGGGATTGCGCTTCTGCGGCATGATGGAGGAGCCGGTGGTGAATTTGTCGGAGAGCGCGACAAAGGCGAATTGCGAGGTCGTCCACAACACGATCTCCTCCGCGAAACGCGAAAGATGCGTCGCCGAGATCGCCATTGCGGAAAGCGTCTCCAGCACGAAATCGCGATCGGAGACGCTGTCCAGCGAATTCGCTGTCGGCCGCGCGAAGCCGAGCGCCTTGGCCGTCTTCTCGCGATCGATGGGGAAAGACGTGCCGGCCAGCGCCGCCGCGCCGAGCGGCGATTCGTTCAGCCGCGCGCGGGCGTCGGCAAAGCGCCCGCGATCGCGCGCGAGCATTTCGACATAGGCGAGCAAATGATGCCCGAAAGTGACGGGCTGGGCCGATTGCAGATGGGTGAAGCCGGGCATCACGCTGCCCGCCTCCTCCAGCGCCTTCTCGGCGAGGGCGAGCTGGAGATCGGCCAATTGCGCGTCTATGTCGTCGATCGCATCGCGCACATAGAGGCGGAAGTCGGTCGCCACCTGGTCGTTGCGCGAGCGCGCCGTATGCAGTCGCCCGGCCGCCGGGCCGATGAGCTCGGCGAGGCGGGACTCGACATTCATATGAATGTCCTCGAGCGCGCGCGAGAAGGTGAAGCGCCCCTCCTCGATTTCGCCGCGGATTTGTTCTAGACCACGCGTGATGGCGGCGGCGTCCTCGGGCGCGACTATGCCGGTTTCGGCCAGCATGGCGACATGCGCGAGCGAGCCTCTCACGTCCTGTGGACCGAGGCGCTTATCGAAATCGATGGAGACGTTGATCGCCTCCAAAATCGCGTCGGTTGCGCTTTGAAAGCGGCCGCCCCATATTTTGCTCGTCATAACTCCTCGCGGAACAGGATCGATGACCGACCAGATGGAAAGCTCCAGCCGAGGCAATCTGCCGAAAATCGCGGGCGCGACTCTCGTCGTCGCCGCCATCGCCGGCGTTCTATACGTGAACGGCGGCTCTAGCGGCAAGACGAGCGCGGTGAGTCAGGCCTGCGCCGCCTCCCGCGACACCTCGCAGCGCGTGTCGGCGCTCGCCAAGGGCGAGGTCGCGGCCATGGCCATCGCCAATGAGCCCGAGCTCATGCCGGAAGTGACCTTTACCGGGCCGGACGGCCAGCCGCGCAAGCTCGAGGACTTTAAGGGCAAGACCGTGCTGCTCAACCTCTGGGCCACATGGTGCGTGCCCTGCCGCGGCGAAATGGCCGCGCTGGACCGTCTGCAGGCGGCGGCCGGCTCGGACAAGTTCGAGGTGGTGACGATCAATGTCGACACCTCCAGGCTCGAACGGCCCAAGGCCTTCCTCGGCGAGATCGGCGCGAAGAATCTCGCCTATTACGCCGATCCCAAAGCGGAAATCTTCTTCCAGCTGCGCCAGAGCGGTCAGGCGCTGGGCCTGCCGACGACCTTTTTGATCGACGGCTCCGGCTGCCGAATCGGCCTGATGCAGGGGCCGGCCAATTGGGATTCGGAAGAGGGCCGCTCTCTGGTGACGCGCACGGCGGAGATCTCCTCGCGGCCGACTCCCTGAGGATGGCGCTTTGACCGACGACATATTGCGGCCCTGGGAGGTCCGCTCCTCGCAGACGCTCGTGCAGGATTCTTGGCTCACGCTGCGCGCGGATCATTGCGTGACGCAGCGCGGCGTCTCGCTCGATCCCTATTACGTGCTGGAATATTCCGATTGGGTCCATGTCGTCGCGCTGGACGAGGAGGACCGTCTGCTCATGGTGCGCCAATATCGCCATGGCGCCGGCGTGGCGTCGCTGGAGCTGCCGGGCGGCAGAATGGACGCCCATGAGAGCGATCCCGTCGCCACAGGCGCGCGCGAGCTGCTGGAAGAAACCGGACACGCCGCGCCATTATTGCGACATTTGGCGCGTCTTTCGCCCAATCCGGCGAGCCACGCCAATTGGATTCATGTCCTCTATGGCGAGGGCGCGAAAGAGGTGGCGCCTCTGAATCTCGACAGCGGCGAGGATATTCGCGTCGAGCGCGTCCCCTGGCGCGAGGCGCTCGATCTCGCGCTCGGCGGGGCCATCGTTAATGCGCAGCATGTAGCCTTGCTGGCGATCACTTTCGCCCGCATGAAGGGCGTGACAATCGGCGGGTGACGATCAGCGGCGGCTGCGTCACTGCTGGCGGATGAACAGGCAGACCGAGGTCGAGAGCGGGGCCGGAAGAATTCTGTGGAGCAGGTTGAAGGCTCGATAGAGCCAGGGACTTCCAAAATAATAGGAGGGCTCGCCGCTGTCGTAGTAGTGATAGACCGGCTTCCCGCGAAAGACCCGCTTTGCTTGTTGTGGGCTGTTCAATCGGTAGAATGTCGGGAAAATATCCGACGCATCGCGGCCGGGCTGAACCGACTTCAGCACCCCGACGTGGAATCTGTTCGGTAGAAGATTGCTCGCCAGCCTGACGTAGCCCCACCGGTTCGGCGTCCGCGCGCAGATATAGCCTTCCGGCTTTAGAACTCTCAAGAGCTCCTTGGCGACGACCTCGGGATGTTCGAGGTGCTCGAAAGTCGTATCAGACACGATGAGATCGAAAGCTCCATCCGGGAAGGGCAATGGCGCGTCGGGTACGAGCAGCGCCTGCTCATGCGAGCAAGGATGGCTCAAGACAGCTTCGTCTATGTCGGCCGCCGTGACTCGTGCGCCCGTCGTGCGCAAGTCCCGAAGGTGGCGACGGTAGGCGGATTGCGTGTCCGACCAGAACGCGCCGCGCCCAGCGCCGAAGTCGAGGACATTTTCGACTTTTTCGCGCAACATGATGGCCTTCACGAAATTGTAGAACCGGATCGTTCCATCCTGCGCTGTGAAATCGTCGATCGCTTTCTCAGCGTGAACGCAATAGGAGATATCCATCATCGGCTCCGATCCAGCAAACATGCGCCGATCGGCGAAAAACTGCGCGGCGCGATCTGGCGTGCGCAGGATATTCCATACCGCGGGCAGGGCTGGCTATCGGAGAGAGTCCGTAGGTGTGGTGCGAGCGCACGCTTTGCCGCATCGACAGCAAATCTCGTGGGCCGGAAGCCGGCCCTCACGGTGCAAATGAAATCCAGCGAATCGAGCCGCGGACGCAATTACGCGTCCGCGGCGAGCGGCCGCCGTGCAAAAACAGAGCGGACCGGCGGATAGAATGGCTGGCGCCGGTTTCTTACGCCTTGGCCGTCTGCCCGTGCGGAATGCCTTCCTTATCGAAGAGCGCGGTCAGCTCGCCGGACTGGAACATCTCGCGGGTGATGTCGCAGCCGCCGATGAACTCGCCCTTCACATAGAGCTGGGGAATCGTCGGCCATTGCGAATAGGCTTTGATGCCGTCGCGAATGAAGGGATCGGCCAGCACATTGACGCTCTTGAAGGGAACGCCGACATGGCCGAGAATCTGGCAGACCTGCATGGAGAAGCCGCACTGCGGCGCGGCGGGCGTGCCCTTCATGAACAGCACGACATCGGCGCTGTCGATCTCGTTCTTGATCGCGGTAGTGGTGGATTCGGACATTGGGATTACCTCGTCTAGCGGAATTCAAGGTTCCGTTGCAGGCGGCCCGGCGAGCGCCGCCGGGCGTAGAAACGATTTTAGAGAGCGATCGTGGTCAGCGCCAGAGCATGCAGCTCGCCGCCGAGGCGCTCGCCGAAAGCCTTGTTGACCATCTGATGCTGCTGCACGCGGCTCTTGCCGCGAAAGGTCTCCGACTTCACCGAGGCGGCCCAATGATCGCCGTCGTCGGCGAGCGCGGTGATCTCGATCACGGCGTCCGGTATGGCCGCCTTGATGAGACGCTCGATTTCACTTCTTTCCATCGCCATTGCGCATCGACCTCCTAAAAGCCTAGAGCGAAGACGCTGTCGTCCCCGGCCATATAGGCCGGCAACGGCGCCTGCTGCGCATGTTGCACGTCGCATAGCAATATCGGCGCCTCGCCGGGCAGATGCAACTCGTTTCCGCCTGTCGCGCCGAGAGCGAGAACCGACACGCCCGCGGCCTTCGCATCGGCCTCGATCGCCGCCGCTTCCGCCGGCTCGGCCACGACCAGATAGCGCGCCTGATCCTCGCCGAAGAGGACCGCATGGGCCGGGCCTTCCGGCAGGCGGTCTATGGTCGCGCCGACGCCGCCGGCGATCGCCATTTCGGCGAGCGCCACGGCGAGGCCGCCGTCCGAGAGATCATGGACGGCGAGCGCCCGCTGCTCGAGCACGAGCGCGCGCACGAAATCGCCATTGCGCTTCTCGGCCTCGAGATCGACCGGCGGCGGCGCGCCGTCGCGGCGGCCGGCGAGATCGCGCAGATAGAGCGACTGGCCGAGCCAGCCTGTCGTCTCGCCGATGAGCAGAATAGTCTTGCCGCCCTCGGGCAAAGCGATGGTGGAGGCGAGCGCGACATCCGATATCACGCCGACGCCGCCGATCGCCGGGGTCGGCAGAATGCCCGTACCCTGCGTCTCATTGTAGAGCGAGACATTGCCGGAGACGATCGGGAAGTCGAGCGCCCGCGCCGCCTCGCCAATGCCTTGCAGGCAGCCGACGAACTGGCCCATGATCTCGGGCTTTTCGGGATTGCCGAAATTGAGATTGTCGGTGAGCGCCAAAGGCTGGCCGCCGCGCGCCGAAATATTGCGCCAGGCCTCCGCGACAGCTTGGCGGCCGCCCTCCGCCGGATCGGCCGCGCAATAGCGCGCCGTCACGTCGGTGGTCAGCACCAAGCCTTTGCGCCCCTCGCGGATGCGCACGACGGCGGCGTCGCCGCCCGGCGCGCGCACCGTATTGCCGAGGATCAGATGGTCATATTGCTCCCACACCCAGCGCTTGGAGCAGAGGTCCGGCGTCGCCAGCAGGGCGAGCAGCGCGCGCGCATTGGAGCCGAGCGGCGCGATCGAAGCCGCATCGAGAACCGGCGGCTTTGGCGTCGGGACATGGGGGCGGTCGTAGAGCGGAGCCTCGTCGCCCAGTTCCTTGATCGGCAGATCGGCCTCGACGACGCCCTTATGCTTGACCACGAAACGCAGATTATCGGTGGTCTTGCCGATGATCGCGAAATCGAGGCCCCATTTCACGAAAATGGCCTCGGCCTCTTTCTCCTGCTCGGGCTTCAGCACCATGAGCATGCGCTCCTGGCTCTCCGAGAGTATCATCTCATAGGCGGTCATGCCTTCTTCGCGGCAGGGCAGGGCGTCGAGATCGAGTTCTATGCCGAGATTGCCCTTGGCGCCCATTTCCACGGCTGAAGAAGTGAGGCCGGCCGCGCCCATGTCCTGGATCGCGATGACGGCGCCCGAGGCCATCAGCTCGAGACAGGCTTCGAGCAGAAGCTTTTCCGAGAAGGGGTCGCCGACCTGCACGGTCGGACGTTTCTCCTCGGCGTCGGCCTCGAAGGAGGCGGAGGCCATGCTGGCGCCGTGAATGCCGTCGCGGCCGGTCTTGGAGCCGAGATAGACGATCGGATTGCCGACGCCGGCCGCCGCCGAATAGAAAATCGAATCCGTGCGGGCGAGGCCGACCGCCATGGCGTTGACGAGAATATTGCCGTCATAGGATTCGTCGAATTCGGTCGAGCCGCCGACCGTCGGCACGCCGAAGGAATTGCCATAGCCGCCGACGCCGGCGACCACTCCGGCGACCAGCCGCCGCGTCTTTGGATGCGCCGGCTTGCCGAAGCGCAGGAGATTCAAACAGGCGATCGGCCGCGCGCCCATTGTGAAGACATCGCGCAGAATGCCGCCCACGCCCGTCGCCGCGCCTTGATAAGGCTCGATGAAGGACGGGTGGTTATGGCTCTCCATCTTGAACACGCAGGCGTCGCCCCCGCCAATGTCGATGACGCCGGCGTTCTCGCCCGGCCCTTTGATGACCCAGGGCGCTTTGGTGGGCAGCTTGCGCAGATGAATGCGCGAAGACTTGTAGGAACAATGCTCGTTCCACATGGCCGAGAATATTCCGAGCTCGGTGAGGCTCGGCGCGCGGCCGATCAGCGCGACGATGCGCTCATATTCCTCTGTCTTCAGCCCATGCGCCAAGGCCGCTTCGAGCATTGTGTCTCCCCCGCCGGACGCGGCCTCGCCGCGGACTTCGGCTCGTGTTTCGGGTAAGTCGAATTGTCGCAGCCGCGACCGAGCTTTCCGAGCGGGCGGCGCCGACGAATCTCCCGCTATTCTGCCGTTTCGCCCCAGAAAGGCCGCAGAATCCGGCGGTTCGCCCCCCGATTAATAGGATCGCCGCGCAATGGCAACTGTCGCGAGCTGTTGCCAAAGAGTCACAGCTGTAGAGAAAGAATTGTGAGACGAGGCAGTCCTTGATCTAGATCAAGTCCTCCTGTCGAAAATCGGAGCAATTTGAGCGCCGACTCGGACGGCCGCCTTGCGCGCCGTCCTAAGATCAATCGACGGGGGAGCCTGATGAGAAGTGTTTTGCGCGGCGCGCTCGCCGCATCCGTGTTGACCGCAGCGAGCGCTACGGTTCAGGCGGCCGATCTTCCTTCGATGAAGAGCGCGCCGTTGCCGCCTCCTCCCCCGGCTTTCAGCTGGACCGGCCTCTACGGCGGCATCAACATCGGCTATGGCTTCGGCGATTCCAGCCGGGAGACGGGTGGTCTCGGCTATATTTCGGCGGGCTCGCTCGCGCCGGTCACGCCGCTGGGCTCCGCCTGGGGCGCCTCGCAGGATTTGCACGGCGTCATCGGCGGCGGACAGGTCGGCTATAATCATCAGGTCAACCCCTGGCTAGTTCTCGGCCTCGAGGCCGATATTCAGGCCACAGACGTGGAGAGCAAGGCGAAATCGGCGGTCGGCGTCTTCGACGGCAATGGCGCGCATCTGCAGAGCGCCGATTCGACCAAGGGCGTCGACTGGTTCGGCACTGTACGCGGCCGCGTCGGCTTCGTGCTTCCGTCCATTCCCAATCTGATGATCTATGGCACGGGCGGCTTCGCCTATGGCCAGGTGATCCACAATGTCGGCTTCGCGGATAATTTCGCCGCCGTGGGCGCCGGTTTCGCCGGAGCCGCAGTCGGCCATGGCTATTCCGACGACACGCGCACCGGCTGGACGGCGGGCGGCGGCGTCGAATGGTCGCCCATCCCGAATTGGTCGGTCAAGGCGGAATATCTCTATGTCGATCTCGGCTCGACCAACGCCAATTCCGTCTCTCTAAACGGCGGCACGGCGGCGATCCTCGGCGCGACGACGCCTGTCTTCGCCGCGACGCAGAATTCGCCGACCCGTTTCCACAATGTCCGCGTCGGCCTCAACTGGCACTTCGACCCCTTCGCGCCCGGCCTCGTCTCGCGCGCCGACGGCCTTTCGTCGCTCAAGGAGCCGCCGCCGCCGGCCTTCGTCGACAGCTATCAGCCCTTCCAGGTTCGCCTGAAGGTCGGCAGCGTCATTCCGCTGGACGGCCATGGCACTGTCTATGATCAGGGCATCGCCCATCCGGCGCTCGGCTCCATCGGCCGCCTCTCGGGCCTCACCGGCGCGAATGGCGTGATCTCCGGCGCCAGCACCAACACCTCGACGTCGATCGTTCCCATGCTCGACGTCGCCTATTACCTGACCAAGAACTGGGCGATCGAGGCGATCTGCTGCGTCGCGCCGCATCACATTCAGGGCACGGGCACCATCGCCAGCGACTTCGCGCGCTCCTGGGTGTTCCCGCCGTCCCTGATGGCGCAGTATCACTTCACCAATTTCGGCCAGTTCCAGCCCTATCTCGGCGTCGGCGCGAATTTCACGGCCTTCTGGGGCACGCGCGTCAACAACGATGTCTGGGGCATCCCCTTCGCGGCGGGCTCGACGCTGGCCGGTCTCGGCCTGCCCGGAGCGCTCGCCACCTTCCAATGGGCGACTGTCGCTCCCTCTTGGGGCGTGGTCGGCCAAGCCGGCTTCGACTATATGTTCAACGAGCATTGGGGCGTGAACGTCGACGTCAAATATATCGGCATTCATCCGATGGTTCACGCGACGGCCGTCGCTTTCGTGCCGGGGGCGGCGGCGCTCGGCCCGATCTTCGTTCCGGTCAAAGTGTCGCTGCCGATCAACCCGATCGTCGTCTCGGCGGGCGTCACCTATCGCTTCGGCGGCGGCCTGCTGCAGCCCGTGCTCGCCAAATATTGAGCGGCGCGCAAAGCTGAAAGAAAAACAAGCCGGCTCCGAAAGGGGCCGGTTTTTTTGTCGACCCGATTGCGATTCGCCTTGTTCTTTGCCGCCTCGCCGCTAGGATTCGGCCGGTTACGTGTTCGATTCGGTTCAATGCGACGATTCGCCGGCCCTTCCGGCGCGCTTTCCCGAAGGATCTGAACATGGAAAATCCGATCGACGCGCCGCCTTCCGATCATGCCGAGCCGAGCGAGGTCGAGCCCGCGCTCGAAGCCGCGCTTCCCGGCGAGCCGGACGAGACGTCGGATGCGCCGCGGCGGACGGGCGCCGGCTTCGCCGCCGCGCCGGCGCTGCTCGTCACCCAGGGCAAGCATCGTTTCTACACGCTGGTTTTGCCGAGCGATCTGCTGGCCGCCACTTGCACGGTGGAGGCGCGGCTCGACAATCCGATCGACGGCTTTCAGCGCCTGCTCGACAAAAAACGCGCGCGCGAGATCGCCGATTATATCGACAGCGGCTTCGGCAGCGTGCCGAGCGCGATCATTCTCTCCGCGCAGCCGCGCGCGCAACTGCAATTCGACCGCAAGAGCGGCGAGCTGACCTTCCGCAAGGACCCGCGCTCCTTCCTCATCATCGACGGGCAGCATCGCGTCTATGGCTTCAATCTGGCGGCCAAGAGCGTGAAAGTGCCGGTCGTCGTCTACAATAGGCTGACGCGATCGCAGGAATGTCAGCTGTTCATGGATATCAACACCAAGCAGCGTCCGGTGCCGCCGGAGCTGCTGCTGGACATTCGCCGTCTCTCCGAATCGGAGACCGAGGCCGAGGCGCTGCTGCACAATGTCTTCGACCTCTTCTCTAATGACGAGAAGAGCGTGCTCTCCGGCCTGCTGAGCCCCTCAGAGCGGCGCAAAGGCAAGATCTCGCGCGTGACCTTCAACGCCGCGCTGAAATCCATCGATGGCGCTTTCGTCGACGCCTCGGCGGAGGATGTCTATCAGGTGCTCAACGCCTATCTGCGCGCCTGCCTCAACGGGCTGCGCTATCATGGCGCCGAGGCGAATATCGCCAATCCGGCGCTGTTCAAGGCGCTGATCCTGCTCTTCGCCAATGTCGCCGAGCGCGTCTCGGACCGTTATGGCGGGCGCTACACCACGCAGAATTTCGAGGATATTCTCGGCCCCTTCTTCCGCAAGCTGAAGAAGAGCGAGCTGCCCAAGCCCGCGACCGGTCATTTGGCGCTCTATGAGAATTATCGGAAAGCGCTGAGCTCGGGCTTCTCGCTCAAGCAATGGCTGTTCGCCTGAAGGAGCGAGCCTGAAGGCTCGCGGTCCAGGCCGCACATTGGATCGCGAGCCTTCAGGCTCGCTTTTGTCACTCCGGCTCGGATTGCGGCGCCTCTAGCCGATGCGCGTCGAGCTTTTCCGTCTCGAGGCGGGCCGTCGCTTCACCGAGCTCTCGCTCGGCTTTCGTGCGGCCATGCGCTATGCGATTGGCTTCCGCTTCCGTCTCCTTGGAGCGCTTGTCCCTGACCTTGCGGGCGCGTCGCAGATTGACGATCTCGCCCATAGCGATCAGGTCTTCTTGCGGAAGGCGTCGATGGAGACGATCTTGGCGGCCTCGCCGACGCTCTCCTCAGTTGCGGGCGGCGCGGAATCCGGGCGCTTCTCGCTGCGGGCGGGGCGCGGGCCGGGCCGGACGGGCGTCGTCTCGCCGGCGGCGGGCTGCGGCCGCGTCGGGAAACGGGCCGGCTCCTCCTCCTCGCGGGCGGGGGCGAGCTCGTCGACCTCCCATTTGAGGCCGAAATCGACAGACGGGTCGGAGAAGACCGTCACCGCCTCGAAGGGCACATAGAGCTGCTCGGGAATGCTGCGGAAGGACAGGCCCACCGAGAAGCCGCGCTCATCGACGATGAGATTGGAATATTGATGCTGCAGGATGATGGTCATCTCCTGCGGCCATTGCTCCGCGAGGCGCTTGGAGATTCGGACCCCCGGCGCCTTGGTGCGAAAGCTGATGGTGAAATGATGGTCGCCCGGCAACCGGCCCGCGGCCGATGCATCGGCGAGAACCTTGCGCATGACGCCGCGAAGCGCGTCCTGGACGAGAAGATCGTATCTGATGAGGTCGGTGGACATGACGCTCGCCGAGAACCCCTGTTCGCTCTGCCCCGCCGGGACGAAAGTGGAGGCTTCTGTTGCCAGGCGCCTCCGAGCCCCGCCTAGAAGTGCTACCCCCTAGGGCTTGAATCCCAGTACCTTCACTGCATTACGCAGCGACGGCCACCGGAGCATAGTTGTCGTTGGCAACTATAAGGTTTGACCCGATAACGGCGGTATCATGCCGAGCGAAAAAGCACCCTTTACGCCCTCGTCGATCCTATTTCGCCCCCGCCACAAGCCGCCGCGCCAAACATGCATGTCTCGCGTGACGGCCTCTGGTGGAGGCGCCGGGTACCGCCCCCGGGTCCGATAGGTTTATTACGGAGTTCGTTTATCGCCATAGCCGTCCCGAAGGTCGGCAGCTCACAATATACGCATTAAGGGCCGATGCGGAAAGGGGCTGCGGGGCAAAGCGGCGCCGATCTCCCCGACTTTCTCGCGCAGATTGAGCGCATGCGGACGCGCCGCATCCGCGCGAGCGCTGTAACAAATTGAATTTACGTATTGTTTTTTTAAAACGCGCGAAAACGCCCGCCGAGGATCGACGGGCGTTTCGCGAGCGGCCTACGGGGAGGAGCGGCCGGCCCTCGGATCAGTTGTGCGGATCAGTTGTGCTTGACGGCCTGGCCATCCTTGACGGTCAGTCCGTCCTTGACCTGGGCGAACAGCGCATCGGTGAGAATGCGGTTCTTCACCAGCTCGTCCGTGGCCTTATAGGGCCGGCCCTTCACGATCGCCTCGGCCAGAGTGTGGGTGAGGCCCTTCACGCCGGAGAGCTGCTCCACCGTCGCGGAATTGATGTCGAGCGGCGCGGAGACGGCGACGACCTGCTTGACCGGCGCAGTCGCGGTGGTCGCGGCGGCGGCGGGGCCGGCCGGGGGCTTCGCGCCGGGGACGGTCGCGGTCTGGGCGAAAGCCGGAGCGGAAGCGAAAAGGGCGATGGCGAGAATGGCGTTGGTCTTCATGATGGCTGTCTCCTTGGACGGGGACATTTCCCCGATCGACTTGCGCATCATGCCGTGCTCGCGCTGAACCCGTTTTGAATGCGGCGTTCACCTGAAATTCAGCCGCCGAGCCCGGGCTTCATTTGCTCTTCAGGCAGGAGACGGCGGCCGGCAGGCAAGCCGCGCCCACCATGGAGCAGCCGGCCGAGCCATCCTCGAGGCGGGCGCAGACGAGGCAGCCGTCGGTCCATTCGAGGCAGGCGGGATGATCCTCGCCATAGGCCTGGGCCGGCTTTTCCTCTGCAGCGTGGGCCATGCTCGCGCAGAGCAGCGTGAGGGCGAAGGCCGCGCGCGCGATCACGCCTCGCCCACGCGCTTGGGCGCGGCGAAGCCGGCGGCGTCCATGGCGAGATGAATCTTGTTCTGCAGGCCGGCGTCGTCGCCCTTGACGATCAGCGCGGCATTGTCGGCCAGCGCGCCGCAGAGCGCCTTCACCCAGGGCTCCTCGCTCTTGGCGAAATCGCCCAAAACGTACGAATGCACGCGCGCCTTGTCGCCCGGATGGCCGATGCCGAGCCGCATGCGCTTGAAATCCTGCCCGATATGGGCCCCGATGGAGCGCAGGCCATTGTGTCCGGCCGCGCCGCCGCCGATCTTCACGCGGCATTTGGCGGGGGCGAGATCGAGCTCGTCATGAAAGACGACGACATCCGACAGCGCGATCTTGTGAAAGCGCAGCGCCTCGCCGACCGAGCGACCGGATTCGTTCATATAGGTCTGCGGCAGCAGCGCGAGCACGCGCTCGCCGGCGATCGTCCCCTCGCGGACGAGGCCCTGGAAGCGCGCGCGCGACGCAGAGAAGCCATGGGCGTCGGCGATCTTCTCGACCGCCATGAAGCCGATATTGTGCCTGTTCCCGGCATATTCGCGGCCGGGATTGCCGAGGCCGACGAAGAGCAGCATGGCCTATGGGCTCCGAGCCGAAGGAGGGCGATCGGCGGCCAGCGCCGATCGCCCGTCTCCTTTATTTCTTTTTCTCGGGAGCCTTGGCGGCCGGAGCGGCCTTGGCCGCCGGGGCCGCCTTGCCGCCCTTGCCCTTGGCCGGAGCCGCGGCGGCGGCCGCAGCGGCCGCGATCTCCTCGGCCGAGACGACCGGCGGCGCGATCGACGCCACCGTGAAGTTCTTGTCGGGATTGGTCGGCTTGCAGTTCGCCGGCAGGGTGAAAGCCGAGATCTGCAGCGAATCGTTGAAGTCGAGGCCGGTGAGATCGCCGGTGATGGCGTCCGGAATATTGTCCGCCGGCACCCACATCTCGATCGCATGGAAGACGATGTTGAGCGAGCCGCCGCGCTTGATGCCGGGCGCCGCTTCATGATTGATGAAATGCACCGGCACGTCGACGCGCAGGCGCGAGCCGGCCTTCAGCCGCAGGAAGTCGACATGCAGCGGGAAGTCCTTGACGACATCGAGCTGATAGTCGCGCGGAATGACGCGCTCGGGCTTGCCGTCGATGTCGAGCTCGAAGATCGTCGTGAGGAAATGCCCGGCGTAGATGAGCTTGGTCAGCTCTTTCTTGTCGAGCGACAGCGGCGTCGGCGCCTCGCCGCCGCCATAGATGACTCCTGGTATACGGCCCTCACGGCGAACGCTGCGGGCGGCCCCCTTGCCTGTCCCGCTGCGCACCGTGGCCGCGAGCTTCTTGATCTCGGCCATTTCGGTGTCCTTTTTTCAAAGAGAAAGCGCGCCTTTCGCCTCCAGGGGTGTCGGATGCCGACGCGCTGCTGCGGCTTATAGGCGAGGGCAAATTCAGAGGCAAGGCTCGGGGCGGGCGTCGAATGGCCGTCGCGACGCGCGCCGTCGATGATTTTCGGAGACCAAACCCATGACGAAACACCGAATTTATACGACGAGCTTTGCGAGCGTCTATCCTCTCTATGTCGCAAAAGCCGAGAAGAAGGGACGCACGAAGGAGGAGGTCGATCAGATCATCTCTTGGCTGACCGGCTATGATCGAGCGGGGCTTCAGTCTCGGTTGGACGAGCAGACCGACTTCGAGACATTTTTTGCGCTCGCTCCAAAGCTCAATCCATTGCGCGCCTCCATCAAGGGCGTCGTCTGCGGCGTTCGAGTCGAGGAGATCGCGGAGCCGATCATGCGGGAAATAAGATATTTGGACAAATTGATCGACGAGCTGGCGCGCGGGAAGGCGCTCGACAAGATCCTTCGCAAGAGCTGAGCGAGGAGACGATCGATCGTCTGCGCGCCGCGCGCCATGCGGCGCCCGCCGCCGTGAAATCCCAAACGGAGCCGCGCCTTTTCGAAGCGGGAAGCTTGACATTCTATTTCCGAGTCAGTTATATAACTAATAAGTTAAATATCTAACAGGTAATAGATGCCGGACCCCCTCAGCGCCACCTTCGCCGCACTCGCGGACCCGACGCGCCGCGCGATCCTCGCCCGGCTCGCACAGGGCGAAGCTTCGGTCGGCGAGCTCGCAGCGCCATTTTCCATCAGCCAGCCTGCGGTCTCGAAGCATTTGAAGGTGCTCGAGCAGGCTGGCCTCATCACCCGCGGCCGCGCCGCGCAATCGCGTCCCTGCAAGCTGGACGCGGCGCGGCTGCGCGAAGTTTCCGATTGGCTCGAGTCCTATCGGCGTTTCTGGGAGGAGAGCTTCGATCGGCTCGACGCCTATCTCGCCGAATTGCAGAAGGGCGACCCCGATGCTCCAAAGAATTGACGACGCCATCCCGCCGCTCACGATCACGCGGCGTTTCTCCGCGCCGCCGGCGGTCCTCTTCGACGCATGGCTCGATCCCAAAGCCGTCGAAAGCTGGCTGTTCCGCACGCCCTCGGGACAATCCGCTCATGTCGAGATCGACGTGCGCATCGGCGGCGGCTTCGCCATCCATGAGCAGCGCGGCGAGAGTCTCGCGACGCATTTCGGCGAATATATCGAGATCGAACGCCCGAGCCGTCTCGTCTTCACTCTGGGATTGCAGCGCGAAGGCCCATCCACGCGGATCGAGATCGACATTCGCCCGGACGGCGCCGGCAGCCTGTTGACGCTGACGCATCATATGACGACGGAAGCGCTCGCCAAATCCTTCGCCATCCGCGCCGGCTGGGCTGGAATTCTCGAGGGCCTCGCGCGCCAGACCGGCGAAGCGGATGCGCCGCATCGGCTCATTCTGCTGCGCACATTCGAGGCGCCGCGCGCGCTCGTTTTCAAATGCTGGACGGAGCCGCAGCATATGATGCGCTGGCTCTGCCCCGCGACATTCAACGTGCTGTTTGTCGAGAATGATCTGCGCATCGGCGGCAAATGGCGCGCCGGAATGCGCTCGCCGGAGGGCGAGGAGTTCATCCATCATGGCGAATATCTCGAGATCGAGGCGCCCGCGCGGCTCGTGATGACGCATGAATGGGAGCGCAATCATCTCGAGCCGAAAGCGCTGACGACGATCGAGGTGGAGCTCACGGAGCAGGGCGGCAAGACCGAGATGATCTTCGTGCAGAGCGGCCTCGCCACGGCGGAATCCGCCGCCTCGCACGGCCATGGCTGGACCGGCGCATTCGATCTTCTCGCCGCGCATGCGCGCGAGCTGGCGACAAGCGATCATTGAGGAGGCGTCATGTCCGACGATGCTCGCATTTCAGTCCCTTCGGACGTTCCGGAGATTTCCGGGACGCGCCTCTTCGATGCGCCGCGCGCGCTTGTTTTCGACGCTTTCGCCGCGCCCGATCGACTGGCGCGCTGGTTCGGGCCGAAGGGTTTTTCGCTCACGACGCACGCTTTCGAATTCGCGCCGGGCGGCGTCTGGCGCTTCGTCATGCACGGCCCGGACGGGCGCGATTACGAGAACAAGATCGTCTTTCGCGAGATACAGCGGCCCGAGCGCATCGCCTATGTCCATCCGGGCGACGACGACGCGGATCCTGTGAGAAAGGAGACGACCATCTCCTTCTCGCAAGAAGGCGAGAAGACGCGCATCGACTGGCGGATGCGCTTCCCGACGCTCGTCGAGCGCGATCGCGCCGAGCGTGAATATGGCGTCGCGATCGGCCTCGCCGAAAATCTCGATCGCCTCGGCGATTTCGTCGAGGAATCGGCCGATCCTGTCTTCTCCACGTCGCGCCGCTTCGCTGTTCCGCGCGACCTTCTGTGGAAGGCCCTCACCGAGCCCGAGCGAATGGCGCAATGGTTCGGGCCGAAGGGCGTTCCGGTCATCGCCTCGGAAATGGATTTCCGTCCGGGCGGCTCCTATCACTATGGCCTGCGGGCGCCGGACGGCGGCCCCATGTGGGGGCTCTTCGAATATCGCGAGATCGAGGCGCCGACGCGCATCACGCTCATCGCCTCCTTCTCCGACGCGAATCGCGGGCTCACACGGCATCCGCTGAGCGAGACTTGGCCGCTGAAGGTCGAGACGACTTATGTTTTCACCGAAAAGGACGGCGCCGGCGCGCTGACGCTCGTCGCGCGGCCCTTCGAGGCGAGCGCCGAAGAGATCGCGACCTTCGCCGGCGCGCTCGAGGCGCTGAGCAATGGCTGGGCCGGAACATTCGATGAGCTGGAGAGCTATCTCGTCCAGGGCTGACCCGCCTCCACAATCTTTTAAAAGCAAAGGAGCATTCGATGACGATGAAGCCTTATCTCTTCTTCTCCGGCCGCGCCGATGAAGCCATCGCCTTCTACCAAAAGGCGCTCGGCGCCGAGGTGAATTTCCTGCTGCGCTTCGACGAGAGTCCCGAGCCGCCGCCGCCCGGAGCGCTCGCGCCCGATTGGGGCGCGAAGATCATGCATTCCTGCCTTCGGATCGGCGATTCGGAAATTTTCCTATCGGATGGCTGCGGCACAGACGCCGCTCACTTCGAGGGCTTCGCCGTCTCGCTCGAGGCGAAGAACGCAGCGCAGGCAGAAGGCTTCTATGCCGCGCTCCTCGACGGCGGCGAAGCGCGCATGCCCTTGGGCGAGACCTTTTTCGCGACGAGCTTCGGCATGGCGGTCGATCGCTTCGGCGTGCTGTGGATGATAGTCGTCCCAAAATAACGGCGACGAGAGCGCTGGACGATTCGCGCCTGTTGACGAAACGCCTCGCGCGGACATGATCTCCCCCACGAAACGAGCGCCCTTCCGCGGCGCTCGCGGGGAGACATGCGATGACAATTCAACCCTATCTCATCTTCGACGGCCGCGCCGAGGAAGCCGCGGCCTTTTATGAGAAAGCGCTCGGGGCGCAGGTTCAGATGCTGATGCGCTACAAGGATTCGCCTCTGGCGCCGCCGGCGGACATGATGCCGCCGGGCTGGAACGCCAAGGTGATGCATATGGCGCTGCAGATCGGCGACGCCGTCGTCTTCGGCTCGGATGGCGACGGCGCCGAGAGCGGCGGCTTCAAAGGCTTCTCGCTCTCCTACGGCGCCAAGACCCTCGAGGAGGCCGAACGCGTCTTCGCGGCGCTCGCCGATGGCGGCGAGACGCAGATGCGCTTGACCAAGACCTTCTTCTCACCCGCTTTCGGCATACTCACCGATCGCTTCGGCGTTCCCTGGATGGTGGTCGTGCCGCAATGACGGCGCGCGGCGCCCGCGTGGAAGCGGGCGCCGCTCCGCCCCTTCACGAGGTTGGACATGTTGGAAATTATCGGCGCTGGCGTCGCCCTCATCATCGCCGTCATTCTCGTGCTGGCGGCGCGCCAGCCGGACGTCTGCCACATTGCGCGCTCCATCTTCGTCGCCGCGCCGCCGGAGCGCGTTTTCCCGCTCGTCGACGATCCGCGCGCCACCAATGAATGGAGTCCTTTCGTGAAGGACAAGAGCGTGAAGCTCTCCTATGCCGGCCCGGAGCGCGGCGTCGGCGCGGCCTGCGATTTCGAGGGCGATGCGAAAGTCGGCGCCGGACGCGTCGAGATCGTCGAATCCGTCGCGCCGTCGAAAGTGGTCGTCGCCTTGCGCATGGATCGGCCTATGAGATGCAGCAATCGTGTCGAATTCACCATTGCGCCGCAGGATGGCGGCTCGCTCGTCACCTGGGACATGAAGGGCCGCCAGCCCTTCCTCGGCAAGCTGTTCAGCCTCGTCATGAAGCCGGAGAAGATGGTCGGCGGCGCATTCGAGCAGGGCCTCTCCGATTTGAAGCGCCTCGTCGAGACGGCGCGCGAGGAGGCGGCGGAATGATGCGACGAAAACAGTCGTTCATTCCGTGAGCGCGACGGCGCGGCCTCAGACCGCCTGCGCGTATCTCTCGGCCTGCTCGAGATCGACGGAGACGAGCTGCGATATGCCCCGCTCGGCCTGCGTCACGCCGAACAGGCGATCCATGCGCGCCATTGTGATGGGATTATGCGTGATGGCGACGAAGCGCGTGTCGGTCTTCTTGCGCATATCCTCGAGCAGAGCGCAGAAGCGCTCGACATTGTAATCGTCGAGCGGCGCGTCCACCTCGTCGAGCACGCAGATCGGCGACGGATTGGTGAGGAAGACCGCGAAGATCAGCGACATTGCGGTCAGCGCCTGCTCGCCGCCGGAGAGCAGCGTCATCGTCTGCGGCTTCTTGCCCGGCGGGCGGGCGAGAATGTCGAGGCCGGCCTCCAGCGGATCGTCGCTCTCGATGAGCTGCAATTCCGCCGTGCCGCCGCCGAACAGCAGGCTGAACAGCTCCTTGAAATGCGCGTTCACCTGCTCGAAGGCGACGAGCAGGCGCTCGCGGCCTTCCTTGTTGAGGCTGGCGATGGCGCCGCGCAATTTCTTGATCGCCTCGGCGAGGTCTTCGCGCTCGGCCATCATCTTGTCGCGCTGCGTCTCGATCTCGCCGAGCTCCTCCTCGGCGCGCAGGTTCACCGCGCCCAATCTTTCGCGATCCGCCTTCAGCCCTTCCAGCTTGCGCTCTATGTCGGGAATGGCGGGCAGCTGCGTCTCCTCTCCGGTGACGCCGGCGAGCTCGGCGAGCGAATGCTCCTCGCTCTCCAATTCCATGGCGATGGCGTGCTCCACATCGGCCGAGCGGCGGCGCGCGGCCTCGAGCTGCGCCTCGCTGCGGGCTTTCTCCTCGCGCGCGGCGCTCATCGCCTCCAGCGCCATGCGGGCGGCGCGATCGGATTCCGCCTGCGCCGTCTCGCCGGTCGTGCGCGCATCGGCGGCGGCGCGGCGGGCGGCCTCGGCCTCCTCGATCGCCGAGAGAAGATTGCGGCGCTGGAGCAGGAAGGTCTCCGGCGAATCGATCAGCCGCTCCTGCTCGTCACGCGAATCCTCGAGGCGGCGCTCCAATTCCGATATGCGGTCCTGCGCGCGGTCGCGCCGCTCCATCCAGGAGGCGTTCTCGCGCAGGATCGCCGATTTGCGCGCGGCGCGCGTCTCGGCCTGATGGCGCAGCGAGGTGAGCGCGGCGCGCGCCTCGCCGGCCTGAGCGCGCTCGGCGGCGGCGCGGGAACGCACATGCTCCACCGCGCCGGCGAGCGAGGCTGGCTCGTCCAGCGCGTCCAGCGCACGCGCGGCGCCCTCGCGCTTCATCGCCGCCTCGTCGCGATTGGCGAGGATTTGCGCCTTGGCCTCCTCGAGCGCCGACAGGCGCTGCGCGATCTGGCCCAGGCGGCGCTCCGCCACGACATGGCGCTCGCGCGCTTCTTCCAGCGCGGCGCGGGCGCGGCGCTGACCCTCGCGGGCGGCGCTCTCGGCAAGGGCGGCAGCGCGCGCCTGCTCCTGCGCCGTCTGCGCCTCGTCGGCGAGCGCGTCGGCGGCCTCGCGGGCGGCTGCGGCCTCGAGGCGCAGATCGGCGAGGCGATTCTTCTCGGCCAAACGGCGGGCGGCCGGCGTCGGCGCCTCGGCGGCCTGGGTGAATCCGTCCCAGCGCCAGAGGTCGCCTTCCTTGGAGACGAGGCGCTGGCCAGGCTTCAGCATGGAGCGCAATGCTGCGCCCTCGCTGCGCAGCACGACGCCGATCTGCGCGAGGCGCCGCGCCAGCGCCGGCGGAGCCTGCACCATCTCGGCGAGCGTGCGCACGCCCGGCGGCAGCGAGGGATCGCCGGCGCCGGAGGTGAGCGCCCAATGGGCCGGGGCGGAGGTCTCGATGGAGGCGTCGAGATCGTCGCCGAGCGCGGCGCCGAGCGCGGTCTCATAGCCCTTCTCGACGCTGACGCTCTCCACGATCGGCGCCCAGAGATCGCCGCCGCCCGATTCGAGCAGCTTTTCCAGCGTGCGCGCCTCGGTCTCGAGACGTCCGGCGCGCTTCTCGGCCTCGGCCAGCGGCTGGCGCGATAGGCTCTCCGCCTCGCGCGCCTCGATCGCCGCCTCTTCGGCCATCAGAGCGGTCTCGTCGGCTTCGCGCGCCTGCTCGCTCGCCATTTCGAGCGATTCGGCGAGGCGCTCCACCTCCTCCGCCGCGCCGCCCTGGCCGGCGATCAGCGCGAATTCCGTCTCGACGCGGGTCAGCTCGGCCTCGAAACGCGAGACGCGCTGCGTCTCCTCGCGCAGCGCCGCCTCCAGCGCTCCGCGCTGGGCGTTGACGCCGGCCAGCGATTGCTGCGCCTCGGAGAGTTCGGCCTCGGTGCGGGCCAGCGCCTCCTCTATCTCGGCGAGACGCTCCCGCGCTTCCGCTTCGCGCTCGGCGCCGATGGCGTCCTGCTCGGCGAGCTCGCCGCGTTCGTCCTCGAGCCGCTGCGTCACCTCGGCGGCGTCGTCGATCAGCGCGCGCTCGCGCTCGACGTCGCGGGCGAATTGCTCCGCGTGGCGGGTCAGCTCGGCGATGCGCTCCTTGGCGCGCTTCTCTTCGCCGTCCAGCGCGTCGCGGGCCATGATCAGCCGATGTAGCGCCGCGCCGGCCTCGGCCTCCTTGTCGCGGAGCTTCGGCAGCTCGAAGGCGGCGATCGCCTGCAGTCGCGCGGCCTCGGCCTGCTGCAACGTGCGCTCCTCGACGAGCTTTAAATCCTCTTCCAGCTTGCGCTCGGCGAGCTTCAGCTGCTCGCTTGCCTGCCGATGCGCGATATAGGCGGCGAGCGCCTCATTCTTGCGGATTTCCGCCGCCACGGCGCGATAGCGCTGCGCCTGCCGCGCCTGGCGGCGCAGGCTCTCTGTCTGGCCGTCGACCTGTTTCAACACATCCTCGAGGCGGGTGAGATTATCGGCGGCCGCGGTCAGGCGCAGCTCGGCCTCGTGACGGCGGGAGTGGAGGCCGGCGACGCCGGCGGCGTCCTCCAAAATGCGGCGGCGCGCCTGCGGCTTGGCCGAGATGATCTCGCCGATCTGCCCCTGGCGCACCAGCGCCGGCGAGCGCGCGCCGGTGGCGGCGTCGGCGAACAGCAGCTGCACATCCTTGGCGCGCACCTCGCGGCCATTGATCCTATAGGTAGAGCCCGCCTCGCGCTCGATGCGGCGGGTGACTTCCAAAGTCTCGGCGTCGTTGAAAGCGGCCGGGGCGGTGCGGGAGCTATTGTCCAGCACGAGGCCGACTTCCGCGACATTGCGGGCCGGGCGCGAGCCGCCGCCGGAGAAGATGACGTCATCCATCCCCGAGCCGCGCATGTTTTTGTAGGAGCTTTCGCCCATGACCCAGCGCAGGGCCTCGACGAGATTGGACTTGCCACAGCCATTCGGCCCGACGACGCCGGTCAGGCCCGGCTCGATCAGAAAATCTGTGGCCTCGCAGAAGCTCTTGAAGCCGAGAAGTCGGAGCCGCTGGAATTTCATGCGCGCCAGAGCGCCACAAAATAGCGGGGAAGGCAAGAAATAGGGCGCGATATGTTGTGGGAATGCGCGGTTTCGCCCCCGCATCCCCGGTTGGCTTCGGTCAGGCGACATTCCTGGCGAGAGGCGCGTCCTCCTCTGCCCAAAAGCCGCCGCCGCGTCCCTTGCGCTTCATTCGGTAGAGGGCGGCGTCGGCGCAGGACACGAGCTGCTCGAGCCCGGCTCCGTCTCGCGGAGCCAAGGCGACGCCGATGCTGACGCCGATCTGAATTTTCCCTCCGAGGAGTTCGTAAGGCGCGCCGACCGCCTGGACGATGCGGCGCGCCAGAAGCTCCGCCTCGTCGGAGAGCTGGATCCCGAGCTGGATGACGACGAATTCGTCGCCTCCGAGGCGAGCGACAGTGTCTCCCTGGCGCACGGTCTGCGTCAGCCGTTCGGCGACGGCCCGGAGGAGGGCGTCTCCCGTGATATGGCCGAAACTGTCATTGACCTCTTTGAAGCGGTCGAGATCGAGATAATGGAGCGCGAACAGGCCGCCGGTCTGCTCGATGCGCGCGCCGGCCTCTTCCAGCTTCTCTTGCAGGAGAATGCGATTGGCGAGGCCCGTCAGATGGTCTCTGCCGGCCAGCGCCGCGAGATCCAGCTTCGCGATGATCTGCTGTCGCACCGTGTCATAGAAATCCTCGACCAGCCCGAGGCCGGCCAGAGCGAAAACGCCGACGACGACCGCCTGAGTGGCGAAGACCGTCTGCGCGTACCAGCCGTCTGCGGCGATCGCGCGCATGCCGAAACCCGCGACTGTCGGTATGGTCGCCAGAGCCACGCTCCCCCAGCAGAGCTGCGGGCGGGCGGACAGGCGGGTGACGACGCCCGCCCCATAGGCGAGGATCAGCGTCGTGACCAGCATCGGGCTCAATATGAGGTCGGACACGGCGGCCTCCACCGTGAGCGCCCGCGCGTCGAGCGCGCCGAGCAAGGCGGCGAAGGCGAAGCTGCCGACGGCGTAGCGCTGGTCCCATTGCCTGGCTTCGCTCGCCGTGGGGCGCGCGGCGGCCCGCCGGCGGCGATAGAGCAGCATGAGAGCGATGCGAGCGCCGGAGACGATCGCGCCGGCGAGGGTCACGAGCAAAAGCAGGCCGTCGCCTGTCCGGATTGTCAGCAGGGCGCCGATGCCGACCATGGTGACGCCCATGATGGCGATGGGAGGAAGAGCCCTGTAGACGACTTCCACGAGCTCGATCAATGCAGCGTCCGGAAGCTCGTCCGAACGCCGCGAAAAGCGTTGCAGGTATTTGGTCAGCATGGATCGCTCGCGCCGTTTCATCGAGGATAGGCGCGACGACGAGCGAGAGCTAGAGCGCATAGCGCGGTTCTGCCCCTATAGGAAACAATCGCTTAAGCGTCGGAGCCGCCGAATGCGCAGCCGCCGCTCTGGGCCTCTCGGAGAGGGGTCACGACGCCGCGGTGATGAACTGCGCCTTGGCGAGCTCGGCGAACAGGCCGCCTTTCGCCACCAGTCCGTCGAAGGTCCCGCTCTCGACGATCTCGCCGTGATCCAGCACCAATATGCGGTCCGCATGGCGCACCGTCGCCAGACGATGGGCGATGATGAAAGTGGTGCGGCCGGCGGTCGCCGCCTCCAGCGCTTTTTGCAACTGACGCTCTGTGGTCGCGTCCAGCGCGCTGGTCGCCTCGTCGAAAATCATGATCGGCGGGTCCTTCAGCAGCGCGCGCGCGATGGAGAGGCGCTGACGCTCGCCTCCCGAGAGCGTGCGGCCGCGCTCCCCGACCAGCGTCGAAAGCCCCTCGCTCTGCCGCGCCACCAGATCGCGCGCCTGCGCCAGTTCCACGGCGCGGGCGATCTCCTCCTCGCTGGCGTCCGGCTTGCCGACGCGCAGATTCTCCTCGATCGAGCGGGCGAACAGCATGGGCTCCTGAAACACGACGCCAATGTTGCGGCGGAGCGAGGTCAGCGTCATGTCGCGAATGTCGATTCCGTCGATCGTCACCCGGCCCTGCGCGGGATCGAAGACGCGATGCAAGAGGCCGAGCGTCGTCGATTTGCCCGAGCCCGTCGCGCCGACGAGCGCAATGGTCTCGCCCTGCCGCGCCGAGAAGGAGACGTCGCGCAGCGCGAGACGCTCGCCGCCATAAGAAAAGCTCACATTCTCGAAAGCGACGGCGCCCGCGAGCCGGCCGAGATCGCGCGCATCCTCGCGATCGGCGACCGTCGGGCGCGTGTCGAGAATGGCGAAGAATTCGGCGATCTTGGGCGCGAGCAGAAACAGCACATTGAGGAAGCCGACCATTTGCTCGAGCCTGCCGATGAGCATGGTCGCGAAGCTCATGAAGGCGACGATCTCGCCGATGGAGGCGAGGCCCTGCAAATGCAGCCAGGCGCCGAGCAGAAAGATGACGAGCAGGGTGAGCGTCGCCGAGGCGCGGCTCGCTACCGCCGCCAGCGCCCACCAGGAGAGCACCGGAATTTGCGCGGCGAGCAATTCGTCGATGATCCGCCGCAGCGCATTGGTCTCGCTCTGCACGCGCGTGAAGCTCTGCACCACGGCGACATTGCCCAGCGCGTCGGAGGCGTGCTCGGCGAGCGAGGAATGGTGACGCTCCACCTTGCTCTGCAATTGCTCTGTGCGGCGCAGGACGAAAGAGGTGAGCGCGCCGAAGACGATGACGAGCACGATGAGCGGCAGAGCGAGCCGCCAATTGACGAAGAGCGTCGCCGGCAGCAGCACGAAGAGCGCGACGAAGGAGGCGCAATTCTCGCGGAAGAAGGAGAGCCACAGCCCCGCCATTCCCGAGGCGCCCTCCAGCATCACCTTCAGCAGCCGGCCGGAATGCGCGCCGGCGTGAAAGCTCGACGGCAGATCGAGCACATGCTCGAAATAGGCGGCCATCACCGCGAGCCGGCTCCGATGCGCGAGACGATCGGCGTGCAGCGCGACCAGCACAGACGCGGCGATGGAGAAGAGGCCGAAGCCGGCCCAGGCCGCCAGCAGCGGCAGAAGATCGCCCCAGGCGAGCTTGACGCCCGCCGCCTGCGCGCGCGTGAGCACGTCTATGACGCGGCCGAACAGCATGGGCTCGGCGAATTGCGCAATGGCCACGGCGAGATTGGCGACGACGAGGAGCGTCGCGAGACGTTTCTCGGGCTTCAGCTGCGCGAGGACGCGGAGATAGACGGCGAGCACGGACATGAGGCAACTAAATGGGAGAGGCGATGGCGCGGTCTATAGCGGGCCGGCCGGGGAGCGCAAGGTCGCGCGAGGCGAGAGCTTCGCGAATTCTCGCCGGCCACGCTTGTATTATCCGCCCGAATGCCCCACATACGTTCTATCGAGTTTTCGGCCGGTCGACTCCTGCTTCGCGCCTAACGGCGCCCCGGGCATTATGACTTCCTCTCCAGAACATCGATCAAGCGAGGCGTCGCATGTCGCGAACGCCTCAATCCCCCCTGTTCTTCGAAAGGACAAGTCATGCAGACCGGCATCGTGAAATGGTTCAATGCGCAAAAGGGTTTCGGCTTCATTCAGCCGGAGTCCGGCGGAGCCGACGTCTTCGTTCATATCAGCGCTGTCGAGCGTGCGGGCCTTAACGGCCTCGCCGAGGGCCAGAAGCTCTCCTATGAGATCGTCGTCGACCGGCGCAGCGGCAAATCATCGGCGGATCAGCTGAAGGTCGACTGACCTTAGCGATCAGGCCCTGCGCGCCGACCGCGGATGTACCGGCGGCGAGCGCGGGGCCTTCTCCCCCGGTGGAGGCGCGTCGTTCCTTCGCGGATCGGCGCGTCGCACTCCATCCGAAAGGGCCGACATTGTGAGCGCGCATTCGAATGAGCTCTCCCGCTATCAGCGGCTTCGCAAAGAAGCGCCGACGCATAAGTTTCGTCTCGGCGCGCAAATCTATCATCGCCTCGGCGCGCGAACGGAAAAAGAGACATTCCGGATCATGCGCCTGCTGCCCGACAGCGGCGCCGGATTCCAATATGTCATCAAAGGAGACCGGGACGGTCTCGAACGTGTCGTGACGGAAGCGGGAATGGAATTCGCCTGGTAATTTCTCGCTTCGGAGGGTTGTGCGCGTCGCTCGCGTCGTCTCGTCCACACGGCTGCGCGGCGGCGTCGTGATCGATTTTCGCGCCGAAAAGCGCGGACGACAGGGAGAAGAGCGATGAGCGCATTCGATTACGGCATGGAAGCCGGCCTTTTCTCATCCAAGACGCTCGCCAAGCGGTCGCGATCCTATCAGAACTCCGTCGAATTCCGGCGTTTCGCCCAGGCCGCGGAGGCGATTCGCTACGCTGTCGAGGATATGCCCGCCGCTTTGCTGGGAACCTGCTCGCTCGAGGTGGCCGAGGCGACCTATACGGGCGCGGCGATCCGCGGCTTGTATGAAAGCGCGGAATTTCCTCTGCCGCGGCGGATCGATGCGGCGGTGAAAAAATAGAATCGTTCAGATAGCGTGACGCGCGCGCCGCTGGAGCGCCGCGGCGCGACGCGATACATTCCCTCTCATGACCGCTCCATTGCTGCGCGACGATTGCGCCCTTTCGCTGCTTCCCCGGCCCGGCTCGCCGCCGGTGGAATGGGTCGTGGCGCCCGGCCTCGTGGCTTATGAGGCCGCCGTCGCCGAGATGGAATCGCTGGTCGAACGCATCGCCGATGGCGGCGCTCCCGAGCGCGTCCTTCTGCTCGAGCATCCGCCCGTCTACACCGCCGGAACCTCGGCCAAGGAGGCCGATCTGCTCGATGCGCGCTTTCCCGTGCATCGCACCGGGCGGGGCGGGCAGTTCACCTATCACGGGCCGGGACAGCGGGTCGCCTATGTGATGCTGGACCTCACACGGCGAAAGCGCGATCTGCGCGCCTATGTGGCCGGGCTCGAGGCCTGGCTCATCGAAACGCTCGCTTCGCTCGGCGTCGCCGGCGAGCGGCGAGAGGATCGCGTCGGCGTATGGACGCGCCGGCCGGACAAGCCTGCGGGCCTTTTCGGCGAGCCGGCCGAGGACAAGATTGCGGCGATCGGCGTGCGCGTGCGGCGCTGGACGACGTTCCACGGATTGGCGCTCAATGTCGCGCCGGATCTCACGCATTTTTCCGGCATAGCGCCTTGCGGCGTGCGGCAGGCGCATCTTGGCGTGACGAGCCTCGCCGATCTCGGCAAGGTCTCCGATATGGCGGCGGTGGACGCGGCTTTGCGCCGCGCCTTCGAGCCCATATTCGGCGCGACGACGGCGCCTCAGTCTCCCGAGAGATGAGCGAAATCGCGAACCACGCGCTCATAGACGTCGCGCTTGAAAGGCACGATCAGCTGCGGCAATAGCGCTGCACGCTCCCAGCGCCAGGCGTCGAATTCCGGCTCGTGCTGGCCGTCGCAGGGGCGCTCTATGTCGATCTCCGCCTCCTCGCCCTCGAAGCGGAAAGCGAACCATTTCTGCGTCTGGCCGCGATATTTGCCTTTCCAGCGCTTCGAGGCCTCGGGCGGCAGATCGTAGCTGTACCAATCCTGCGCCTCGGCGAGCACGGAGACGCTGGTCACATTGGTCTCCTCGTGCAATTCGCGCAGCGCGGCGGCGAGCGGCTCCTCGCCTGCGTCTATGCCGCCTTGCGGCATTTGCCATTCATGCTCGATCACCTGCGGATCGGCGCGCTTGGAGAGGCGCCGGCCGAGGAAGACGAGGCCTTTGGCGTTGATCAGCATGACGCCGACGCAGGGTCTGTAGGCCAGCTCGCTCATTTCCACTTTCCGGCTTTCGCCTCTTTGTCCTCGATCCGCGACGCCAGCGCGCTCAGCGGCACGAGCGCAATTCCCTTGCGCTCGAGCTCGCGCGCGAAACGTGCGAGGCGCGTCATCGTCTGCGGCAGCGCGCCGGCGGCGACGATCGCCTGACCATTGCGGCGCGCCAGCGCCTCGATCTGCGTCAGCGCCTTCTCCATCGCCTCGCCCGAGGCGCCGGCGTCGATCGCCACATCCGCCCGCGCCGCCGACAAGGCGAGACGCGGCGCGAGGGTCGCAACGAGCGAGCGCGGCGACGTGCCGTCGTCGAGAAAGAGCAGCCCGCGCCCGGCTATGTCGGTGAGCGTGGGCGTCAGCGCGGTCTCGTCGGCGGTGAATTGCGCGCCGAGATAATTCACCATGCCGATATAGCCCGAAAATCGGCTCATCAGCCAGTGCAGATCCTCGAGCCCGGCGCCGCGCGTCGTCAGCAGCGTATGCGGCCCGGGATTTTCGCGCGGATAATCATAAGGCTCCATCGGAGCCTGCAGCAAAATCTCATGGCCGCGGTCGCGCGCCTTGGCGGCGACGCTCTCCGGATCGGCGCCATAGGGCGCGAGCGCCAGCGTGACGGCGCCGGGCAATTCGTCGATGGCGCTCGCCGTGAGCTGCGCATTGAGGCCGACGCCGCCGACGACGAGCGCGATGCGCGGCGCGCCAGCGGGCAGACGCGCGCTGATCGTCGCAGGGCGGGCGTAGACTTCCATCGGCTTCGCGCCATCGGCGCCGATCTTGGGCAGCGGGCCGCTGCGGCCTTTCTCCACCAGGCGCTTGTCCGGCGCCGGCGCGAGCGCCGTATGCTGCTCGTCGAGCCTTATGATGAGCGCGCCGGGAAGCTCGCCGCCGCCGACGCGCGTGACCTTGACGCCCGAGCGCTTTTCGATATCGGCGATCTCATCGGCGCGCTTGTCCGTTTCCGTGACCGACGCGCGCTCCATGGGAACGCTCGCCGGCGCCGGCGGCGGCTCGACCATTTCGATGCGCGCGACGGCGACGGGCTGGCCCGCCTGCGGATCGCGCAAGGACAGGAGAAGCGCGGCGCCGCCGGCTCCGCAGAGCAGCAATGCGGCGACGACGCTTTTCGTCCGCTTGCCGCGAGGGCGCGCCGGGCGTGGCTCCAGCGGCTCGTTCAAGCCCAATGGCTCGTTCAATTCGTCGGTCATTGCCCGCGGCGGGCTCCCTTTTGCGTCAGGCGCGAATCGGGGCGCCTCCCGGTCAAATGTGAAATCACGAGACCGCCAGCGCCAGCGCCGCCTGCTGCTGCGTGGTCATGCCGGCGATCTGCGTCGTGGTGAAGGCGGCGATCTGATTGCCGTTGAGCGCCAGCAGCTCCGTCGTCGTCAACGCCGCTATGGCGGATGTGGTCAGCGCGGCCACCTGCGTCGTGGTGAGACCGGTGAGCTGGAGCGCGTTGAAGGAGGCGATGACCGGGCCGTCGAGATTGGCGAGCTGCTGCGTGGTGAGCGCGCCGATCTGCGTCGAGGTCAGCGCGTTGAATTGCGTGGACGAGAGCGCGCCGATCTCGGTGGTGGTGAGATTGACGACCTGCGTCGTCGCCAGCGCGGAAATCTGCGATGTGGTGAGCGCGCCGACCTGCGTCGTCGTCAGCGCGCGCAATTGCGGGCGCAGCAGGCCGCCGAGCTGGGCGTTGGTCAGCGCCGCGATCTCCGTCGTCGTCACCGCCTGCATCTGCGCCGTCGTCAGCGCCGCGAATTGCGTGGATTGAAAGCCGGAGAATTGCGTCGTCGTCAGATCGGCGATCTGCGTCGCCGAGAGCCCGGAGATTCCGTCCGAGGAGACGGCGCCGATCTGCGTCTCGCTCAATGCGGAGAGCTGCGTCGTGGTGAGCGAGGCCGCCTGCGTCGCGGTGAGGCCGCCGAGCTCGGTCGCAGAGAGCAGAGCGATCAGCGTCGAGGTGAGGCTCGAGAATTGCGACGAGGTCAGGGCCGCTATGGCGGAGGCCGAGAGGCTGGCGAATTGCGTGGAGCTCAGCGAGGCGATTTCCGTCGTGCTGAGCCCGGCGACGGCGGTGGGCGAGAGAGCGGCGATCTGATCGGCCGAGAGCGCGGCCGATTGCGTGTCGGCGAGGGCGGCGATCTGCGTTTGGCTGAGTCCAGCGACGCCGGTCGTCGAGAGATAGGAGATTTGCGCCGCGCTCAAGGCCGTCAGCCGTTCCGTGCCGAGCGCGGCGACCTGCGCCGAGGTCAGCCCGTAGATTTCCTGCGCGGTGAGAGTCTTCAGCTGCGACGTGGTGAGCGTGGCGAGCTGCGTGGTCGAGAGCGCGCCGATCTCGGTGGAGGTAAAGCTCTGCAATTGCGTCGTGGTGAGCGCGCCGAGCTCCGTCGTCGTCAGCCCGCCGACGCCGCTCGTCGACAGAGCGGCGATCTGCGCGGCGGTCAGCGCGGAGAATTGCGTGGCAGTGAGCGCGCCGACCTGCGTCTGCGTCAATCCGCCGACGCCCGTCGTCGCCAGCGCGGCGATCTGCGAAGCGGCCAGCAGGCCGAGCTGCGTCGCGGTGAGCGCCGCCACTTGCGTCGCGGCGAGGCCGCCGATCTGCGTGCTGGTCAACAGGCCGATCTGCGCCGTGGTGAGCGCCTGCACCTGCGTCGTCGTCAGCGCCGCCACGCCCGTGGAGGAGAAGCTGCGGAACTGCGTCGTCGTCAACGCGCCGATCTCGTCGCTGCTGAGCCCGGCGATGGCGGTGCTGGACAAAGCGGCGATCTGCGTCGAGGCGACGCTGGCGAGCTGCGTCGTCGTCAGCAGGCCGATCTGCGTGGCGGTGAGGCCGCCGATCGCCGTGCTGGTGAGATATTTGATCGCCGTGGTCGAGAGCGCGCCGATCCTGGTGGCGTCGAGCTGCGAGACTTCGGTGGAGGTCAGCCCGCGCGCCTGCGTCGCGGTGAGCGCGCCCACTTGCGTCGTGGTCAGCGCGGCGAGCTGCGCGCTGCTCAGCGCGGAAATCTGCGTCGCCGCCAGCGCGCCGAATTGCGTTGCGCTCAACGCCTGCACCTGCGTCGTCGTCAGCCCGCCGATCGCCGAAGTGGAGAGCGCCGCGATCTGCGTGGCGGCGAGCGCGTCGAATTGCGTCGCGGCGAGCGCCGCCGCCTGTGTCTGCGTCAGGCCTTGCAGCTCTTGCGTCGTCAGAGCGGCGATCTGCGTCGTCGCCAGCGCGGCGAGCTCGCTGGTCGTCAGCGCGCCGATCAGCGCCGCGGTGAGGCCGCGCAGCTGCGTCGTCGTCAACGCCTGCAGCTCGGTGAGCGTGAGGCCGGCGATCGTCGCGGTCGACAGGCCGGAGAGCTGAGTCGAGGTCAGCCGCGCGAGCTGATCGAGGCCGAAGGCGGCGATCTGCGTTGCGGAGAGCGCGCCGGCCTGAGTCGATGTGAGGGCGCCGATCTGCGTCGTGCTGAGCGCGGCAACCTCGGTGGTCGTCAGTGCGGCGACGGCGGTGGTGGTGAGCGCGGCGATCTGCGTGCCGGCGAGCGCGCCGAGCTGCGTCGTCGACAGCGCCGCCGCTTGAATGTCGGTGAGGCCGGCGAGCTCGGTCGTCGTCATCGCGACGAGCTGCGTCGTGGTGAGCGCGCCCAATTGGCCGAGCGTCAGCGCGCCGAGCTGACGCGCGGTGAAGCCGCGCAGCTGCGTGGTGGCGAGCGCGGAGACGACGCTGGTGGAAAGGCTGGCGACCGCATCCGCCGAAAGGCCCGCGATCTGCGTCGCGGCCAGCGCGGCGATCTGCGTCGCGGTGAGAGCGGCGAGCTGCGTGTCGACCAGCACGCTCATCTGCGCCGTGGTCAGCGCGCCGAGCTGCGTGGTGGTGAGAGAGGATATGTCGCTGGTCGATAATCCGCCGACGCCGGTCGTCGAAAGCGCGGCGAGCTGCGCCTTCTGCAATGCGGCGAGCTGCGCGATGGAGAAAGCGGCGATCTGCGCATCCGACATGGCGCGCATCTGCGTCGAGGTGAGCGCTGCGACCTGCGTCGTCGTCAGCATGGCGACATTGGCCGTCGACAGCGAGGCCACGGCGGTCGTCGCCAGCGCGGCGATCTGCGTGGTGGCGAGCGTCGCGAGCTGCGTCATCGTCATGGCGGCGACCTGCGCCGCGCCGAGGCCGGACATGGCCGCGACCGAGAGAGCGGCGATCTGCGTCGCGCTCAGCGCCGCAATCTGCGCATCCGACAGCGCGGCCGTCAGCAGCGCGCCGATCGCGCCGATCTGCGTCGTGGTGAGAGCGGCGACGGCGGTGGAGGTGAGGGCGCCGAAGCCGCTCGTCGAAAGCGCGGCGACTTGCGTCGAGGTGAGCGCGCCGAGCTGCGCGGCCGAGAGCGCGCCGACCTGCGTGTCGGCGAGCGCCTTGACCTGCGTCGAGGTGAGCGCCGTGACCTGCGTTGTCGACAGCTCGGCGATTTGGCTCTGCCAGAATCCGCCGATCGACACGGCCGAGAGCGCCGCCACCTGCGTCGTGGTCAGCGTGTCGATCTGCGTCAGAGACAGCGAGGCGAGCTGCGTCGAGGTGAGCGCGGCGGCCTCGGTCGTGGTCAAGGCGCCGAGCTGCGTCGTGCTCAGCGTCGCGATCTGCCAATCGGCGAGAGCGCGCGTCTGCGCCGCCGTCAGAGCGGAGATTTGCGTCGTGGCGAGCGAAGCGATCTGCGCGCTGGTCAGCCCCGTGGCGGCGGTGGAGGTGAGCGCGGCGATCTGCGTCGTGGCGAAAGCGGCGAGCTGCGTCGTCGTCAGCGCGGCGACCTGCGTGTCGGCGAGGCCGGCGAAGGCGCGCGTCGGCATTGCGGCGATCTGCGTCACGCTCAGCGCGGCGATCTGCGTCGTCTCCAGCGAATTGACCTCGGTCGCGGTGAGGCCGGCGAGCTGAGTGGTGGTGAAGCCGGCGATCTGCGTGGAGCTGAAAGCGTCGAATTGCGTCGTCGTCAGCCCAGCGATCTGCGCCGAGGTGAGGTTGGAGAGCTGGCTCGTGGAGAGATTGCCGAAGGCGGCGGAGCCGAGACCGGCGATCTGTACCGCCGAGAGCTGCGATATGGTCAGCGATTGGATCTGCGCCGTCGTCATATCGTCGAGCTGCGTCGTCGTCAGCCCGCGCGCCTGCGTCGAGGTGAGCGCTGCGAGCTGCGCGGTCGTCAGCCTGTCGATTGCGTCGGCCGAAAGTCCGCCGATCTGCGCCGAGGTGAGCGCCGCGGCCTGCGTGGTGGTGAGGCTCTGCAGCTCCGTCGTGGTCAGCAGATTGAGGAATGTGGTGGAGAGCGCCGACATTTGCGTCGAAGCGAGCGCGCCGACCTGCGTGACGCTCAATCCGCCGTCGTTGCTGGTGACGAGCGCGGCGATCTGCGCAGCAGTGAGATTGCCGATGGCGAGCGACTGGATCGCCGTCGTCGTCATGGCGACGAGCTGCGTCGTCGTCAGGCTGCGCGCCTGCGTGGCGGCGAGCGCGGAAGTCTGCGTCGTCGTCAGATTGCCGATCTGCGTCGTCGTCAGTCCGGCGATCTGCCCGGCGGTCAGCCAATCGACCTGCGTCGTCGTCAGGCTCGCGATCATCGTCGCGGACAGCACGTTCAGCAGCGTCGTCGTCAGCGCGCGAATCTGCGTCGAGGACAGCGCGGCGAATTGCGTGGTGGAGAGATCGGAGAATGTGGTCGCGTCGATCGCCGCAAATTGCGCGGCGGCGAGCTCGGTGACGTCGAGCGATTGCAGCCCCGTCGTCGAAAGATCGGCGAGCTGCGTCGCCGTCAGCCCGCGCGCCTGCGTCGTCGTCAGCGCGACGAGGCGCGTCTCCGTCAGATTGGCGAGCGTCGTATCGGAGAGGCCGGCGATCTGCGCGGCGGAGAGGCCGGCAAATTGCGTCGTGGTGAGCGCGCCGAGCCGCGTCGTGGTGAGTCCGTTGAGCGTCGTCGTGGAGAGAGCGGCGATCTGCGTCGGGACCAGCGCCGCCACCTGCGCGTCGGAGAGATTGCCGACGCCGGTCGCGTTCATCCCGGCGATCTGCGCATTGGAGAGATTGGCGACAGTGAGCGATTGAATCTCGGTCGAGGTCATCGCCGCCAGCTGCGTCGTGGTGAGGGCGCGCGTCTGCGTGAGCGTCAGCGCCGAGAGCTGCGTCGTGGCGAACTCGCCGAGATCGGCAGTCGTCAGCGCCGCGATTTGCGTCGCGGCGACGCCGGCGAGCTGCGTCGCCGTCAAATTCTGCACCGCCGTCTGCGAGAGGCTGTCGAAAGCCGTGGTCGTCAGCGAGCCGATCTGCGTCGAGGACAGCGAGGCGAGCTGCGTCGTGGTGAGCGCGCCGAGCTCGGTTCCGTTCAGCGTGCGCGCCTGCGCCGCGCTCAGATTGCTCACCTGCAGCGCGATGATCTGATCGAGGCTGAGCGCATCGAGCTGCGTGGCGGTGAGGCCGCGCACCTGCGTCGAGGAGAGGCTGGCGATCTGCGTCGTGGTGAGGCGCGAGACCTCGGTCGTCGAGAGCGCGGCGATCTGCGCGGCGGTCAGCGCCTGCAGCCGCGTCGTGCTCAGGCTGCCGAGCTCGCTGGTGTCGAGCGCGTTGAGCTCCGTGCTGGTGAGCGCGGAAAGCTGCGTCGTGGTGAAGGAATCGAAATCGCTGGAGGCGAGCGCCGAAAACTGCGACAGATCGAGCCCGATCAACGCCGCCTTGGACAGAGAGGCGACCTGCGTCGTCACCAGCGCCTGAAGATTGGTGGTCGAGAGATTATTGAGCTGCGTCGCCGTCAGCACGGCGATCTGCGTCGTGTCGAGCGCCTCTATGTCCGAGGTGTCGAGCTGGCGCATGATGGTCGTCGGCAGACGGGCGATCTGCGCTGTCGTCAGCGACGAGTAGACCGACGTCATGACTGGCTCCGCTCCGCGCGCATGCTCTCTCCTGCCGGCGGCGGCGCGGCGGCGCGGCCGCGGCCGGCGCGACGATCTTTGCCGAGCGAGGCTTGCGTGGGGCTGGGCGTTTCCCGCCGCTCAGGAGGAGGGGGCGTCCCGCATGGTGGCGCGCGCGGCCCAGTCGAGATAGGCGGGATCGCCGGCGGCGATGTCGAGGCGGATGATCTCCGGGACCTCGTAAGGATGCGCGGCGCGAATGGCGGCGGCGAGCGCGTCATAATCCTGCGCGCGCGCTTTGGACTGCACCAGAAATTCGGCGTCGGCGCGCGTCTCGCCCTCCCACACGTAGAAGCTGCGGATGGGGAGTATCTGAACGCAGGCGGCGAGCTTGGCGGCGAGCAGGGCGCGGGCGAGGCGCTCAGCGCCCGCCTCGCTGTCGATCGTCGTCTGGACGACGCAGAATTTCGGCTCTTTCGCGCTCACGGGCGGGACTATGGGCGCGCCTTCGGGCGAAATCAACGCGGCGCCGGGGCGGGTCGGCGCTTTTCTTGCTGGGCCTAGCGCGGGCCGCCGCGAAGCTGCGGCGGGCATTCGGAGAAGCAAGGACATGTTCACCAGGGTCTGCAAGGAGGACACTGTTTTCGAAGGGGAAATGCGGCTCGTCATCGCAGATTCCCATTTCATCATCCTGGCCTTCGCCTTCGGCGGAGAGATCAAGGCCTTCCAGGGCGTGTGTCCGCACACCAACGCGCCGCTGGACACGGCCGATTTCGACGGCGAGGTGCTGACCTGCCCGCTCCATAATTGGACGTGGGATCTGCGCACCGGCGATCCGATCCATCCCCAGGAAAGCCGGCTCGCCGAATATCCGGTCAAGATCGAGGACGGCGTCGTCTATATAGATACGGAGGGCGTCACCCCCCTCTTCGCCGATCGCTGAGCGCGCGGCGGCAGGACCTCGATCGGCCTCGAATGCGGGAGCGAGCGAGGTGAGTTTCACAAGCGGTTGATCTCATTGCGCCGAACGCTAGGTGCGGTTCGGCGCGGACAGATCGACGAGATCGGCCGTGAGCGGGCGCGGGCGCATGGAGGGAAGATTCGGCTTTTGCCGAATCGACAAAATTCTCTATGTTTCGCGCCGGATGCGTCTCTAGGCCACGAAGAGAGGTAGGAGATGAACCTGTCCGAACAGCCCCCCGTCGCCGAGGAGGCGTCGAACGGCGTCGAAGCCGTGAGCCTGGATGCGCAGCTCGAGGCGATGACCGCCGAGCGTGACCGCCACGCCAAGGACAAAATCGAGCTCATCACCAAGGCGAGCGCCTTGGCGAAGGAGCTGGAGACCGCCCGCGCCGAGCTCTCCGCCGCGGTGGAAGAGAAGGCGAAGTCCATCGCCGCCGCCATCGCGGAGCATGAGGGCGTCGTCGCGCATCGCGATCGGCTGAGCGCCGAGCTGGACGCTCTGCGCGCCGAGCTCTCCGCCGCCCATGGCGCCAAGGAGAAAGCCGCCGTGCTCGCCGCGCAGGCGAGCGCCGAGATCGCCCATTTGAAGGACCGGCTTACCGCCGCCGGCTCGCCCGATCCGCTGGTCGTGCTCGCCGATTATGCGCAGGAGAAGCTGAAGCTCGCCGTCGCCTGGACGCGCTCCAAAATCCCGGAAGGCCATGCGGCGCTGCCCTGGTTCGACCGTATCGTCGAGGGCGTCGCCACGGCCGGCCGGCTGAGCGCCGATTTCCTGCGCTGGCTCGCGCCGCGCCTGGTCGAGGCCTATCAATGGGCCAAGCCGCGCGCGCTGGAGCTCTACGCCAAGGCGAAGAGCGAGATCGAGACGCGCTTGAAGCAGAGCTGAGCGTTTCGCCTCGAATTCAAAATGGCGCGCGTCCCTGCGATGCGCGCCATTTTCATTTTGCCGAGGCGCCGCGCAGCGCGCCTTTGGTCATGCCGATGGCGAAGACCGACGATTCTGCGAGCTTGCCCTTGTCGAGCTGCTCCAACGCGACTCGCCAATCGGAAAAGACCCGCCAGCCGATGGTGAAATGACCGAGCTCGGCGAGATAGAGCCGGCCGCCATGGAGGAAGGGAAGCCTCAGCGCCTTTCCATTTTCGTCGCCATATTGCGCAGGATCGTCGGGCTCGCCCGAGAAATCTGGGCCGGCCGCCTCTTCCATCTTCGCGAATTCCTCCGCCTGCGTCGCCGAGAGCCGAGCGAGCGCCGCCTTACGCGCGGCGAGCGGCTGCTTCTGTGCCGCCTCGACGAGGGAGAGCGCCTCTTTGCGCAAAGCCTCGCAATCGGCGCCGGCGCAATGCTCCTCCCATTGGTTGTAGGTCGCATGCTCGGCGAATTTCGGCGCGAATTCGAAATGCGCCGTGCAGGCCGGACCGAAGCGACCTGCGCGCCAGGGCTTGACCGCGACATAAGAGGAGAGCGACGGCGAATAATCGTGGCCCTCTTCAAAGGCGACTGGAGCGCCATCGAGCTTGCCGAAGTCGGGGGAAGCGCCGCAGCCCTCCTCGCCGCCGTCCGGCTCCGCGGCTTTGCGCGCAGCGCCGCCGGAAACGCTGAAATAGATCGCCGAATAGCAATGCATCGTCCCCTCGGTGACGCCGGCGGCGTAATAGGCCTCGCCGGGGAGCCGATCGATGACGAGCCGCGTATGGGCGCCCAGCGCGACGATTTCGGCGGCGAGCGTATCTGGAAAGACGAAAGGCTGCGGTTCCGCCTTCGCCCAGGCGGCGAGCTTGGCGCGCGTGACGTCGTCGATATTGGCCGCCGGCGCGGCGACCATGACGTCGGCGTCCGGCGCGGCGGCGAGCACCTGCAATGGGCTCTCGGCATAGAAGGATTTTTTGTAGGGCGCCTCTGGGTCCTTCGCGAGGAGGGCGGCGTAACGATCGGCGAGCTTGCGGCAGATCGCGCTGGTCTCCGGCGCGGCGGGCGCCGCTTTCAGCGCGGCGAGCCGGGCCTCATAGGCGGCGGCGAGGCAGGCGAGCGCCTTCGCCCGCGCCTCTCCACGAAGCTCCCCCGCCGGCAGGGCGCATAGGCGATCGCGCTCGCCGAGCCATTTGCGCGCCTCGCCGAGCTTTTCGGCCCGATGCGCCGGATCGGCCGCGAGGCTGCGCTTCACCTCCGCGCCCAATTCGCCATCCAGCGCGCCGAGCCGGCGATCGGCGCAGACGAGACGCTCCACCGCCGTCGTCGCCTTGGCGCAGTCGAAGCTCTGGGCGAGGGCCGAAAAAGAAGGGATGGAAAGAGCGAGAGAAAGCAAAAGCCGGAATTGGACCCGGATCATGGCGGCGCCTGACGTCTCGGGGAGCGGGGGCGCGAGAGGAGCAGAGCCCGCCCGCTCCTGTCAAATCCGCTTCCCTTCCCACCCCGGCGCTGCTATCCCCGCCGCATGACGACGCGCAAAATCGACAATATCCGCAATTTCTCCATTGTCGCGCATATCGACCACGGCAAGTCGACGCTCGCCGACCGGCTGATCCAGGCGACGGGGACCGTCGCCGCGCGCGATATGGTCGAGCAGGTGCTCGATTCCATGGATATCGAGCGCGAGCGCGGCATCACCATCAAGGCGCAGACGGTGCGCCTCGATTACAAGGCCCAGGACGGCAAGGATTACGTCCTGAACCTCATGGACACGCCCGGCCATGTCGATTTCGCCTATGAGGTCTCGCGCTCGCTGAAGGCCTGCGAAGGCTCGCTGCTCGTCGTCGACGCCAGCCAGGGCGTCGAGGCGCAGACGCTCGCCAATGTCTATCAGGCGCTCGACGCCGGTCACGAGATCGTGCCCGTTCTGAACAAGATCGATCTGCCGGCGGCGGAGCCCGACCGCATCCGGCAACAGATCGAGGACGTCATCGGCCTCGACGCCGCCGACGCCGTGCTCATTTCCGCCAAGACCGGCATCGGCATTCCCGATGTGCTGGAGGCGATCGTCACCCGCCTGCCGCCGCCCCAGGGCGACGAGGAGGCGCCCCTCAAGGCGATGCTGGTCGATTCTTGGTACGACGCCTATCTCGGCGTCGTCGTGCTGGTGCGCGTCATCGACGGGCGCATGCGCAAGGGGCAGAAGATTCTCATGATGGGCACCAACGCCCATTACGAGGTCGACAAGATCGGCGTGTTCAAGCCGAAGATGCAGGATGTCGCCTCGCTCGGGCCGGGCGAGGTCGGCTTCATCACCGCGCAGATCAAGCAGGTCGCCGACACGCGCGTCGGCGACACCATCACCGAAGACAAAAAGCAATGCGCGGAGCCGCTGCCGGGCTTCAAGCCGGCGCAGCCGGTGGTGTTCTGCGGCCTCTTCCCGGTGGACGCCGCCGATTTCGAGGATTTGCGCGCCGCCATCGGCAAGCTGCGCCTCAATGACGCGAGCTTTTCCTATGAGATGGAGACCTCCGCCGCGCTCGGCTTCGGCTTCCGCTGCGGCTTCTTGGGGCTGCTGCATCTCGAGATCATTCAGGAGCGTCTGCGCCGCGAGTTCGATCTCGATCTCATCGCGACGGCGCCTTCGGTCGTCTATAAGATCAAGCTGACCAACGGCGAGGAGATCGAGCTGCACAATCCGGCCGATATGCCGGATGTGGTGAAGATCGACGAGATTCTCGAGCCCTGGATCCGCGCGACGATCATGACGCCGGACGATTATCTCGGCGCGGTGCTGAAGCTCTGTCAGGATCGGCGCGGCGTGCAGGTCGATCTCAATTATGTCGGCAAGCGCGCCATGGCGGTCTATGACCTGCCGCTCAACGAAGTGGTGTTCGACTTCTACGATCGCTTGAAGTCGATCTCCAAGGGCTACGCCAGCTTCGACTATCACATCACCGATTATCGCGTGGGCGATCTCGTGAAGATGAGCATATTGGTGAACGCCGAGCCGGTGGACGCTCTGTCGATGCTGGTGCATCGCACGCGCGCCGATTCGCGCGGTCGGCAAATGTGCGAGAAGCTCAAGGAGCTGATCCCGCCGCATATGTTCCAAGTGCCGATTCAGGCGGCGATCGGCGGCAAGATCATCGCCCGCGAGACGGTGCGCGCCTTCCGCAAGGATGTGACGGCCAAGTGCTACGGCGGCGACGCCACCCGCAAGCGCAAGCTGCTCGAGAAGCAGAAGGAAGGCAAAAAGAAGATGCGCCAGTTCGGCCGCGTGGAGATTCCGCAGGAGGCGTTTATCGCTGCGCTGAAGATGGAGGATTAGGGCGCCGTCCCGGACGCGCCCCGTCGAGGGAGAAGGTCGATGACGGCGCTGTCTGTTCCATTTCGCTCGGCTCTGATTTCCGCTCTTCTCACGCTCGCCGCTCCTGCCGCCGCCGCGCCACTCTGCGCATCGGGCGCGAGTTCCGCCCCGCGCGCGGCTCCCGCCTCCCTCGCGCCGGCGATCCGCCGCGCTTTCGGCCTCTCTGGAGACATTGGCGGAGCCTATTACCGCTGCTCGGGCGGGCGGACGCTCGCCTGCGTGACCGGCGCCAATCTCCCCTGCTTCAAGGCGAACAGATCGCGCGCTCTGCCCGGCGCCGCGCAATATTGCCGCGAGAATCCGGGTTCCGACTTCATCCCCATGGCCGCGACCGGCCATGACACGATCTACGAATGGAAATGCGCGGGCAAAAAGGCGCGGCCGGGAAAGCAGGTCGCCCCGCTGGATGCGGAAGGCTATTTCGCGGAGAATTGGAAGCCGGTGGAGTGAGCGGGCGAAATCGCCGGCCGGCCCCCCTCCTTCATCCCGGCCGAATATCCCTCTGTTCAGGCGAAAGCGGGCCGTATATCAATGGCGCCCTCGGCCCCGCCGCCGGCCCGATAAGAGTTCCCCGAGGAGCCAGACGTTGACCGAACTGAAAGACCTCTACGACATCGGCGAGATTCCGCCGCTCGGCCATGTTCCCGCCAAGATGCACGCCTGGGTCGTCCGCAAGGAGCGGCACGGACCGCCCGAGGAGTCGATGCAGCTCGAGGTGGTTCCCACCTGGGAGCTCGACAGCCATGACGTGCTCGTGCTGGTGATGGCGGCGGGCGTCAATTACAATGGCGTCTGGGCCGCGCTCGGCCAGCCGATCTCCGTGCTCGACGTCCACAAGCTCCCCTATCACATCGCCGGCTCCGACGCCGCCGGCATCGTCTGGGCCGTCGGCTCCAAGGTGAAGCGCTGGAAGGTCGGCGACGAGGTCGTCGTCCACTGCAACCAGGACGATGGCGACGACGAGGAATGCAACGGCGGCGATCCTATGTTCTCCGCCTCGCAGCGCATTTGGGGCTATGAGACGCCGGACGGCTCCTTCGCCCAATTCTGCCGCGTGCAGGACCGCCAGCTCATGGAGCGCCCCAAGCACCTCACCTGGGAAGAGTCGGCCTCCTACACGCTGACGCTGGCCACCGCCTATCGCATGCTGTTTGGCCATGAGCCGCACCGGCTGAAGCCCAGCGACAATGTCCTCATCTGGGGCGCCTCGGGCGGTCTCGGCGTGTTCGGCGTGCAGCTCTGCGCGGCGGCCGGCGCCAACGCCATCGGCGTGATCTCGGACGAGAGCAAGCGCGACTATGTGCTCTCGCTCGGCGCCAAGGGCGTCATCAACCGCAAGGACTTCAAGGGCTGCTGGGGCCAGCTGCCGACCGTCAACACGCCGGAGTTCAACGACTGGTCCAAGGCCGCCCGCAATTTCGGCAAGGCGATCTGGGACATCACCGGCAAGAAGGACGTCGACATCGTCTTCGAGCATCCGGGTGAGCAGACCTTCCCGCTCTCCTGCATGGTGGTGAAGCGCGGCGGCATGGTGGTGTTCTGCGCCGGCACGACCGGCTTCAACCTCACCTTCGACGCCCGCTATGTGTGGATGCGTCAGAAGCGCATCCAGGGTTCGCATTTCGCGCATCTGAAGCAGGCGGCCGCGGCCAATCGCTTCGTCGTGGACCGCCGCGTCGATCCCTGCCTGTCGGAAGTCTTCCCCTGGGCGAAGATCCCGCATGCGCACACGAAGATGTGGAAGAACGAGCACGCCCCCGGCAATATGGCCGTGCTGGTCAACGCCCCGACCACGGGCCTGCGCTCGCTCGAGGATGTGATCGCGGCTGCGGGGAAGAAGTGAGCCTCGTGCGATAACGCATTGTCAAAAAGCCGCTATCGGCCCTATATAGGCTAACATAAAAATTTTTATGTTAGCGAGAGCCGATGGCGGAATGGGGCTTCTACGGAAGGCGTGTCGAGCTCGCCGAGATCGATAAGATCTTGGCGCGCCGGCGCTTTTTCTTTTGCGCGATCTCCGGACGGCGGCGGATCGGGAAGACGTCGCTGATTCAGGAGGCGATCCGGCGGCGGGGGCTCGCGGACAAAGCCATCTATGTGCAGGTTCCCGATAGCGACCCGCGCGGCGTCATCCAAGCATTCGAGGATTCGATCGAAGACGTTGGAGCCCCGCAAGACGATGCGCGGCGCGTCTGCAAAGATTTTCAGTCGATCGCCGTATTGTTGCGCGACCCGTGGGCGTTGGGATGGATAATCGCGCTCGACGAGTTTCAATATTTCAACCGGGCGTCACTGGTCGAGTTCCAGTCATATTTGCAGTCGGAAGTCGACTTCGCCCGTTCGCGTTCAGACATTGGCGGGGGGCTCTTCACACTTGGCTCCATCCATACAGAAATGACGGCAATTCTCGAGGATCGCGCCTCTCCGCTCTTCAACCGTGTCACCGACAGCTTGCACATCGGCCATTGGGATTTCGAAACCCTATTCGAGATGTTTCGCGCTCATGGGATCACCGATCCTCGTCATCGCCTGTTTCTGTGGTCGATCTTCGAAGGAGTTCCCAAGTTCTACCGTGACTGTTTCGATCAAGGCGTGCTGAAGTCGATAGCCTCCTATCGATCCGAGACTCTTCGGACCATGTTTTTCGAGGGATCAAGTCCGCTGAGGGATGAAGCCGACAATTGGTTTCTTCGAGAACTGCGCGGGCGATACGACACCGTCCTGATTCTCCTGGCGCGTCTCGGGCCGTTGTCGCATGGCCAGTTGAGGGCGGAATATGACCGCACCGGTCCCGCGCAGGAAAATCAGCTCGCCGGCTATCTGAAGGTGCTCAATGAAAAATACGGGATGGTGGAAAAGCTCCACCCAATCCTCTCGTCCGAAAAGCAGCGAAACGCCCGCTATGTCATAACAGATAACTTTCTGAGCGCATGGCTCGCCGCAATTCAACGCAATGTGCGACTCGCCCGAATTCGCCCGATCGACGAGGCCGTCGCCAAAGCCGACGTCTCTCTGCAAACCCACGAGGGTTACACTTTCGAAAAGCTCGTGCGCCAGATCACCGAGGAATGTTCCCGCAAAGGCGTCGGCGATTTTCCGCTGACAGAACTCGTCGCCGGCTATTGGAACAAGGCCGACGGCAGCGACATCGAAATCGATATGATCGCGCTGGACGAAGCCAATCGTCGTATCCGTTTCGGTTCCTGCAAGCGTTCGGCCAGCGCGCACGACTCGCAAGCGCTCGCGAGCTTGGAGGAACATGTCTCGCGGTTTTTGGCGACGAAGACCGGCGCGCCCTATCGCGACTGGAGAATCGAAAAAGCGGTGTATGCGCCGATTTTCTCGCCTTTCGAACGCGAGGCGCTGGGGCGCGCTGGGATGCTCTGCATCGACATGAATGATTTCGAGCGGTGGCTCACTTTCTGATCGCGCTAGTCCGCTCGATGCGCATTGACACGGAAGGCGCGAGCATGAAAAGCTCGCGCGAATTGCATACGACAGCACAGAGGCCAGCACTGCCGATCGGGCGTGACTGCGCTGTCGTATCGTGCGAGCGCGCGCCGATGTGATGCCGGGTCGGACGGGCGCTTCGAAACGACTTCCCACGCTATGCGCGGAAAGCTGCGAAAACAGCCCTCGGCGTCGGGAGGCGATTTCGCATGTTGGAAGCGCGCGAGCTGACCAAGAGATATGAGGGCAAGGCGGATCGCCCCGCCCTCGACCGGCTGAATCTGCATATTCCCGGCGGCGAGGCGTTCTGTCTGCTCGGCCCCAATGGCGCCGGCAAGACGACGACTGTCAATCTCTTCCTCAATTTCATCGCGCCGACCTCCGGCCAGGCGCTCGTCGGCGGCGTCGACTCGGCGCGCGAGCCGCTCGAGGCGCGGCGTCGTCTCGCCTATATCCCCGAGACCGTCATGCTCTATGGCGCGCTCACCGGGCTCGAGAATCTCGAATATTTCACCGAGATTTCCGGCGGCCGGCGCCTCGCGCGGGCGGAATTGCTCGCCCTGCTCGGCGAGGCCGGGCTCGCGGAGGAGGCGGCCTTCCGGCGCGTCTCCGGCTATTCCAAGGGCATGCGGCAGAAGGTCGGCGTCGCCGTCGCTCTGGCGCGGCGCGCGCAGGCGCTGCTGCTCGATGAGCCGACCTCCGGCCTCGATCCGCTCGCCGCCAATGAATTCGCCGCTCTGGTCGAGAAGCTGCGCAAGCAGGGCATGGCGATATTGATGGTCACGCACGACCTCTTCCTCGCCAAGCAATGCGGCACGCGCATCGGCGTGATGCAGGCGGGGCGGCTCGTCTCCGTTTTCGGCGCCGATGACGTCGATCATCTCGGCCTCGAGCGCGCCTATCTCGAGCAATTCAGAGGAGCGGCGGCATGAGCGAGATCGTCGTCGCGAAAGCGCCCGCGACTCAGGCACCCGCCGGCCGTTGGCGCGTCGCCCGCGCCGTGGCCCTCAAGGAATGGACGGAGCTGCGCCGCGACAGCCGGCTCGCCTGGCTGTTCGGCCTCGTCTTCCTGCTGATGCTCGGCGCGCTCGCTTTCGGCGCCGCGCAGCATATGCGGTTGGATCGCGAGCGCGCCGCCGCCGCCGCGACCGATCGCGCGCTGTGGACTGGCCAAGGCGCGAAGAACCCGCACGCCGCCGCGCATTTCGGCCAATACGCGTTCAAGCCGCAGAGCCCGCTGGCGCTCGCCGATCCGGGCGTCGACGCCTATGTCGGCGAGGCCGTCTGGCTGGAGGCGCATAAGCAGAATGAGGCGCAATTTCGCGCGGCGCGCGACGCCGGCGTCGGCGCGCGGCTCGGGGGCCTCTCCTTCGCTTTCGTGCTGCAGACGATCATGCCGCTCGTCGCCGTGCTGCTCGGCTTCGCCGGTTTCGCCGGCGAGCGCGAGCGCGGCACATTGCGCCAGCTGATGAGCCTCGGCGCCTCGCCGGTCGATATCCTCGCCGGCAAGGCGCTCGCCGCGCTCGGCGCTCTTTCGGTCCTGCTCATTCCGGCTTTCGCCGCGGCCGTGCTGGCGACGCTCTTCCTCGCCGATCATGATTTCTCCGTCGCCGATCAGCTCGAGCGTCTTTTGGCGCTCTCCTTCGGCTATGGCCTCTATCTCGCCGGCTTCGTTTTTCTCGCGCTCGGCGTGTCGGCTTTCGCCAAATCCACGCGCACGGCGCTGGTGCTCCTGCTCGCCTTCTGGCTCGCCAATTGTTTTCTGGCGCCGCGCGTGATGACAGATGTCGCCAAGCGCGTCGCGACGCTGCCGACGGCGCTCGAATTCCGCAACGCCATCGCCGAGGACAAGAAGAAGACATTCGGCCACGACGAATCTCATCCGGCCTTCGTCGCCTTTCGCGACGGCGTGCTGGCGCAATATGGCGTCTCGCGCATAGAGGATCTGCCGGTCAATTTCCGCGGCCTCGCGCTGCGCAAGGACGACGAGAACGGCTTCGTCATTTTCGACAAGCATTTCGGCGCGCTGCAGGCCGCCTTCGACGCGCAGGACAGGCTGCGCGCGGCGCCGGGCTTTCTCTTCCCCGCGCTCGCCATGCAGCCCTTCTCGACGAGCTTCTCGGGAACGGATTCCTGGCATCAATATGATTTCGCCACGGCGGCGGAGGCGCACAGGCGCCGCATTCAGACGGCGGCGAGCGAGGACCTCATCCATAACGCCCGCTATGGCGACGCTTCCTATGTCGCTTCACGCGACATGTGGGAGCGCATTCCCTCCTTCGATTACGCCGCGCCGGCCGTCTCCTTCGCGCTCTCCCATGCGCGCGGCGATCTCGTCGCGCTCGCGCTCTGGGCCGTGCTGACCGCAGCGCTCGCCGGCTTCGCCGCGCGACGCCTCAGACCCCTGTGAGGCCCGCCATGACCTTCTCTGCGTTTCTTGCCGCATGGCGGTTCGAATGGCGGCTTCTGCGGCGCGATGCTGCGGCATGGGCCGTGCTCGCGGCGATCGCGACAATGAGCGCGCTCGCCTTTTTCGACGGCGCCGAGCGCATCGCCGCGCAAAAAGCGGCGATAGAGGATGCGCGGCGCGACGAGACTCTGCGCCTCGATTCGCTGCGCAAGGCGCTCGCCGATCTGGACGCCGGCCGCGTGAAGGGCGAGACGCCGCCCTTTCGCGATCCGCGCAACGCGGTCTTTGTGGGCGGCGGCTCGGCGGCGGCGGTGGCGGCGTTGGAGCCGACCCCGCTCGCGATCGTGGCCTCGGGGCAGAGCGATCTTTTCCCCGCCGCGCTGAAAGTCACCAGCGGGACCAAGGACAGCTTCCTCTTCGCCGATGAGATCGAGAATCCGGCGCATCTCGCCAGCGGCTCGATCGATCTCTCCTTCGTGCTGGTCTTCGTCTTTCCTCTGGCGATTCTCGCGCTCTGCTTCGATCTTTCGGCCGGCGAGCGCGAGAAAGGCACGCTCGCCCTCACCCTCGCCAGCGCGGAGAGTCCGACCGCCGTTCTGCTCGGCAAGCTCGCGGCGCGGGCGGGCCTGCCGATCCTGGCGATGATCGCGGCGACCTGCGCCGGCGTCTATCTGCTGCGCGGGGCCGAGCCGCTCGCTTCCGGCGCTTTCGCGCTGCTCATCGCGGCGATCTTCGCCTATGGCGCCTTTTGGGCGTTGCTCGCGGCCGTCGTCGACAGCTTCGGCAAAAGCTCCGCCTATAATGCGCTGGCGCTCATCGCCGTCTGGGCCGGCGTCACCATGATCGCGCCCGCCGCCGTCAACACGCTCGCCGACGCGCTCTATCCGGCGCCTTCCCGCTCGGAAATGACGCTGGCCGCGCGCGCCGCCACGACCGACGCCGATCGCGAGCGCGACGCCGCGCTCGCCCGCTACGCCGAGGAGCACCCCGACGCAACAGCGGCGGAGATGAAGCTGGGCGAGGCGAAGGAGCGCACGATCCGCCGCCTCGCGGTGCTGGAGACGGCCAATGCGCGGGTCGAGGAGGTAATGGCGCGTCACGAGGCGCAGCTCGCCCGCCAGCGCGCGCTCGCCGACCAGCTGTCCTTTCTCTCGCCGGCGCTGGTGATGTATCGCTCGGTCGCCGATATCGCCGGCTCCGGCGACCGCCGCTATGCGGAATTCTCCGCCCAGCTCGACGACTTCCACAAGCGTTGGCGCGATTTCTTCTGGTCGCGCGCCCATGCGGGCCAGGCGATGACGCAGGCCGATTACGCCGCTCTGCCGCGCTTCCCCGCCGCGGCGGATGCGGCGAGCGCTTCGGCCGGCGTCGCCTCCGCGCTCGCCGCCGGCGTGGGGCTGCCGGCTCTGCTGCTCGCCGTGCTGGCGTGGCGGGGGCTGCGGCGCTGCAAGGCGGCGTGAGCGACGCAGAGTCGCGGGCGTTTTGCGCGTCTGCTCCAGGAATTGTGCTATCCTGCCTCGTGAGAAATAATCAAAGAGGCGCGGGGTGAACGAGAATTGGCGCCTAAAGAGGCGTTTCCACCTCCCCCTCGACGAGGGGGGAGGTCGAGCGCCGAAGGCGATCGGGTGGGGGTGTTTCCGCCGAGTCTCTGCCGTGCGACCCCACCCCGGATGGCTGCGCCATCCGACCCTCCCCATAAAGGGGAGGGTGAAGGCGCCCGATTTGTCGTTCACGCGATCGCCCTGCACAGAGGCGGGATTCATCTTGCGACCGATCTTCCAAACGCTCCTGCTCGCGGCGCTGGTCGCGCTTCTCGCCGTCGCGCCGGCGCGCGCGGCCGACCGGCTCCGCCTCGGCCTGCAGAAGACCGGCTCGGGCGTTTGGGAGCTCGCCGTCGTCTCCGCCTTCGGGCTCGATAAGGAGGCGGGGCTCGAGCTGACGGTCACTGAGCTCGCCAACACCGACGCCGCCAAGATCGCCATTCAGAGCAGCTCCGTCGATATCGTGGTCTCCGACTGGCTGTGGGTGGCGCGCCAGCGGGCCGATGGCGCCAAGCTCACCTTCTATCCGCATTCCACCGCCATAGGCGCGCTGATGGCGCGCGACAAAACGGTGAAGAGCCTCTCCGATCTCACCGGCAAGAAGCTCGGCGTCGCCGGCGGCCCGCTCGACAAGAGCTGGCTGCTGCTGCGCGCCTATGCGCAGCGTCAGGGCGTCGATCTCACCAAATCGGCGACGATCGTTTACGGCGCGCCGCCGCTCATCGCCGAGAAAGCCGCCGAGGGCGAGTTGGACGCCGCGCTCGAATTCTGGAATTTCGCCGCCGATCTCGAGGCGCGCGGCCTCTCCCGCGTCATTGATCTGCGCAAGGTGGAGACGGCGCTCGGCGCCAAGGGCGCGCCGGTCGTCACCGGCTATGTGTTCGACGAGGGCTTCGCCGCGAAAAGCCCCGCGCCGCTGGCGCGCTTCTTCGCCATGATCGACAAGGCGCGCCATCTGATCGCCGCCTCCGACGCCGCTTGGCGCGTCGCCATGCAGCGCATTCCGGCCAAGGACCTCGCCGTGCTCGCGCTCTATCGCAAGAGCTATGTGGAGGGCATTCCCGCCCGCAGCGTCGAGCAGGAGCGGGAGGACGCCGCCGGGCTCTACGCCACTCTCGCGGAGATCGGCGGCGCGGCGCTGGTCGGCGCGGCGAAGACCTTGCCCGCGGGCACTTTCTACGAGCCCGCGGCGAGCGCGGTGCGGTGATCCGCCTCCTGTCGCTGGCGCTGCTGCTGGCTTTCTGGCAGGGCGCGGCGCTGTTTTCCGATCCGCGCCGCCTGCCCGGGCCGCTCCCTGTCTTCGAGGCGATCGCCCATGAGGCCGAGAGCGGCGCGCTCTTCACCAATCTCGCGGCGACTCTGGCGCGCGTCGCCGCCGCTTTTCTGCTGGCCATGAGTCTGGGCGCGGCGCTCGGCTACGCTATGGGACGGCGGCGGGCGCTGGATCGGCTGTTCGATCCCTGGCTGGTCATTCTCCTCAATCTGCCGGCGCTGGTCGTCATTGTGCTGGCCTATCTCTGGGCCGGCCTCACCGAGGCGGCGGCTGTGGGCGCGGTGGCGCTCAACAAGCTGCCCAACGCCATTGTCGTGATGCGGGAGGGCGCCCGCGCGCTCGATCACGAGCTCGATGAAATGGCCGAGGTCTTCCGCCTGCGCCCGGCCGCGCGGCTGCGGCATATCGTCTTGCCGCAGCTCGCGCCCTATATCGCGGCGGCGACGCGCTCGGGGCTTTCGCTGGTGTGGAAGATCGTGCTGGTGGTGGAGCTGATCGGCCGCTCCAATGGCGTCGGCTTCGAGATCAATATGGCGTTTCAGCTTTTCGACGTGCGTTTGCTGCTCGCCTATGCGATTCCCTTCGTCCTGTTGATGCTCGCCGTCGAAACTCTCCTGGTGCAGCCCTTTGAACGACATGTCTCGCGATGGCGCCGCCGCCCTGCTCGAGGTCAGGGTTTCGCATAAGGACTATCTCTCCGGCGGCGGCCGGCCACAGCGCGCGCTGGAAAATCTCGGCTTCTCTCTCCCCGTCGGCCGCGCCGGCGCGGTGGTCGGTCCGTCGGGCTGCGGCAAGACGACATTGCTGCGCATCATCGCCGGGCTCGACACGGAATTTTCCGGCGCGGTGACGCTTCCCGCCGGCGGGCGGCTCGGCATGGTGTTTCAGGAGCCGCGCCTCTTGCCCTGGCGCAGCGTGATCGACAATCTGCGCATCGCCGCGCCGCAGGCCAGCGAGGAGGCCCTCGCCGCTCTGCTCGCCGCGCTCGAGCTCGAGGAGCATGCGCAGCATTTTCCCGGCGAATTGTCGCTCGGCCTCGCGCGCCGCGTCGCCATTGCGCGGGCGCTGGCGATCGAGCCCGATCTGCTGCTGCTGGACGAGCCTTTCGTCTCGCTCGACGATGCGCTGGCGCGCGATCTGCGCGCGCGCATCGCCGCGCTCATCGACGAGCGTCATGTGACGACGCTGATCGTCACCCATGATCTGCGCGAGGCGATCGAGCTGGCCGATGTGATTTTTCTTCTGTCGCCGCGCCCCTCGCATGTCGGTGCGACGCTCGACGTGGCGACGCCGCGCCGGCTGATGACGAGAGAGGCCGCCGATGCGCTGGAGGCGCGGGCGCGCAGGGAGATAGAGGCGATGCGCGGGCGGTGAGGGGCGCGCGTTCTACAGCTTGGAAAGAAAGCCCGCGAAACGCAGCGAGCCCTCCGGCCAAGGCCCATGGCCGCTATCGGCGTTGATATGCCCGGCTGCGCCGGCGTCGACCAGTTCCGCGCCTATGTCCTGCGCCAATGTCCTCGAGAACTCCGCCTCGGCATAAGGATCGTCGGAGCTGGCGACGAGAAGCGTCGGAAAGCGCAGCCGCTCGCGCGGAATCGGCAGAAAGGCGGGATCGATCGCCGTTAGCTCGGCAATCGCGCGCTCGGAGGGCGGCGCGACGAGGAAGCCGGCGGCGATCTTGTCGCTCGCGCGCGCGGCGACATGCAGCGCCGCTATGCCGCCGAGCGAATGCGTGACCAGCACCACGGGGCGCGTCGCCGCGGCGATCTCGCGCTCTATGCTCTCGATCCATTCGGGAAAACGCGGCGCGTCGAAATCCGCCTGCGCCACGCAGCGCGCGGTGGAGAGCTTCTTCGCCCAGCGCGTCTGCCAATGCTCGAGGCCGGAGCCGCCGAGCCCCGGCAGGATCAGAATATCCGCATCCGCAGCGCGCATGTTCGTCGCTCCTGTTCCATTGCTCTAGGACATCGTCATCGCGAGGAGCGAAGCGACGAAGCGATCCAGGGGCCGCCTCACGGCTTTTGGATTGCTTCGCTTCGCTCGCAATGACGGCCGAAGCCAGCGGCGGCCTAAGCGGCCTTCGTCAACTCCCCGGCGAGCGCCTTGGCGATGAGGCAGCGCGTCTCCTCCACGCCGAACAGCGCGACGAAGGAGCCGAAGCGCGGGCCGCGGCTCTCGCCGAGAAGAACCTCATAGAGCATGTTGAAGAAGTCGTTCGACACGCCCGGCCGCTCCGGCGTCGCGCCTTTCGCCTTCAAATCCTGATAGCGCGGCACGGCGCGCGCGACATCATAGAGCGCGGTCTGAATATCCTCGGCGCTGGCGTCCTTCGGCAGCGACGCCAGCGTCTCCGAAAGAGTCGTCAGCACGTCGCGCTCCACATCGTCGGCCGCGCGATATTTTTTCGCCGGCCGCACGAAATCGCGAAAGTAAGCGACTGCATAGCCGACGAGCTTATCGAGGCGCGGATGATTCTGCGGCGACACATTCGGCGCATAGCGGCGCAGAAAGCCCCACAGCACCGACGAATCTTCGGCGTTGGCGACGGTCGCCAGATTGAGCAGCATGGAGAAGGAGATCGTCGTCCCCTTGGCGTCGCCGTAATGGGCGAGCGTCTCCGGCGCCGGCGGCGCGCCGAAGTGAATGTGCCACGCCGGATTGCCGAGCCGCTCCTTCCACGCCTGTCGCTGATAGGCCTCGAGGAAGGAGAGGTAATCGTCGACATTGCGCGGAATGACGTCGAAATAGAGCTTCTTCGCCGCGCTCGGCTTTTGAAACATGAATTGCGCGAGGCTCTCGGGGCTGGCGTAGGTCAGCCACTCCTCGATCGTCAGACCATTGCCCTTGGACTTGGAAATCTTCTGGCCCTTCTCGTCGAGGAAGAGCTCGTAATTGAAGCCCTCCGGCGGCCGCCCGCCGAGCGCGCGCACGATGGCGCTCGACAACTTCACCGAGTCGATGAGGTCCTTGCCGGCCATTTCGTAATCGACAGAGAGCGCATACCAGCGCATCGCCCAGTCCGGCTTCCATTGCAGCTTGCAATGGCCGCCGGTGACGGGCGTGACGAAGGCTTCGCCGCTCTCGGGATCGCGCCAGGAGATCGTCCCCGCCGCCGCGTCGATGGAATCGAGCGGAACCTGCATGACGATGCCCGTGTGCGGGTGAATCGGCAGGAAGGGAGAGTAGGTCGCCGCCCGCTCCTCGCGGAAGGTCGGCAGCATGATCTTCATCACCTCCTCATAGCGCGCCAGCATATGCAGCAGCGCCGCGTCGAAGCGGCCGGAGGTGTAATATTCCGTCGAGGAAGCGAATTCGTAAGTGAAGCCGAAAGCGTCGAGAAAGGCGCGCAGCCGCGCATTGTTGTGCGCGCCGAAGCTCTCATGCGTGCCGAACGGGTCCGGCACCTTGGTCAGCGGCTTGCCGAGATGGGCGCGGACCAGCTCCTTATTGGGGATGTTGTCGGGCACTTTGCGCAGCCCGTCCATATCGTCCGAGAAGGCGAGCAGGCGCGTCTCGATCTTTCCCTCGGTCAGCACCTCGAAGGCGTGGCGCACCATGGAGGTGCGCGCCACCTCGCCGAAAGTGCCGATATGCGGCAGGCCCGAGGGGCCATAGCCGGTCTCGAACAGCACTTTGGTCTGGCCGGTCTCGGCCACACGTTTGACGAGCTTGCGCGCCTCTTCGAACGGCCAGGCCGGCGAGACGCGGGCGGCTTCGAGGAGATCGGCGGGCAAGGGCTCGGACGTGGGCATGATGCGGCTTTTGTTGCGGTTGCGAAGAGGGGCGCACACTATGGGCGCCGGGCGGAGGCGTCAACGCGTGGGGGCTTTGGCCTGCCCGAACCTTCAAGTCCCCTCACCCTGAGGAGCCTGCGTAGCAGGCGTCTCGAAGGGCGAGGGGCCGCCGCAGTCTCGACGTTCCTTCTTTCCGCGGCGAGCGGCCAAGCCAGGAAGAGCGTCATAATCTCCGCGGATCAGCGCTTCCTTCTTGGCCCGGCTCCAGCCCTTGATGCGCCGTTCAGTCGCAATCGCTTCCGTCAGGCGTTCGAAATGCGCCGACCAGAGAAGGCGAACCGGCCGGCGCGTCGCCGTGAACCCTTCATGGATTCCCTGATTGTGCTCGCTGACGCGCTCGTCGACGTTCTTGCGAGTCAGGCCGGTGTAATATGCGCCATCAGCGCAGAGCAGCATGTAGACTGTTGCCCCTTCGATCGGCATCGCAGCCCTCATGCTTCGAGACGGCGGCTTCGCCGCCTCCTCAGCATGAGGGCTGCTTATTGTTGCTGCAAGGTGAAACCGTCACTTCCCGCCCTCTCTCACCCCCAGCGCATACCCCGTCCACAGCGCGACCGCGGCGAGCGCGAGATCGGTGAGCGCCACGGGCCAATAGGGCATCACCTCGGCGACGCGCGGCTGCAGCCAGTGCATGGCGCCCGCCACCAGAAGGGCGAAGGGAAGCAGGCCGGCGAAGACGAGCGGCGCCGGCCGGCCGAGCGCGCGGAAGCGCTTGGCCGAGAGATTGACGAAGCTCACCGCGATCAGCAGCACGGCGAGCGAATAGAGCGCGAGATAGGCGTAGGCGACCACCGTCTGCCAGACGAAGAACGGGTCCTTCGACAGATCGTGATCCGTGTAGGGGAAGAGCGCCAGCCAGATCAGCGTCAGCGGGACGAGGATCGCCAGAAGGCCCGCGACGCCGCAGCGCCAGCCGGCGCGGTCGAGGCTTCCCTCCTCCGTGCGATAGAGGAAGCTCAGGCGCTCGCGCGAGGGCAGCTCCATCAGTCCCTCAGCAGCTCGTTGATCGCCGTCTTGCCGCGCGTCTGCGCGTCCACCGTCTTGACGATGACGGCGCAATAGAGCGACGGCCCGGCCGAGCCGTCCGGCAGCGGCTTGCCCGGCAGATTGCCCGACACCACGACCGAATAGGGCGGCACATAGCCGATGTGAATCTGGCCGGTGGCGCGGTCGATCACCTTGGTCGAGGCGCCGATGAAGACGCCCATGGAAATCACCGAGCCTTGGCCGATGACGACGCCTTCGACGATCTCCGAGCGCGCGCCGATGAAGCAGTCGTCCTCGATAATGGTGGGGCCGGCCTGCAGCGGCTCCAGCACGCCGCCAATGCCGACGCCGCCGGAAAGATGCACATTCTTGCCGATCTGCGCGCAGGAGCCGACCGTGGCCCAGGTGTCGACCATGGTCCCCGCGTCCACATGGGCGCCGAGATTGACGAAGGAGGGCATGAGGATCACGCCCGGCGCCACGAAGGCCGAGTGACGCACGATCGCGCCCGGCACGGAGCGGAAGCCCGCCGCCTTATGCTCGGCCGCGCCCCAGCCGACGAATTTGGAGGGAACCTTGTCCCACCAGCTCGCGCCGCCGGGACCACCCTCGATCACGCTCATATCGTTGAGGCGGAAGGAGAGGAGGACCGCCTTCTTCAGCCATTGATTGACCTTCCAGGAGCCGGGGCCGGTCGCGCCCTCGACCTTCTCGGCGACGCGCAGCTTGCCCGAATCGAGCAGACGCAGCGCGCTCTCGACCGCGTGGCGAATGTCGCCCTGCGTGGAGGCGTCGATATTGGCCCTGTCTTCGAAGGCGGTGGTGATGAGGTTCTCGAGACCAGTGTGCGGCATGAAATTGTCTAGCTCCGAGACGGCGCGGGCAGGCGGCCCGTGGAAAGGGTCAGGGCTATAGGCGGCAAGGCCGCCGCCCTGTCAATCGCGGAAATAGGGGCCGATCGCCGCGCCGGCGGCGGGACGTCTTTCCCGCCCGCAGCGCATTCTTTCCCGCGGCCGCGGGGGCGTGGCGGGGGTAGGCTCGCCCGCCGTCGCCACAGAAGCGATGCAGAGCGAGGGAGCCTTCATAATGTCCTCGGCCCGAGCGAGACGCCTTTTGGCCGCCGTCCTCCTGATTCTCGCGCCGCTGGCGGCCGCGGCGGCGGACCGAAGCCGCGCCGATATAGAGAGACTGATCGTCGCCTCCGCCGGAAAGCCGGTGGCGCTCACCGATCTAGACCTTTCCGGCCTCGATCTCTCGGGGCTCGATCTTCGGCGCGCCGATCTCTTCGCCACCCGGCTCGCTGGGGCGAAGCTCGTCGGCGCGCGGCTCGGCGAGGCCAATCTCACCCGCGCCGATCTGCGCGAGGCCGATCTGTCGGGCGCCGATCTTTCCGGCGCGATTCTCTATGCGGCTATTCTCGACGAGGCGGATTTTTCCGGCGCCGATCTGACGCGCGCCCGCATCATCGGCGGCGGCCGCGGCGCGCGCTTCGTGAAGGCGAAGCTCGTCGAGGCCGATCTCGGCGCCGATCCGGCCAATCAGGGCATGGTCCCGGTGCGCGCCGATCTGACCGCCGCGATTTTCGACGGCGCCGATCTGACCGGCGCCAATCTCACCCATGCGGTCTTGACCTCGGCGCGCTTTGCCGGCGCGAGCCTACGCAATGCGCGGCTCGATCACGCCAAGCTCGGCGACGCCGATCTCTCGGGCGCCGATGTCACAGGCGCGAGCTTCCACGGCGCCGATCTCGACAGCGCGCGGCTGCCGGCGGCGGCCCCTATTTTGGAGCGAGGGCGCTGAGCTGCGCTTCCAGCGCGGCGAGGCGGTCGATGTCGAGTCCGGCGGCCGGAGCGCCGTCCCTCAGCCGGGCGACGAGCGTCGCGGCGAGGACGCAAAGCGCCGTTCTCGTCTCCTCTGATTGGGCGTCGATGATTTCAGCGACGGCGATTTGCATTCCGATCGAACGCGGTCGCGGCTCCAGCTCGGCGATCTCCCTCTTGGCGAAGGCTGAAAGTCCAGACTTCAGGGCGTCATAGCCGTCGATGACGGCCGCGCCCGCCGCGCCTTTGGCCGCCGCCTCCGCCGCGAGGCCGAACGTTCCCACCACGACGGCGCCAATCGAATCGACCATGGCTCGCTCCCCAAACCATCGAAAAGGCTTCGAGGCGGCTTCAATTCGTCGAAGCGCGACCTCGCTGACCGATTACGCAAATGACGTTCCATGTCGGTAGGCTCGGTCGGTGGGCTGGGTCGGCGGCTCGCCCGCCCGGCCCCGCGGGATCAGCCCGCCGCCAGCCCGCGGCGCTCCTCATGGCCGGGCGTCAGGCGTCACCAGCGCGGTGGTCATGCGCGGCTCGATCGCGCCAAGCTCGGCGACGCCGATCGCGCCAGCGCCCGGCGCTCGCCGAATTTGCGCTTCAGCCGCCGCCAGCCGATGACGATTCCGGTGACGCTGAGCGCAAAGCCCGCGCCATTGAGCGCCAGCATGAGCGCATCCCACAAGGGCCGCGCCGCGAGCAGCGCGGGCGCGTCCCAGCTGTGCAGAAAGGCGAACAGCCAGCGGCTCGTGCGGCGCCCCGAATCGAGCTTGCCGAGCACGGCGCCCGTATGCGGGTCGATATGCGCCCAGGTTCCCGCAGCGTCGTCGAATTCCAGGCGCAGCACGGGAAGGCGCTTGTCGACATCGCCATGCATGGTGTGCGGCGCGCGCGCGAAATAATAGAAGTCGTAGGTCTCCATCACCGTCGCCGCCGTGACTTTTGCGCCGGGGACGAGCCGCGCGCCGAGCCGCTTCAACTCGTCGAGCGGCAGCGTGAAGGCGGGCGTGGAGTCCGCCTCCGCGCGCAAGATTCGCGTCGCGCCGCCGGCGCTGAAGCCGACATAATAGCCGGCGCCGTCGATGACGCGCAGCTCGAGCTCGCGCGCCGAGAATCCGTCATCGGCGAATTTCGTCAGCGCTTGCGCGATGGAAAGATGGAATCGCTCCGGTGCGAGCGCGCCGCCATAATAGGCTTTGGCGTCGAATGCCGATTTCGTCTCGAAGATTTTCCAAGGGTTCATCGACATCATGCCGCTGAAGACGAAAGTGATCGCCGTCGCGCCGCCGATGAGGCCGACGATATGGTGCCATTTCATCATGCCTTCGCGATAGGGCGTGCGCGCGCCGGTCTTATAGGGCGCGCGAAAGCGCCAGCGCATCACTCCGACGACGAGGCCGGTGACGGCGAGCACGGTTCCGATGAGCGAGGAATAGACGATGATATCGTGCCAATAGGCCTCGAACCAGCCGCCGCGGAACGGATAGAGCCAATGGATCCAGGCGCCGGCCCAGTTCCAGAGGCGCTCCGTCCGCGTCGCGTCGCGGACCACTTCGCCAGTGACGGAGGAGACATAGAGCAGCGTCGAATCCGCATCGGACATGTAGACGCGATGCAATGGGCGCAGACCATCGAGACCTTTGGAATGCGTCCATTGGTCCTCGTCGATGACGCCGTCATAGCTCGCTTCGCCGCCGAGGAAGGCGCGCGCGGCGGCGATGGCGTTCTCTTCTGAAACTCTGGTCACGCGCGCGCCGTCGCTGGCGCGCACCGCCGTGAATTGCGGTCCGCTGTCCTTCGTGCGCCGCTCGAAAATGAAAGTCGGCGCGCCGGCGATGCTGGTGAGGCGGACGGATTGCGGCGCGCCGCTCTCTCCCGCGGCGTCGAAAGCGCGGGAGAGATCGACGCAGCAGCGCGCCGGATCGAGCGGCGGCAGCGCCGCCAGCCGCTCCGATGGCAGCAGCTTCGGATAGCCGACATACATCATGACGACGCCCGAGAAGAACCACATGGCCATGAAGAGACTAAGCCCGATCCCGAGCCAGCGATGAGCGAGATAGAGATATCTCTTCATGTCCGCCTCCTCAGAAGGTCATTTTCAGCGACAATTCGACCGTCCGCGGCTGGCCGAGCCGCAGCAGCGGTCCAGTGCCGCCCGTCGCCCATTCGACATAAGCGGCGTCGGTCATGTTCTTCAGCATGGCGGTCAGCTTCGCATTGGGCATTATGCGCCAGGAGAGGCCGGCGTCGAAAGTCGTATAGGCCGGTATGCGCATCGTATTGGCGTTGTCCGCGAAACGATCGCCGACGAAGCGCGCCGCGAAGGTCGCTTGCCACTCGGGCAGGAAATCCCAGGTGATCCAGCCATTGGCGATCCAGCGCGCCATATTGGTCGGCCGATTGCCGGCGCGCGACACGCGCACAGTGGCGCCGGCGATCGTCGCCGCCTCCTCGAAGCTCTCGAATTTCGGATTGATCCAGGCGGCGTTGCCCTGCACGCTGAGGTTATCCAACACCTGCACGCCGACATTGGCCTCTATGCCTTTCGACGATTGCTTGCCGACATTGACGACATTGTTCGGATTGGCGGGATCGGACGTCGTCAGATTGTTGCGCTCGATGAAATAGCCGGCGAGCGTCGCCGAGCCTCTGCCTTCCCAGAAATCGAGCTTCGTTCCCGCCTCGATCTGCCAGCCGGTGGTGAGATCGAAATTGCGCAAATTGCCGGCGCTGTTGGTGAGCAGAATGCCGGATGGCGGATCGGCGGCCGTGCTGTAGGAGACATAGACATTGGCCTCCTTGGTCACGTCGTACATCAGCGCGGCGCGCCAGGTGATCGGCTCGTAGCCTTTGCCGAAATAGGCCGGATCGCCGAAAGGATTGGAGGCGCTCGGCGCGGTCGGAATGCGGTAGTTGAAACGCTCGAGGCTGATCTTCTCCCAGCGCAGGCCGGTGACGAGATGCAACTGCTCTGTCAGCGACAGCCGATTTTCGGCGAAGAGCGCGAGCGTGTAGAGCTTGCTGCGCGCGCCGCCCACATAGCTCGTGGCGCTCGGATTGTCCTGATAGAGCTTATAGGCCTGATAGCCGTAAGGGTCGACAGAATCGACGATCTGACTCGAGGATTCGAGGCTTCCGTTGCGGGTCTGCTCATTGAGTGAATAGTCGACGCCCGCGACCGTCTTCGATTTGAACCCGAGAATCACCGTCTCGTTCGTCGCCTCCAGCCGGTCGCCGATCAGGCTCTGAATATGGCGCGTCGCATAGGATCCGCTGCGATCGATCAGCGTGTTGGTCGCATTGTAGCGATAGGACTCGACGTCCTGATATTGCCGGTCGGCGCGATAGAGATAAAAAGTGTTTTTGAAGCTCGTCTCCTCGTCGAGCTTATATTCAGCTACGTCGCGCACCCACAGCACCTGCTGGTCGAAGACCGGCTTCAGGCTGTTGTAGTTCTTGAAGCGCACGCCGGGATCGAATTTGAGATCGAGCACCGGCAGGCCGAAGGTTCCCCAGGCGATTGTGCCGGTTCCGCCGAGCGGACGCGGAACCGGCGTGCCCCAATAGGCGTCGCGCTGCTCGCTCTGAAACTCCACCGCGACAGTGTTGGAGAGGCCGGGCGCGATATCGGTGAGCCAGGAAATGGAGCCGGCGCCGGAATTGTGATTGGAATCCTCGACCCAGCCTTGCGAGCCTTTGTAGCTCAGATCGAATTGCAGCCAATTATTCTCGTCGAGCTGCTTGTTGAAGCCATAGGACGCGCGGCGATTGAACCACATGCCGCCCATCAGCAGCGCCTCGTTGCGCTCCTCGCCGCGCGTGGCGACCTTGCTGACGTAATTCACCGCGCCGCCGACGGCGCCCTGGCCGTAGAGATAGGAGGAGGCGCCGCCGAGAAGCTCGATGCGGTCGTAGAGCCAGCTGTCGACCGGACGGCCGGCGATGGCGTCATATTGCACGGTGATGCCGTTGAACATCTGCGTCACCGATGACGTGCCGAAGCCGCGCAGGCTGATCGAGCCGGCCGAGCCCGGCGGGTCGGAGGCGATGACGCCCGGCATGCGCTGAATGACTTCCTGCGTCGTTTGCGCGCCGCGCGCCTCTATCGTCGCGCGATCGACGATGGCGACGGAGGAGGGCGTCTCGCGCGGCGTCAGGCCGAGGCGGCTGCCGGTCTGCGAGGTGACGTCGAGCTGCAGCTTGCCATTCGGCGGTTGCAGCTTTCCGCGCGAGGGACCGGCGACGGGGCGATGCTCGCCGGAGATGTCGATGGCGGGCAGGGCTTCCTGCGCAGCGGCGGATGAAAAGACGACGAAAGACAGCGCGCCGGCGGATGCGCCGCGCATGAGGGCGTTGCGAGACATAGGCAAAGACTCCTGGCGCGACGCCACGCAGGCGCGCGCGATTCCGATGGGGAGATGCGGCGAGACAGCCGCGATTCGTTTCGGATCAGGAGAAGGAGGGCGGTGCGCGCGACGACCAGCTGCTGGCCCAGCCGAGCGGCGTCGAGAGCTTTGCGGCGTCCGTGCTGCGCGGCGGCGCGTGCGAATGCAGATCGGCCGCCAGCACGATCGTTGCGGCGTTCCAGATCGCTGCGACGATCGACGCCGCGCTGCGCGCGCCGAGCATGCACAACACGCAATGTTCGCAGGAGGAGTGATCGCCCGACGGACGTTCGCCGCTTTGTCTATTGCAGAGCTCGGACGTCGTCGCATGAGCTTCGGTCCAGCCGGCGACGTCTCGTGTCTGTTCGGCGAGCGTCGGGCCTGCGGCGGCGATGAAACCCTGCAGCATGAGCAGGCAGGCGAGTGCGCGCGCGATCACGCTCGCTCCGAAACGCCGATGTGCCCCCGCTCGCATCATTGGCGCATTGAAGAGAGCGCGCGCGCTACAGTCAAGGCAATGGTAGAAAGAATGCGCGTTCGTTGCGAAAATGTGACAGTTTCTGAACGGGATGGGAAATCGGCATCGACGATGCGCCGCCCCGGTCGTCGGTTTCTAAGATGCAGATACGCGAGGTTTCCCGATGCGAGCGATCGTCGAAAAATGGGGCGACTCCGCGGCTGTGCGCATACCCTCGGCCGTTGTGGAGCAGGCGCGCCTCGAGATCGACCAAGCTGTCCAGGTGCGCGTCGAAGGCGGCCGCGTGGTGATCGAGCCGCTTACGGCGCCCGAATACTCTCTGGATGATCTTCTCGCCGGGGTGACGCCGGAAAACCTGCATGAGGAGGAAAGCTTCGGGCCGCCTGCGGTCCGATGACGACGAAGATCAGGCCTCTACTGGGGTTGTGACGTCGCCGTCAGCCCCTCCAAAAATCCCGCGAGATCATTGGTTGTAAAATCCACATGCGGCTCGCGTCCATGGGCGATCTCCCAGGCTTCGCGCTTCTCCTCATGACCTGCTTCCGGCGTCACCAGCACGGTGGTCATGCCGCGCGCATGGGGGATGACAAGGTTGCGGGCTATATCTTCGAACAGCGCCGAGCGCTTCGGCTCCACGCCATGGCGCTCGAAGAAGCGCTCATAGGCCTCCTCATGCGGCTTGGCGATGAAATCGGCCGCGACAATATCGAACACATCCTCGAAAATATGATCGATGGCGAGCTGCTTCGCCGTGTCGAGCGCATGCTCGCGCGAGCCATTGGTGAGAATGAGCTTGCGGCCCGGCAGCGCCGCGATCGCCGCCGCCAGCGAATGATTGGGCAGCAGCGATGAGCGATCGACGTCATGGACGAATTTCAAGAAAGCATCGGCGTCGACGCCATGCTCGGTCATCAGCCCGCGTAGCGTCGTGCCATATTGCTTGTAGTAATGCTTCTGCAGCGCGCGCGACGACATTCCGTCGAGGCCGAACAGGCGGATCATGAACAGAGTGATCCGATGGTCGATCTTCGGCCAGAGGTCCGATGAGGCGGGATAGAGCGTGTTGTCGAGATCGAAGACCCATGTGTCGACATGGGCGAAGCGATTGGCGATGGTCAGCAGGCGCGGCTGATCGGCGGGCTCTGTCATCGCGCGCTCGTCATCGCGAGCGGAGCGACGCGATCCTGAGCCGTGAGGCGGCTTCCGGATCGTTTCGTCGCCACGCTCGTCGCCATCAGTGCGTCACCTCGTGATCAGCGTGCCGGCGCCATGATCGGTCAAAAGCTCGATCAGCACTGCATGCGGCAGCTTGCCGTCGAGGATGACGACGCCTTCGACGCCGCGCTCGATCGCATACATGCAGGTCTCGACCTTGGGGATCATGCCGCCGGTGATGGTGCCGTCGGCGACGAGGCCCGGAATATCGGAGACTTTCAGCTCCTTGATGAGCTGCTTGTTCTTGTCCAGCACGCCGGGAACGTCGGTGAGGAACAAAAGGCGCTTGGCGCCGAGCGCGCCGGCGATGGCGCCGGCGAAAGTGTCGGCGTTGATGTTGTAGGTCTCGCCGTCGAGGCCCTGCGCGACGGGCGCGAGCACGGGGATCAGCTCGCGGCCGAGCACCTGGTCCAGCACTGTGGTGTCGACCTTGGCCACTTCGCCGACGAAGCCGAGATCGATCGCCTTGCCGTCCTCGTGATTGGGGCGCGCGAGCTTTTCGGCCGTCACCATGCGGCCGTCCTTGCCGCAGAGGCCGATGGCGCGGCCGCCTTCGGAATTGATGAAGCCGACGATCTGCTTGTTGATATAGCCGGCGAGCACCATCTCGACGATTTCCATCGTCGCCTTGTCGGTGACGCGCAGCCCATCGGCGAATTCGGATTTTATGCCGAGCTTGCCCAGCATGGCGCCGATCTGCGGGCCGCCGCCATGCACGACGACGGGGTTCACGCCCGATTGCTCGAGCAGCACCATGTCGCGGGCGAAGTCGCGCGCGACCTTGTCGTCGCCCATGGCGTGGCCGCCATATTTCACCACGACGGTCGCCTCGTCATAGCGCAGCATATGCGGCAGCGCCTGCATGAGAATACGGGCTTGCTGGAGCGCGCTGTCGGCCGAATCCTCGGTCATGGGTCCGCCTGTGTTGAGAGAACACGCCAATCGAGCGAATGACCGACGCCCCACCTCCCCCTCGATGGGGGAGGCCGAGCGCTGAAGGCGCTCGGGAGGGGGTGACGCCCCGAGTCTCGGGCCTGCACCCCACCCCGTCCGGCTTCGCCGGCCGACCCTCCCCCTGCAAGGGGAGGGTGGGCGCCGCGACGCTTCATTCGAATGAGGTGGTTAGAACCGACGAGGCTGCAATATTCAAGCGTTTCGTTCGGCCAGCAGCCGCGCGATCCCGGCTCGAAGCTCCGCGACGCCATCGCCCGAGCGGGAGGAGGTGACGGCGAGGCGCGGGAAGGCGGCCGGGCGCTTGGCGAGCGCTGCCTCCACCGCGGCGACAGCGGCCTCGCGCTCGGAGACCTTCAGCTCGTCGTGCTTCGTCAGCACGATCTGATAGGAGACGGCGGCCCGGTCGAGCAGATCGAACATCTGCTCGTCCAGACCCTTCACGCCGCGGCGGCTGTCGATGAGCACGAAGACGCGGATCAGCGAGGCGCGGCCGCGCAGAAACTCTTCCATCAGCCGCGTCCAATTGGCGATCTTCTCCTTGCCGACGGCGGCGTAGCCATAGCCGGGCATGTCGACGAGGCGCAGCGGCTCCGCGCCCGGCGCGGCGCCGAGAGCGAAGAAATTGAGCTGCTGCGTGCGCCCCGGCGTGTTGGAGACGCGGGCCAGCGCCTTGCGGCCGGTGAGGGCGTTGAGCAGGGAGGACTTGCCGACATTGGAGCGGCCGGCGAAGGCGATCTCCGGCGGGCCGATCGGCGGCAGATCGCCGGATTTCGCGCTGGCGAATATAAAATCGCACGGGCCGGCGAAGAGCAGCCGGCCCGGCTCTGTGAAATCCTCGTCGCGGGCTTCGGTCAAGGCGGGATCAGGCGGGCTTCTTGAGGAAGGCGAAGGTGTTCTTCAGATTGTCCCACAGCTCGAACTTGACGCCCGCGCGCTTCATGATGACCCATTGCTGAGCCACCGAGAGCACATTGTTCCAGGTCCAATAGATCACCAGGCCGGAGGCGAAGCCGCCCATCGAGAAGGTGAAGATCACCGGCATCCAGCCGAAGGCGATCTTCTGCACCTCGTCGGTCGGCTCCGGGTTCATCTTCATCTGCATCCACATGGAGACGCCCATGACCAGCGGCCAGACGCCGAGCCACAGAAACGAGCCGAATACCGGAATCTGAGTCGGGTCGAAGGGGATGAGGCCGAAGAGGTTGAAGATGTTGGTCGGGTCCGGCGCCGAGAGGTCCTTGATCCAGCCATAGAAGGGCGCGTGGCGCATCTCGATGGTGATGACCAGCACCTTGTAGAGCGAGAAGAACACCGGAATCTGCAGCAGAGCGGGCAGGCAGCCGCCGGCCGGATTGACCTTCTCGCGCTTGAACAGCTCCATCTGCTCGCGGCTCAGCGCCTGCTTGTCGTCGCCGTATTTCGCCTTCAGCTCCGCGATCTTGGGCTGAATCGCCTTCATCTTGGCCACGGCCAGATAGCTCTTATTGGCGAGCGGCAGGAAGGCGATCTTGACCAGCACGGTGACGGCCAGAATGGCGAGGCCGAAATTGCCGAGCACATGGAACAGGCCGTCGATGATGCGGAACATCGGCCGGGTGAGGAAGTAGAACCAGCCCCAATCGATGAGCCGATCGAAGAGCTTGATGCCCTGGCCCTCATAGGCGTCGAGCGTGTCGACGACCTTGGCGCCGGCGAAGATGCGCGAGGCCACGGAGCCGGAGGCGCCCGGCGCGATGGTCAGCGGCGCCTCGACCGTATCGGCCTGATAGGCCTTGGTCGTTCCGGCGCCCGAAGCCGAGAAGCGCGCCACCAGCGTGCGGTCCTGCTGCGGCACCAGCACGGCGGCCCAATATTTCTCGGTGAAGCCGAGCCAGCCGCCGGTCGCCTCGAAAGATTTGGTGGCGTGCGGCTCTTTCTCGACCTTCTCGAACTTCAGCTCCTGCAGGCCGGCCTCGCCCAGCACGCCGACGAAGCCCTCGTGCAGGGCCGCATAGCCGGCGCTCTCCAGAGCGCCGATGCGCGAGACGCGCAGATAGGGATAAAGGGTGACGGAGCCCTGGCCGTGATTCTCGACGCTGTCGGTCACGGAAAACATATATTGGTCGTCGACCGCGATCTTGCGCTTGAAGACGAGGCCCTGGCCATTGTCGAAGCTGAGCGTCAAGGGCTGGCCGACGGCGAGCTGATCGTGATCGGCGCTCCACAGCGATTCGCCGTTCGGCAGGGCGGGCGGCGCCTGATCCTTGTCGGAGGCGAGGAAGCCCGATTCGGCGTAATAGGGGTGCGGCGCGTTCTCCGGCGAGAGCAGCACGATGATCGGGCTCTTGGGATCGACGGTCTCGTGATAATTTTTCAGCGAGACATCGTCGATGCGGCCGCCCTTCAGCGCGATGGAGCCGGAGATGGAAGGCGTGTCGATGGCGACGCGCTTGCTCTCGGCGAGAGCGGCCTCGCGCGTCTTGGGCGCGGGCTTGGCGGCGGCGGCGGTCTGCTGCGGCTGCGCCTGCCGAGCCGCGGGCGCGGCCTTGTCGGCGGGCTGGGCGGCGACCGGCTTTTGCGGCGCGCCGGGCTTTTGCTGCTGCGCGAGCTGCGCCTCTTTCTGCTGCCGATCGAGCTTGGGAAAGGCGTAGAAAAAATCCCAGCCGCCGATCACCAGCATCGACAGGCCGGCCGCTATGAGGACATTCTTGGTATATTCGTTCATGACGCCTGCGGCCTGTCTTTAGGAGTTGCGCCGGTTCCGGCCCTTTTGGCCGGGCCTGAGCTTGGTCAGCCCATCCACGATCTGCGCCGTCAATTCCGAAAAGGGCGCGGTCAACGCGTCGGGTCGGGCGACGAAGACATAATCATAGCCCGGGAGACCGGAAGCGCCGCAGAGCCGCAGCGCCTCCTTGAGGCGGCGCCGAATGCGGTTGCGACCGACGGCGCCGGAGATCTTCTTCGTCACGGTGAAGCCGAAGCGCGGCGCTTCCGTGTCGCCGCCCTCCCGCGCCGCCGCCTGCAGCTTGAAGGCGCGCGCGCCGCGGCTCAGCCCGCTCGCGGCGGCGCGCAAAAATTCGCGCCGCTTGCGCAGGCGTCGCGGTTTGGTCTTCCGCGTTTCGTCTGGGATGTTCTCGCTCACGCCTCCCGTCCTCCCTGGCCGAGAAGCCGGCGAAAATCAGGCGGACAGGCGCTTGCGTCCGCGGGCGCGGCGCGCCGCGAGGACATTGCGGCCGCCGACGGTCGCCATACGGGCGCGAAAGCCGTGACGGCGCTTGCGCACCAATTTGCTGGGTTGATAAGTTCTCTTCACCTTGGGTCTCCGCTCGCTCAGGTCGCCGATCGAAGAGCCGTCATCGCCTCGCGCCGACCGCTCGTCATCGGCTGGCCGCCGCCACGGCCCTCGATCTAATTTTGGTCTCGTAGGGCGCTTTTTTCTCGCCCCTGCGGCTGTCTCTTTTCGCCTTTTTCGCGGGCGCGCAAGCCCCCGCACGAAACGCGTCTCTGCGACGCCGCGCCGGCATATAGGAGAAAGCCCGCGCATAAGTCAATCGTGAGCGCTGCGCGACACGGCCGCGCGGCGAGCTTTCGCGAAGCTTTCGCCGCGGCGTTTGCGTAGCCGCGCGCCGCTTCGCAGGCGGGCGGACGGCTTGTATAAACAGAAGGCCGGTCGATTCGTCTCCCTCGAGAGACGCTGTTCCCGGCGCGTCTCGGCGCTTAGCCGTCGACGATTAAGGTTCTGGTTTGCCGCCGGGCCGAAGGTCAGGGTTTGTTAACCATTACCGCTTAGCGTTTCGACAAATAGATATGGATCTTGGCGGGCGGCCGACGAAGCGCGGCGCATCGTCGACGCTCGGGCGACGCGACGACGTCCGGGGGAAGATTTGGTGGAGCTGGGTGGGGACCGAAAATGCGCGTTTTACTGATAGAGGATGACAGCGCGACCGCTCAAAGCATCGAGCTCATGCTCAAATCCGAGAACTTCAACGTCTATGCGACAGATCTCGGCGAGGAAGGCATAGATCTCGGGAAGCTCTACGATTACGACATCATCCTGCTCGATTTGAATCTGCCCGACATGTCCGGCTACGAGGTGCTGCGCACCTTGCGGGTGGCCAAGGTCAAGACGCCGATTCTGATCCTGTCCGGCCTCGCCGGCATAGAGGACAAGGTGAAGGGTCTGGGCTTCGGCGCTGACGATTATCTGACGAAGCCCTTCCACAAGGACGAGCTCGTGGCGCGCATTCACGCCATTGTTCGCCGCTCGAAGGGTCACGCCCAATCGGTCATCACGACCGGCGATCTCGTCGTCAATCTGGACCAGAAGACGGTCGAGGTCTCCGGCGCCCGCGTGCATCTGACCGGCAAGGAATATCAGATGCTCGAGCTGCTCTCGCTACGCAAGGGCACGACGCTCACCAAGGAGATGTTTCTCAACCATCTCTATGGCGGCATGGACGAGCCGGAGCTCAAGATCATCGACGTCTTCATCTGCAAGCTCCGCAAGAAGCTCGCCAACGCCAGCGACGGCCGCAACTACATAGAGACGGTGTGGGGCCGCGGCTATGTGCTGCGCGAGCCGAGCGAGGCCGACGAGCGCATCACCGCCTGACCCATCGGCGAAGACGGCCGCAAGAATCGAAAAGGGGCTCCCTCGGGAGCCCCTTCGCGCGTTCGGAGGGAAGGGCCGCGCCGCGCTCACGCGCCGATGGCGGCGAGCGGCCGCGGCGAAGGGCGCGGCAGCAGCAGCCAAGCGGCGTCGCTGGCAGGGGTGAGGCCGCCGATGCGCGCGCCGATCGTCTCGGCCGCGCCGAGGACCAGGCAGCCGTCGTCGGCGGCAATGTCGCGCAGGCGCGTGAGCACGCGGCTTTTCACCGCAGGCTCGAAATAGATGAGCACATTGCGGCAAAAGACGATGTCGAAGGGCGCCTCGCCAGAGAAATCGTCGAGCAGATTGAGCTTGCGGAAGGCGATATTCGCCCGCAGCTCATCGCGAATCCGCCAGAGGCCGTCCTTCTGGTCGAAATGCGCCAGCAGCCTGCCGATCGAAAGGCCCCGCTGCGCCTCGAACTGGCTGTAGACGCCGCGCCGCGCCGTCGTCAGCGCGGTCTCCGAAACATCGGTGGCGAGAATCTCGACGCTCCAGCCGGCGAGCGCCTCGCCCATTTCGGCCAGCGCCATAGCGATGGAGTAGGGCTCCTGACCGGTCGAGCAGGCGGCCGACCAGATGCGCAGGCGCCGCGTTTCGGCGCGCCGCGCCATCAGCTCCGGCAGCCAATCGCGCTTCAGCCGCTGAAAGGGGACGCGGTCGCGGAAGAAGGAGGTCTCATTATTGGTCAATGCGTCGACGACGCGCTGCAGCAGCGCCTCGTCCTCGCGCCGCTCGATGAGGCGCATGAGCTCGGAGAGGCCGCGGCAGCCATGCGCGCGCATGATCGGCTCCAGCCGGCTCTGCGCCATATAGAGCTTGTCGGGGCCGAGCGAGATTCCGGCGAGCGAGCCGATGAGACGGCGCAGCCGCTCGAAGGCGAGGCTCATCGCGGGCGCTCCGCCGGAGGCGGCGCGCCCGGCCGAAAAAGGCGAGGCTCCGCACATTTCCGCATGTCGTCGTCGCTCCCTGAAGAGAGCGCTCCTGTTCCGTCGCGGCCCGCGCCTCAGATGACGCCTATGTCCTCGAGCTTGGAGCGCACGACATGCTGGTCGAAGGGCTTCATTATGTATTCGTCGGCGCCTGCGTCCATCGCCTGGGCGATATAGCTCGCCTCGTTCTCCGTGGTGCAGAACACCACTTTCGGCCCGGCGCCGCCCGGCATCTTGCGCAGCGCGCGCAGGAACTCGACGCCGTCCATCTCTGGCATGTTCCAGTCGAGCAGGATCGCGTCCGGCATGGATTGCTCGCAGGCGACCAGCGCCTTGCGGCCGTTCTCCGCCTCCACGGTGGAGAATTGCATCCCTTCGAGAATGCGGCGCGCGACCTTGCGGATGACCGCGGAATCGTCGACGACAAGAATCTGCTTCATCAGTCTACTCCTCGGGATGCGTCTCTCGAATGTCCGTCGCGGCCGCCGCTCTCGCTCGGCCTCGACAGGCGCCTCACCAGCGCCGCTATGTCGAGTATGGGCAGAAACTCGTCGTCGAGCCGGTAGCAGGCGTTGGTGGCGTCGACGAATTGCTGGCCGACATGGGTCGGGCAGAGGATGCGGTCGTCTTCCTCGCAGGTGACGACGTCGCCGGTCTCGTCGATGAGCAGAGCGTAGCGCTCGCCATTGTGCTCGATGCAGACCGCGAGATTCGAATCGGAGCGGTCGCCGTCGTCGATCTCGAGGCAGCGATCGAGCCGCAGCGCGGTGACGATGCGGCCGCGCAGATTGGCGAGGCCGGCGATCTCGCGCGGGGCCAGCGGAACCGGCGTCACCTGCTCGATGTGGAAGATCGTCTTCACGCATTCCACCGGCAGGCCGAAGGTCTGGCCGCGCACCTTTATGGTGAAGTTGCGCGACTGCCCTTTGCCAGCATCGCCTTTCCGGCGGCGCCCGTTCGCGTCGCGTTGCGTTTGGGTCATGCGGCGAGCTCCGACATGATGCGCAATTCGAGATCGCGCGGCGCCGTGTCCGCCTTGTCGAGCAGGCGACCGACGCATTCGATGAGCGCGCGCCGATCGAACTTGCCGGCGACGGCGGCGATGCCGCAGGCCTTGGCCGCCGCGAGCACGCTGGGCGCGGCCTGAGCGGCGAGCGCCACCACCGGCAGCTCGGCGAGGCCGGGCAGCGCATGCAGCGCGCGGGCGAAATTATAGCCGTCCATCTCCGGCATGTCGGTGTCCGTCACCACCGCCTCGACGGACAGCCCCTTGCGCAGGAAGGAGAGCGCTTCCGGCGCCGAGGCCGCTGTCGTCACGTCATAGCCGGCCGAGCCGAGGATGGGCGCCAGCATGTCGCGGAAGAAGGCCTTGTCGTCGACGAGCAGAATGCGATGCCGCTTGTTGACGCCGCGCGCCACGGCGGCCGGGCAGGCGATGCGCATGAAATAGGTGGCGTCCAAAAACTCGACGATATCGCCGCCGAGCTGGATGGAGCCGAGAATATGCGCCGAATCGCTCTCTCGCTGCAGGTCGAGAATCTCGTCGGTGACGTCGATGATGTCCTCGATCAGCAGGCCCATGGACTGGCCGGCTCCCGACAGCACGAGTATGGGATAGGAGGCGCGGTCGAGCGCCATATCCGTGGTCGCCGGAATGATCGGCAGCAGGCTTTCGCGATAGGCCATGACGAAGGCGCCGTCCGAGGCGATCAGCCGCTCGCGCGGCACATCCTCTATGCGCAGCACCAGCGACAGAGGCAGCGCCTTCAGCGGGCCGGGGCCGGCCTTGACGATGATGATGCGCGTCTTCTCCGCGCGCGGAACGAAGACTTCCGGCGTCGCCGCTTCGGCCGGGCGCTCGGCGAGCCGCTGCAGGCCGGCGTGCTCGAGCAGAGCGGCGGGATCGAGAATCAGCACCACCGAGCCGTCGCCGAGAATCGTCTGGCCCGAGAAGACCCCGAGCCGCGCCACCGCGCTCACCAGCGGCTCGATGACGATCTCCTGCACATCGGCGATCGTCTCCACCAGCAGGCCGAAGCGCGCGCTGCCGATGCGCAGCACGACGACGAAGCCGTCGCGCGTCCTCTCCTGCGCCGGGCGGCCGAGGCCGAGCGTCGCGGCGAGATCGAGCAGAGGCAGCACGTCATTGCGCAGGCGCAGCACCGGCGCGTCATGGATATATTGGATCGCATGCTCGAAGCCGCGGCCGACCCCGACCAGCTCGACCACGGTCATCTGCGGTATGGCGAAGCGCGCGCCATTGGTCGTCAAAATCAGCGCCGGCGTGATGGCGAGCGTCAGTGGAATGCGCAGAGTGACGCAGGCGCCGCGGCCATGGCGCGAGGTCAGCGAGACGGAGCCGCCGATCGACTGAATGTTCTCGCGCACCACATCCATGCCGACGCCGCGGCCGGAGACGCTGGTGACGCCATCGACAGTCGAGAAGCCCGGCGTGAAGACCAGCTCGAACAGCTCGCTGTCGCTGAGCTTGGAGATATCGGCCTCCGAGACGAGCCCGATCGCCAAGGCTTTGGAGCGGATGCGCGAGGCGTCGAGCCCGCGGCCGTCGTCGGCGATGTCGATGATGATCTGGCCGGCGTCATAGGCGGCGCGCACCGAGATGACGCCGGTCTCGCTCTTGCCGATGCGTGCGCGCTCGGCCGGGGATTCGACGCCATGGTCGGCGCAATTGCGAATGATATGGGTGAGCGGCGCCCGGATCAGCTCGATCACCTGCCGGTCCAGCTCCGTGTCCGAGCCTTCCGTCGTGATGACGATCTTCTTGCCGAGATCATGGGCGAGATCGCGCACCTGCCGCGGCAGCGTCGAGAATAGCCGCCCGACCGGCTGCATGCGCGCGCTCATCACCGCATCCTGCAGATCGCTGGTGATGTTGGAGAGCGTCTGCACCGTGCTGCTCATGGCCTCGTCGCCGCCCGCCCAGGCGCTCGACAATTCGAGCAGACGATTGCGGGTGGAGACCAGCTCGGAGACGATGCCCATCAGCCGATCGAGCACATTGACCGAGACGCGGACCGTCTCGCCGATATGGGCGACGCCGGCGGAATGCGTCTCGCCCGGCGTCGCAGCGGCGCGGGAGGCGGGCGCAGCGGCGCCGCTCGCCTCGGCGGGGTCGGGCTCTTCCTCGCCGAGGCGGGAGCGGCGCGTCGCCTCTTCCAGAGCGGCGATGAGATCGTCGTCGTCGCCAGCCGGCTCCTCCTCGGAGCGGCCCATTTCGGCGAGAATATCCTTCAGCCGGTCCACGGCCGCGAAGATCAGCGTGACATGCGAGGCGGTCATCGGCGCGCCGTCGCGCAAAGCGCCGATGAGCGCTTCGGTCGAATGGGTCAGCCGGCCGACGCGCGGCAGCTTCAAGAAGCCGCTGGTGCCTTTGATCGTGTGCACATGGCGGAAGAGGCTGGCGATGAGCGCCTGATCGCCCGGGTCCTTCTCGAGACAGACGAGCTCCATCGTCGCCGCATCAATGTGCTCGGCGGTCTCGACGAGGAAATCGTTGAGAAGTTCATCCATGGCGTCGTTCGTCTCTGGCCGCGTGAGCGGCGTCGACGCCATTCTTGACGCATTCTGGTTAAAAGAACTGAAATCCCCGCGCTCGAGGTCGCCTGGCGCGGAGGCTTCCTCAGGCTTCGAGCGCCGCCGGCGTCTCGATCTCCTCCTCCGCCTGCTCGGCGGAAGGGCGGGCGGTGATGGTCACATGCTCCGGCTGCGTGGAGATCACGACGTCGAGCCCGCTCGCCTTGGCGACGAGGCCGGCGTAATAGGCCTGAATGGCGCGCGCGTCGACGACGCCTTCTTCCGGCTCGCCGGCCAGCAGGCCCGGAATCGCCGCTGCGATGCGGGCGTTCACGCCTTTGGCCTCCAAGGTGAAGGAAATATCGTCGCGCTCGCCGGTGGAGACGACGGAGATGACGCCGCCGCGCGGAATCGCCGCATCGGCGATCAGGCAGAGATTGAGCAGCAGCTTCACCTTATTCTTCGACATCAGCACGCGCGGCACGCTCCATTCGAGCTTGGTGCGTTCGTCGGCGAGCAGCTGGCGCGTCACATGCTCGGCGTCGCCGGTGTCGATCTCGGCGCCCTTGGAGCCGGCGGCGCCGAAGGCGAGGCGGCAGAATTGCAATCGCGCGGAGGCTTCCGCGGCGCTGGATTTGATTAGCGCCAGCGCATGGCCGCGCATCTCGGCGTCCTTCTCCTCCTCCAGCACCTCCAGCCCGTTGACGATGGCGCCGACGGGCGAGATCACGTCATGGCAGACGCGGGAGGAGAGAAGCGCGGCGAGATCGAGGGCGTCGAGCGCGAATTTGGTCATGGGGCCATCCGAAGGAGCCGCCGGATCGCCATGGGTCGGCGCCGGCCAGAGCGGGAACGCGGCCGAAACGAATCACCCGCGCCCCTTTTCCCCATTGGTAGCCGCGCCGCGCCCGCTTGCAAAGCGTCGCCGTCGGGGCCGCCGCGCGGCGAGCCCCGCGAGCCGTTGGAGCGCCATCCAATCCGATCGGATCGCGCTCTCGATTCTCGCGGGGGAGCGAATTCTGATCGATCGAACGATTCCGTTCGATCGGTAAGCGCTCTAGAACGTCGCCTTGGCGCCGAGGAAGAAGCTGCGCCCTGCCTCGGGATAGCCGTCGGTGAAGGTGTAGGCGGTGTCGAACATGTTGCGCACGCCGCCTTCGATCTTGAAGTTCGGATGGAGCTGATATTCGGCGGTGAAATTGGCCAGGAAAAACGCGCCGGTCCGATAATAGATCGTCCCCGCCGTGTTCGAGGTCCAGCGATTGCTGTTCATTTCGACATTGGGCGTCAGCGTCAGCCCTTCGAGCGGCCGCCAGCCGGCATAGAGGAACAGCTTGCCATCCGGCACGCCCGTCGGCTGGAAGTTGAGGATGTAAGGCGCATAGACCGAGCGGCGCATCAGCGTCAGATTGCCGCCCAGCGACAGCTCGTCGGAGGCGCGATAATCGACCGAGACTTCCCCGCCCCAGAAGCTGGCGTCGCCGACATTCTGGCTCTGAGTGACGCTCGCGCCATAGGCGGGCGCCGGCACGGATTGGATCAGATTGCGGACGATGGAGTGGAAGGCGTCCAACTGAATGCGGCTGCCCGGCGCGAATTCGCTCGCCCAGCCGAGATCGAAATTGATCGCGCGCTCCGGCATCAGGCCGGGGTTGGAGGTGGCGCCGCCGAAACGCGAGCTGAAACGCTCGAAGATGGTGGGGAAGCGCTCGCGGTCGGAGACGTTGAAATAGACTTTGTTGGTGTCGCTGTAGCGCCAGATCGCCGCGCCCTGGAAATTGGGGGCCTGCACATCCCGCAGCTGATAGCCGATGACGCCCGTGCCGACCACGAAATCATCTGCCTTGCGCAGATGGCGCCAGTCGTAGGCGAAGCCGCCGACGAGATCGATGTCCTTGGTCGGATGAAAGGTGTTCTCGACCGCGATCGAATAAGTGTCTTCCTGCGTGTAGACGACCGGTTGAGTGAAGCAGATGACGTTTATGACGCATCCGGTCGATTTATTGGCGACATTGACGCCGTAATATTCCTGCCAGGTGGCGTGCTCGTCGAAGCGGTAGTGGCCGGCGATCTTCAGCGTGTCGACCTCGCCGAAATCATGCCCGACCTCTATATCGGCCCCGAGCGCATAATCCTGATAATAGCTGCGGAAGGCTTTGGCCGAGGATTGATAGGCGAGGAAGGGGTCGTTGTAGGAGAAGAGGTCGTTGTCGAACTTGCTCCAATAGGCCTTGGTCTTCACATAGGAGGAATCGCCGATCTTGGTGTTGGACAGGAAATAGAGATTCTGCACGCGCCAATAGGGCCAGCGCCAATAGCGCTGGCTGTTCAGCCCGTCGGTGGTGTGATAGGGCGCGCCCTTCTTGCCGTCCTGGCGGATGAAGCTCAGCGAATATTCGTCGGTGTCATTGGGCGTGTAGCCGGCCTTGGCGTTGAGACTCCAATCATAGGTCCCTGAATTGCCGCGGAAGCCCTCGCCTTGATTATTGGTCGGCGTATAGCTTTCCGGCAGCATCCAGCCGCGCAGATCGCGCCAGGAGCCGCTGAGCTGCAGATAATAATTGTCCTGCTTCGTGCCGAGCAGCGCATAGGTCTTTATGCCCTCATAGCTGCCGTCGCGGCCGAATTCGAGGCCGGTGCGCAGCTCGCCCTCTATCTCCTTTGTCGGCTTGCGCGAGACGAGATTGATCTGGCCGCCCATGCCGCCCGGCCCGTCGAGCACCGAGACATAGCCCTTGGCGATCTGCACCGAGGCGACGTCCGGCGTCATGAAGCGCGCGAAGTCTAGCCGATTGTCGGCTGGCAGATAGACGCGAACGCCGTCGATGGTGAGCGGAACCTGCCAGCGGTCGAAGCCGCGTACATAGATGTTCTGCTCATTGCGCGTGCCGCCTGTCGAATTGCTGACGACGCCGGCCGCGAGATTGACGGCGCGATCGAGCGAGTCGCGCTGGAAGGTCTCGTTCTGGCGGTTGCTGATGGTCACGCCGCCATAGGAGTCGGTTTGCTGCAGCGGCGCCGGGCCGTCGTCCTTTTTCTTGTCCGCCGGCGCGCTCTTGCGCTCGGCGCCGACGTGGATCTCGCCGAGATCGAAAGGTTGCGGCTGCTCGGCGAGCGCCGCGCCGCTTGCGATGAGCGCGGCGACGCTGGCGGCGCCCAAGGGCGCCAGTCTGCTTGATTTCATGGTTCTTCCCCCGATAGTCCCGTAGTCCCGACGCCCCCTCCCCAGCCCTCCCCCGCTTCGCGGGAGAGGGAGCAGATTCCGCGCTTCATCGAGAACTCGCGCCGCGCTGCCCGCTTCCCTCTCCCGCCATTGGCGGGGGACGGTGAAGGAGGGGGCCTTTGCGAATGGTCGCCATTAGAGCGACCCCAAAAATGTGAGCAGCTCTCCCCGCTCCTCGCGCGTCAGGCTGCGAAACCGCTGCGCTGCGCCCTCCGCCTCTCCGCCGTGCCAGAGGATCGCCTCTGTGACGGTGCGGGCGCGGCCGTCGTGGAGAAAATCCACGGGCGTTCCAAAGCGGCCGGCAAGGCCGAGGCCCCAAAGCGGCGGCGTGCGCCAGTCGCGCGGGCCGGCTTCGAAATCCTCGCGTCCGTCGGCGAGCCCTTCGCCCATGTCGTGCAGCAGAAGATCGCTATAGGGATGAATTTCGGTCCCGCTCAGCCAGGGCGCGAAGCCGACCGGGCCGAGCTTCATCGTCTCGCGATGGCAGGCGGCGCAGCCGATCTCGCGGAACAGCGCCTCGCCTTTGGCGACGCGCGGATCGTCCTGATTGCGGCGAGCGGGCACGGCGAGGCCGCGCATATAGGCGAGCGAGGCCTCGAGCCGCGTGTAGGTCAGCTCGATCTCCTGCCCCGCCGCCGCGCGGCATTCCGGCTGCGCAGCGGTGCAATTGGGCTCGGGGAAGAGATAGGAGGAGATTCCGATATCCTCGGCGAAGGCGTTGGCGATCTGCTGGCGCAAATCCGGCTGATTTGCCTTGAGGCCGAAGCGGCCGAGCGCCATGCGGCCGGCCGCCATGTCATAGACATGGTTCGGCCGGCCGCGGCCCTGGCCCACCGCATGGCGCGTTATCTCATTGTCCGGCACGGCCTCGAGCAGGCCGAGGCCGAACACCGGCGGCGCATTGCGCAGCGAGATCCGCACATTGTCGCCGAGCGGCCCATAGGCGAGATCGCGAAAGGAGAGGTGCGGACGACGCAGCGAGACGGTCTCTCCGTCTGCCAGCCGCGTCTCGACCTCGTCGAACGTCACGATCGCGCGGCCCTCGCCCGGCACGCTGGGAATGCCCTCCGGATTGAGCTGGCCGCCATAGGCGGGATGCGGCAGGGGGCCGCCATGGGCGTCGCGGCCGGGCAGTCCGAGCCGCACCACCATGGCGCGGGCGATGCCATTCTCCGGGTCCGGCGCCGGGCCGCGGCCGTTCTTCACATGGCAGGCGATGCATGAGAGCCGATTATAGAGCGGTCCCAGCCCTGTGATCTCGGTCTGAACCTGCGAGGGGCCGATCACCCAGGCCTGATGGAACAGCGCGCTTCCCTGCCGGAAGCCGCGCAGAAAACCCTCGTCCAGCCCGGCCAGGGGCCGGGAGAAAGCGTCGCCGTCGAGCTTGGGGTTCTCATAGGGCGCGCCGGCGGAGAGAAAAAGCAGCGCGAAGGGAAGGAGAAGCCGCCGCCTCACAGACGCTGCTCGGCGGAAGCGACAAGGCTCAGCGCCTCGGCTCGGGCCGATGAAATTTCTGCGCGCCAACGGGCGGCGAGGTCGCCGTCCTTCAGCTCGCGGCTGGAAAAACGATCGAGAAATGCGGAATCTTTCGCCTGGGCCTCAGAAATAGGCGTGAAGCCGGCGAGCTTGCGCGCCTTCGCCACAGCGGCGGCGCCGGCAGAGTCGGGGGCGGCGGCGAGCCGCGCCTCGGCGGCGTGAATGGCCCGCCAAAGGCGCTGCGTCTCGGTGTGGCGCTCGGTGATGGCGAGATCGAACATCACGCTGACGACGCCGGGCCGCCGCCGGCCGATCTCGGCGTCATAAGGATAGAAGGTTCCCGGCGGCAGGGCGAAGGGGTTGACCACGGCCGCCGGCTTGCCGGCATAGGCGTCCGGGCGGGCCGGATGGCGGCTGCTGTCGGCCTCCATCATCAGCTTCTGGCCCTTGGAGGAGAGCGCGAAATCGACGAAGGCCTTGGCCGCCGAAAAACGCTGCGTGCCGGCCGTGATGGCGATATGGGCTGGCAGAAAGGCGGTCTTCTCCGGATAGACGAAGGAGATGGATTCGCCATTGGCCAGCGCGTTGAAGGCGAAGAAGTCGATGGTCAGGCCGAGCGCCGCATGGCCGTCCTTGACGCTCGCCGTCGGGCCGGAGCCGGAGCCCAGCAGCTCCGCGCCGCCGGCGATTTCCGCCAGCAGCGCCCAGCCGCGCTCCCAGCCTTCCGACTGCAGCACGATGTCATAGAGCGCCGGCGAGAAGCCCACCTTGGCCGGAATCGGCATGACAATGCGGCCGGCATAGGCGGGGGAGGCGAGGTCGCTCCAGCTCTTTGGCGGCTTTAGCCCGTCGCGCGCGAGCGCGGCCGGATCGACCACGATCCCATAGCCGGCGACGTCATAGGCCTCGAACAGGCCGTTCGGGTCGGAGAGGAGCTGATCGCCGAGCCGGCCGGGCAGAGCGGCGCGATCGACCGAGAATTTCTGAAAGGCGCCGCGGTCGCGCAATATAGGGAAATTTCCGAGAGCGGGCGCCCAATAGACATCGGCGCCGCCCTGGTCCTTGTCGCTCAGCAGCGCGAGCGCGTCGCGCGACTGCTTCCAGACGAATTGGACGTGAACGCCGGGATAGACCTTCTCGAACTCCGCCTCATAGCGCGTCGTCAGCTCTTCCGGGAAGGAGGTGACGACGACAAGGCGCTCGTCCGCCGCCCGCGCGGGCCTGCCGAGCAAAGCGACGCCGAGCGCGGAAGGGATCGCCGCCAGCACATTGCGGCGGCTGGGAAGAAGGGCGAGGCGACTCGCTATGTCGAGGCGATACATAATGAAAACATAAAAGCGCCGCCGCGGGCGTGTCAATCGACGCGAGCGCTCATTTTATCGGCGGGCAGCCCGCTGATTGATCTTTCTACCAGCGATAGAGAATTCGATTGTCATACCCGATCCGCTTGATTGGTTCGGTGTCATTCCCGACGCTCGCAAAGCGAGCGATCGGGAATCCAGAGCAAAACCAGCGCTTTTGTGGCTCTGGATTCCCGGTCGGGCTTTCAGCCCGCCGGGAATGACAAGCCACAATGCGAGCGGTTCAAACGGAAATCGTATCAGTCGACCGCGAGGATGACGTCGGTCGGGCTGAAGCTGGCGACGGCCCGCTCGCCCTCGGCAATGCCGAGGTCTTCCGCCGTCTGGCGCGGCACGACGGCGTGCATCGTCTTGCCCGCGCCAATGTCGAGCAGGACCTCGCTGTTGCGCTCCGCGTCGATTCGCCGCCGCACCACGCCGACGAATTGATTGCGCACGCCGGGGGGCGTGTGCTCGGGCGTGGTGAGATGAACGAAGGAGGATTTGATCAGCGCCAGAGTCTTGCGTCCCGGCTCGAGGCCCAGCTCCACCGCCGAGTCATTGGTGACGATGGCGTGAATGGAGGTCTCCGGCGACACGCGCAGCGTCACCTCGACATCGACCGGCCATTTCTTCACCGAGACGACTTCCGTCTGGAATACATTGCGCGCAGAAATTTTTACGCCCACGCTCCAAAGGAGAAAATCATCCTGATCCTCGAGCCCCTCCTCGGCGATGAGCGAGGAGATGCGCGACAGCCGCTCCTCCAGCCGATGAAATGTGGCGATGAGCCGGCGCCCTTCCGTCGTCACCTCCGCGCCGCCGCCGGAGCGGCCGCCGGCCTTTGTCACAAAGGCGGGGCTGGGCAGAAGATTATTGATGGCGTTCACAGCATCCCACGCCGTCTTATAGCTGAAGCCGACGACCTTCGCGGCCTTGGTGATGCTGCCATATTCGGCGACCGCCTCCAAAAGCTTGATGCGATCGCGTCCGACCAGGAAACGTCCTTCGCTGCGAAGCGCCAGCAGCGCGTCGATCTTGTTGACTGTCATGGCTCTCGCGAATCCTTTCCGGCGAATATTTATTATACCTCTTCGCCGAAGACGCATCAAAATTCGGGCCGATGGGCCTCCGTCACGCCGGATTTTTTCGGTCCCTCGGCCGGCGCGCCGGCGAGCGCCTCCACCGCGCGGCGCAAATGACCGCGCGATCCTTCGAGCGCGGCGCGCGCTTCGCCGAGCCCATGGCCCTCGAGCAGCAGATAGGCCAGCTTCACGCTGCCGCCCGCGCGACGCAGCGCCGCGCCTATCTCCGCGCTCTCGCGTCCGGTGAGCCGCGCCAGAATGCGCTCGCTGCGACGCGCGAGCTTTTTGTTGGAGGCCTGCACATCGACCATCAGCCCTTCATAGACGCGGCCTTGCAGAATCATCACCAGCGATGACAGCATCAGCAGCGCGACGCGCTGCGCCGTGCCGGCCTTCATGCGCGTCGAGCCTGCGATCGCTTCCGATCCCGTGTCGAGAAATATCTCATGCTCCGCTTCGGCGAGCAGCGGCGCGTCGCGATTATTGGCGACGCCGATCGTCAAGGCGCCATGCCGCGCCGCCTCGCGCAGGCAGGCGAGGGTGAAGGGCGTCGTGCCGCTCGCCGCGACGGCGATGACGACATCGGCCTCGCCGATCGCATGGCGGCGCATCAGCTCGGCGCCGCGTTCGGTCTCGTCCTCGGCGCCTTCCACGGCTTTCAGCAGCGCGTCGTCGCCGCCCGCCATCAGCAGCAGCAGGCGCTCCTGTGGCCAGCTGAAGGTCGGCGTCAGCTCGGCGCCGTCCTGCACCGCGAGCCGGCCCGATGTTCCGGCGCCGACATAGACGATGCGTCCGCCGCGCGCGAGGCGCCGCACGACCGCGAGCGCCGCCGCTTCCATCGCAGGACGCGCCGCGCGCACGGCGGCGACAGCGGCGAATTGCCCTTCGATCATCGCGTCGAGAATCTCGCTCGGCTCCCATGCGTCGATCGATGAATAGCGTGGGCTCGGACGTTCCGTTTCCATGTGACGCCTCCTTACGGAACAGTTCGTCCTTCGCAGTGGAATTCGCAAGCGAAGACGCTGCCGCGCAAAGGATTTCGCGCTCGCTCGAAGCGCGCTCCCGTGCCATAAGGGGCGCGGGCGGGGGGCGTGACAGAGCTGCAGCAGAGCCGCCGATGATCATGCAAGACAATCAAATGGCGATCGAAGCGCGCGAGGCGCCGCATGCGGTCGCAAGACAACAGGGGCTCATCGCCCCGCGCCTCGCGCCGCTCGTCGCGCGCTTGCGCGATGTAAATCCGCGCGTCGTCGTCACTTGCGCGCGCGGCAGCTCCGCTCACGCGGCGACATTCGCAAAGCATCTCATCGAGCGTGGACTCGGCCTGCCGGTCGCCTCCGCCGCGCCGAACATCACCAGCGTCTATGGCGGCGCGCTGCGGCTCGACGGCCAATTCTTTCTCGCGATCTCGCAATCGGGCGGCAGCAATGATCTCATAGAGCAGGCCGCCGCCGCGCGCCGCAGCGGCGCCGTCACCGCTTGCCTCGTCAATGAGGTCGAGAGCGAGCTCGCCGCGCAATGCGAGTTCGTTCTGCCAATGGCCGCAGGACCGGAATTCGCCGTGCCGGCGACGAAGACCTTCATCGCCTCGCTCGCCGCGCTGGCGCGTCTCGTCGCGCTTTGGTCTCAGGATCGCGCGCTCGAGGACGCGCTCGCGCGTCTGCCGGAGCGGCTCGCGCGCGCGGCCGAGCTCGATTGGTCGCGAATGGTGGACGCCTTCTCGCGCGCGGAAAGTCTCGTCGCCATAGGACGCGGGCCGACGCTGGCCATAGCACGCGAAGCGGCGCTGAAGCTGAAGGAGACGGCCAATCTCCATGCGGAGGCGTTCAGCTCCGCGGAATTCATGCATGGACCGGTGTCGCTGGTCTCGCCGCTCTATCCGATCCTGATGCTGACGCCGACCGATGAGGCGGCGAGCGGCATGCGTCGTCTGGCCGAGGATTTGCGCGGCAAAGGCGCGGCTCTGTTCACGACGGATCGCGAGGATGAGACGCGCAATCGCTTGCCGACGATCGCATCCGATCATCCCGAGACCGACGCCATCTGCCTCATTCAGAGCTTTTACGCCATGGCGGCGCGGCTCGCAGCGGCGCGCGGCGTCGATGTCGATCGCCCGCGCCATTTGCAAAAGGTGACGCGCACGCGATGAGCGAGGAGTCGCGCCGAACGATCGCCGCCGACGTCGTCTTCGACGGCGAAACGGCGCATCGCGACTGCGCGGTGGTGATAGAGGGCGAGAACATCGTCTCGCTCATTTTGCGTCGCGAGATTCCGCGCGGCGCCGATGTGCTCGAGCTGCCGAAAGGCGTCTGGCTCGCGCCGGGCTTCATCGATATTCAGGTGAATGGCGGCGGCGATGTTCTGTTCAACGATTCGCCGACGCCGGAGGCGATCGCGACGATCCTTCGGGCGCATCGCAAATTCGGCACGACCTCGCTGCTGCCGACTCTCATCACCGACACGGATGAGAAGATGATCGCGGCCAAGCGCGCCGTGACCGACATTCTCCCACATGCGCCCGGCGTGCTCGGCGTGCATTTCGAAGGCCCGTTCATCTCGCCGGAGCGGCTCGGCGTGCATCGCGCCGATCTCCGTCGCGCGCCATCGCCGCATCATATCGAGATGCTCGCGCCGCCGCCGGGCGGCGTGTCGCTCGTCACCCTCGCGCCGGAGGAGGCGCCGCCGGGCTTCATCACCGAGCTCGTCGCCGCCGGCTGCAAAATTGCGCTCGGCCATTCCATGGCGAATTACGCGCAGACGCGCGCGGCGATGGCGGAAGGACTGACCGGCTTCACCCATCTCTTCAACGCAATGCGTCCGCTCGCGAACCGCGAGCCGGGGCCGATCGCGGCGGCGCTCGAATCTTCCTCCGCCTCTTACGGGCTCATCGTCGATGGCGAGCATGTCGATCCGGCGATTTTACGCCTCGCTCTGCGCGCCGGCCTCGGCCATCCCATGCTCGTCACCGACGCAATGCCGCCCGTCGGCGGCGACGGACGCGGATTCGCCTTACAGGGCAGGGAGATTCTCGTAGAGGATGGACGCTGCGTGACGGCGGAGGGCACGCTCGCCGGCGCTTCGCTGGATATGGCGAGCGCGGTGCGCAATTGCGTCGCGCTGCTCGATCTTCCGCTCGAGCGCGCGCTCGTCCTCGCTTCCGCCAATCCGGCGAATTTCCTGGGGCTCGGCAAAAGGCTCGGCCGGCTCGTCGCCGGCTATCGCGCCGATATGACGGCCTTCGATCCGCAGAGCCTTCGCATCGTTTCGACCTGGGTCGCCGGCGAGCGCTCCGCCGAGGAATGGTGAGGCGCGCGCTTCACGCCTTGAGGCGCCGGATGCGCTCGATCGCGGCCTGAGCATTGGCGCGCAGAGACGCATCCGTCTCGCAGGCGTCGAGAAGCTTCTGCGCATAGCGCGCCGATTCGTCCTGCTCGTCCTTCATATTATTGCCGATGAGGATGAAATCCGCGCCGGCGCGCAAGGCGCGCAGCGCGGCCTCCTCCGTCGTCATCAGCTTTTGCACGCCCTGCATCTGCAGATCGTCGGTCACGACCACAGTCTGCGGCGCCCATTGCCGCAATTTACGAATGGCGACGGAAGAGAGACAGCAGGGCGTGTCCTTCTCCCACTGATTCACCACGCCATGGCTGAACAGAACCATGGGAATGCGCGGCGCCAGCGTCTCGAAGATTTTCACTTGCGTGTCGGTGATGCAATCGGAGAGATCCATCACATGATCGTGCGGATTGACCTTGGCGCCGCCCGTGCCGGGAAAATGCTTCAGGCACAGTTTCAGCCCGGTCGCGCGCGCGACCTCGACCAGCGCTGCGACGCAATCCTCCACGATGCGTGGATCGGCGGAGAAGCTGCGTTGCGCCGAGCCGATGTCGGGACTGTCGGGATTTATGTCGAGATCGACGACGGGGGCGAGATCGGCGTCAATGCCGAGATCGCGCATTTCCGCATAGGCGGGACGCAGCGCGTCGAGCCGCTCCTGTTTTGTCAGCCGGCCGAATTGGCGCGCGCTCGGCAGCGGCGCGAAGCCGCGCTCCTCCTTCAGCCGCCGCACTTTGCCGCCCTCCTGATCGATGAAGATCAGCGGCCGCGTCGGCAGCGCGTGAATCTCTTCGCAGAGCGCCTTCACCTGCGCGGGTGAGAAGATGTTGCGCTCATATTTGCGATCCGTGCAGTCGTAATCGAAGAGGATGACGCCGCCGAGCCCATAGTCGCGCGCGAAATCGCGCATCCAAGGCGGGACATGCGGCGTGCGGAAGCCGAGCAGGAACAGCTCGCCTATGGGAAGATAGGAAGACATTGGCGTGAGATGGCGCAGCGATGAGCGAGGTCAAACGGGGCCGCGACGAAAATATGGCGAAAAGGAGAGGCTCGCGCTTTCGGCTCCGCTCGATTATGAGTGCGGCGCAGCTTCGAAGGGGAGAGAATCCGATGAGCGATGGTGTCGCCGAAAGCGCTCCGCAGACGGCGCGGTACGCCACGGGCGCGATTTTCGGCGTTTCCGCCGTCACCATTTGGGCGACCTGGCTCGTCGTCACGCGGCTCGGCGTGACGACGACGCTCTCGGTCTATGATCTCACAATGCTGCGCTTCGGCGCCGCCGGCGTGCTGCTGTTTCCCATCGTGCTGCGCAAAGGGCTCGCGCTCGAGCGGCTCGGCCCTTTGCGTCTCCTCATTCTCGTCTGCAGCGCCGGCGCGCCTTATGTTCTCGTCGCCGCCAGCGGGCTCAGGCTCGCGCCGGTCGCTCATGCGGGCGCGCTGCTGCCGGGCTCCATGCCGCTCTTCGTCGCGCTGCTGTCGTTTCTACTCACGCGGGAACGCTTCACCGCGAGCCGCCTCATCGGCTATGCGCTCATCGCTCTGGGCGGCGCGGCCATTGCGGGGCCGGGCGCATTGTCATTCGGCGAGACGCAGATCGGGCATATTCTGCTTTTGAGCGCGGCTTTCGTCTGGGCGGGCTATGCGATCGTGCTGCGCGCGTCGGGCCTCGATTCGCTGCATGCCGCGGCGCTGGTCTCGACAGGCTCGCTCATTCTCTATGGGCCGCTCTATCTCGCCTTTCACGGCTTGCATGGAATGGACGCGCCGCTGCGCGACATTGTGATTCAGACCTTGTTCCAAGGCGTCATGGTGTCGATCGTGGCGCTGTTTCTCTTCGGCAAAGGCATAGAGCTGCTCGGCGCTTCGGCGGGCGCTGCCTTTTCGGCTCTGGTGCCGCCCATGGCGGCGCTGATCGCCGTTCCGATGCTCGGCGAAATCCCTTCGCCGATAGAGCAGATCGCGCTGCTCTGCGTGTCCATCGGCGTCTATCTCGCGAGCGGCGGCCGAGCGCCGCGCTGGAGCATGCCGCGGCGCGGCTGAAGGAACCTCTCCGGCGCGAAGGGGTTATCCTCCGCCCCGCGTCGCCTTCCCGCGGCGCGAGACGTCGAAGGGGAGGAGCCCATGCCCGCCAAATCAAAGGCTCAGCAAATGGCCGCCGGCGCTGCGCTGGCGGCTAAGCGCGGCGAGATTCCAAAGAGCGAGCTCAAAGGAGCCTCGCGCTCGATGCTCGACTCCATGACCGAGAAGCAGCTCGAGGAATTCGCCGCCACCAAACGCAAGGGCAAGCCGGAGCACGCGGCCAAATCCTGAAGCAAATCTCAAGGAGGGACGACTCATGCATGTGGAAGCCATCATCGCCAGCCATCCGCAAATGCGCGGCCGCGCCGACGCCGCGCTCGTCGGCTGCGTCGAAGCCTGCTTCGATTGCGCGCAGGCCTGCGCCGTTTGCGCCGACGCCTGCCTCACCGAGGAGAATGTCGCCGATCTTCGTCGCTGCATAAGGCTCGATCAGGATTGCGCGGACATATGCCTCGCGGCGGGCGCCATCGCGTCGCGACGCAGCGCGACGGATGAGACGGCGATGCGCTCCGTTCTACAGGCCTGCGTCGATATGTGTCGCGCCTGCGAGAAGGAGTGTCGACGCCACGCCAAGCATCACGAGCATTGTCGCATCTGCGCGGATGTGTGCAAGGAATGCGAGAGCGCCTGCCGCCGCGCGATGGGACCTGCGCATTAGAGCGCTTTCCGATCGGACGGAATCGTCCGATCGATGCGTGGCGACGCGCGTCGCGCCAAATTCTCCCCTCTCCCGCGAAAGCGGGAGAGGCGGAAGCGCTAAGGCGCATAGGCCTTCAAGAACACGGCGAGGCCGGACTCCATCACCCGCTCATATTCCGCCTCGCTGCGCAGCTCCAATCCCAGCGCCACGCGCATGGGCAAATCGGAGACGGTGAGATGCAGCAATTGCTCCGCCGCCATCTGCGCGTCGTCGAAGGCGAGCAGGCCTTTCGCCTTCGCCTCGTCGAGATAGCCGGAGACGAGATCGAGGACATTCTGCTTGCCGCTGTTGAAATAGAGATGGCAGAGCTCGGGGTAGCGCCAGCGCTCGCTCGACACCGCCTTGAAAAAAGCGGCCCATTCCCGGGTCAGGAAGCGGGCGACGAAATGCGCGCAGAGCTCGCGTAGCGCCTGCTCGGCGCCGAGGTCGAAATCGGGCTTGGGGACATCGACGCATTTTTGGCTGCATTCGATCTCGATGAGATTGCGAAACAGCGCTTCCTTGCTGGGGAAATAGGCGTAGAGCGTCGCTTTCGACACGCCCGCCGCGCGCGCGATTCCGTCCATGGACGTCTCGGCGAAGCCCTGCTCCAGAAATTGAGTCCGAGCCGCCGAGAGGATCTGACACTCCTTGCGATTCGGCACATGGTCTGTGGCCGGCTCCGTCGCGGTCGCCTCCGCTTCCTCGGTCATATGCTCAGGTCCAACCCCGTCATTCTGTCCCTCCTCCCGCAGCAGTCCCACGCAGGCCTTGTCTCAGCCTTTGCGTTGCTTTTCCATCCCCGGGAAAAACTGAACCGTTCAGTTTTAGCATTGACATGCGGGCTCTGCATTAATATTAAAACTGAACGGTTCAGTTTTCGAGAGGGTCATGCCGAAATTTTCGCGACGCCGCTTCCGACAAGCGAAAACCGCGCCTCATGTGGGAATCCCGCCCGCCGCCGCTCGCAGCGCCGCTGCTTTCGCAGCGCTGACGCTGTCCGCATGTGCGGTCGGGCCTGATTTTGTTCCGCCTCCCGCTCCGGCGAGCGCTGGCTATGGCAAGATTGGCGCTTCCACCGAATCCGCGGCGGCCGCCGGCGGCGCCTCGCAGCGCTTCGCCCATGGCCGCGATGTGCCCGGCGAATGGTGGAAGCTGTTCCGATCCAAGCAGATTTCCGCGCTTGTCGCCGAGGCGGTGGCGAACCACCCGGACATAATGGCGGCCGAGGCGGCGCTGCGGCAGGCGCGCGAGACGATAGAGGCCAATTCGGCGACCTTCCTGCCGCAGGCGACGCTCGGCGACAGCTATCAGCGCCAGCAGTCGACGACGGCGCAATATTCCGGCCTCACTTCCTCTAGCTCGTCGTCATCATCGTCTTCGTCCTCCTCGTCCAGCTCCAGCTCGACCTTCGTCTATGGCTTGCACAACGCAAATGTGTCGGTGTCCTTCGCGCCGGATGTGTTCGGCAAGTCCTGGCGCACGCTGGAGAGCGACACGGCCGCCGCCGAGCAGAAGCGCTTCCAGCTCGAGGCGACCTATCTCGCGCTCACCGCCAATGTCGTCACCGCGGCCATCGCCGACGCCTCCTACGCCTCGCAGATCAAGGTGACGCGCGATCTCATCGCCGCCTATCGCACGCAGCTCGATCTGCTCGAGAAGCGCTTCGAGCTCGGCGCCGTCAGCCAGGCGGATGTGCTGTCCGAGCGCGCGCAGCTCGCGCAGGCGCAGGCCACTCTGCCGCCGCTGGAAAAAGCGCGCGCGCAGAACCGCAATCTGCTGATGGCCTATCTCGGCCGCTTCCCCAACGCCGACAAAGGCGAGGCGGTCGATCTCTCCGGCCTGCGCCTGCCCGGCGAATTGCCGGTCAGCCTGCCGTCGACTCTGGTGCGCCAGCGGCCGGATATTCTCGCATCGGAGAATCAGCTGCATCAGGCCAGCGCGGAGATCGGCGTCGCCACGGCGAACATGCTCCCGCAATTCTCGCTCACCGCGACGGGCGGCGCGCAGGCGACGAATTTCACCACTTTGTTCACGCCGCAGACAATGGTCTACACGCTCGCCGCCCAGGCCTCGGCGAAGGCCTTCGACGCCGGCTCGCTGTTCCACACGCGCGAGGCCAAGGTCGCGGCCTTCGAGCAGTCGGAGGCGCAATATCGCTCCACCGTCATCTCCGCTTTCCAAAATGTCGCCGATTCTCTGCAGGCGGTGAAATACGACGCCGGCACGCTGCGTGCGCAAGTGGCGGCGGAAAAAGCCGCAGCGGAAAGCCTCGAGATCGCGCGCGCGCAATATCGCGCCGGCTCGACGACCTATTCGATCGTGCTCAACGCCGAGCAGACTCTGCTCACCGCGCGGCTCAACCGCGTGAAGGCGCAGGCGGCGCGCTTCGCCGATACGGCGGCGCTGTTGCAATCGCTCGGCGGCGGCTGGTGGAACCGCATCGACGAGACGCCGGCCTCGCAGGCCAAACCCACGGATATTATCGCTACATCGCCGATCGCCGCGGCGATCAGAGCCCAGGCGGAGGAAGCTCGAGATGGTCGCTAGAACCTTGCTGCAGGATCGTTTCGGACCCATGGCGAAGCCGATGGCGATCATGCTCGCGATCGTCGCGCTCGTCTTCGGCGGACTCTATGGCTTCAACGTGTTTCGCAACACGATGATCAAGGGCTTTCTCGCCTCCATGGCCAACCCGCCGCAGACCGTCTCGGTCACGACCGCGGGCTATCAGGAATGGCGGCCCAAGCTCACTGCAGTCGGCACGTTTCGCGCGGTGAACGGCGCCGATCTCTCGCTGGAGGCCTCCGGCATCGTCGAGAAGATCCACTTTCAATCCGGCCAGCAAGTGGAGGCGGGCCAGCTGCTGCTGGAATTGCGCAAGGACACCGATCTCGCCAAGCTCGCCTCGCAAAAGGCGGCCGCAGAGCTCGCCGGCATAAATCTGCGGCGCGATCAGGCGCAGCTGAAGATTCACGCCGCGAGCCAGGCGACGGTCGACACCGATCTCGCCAATCTCAAAAGCGCCGAGGCGGAAGTCGCGCAGCAGGAGGCGGTGATCGCGCAAAAGACATTGCGCGCGCCCTTCGCCGGGCGGCTCGGCATTCGCGCGGTCGATCTCGGCCAATATATCGGCGCCGGCTCTGTCATCGTGACGCTGCAGGCGCTCGATCCCATCTATCTCGACTTCACTTTGCCGCAGCAGGCTCTGAACGGCATAGAGGTCGGCCAATCGATCGACGCCGGCGTCGATGCGTTTCCGAATAAGAAATTCACCGGCAAGATCGTCGCGATCAACTCCAAGGTGGATCAGGCGAGCCGCAATGTGCAGGTGCGCGCCAGCCTCGCCAATTCCGCTCTCGAGCTGAAGCCCGGCATGTTCGCGCAGATCGACATTGCGACCGGCAAGCCCGAGCGCCTCATCACCCTGCCGCAGACGGCGATCGTCTATGCGCCTTTCGGCAATTCCGTGTTTCTCGTGCAGAAGCCGGATGAAAAAGGCGCAGGCCTTTCGGCGCATCAGACCTTTGTGCGCCTCGGCGCGACGCGCGGCGACGAGGTCGCCGTGCTGGAGGGCGTGACGGAGGGGGCGACCGTCGTCACCGCCGGACAGGTGAAGCTGAGAAACGGTTCGCCGCTGAATATTTCCGACACGCAGCAGCCGCCGGTCGATCCCAATCCCAAGCCCGTGGATCAGTGAACGGAGACGACGAACATGCGTTTCACCGACATTTTCGTGCGTCGCCCGGTGCTCGCCTCCGTGGTGAGCCTCTTGATCCTGGTGCTGGGCCTGCGCTCGCTCTTCACCTTGCCGACGCTACAATATCCGCGCACGCAAAACGCCGTCGTGACGGTGACGACCTCCTATTTCGGCGCTGATCCGGCGACCGTCGCCGGCTTCGTCACCACGCCGCTCGAGAACGCCATCGCGCAGGCGAACGGCATCGATTATCTCACCTCGACGAGCCAGGTCGGCACCAGCACCATCACCGCCAATCTGCGGCTCAACTATGATTCCGGCAAGGCGCTGACCGAGATCAGCACCAAGATCGACTCGGTGCTCAATCAGCTGCCGTCCGCTGTGCAGCGGCCGGTCATCACGGTGAAGATCGGCCAGACCACCGACGCCATGTATATCGGCTTCAATAGCGATATTCTGACATCGAGCCAGGTCACCGATTATCTGATCCGCGTCGTGCAGCCGCGCCTGCAATCCGTGCCGGGCGTGCAGACGGCGGAGCTCATCGGCGGCAAGACCTTCGCGCTGAGAGCATGGCTCGATCCGGTCAAGCTCGCCGCCTATGGCCTCACCGCCAGCGAGCTCTCCGCCTCGCTGCAGGGCAATGACTATATCGCCGGCCTCGGCTCGACCAAGGGCGAGATGGTGCAGGTCACGCTCACCGCGGCCACCTCGCTGCATTCGCTCGAGGAGTTCCGCAATCTCGTCGTCAAGCAGGTGAACGGCGCCAATGTGAAGCTGCGGGACGTCGCCAATGTCACGCTCGGCTCGGAGGATTACGAATCCGCCGTGGCCTTCAATGGCAAGCAGGCGGTGTATATTGGCATTCTCGTCGCGCCCAACGCCAATCTTCTCGATGTCGTCAAAGGCGTGAAAGAAGCCTATCCCGACATTTTGAAATCGCTGCCGCAGGGTCTCAACAGCGATATCGTCTATGACACGACCGACTTCGTGAACAGCTCCATCGACGAGGTGATTCACACGCTGATCGAGGCGATACTCATCGTCACCGGCGTCGTGTTCATGTTCCTCGGCTCCTGGCGCTCGGTGGTCATACCGATCGTCGCCATTCCGCTGTCGCTCATCGGCACATTCACCATTCTGCTGGCGCTCGGCTTCTCGATCAATCTGCTCACCCTGCTGGCGCTGGTTCTGGCGATCGGCCTCGTCGTCGACGACGCGATCATCGTCGTCGAAAACGTCAATCGCCATCTCGCCGACGGCATGAAGCCTTTCGACGCGGCCTTCCAGGCGGCGCGCGAGCTCGCCGGTCCGATCATCGCGATGACCATCGTGCTGATCGCCGTCTATGTGCCGATCGGCTTTCAGGGCGGCCTTACCGGCGCGCTCTTCGTCGAATTCGCCTTCACTCTGGCGGGAGCCGTGACGGTCTCCGCCGTCATCGCGCTGACGCTGTCGCCGGTGAGCTGCGCGCTGGTGTTGAAAGCGCCGCATCGCGGCGAGGAGACGCTGGAAACGCGCATCATCGAATTCATCGACGCCAAGATGGATTGGGTCAAGGATCGCTATCAGCATCTGCTGGCGCGTTCCCTGCATTTCGTGCCGGTGACGCTCGCTTTCGGCGGCATTGTGCTCGCGAGCATCTTTTGGCTCTATTCGAATTCGAAGAACGAGCTCGCGCCCAATGAGGATCAAGGCGTCGTCTTCGCGCAATCCACCTCTGCGCCCAACGCCACATTGCAGCAGAAGCTCTTCTATGGCGATCAGGTCTACAAGACCTTCGCCAAGCATCCGGAGATGACCAGCTCGTTCCAGATCGTCACGCCTGGCCTCATCTTCGGCGGCCTCGTTCTCACGCCGCCGGACAAGCGCAAGATCACCGCCGAGCAGATGCAGCAGACGCTGCAGCAGGAGCTCGCGCGCTCCGTTCCGGGCCAGCGTCTCGTCACCTTCCAGCCGCAGCCGCTGCCGGGCTCCAATGGTCTGCCGATTCAATTCGTCGTGCAGAGCACCGACACATTCGACAAGATGAACGATATCTCGCGCGACTTCCTCTCCAAGGCGCTGGCGACGGGCAAGTTCATGTTCCTCGACACCGATCTGAAGATCGACCAGCCGCAGATGTCGCTCGTCATCGATCGCGAGAAGACGGCGCAGCTCGGCTTGCGGATGCTCGACGTCGGCGGCGCGCTCACGACCGGATTGAGCGGCGGCTACACGCAATATTTCGGATTGGACGGGCGCTCGTACAAGGTCATCCCGCAGATGGCGCAACAGTTCCGGCTCAATCCCGATCAGATCTTGAACTATTACATCAAGACCGCGGACGGCTCCTCCGTGCCGCTGTCGACGGTGGCGAAGTTCCAGACCATGGTCGTGCCGGAGTCGCTCAATCACTTCCAGCAGATCAACTCCTTCACCATTTCCGGCGTCGCCGCTCCCGGCGTCATCGCCGGCGAGGCGCTGGAGACGTTGAAGGAAGTCGCCGCAAAAACGCTGCCGCCGTCCTACACGATCGACTATGCCGGCTCCTCACGGCAATTCGTGCAGGAGTCGAGCGGCTTTGCCGGGACCTTCGGCTTCGCGCTCATCATCATCTTCCTGGCGCTCGCGGCGCAGTTCGAGAGCTTCCGCGATCCGCTCATCATTCTCGTCTCCGTGCCCATGTCGATCGCCGGCGCGCTCGTCTTCATCATGCTGGGCTTCGGCGGCGCGAGCATCAACATCTACACGCAGGTGGGCCTCGTCACGCTGATGGGCCTCATCAGCAAGCACGGCATTCTCATCGTCGAATTCGCCAATGAGCAGCAGCATCTCGGCAAGTCGAAATATGACGCGATCATAGAAGCGACGTCGATCCGCCTGCGGCCGATCCTCATGACGACGGCGGCGATGGTGCTCGGCGTTCTGCCGCTCATCATGGCGAGCGGCGCCGGCGCGGCCTCGCGTTACAATATGGGCCTCGTCATCGCCTCTGGCCTGTCGATCGGCACATTGTTCACGCTCTTCGTGCTGCCGGCGGTCTATCTCGTGCTCGCCGCCGATCACTCGAAAACGCGCGAAGCGAGCGCTGTCGATCTCGAGGACGCGCATCACGCGCACGCCGAGACTAAAATTCGCGTTGTCGCCTCCTGAGGAGACGACATATGCGGAGCCGAAGACTCGCGGCCTTCCGCCCCACTCGGGCCGCGGGTCTTCAGGTTCGCAACTCGCGCGTCTCGGCTTCCGTCGCGCGCGGCAGCCGCAGCGTGAAACGCGCGCCGCCTTTGGGCGATGTGTCGTATTCGATAGAGCCGCCATGCTCATGGGCGATGGAATAGCTGATCCATAGGCCGAGCCCCGTGCCTTCGCCGACCGCCTTTGTGGTGAAGAAAGGCTCGAAGATGCGGCTGCGCAGCGCCTCCGGCACGCCCTTGCCATTGTCCTCGACGATCACGATCGCACAATCGTCTTCGCCGCGCGCGGTGATGGAGACGATCGGCCGCTCCGCCTCGCGCACCGCGTCGAGCGCATTGTCGATGAGATTGACCAGCACGGAATGAATCTGTCCGCTCTGTCCCGAGGCGTAGAGCTCCGGCTCGAGATCGGCGACGATGCGCGCTTTCGCCTTCTTGCTGCGCGAGGCCCATTGCGCGGCGGTCTCCACCACTTTCGACAATGACACCGCCTCGCGCGGCGCCTTGGTGCTGAAGGAGAGGCGGCGCAAATTCTTGACGATCTCGCTGATGCGCACAGCGCCCTCCAGCGTGCCGTCGATCAGCGGCTCGAGATCGGCGAGAATGGCGTCTATGCCGCTCGCGCGTCGCAGCTTCTCGCGCTCCTTCGCGCTCGCGCCCGCATGGATCGCCTCGAGATAGGCGGCGATCCCCTTGCGATAGCGGTCGAGCGTATGAATATTGCCATAGACGAAGCTGATCGGATTATTGAGCTCATGCGCGACGCCGGCGACGAGCCGGCCGAGGCTCGCCATCTTCTCCTGCTCGACGAGGCGCGATTGCGCCTGCTGCAGATCGACATGGGCGCGATGCAGCGCCTCATAGGCGCGGCGCAATTCGCCGATCGGCCGGCCAGTGAAGACCGCGCCGGCTCTGCGCCCATCCGAGTCGAACAGCGGCGAGCAATTGATCGCCATGAGATCGGAAGGGCCGTTGCTCGTGCGAAAGCGCAATTCGACGCTGGTCGGATCGCGCGCCTGGCCGGCGACGATGGCGGCGGCGCGCGCCTCGTCCTCCGCGACGAACAGCGCCGCGACCGAGGCGCCTTTCAGCTCCGCCTCGCCGTGTCCGGAGAGCGCCTCGAAAGCGGGATTGACCTGCAGAATCGCGCCGCGCTCGTCGCAGACGATCAGCACGTCGGAGACGGAGGCGATGACGCTCTGAATGAAATTGCGCGCCGCTTCCAGCTCGCCATTCTTGCGCTCGAGATCGGCCTCATAGCCGATGAGGTCCGCATAGACCTCGTCCATCTTCTTGATGACCTCGAGCCAGACGGACTCGCCGCCTTCCGACAGCGCAATCTCCTCCTTGCCCGCGACGAGCGCGATGAGATCGCCATGCTTGGCGTAGGATTTGACGTCAGCTTTCGTCATCGACGACGCGGGAGATGTCATAGCGGGCGATCTTGCTGCGCAGGCCGACGCGCGACAGTCCGAGCTCGTCGGCCACATGGCTGATGTTGCGTCCGTTGCGCTCCAGCGATTCCTTGATCAACGCGCATTCCAGCATCTCGACGCGCTCCTTCAGCGTGAAGCGCTGCTGGTCGTCGCATGCGGTCGTCGCGCGATGATCGGCGATGCAAGGCGACAGCAGGCCTGGAGGCAGATTGGCGTCGCCGTCGCTCAGCGCCACCATGCGCTGAATCTCATTGTGCAGCTCGCGCACATTGCCGGGCCAGCCATAGAGCTCCAACAGCCGCAGCGTTTCCGGCTCGAAGCCCGGCACGCGCCGATTGAAGGTCTGGTTCACGGCGACGAGTATGCGCGCGGCGATGATGGCGATGTCGCAGCGTCGCTCGACGAGCGGCGGCAGATGGATGGGAAAAGCGGCGAGACGATAATAGAGGTCGCGGCGAAAGCGTCCAGCCTCCACATCGGCGACGATATTGCGATTGGTGGCGGCGATGACGCGCACATCGACGCGGCGCGGGCGCTGTGCCCCGAGCGGCCGAATCTCGCCCTCCTGCAGCACGCGCAGCAGCTTCACCTGAAAGGAAGGCGATGTGTCGCCGATCTCGTCGAGAAAAATCGAGCCGCCATCGGCGACCTCGAACAGGCCGACGCGATCCTGATAGGCGCCGGTGAATGCGCCCTTCTTGCAGCCGAACAATTCGCTCTCGAGCAGTTCATCCGGCAGCGCGCCGCAATTTTCGACGACGAAACTCTTCTCGCCGCGCGCCGAGCCGTGATGAATGGCGCGCGCCAGCAGCTCCTTGCCCGTGCCCGAGGCGCCAGTGATGAGCACGGAAATATCGTATTCCGCCGCGCGCCGCGCTAGCGCGAGCGTCTGGCGCATCGGGCTTTCCGGCGCATGGACGATGCGGCCGAACTCGAACATGCGCCGTTCCGCGCGGCGCCTGTCGCTGGCGAGCCGCTGCAATCGCTCATGCGAGGGCTTGGCCTCGAGCGGCGGCGCGGCGCCGCCATCCTTCTGCGCCGCATAGAGCTGCGCGGCCTCACGCACCGATTGGATGAGCTTGTCGGGATCCCAGGGCTTGGTGACATATTGAAAAATGCCGGCCTCATTCACGCCGGCGATAATGTCTTCCGCATCCGTATAGCCGGAGATGATCATGCGCACCGGCTCCGGCCAATGCTCGCGCACGCGCGTCAAAAATTCGACGCCGCTCTCGCCCGGCATGCGCTGGTCGCAGAGGATCACCTGCACCAGATCGCCGGCGAGCACGGCCTCCGCCTCGGCGGCGCTGCTGGCGCAGACGATCTGAAACGCGCCGCCGAGCACGCGGCGCAGCGATTCGAGCGAACGCTTCTCATCATCGACGATGAGCACAGTGGCGCCGCGGGAGATCGGCGTCGCCTCGCTCTCCATCTCGCGGCTGTCCTCGCGCTTGTTCATCTCGACGCCTCGCCTCAAAACAAAAGGACTCTAGCAGATGCGCGGCAATTGCTCGCCGGAGAGCCAGTCGATGATACGGCCGCCGCCGAAGGCGGTCGTCATCTGCACGAAGCAATGCACATCGGCGACGATCTCGCCGATGTGCGCCGCCTGCACGCCGAGCGGATGCGCGCGCATCGTGGCGAGCAGCGCATCGGCGGCCTCGCGCGCAACCACTGCGAGGAGCTTGCCCTCATTGGCGACATGCAGAGGATCGAGCCCCAGCAGCTCACAGGCGGCGGCCACCTGCGGCGCGATGGGAATGGCTTTCTCGTCGATGCGCACGCCGACGCGCGATTGATGCGCGATCTCATTGAGCGTCGCCGCCACGCCGCCGCGCGTCGGATCGCGCATCAGGCGAATGGCGCCGCCCGCCGTCTCCACCATAGCGGCGACGAGCTCGTGCAGCGCCGCCGTGTCGGACAGCACCTCTGTATCGAAGGAGAGATTCTCGCGCTTCGACATCACCGCGACGCCATGATCGCCGATGGAGCCGGAGAGCAGCACGACATCGCCCGGCCGCGCCTTGTCGCCGGACAGCGTGAGCCCGGCCGGAATGATCCCGACGCAGCTCGTCGAGATGAAGACGCCATCCGCCTTGCCGCGCTCCACCACTTTGGTGTCGCCGGTGACGATGGCGACGCCGGCCGCGCGCGAGGCTTCGCCCATGCTCTGCGCAATCAGCTTCAGCTCGGCGAGCGGAAAGCCTTCCTCTATGATGAAGCTCGCCGACATATGCAGCGGCCGCGCGCCGGCCATGGCGATGTCGTTGATCGTGCCATGCACGGCGAGCTTGCCGATATCGCCGCCGGGGAAGAACAAGGGCGAGACGACATATCCGTCCGTGGTCATTGCCATGCGTCCGGCGGGAATGTCGAAGGCCGCCTGGTCATTCCCGGCGGCGAGCCATTCATTGTCGAAGGCGGCGTGAAAAATCTCGCCGATCAGCCGCGCCATGGCGCGTCCGCCGGAGCCATGCGAAAGCTCCACGCGGCCATTGCGGAGATCGAGCTTGCGGCCTGCCGGCTCGTGCTTGTTCATGACGCTTTCCGCGTTTCGTTTTGATATTGCCGGAATCTTCCATAAGCCCAATAGGCCGCGCAAGAGCCTTCCGAGGAGACCATGCAGGAGCCCATGGGCGTCTCCGGCGTGCAGGCGACGCCGAACAGCTTGCAGTCCTGCGGGCGCTTTTGTCCGCGCAGAATCGCGCCGCATTCGCAGGCCGGATTATCGCGCGCCGGCTTGGTCGCCACAGGGAAGCGGCGCTCCGCGTCAAATTCGGCGTAAGCTTCGCGCAGCTTCAGCGCGCTGTGCGGAATCTCGCCGAGCCCGCGCCATTCGAAGGCTTCGCGCAGCTCGAAAATCTCCGCGACTTCGTCGATGGCTTTGGCGTTGCCGCTCTCCGTCACGGCGCGGCGATATTGATTCTCGATCTCGCAGCGACCCTCGTTGATCTGTCTCACCAGCATCAAGATCGCCTGCAGCACATCCAGCGGCTCGAAGCCGGCGATGACGACAGGCTTGCGATAATCGGTCGAAAAGCGCCGATAGGGCGCGGAGCCGATGACGGTGGAGACATGCGCGGGGCCGACGAAGCCTTCGATCTCGACGCCATCATCGGTGTCGAGAATGGCCTGCATCGCCGCCGGCGTCAGCACATGATTGCAGAAGATCGAGAAATTCGTCAGGCCCTTCTTCTGCGCGAGGCGAATGGCGAGCGCGGTCGGCGGCGTGGTCGTCTCGAAGCCTATGGCGAAGAACACGACCTGGCGCTGCGGCTCCTTCTCGGCGATGGCGATGGCGTCGAGCGTCGAATAGACCATGCGAATATCGGCGCCGTCGGCCTTGGCCTTCATCAGGCTGGAGCCGCCGGAGGCGGGCACGCGCATCAGATCGGCATAGGTGCAGAGCGTGACCTCCTCGCGTGCGGCGAGGCGAATGGCGTCGTCTATGCGGCCCATCGGCAGCACGCAGACGGGGCAGCCGGGGCCGTGAATGAGGCGAATATTCTCGGGCAGCAGATCCTCAATGCCATAGCGCGAGATCGCATGCGTATGGCCGCCGCAAAACTCCATGAAGCGATATTGCCGATCGCTCTGCGCTTCTGCAGCGATGCGCTGCGCTATGGCGCGGGCGAGATCGCCGTCGCGATATTCGTCGACATGCTTCATTGTGCGTCTCCCAGCGCCGCGGCCTCGCGCAGCAGAGCGAGCGTCGCCATCGCCTCTTCCTCATCGATCTTGGCGAGCGCATAACCGACATGCAGCACGACATAATCGCCGATCGCGAGGCCATCGACGAGCGCGACGGACACCAGCTTGCCGACGCCATCGACGCTGACGCGCGCCATATCATCGGGCAGCAGCTCCTCAACGCGAGCGGGAATGGCGAGGCACATCTCGTTAGACCTTTCTCATTCGCGCAATATGGGCTTGGCCGAGCGAGAGTCCGCCGTCATTCGTCGGCGCCGCGCGCGCGAGCAGCGCTTCTATTCCAAAATCGCGAAGGCGCGAGACGAGGCCCTCCGCGAGAATTTTGTTCATCATGCAGCCGCCGCCGAGAGCGACGCGCGTTTGGCCGCGCGCCTGCGCCGCCGCGCGAAGCCATTGCGCGAGCGCTTCGATCAGCGTTCCATGAAACAGCTCGGCGCCTTGCGAGGCGGAGAGGCCCGGCTTCAGCAGCGCGGCGAAGAGCTTGGTCAGATCGAGAATGTCATTCTCGATGCTGTAGCCATTGGCCAGCGCGCGCGGGCTTTGGCACAGCGCCTCCAGCTCCATCGCCGCCTGTCCCTCATATTGCTGCACGAGCCGCACGCCGAGCAGCGCCGCGGCGGCGTCGAACATGCGGCCGAGGCTCGTCGTTCGAGCGACATTCGGCGCGCTCGCCAGCATCGCCACCTTGCCGGCGAGCTCCATGCCGGGAAAGCGATCGAACACATCGCCGCAGCGGTCCTGCGCGGCGAGCGCGGCGACGCCCATGCGCCAGGGCTCGCGCGCGGCGCGGTCGCCGCCGGGCAGCGGCAGAGGCGCGATATGGCCGAGCCGGCGCCAATGGCCTTCATCGACCAGCATAAGCTCGCCGCCCCAGGCGCCGCCGTCGTCGCCATAGCCATAGCCGTCGAGCGCAGCGCCGAGGATCGGGCCTTCGATTTTATGCTCGGCGGCGATGGCGGCGATATGTGCGGCGTGATGCTGCACGCGAATGACGGGCAGCCCCGTCTCTTCGGCGTAGCGCGTCGAGGCGAGATCGGGGTGGAGATCGCAGGCGACGCGCTCGGGCTTCACATCGAGAATATCGAGCATGCGCGCGATGGTCTCGCGATAGAAATCGATCGTCGCGCGATCGTCGAGCGAGCCGATATGCGTCGAGACGAAAGCCTCGCGTCCGCGCGTGACGGTGATGGTGGATTTGAGATGCGCGCCGAGCGCCAGAATGTCGGGGCCGTCATTCGCGAGAGCGATGGGCTCGGGAACAAAGCCGCGCGCGCGGCGCAGAAGCGCGGGCGCGCCGGCGATGATGGCGGCGACGCTGTCGTCGGCGCGCGCGACAATGGCGCGATCATGGCCGACGATGAGATCGGCGATGGAGGCGAGCTTCTCGCGCGCCTCTTCGTCATCGACGATCAGCGGCTCGCCGCTCGGATTGGCGCTGGTGGCGACGAGCGCCAGATCCGTGGCGGCGTGAAACAGCAGATGATGCAGCGGCGCATAGGGCAGAATGACGCCGATGCGTGAGAGTCCGGGGGCGACGGAAGGCGCGAAGTCTTCGCGCTTCTCGACGATGACGATGGGCCGCGCGCGCGATTGCAGCAGGCGCAGTTCTTCTTCGCTGAACAGGCCGGCGCGAGTCGCCGAAGCCGTGTCGGCGACCATAATGGCGAAGGGCTTGGCGTCGCGACCCTTGCGGCGGCGCAGCTCGGCGACGGCTGTTTCATCGCGCGCGTCGCAGAGGAGGTGAAAGCCGCCGATCCCTTTCAGCGCGACAATGCCGCCGCTCTGAAGAGTTACGACGATTTGCTGGATGAGCGCGGCGTGATGCGAGCCTGAAGGCTCGCGGTCCATAGCGGCGCCTAGACCGCGAGCCTTCAGGCTCGCATCATGCGGCCCCAGATACGCGAGTTGCGGACCGCATTTCGGGCAGGCGATCGGCTGCGCGTGAAAGCGCCTGTTGGTCGGATCGGCGTAATCGCGCGCGCAATCGTCGCACATTGCGAAAGGCGCCATAGAGGTTTGCGCGCGATCATAGGGCAGGCGCCGCGTCAGCGTGTAGCGCGGGCCGCAATGGGTGCAATTGACGAAAGGGTAGAGATAGAAACGGCTCTTCGGATCGAAGAGATCATTCAGGCAGTCGTCGCAGACGGCGGCGTCGGGCGTGATGCGCGTCCGTGTCTTGCCGTCGTGGCTCGGCTCGATCGAGAATTTGGCGTCGCGCAGTGGCGTGATCGTCTCGCATTCCAACGTGTCGATGCGCGCGAGCGGCGGCGGCTCGCGTTTCAGCGCCGCGACGAAATCATCGACGCGCGCGCCTTCCACCTCCATCAGTACGCCTTGCGAATCATTGCGCACGAAGCCGGCGAGCGCATAGCGATCGGCGAGCGAATGCACGAAGGGCCGAAAGCCGACGCCCTGCACGGCGCCGGTCACGCGCAGCCTCAGCCTCGTCGCCTCGCTCGACGGCATAAGCCTTTTCTCCTCACTTCGCCGCGGCGGCGGCGCGTGCGCTTCTCGCGGCTGCTCGCGCGGCGCGCGCCTCGATCCAGGCGTAGAAAGCCGCCATGCCCTCGCCGGTGCGCGCGGAGACGACCAAGGTCTGCAAATCGGGATTGACCTTCAGCGCATTGGCGAGACAACGCCCGACGTCGAACTCCACATGCGGCAGAAGATCGGATTTGTTCAACAGCATCAGATCGGAGGCCGCGAACATTTCGGGATATTTGAGCGGCTTGTCCTCGCCCTCCGTCACCGAGAGCACGACGACCTTATGGGCCTCGCCGAGATCGAAGGCGGCGGGGCAGACGAGATTGCCGACATTCTCGATGAAGAGCAGCGAGGAGGGCGCGACAGTGAGCTCGGCCAGCGCGCGCGAGACCATATGCGCATCGAGATGGCAGCCCTTGCCGGTGTTGATCTGCAAGGCCGAAACGCCGGTCGCGCGAATGCGCTCCGCGTCATTGGAAGTCTGCTGATCGCCTTCGATGACGGAAATGGGGAAGCGATCTTTCAGATCGCTGATCGTGCGCACGAGAAGCTGCGTCTTGCCGGAGCCGGGGCTGGACACGAAATTGAGCGCGAAGACGCCCGACTGCTCGAAGCGCACCCGGTTCTCGCGGGCGTGGTCATTGTTCTTGGAGAGAATGTCGCGCTCTATGCGAACGATGCGCTCCTGGCTGAGGCCGGGAACATGAACGCCCGCGGGGCCGGAGCCGTAATCGTGGCGATGGCCGTGATCATCATGCGCGTGATCGTGATCATGCGCGTGAGGATGGTCATGATCGTGCGGATGCTGGTGATCATGATGATGATGGCCGTGATCGTGATCATGATGATGATCGTGATCATGGGGATGGTCATGGTCATGACCATGATGATGATCGTGAGCGTGGCCATGCGCATGATCATGCGGATGGTCGTGGCTATGTTCTGGCTTTCCTTCGATGCTGGACGTTCCGCAGCCGCAGACTGTGCACATTAGTCGACCTCCAGTTCCTGCACCCGCATATCCTCGCCGCCGGTGACTTGGACATGATATCCGCCGCACTCCGGGCAAGGACCAAATCTCTCTTCGACGGCGACGGTTTTGGCGCAATCGAGGCACCAGCCTTCGCCGGGAATGCGCACGATGTCGAGCCGCGCGCCTTGGACGATTCCGCCATGCGCCACCGCCTCGAAGCAGAAGCGGATCGCCTCCGGCTCCACATGGCTGAGCGCGCCGATCTCGAGCCGCACCACGCGCACGCGGGAAAAGCCCTGCTTGCGGCTCTCCTCCTCGATCAGCTCGACAATGCTCTCGGTCAGCGCCATCTCATGCATAGGCGGCCTCGCGCAGCTCGACGCGAAAGGCGACGCAGGGATCGAAGAGGCCTGCGAGGCGGGCGATTGTCTGCGCCGCTGCGGCGCGCGGAATGCGCGCGCCGAGCAGGGCGGCGACGAAAGGTCCGGCGGGATGGAAATTCCATTCTGTCGGCGCGACGATCGCATAATTCTCGATCCTATCGTCCGGTGTGAGCCGAACCCAATGATACAGCTCTCCGCGCGAAGTTTCGACCGCGCAATAGGCTTCGCGCGCGGCGGGAGCCTCGCTGCGGGAGGCGTCTTCCGCGCCGTCGGAGAGGCGCGTCACGAGCCGATCGAGATCGATCATGCGCGCGGAAAGGCGCGCGCAGATTGCGCCGCGCGACAGATCGGTCTCGCGCCAATGACGCGCGAAGGCGCCGGTCTCCGGCGCGCGGCCGGCGATGCTGGGCGTAGCGCTGAAGCTTTCGCCCTGCGCCCTTATTCCTTCCAGCACGGCGTCGTCGTCCTCCGCGCGCAGCGTATCGGGCGCGCTCGCGGCTATGGCGGGGCTGCGCGCCAGCTCGCGCGCTAATTTGCCGAAAGGCGTATCGCCGCTCACGTCGTCCGGCAGGCCGAGCTTCGCCGTCTCGGCGCGTAGCTTTGCGGCCGTCGCGCCGCGGTCGCGCGCGTCGCCTGTCGCGAGCTCGCGCGTCAGCGTCAGCACGGCGCGCAGGGCGGTCGGTGGAACCGCGTCCTCCGCCAGTGTCGTCAGCGCGCGCAATGTCTCGGAGAGGCGCTCGCAATCGAGCGCGACGAGATTTTGCGGCGTGGGCTTGCGAATTTCTCCGCGCGCCGCGGCGATGGCGCGCGAGGCGGCGAAGGCGTGGGAGAGGCCGCAGAGCGAGAACAGCCGTCCGGCGAGCGGCGCCACTTCCGCGGCGGGGCGGCCGTGAAACAGACGCGTGAGATGCGCGGGCCGGCTCGAGCGCACGCGCACCGAGCAGATGCGATCATCGGCGATCTCGGCGACGATGGAGATCGCGCCGGGGCCGAGCCCTCCGAGATCGGCGCCTACGCTCATGGCGAGGCCTCTTCGTCGCCGCGTCGACGGCCGCCGAACAATGCGCGCCGATCGAGCGCGCTGGCAGGCTCCGGCTCGCGCTTCGGCGCTTCGCTCATCGCCGGATCGAGCAGTGCGTCCAGCGCCGCGCGCGCAGCGGTCCGTGCGGCGTCGTGATCGGCGAAATCATCCATGGGCGAGAACAGCGAGCAGGCGGCGATGCGGCCGAAGCCGTTGATCTCGCTGACATTGAAATCGACGTCGCCGGCCGGAAAGCGCAATTGCAGCCGCGCCGGATCGGGGAAGGGCGCATCGGCGCCCTCGCACGGCGCGGTGACGACGAGATTGGCGAACCAGGGCGTGACGATCACGCCCAGCGCATAAGGGCCGAAGTCGCGAAAGCCCACCGGCTCGACGGCGAGCGCCTCGTTGCAGAGGCCGGAGTCCCGCATCGACGTCTCATGGACGCGGCGGTAGAAATCCGCGAGCTTCTCGCCTCTCGCCGCGGCGTCGCTCAATTCTCGCACCTCAAGAATTTCTCTTGCGGCGCGTCGCATTCGGGGCAGCGCCAATCGGCGGGAAGATCGGCGAAGGCGACGCCCGGCGGAATCTGCCAGACGGGATCGCCCTCGGCCGGATCATAGACATGCCAGCACACGCCGCATTCCATGCGCGCGTCCGGGGCGATATCGCGAAGCGTTTCATCGCTCATGTGAAATAGGCCTCGTGAATCTCGCGCAGACGTTCCGCCGAATCGTGGAAATCCTCATCGGCGGCGCAAGCCGCGGCGGGCGTGTCGCCGATCTCCAACGTGTCGAGGATGATCGTGCCCATGGCGTTGAAGAATTGCACCGACCACACATTGCGGGCGCCGGTCGCGGTGATCTTGGCCGAGCCATAGCCGCGCGAGATCAGCTGCACGGGGCCGTTGCCGAGCGTTTGCTGCAAATGCTCCATGTCGATCTCCGACACGGGCAGCAGCGAGAAATTGATGACATGCGACGGATCGCCGGGCTTGTGCGCGCGCATGCGCGCGTCGATCTCGGCCAGCATGGGCATCACATTCATCGCGCCCTCCGGCTCCGCGCCGATGGCGATGCGCTCGGCGGTGATTTCCGCTGCGCGCTCGACGACATGGGGAATGGCGGCGATCTCGAGATAATCGGCGGTGAGCCGTCCTTGTGCGTCGGTGAAGCGTACGCGCCACAGGCCCGCCATGGAGGCCTCGAGGATTTGCGCAGTGACGCCGTCGGGGAGGGCGGCGACGCCGCTCACCTCGCCCTCGCCGAGCACCTGGCCGATCAGCTCGCGCTCTTTCGCCTCATAATCGGTAATGTCGAAGAGCTTGCTCGGCGCATCGGCGCGTTGCGCGGCGAGCGCATCGGCGAGCTGCGGCAGCAGAGCCGCCGCGCGCGGACATTCCGCCACCGCCTGCTCGCCGGTCGCGGTCGCGAGAAAAGCGATGACGCTGCGCTTGGTCTCCGCCTCGGCGTCATAGCCGATCGGCATGACCGTCATCGCTTCGTCGGCGCCGTCCGGCGAAACCCAGAATCCGGCTTTCATGAGCTCGTCTCCCCTTCCGTGAAGGTGATGCGCACGCGCGGCTCTTTCGCCGGCGCGGCCTGCAATTGCAGCAGCGCCTCGATCCGCGAGAGATATTCGGACCAGTCATAGACTTTCGGCAGCACGCCGAGATTCTCGCGGCCAAAGGTCACGACGAGGCTCGGATAGACGCAGACGCTGAAGCGTCCTTCCAGCGCCTTTTCCGCGGCGGGCGCGATGATGGCGGCGCGCAGCCTTCCGGCGAAGGCTTTGACCAGCTGTGGAAAGATGATCGCCACATCATGGGTCTCGCTGCGCTGGTCCGGATCGCCGCCGAAGAAGAGCAGCGTATGCGCGCTCGCGCCGGGCGGCGGGGCCAGAAAAGCGTCGATATTGGTCTCGTCCAGCAGAGCGACGCCGGTTTTTTCGCTCAGCGCGAGCTGCAACGACCCGGACATGCGGTCCTCCCATTTTATTTTTGCCGAGGAGGCCGCAATCGTCATGCCATGGGCGGCTCGCGACGGCGACGAGCTAGGCGACTGAGTCGAAAGAAGCTTTCCAGTCGGAGCCGAAGACTTGACAGGCTGTGCCTGGAAAGCAGCTTACCGCTTTGTGCGGCAGCTTTCCAGGGTCGTTACTTCCGCAGGAATTCCGGCAGCTGCGGCTCGCGATCGACCAGGTCGGCGAAAAGGTGATCGACATTCTCGCCGGCGAGGGCTTTTTCCACCGCATCCAGAGCGTCGTCGATCTGCGCGGCCTCGAGCGGGTCCAATACGCGGACGGCAGTGCCAACATGGACCAGCACCTGCGTCCCGGCGGGCTGCGCGCCGACCAGCGCCATGGAGACGGCGTGACGTTCGCCACGCCGCTCGCACTGCGCTTCGAAAGCGTCGCCTTCGACGACGGTCATGGGAAAGCCGACGCACATGCTCGCGATTCCCTCAGCGCCAGGACGAGGCGCGCCAGGGCTTGAACCAGAGGCCCACGGCGACGACCATCGCGCCCCAGCCGAGCGCCATCGCCATGGCGAGCAGATGATCCGGCTCGGTGAAAATATGGATGATGTCATAGGCGAGATCATTCGGATGCGCGCCCGGATGCGCCATGGCCGTCGCCGGAAGCAGAAAAGCGGCGGCCGCAGCCGCGAAACGGATCGCCTTCATGGTCTCGTCTCCTCATCGGCGGCGCCGAGGCGCCTCTCATAGGCATTGTGGTCGAGGTCATGCCCCAGCAGGCGCTGGAAGCTCTGCGCGCTCTCCGCGCGCGGGCTGAACTCGACGCCCCATTCGGTCAGCGTCGCGACCGCTGCGGCGAGCGCGGGCTCGATCGCGGCGACGACCGGCGGCGTCAGCGGGCCGCCCCAATCCTCGAGGTCCTGCGGCTGGCAGCCGATCAGCGCGAGGCGCGACGGATAGCGGCCGAGCAGATCGGCCGCGGAGAGCACCTCCTGAAAGCCGGTCTGATGCAGGCTCATCTTCTTCGCGCCCATGAAGCGCGGAACCTCGCCGTCGCGCACGATGCGCAAGGTTCCGGGCTCGAGCCCATAGTCTATGGCGTCGAAGACGAGGAGCTGATCGCAGGCCTCGACGAATTGCACCAGATAGAGGCCCTGCGTGCCGCCGTCGAGAATGGTGACGTCGCCGCTCGTCTCATAGCGCGCATGGAACTCTTCCACCGCGCGCACGCCGAAGCCTTCATCGGCCCAGAGAATATTGCCTATGCCGAGAATGAGAGTGCGCATCGCGTCTCCTCAGTCACTTCTCACAAGCCATGGCGGCGAGGCGCCGTCGAGCCGCGTCGCCGCCACGCAATGGCGTCACTTGTCGGCTTCGTCGCGGAACACGCGCTCGCCGGAGATCATCGAGGAGATGAGGCTCTGGCGGGAGACGATGTCCTCGCGCACGGCGGTGTAGATGTGGATGATCACGAAGAGCACGACGCCCCACATTGCGAGATGATGCCAAGTATGGACGTCCTGGCTGTTCGGCCAGATCGCGAACACCCAGCCGAACAGCTTGTACTGCCAGCTGTCCCGGCCGGCGCCCTCGGAGTAGAGCGCGAAGCCCGTCACCACCAGAAAGGCCAGGTTGAGCATGAAGAGATGCATCACCAGATGGCCGAGCGGATTATGGCCGATGTATTTCTTCGGCCGCTTCACCAAAAAGGCGTACCAGCCCGCCTCATAGAGAACGCCCGAGAGCCATTGGCGGTCCCACACCGGCAGATAGAAAATCTGCTTGGCGTGCTCATTGCCGACGAAAGCCCAATAGATGCGCAGGAGCAGCGCCACGGCGAGCACATAGCCCGCCGAGAAATGGGCGAAGCGAATATAGCCCATCAGAAATTGCGAGCTCGCTTCGCCCGGAGTCGAAGGCAGCGGCGAGGCGATGAAATAGCCCGTCGTCGCCAGCACGACGATCGCCGCCGCATTGATCCAGTGCCAGAGTCGCACCGGCGCCTCATAGACATAGACGCTCTGCAGCTCGGCGGCTTTTTCGCCGTGAGCGTCGAGCACGCCATGGATTTGCGTCGCCTCGGTCATGACCTCGCCTCCTCAGCGAACCTTGACTTGCGTCATCTCCTGACCGTCCTCGCTCATCACATGCGTGGAGCAGGCGAGGCAGGGGTCGAAGGAGTGGATGGTGCGCAGAATCTCCAGCGGCTTCTGCGGATCGGCCAGCGGCGTGTCCATCAGCGAGGCCTCGAAGGCGCCGATATTGCCCTTGGGATCGCGCGGGCTGCCGTTCCAGGTCGTCGGCACGACGCACTGGTAATTCTCGATCTTGCCGTCCTTCACCTTGATCCAATGGGCGAGCGCGCCGCGCGGCGCCTCGGTGAAGCCGAAGCCCTTGGCCTCCTTCGGCCAGGCCTGCGGATTCCATTTGTCGATATTGGCGGTGGAGGAATCGCCGGCCTTGATGTTGGCGATCAGCTTGTTCTGGAAGTGCTCCATCTTGCGCACCGCCCATTGCGCCTCCAGCGCGCGCGCCGCCGTGCGGCCGAGCGTCGAGAACAGCGCCGTGACCGGCACGCCGAGCTTCTTTAAAAACTCGTCGGTCGGCTCCTTGAACTCCGGCTTGCCCTGCGCATAGCCGACGATGTAGCGCGCCAGCGGCCCCACCTCGACGGCGTTGCCGCGCCAGCGCGGCGCCTTGATCCAGGAATATTTGCCGGCTTCGTCCAGCTCCTGAATATTGGTCGGCGTGCCCTTGGCGTTGGGGCCGAGCTTGTAATTGGGTTCGGTGACGCCGTCCCAGGGATGCAGCCCCTTGGTTTCGTCCGGATATTTGTACCAGGAATGGGTGACGAACTCCTGGATCTGCTCCGGATCGGTGTGATCGACCGGGAAAATCTCTTTCAGATTGCCATTGAGGATCACGCCGCGCGGCAGGCCGAGATTGCCGGGGGAAAAGTCATTGGCGTGCTCGGGAATATCGCCATAGGCCATGACATTCTTGCCGGAGAGGCCGCCGCCATAGAGCCAGTCCTTGTAGAAGGAGCCGATGGCGAGCACATCCGGCAGATAGACCTTCTCGACGAATTCAATCGATTGATCGATGATGGAGGTCACCAGATTGAGGCGCTCCATATTGATCGCGCCGACCGCGCCATTGCCATCGACATTGATGGCGCAGGGCACGCCGCCGACGAGCCAGTTCGGATGCGGATTCTTGCCGCCGAAGATCGTCTGGACCTTCACGATCTCCTTTTGGAAATCGAGCGCCTCGAGATAATGCGCGACGGCCATGAGGTTCGCTTCCGGCGGAAGCTTATAGGCCGCATGGCCCCAATAGCCGTTCTTGAACGGGCCGAGCTGTCCCGATTCGACGAATTTCCGCAGGCGGATCTGCAGATCCTTGAAATAGCCGGGCGAGGACAGCGGCCAATCGGAGATCGACTGCGCCAGCGCCGAGGTCGCCTTGGGATCGGCGGAGAGCGCCGAGACCACATCGACCCAGTCGAGTGCATGCAGATGATAGAAATGCACGAGATGATCGTGCACCTGCAGCGCCAGCTGCATCATATTGCGGATGGAGTTGGCGTTCTCGGGGATGGTGATGCCGAGGGCGTTCTCCACCGCGCGCACCGAGGTGAGCGCATGTGTGCCGGTGCAGACGCCGCAGATGCGCTGCGTGAAGGCCCAGGCGTCGCGCGGATCGCGGCCCTTCAAGATCACCTCGATGCCGCGCCACATGGTGCCGGTCGAGACGGCGTTGCGGATCACATTATTCTTGTCGACATTGACCTCGACGCGCAGATGACCCTCGATGCGCGTGACCGGATCGACGACGATGCGCTTGCCGGAATTGTCGAGATTGAAGCCGTTCGGCGTCTGAATGCCCATGATCGCGTTTCCTCGGCGGCGTTTGCTTCTTGTGTTCCGGGGGATAGGACGAACGCTCCTTCATCCTGAGGAGCGGCCGCAGGCCGCGTCTCGAAGGACGAGGGAGCCGTCACGCGCGCCCTCTGTAGCTCGCCTTCGTGCTTTTAAGACGGCTCCTGCGGGGAGCCTCCTCAGCATGAGGGCGAGGGGGCGCGCGCTTTTGCTCCTACCCTTCGTGCTTGGTCGTGATGCGCTTCACCGCGGTGACGCCCGCATGGACGGCGACGGCGCCGCCGACGACGGCCGCGGCCGCGAGGCCCACCTCATCGGCGTTATGCTCTATGCCGAACTGGTTGATCTTGGTCAGCCGGTCGTAGAAGGAGCCCTTGTCCCAGAAATCCTCTTCCGAGCAGCCGATGCAGCCATGGCCGGACTGGATGGGGAAGGAGACGCCGCCGTTCCAGCGCACGGTGGAGCAGGCGTTATAGGTGGTCGGACCCTTGCAGCCCATTTTGTAGAGGCAATGGCCCTTGCGCGCCGCCTCATCGTCCCATTCCTCGACGAATTGGCCGGCGTCGAAATGCGGGCGGCGATAGCATTTGTCGTGGATGCGCTGCGAATAGAACATCTTCGGCCGGCCCTGCCGGTCGAGCTCCGGCAGCCGGCCGAAAGTGGTGACGTAAGTGACGACGCCGGTCATCACCTCGGCGATGGGCGGGCAGCCCGGCACCTTGATGATCGGCTTGTCCTTGATGACCTTGTCGATCGGCGTCGCCTGCGTCGGATTGGGCTTGGCCGCCTGCACGCAGCCCCAGGAGGCGCAGGCGCCCCAGGCGATGATCGCCATGGCGTCCTCGGCCATCCATTTCAGCTTTTCGACGAAGGGCTTGCCGCCGTCGATGCAGAACATGCCGCCTTCGTTCAGCGGCGGATTGCCCTCGACGGCCAGAATATATTTGCCCTTGTACTTTTCCTTGGTCTCTTCCAGTATCGCCTCGGCCTGATGTCCGGCCGCCGCCATGATCGTGTCGTCATAGTCGAGCGAGATCATCGACAGCACGACATCCTTGGCGAGCGGATGCGCCGAGCGGATGAAGCTCTCCGAGCAGCATGTGCATTCGAGCCCATGCATCCAGATCACCGGAATGCGCGGCTTGGTCTCCAGCGCATGCGCCATTTGCGTGGCGGCGGTCTGACCGAGGCCGAGGCTCGCCGCGGTGAGCGAGCAGAATTTGGTGAAGCTGCGGCGCGTGACGCCCTGACGGCGAATGACGTCGTAGAAGGTTTCGATGGCGGCCATATCCTTCCCCACCCTTGTGCAATGCGGCATTCGCGCGACGGCGCCGCTTGGGGAAAGAACGGCAAGATGCGGGCCAGCGCGAGGGTAAGGAGAATCTTTCCAGCCTGTCAGGCGATTGCCGAAAATTTCTTCGCTCTCGGAGGGCGCTATGAGGAGAAGCGGCTTTCCAGTCGCGGAAAGAGTCTAGACAGTCAATGCGCCGTGCAGACCATGCAGGGGTCGAATGAGCGCACGATATGTTGCACCGCGACATTGGTCGCGCCGTCTTCGCCGACGCAAAGACCCGCGAGCGCCTGCTCCAGCGGGCCGGGAGCGCCGGCGGCGTCGCGCGGCGAGAAATTCCAGGTCGTCGGCGCGATGATCTGATAGCGCTCGATCTGGCCGTCGCGGAAGCTCGCCCAATGGCCGAGCGTTCCGCGCGCCGCCTCGACGAAGCCGACGAAGGCGCCGTCGGCGAGCGGCGCGTCGGGCGCGCAATAGGGCTCGCTCGGCGCCAGCGCGCGGGTCCAATCCTCCATCGCCTGCGCGAGCAGCGCGATTTCGAGGACGCGCGCGACGATGCGGGCGAGGACGGTGGAGCCGCCGCCCGCGAGCAGATCGCGGATCAGCGGATGGCCGGCGACCGCCTGACGCGCCAGCGCCCCCACCTCCACGGCGCGGCCCTCGAGCCGCGGCGCCTTGGCGAAACTATAGGCCCCCTCGCGGTGAATATCCGGCAGCGTGTCGGAAAGGGCGGGATCGGCGGCGGTGTCGCGCATATAGGCGTGGGAGACATCCTCCTCGATATGATCGAGCGGCGGCTCGCGCAGGCCGCCCGTCTTCGTGTCGAGGAGGCCGGCAGGGAAGCGATGGCCCTCCGGGCCGAAATAGGCGCCGGAGGAGAGCAGCAGGCCGGGGCCGCGTCCCATCTCCTCGAGGCGAAGATCGCGGGCGATGCGGAGAAAGGCCGCAAAATCGCCGGCGGCGCTGTCCGCGAAGCGATCGAGCTCTTCGATGGTGGAGAGGGCGGTCACGGCCTCCAGCGGCGCGGCGAAGAGCGTGCGCTCGAGAAAGCCGTGAAAATCCGCGAGCAGGGCGCGCAGCCGCATCTCATCGCCGAGCGCCAGCGCCCGCGTGACGCCGCCGGCGCGGAAGGCGAGGCTGTGCGGCCATTTGCCGGCGATCAGCCCCATCGTTTCCAGCAGGCGCGCGCGCGCTGGCAGCGCCTCGCGCAGCGCCGCGCCGGAGACGGCTTTGAAGCGCGCCTCGGCGGCGGCATGCCAGGGCCGCCCGGCATAGGCGGCGCGGGCGAAATCCGGCATGAAGAAGACGTAGAAATGCGTCAGATGGTCGGCGATATTCTCCGCCGCATGGGCGATATTCGTCGCCAGAAGCCCATTGTGCGCCGGCGTGATCGGCTGGGCGGCGCGCAGCACAGCGGCGGCGGCCAGAGATTGCGAGACCGAGCATATGCCGCAGATGCGCGGCGCGATCGCAAGCGCGTCGGCGGCCGGGCGGCCAAGCAGCAATTGCTCGAAGCCGCGATAGAGCGAGGCGGAGACGCGCGCCTCGCGCACCACGCCATTCTCGACGTCGAGCGTCACCTCGAGATCGCCCTCGACGCGATTGAACGGCCCGACGATTATGCGGCTCATGTTTTTTTCTTCTCGGTCCCAAGTTTCTTCTCGGCGCTTGGCGTCGGCGCCTGGACGACGTGGTCGCTGCGCGCGTTCTCGCGCACGCGTTTGGGCGTCGCCGATTTGGAGAGGGCGGCGAGCGCGACGAACCAGGCTTTCGGCATATCCAGCGGCAGGCCGACGGGAATGCCGCCGATCTTGGGCGTGCGATGGAAGCCACGCGTCGCCTCGAAACCGGGCGAGGTGCAGGCGATGCAGGTCGAGCCCGCCTGCGTGCAGGAGCCGCCGCCGTTCCAGGCGCGCTGATTGCAGTCGCCCACCGCCTGCGTCGCCTTGCAGCCCAAATGCTCCATTAGGCAGCCGCGCTCGGAGACATCCTCGGCGCTGGCCTTGAACTCGTAGAATTCATTGCGGCTGCAGCCGTGATGGGCGAGATGGTCGGCGAAAATGCGCGGCCGGCCGTAATCATCCATATCGGCCTGCGTGAAACGGCCGAGCGACAGCGCGAGCAGCGTTTCCATGATCCAGCCCGGATGCGGCGCGCAGCCGGAGACATTGACGACCGGCAGCCCTTTGACCGAGCGATAATCGGGGCCGAGCGCCCCGCCCATATCGACGCCGGAATATTGCAGCCCACTGGCGTCGGTGGGGTCGGGCGCGCCCGCCGGCACGCCGCCGAAAGCGGCGCAGCTTCCCACCGCCACGCAATAATCTGCGCGCGGCGCCAGAGCGCGCGCCCAATCCAGCATGCTGCGTCCGGTGCCGGAGAGCTTGTTGAAGAGGCCGGTGCCCTCCGGGCCGTGGAGGATCGAGCCTTCTATGCAGAGCGCGCCGAGCCTTTCCTCGCCGCTCTCGACGCGGGCGAGAATGGCGCGGGCTTCCTCGCCGGTCTCCTCGCTGACGCTCGGATGCCAGAGCAGACGTATGCCGAAGCCGCGCAGCTCCTCGAACCAGCCGGAAGCGCCGCGCTCCAGCGCCGCCATCGTGCATCCGCCGCAGCTGCCGGCCTGCAGCCAGAGCAGAGTGAAGGTGCCGTTTCGCGGAACGGCGTCATCCTGTTCGGCAGCGGCTGCAGCGACGCCGCGTGAATGGGGTTCCCCGACTATGATCCGATCCAGTCTGTGGCGGGGCCGGGCCGGCGTTCTCCGGCCCCTATATTGCGAGCGACTTTTGCAGAGCCGTGACGTGGCCGCTCTCTTCGTCGACGAACTGCCTCGCCAGCATCTTGATTTCCGGGTCGGTCGTCGTGACGAAGATATTCCTGTAATATTCGAGCCCCGCCGTTTCCGCTGCCAGCGCGACCTCCAGCGCCTGTCTGCGGCCGATGAGCGGGTCGGCGGCCCAGATCGCCGCGCTCTCGGGGCTTTCCTCATCCGGCCACATGAAGTCGCGGGGCTCCATGACGGGAATTTCGCGGAAGCCGGAACGAGCCCGCGCTTCGTTCAAATGCGCGCGAGACGCGTTCGACAATCTGTGAAACAGCTTTCCGACCTCTCGATTTCCCGATGCGTCCATCGCATCCGCCAATTGCCCGAATCGGCTGGCGGCGTCCTGTTCGAGCTTGATCGTATAGGCCAGAAATTCCTCGACGGACTGCATTTCCCGCCCCCCTCTTGCGATTATTCGAGCCCGCGAGGACGAGGGTAGGCTCTTGGAGAGCCGCGACGTCCGCGATTGGCCCGCAGGGATAATTCTACCGAATTTATGTCTACGTCGCGCTCGCCGCAAGACCTCAGAAAGCAATTGTTGCCTGCTCTCTGGACCGATCGCGCTGGTCGGGCGTTGGGTCGGCTTTTTCGATCCGCTCTATCGATGCGGCCCGAGAATTGCCTCTCGTCAGTCATGCGTGCGGGGCAAAAAGTTCGCTTCCGGTCAGGCTCCGTCGTTGCACGGCGTATGGGCATATCGCCGGACATGATCGGTTCCGTGATCTGTCGTTATCGCATCCTATGGGAAGGCGACGCTGGGGCCTACCGCCTGGACGTGCGCTTCGGAGAAAGGCAATTCGTCTGGGGCGTCCCCGACTACGAATTCGAGACGCTTCCGGACGCCGAAGACTGACGCCGCCCTCCTCGATGCGTGTCGAGCGTCGCGCTCAAAATTGCGCGTGCAACCGCAGGCCGAAGACATTGACCGGCCCCCGCGCGCTATTGTGCGCGGGATTGCCGATGAGCTGATAGTCGAGCGTCAGCTCGACTCCGTCGCGAACATTGTATTTGTAATAGGTCTCGAACACTTTCTCGCCGGCGTAGGAGAGGCCGCCGTCGCCGATATAGACGCTGGTTCCGCCGAGGCCGAAATAGCTCACGCGCGGGCCGGCGAGGCCGGAGAACACCATGGCGCCGCCGATCTCGTCCTTGTCGCGGCCCCACAGCGCGCCGGCGGCGGTGAAGCCGGTCGAGAGCGAGCGGTCTATGTCGGTGTAGTCCACCGTCTCGAAGCGCCCATCGGACATGCTGGCGCGCAGGAAGACGCCGACCTCCTTGGAGAGCTGCTGCTGCACATTGACGCCGCCGCCGACCTTCACATGGCGCTTGCGAATCCATGGATTATTCACATCCGGCGGAAAATTGCCGGTGAGATATGCGAAGTCGATGGCGTCCTGCACCTTGGCGAGATTGCCATTGTCGGCGAAGGCCAGAAATTTGATCACGCCCGGCTGCTCGAGGAGATCGTAGCGCGCCTCGAATTCGGCGACGCCCATGAATTGGCGGCCGATCTGCGGCTCGATGGAAGGACCGTTGGGAATCTCGGAGAGCTGGAACAAGCCGCCGCGCGCGCTCCACCAATCCTGCTTCCACTCCAGCGCGGCGCCATAGGTGTAGCCCCATGAATCGGCGGCGTAATCGAAGGCCCCGAGCGTGTTGACGCCGAAATTCATGAAGCCCGTCGTCGGATCATGGGCGTATTTGTTGTCGTCGAAAATATCGGGCACGCTGAACTTGCCGATGGTGAGGATCAGGCGATCCTTGTCGACCTTGCCGGACAGCTGATTCTGCGTCGATTCCAGCACCTCGTTGAAGGAGCCCGTTTCGGGATCTTCGACTTTCTCGCCGCCGTCGAGCCCGATGATCTGGCGCAGGAAATAGCGCTGGAAGCGCATATAGGGCGCGGCGCGTCCGACCTTGGCGACGGCTCCGTTCACATAAGAGGCGGCGCCGACGGAATTGGCGAGGCCATAGCCGAGATCGACCTCGGGATTGAGATAGACGGCGGCGCCTTTCCAAAGGCGCATGCCGACGAACAGATTGCTGGTCGAGCCGGCGTCGGCGAGGCCCTTGGGCGGGAAGCTGTGCGAGCCCGAATAGAGCGCGGGATATTTGGGATAGCCCTGCACGACCGCGGTCGTCTGACCGTGGAAGCTGTAGATTTCCTCGTCCTTCTTGTCGTCCTTCTCTTCTTTCTTTTCCTTGTCTTTCGCCTTTTCCGCGCGCTTGCCTTTCTTGCCGCCCTTTTTCGCTTTCTCTTCGTCGCCCGCGGCGTCCTCGCTCTTCGCCGTGTCGGACGTCTTCTCGTCGTCGCTCTTGGCGTCTCCGCGCGCCTCCTCCTGCGGATCGAAGCGATAGTTCAGGCCCAGACGCAGCACATGCGCCTCGCTGCGTTGACGCGCGGCGAATTGGAAGGAGAAATTATTGTCGTAGACGCGGTTCTGCAATTGCTGGTTCACATAGAGATATTCGAGCCGCGCCGAGACATGGTCGTCGAGCGCCTGCTCGATCCCGCCGCCGATCGCATATTTCATGCGCGAGGATTTGGAGAGCGGCGCGAAGAAGAGGCCGAGCGCCCCCGCGTCATAGAAGACGAGATTGGAGGCGCCGCGCCAGCCGCCGGCGGCGATTCCGCCAGTGGCGTAGAGCAGCGTGCGGTCGAAGGCGTAGCCGAGGCGTCCGCGAATGCTGGCGAAGTAATCGCCATTTTCGTCCGAGGTCAGCCCATAGGCCGTGATTCCGAGCGGACGATAGGCGGCCGGCGCTGGAAAAATTCCGGTGGAGGCGCGCCGCAGGCCGAGAAAATTCAAATCGGTCTCGAGCCCATAGACCCAAGGGCCGTGCTGCCAGTCATAGCCGATCTGCGCGCCGAAGCTCGCTCCGGCGCGGTCGCGGTTCGGCGCCGCGAGGTCGAAGGCGCCGCTCGTGAAGCCGCTGCCGGCCTGCAGCGTTCCGCCGCTCGCAATGGGCAGGCCGCCGCCGGCGTTCACTCCGATATGCAGTCCCGCCCATGTGAATGCGGGCGGGGATGTGAATGCGGGCGTCTCGGACGGCTTGTCGGCGGCCGTCGATGGGCTCGCGCATTGGAGCGCGAACGTCAGCGTCGCCAGTGCGGCGAGAAGTCGGAAATGCATCGGCTCGTCGTTCGATCTTCTATGCGATTCGCATATTGGCAGAGTTTCATGTCGCACGCGCGAAAGGGAAAAACGTACGAGCGCAGCCTTTACAGTTCAGCGTCGTGAAGTTTTGATGACGATGGCCGCGCATTGGGCCGTTCGTCCCGGCGGGAGCGCCGACCGGGACGAACCGCGCGGATTTTCATAATCCTTCGTTGGAACGCCGTTCGAGCGGAGAGCGCTCTATCATATCCCGATCGCGCGCGATGCGAGACGCGCAAAGGGCCTTTCGCGTATCGATCGGATGAGGCGCGCATGGCGGCGGGAAAAGCCGCGCTGGCGACTCTGCGCATCCTCGTCCTCGGCGCGGCCGGGCGTGTCCGTCTCCTTGTCCCAGAGGCAGACGGGCCGGCGTGTGGCGGCGTCGATCGTCCAGGCGGCGCGCGGCCGCATGCGGCGTCCGGTGAGGCGCAGATCGCGCAGCTCCGCCGGCGCGACGATGGGAATGACGCCGCTCTGCGCCGAGCGCAGACGGAGGTTGAGATAGGGGCGGGAAAACATCTTCATCGCTCTCGTCCTTCTGGCCATTGTGGCGGCCGAAGGCGTGAGCGGCGGGTGGAGCGCTAGGCTCTGGCGACGCCTCTCACGCGGTCCTTTCGGCCGCGGGCTTCTGTGTGAGGCGCGACGCGCGCAGACGAGGCTGCGGCGGCTGCGCCGAGGCGGCTGTTGCCGAGGCTACTGCCCATGAGTCCTTCGCAAGTGTGGATCGCCGTGCGACTCGAAAATCGCGCCGACGCTTTTGGTTTTGATGCGCGGCGCATGGCTTGTCAACGACAAACGGATTAGAAGGCGGGATGGAGCGATAAGGGTTTCGGCGACGCTCGAGCCGTCTGGCTCGCTTCTTGCCACGCTCTGCCACAAAGGCGCATCGTCCGGCGCGATCGGCCGTTCGCCGAAACCTCGAGGGAGAGCGAGAACGTGCTTTCGAAGGTGGCGAAATTCGATGAGATGGACGGCGTCGACGGCGTGACCCGTGTTCCTTATGAAAAGCTCGCCAAATGGCTCACCTCGGTGGAGCCCGAGTTTCTCGCCTCCCGCAGGGCGCAGGCGGAGCTTCTGTTTCGGCGCATCGGCATCACCTTCGCGGTCTATGGTTCGCAGGAGGCGACCGAGCGGCTCATTCCCTTCGACATTCTGCCGCGCATCATCGCCCGCGCCGAATGGGCGCAGCTCGAGAAGGGCCTGATTCAACGCGTGAAGGCGCTGAATCTGTTCCTCGCCGATCTCTACGGCCCCGGCGAGATTTTGAAAGCGGGCGTGGTTCCCTCCGAGCTCGTCTATCGCAATCCCGCCTTCCGGCCGGAGATGGCGGGACGCCGCGTGCCGCACGACATCTTCGTGCATATCGCCGGCATAGACATCATCCGCACCGACGACGACGGTTTCTATGTGCTGGAGGACAACGCCCGCACGCCTTCCGGCGTCTCCTATATGCTGGAAAATCGCGAGGTGATGATGCGGCTGCTGCCCGATCTCTTCGGGCTGCATCGCGTCGCGCCGATCGAGAATTATCCCGATCAATTGCTCGCCACTCTGCGCTCCGCCGCGCCGCGCGGGGCGGGGGCCGATCCGGTGAGCGTGCTGCTGACGCCCGGCCAATATAATTCGGCCTTCTACGAGCATTCCTTCTTGGCCGACAAGCTCGGCATAGAGCTGGTCGAAGGGCGCGATCTCTTCGTCAAGGACGATGTCGTCTTTATGCGCACCACGGAGGGGCCGCGCCGCGTCGATGTGATCTACCGGCGCCTGGACGACGACTTCCTCGACCCGCTGGCCTTCCGCCCCGATTCCGCCCTGGGCGTCGCTGGTCTGATGGGCGCCTATCATGCGGGCAATGTGACGCTCGCCAATGCAGTCGGCACGGGCGTGGCCGATGACAAGGCCATTTACACCTATATGCCGGAGGTGATCCGCTTCTATCTGGGCGAGGAGCCGCTGCTGAAGAATGTCCCCACCTGGCGCTGCCGCGAGAAGGAAGCTCTTCGCTATGTGCTCGACCATTTGGGCGAGCTGGTGGTGAAGGAGGTCAATGGCTCCGGCGGCTATGGCATGCTGGTCGGCCCGCACGCCACCAAGGCGCAGATCGCGGAATTCGCGGCCAAGCTCGCCGACAATCCCACCAATTTCATCGCCCAGCCGACGCTCGCCCTCTCCACCTGCCCGGTGTCGGTAGCGAGCGGCGTCGCGCCCCGCCATGTCGATCTCAGACCCTTCGTGCTCTACGGTCCCAATGGTGCGAGCGTGGTGCCCGGCGGCTTGACGCGCGTCGCCATGACGGAGAATTCTCTCGTCGTGAATTCCAGCCAAGGCGGCGGAACCAAGGACACATGGATCATCGACGACGCGCCGCTCGCGCGCGCATGACGAATTCACAGTAAGAACAGCGCGCCGAAACGACGGGATCTCATGCTCTCACGCACCGCAGACAACCTCTTCTGGCTGGCCCGATATATGGAACGCGCGGATTTTCTCGCGCGCATACTGCAGGCGTCCCGGCGCCTCGCCACGCTGCCGCGGGCCTATGGCGGCGTGGAGACGGAATGGGAGAGCGCGCTGCTCTCCTCCGGCGCCGCGCCCGCCTTTCACGCGGCGGGGCTGACGGTCGACGAGGCCAATGTCACGCAATTTCTGGCCTTCTCGCCGGATAATCCGAGCTCGATCCGCAATTGCATCGAGCTCGCCCGCGTCAACGCCCGCGCCGTGCGCACCGCGCTCACTGTCGAGATGTGGGAGGCGATCAACGGCGCCTTCCTCGAGCTCAAGGCCTTCGAGCAGGCGAGCCGCTCCGCCGAGGAGGTGACGCGCTTCCTCGATTTCGTGAAGCAGGTCTCCGCCGCCTATGACGGCGGCGCGCATCGGACCATGCTGCGCAACGACGCCTATTGGTTCTCGCGCGTCGGCCTCTATCTCGAGCGCGCCGACAACACCGCGCGCCTGCTCGACGTGAAGTATCACGTGCTGCTGCCGGAGACGGAAGCGGTCGGCGGCTCGCTCGACTATTTCCAATGGACGGCGATCCTGCGCGCCGTCTCCGCGCACACCGCCTATCATTGGGTCTATCGCGACAGTCTGAAGCCCTGGCTCGTCGCCGATCTCTTGATCCTGCGGCCGGAGATGCCGCGCTCGCTCATCGCCTGCTATGAGAGCGTGGTGCAGAATCTCGACCGCCTCGGCAAATCGCATGGCAAGCAAGGCCCGGCGCAGCGCCACGCTCGCACCGTCTTCGGCCAGCTCGAGCATGCGACCATCGAGAGTGTGTTCCACAATGGCCTGCATGATTTCATTCAGAGCTTCATCGCCGATAATCAACGGCTGGGGGCTCTGGTGTCAGAGCAGTATCTTTTCTAGAATGAAATGTGTCGGAGCCGGCGTTTCCGGCTCCCTTTGCGGTGTAAGATGCACATAAGAGTCAGGCGCGAGACGATCTATCGTTACGCGGAGCCGGCCAAGGCGGCGATTCAAAAGCTGGCGCTCACCCCCCGCAATTACGACGGGCAGCATGTTCTCGACTGGCGCATCGACGTCGATCGCGACTGCCGCCTGCGCGCCTGCGAGGACGCTTTCGGCAATGTCGTGCACAGCATCTATGTCGATGGGCCGCTCGAGGCGCTCACCACCGTCGTCGAAGGAGCGGTCGAGACCTTCGACACGGCCGGCGTCGCGCGCGGCGCGATCGAGCGTTTTCCGCCGGAGCTCTATTTGCGCGAGACGCCGCTGACCGAGGCGGATCACGCAATCTGCGATTTTGCGCTGGCGGCGTCGGCGCGCGAGAAGGAGACGCTGGCCAGGCTCCACGCGCTGGTCGGCGCGCTGCACGAAGCCTTCGTCGTGGCGGAGGGACCGACGAGCGGCGCCGTCGCGGCGGCCGATGTCTTCGCGCGTCGCCGCGGTTCGGCGCAGGATGCGGCGCATGTCTTCATCGCCGGCGCGCGCAGCCTCGAGATTCCGGCGCGCTATGTCTCCGGCTATGCGCTGCGCGCCGACGCCGGCGCGGCCGTCCACGCCTGGGCGGAGGCGCATGTGGCGGGGCTCGGCTGGGTGGGCTTCGACCCGACGCGCGGCGCCTCGCCGGACGAGAGCTATGTGCGCGTGGCCGTGGCGCTGGATCATCTGGGCGCCGCGCCCATTCGCGCCGCCCATTCCGGCGGCGGCGACGAGACCGCGGAAGTGCGCGTCAGCGTCGCCCGCGCCCAGGGTCAGTCGCAGAGCCAGTCCTGAGCCGGCGACGGGCCGGCGACGCCTTCGGTCATTTTCGGGTTGACAGCGGGGACGCAAATTCCCCATATGCGCCCTGCTTCACCGGCCCTTCACGGGGCCGTCGCTCGCGGGACCTATCCTCTAGGGTCCGTCGAGAAGCTGGGGGAATGTCCCGAGCGGCAAAGGGGGCGGACTGTAAATCCGCTGGCTATGCCTTCGTAGGTTCGAGTCCTACTTCCCCCACCATTCTAAGGCGCGCCGCGTCTAAGGCTCACCGCGGCGGAAAAGCTCACGCCGCGCTCATCGCCTCCGCCCATCTCTGGTCGTCGTTCTCCAGCATGCGCCGCAGCTCCGCCGCCGGAGCCGGACGGCTGAACAGAAATCCCTGCATCTGCGTGCAGCCTTCCGCGCGCAGCCGCGCCAATTGCTCATGCGTCTCCACGCCCTCGGCCACGGTGGCGACGCCGAGACATTGGCCGATCCCGGCAACCGCGCGCACGATCGCCCCGCACTCCTGATTCTCGGGCAGCTCCTTCACGAAGGAGCGGTCGATCTTGATCTTGTCGAAGGGGAAGGAGCGCAGATAGCTGAGGCTCGAATAGCCGGTGCCGAAATCATCCATCGATATGCACACGCCGAGGCCGCGCAGCTGATGCAGCACGGCGAGATTGGCGTGGTTTTCGGCCAGCAGCACCGATTCGGTGATCTCGAGCTCGAGCCGCTGCGGCGCGAGGCCGCTCGCCGCCAGCGCCGACAGGACCGAGCCCACCAGCGAGCGCGAGCGAAATTGCGCGGGCGAGAGATTGACGCAGACGCCGATCGGCTCCGGCCAGCTCGCCGCCTCGCGGCAGGCCTCGCGCAGCACCCATTCGCCGATCGGCGTGATGAGCCCGGTCTCCTCGGCGAGCGGGATGAACTCATTGGGCGAAATCGAGCCGCGCATGGGATGGAACCAGCGCAGCAGCGCCTCCGAGGCGACGATGCGATTGGTCAAAAGGTCGACGAGCGGCTGATAATAGATCTCGAACTCTCCGGCGGCGAGCGCATGGCGCAGATCGGCCTCCATCGTGCGGCGCACGAGAATGGAGGCCGCCATCTCCGGCTCGAAGAAGCGATGCAGGCCGCGCCCGTCCGCCTTGGCGCGATAGAGCGCTATGTCGGCGTTCTTGAGCAGAATATCGGCGTCGCCGCTGTCGATGGGCGCGACCGAAATGCCGACGCTGGCGCCGACTGTCACCGCATGGCCGTCGACCTCATAGGGGACGCTCACCGCGCTCACGATGCGCTCGGCGAGACGGTCCGCCTCGCTCGCTCCGGCGCCCGATTGGACGATGGCGAACTCGTCTCCGCCGACGCGCGCCACCATGTCGCCCGGCGCCAGAGTCTCGCGCAGGCGCTCGGCGACGGCGATCAGCAGCCGATCGCCGACCGGATGGCCAAAGGCGTCATTCACATCCTTGAAGCCGTCGAGATCGAGATAGAGCACGCAGAGGCTCTCCGCGCCGCTCTCGAGCCGCTGCAGCCCCTCCGTCAGCCGCGCGCGAAAGAGCGCGCGATTGGCGAGGCCGGTGAGCGGATCGTGATGGGCGAGATGGGCGATGCGGGCGGCCTGCTCGCGCTGCTCGGTGACGTCGACGATGGCGAGCAATATCGCCGGACGATCGTCGAAGGAGATTTCGCGCGCGTAATTCTGCACCTTTATCTCGCGCCCCTCCGCTGTGCGATTGATCCATATGCGGTCCGAGGGACGGCGAACGGCCGCGCTCTCATGGGCGATCGTCACCGCCGGCCATTCCTCCTCCGCATAGAGGTCGAGCAAGGTGGAGCGGAGAAAGCGCTCGCGCGCATAGCCGTAATGGGCGACCGCCGCGTCATTGACGGCCATGATGCGCAAGCTGTGCGGGTCATGCACCCACATGGGCATGGGATTGCTCTCGAACAGCAGGCGGAAGGAGGCCTCGCGCGCCTTCAGCGGCGTGACGTCGGTGAGCGTCACGCCGACGAGATCGCCCATGGGCGCGGCGGAGAGCCGCAAATGCATCGCGACGCCCTCGGCCGAGCGATGCGCGACCTCGAATGTGTCGGGGAGCGCCGAATGGAAAATGGCGGAGAAGCGTTCGAAGGTCCCGTCGGTCATCCAGGCCGGGACGATCTCGCTGATGCGCCGCCATTGCTGATCGCGCTCGGCGCCGCCGAAGAATCGGCTGGCGCTGGCGTTGAGGCTCACAATGATGAAATCGATTATGTCGCGGCCGGCGTGGACGGCGGCGAGCGTCGCCAGCCCGCCGTCGGTGGCGCGATAGATCGCATCGACGAGATCGTGCTTGGAGGCCCGCTCGCGCGCGAAAACGAGAAACAGCGTCGCGCCCCAATGGCTCGACAGCGGGAAGACGACGATCTCGCAAGTTTGCACCAGGCCGCCGCGAATGCTGCGTGCGATCGTCGCCGCCGGCGCTCCGCGCGCGCAGGCCGCCTCGAGAGCCTCGCCGATGGCGTCGCGGTAATTGCGCTCCAGCGCGTCGAGCCGCAGGCCGCGCAGCGACGCGCCCAGCCAGGCCTCGAAGGCGCCGCCGCCATAGAAGAACGCGAAGCCGCCGTCCTCGTCGCGCCCGGCCAGCGCCAGATCGTCGGCGAGCCGGCCGAGGCTGCCCAGCGCGATCTGCTCATAGGGCGGCAGGCCGCCGACCGGCGCCTCGACCTGCCATTTGAAGCACAGCTCGTCGACGTCGCGAAATTCGGTGACGACTCCATATCGGGAGGCGGTCTCATGCATGGCTCGGCTCGGATTCGGGGGCTTTCGGCGCGAGAAATTGACCGGAAGCCTTGAAAAAACAGTAAACAATTCAACATCTTAGATTGAAATCATGTCATCGCTCCGTCATATGCCGACCGAAATAGCTGATAGTTAACGAGAAACTCGCGCGTTGTCGGAATCCGCGGGTGATTTCGTCTTCGGCGATTTTCATAACTGTCGATCCGGCATAGGCTATATAGGCTCGCTCGCCCGAAGGCGGGCGCAGAGCTCACGATCGAACGGACTTCCATGGCAACCAATCGCAAACCTGCCTCGCCGAAGGAGGCTCCGCAAGAGCCGTTCAAGCGCGCCGTCGCCGGCGCGATGCGCGCCATGGCCAAGCGTTCGGAGCTGGAAGTCTCCTTCTCGCCGGAGCGCGCCATGCTGCTCGGCGCCGACGACAAGGCCAAGGCGCGCCTGCCGGAGCCGCCGCGCAAGCTCACCGCCCAGGACGCCGCCATTGTGCGCGGCCACGCCGATTCCATCGCTCTGCGCCTCGCCTGCCACGATGAGGCGGTCCATCGCCGCGTGCAGCCGCAATCTCCCGACGCCCGCGCCGCCTTCGATGCGCTGGAGCAGGCGCGCGTCGAATCGATCGGCTCGCGCCGCATGGACGGCGTCGCCGCCAATATCGGCGCCATGCTCGACGATCGCTATCAGCGCGCCCGCTTCTCCGAGATCGAGACGCGCGAGGACGCGCCGCTCGAGGACGCTCTGGCGCTCATCGCGCGCGAGCGTCTGACCGGCATTGCGCCGCCGCCGCATGGCCGCAAGGCGGTCGATCTCTGGCGCCCCTGGATCGAGGAGCGCGCCGGCGCCGATCTCGACAAGCTCGTCTCGGCGCTCGAGAATCAGCGCGGCTTCGCGCAGCTCGCGCATCGCCTGCTCGCGTCGCTCGAGCTCGAGGGCGAGAGCGCGGGAGGCGAGGAGGACGCCGAGGAGCCGAGCGAGGACCAACCGCAAAACCCCGACGAGGCCGAGGGCGAGGAGACCGAGGAGGACAAGCAGTCCGGCTCCTCCGAGATGGACACCGCCACCGCCTCTGAAGAGGCGTTGGAGAAGGGCGAGAGCGAAGCCGCCGAAATTCTCGACAGCGAGATGCTGGAGGAGATCGACTCCGGCGATGTGGACGAGGCGATGGAGACGCGGCGTCCGCCGACCTCCTCGGCCGATCGTTCCGGTGGCGAATACAGGGCCTACACGTCTCGCTTCGACGAGACGGTGAAGGCGGAGGATCTGTGCGACGCCGAGGAGCTCGATCGCCTGCGCTCCTATCTCGACAAGCAGCTCCTGCATCTCTCCTCTGTCGTCGGCCGGCTCGCCAATCGCCTGCAGCGCCGGCTGATGGCGCAGCAGAATCGCGCCTGGGAGTTCGATCTCGAGGAGGGCATGCTCGATCCCGCGCGCCTGCCGCGCGTCGTCATCGATCCGCAGCAGCCGCTCTCCTTCAAGCGCGAGAAAGACACCAATTTCCGCGATACGGTGGTCACTCTGCTGCTCGACAATTCCGGCTCCATGCGCGGCCGGCCGATCACAGTGGCGGCCACCTGCGCCGATATTCTCGCCCGCACGCTGGAGCGCTGCGGCGTGAAGGTGGAGATTTTGGGCTTCACCACCAAGGCGTGGAAGGGCGGCCAGTCGCGCGAGAGCTGGATCGCCGACGGCAAGCCGCCGAACCCCGGCCGGCTCAACGACATACGCCACATCATCTACAAGGCCGCCGATGCGCCCTGGCGGCGCGCGCGCCGCAATCTGGGCCTGATGATGCGCGAGGGCCTGCTGAAGGAGAATATCGACGGCGAGGCGCTCGACTGGGCGCATCGCCGCCTGCTGGCGCGGCAGGAGCAGCGCCGCATTCTGATGATGATCTCCGACGGCGCGCCGGTCGATGATTCCACTCTGTCGGTCAATCCGGGCAATTATCTCGAGCGCCATTTGCGGCATGTCATTCAGGAGATCGAGACCAAATCGCCGGTCGAGCTGATCGCCATCGGCATCGGCCATGACGTGACGCGCTATTACCGCCGCGCCGTGACCATTGTGGACGCGGAGGAGTTGGGCGGCGCGATGACGGAAAAGCTCGCCGAGCTGTTCAGCGAGAACGCCGCGCCCGCTCCGGCGCGCGCCCCGCAACGTGCGGCGCCGCCGCGGCCGCGCGTCCTCGCCACGGCGCCGTGACGGGTTTGCGCCGCGCCCCCTCCCCAGCCCTCCCCCGCTGCGCGCGAGAGGGAGCAGATTTCGCGCTTCATCGACATTTCGCGTCACGTCGCCGCCTTCCCTCTCCCGCGAAGCGGGGGAGGGTGAGGGAGGGGGCGCTCGGGGTGGCGCTCGTCGTCGTGAATCGCCTCTCGTAATTCACCGAATGGTGAATAAGTTTAAGTCGAGTTAATTTCGCAACCAGCGCTCAACCGCGCCGAAAACGAGTCGGCGGGGAACCTTCAGGGCGGCTGTTGCATTAATATTTCGGCGCGACCGTCTGGTGCGCGTGCAGTGACGATCGGATGTCCGAGCGATCGGCCGACCGAGAGTGACGAGGGAGTTGCGTATGATTTCCTTTGGCAAAGTTCGAAATGCGGGATTGCCCGCGGCGTCTCACGAGCCGCTCGACGTCCAGAGGGTTCTCTGCGTCGCCGCGATCTTCTCGCTGGCCACCCTTCCCCTGCTGCTCAGCGTAGCTTTGTCGATCTGGGGCTGACACGCCGCCCGGAGCGATTGCCTGCGCGCGGCTGGGGGCTCGCGTCGGCAAGGGCGGCCAAAACGGGAAAGACCCCGCGCTCTTGCCCAGGGCGCGGGGTCTATTTGTCTTCGTTCTCGGAAGAGAGCGAGCCTTAAAAGGCTCGCATCCCGTGGCCGTCGAGATCAGGCGCTGGCGGTGGCGAGCTTCTTGACGATCTCGCGCTTCAGCGCGCGGGCGTCGTCGGAGAGCTCCGTGTCGCGCGCCTTGACGAGGAAGCCGTCCAGACCGCCGCGATGCTCGACCGAGCGCAGAGCCGCCGCCGAGACGCGAAGGCGGACGGAGCGCGCCAGCGCGTCCGAGGCCAGCGTCACATTGACCAGATTGGGCAGAAAGCGGGTGCGGGTCTTGTGATTGGAGTGGCTGACGAGATTGCCCGTCTGCACGCCTTTGCCGGTCAGTTCGCAACGGCGGGACATGGTCTTTTCCTTTCGATCGGCGCAGAGCGCGGGAGCCCGCGCCATTCGATGGCCGTATGACATGAAATTCGCGCAAAGACCCCGCGCCCCGGGGGGCGAGCCCTTGGTTGGGCGGTCTTATAGAGGCAGGGGCGGCGAAAGGTCAACAGGGGATGTCGCCTTCATGGCGATCATGTGAACCTTCGGCGATCCTGCGAACCTTCAATGCAGCGAGCGCGTCGGCGGCGCCTGCGGCGGCGGAGGCGGCTCGCTCTGGACCATCAGCGGGCTCGCCTGATGATGCACCAGCCGCCACGCCCCGTCGACGAGCCGGAAGCAATTGGTGGCGACCAGCGCCGTCTGGCCGACCATCTCTATGCAGACGATGCGTCCCTCGGAGCCGCAGAGCAGCGCGCGCTCGCTGCGGCGCAGAACCGGGTCCTGCATGGGGTTGCGCAAAATCTCGCGAAAGGAGGCCAGCACCTGCTCGCGCCCGAAGATCGGCGGCCAGCCGGGGTGGATGCAGCAGATTTCCTCATCGCCCCAGATCGCCGCCATCCCATCCAGGTCCGCGGCGACGAAGGCTCGATAATAAGCGGCGTTGGCCGCGAGTAGAGACGCCTCGTCCGACATGGGCGCGAAGAATGCGCCCAGCTCGAGCCGATGGCAATAAGAGATGCGGGGAAACGCGGGCGAAAGCCGTCGTCGCGCCACCCTTGACGCCGCCGGGCGCCGCCCGATTTTCCCCAGCGGAGCCGCATCTGCGGTCCATGGAGGGGATGAATCATGAAAATCGGCGGCTTTGCGATCGTCCTCCTCGCCGGCGCGCTTCTCGCCGCCGCTCCCGCCGAGGCGAAGCGCTCCTCCCGCCGCCCGGCCTACGCGCCGCCGGTCGCCGCCCCCGTCTATGCCGCGCCCGCCTATGCCGCGCCGGTCCGCCCCGCGCCGGTCTGGGGCGCCGACGGCTATCGCTTCGATCCGCCGGGCGCCGGCTCCTCCTTCGGGTCCTCGCCCTTCGGTTATTGAGGGCCGCCTGCCTCCCGCTTCCGCTGTCCAGGGCCGGGACAATAGGCTGGACATTCGCCCCGTTCTGCGGTCTATGCGTCTCGCCATTCGAGACCGGGCTCCGCCCGCGCCCGCCGTCCCGGTATCGCTCATCCGAAAGCTTGGCTAAGCTCGGGCGTCACGCGAGGCGCAGCGCGCTCGCGCGCCGGCAAGGACAGAAAGGTTAGGAATTTCCCATGGCCGCCAAATCGATCCTTCATATGTTGAGCACGCTGAAGCATATGAGCCCGTTCGACGTCAACATGGCGATCGACGCGGGCTTCGACGTGGCGATCCCCTACACGAATGTCACTCTCGACGAGGTGGCGGCTCTGGTGCAGGACGCGATGTTCTCCCGCGCTCCCTCGGCCGCCCTGCGCACCGGAATTTTCTTCGCCGGCCGTGACGCCGTGCTCGCGCTCGACATGCTGGACGCCGCCGAGAAGGCGCTGCTGAAGCCCTTCGAGATATCGCTCTTCGCCGACCCTTATGGCTCCTTCACCACCGCCGGCGCCATGGTCGCCTTCGTCGAGAAGGTGCTGCGCGAGAAAAAGGGCCGCGAGCTCAAGGGCGCCAAGATCGTCGTCTATGGCGCGACCGGCGTCGTCGGCTATTCCTCCGCGGTCATCGCCGCGCTCGAGGGCGCCGAGGTGACGATCGTCGGCTATAGCGGCCTCGACCGCGTGACCGTCCAGGCCGAGGAGATCGAGAAGCGCTTCGGCGTGAAGGTGACGCCGGCCGACGGCAGCAAGTCCGAGCAGGTGCGCGCTCTCCTCGTCGAGCATGAGATCGCTCTCTGCGCGGCCCGCGCCGGCGTGCAGGTGCTGTCCGCGGAAGACCTCGCCGCCGCCAAATCGCTGCTCATCGCCGCGGACGTCAACGCCGTGCCGCCGCTCGGCGTCGAGGGCGTCAAGCTGCACGACAAGGGCGTCGAGCTGCCGTCGGGCGCGCTCGGCATAGGCGCGCTCGCCATCGGCGACATCAAATACGGAACGGAGGCCGGCCTCTTCCGGCAGATGACCAATTCCGACAAGCCTCTGCGCCTCGATTTCCGCCACGCTTTCGCGCTGGCGCGCAGCCTTCTCTGAGAAGCGCGCAAGTTCGGTCTGGTCCCGAGGGTTTCCTCCCGAAGGTGTCCTCCCGACTTGCCGCTGTCATGCGGAAATGATTGATGACGGCGGCGCGTCTTCGACAGCGCGGCGCCGAGAACGGCTCGGAGTCTCCGAAGCGACATGTCGATAAGGAAGAAGAGAAAATGGCCCTGATCAACAAGCTCATGATCGGCGAGTCGCTCGTCGGCGAAGGCAATGAAGTCGCTCACATCGACCTGCTGATCGGACCGCGCGGCAGCGCGGCCGAGACCGCTTTCGCCAATGCGCTCGTCAACAACAAGGACGGCTTCACGACGCTGCTCGCCGTCGTCGCGCCGAACCTGCTGGCCAAGCCCAACACGATCCTGTTCAACAAGGTCACCATCAAGAACGCCAAGCAGGCCGTTCAGATGTTCGGACCGGCGCAGGCCGGCGTCGCCAAGGCGGTCGCCGATTCGGTCGCCGAGGGCGTGATCCCGCTCGCCGAGGCCGATGACGTCTTCATCTCGGTCGGCGTGTTCATCCATTGGGACGCCAGCGACGACAAGAAGATCCAAGAGTACAACTATCAGGCCACGAAGGAAGCCATCGCCCGCGCCATCAAGGGCGAGCCGAAGGCCGCCGAGGTCGTCGCCAAGCGCAACGACGTCAAGCATCCTTTCGGCGCCAACTGACGGCTTCGACCGGATCACTTATCATCGGGGGAGCCGTTCGCGGCTCCCCTTTTGCTTTTTAAAGGCGCGCGCGACGCGCCGATCGAAACGGAAAGGCTCATGGCCAGCGTCATCGGCTTCGACATAGGCGGCGCGCATCTCAAGGCCGCGCGCGCCATTGACGGGCGGATCGTCGAGGTCCTGCTGCTGCCCTGCAATCCGCATTACGGCCTCGCGCGGCTCGAGGGCGCGATAGAGGAGGCGGTCGCCCGCCTCGGCGCCGCGGATCGATTCGCCGTCACCATGACGGCCGAGCTCTCCGACGCTTTCGAGACGCGCGCCGCCGGCGTCGCCGCCATCGCCTCCGCGATCGCCCGGCGCGTGAAGGGCGAGACGCTGTTCTACGCCGGGGAGGGCGGCTTCCTTCCCTTCGCCGAGGTTCGCGGCGCGGCGCAGGCCATCGCCTCCGCCAATTGGCGGGCGAGCGCGGAGCTGGTCGCGCGGCGACTCCCCGAGGCGCTGTTCATCGACATGGGCTCGACGACGACCGATCTCGTCCCCATCTCCGGCGGCCGCGTCGGCGCCCTCGGCGGCGGCGACGCAGAGCGCCTCGCCAATGGCGAGCTGGTCTACACGGGCTTCTCGCGCGGCGATCCGCTCGCCGGCGTGACGCTCGCGCCCTTTGCGGGCCGCTGGACGCCGCCGGCGCGCGAGAATTTCGCGACCATGGCCGATGTGCGCCGCGTGACCGGCGATCTCGTCGCAGAGGACGCCGAGCCCACCGCGGACGGGCGCGGCAAGAGCGTCGCCGAATCGATCGCCCGCCTCGCGCGCCTCGCCGGCCGTGACGCCGCCGAGGCCTCGCCCGCGCAATGGCGCGCCTTCGCGGATTTTCTCGCACGCGCGCAGATGCGTTCGATCGAGGATCAGATCGCGCTGCTGCGCTCGCGCGCCGCAATGGCGGAAGGCGCGCCCATCGTGGGCGCCGGCGTCGGCCGCGCCTTGGTCGCGCGCCTCGCTCTGGCCGAAGGCCGCGCCTATCGCGATATCGCCGATCTCATCGATTCGGTCCCGGAGGTCGCGACGGCCGCCGCCGATTGCGCGCCGGCCTGCGCGGTCGCTCTGCTCGCTTCCGGCTGAGCGGGGGCTATTCCGCGGCGGCGGCGCGCGCCAGCAAAATCTTCACGCGGGCGGCGAGCTCCTCGAGCGTGAAGGGCTTGCGCAGAACTTCTATGTTCGATGCGAGATCGAGGCTGTCGAGCGATTTGCCGGCATAGCCGGTGATGAGCAGGATCGGGAGATCGGGGTGAGCGGCGCGAGCGGCTTCGGCCAGATGGCGTCCGCTCACGCCCGGCAAGCCGACATCTGTGACCAGCAGGCGCAAGCTCTCGCCCGATTCGAGCACCTTCAGCCCGGCGTTTCCGTCATCGGCCTCTATGACATCGCAGCCCATCTCCTCGAGCGCGTCGGCGATCTGCATGCGCACTTCCAGCTGATCTTCGACGAGCAGCGTCTTTCCGCAGGGCGCGGCGTAATCTTGCTTCTGCTCCACGACCTCCAGGGCGGCGAAGGCCTCGCCCGGCGCGAGGCTGGGCTGGTCGCGTCCAGGCAGATAGAGGCGCACGCTGGTTCCTTTTCCCGGAGCGCTGTCGATGCGCACGAAGCCGCCGGACTGTTTCACGAAACCATAAATCTGCGAGAGGCCGAGGCCCGTGCCGCGCCCGGTCGGCTTGGTGGTGAAGAAAGGCTCGAAGACATGCGCCAGCACTTCGCGGCTCATGCCGGCGCCATTGTCCTTCACACGGATCTCCACATAATCGCCGGGCGTGGCGTCGGGATCGTCGGGGTCGGCGTCCAGCCGGCGATCTGCGGTCGCGATCTCGAGCACGCCGCCGGCCGGCATGGCGTCGCGCGCGTTGATGGCCAGATTGAGCAGCGCGCTCTCGAGCTGCGACGGGTCGCAGACGACGCTGCGCCGGCAGCGGCCGAGCCGCAGATCGAGCTCGACGCCGGAGCCGAGCGTGCGCCGCAGCATATCCTCGAGGCCGACGACCAGCCTGTCCGGCTCGATGACGCGCGGCAGCAGCGTCTGGCGGCGGGAGAAGGCGAGCAGACGGTCGATGAGATTGGAGGCCGAGCTTGCCGCCTTGCGAATCGCGGCCACCGACGGGCCGATCTCCTCGGCGCGCCCGCGCGCCAATTGCCGCTCTATGACGCCGAGCGAGCCGATGACCACCTGCAGCACATTGTTGAAGTCATGCGCAATGCCGCCGGTCAGCTGGCCGATCGCCTCCATCTTCTGCGCATGGGCCAGCCGCTCCTCGCTCTCCAGCAGCGCGGCGTTGGCCCTGCGCAGCTGATCGGGCGAGGGCAGAGCCAGAAAGCTCGGCAGCCACCACCATAGCGCGATCGAGGTCCCGAGCGAGGCGAGCGCCGTGGCCGCCTTGACGATTCCCTGCACGCCATAGACCGGCTTCCACAAGGTCACGACATCGAGCCAGTGCGTGGCGCCACAGAGCAGGATGAAGGCGGCGAACAGCCATAGCAGGGGCCGAAACACGAGGTCCGCGCGTCTCTGCCCGATGATGACCAGCGCCAGCGGGATGGAGAAATAGGCCAGCGCGATCAAGCCGTCGGAGATCGCGAAGAGCCAGATCAGGCCCGGCTCCCAGAGGAGGCAGAAACCATGCGGCGTCAGATTGTCGACGCCGAAGAGCCATTCGCTCAATGCAGACATCGGAGGCACTCCACAAGCGGAGAGATTGCGATGGCGGCTGAAAAAGCAACCCGCGCTCCGCTGGCGGCGAGGTGGCTCGGCGCGAGCCGGTCGTCGCTAAAAATGAGACAAGTCTACGAAATAATGACCGAAAACTCGGCAATGCGCGGATTTTTGGCCGGCTTCGGCCGGGGCGGCCGCGACGCTGCGCCGCGGTCCCGGCCGAAGCGCTATGCTCAAATATAGGCGTAGCCGGCGAGAAGAACGCCCGAGAGGGCGAGAGCGAGGCCGGAATACCATGGCCATTTGCGGCCGCGGGTGATGATCGCGATGGTCGCAATGGCGATCGCCGCATGCACCAGCGTCACCGCCATCGTCAGAATGTGATGGCGATGCTCGTGATGCTCGGCCTCGTGCAAATGCTCCTCGACGCGATGCTCGAGCGCCTCGGCGTCGGTCTTGATCGCCTTGCTCTCGTCGTCATAGCGCTTGGCCTCGCGGGCCAGCGGATCGGCCTGCGGGCCGCCCTGCTTGGCGGCGACCTCGTTCACGCTCTTCTTGATGCTCTTGGCTTGGAAGAAAGCCCATTGATCGCTCGCCTTGCTCTGGCTGAGCGCGGCGGCGTTCTGCGCGCCGAGCGTGGCGGCGGTCTCGATCGTCTCCAGGCTGCCGATGGTCGCGGCGACGACGGCGAAAACGGCGATCGTCATCGAGACCTGCGTCATGAAGGGCGTGCCTTCATGCGCGACATGCTCGGCATGTTCCGCGTGCTCGAGATGCTCTGTCGTCATTGCTTCGGACATTGTCCATCCTTCATGAAAATTTGTGTCGAAATTTAATCGAGCGAGCCGCCGGCGCGCCGCGCCGTTCCGCCCCCGAGGGGCGAATCGGTTATTTCGACTGTGTTTGAAGATAAGCCTCGATCTTGGCCGTCACCAGCTCCCACGCCTCGCGCTCGGCGGCCCCGGCCGTCTTGTCGATCGCTATGCGGAGATAGGCCATTTCTGTGTCGATTTTTTCGCGGGGCAGCATTCCGAGCCGCGTCGCCAGAATAGCGGCCTCGACCACCGCCGATTGAGCGCGGTTGAACCCCAAAAAGGGCTTGTGGGAGACGATTTTTCTTATCCGGCAGAAAAAGCGCGGCCGCTGAGGGTCGCCCTCGTTGCGCGCTACTTCCAGCTCGGCGTGCGAGAGGGCGGCGGAAAGGCGCGGCGCCGGCCAATCGGGGACCGGCTCCATCGGCCAGTCGCTCCTGCCGCAAACGCAGCCGGCGAAAATGCGCACATCGTCGATGAAGCTCGCCGTGGCGAAGGGCGCGGCCTCGAGATTGGCGAGCGTCGTCGAGGGGCGGAAGGGCGCGATGACCCAGAATCCGTCCTGCTCGATGAGCCCGAGCGGCGCGATATGATGTTGGCCCGTGGGGCCGACCGTGGTGACGATGCATTCGCGGATCATCGGCATCGGCTGCTGCTCCCGCTCGGGTCCCGTGAGATATCCATCATTCCCGCGCCTTGCGCAGCGTATGTCCGGCCTCGCGCAGGCGCGTCTCGTCCTCCTGCGATCTATCCGAAGCGCAGCCGAAGTCCAGCGGCTCGTCCTGCCGATAGCGCTTGCCCAGACGAAAAGCGATTTCCGCCTTCATCAGTTCCGCGCCGAGATAGAAGGCATGGGCGCCGTCCTTCTCGACCCCGAGCTCGGGAAAGAGCGACATTGCGTCCTGCGCCACGCGATGAAAGCCGCGCGCGTAAATGTGGATGCCGTCCGCGGCGACCTCTATGCGGAAATTCTCGTCGCGCAATTCGCGCGCGAGCTCGGCGATCTCGTCCGGCGTCGCTGCATAGGGGCGCTTGTCGTGGGTTTGCAGCAGCGCGTCGCTATAGCCTTTGGGCAGAGCGGCGTCCGCGCGCGCGGCGAACAGCATGCGCCGCGCCGCGTCATGCTCCTGCACCGTGCGGCGCGTGTGCGGGCTCACCTGCACGGTGAGCAGATGCCGAATGTTCAATTCCGAGCACAGACCCAGCAGAACGGCGGTGACGCCGGAGGAATCCGCATCGGTCAATTCGGTGAGATTGCCCGTGCCCATCATCATTTCGGCGTGGGGCTCGCGGCGGCGCGTCTCGACATAGCGCTCTATGGAGGCGGCGAGGCCGAAGTGAATGGGATCGAGGATCGGATCGAGAATGTAGGAAATGCCGCGTCGCTCGGCGATGCGCGCGGCGCGTTGCAGAGAGTCGAGATCGCCGTGCGGATTGGGCACGAGGATCGGAACCAGCGGCGAATTATCCGGCAATATCGAGAGCGTATGCTCGTCGAGGCTCAAGAGATGATCGGCGCCGGCGCGCGCGCCGCGCTCCAGCTCGTCGCGCTTCGCTGAATCGAGGCTGACGGAAAAGCCGCGCTCTTTCAGCGCGACGATCGTCTCTTCCATATGCGGAAAGGGCGTGTCCGGCAGGCAGCCGAGATCGATGACGTCGGCGCCCGCCTCTTTCAGCATCGTCGCGCGGGCGATCACCTCCTCCACGCTCATGATGGAGGCGTCGACGATCTCGGCGAAAATGCGCATGTCATGGCGCGTCAGATCGGCCTTGCCGCCGCGCTTGCCGAGGAAAGCGGGAAGATCGGCGATCTCCTCCGGCCCGCGCTCGAAAGGCGCGCCGAAGGCCTCCGCGAGAGCGGAAAGATCGGCGCGGCAACGGCCCGGCAATATGACGCGATCGGCCGTGAGCGGGCGCGGCAGGCGGCGCAGGATGATCTCCTGCGTCATCAGCGCCGCGACCTTCACGCCAATGTCGTGGATGCGCCAGTCCCTCGCCTCCTCTCCGAAGCCCGCCAACATGCGCTCGAGGCGCGGCAGAGCGAGATGGCCGGTGAGGAACAGCAGGCGCTCAGACATTCCCGATCGGCTCCCGAGCGGAAAGCTCGCGGCGCCGGCGCTCGACGGCCTCATGCAGAGCGGCGAGGCTCTCGGCGACCTGCGTCCCCTCGAAGTTTTTCAATTTGTCGGTGTTCTCGAGGTCGATGCGGCGCGGATAGACCATCACCTTGCGATCGGGCGCCTGCGTCTCCAGCTCCGGCGCCGTATCGCAGGCGAAGACGACGGTCGGCACGCGGCATTTGCCGGCCTGGGCGAAGACATTGGTCGCGAGATTGTCGGAGATGCCATAGACGAATTTCGCGACCGTGTTGGAGGTCGCCGGCGCGACGATCAGCGTGTGATAATAGCTGTGATAGAAGCCGCCGACCGGAACGGAACTGGCCGTCGTGTCCTTGAACACGCGCACATGGTCCGGCATGTCCTCGAGCCTGTGCTTATACATGCGGATGACTTCCGCCGCCGCCTTGCTGACGAAGAGATCGACATGGTCGAGCGAGCGGATGATGTCGAGACATTCGGTGAAGAAATGTCCCGAGCCGGTGAGCGCCCAGCCCCAGCGCGGCGTGACGACCTTTTTCATGATGCGATGCTTTGCTCTCTGGTGAAATCGAAGCGCGCGCCGGGAAGGCCGCCGCGCGCGAAAGTTTCAGGCGCCTCGCGCAAGGCCGCGGGGCCGGCGATGAAGACGTCGAGCCCGCGCGCATAATGCGCGAAGCAGGGATCGACGATCGATGCGGCGCCCCCACCCTCCCCTCCAGGGGGAGGCGGGAAATCGACGCTCTTGATCAGCAATAGCGCGCGCGCTCCCGCCTCATGCGCATACCAGGCCGCGAGACTGTCGGACGTCATGTCCCAGCTCGCTGGAATCTGGGGATCGGCGCGCGTCATCGCAACCGGGCTCCACACTGCGACCTCGCCGCGGGCATGTGTGGCCGTCGCCTCCTGCGGCGTCGCGGCGGGAAGGAGGCCCGGCTCGAGGTCGCACAATGCGCGCCCATATTGCTCCATCGCCATTATGGCCATGTCATGCGCCGCCGCGTCGGAGAAGCGCAGCGTCTCTTGCGCGCTTCGCACCGCATCGGCGAAAGGGCCGCCGCCGGGAACGATGGTGAGAAGGCCGGGATAGCGCCGCAGCGCCGCCAGCCATTGGCGCAAGGCGGGGGAGGCGGCGAGGCTTCCGCCGAGCTTGACGACGAGAGGCCGCGTCTCAGCGCTCGGGCTCGGCGGCATCGGGAAGACCCGGAAAGAGGTTGTGAACCTTGGCGGTCTCGGCCTGGCGCTCGCGGCGGATGCGAATGCCGACCGCGCCCGGCGCGACATCGAGCTTCTCCACCTGCACGGTCAGCGCCTGCACGCGCTCGTGCCGCAGCACCAGCTCGGCGAGGCGTTCGGCGATCGTCTCCACGAGCTCTATGTGGCCCGAGGCGAGGATCATCTTTATCGCGTCCATGATGACGTCATAGGAGAAGACATTGCGCATGTCGTCGCCGCCGGCGGAAACGCGCGTCACATCGACATCGACATTGAAGCGCACCCGCTGCGTGCGGCCGCGCTCGAAATCATAGGCGCCGATCTCGACCGGAATGACGAGATCGCGCACGAAGACATGGTCCACCTCGCGCGTGCGCTCGCGGCTCTCGAGATAGCCGCGGCCGACGACCAGCGACCAATCGACATTGGCGGCGAGCGCGGCGCCCTTGCCGCTCGCCCGCGCCGGGCCGCCGGGGATGAGATCGCGGATCAGCGCGACGGCCGTGGCGTCCATCGCGCTCTTGCGGTCGTGGTCGCGGCACAGCGCGCCGCGAAAGCCCATCACATCCACGCCCGTCACCAGAAGGCGCGGCACGTCCGGCGCTTCTAGCGAGCCGGCGAGGCCCGCCTCGAGGCCGAGCGCATGGCAGCGTTCGACGAAGGAAGAAAGCGCGCCAATATCGAAATGCTCGATGAGCCTGCCCTTGCCCTTATGCGCCGTGTCCAGCAGCGCGCCGGCAAAGCCAGCTGCGGCGAGGCGCGGCAGAACGTCGAGGTCCGGCCCGAGATCGGCGAAGAGCACGGCGACGAGCCGCACGCGCTGCGCGATCGGAGCCAGAGCCGCGATCAGCGCATCGGCGTCCGGCGTCGCCGGCAGCGCGAATTTGACGAAAGCGACGCCGAGCGCGGCGGTCTCCTCTATCGCCGCGCGCGCCACAGCCGGATCATGCGACAGCTCGACGACGGCGCTGACCGGACGGCGACCGGCGACGGAACGCAGGATCGCCGCGACCTCGGCCACGGGCAGAGCGCCGAGAGCGCCGCGGGTGGCGTCCTTGCAATCGATGACGTCCGCTCCGCCAGCGGTGGCGATCTCGGCTTCCGCCACGCTGGCGACGCTCGTCAACATTAGGGTCATCGATCAGGCGCTCTTTCGATCTCGCCTCGGCCCGCGGCGGGAGAGGCAGGACGCTTGTGGAGCAATTTCTTCCGAAATCCAAGTGGGCGCCGCGGGCGAATTCGAGTGGGCGCCGCAGGCGAATTGGAGTGGGCGCCTGCCGGTGGGCTCCTTATCTTCCGGCGAGCGCTTGCGCGAAAAAGCGAGACGACGGAGCGGCCCCATGAAAATTCTCATCGTGCTCACATCGCATGATCGGCTCGGCGACACCGGCCGCAAGACCGGCTTCTGGCTGGAAGAGCTCGCCGCCCCTTATTACGCCTTTCAGGACGCCGGAGCGACGCTCACCTTGGCCTCGCCGAATGGCGGCCAGCCGCCGCTCGACCCCAAGAGCAATGAGCCGGATTTCCAGACCGATCTCACGCGACGCTTCGAGGCGGATGCGGCGGCGAAGGCGCAGCTCGCGGAAACGGTCCCGCTCGGCGAGGTCCGCCAGGAGGATTTCGACACGGTGTTCTACCCCGGTGGCCATGGTCCGCTCTGGGATCTCGCCGAGGATGCGCATTCGATCGCGCTGCTCGAATCCTTCATTCGCGCGGGAAAGCCCATCGCCCTCGTCTGCCATGCGCCGGGCGTGCTGCGACATGTGGGCGCGCCGGACGGACGGCCGCTCGTCGCGGGCAAAAAGGTGACGGGCTTCGCTAATAGCGAGGAGGAGGCCGTGGGCCTCACCGGGGTCGTGCCGTTTCTGGTGGAGGACGATCTGCGCGCCAAGGGCGGGCTTTTCTCGAAAGGCGCGGACTGGGCGAGCTATGTGGTGCGGGACGGATCGCTGATTACCGGACAGAATCCGGCGTCCTCCGGTCCGGCGGCGCGCAAGCTGCTGGAAGCGCTCGCGAAAGGGTGAGGCTCTTTCCGGCGGGGACCCTCATCCGACCCCGCTTTGCGGGGCCACCTTGCTCCTGCAAGCGGGAGAAGGGAGAGCCCAGTCACTCTATGACGGAGCCGTTCAGCGCCAGCACGCCGGCGGCGAGATAGAGCGAGCCGGCGATCAATATGCGCGGGGGAACCGCATAGCTGCGCTGCGCGATGATCGCCAGCGCCTCCTCGACGCTCTGCGCGGCGGCGGCTTTGATGCCCTCGGCGCAGGCCAGCGCGGCGATCTCTTCCGGCGGCCAGCTCTTATGCTCGCCCTCGACCGGCACGGCGACGACCTCGCCGGCGAGGCCGACGAAATGCTTTATCAATGCGCGAATGTCCTTCGTCACCTGCGCGCCGCAGACGAAGACCAGCGGCCGGGCGTTTTTCTCCTCGAATTGCGCCATGGCCTCGGCGAGCACGCGGCCGCCGTCGTCATTATGGCCGCCGTCGAGCCAGACTTCCGAGCCCGGCGGAACCAGATCCGCCACCCGTCCGCGCGAGAGCAATTGCAGCCGCGCCGGCCATTCGGCGCGGGTGAGGCCCGCCTCTATATGCTCAGGCCCGATATGCGGCGCGACGGCGCGCAGCGCGGCTATGGCGCCGGCGGCGTTGGCATGCTGGTGGCGGCCGGGCAGGCGCGGCAATGGCAGATCGAGCAGGCCGCGTTCGTCCTCATAGACGAAGCGGCCGTTCTCCTCGCGAATATGGAAATCCTCGCCGGCGATGGAGAGCGGCGCGCCGACGCGCCGCGCCTCGCGCTCCAGCACGTCGCGGGCGCCGTCATGCTGCTGAAAGCCGATGATCGCGGGCGCGCCGCGCTTCAATATGCCGGCTTTCTCATAGGCGATCTTCTCGATCGTATCGCCCAGAAACTCGGGATGGTCGCGCGAGATGGAGGTGATGATCGTGGCCTTGGGGCTCTCGATCACATTGGTCGAATCATAGCGCCCGCCGAGGCCCGTCTCCAGCAGCAGCCAATCGGCGGGCTCCTCGGCGAAGAGCGCGAAGGCGGCGACGGTGGTGATCTCGAAGAAGGTCACGGGCCGCTGGCCATTGGCGCGCTCGCAATCCTCCAGCGCCTTTTGCAGGCGGGCGTCGTCCACCAGCGTTCCGGCGAGGCGGATGCGCTCGTTGAAGCGCAAGAGATGCGGCGAGGTGTAGACATGAACGCGCTGGCCGGCGGCCTCCAGAATGGCGCGCAGAAAGGCCAGCGTCGAGCCTTTGCCATTGGTGCCGGCGACATGGATGATCGGCGGCAGCCGGCGCTCGGGATGGCCCATTTCGGCCAGCAGCCATTCGGTCCGTCCGAGGGACAGATCGATCTTCTTGGGATGAAGGTCCAGCAAGCGCGTCAGAATCGCGTCGCGCTGATCCATGGGACTGGCTTTCGCTTCTTATTGCGCATTCGGACGAATCACGTCCGAATGCGCTCCTGGAAAGATTCGAGCTCGCATGTTCGTCTCCGAAAGCCGCTTGGCGCTTTTCGGGAACATGCTCTAGGCCGCGCGGCGCGGCGCTTTGGTCAGCAGCGCGCAGAGCCGGGCCAGCGTCTCGCGCATTTCCGTGCGCGGCACCACCATATCCACCATGCCATGGTCGCGCAGATATTCGGCGCGCTGGAAGCCCTCGGGCAGCTTCTCACGAATCGTCTGCTCGATGACGCGCGCGCCGGCGAAGCCGATGATCGCGCCGGGCTCGGCGATGTGAATGTCGCCCAGCATGGCGTAGGAGGCGGTGACGCCGCCGGTCGTCGGATTGGTGAGCACGACGATATAGGGCAGTCGCGCGTCGCGCAGCCGGCGCACGGCGATGGTGGTGCGCGGCATCTGCATCAGCGAGAACATGCCTTCCTGCATGCGCGCGCCGCCGGAGGCGGTGAAAATGATGAAGGGCGTGCGCTTCTCTATCGCGTGGCTCATGCCGGCGATGATCGCCTCGCCCGCCGCCATGCCCAGCGAGCCGCCCATGAACTCGAAGTCCTGCACGGCGACAGTGACGGCCGCGCCCTCGAGCTTGCCATAGGCGATCGTCACCGCGTCCTGATGGCCGGTCTTGAGGCGATATTCCTTGATCTTGTCGACATAGCGCTTGATGTCGCGGAACTTCAGCGGATCGCTCGGAACATCCGGCGTCGGCACGATGTCATGTTCGCCATTGTCGAAGAGGCCGGCGAGCCGCGCCTCCACCGGAATGCGCATGTGATAGCCGGAGCCCGGCACGACATAGAGATTGTCCTCTATGTCCTTGTGGAACACCAGCTGGCCGCTCTCCGGGCATTTGACCCAGGCGTTCTCCGGCGCCTCGCGCTTGATGAGGGCTTTGATCTTGGGCGGAACGACGTTGGAATACCAGTTCATGACCAAAGCCTCGCGAGCGCCCCCAAGGCCGATTTCAGCGAAAAGGGCTCGTCCTTCTTCGCCTCTTGCGCCCGCGCGCTGCGCACGCCGCGGGAGAGATCGGCGACGAGGCTCGTCACCGCCTCCACCGTCCGCGGACCGGCGCGATTTTCCGCGTCGAGCGATTTCGCCAGCGCATCGACCAGCGCCGTTCCCACAACCACGCCATCGGCGTATTGCGCGATCGCGGCGGCGTTCTCCGCCGTCTTGACGCCGAAGCCGACGGCGATGGGCAGAGGCGTGCTGCGCTTGATGCGCGCGACCGCCTCCGACACGCCCGAATAATCCGACAGCGCCGCGCCGGTGATGCCGGTGAGCGACACATAATAGACGAATCCGCTCGTGTTTTCGAGCACTTTGGGTAGGCGCTTGTCATCCGTGGTGGGCGTCGCCAGGCGGATGAAGTTCAGCCCCGCCGCGCGCGCCGGCAGGCACAGCTCGGCGTCTTCCTCCGCCGGAAGATCGACGATGATGAGCCCATCGACGCCGGCCGCCTTCGCCTCCTCGAGGAAGGCGGGCACGCCATGCACATAGACGGGGTTGTAATAGCCCATCAGCACGATCGGCGTCGCCTGATCCTGCGCGCGGAAGGCGCGGACCAGCTCGAGCGTCTTATTGAGCGTCATGCCCGCATGCAGCGCCCTGAGGCCGGCCGCCTGAATGGCGGGGCCGTCGGCCATGGGGTCGGTGAAGGGCATGCCGAGCTCGATCACGTCGGCGCCGGCCTTGGGCAGGCTCTTCAATAGAGCGAGCGAGGTCTCGAGGTCCGGGTCGCCGGCCATGACGAAGGTCACGAGGGCGGCGCGGCCCTCGGCGCGCAGGGCTTCGAAGCGGGCGTCGATGCGTGTGGTCTTGACAGCGGAAGTCATGGCCGCAGGCGATAGCATAGGGGAGGGCGAAGGGGAATGGCGGGGTGGGGGTGGAGTTGCTCGCTTGCAGATAGCGTCATACGCTCCACATATGATACGATCCGTCAAAGGAACGGCGACACGCCAGTTTCTCGAAACCGGCAAGTCGAAGTTCTCGGGCCTCGACGCGGAACTGGCGCGCCAGCGTCTGGCGGAACTCGACAGCGCCGCCTCGCTCGACGATCTGCCGCCACTGCGCAGCGTCGGGCTGCATAGGCTGTCGGGCGACCGCAAGGGCCAATGGGCGATCAAGGTCAATGGGCCGTGGCGAATCGCCTTTCGTTTCGAGGGCGGCGACGCCTTCGAGGTCGAGATCGTCGACTATCATTGAGGTCGTAATGGCGAAGAAGGGCGAAGACGTTTTCGAAGCGCCCGCGGGCGGTTTCCGATTCGGGCCGATCCATCCCGGCCGCACGCTGGCCGCGGAACTCGAGGCGCGGGGCTTGAGCGCTCACGCGCTCGCGCTGAAATTGCGCGTGCCCGCCAATCGGATCGGCGAGATCGTCGCCGGCAAGCGCGGCGTGAGCGCGGAGACGGCCCTACGGCTGGGACGCTACTTCGGCAATAGCGCGGCGTTCTGGATGAATTTGCAGACGAAATATGATCTCGAAGTCGCGGAGCGCGAATTCGGCGAACGCATCAAGGCGGAAGTCGAGGCGGCGTGATCGTCGCCTCGCGCGTTCAGAGCAATTCACGGCCGACTGGCGGCGAATTCATCTAGCCTTTGGTAGCCACAGAGGGATTCGAAGGCGCTTCCGACAGAAGCTCGTCGAGCGCGTAGCGGCGCTCGGCTTTCGGTGAATTGATCGGGTGGTCCGCCTTGCAGGGCGCGCGGTCGCGCTTTCGGCCTCGCGGGGCGGAGCCGTAACGGTCATAGGGCTTGGACATCAGCGACCCTCCGAGCCGGACCCGCCGGCAAGCTCACATCCCGCCCAAATGCTCCGCCACGGCGAAAATATCCTTGTCGCCGCGTCCGCACAGATTCATCACCATCAGATGATCCTGCGGCTTCTGCGGCGCCAGCTCCATGACCTTGGCCAGGGCATGGGAGGGCTCCAGCGCGGGGATGATGCCCTCGAGCTTGGAGCAGAGCTGGAAGGCGGCCAGCGCCTCCTTGTCGGTGGCGGAGAGATAGGTCACGCGGCCGATATCGCGCAGCCAGGAATGCTCCGGGCCGATGCCCGGATAATCGAGGCCGGCGGAGATCGAATGGCCTTCGAGAATCTGGCCGTCGTCGTCCATCAGCAGATAGGTGCGATTGCCATGCAGCACGCCCGGCCGTCCGCCCGCCAGCGAGGCGGCGTGGCCGTTCTCGACGTCGAGCCCGTGGCCGGCGGCTTCCACGCCGTAAATCTCCACCGACGCGTCGTCGAGGAAGGGGTGGAACAGGCCGATGGCGTTGGAGCCGCCGCCGATGCAGGCGACCAGCGAATCGGGAAGCCGCCCTTCCGCCTCGAACATCTGCTCCTTCGCCTCATTGCCGATCACCGATTGGAAATCGCGCACCATGGCGGGGTAGGGGTGCGGGCCGGCGGCGGTGCCGATGCAATAGAAAGTGTCGGAGACATTGGTGACCCAGTCGCGCAGCGCCTCGTTCATCGCGTCTTTCAGCGTGCGCGCGCCGGACTGCACCGGGCGGACCTCGGCGCCCAGCATCTTCATGCGGAAGACATTGGGCTTTTGCCGCTCGACATCGACCGCGCCCATATAGACGACGCAATCGAGGCCGAAGCGCGCGCAGGCGGTGGCGGTGGCGACGCCGTGCTGGCCGGCGCCGGTCTCGGCGATGATGCGCTTCTTGCCCATGCGGCGGGCGAGCAGAATCTGGCCGAGCACATTATTGATCTTATGCGCGCCGGTGTGGTTCAGCTCGTCGCGCTTGAAATAGATTTTGGCGCCGCCCTCTCCGCCGACCGCCGCCGTGAGGCCGCGCAAATATTCGGTCATGCGCTCGGCGTAATAGAGCGGGCTCGGCCGGCCGACATAATGCTTCAGCAGACTGTCCAGCTCGGCCTGAAAGGAGGGGTCCGCCTTGGCCTCGCCATAGGCGCGCTCGAGGTCGAGAATCAGCGGCATCAAGGTCTCGGCGACGAAGCGGCCGCCGAACAGGCCGAAGCGGCCATTCTCGTCCGGGCCGTTGCGGAAGGAATTGGGGGTCTGCTCGTTCACTGTCGGTCCTCCTCGCCTCGGCTGCGGCGCACTCTTAGACCCTCCGCCGCTCCGATGAAAGCGGCGTAGATCGTCAGACAGATGCGCCGCGCGCCGCCCCGACGAAGGCCGCGATCTTCGCCTCGTCCTTCACGCCGCGCTCGCGCTCCACGCCGGAGGACACATCCACCGCCGGCGCGCCGGTGAGCCGCAGCGCCTCCGCCACATTGGCGGGATCGAGGCCGCCGGAGAGCATCCAGTCGCCGCCACCATAGCCGCGCATCAGCTCCCAATCGAAAACCGTCCCGGCCCCGCCGGGGACGGCGGCGTTCGGCGCGGGCTTGGCGTCGAAGAGGAGAATGTCGGCAACCTCTCGAAAGGCCGCAGCGCTGGCGACATCCGCGGCGCCGGCGACGCCGATCGCCTTGATGACGGGCAGGCGGAAGCGCGCCTTCACGGCGGCGACGCGCTCTCGGGTCTCCCGGCCGTGCAATTGCAGAAGGTCCGGCGCGAGGGCGGCGACGATGGCGTCGAGCGCATCGTCGTCCGCGTCGACGGTGAGTGCGACCTTGGCGATGCGTCCCTGCGCGACCCGGCCGAGTTCCCGCGCCGTCTCGAGCGTGATGTGGCGCGGGCTCTTCTCGAAGAAGACGAAGCCGGCCATATCCGCGCCGGCGGCGATCGTGGCCTCGAGCGTCGGCAGGGTGGATAAGCCGCAGATTTTGACGATCACGCCGGACAAACTTCCCTCTCGCCGTTTCCGTTTTCGGGCCGAGACCCTATCATGACCGGCTCGGGCCTGAAAAACGCCATATCCTCGAGGCGAAGTCGCCGCAGCCGGCGATCTCGGCCGCCGGTTTGCGCAGTCGAGCTTTCGTGTTAGACGGAACGTTCCGACGCTGTGTTTCTCGCGCGTCGAAGCCGGGCGGCCTCCGCGCCGCTCTGTCGAAGAGCCGGTCCCTGGAAGGAACAGCTTTCTTGTCCATTCCGCTTCGCTACATCATGTCGATCGGGGGCTATATCCTCCGCCAGCATCTCGCCGGCCGGAAGCGCTATCCGCTGGTGCTGATGCTCGAGCCGCTGTTTCGCTGCAATCTCGCTTGCGCCGGCTGCGGCAAGATCGACTATCCGGACCATATTCTCGACAAGCGCCTCTCGGCGGAGGACTGCCTCGCCTCGGTGGACGAATGCGGCGCGCCGGTCGTCGTCATCGCGGGCGGCGAGCCGCTGCTGCACAAGGAGCTGCCGCAGATTGTCGAAGGCATAATGGCGCGCAAGAAATTCGCCATCGTCTGCACCAATGCGCTGCTGCTCGCCAAAAAGATCGATCAATATAAGCCCAGCCCTTATTTCACCTGGTCGATCCATCTCGACGGCGACGAGGAGATGCATGATCGCGCGGTGAGCCAGACAGGCGTCTACAAGCGCGCCGTCGAGGCGATCAAGCTGGCGAAGTCCAAGGGCTTCCGCGTCACCATCAACAGCACCTTCTTCCAGGACGCCGATCCGGCCCGCGTCGCCGATTTCTTCGACGAGGTGAAGCGCATCGGCATAGACGGCATGACGGTGTCGCCGGGCTATGCCTATGAGCGCGCGCCCAATCAGGCGCATTTCCTCAATCGCGCCCGCACCAAGGAGCTGTTCCGCGGCATTCTGAAGCGCGGCCGCGGCGGACGCGACTGGGCCTTTGTGCAGTCGGGCCTGTTCCTCGACTTTTTGGCCGGCAATCAGAGCTACCATTGCACGCCCTGGGGCAATCCGGCGCGCACCGTCTTCGGCTGGCAGCGTCCCTGCTATCTTCTGGGCGAGGGCTATGTCCCGACCTTCAAGCAGCTGATGGACGAGACCGATTGGGACTCGTACGGCGTCGGCAATTACGAGAAATGCGCCGATTGCATGGTCCATTGCGGCTTCGAGGCCACGGCGGTGAAGGACGCCGTCGCGCGTCCGTGGAAGGCGGCGCTGGTCGCTCTGCGCGGCGTGAAGACGGAAGGCGATTTTGCGCCCGACATCTCGCTCGAGAATCAGCGGCCGGCGCAATATGTCTTCGACAAGAATATCGCGACGCTGTCAGAGCTCCGAGAGGCCGAGGCTAAGGAGCGGGCCGAGAAGACGCCCACAGCGGCCTAAGGTCGCCGAAGATTTGCGGAAGTCCAGACCGGCGAGAATGAGATCGCCGATCTGGCGCGGCTCGCGGGCGAGATCGCGAAACACAGCGCGGAAATCGACGCCGCCGTCCGGCGTGACGGCGGAGGTGGCCAGTGGCGGCAGCGCCCGCGCCGCCGGATCATTGACCACGCGCACCACGGCCAGCGGCAGGCGCCGGCGCTCGGCGAATTCCGCGGCGATATGCGTCTCCATATCGACGACGGCGGCGCCGGTCCTCTTGCGCAGCGCGGCTTTGGCCTTGGGGTCGAGCACGGGCGCCTCGACGCCGGCGATGACGCCCGAGACGATCTTGCCGCCCGAGGCGCCGAGACCTTCGCTCAATATGGACGACAGCTCGGCGCTCGTCTCATAGCGCTTGCTCTCGGCGACGACGGAAGCGCCGATGACGACGTCGCCCGGCCGCAGCGCAGGATCGAGCCCGCCCGCTATGCCGAAGCTGACGACGCCGGCGAGCGCGAAGCCCTGCGTGCGCTCGAGCGCAGCGCGCAGGCCCTCTGTGTCGGCGCCGCTGCAAATCGGCACCAGACCTTCGCCCTCGGCGCAGGCGCGCTCGCTGAGCAGCCCCGTGATGATGAGGAAGCGCGGGGGCTCCACCTCATCCGGGCCGTCCAAGCGACGATTAGAGTCCGGTCTGGACAATTTTGCTGTTGCCCCTTTCGAGGTTACGATAGCGCGCGAGCGCCCAGAGCGGGAAGAATTTCGCGTAGCCGTGATAGCGCAGATAGAAGACGCGCGGGAAGCCCGTGGCGGTGAAGCGCTCCTCCTTCCACAGCCCATCCGCATCCTGATTGGCCTGCAGATAGGCTATGCCGCGGGCGACCGCCGGATGGCCGACCTCGCCCGCCGCCATCAGCGCCAGCACGCCCCACGCCGTCTGCGAGGGAGTGCTCGGCGCCTTCTCGAATCCGCGATAGTCGAGCTTATAGCTATCTCCATCCTCGCCCCAGCCGCCGTCCTCGTTCTGGATCGCGACGAGCCAATCGACGGCGCGGCGCATGGCGCGATGTTCCGGCTTCAGCCCGGCGGCGTTGAGGGCGCAGAGCGTCGACCAGGTCCCGTATATATAGTTCATTCCCCAGCGGCCGAACCAGCTGCCGTCCGGCTCCTGCTCGGCGAGGAGATAATCGACGCCGGCCTTCATGCAGGGGCTGGTCTCGATCGTGTCGCCGAGCTGCGCCAGCATGGAGACGCAGCGGGCCGAGACGTCCGAGGTCGGCGGATCGAGCAGCGCGCCATGATCGGCGAAGGGAATGTGGTTGAGATAATAATATTCATTGTCGGCGTCGAAGGCGCCCCAGCCGCCATTCTTGCTCTGCAGCCCCTCGACCCATTCGCGCGCGCGGGCGATGCGCTCGTCATAGGGACGCTCGGCGCTGCCGGCGTAGGAGCGATCCATCGCCGTCACCACCACGGCGGTGTCGTCGACATCGGGATAATAGGCGTTGGCGTATTGGAAGGCCCAGCCGCCGGGGCGCACATTCGGCCGCTGCACGGCCCAATCGCCCTTCACATCCAGCACTTGCAAGGGCGCGAGCCAATCGAGGCCGGCGCGGGCGCGCGCCTCCTCCTCCTCGCCGCCGACCTCGAGCAGCGTGTGGCAGGCGAGCGCCGTGTCCCACACGGGCGAGACGCAGGGCTGGCAATAGGCCTCGTCTTCCTTGACGACGAGCAGACGTTCGATCGATTCGCGCGCGAGCTTGATGCGCTCGTCATCGGCGGGGACGCCGAGAACCTCATACATCAGCAGGCTATTGACCATGGCCGGGAAGATGGCGCCGAGACCGTCGACGCCGTTCAGCCGCGCGGTGACGAAAGCCTCCGCCGCTTTTATCGCGCGCTGGCGCGGGCCTTTGGGAAAATAAGGATCGGCGGCGCGCAGCAGCCTGTCGATCGCGCCGAAGATCGCGACCAGCGCCGGATGCTGATGCGCGCCGGTCGGCCATTTCTTCACCTCCTTCGGCGGGGTGGTGAAGAGCTCGCCGATATGCACGCCGAGCCGATTGACCGCCTGCGGCTTCAACGTCTGCAGCACCAGCAGCGGCACGAGGACGGTGCGGCCCCAATAGGAGATCTTGTCGATATGGAAGGGAAACCATTTCGGCAGCAGCATGATCTCCACCGGCATGGCCGGCACGCCGCGCCAGGGAATTTCGCCATAGAGCGCCAGTAGCGCGCGCGTGAAGACATTGGTGCGCGCCGCCCCGCCATTGGCGAGGATCGCCTCGCGCGCGCGTTTCATATGCGGCGCGTCTATGTCGTCGCCGATCATCTTCAGCGCGAAATAGGCCTTCACGCTGGCGCTCATATCGAGGGCGCCGTCGCGGAACAAAGGCCAGCCGCCATGCGCGCCCTGAATGCGGCGCAGATAGACGGCGATCTTGCCCTCGAGCGCGTGATCGATCGGCTCGTCGCGGAAATGGCGCATCAGCACATATTCGGCGGGAATCGTGGCGTCGGCCTCGAGCTCGAAGCACCAATGGCCGTCGCCTCTGGCGAGCGCGCGCAGCGCGCCGGACGCGCGCGCGATGCTCTGGTCGAGCGCGTCATCGCGCTTCGGCTCGATCGCAAGGGCGGCGGTCATATTTTCGCGCTCCATCGCAGTTCGGTCATCACGATCCCTTCGTCTCTTTTTTCAAAAGAATGGTCTATCCGCGTCACAGACGCGCGACGCGCAGCGCCGGAGCCTCCGCGCCGCTCGGCGGCTTGACGACGATCTCGACGTCCTGCCCCAGCGCCACCAGAAAACGCAGCAGCCGCTCGACCGAGAATTGGCGCAAATCGCCGCGCAGCATTTTGGAGACGTCCGGCTGCTTGACGCCGAGCAGGCCCGCGGCCTCCACCTGCTTGAGGCCGCGCTCCTTCATCAGCCGGCCGATCTTGCCGATGAGCTGCGCTTTGAGCGCATTGTCCTCGCGCGCGCCAGCGGCGGCTTCGTCAGGCTCGGGCGCGTTCATGGGGTCCGGGTCCTCAAAAATTCGGGAGGGGCGCAGCGCGCACCATCAACTCTCTCCTACGGCTTCCGGGCTGATTGGTTCGCGCGGCATTTGCCGCCTTCCTTCTCCCCGCTCGCGGGGAGAGGGGGGACGCGCCGAACCGTTCCGCCGGAAGTCGTATCAGAACCGGTTGGTATGGTGATTTGACCATATCGTCAAGCGCCGGATCAGGCTGGCTCATCGCTTGCTACCCGATTTCACGGGTCCGCTCCGGGTCGCACGGAGCGTGGATGTTTGTTCGAAAGGGATCAGCCCATGGACGATCTGTTTGTGATTTGTCGCACAGGCCACATAGAGGACGGTCAAGCCACCGGCTTCGTCCTGATGCGCGCCTATGAGAACGGCGACAGCAATCCGTGGCCGATCATCATCACGCGCAAAGGCAACAACTTCTACGGTTTCGAGAATTCCTGCCCGCATGAGCAGATGCGTCTCGACACTTCGCCCGGCAATTTCCTCGACGAGTCGGGCAATTTCCTCGAATGCGGGCAGCATCGCTCCCAATTCGACCTCGACACCGGCCATTGCTTCATCGGCCCGTGCCAGGGCGGGAAGCTGACGCCGCTTTCGCTCGTGATCGACGACGGCGACGTCTGCATCACCGGCGTGCTGCTGGCCGACGAATGAAGACGGGCGCCGCGCCCGAGAGAGGGGCTCGGGAAGCGAGCGCCCAAGCATAGCCTGGGACTGCGAAAACTGGGGACAGGAAGGATAACCCATGACGGACATGGCGGAACTGCAAAAGCGCAAGCAGCCTCTCAATCTGGCGATCGTCTATGTCGATCCCGACGCCTTCATCGCCAATTATGTGGGCTGGCTGGAGATCACGACCTTCATCACCGCGCTGCGCGCCGGCGATGTGACGGTTCCCGCCGACGGCGTCACGCCCAAGCTCACGGACCAGCAATTGAAGGCCGCCGCGGCGGTCACTTACGGCGGCGATGCGCTATTCGCCTTCTTCATGACGGCGGCGCTCAAGGGCGACAAGGCGGCGGCCGACAAGGTCGAGGCCGCGCTCGTCGAGAGCATGGGCAAGGATTTCCCCGGCGCGACCTCGCTGTGGAGCTTCCGCACGCCGATGGATCCGCCCATCAGCCTCGAGGATCATGTCGGCGCCGCCGGCAAGAAGCTGCTGCTCGGCGACATTCCGCCGCCGCCGCTGCGCGCCAAGGAGAATTGGAACACCGGCATTCGCTTCTTCGAGCAGGCGCGCAAATCCAATTTCGTCCATGAGATCATGTATCCGCTGGCGCTGTGGAGCCGCGAGCGCTGGACGGACACATTGGAGAAGGGCATTTCCTTCCTCACCCATATCGAGGACAATGTCCCCGTGCTGCGCGAAGTGCTCGAGGAAAAGCGCAATGATCAGGCATTCGTCGCCAATCTGCTGCTGAAATTGGCGCCGGCGATCGATCAAGAGCTGACCGAGGATATGGAGGGCTTTCTGCGCTCCCTCGCGCGCCGCAATTGAGCGGGCGTGGGCGCGGCGTATGACGTCCTGTCATACGCCGCCGCTAGCCTCGCCTACTCCCGATTCGCCGCCGGCGACGGGAGATGTGGGGAGGCCGTCATGAATAATTCGCCGCTGCTCGTCTCGGTGACGATAGAGCCCAAGCTCGAACGCGATTGGGAGGAGCTCGTCGAGGCGCTCGCGCGGCTGTCCGCCGGCGCGCCCGGACTGCGCGTCTCCGATCTGGATGTGATCGGCGGAACGCAGGCGCTGCTCGAGGCGGCGAGCGAGGAGGGGCTGCGAGACATTGTCGCGCGCTTCCAGGAGCTGTCGCCCGTCGAGGCGATCATCGGCCCGCCGCGCGTCGCCTATCGCGAGCGCCTGTCGCGGCGCCAGGAAATCGATTTCACCCATAAGCGGCCCGGCCAATACGCCCGCGTGAAGCTCGTCTTCGACACGGATGGCGCGGGCGGCGAGATTTTCGAGAATCGTGCGCCGGAGAGTTCCGTTCCGGCCGAATTCGTCGACGGGGTAGAGCGCGGCGTCGTCTCTGTGGTGGAGAGCGGCGTCATTCTCGGCCGGCCTGTCGTGGAGCTGAAAGCGGCTCTGGTGGACGGCGCCGGCCATGGCTCGGATTCATCGGTGCTGGCCTTCGAGATCGCCGCGCGCGCCGCGACGCGGGAGGCATTGGCCAAAAGCAGCGAATTGCTCGAGCCGATCATGAGCGTCGAGACAGTCGCGCCCAATGACATTGCGGAAGCGGTGATCGAGGATTTGCGCGGCCGGCGCGCGCAGGCTCTGAAGGCGGAGCAGGGCGACGAGACCACGCGGATCACGGCGACCGCGCCGCTCGCGGAATTGCTCGGCTATGGCGATGCGCTGAGCGCGCTGGCCAAAGGGCGCGCGAGCCATAATCTACGGTTCGGCCATTATGCGCCGATAGCGCCCGAGGACGATACGCCCTTCCGCCCCGCGGCGTCCGCCCGGCCCAGCGCCACGGCCTGACGATAAAGATACGCCGGCCCGAAAGCTCCGGGCCGGCGAAAGTCGATCAGCGCGAGTAGAACTCGATGACCAGGTTCGGCTCCATCTGCACCGGATAGGGCACTTCGGAGGGAAGCGGCACGCGCGAGAGCTTGGCCGTCATCTTCTGATGATCGACCTCGTAATATTCCGGCACGTCGCGCTCGGCGAGACCGACTGCCTCGAGGACGATGAGGATCTGCCTGGAGCTCTCCTTCACCTCGACGACATCGCCCGGCTTCACGAGATAGGACGGAATGTTCACCCGGCGGCCATTCACCTTGATGTGGCCGTGGTTGATGAACTGCCGCGAGGCGAAGACGGTCGGCACGAATTTGGCGCGATAGACCACGGCGTCGAGACGGCGCTCGAGCAGGCCGATCAGATTGTCTCCCGAGTCGCCCTTCAGCCGGATGGCCTCCGCATAATATTTGCGGAACTGCTTCTCGGAGATGTTGCCGTAATAGCCCTTGAGCTTCTGCTTGGCCTTGAGCTGCGTGCCGAAGTCGGAGGGCTTGCCCTTGCGGCGCTGGCCGTGCTGGCCGGGGCCGTATTCGCGACGGTTCACCGGGCTCTTCGGGCGGCCCCAGATGTTCTGTCCGAGACGGCGATCGATTTTATATTTGGCTTCGGCGCGTTTCGTCACTTGCCGGCGTCCTCTTCCTTTTCGCAGCCTCGCAAAAGCGCGAAAACGAGACGCCGCGCCCGGCCTCGGTCAGAGGCGAGCGTCGCCGAACCACGTTCCCGCGCGACGAGGCATGCCTCTCGCGTCAAAAGAACGCGCCCTCCTCTGCCGGAAACCGGCCGACAGGCCGTTCAGGAACGGCCACGGGTGCGGGCCGGCGAAGGTTTCCCCGCGCCGGACCGGGGGTGATTATCCGCGTGAGCGGCGGAAGTCAAGAAAAAGGCCGGCTCGCGAAGCGCGGGCCGGCCGAAAAAGCGAAGCCGAGAGGCGGGGCTCAGGGCCACCAGATCGGCGCGATGCCGTCGCGATAGGGCAGAACCTCGAAGCGGCGGCGGTTCGGCAGCGTCTCCTGCATGAACCAGCTGCGCTGATTGTCCTCCATCGGCTGATAGGCGAAATAGGTGGCTTCCACCATGTAGCGATTGGTCGAGCCGACCGGGACGACCGGGCCGGGATCGAGCCAGCTGCGGCGCGGAACCACCAGCGGCTGGCGCACATAAGGGATGGGGCCGGTCGCCACGACGATTCCCTCCGCGGGAATGAAATGACGATGCGCGGAGCGATGCGTTTTGGCGAGCGCCTCGCCCGCCGTCGCGAGGGCGAGAAGGCAGGCGAGTCCGGCCGACAAACTGACGAAATGACGCATCCTCATCTCCTGATTCCGATATCGACAGGATCATAACCAATCACGTCGCCGGGCGATACCGGCCGTCGCGAATGGCGCCTCATGAAAGCTGAAAGCGGTCCGACGAAAGCGCCGGACCGCCCCTAGGTAGGCGCGCTCAGTGGCGCGCCGCGCGTTTTTTCGCGGCGGGCTTGGCGGGCTCGGCGTCGCTCGCGGGGGCGGGGGCGAGGCAGCCCGGCCCCTCCGTCTTGGGGAAGGAGCGGGCCAGCGCTTTGTTGTCGCCGGCGGGCAGATAATAGATGCGGTCGAGCAGGCAGCCCATGGCGCGGCGGTCGATCGGCTTGGCCCCGGCGCCGCAGGCGATGCCGGCGATCTCCATCGACAGGCTGGCGTTGACGAGGCGCATGGCGAGGCAGGTGCGCTCGCCCGCCGCCGCGGCCGCGACGCCGCCCTCGCGCAGCGACAATTTGATCTCCGCCGCCTCGAAGGCGCCGGCGCGCGTCACCAGCGGCGTCGGCTGGCCGATGCGGACGACGCCGAGGCCGGCCTGGGCGGCGTGGCGCGCCACATCCAGGAAGAAGTCGGAATTGCCGAGCTTCTCGCCGGCGGGCTGCAGAATGTCGAGCCGCAGATAGGGCCGGCCCGTGTCGAAGGCGCCGAAGGCGTGCGTCTCCTGGCGCCCGCCCGAAGGAAGCGGCTGATCGAAGGTGATCCGCGGATCCTTGTCGATCTCGGGCGCCTCGAGCCGGAAGGCGGCGACGCGTTCTGCGGCGGCCGCAGGCGCAGACGTGGACGCGTAGCTGGGCGCGGCGCTCGCCTTTGGCGCGGCGGCCGGCGCGGTCGCGGCCTCCTGCTGCGGCGTGCGGACGAAGGCGAGCGAGGCCAGCAGCACCAGAAGCGCCGCGACGCCCATCGACACTGCGGCGAGATTGCCGAGCGGACGCGCCCTCAGCGGGCCGGAGCCATAGGGGAGGTCATCGCCGGAAACCGACAAACTCATGACGCTACTCCAACCGCCCGTCTCGAGCGGGCTTTACACATTACGATCGGGCCAAATGTCCCGGAAAGGACTTATCTGGCCCTGAACATTGGCGTTAAGCGTAAACATTCCGTTGAACATAGTCGCGTTTTCGCTTTTCGACGCGCCGCGGGCGTGGTTGCGCGCGGCGCGCTGCGGCCTCGGGCCAAACTTCGGCCAAGAAGCTCCGAAAGAGAGAGGAGGTCAGATACGAAGATCAGCGCGACACGAGGTCGCTCTTACCCTGCAATATCGAGGAAATAGCATGAAGATTCTCGTAACGGCGGCCGTTGTCACCTTGGTCTCTTTTCCGGCATGCGCCGAAAAGGTCGCCGTCGGCTGCCAGCTGGTATCGCAATACAGCGAAGATCAAGTCGGTTATCTTCTGGGCGAGGCGCGCTCGGTTATCGGCGATCAGGAGACCAATCGCATCTATGGCCATTACGTCAGCCTGCGCAGCGCCTGCCAATATGATGGCAACGCCACCCGCGTGGTAAATCTCCCGCCCGCCTTGCGCGATCTTCTCGCCCAGAATGGCGTCGACATTCGCCGTTTCGCGCGGCGGCTCTGACGCCTGCGCGTCAGTGACGGCGGCCGCGCTTCTTGGCGGCCGCGGCCCCTTGCATCTGCGCCTTGCAGGCGCGGCTGAGCCCGCCGATATTGGCCTTCAGGCAGCTTTCCACCGCCGCGGCGTCCGGCACGTAGCGCTCGCAGAATTTATAGGCGTCGTCCGTGCAGGCCGAGCGCTGGCGGGCCGACCCGCGCTGCGCGGCGTCGGCCGAGGCCGCGCAGATCAGCAAGAATGTGCAAGCCAAAAGCAGCCTCATTCCCGTCATCCTCCCTTTGTCTCCCAGCCGTGATGGCTCGGGACCGTCTCGGCGCCGAATTGCCATAATTACGATAGGCGCGACGGTCCGCGCGGCAATCGGCTCCTGCCTTCATCCTAAATAGGGCCGAAATTTTCTTCCGAAGGGCGGGGGGCGGCTCAGGCGGGGCTTGAATTCGCCGCGCCGCACCTATTTAATAAGCATGCTCATCAAAAGCACTGCTATAGAAAGCGCGCCTAATGCCCTCGCCGCCGCCGACCACCTTCTGCTTTCTGCTGCATGATGCAGCACGGCTGATGCGCAAGCGGTTCGAGCAGAATGCCCGCGAATTAGGCCTGACGCGCGCGCAGACCCAGGCCCTGGCCTATCTGTCGCGCAATGAGGGCGTCAGCCAGTGCGTGCTCGCCGAAATGCTCGATCTCGAGCCGATCACGCTCGGCCGCACCGTCGATCGGCTGCAGGCGCTGGGCCTGGTGGAGCGCCGGCCGCACGAGACCGACCGGCGCGTCTGGCTGCTGTTCCTCACCGCGGCGGCCTGGCCGCTGGTCGAGGCCATAGCGCCTATCTCCGAGGCGACCCGCCAGGAGGCGCTGGCCGGCGTCAGCGACGAGGACCGCGCGACATTGATGCGCGTGCTGGAGACGGCGCGCGGCAATCTGATCGAGAAAATGAGCTGCTCGACGAAAAAGCCGAAGGCGCGGAGCGCGGTCGGCTGATCGATGGTCCGGGATCGGACGAGGCGAGAGCGAAGCGGACGGCGGCGCCCGCGGCGTAGTGAGAGTGGAAGACGTCCATGGAACTCGTCAAATATGCGCTCAAGTTTCGGCTGACGTTCTACGTCCTGGCCATTTTGATGACGTTCCTCGGCGGCGCGGCGATCGTCTCGACGCCCAAGGACGTGTTCCCCAATGTCGACATCCCGGTCGTGACGGTCATCTGGTCCTACACCGGTCTCTCCACCGCCGAGATGGAGAGCCGCGTCACCACCTATGCCGAGCTCTCCACCTCCAACAATGTCAACGGCATTCGCAATATGGAGAGCCAGACGCTGCAGGGCGTCGCGGTCATCAAGATCTATTTCCAGCCGGATGTGAACATAGAGCTCGCCATCACGCAGGTCGTCTCGGCGATGAACTCCATTCGCGCCTTGATGCCGCCCGGCATCAATCCGCCGACCGTCGTGCGCTATTCGGCCTCGCAAGTGCCGGTCATTCAGCTCGCGCTCTCCAGCAAGAGCCTCAATGAGCAGCAGCTCTACGACATGGGCCTCTATCGCGTCCGCCAGCAGCTGACGACGACGCCCGGCGTCACTCTGCCGACGCCCTGGGGCGGCAAGCAGCGCCAGATCATGGTCGATCTCGACACGGCGACGCTGCAGGCGCGCGGCCTCACGCCGCTCGATGTCGTCAACGCCATCACCGCGGGCAATCTGGTGGTGCCCTCCGGCCTCGTGAAATTGGGCGATCTGCAATATGTCGTGCGCCTCAATTCGACGCCCGACGCGCTATCGACGCTCAACAGCATTCCGATCCGCGTGGCCGATGGCGCGCCGCTCTTGATCCGCGACGTGGCGCAAGTGCGCGACGGCAACCCGCCGCAGCAGAATATCGTGCGCGTCGACGGCTCGCGCGCCGTGCTGCTGACCATATTGAAGAACGGCAACGCCTCGACGCTCAATGTCGTCGAGAATGTGAAGGCCGGCATCGCCAAGCTGCGCGAGTCGATCCCCAAGGACACGACGATCGCCGAATTGTTCGACCAATCGGTTTTCGTCTCCAACGCAATATCGGACGTGCTGCACGAGGGCGTCATCGCCGCGGGTCTCACCGCGCTGATGATCCTTCTGTTCCTCGGCTCCTGGCGCTCCACGCTGATCGTCGTCATCTCCATTCCGCTGTCGATCCTCGCCTCGCTCGCCGCGCTCAGCGCGCTCGGCCATACGATCAACATCATGACGCTCGGCGGCATGGCGCTCGCGGTCGGCATATTGGTGGACGACGCCACTGTCGCCATCGAGAACACCTATCGCCTGTTCGAGGAGGGCAAGGATTTCCGCTATGCGGTGGCGGAGGGCGCCGCCGGCATCGCCAAGCCGGCGCTGATCTCGACGCTCGCCATTTGCGCGGCCTTCGTCTCCGTGCTCTTCCTCACCGACGCCGCGCGCTTTCTCTTCGTGCCGCAGGCGCTGGCCGTCGTCTTCGCCATGCTGGCCTCCTATTTTCTGTCGCGAACGCTGGTGCCGATTTTGATGGACCAGCTGCTCATCCATGAGCATCACGCGGAGCGCGAGCGTGAGAGCGACGCGCGCCGCACCGGCTTCGCCGCTATTCTGACGCGCATTCAGCTCGGCTTCGAGCATGCCTTCGAGAAGCTGCGCGGCCAATATGCGCTGCTGCTGGTCGCGGTGCTGCGCCACAAGGGCCGCACGCTCGCCGCCGTCGCCGGCGTCTTCGCCTTCGGCGCTTTTCTGTTCGTCTCGGTCGGCGAGGATTATTATCCGCAGATCGACGCCGGCCAGATGACCTTGCATGTGCGCGGCCGCTCCGGCCTGCGCATAGAGGAGACCGAGCGCCTGTTCCAAAAGGTGGAGGACGTCATTCGCGAGACGATCCCGCCTCATGATCTCGCTCTGATCCTCGACAATATCGGCCTGCCGCAGATCACCTATAATTACGCTTTTTCCGACGGCACGACGGTCGGCTATAATGACGGGCAGATCATGATCTCGCTCGCGCATGGCCATGCGCCGACGGCGGGCTACATGCGCAAGCTGCGCCAGGTCCTGCCGCAGCGCTTTCCGGACTCGATCTTCTATTTCCAGCCGGCCGACATCGTCACGCAGATTTTGAACTTCGGCCTTCCCGCGCCGATCGCGCTGCGCGTCGTCGGGCGCGATGCGCCCGGCAATAAGATCATCGTGCGCAAGCTCTTGGATCGCGTGACGCAAGTGCGCGGCGTCGTCGACGCGCATATTCACCAGATTCTCGACGCGCCGGAATTCTTCGTCGACATAGATCGCTGGAAGGGCCAGCAGCTCGGCGTCAGCGTCCAGCAGATCGCCAATAATGTGAATATCTCGCTGTCGTCCTCCTTCCAGGTGACGCCCAATTTCTGGGCCGATCCGGTGACGGGCATTCCCTATCAGGTCGCGGTGCAGACGCCCGAATATCGCATCGCCTCGCTCAACGCCTTCGCCAACACGCCGATCTCCGATCTGAGCGGCGCCGGCTCGGCGCAGGTCGATCTTCTGACCAATGTCGCGCAATGGAAGCGCGGCGTGGAGCAGAGCGTCGCCGATCATTCCAACACGCAGCCGACCTATGACGTCTACGCCAATATTCAGGATCGCGATCTCGGCGGCGTCGAGCGGGATTTGCGCAAGGCGATCGCGGAGATCGAGCCGGAGCTGAAGCCCGGCAACTACATTGTCATTCGCGGCCAGATCGACAGCAAAAATCAGGCTTTCGCGCGCATCGGCCTCGGCCTCGTCGCCTCCATGATCTTCGTCTATCTGCTGATGGTGGTGAACTTCCAGAGCTGGGGCGATCCTTTCGTCGTCATTCTGGCTCTGCCCATCGCCTTCTGCGGCATCGTCTTCGCGCTCTACGTCACCGGCACGACCTTCTCCATTCCGTCATTGATGGGCGCCATAATGTCGGTCGGCGTCGCTTCGGCCAATTCCATCCTGCTCGTCACTTTCGCGCGCGAGCATAGAGAGGCGACCGGCGTCTCCGCGGAAGAGGCGGCGATCGAGGCCGGGCTGACGCGAATTCGTCCGGTGATCATGACGGCGACGGCGATGTTCGTCGGCCTTCTGCCCATGTCGCTCGCGCTCGGCGAAGGCGCCGAGCAGAACGCCGCGCTCGCCCGCGCGGTGATGGGCGGCATTGCTTTCGGCACATGCTCGACTCTGCTTTTCGTGCCTTTCCTCTATTCGCTGCTGCGGCGCGGAGAGGTTCAGCCTCCGAGGGATTATCTATGACCGAGATGTCGCAGCCGCAGGGACGCGGATTCGCTTCGACCGGCGTCGGCGTGCATGAGGCGCCGCCGCCGCGTCTGCGCAAGCTCCCCTTCTTTCTTCTTCTCGCGCTTCTCGCTCTGGTGCTGCTCATCGGCCTGCGCCGTCATGCGGCGCAGGAGCATGACGCGCAGGCGTTTCAGCAGGAGCAGGCCAATGCGACGCTCAGCCTGCGCGCGACCAAGGTGACGAAAGTCGCCGGCCCCGTGCATATAGAATTGCCCGGCCAGACGCTCGCCTTCGAGCAGGCGCGCCTCTTCGCGCGCGCGACGGGCTATATCGCCGAGCGGCGCGTCGATATCGGCAGCAAGGTGAAGCAGGGCGATCTTCTCCTGCGCATTTCGGCGCCCGATCTCGATCAGCAATATGCGCAGGCGCAGGCGCAGCTCGCGCTCAACAAGGCCCAGCTGCTGCAATCCAAGGCGCAGGTGGAGCAGACCAAGGCCAATCTCAACCTCGCCAAGCTCACCTACGGCCGCAGCTCGCAACTCGTCAAAAATAATTACGAGAGCAAGCAGAACAACGACATCAACGCTGCAAACGTCGAGACGCAGAACGCCAATCTGCAATCGGCGCAGGCGGGCGTCGAGGTCGCGCAGGCCAATATCGCCGCGGCGCAGGCCAATGTGGATCGGCTGAAGCAGCTCGTCGGCTTCAAGGACGTCACCGCGCCTTTCCGCGGCGTGGTGACGGCGCGCAACATAGAGGTGGGCGATCTCGTCAGCGCCGACGCCAATAGCGGCACGCCGCTCTTCTCCCTGGCGCGCGACGATATTCTGCGCGTGCAAGTGTCGGTGCCGCAATCGGAGGCGGCGGGTCTCGTCGATGGTCTCGAGTCCAAGGTCGAGGCGCCGGAGATGCCCGGCAAGACCTTCAAGGGCCGTATCGCGCGCAACGCCAATTCGCTCGCCGCCGCCTCGCGCACCCTGCTCACCGAGGTGGACGTGCCCAATCCCACCGGCGAGCTGCGGCCCGGAATGTTCGTGCGCGTCGTGCTCGATATTCCGCGCCCGCGGCCGCTGGTGAATATTCCGGCGCCGTCGATCCTCTTCGGCGCAGAGGGGCCGCGCGTCGCGGTGATCGGCAAGGACGATGTCGTGCGCCTCGCGAAGATCAACATCACGCGCGATTTCGGCACCAATGTCGATGTCGATCAAGGATTGACGGGCGACGAGACCATCGCGCTCGATCCGCCCGCCGATATTCGCGACGGCCGCAAGGTGACGATCCGCAAGTGAGCGATTCGGGCGCGAAACCCTCGCCTCTCGCCCGTCATTGCGAGCGAAGCGAAGCAATCCAGAGCCGTTGGGCGGCCCCTGGATTGCTTCGGCGCTGCGCTCCTCGCAATGACGGCCCTGTAGTTTAAAAAGAAGCGAAGCGCCGGCGGGCTCATTCAACGTCGAGCGGCGCCGTCCCCTTGGGCGCGCCATCGGCGCCGAGCGTGATCTTCTCTATGCGGGCCTCGGCCTCGCGCAGCAGCGTGTCGCAGCGCTTCTTCAGCGCCTCGCCGCGCTCATAGAGCTTCACCGAATCGTCGAGCGAGACGCTCGCCTTCTCGAGCTTGCCGACGATCTCCTCGAGCTCCTGTATCGCCTTCTCGAAGGGCAGGGCGTCTATATCGGCGTTGGCGTCGGACACGTGGGATTTCCTTCGGCGCGGCGGAGCTCATTTCCCCTCTCGTCGCGGAGAAGGGCGACGGGCGCCGCGCTCGAGCCGCCCGTCAGTCGCTCTCTACCACGAAATGCTGCGGGAAGGGCGTCGTGGCGTCGATTTGGCCCGCCGCGCCGGCCGCGCGGCGCAGATTGGGGCGCGCCAGCACGGGGCGCAGAATGGCCGGGATGACGGCGCGGTTGATATAGGCGCCGAAGCAAGTGTGCATGCCATAGCCCCAGAGGATGTAATTGCCCCAGGGACGATCGACGCGGAACTCGTTCGGCTTGTCGATCTGCAGCGGATCGAACATGGCCGAGAGATTGGAGGCGAGCACCATGGCCCCCTCCGGGATCTTACGGGCGCGGAAGGTGTTGGCGGCGATCACCGTCGAGCGGTTGGCGCGGCGGTAGATGACCGGATTGACCGGGTTGAAGCGCAGCGCCTCGAAGAGATAGGCGCCGAGCCGCGCCTCGTCGCCCGCTTGCGCCGCGGCATGGGCTCCGGCGAGCGCTTCCGGCCGATCGAGCAATTGGTCGAGCGCCTGCACCGAGGCTTTGGAGATGGTCGGGATCGCGCCGATGACGAGGCCGATGAGATTGTTGCGAATGGCGAGATCGTCGAACTCCGGCGCGCCTTTCTGCAGCTCCAGCGCACGGCCGAGCACATCGTCCTTCGTCTCGCCGCTGGCCTTGCGCGCGGCGATGGCGGCGTCGATCGCCTTGCGCAGCTCGTCGGCGGCCATCAGCGCCTTGGTCTCGATCGCCGGCTCGCCTTTGAGATCGACGAACAGCCACCAGAACAAGCTCGTCGCCCATTGGATGGCGTCGGTCTCGGCCTGCGCGGAGACGCCGAAATAGTCGGAGACGATCGCGGCCGGAACGCGCAGCGTCAGCTCCTGCGGCACGTCGATGCGCGTCGGAAAGGCGCTCGCATAGGCCTCGGCGCGCGCGCGGGCGAGCGGCGTCACCAGAGCCTCCACATCGTCGCGGCGCATGGCGAGCTTCATCAGCGAGGTGTCGTGCTGATATTGCGCCGTGTTCTGCATGCCGAGGAAGAAATTCGGGCCGCCGGTGATGGCGCGCATCTTCGGCTCATAGACGACGGCGAAATCCTCCTCGCGGTCGAGCACCTCGATCACATCCGTGGCGCGCAGGACGAAGGCCGTGCCATTGTTCTCGTAGCTGGTGATCAGCTGCTTGCCGATCACGAAATTGGGCAGCACGGCGCGGAAGATCGCGAATATTTCGATCAGCGAGCTCGGCCGCGTGAGCGCGCCGACCAAACGCTCCTTCAGCGTTCCCTCGCCGGTGACGAGCGCGCGCGCCGTCGTCGCGATCAGCGAGAAAAGGGCGACGACCGCGTCGAGGAGCGTCAGCGCATAGGCGCGCAGCGCGGCGAAGATGTTCTTCAACAAGGTCATCGTCTTTTTCCCGCTGCGGTCCTCAGGTCGGATCGACCGTGCCCATGCCGATCATGCGCAGAGCGGTGAGGCTCGGCACGAAGAAATATTCGCCGCCGCGCGTCTCCACGAATTGCGGCAGACCCTCGGCGATATAAGGCGGCTTGCCCGAGTCCTGCTCGGACGGCACCACGAATTTCGCCTTGGGGCCGTTGCGGGCGTCGCCCTGCGAATGATTGCCGACGATGGGGCAAGTGTCATTGCCCGCATTGGCGTCGAGGCCATAATGAATCCATTGCTGCTGCACGAATTCGAACTGGCGGGCGAGGCTCGAGCAGACGACCAGCATCACAATGCCGTGATCGCCATCATCCGTCGCTTCCGGGCCGGAGGAGCCATAGGGCAGGCCGCGGCGCAGGATGCGACGGCGATTATTGAGCACAGAGCCCGACGCCTGCTTCGGGTCCGTCTGCACCCATGGGTCGAGCGCGTCGCGCGTGTTCACGCGGCGCGTATGCGATGTCATCGGACATTGCTCGCCGTCGATATCCTTGCGATAGGTGAAGTCGACGAGCTCGCGCTCGCGCTCCGGCGAGCCTTCCGGAAACTTCTCGTTGAAGGCCTGCCATTCGGCGTAGTCTTTCGCCTTCATCAGCGGCACGCCGTCCGACCAGCGGCCGGCCATTTTGGCGAGCAGAGTCTCGCGCGCCACATCCACCGGAACGCCGCGGAAGGCGGCGAATTTCTCCGCCTGCTCGCCGATGAACTTGTTCCATGCGCCGACATTCTCATGCAGCTTGCGATAGGCCATGAAGGTGCCGTTGCGGCTGAAGGCCAGCGGCATGGCGGCGCCGGGAATCTCCTGCGCCTCGTCGGGATAGCCGAGCAGGAACTCGCCCGCCGCCAGCGCGCGCCACACGCCATTGCCATCGACGGCGCCTTGGCCGATCGCGGCGCTCTGCAGCCTGTCGGCGGGAAATTGCCCCTCGAAAACAGGATCGCTGATGCCGTCGGAGAAGCCGAAATGCTCCTTGGGCGTCGGTCTGCCATTGGCGTCGAAGAGCGCCGAAATATCCTGATAGGCCGTCTGCTCCTTGCCGGGCGGATTATGGCCGGCGAGCACGCTCACGCCATTCTCCGCGGCGAGGGCGACGATCGCCTCCGTCGTCGCGTCGAGATCGGCGGCGCTCGCCGTATAATGCTGATTGAGCACGATGAGAATATGGACCGCGGCCTCCGGCGGCTTGCCCTTGTTCTGCCAGACAGTGTCCCATTTCTCTTGCCAATGGTCGCCGCTGAAATCATCGCCTAGCATGCGCGCGCGGGCGGCCATGCCGTCGATGAACTCGTCGGGCAGGCCGCGCAGCGTGCGCGTCGGCACGCCGAGCATGAGCAGGCCGTAGAAGGTGAAGGCGATATTGACGGCGATCGCCGGCGGCTGAACCGCATCGCCGACGCTCGCGCCCGCAAGTGCCGTGGTGACGCGCGGCAGCAGCCTCGTCACGAAATGGCGGCCATTGGCGGCGCGGCTCGTCTTCGAGTCGCCGCCGATGTTCAGCAGAATTGTGCGGCCTTTGAAATAGCCCTGCTTGGGATAGGCTTCGAGAATATTGCCCTGAATATCCGCGAGGTCGAGAACGACTGACATTTTCCGCCCCTAGATTCCGATTGCGCCCGGCTTTTGCGTCGGTCCTTCGACATCGCCCGGCTTGTTGGCGTCGATGAAAGCTTTGAAAGCGTCATAGAGGCGCTGCGCCGAAGCCGGATCCGAGCCGGCGGCGTCGAATTGCTGATCGATGGCGAAGCGCGTGAACTCGCGACGCAGATAGAGCGCCTTCAGCACATCCGGCAAAGTGGAGTCGGGCGCCGCGGGGAAGGGCTTTTTGCCGAAGTCGAGAATGTAGAGATAGATCGCGAGGCCCGCGACGCCGACGCCGGAGGCGATCGCCAGCAGCGCGCCGATGAAGCCGTGCAGGAAATGCGGCAGCAGCCAGAAATAGACCAGCGCCGCGGCGACCGCGAAAATCGCCAGACCCCCGAGGCCCACCGTCTTCAGCGACACGTTCGGCAGCTTGTCCGCCGGCACGCCATGCGCCCAATAATCATGGAAGGGCATGGTCGTCTCGATCTGGCAGTCGGCGACATATTTGGCGAAGCTCGCCGCATCGCGCACGCGCGCCTCGAAGCCGAGGCAATATTTGAAGACTTTTCGCAGCTCGGCTTCCGATTGCGTCCACAGATCGCGAAGATAGGCGTCGCGCTCGGCGTCCGAGCCGGTCTTGGAGTCGAAATCGGCGGAGAAGAAGAGGAAGGGACAAGAGAGGTGATCCTGCGGCTGCGAGACCACCGGATTGAGCATGTCCTTGTATTTCTGGTCGATGGGCAGCTCGGGGCTGGCCGCGACCAGTAGCGTGTTGGGCTGCTCGCGACCATTATAGGCGACGTCGTCGATGACGACGAGACGCGCGAAATGATTGGTCGTGTTGGTCGCGAAAGGGCTCCTCTCGCCGCGCGGCATCAGCGACAAATGCTTGCGCAGCGCGTGCACGGGCGAGGTCGGGACGCCATCCTCGACGATCGTCGTCGTGCTGACGGGAATGAGCGTCGTGAGGAAATAGGCTCCGCTATCGAAGGTCGGCATGACGGCCTCTTTGAAAACGTGAATTCTGTCTTGCGGACGGATGCGTCAGCGGGCGCTCGTCGCCAGCTCGCCGGCGAAGTGCAGATAGTCCTCGCGATTGATCTCGGCGTTTTCCGTATCATTGCTGGCGACCGGCGCGCGACCTTCATAGCCGAGGTCGTTCTGCACCGTGCTGAGATAGCGGACGAAGAGCGCGCGGAACTGCTCCGGCGTCGAGCCCTGCAGATTCGCCTCGAGCTTCAGCAACGCCTCGCGCACGCGCAGGGCGGCCGTCACATCGCGCTGCGCGGCGCCGGGAACGGAATTGTAATAGTAATTCGTGTCGATCTGATTGGCGCGAATGTAATTCTTGAACGGCGTGATCGGCACGGAATGCGGATATTTCGTGCTCGTGAACCAGAGCAGATCGAGGCCGTTGGGCAGGCCGTCGGCGAAGGCGTCGATATATTGGTCCCAGGTGCCGTTGAAATTGCTGCAGAACAGCAGATAGTCATTGGAGATCTGCTGCTTGCCCTGGCCGAGATCGGGCCATTGGTCGCGCTTGATGATGGCCCAGCGCGCGAAATGGATGAAGCGGAGTCCGAGAAGGCCGCCTAGGGAGGAAGGGATCGACCGCGAGATCATGAAGCTGAAGCGATTGAACCATGTCCGCCAGGGTTTCATCGGTGTAATGACGTTCATTCCATAGGCTTTGCCGGTGACGTTCGACATGATCGCGGGCCTCGAAAAAACTATTCCATTATTCCCGGCTACGGATAGCTGCATTCCGTTCAAAAGACAATATGGACGCTGGGCGCGGAGCGCTCCGACGCGCTCAAGAATGGTCGTTTATTTCCGCATGTCCCGCAATTCGAAGGATGTTCGGAAATTCGCCGCGCATCGCCCGCTCCACCTCGTCGACGGCGGCGTGCGTGGCGTCGACCGAGAGCTGCGGATCGACGCAGCAGTGGTAATTGACGACGAGCCCTTCGGCCGTCTCGCGCGCGCGAACGTCGTGGACATTCACCACTTTTCCGCCCCGCGCGGCGTGACGCGCGAGCGCATCGGCGATGGCGCGGCGCGTCTGCGGCTCGGCGTCCTGGCCGGCGAGCAGATGCGGCTCGGAAGGCTCTATATGCGTGTCGATCTCGATCGCCTCGCCGAACTCCTCGCGGATCGCCTGCTCGAGGTCCGAGGCGATCTGATGCGCGCGCCCATGCGACATGCCGCCGTCGAGCTCGAGATCCAGCGTGATCGAGAGGCGCTCGCCCACCGTCTGCGCGATGATATGATGCACCTGTATGCGACGCCGGGCGGCGACCAGCAGAATGCGCTCGAGCACGGTCTCGTCGTCGAGCGCGATGGGGCGCGTGGCGAGGGTGATCTGCGCGCCGGGGACCGCATGGATGATGGCGGCGTTGGCGTCTTCCTTTATGCGCGCGGCGCGCTCCAGCGGCAGCGTCCGCGCGACGCCGATGACGGCCTCGCCCATCACCATGGGGCCGGCTGTGCGCAGGCGCAGGCTCTCCACCGCTATGACGCCGGGGGTCGCGCGCAGAATATCTTGTATCTGCGGCACCAGCTCCTGCGGCGCGGCGTCGAGCAGCGTCGCCACAGTGCGGCGGCCGAGCCTATAGCCGGCGATGGCGATGAAGACCGCGACGCCGAAAGCCGCGAGCGCGTCGCCCTGCGCAAAGCCGGCGCGCGTGGCCGCGAGGCCGACGATGACCAGCGCCGAGGAGACGAGATCGCTGGTGAAATGCAGCGCATCGGCGGCCAGCGCGTCGCTCTGCGTCTCCTCGGCGACGGCGCCGAGCCGCCGCGCGCGCGCGAAATCCACGACGATGGAGAGAAACAGCACGGCGAAGACGGGCCAGCCGGCGTCGATTTCGACATCCGTGTCGCCGAGCCGCTGCGCGGCCTGGCCGGCGACGACCAGCGCGAGGCCGAAGAGCAGCCCGGTCTCGATCAGCGCGGCGAGCGATTCGACCTTGCCATGGCCATAATGATGCTTCTCGTCCGCCGGCTTCTCGGCCTGGCGCACGGCGACATAGGTCAGCACTGTGGCGGCGACGTCGGCGGCCGAATGACCGGCCTCCGAGATCAGCGCCAGCGAGCCGGAGGCGAGGCCGGCCGCGAGCTTGGCGACCGTCAGCACGGCGCTGGCGGCGATGGAGGCTTTGGCGGCCGAGGCTTTGCGCGCGGCCGCGTCGGTCGAGATGTCGGCTGTGTCGGACATGGGCGGGATCGGTTGGTCGGCGCGCCCCCGCGCCGCGGGTCCCAGCCTTAACAACACAATGCGACAGGCGCAAATCTTCCGGCCTCTTTTCCGCCCGCCGGGCGCCGCTCGCCTCCACGCCGGATTTCCGCTAAGGGTAATAAGGAGGGGCGCGAGAAGGAGACGTGGAAGATGCGGCCGACGATGAGAAATGCGCTATTGGCCGCGGCCGGCGTCGCCGCCTGCGCCCTGGCGCAATTCGCATGGCCGCAGGCCGCGCAGGCGCAGGAGACGCGCGCCCAGGAGGTCGCGCCTTACGCGCGCGGCTCTTTCGAGGCCATCCGCAAGGCTCACGTCGGCCGTCCGCTCATCGTGCATTTCTGGTCTGTGACCTGCGTCATCTGCGTTTCGGAGCTCGCCGAATGGGGCAAGCTCGCCCGCGAGACGCCGGGTGTCGATTTCGTCTTCGTCAACGCCGATCCCGAGAGCGACCGGCGCCGCGCCTTGGCCCGCATGGAGAAGGCGGGGCTGAAGCAGGCCGTCAATTTCGCTTTCGCCGATCGTTTTGTCGAGCGGCTCTATTTCGAGGCCGATCGCCATTGGGAGGGCGAGCTGCCCTTCACCGCCTTCGTCGCCCCCAGTGGCGCGCTGGTGACGGAGATCGGCGCGCTGACCGATCTGAAGCTCGCGAGCTGGATCGACGGCAAGCGCTGAGGCGCCTCACTCCGCGAGCGGCTCGGTCCGTTCGCGCCGATTCCTCTCGCGCCATGCGAGCGCTTCGCTTTCCATCGCCTTCACAAAGGCGGCCTTCTCATCGGTATAATCGTGCGAATTGTCCGGGTGCAGCGCGCGGGCGCGGCGCTTCTCCCGCTCATAGGCGCGCGCCGCCTCTGGATGCGCGCGCAAATAATCGCGAAAGGCGAGGTGGCGCGCCACTCCCGGCGAATTCGCCGCGAAGAAATGCACATTGGCGAGGCGCCCACCGGCGGCGTCCGAGCAGGTGCAGAAGCGCCGACCTTCTATTCCGTAGTCGCCGTGCCATTCATAGCCGAGCGCCTCCACCTCGCTCCGCCGCGCATCGAGCTCGGCGAGATCGCTCACCACTTGGCTGTGAGGCCCGGCACGGAGGTCGAGCCGATATGATGAATGGCCTCGACCAGCGGGCCGAGAGTCTTCAGCCGCTCCGCATGCGCGGCGGCGAGCTGAGGCCAGCGCGGATCATAAGCGCTGAGAACGACTGGGAGCGGCGCGGGCATGGCGGTCGTCTCAGCGCGTCGCGCCCGGCGTCCACAGCACGTCGCCCCTGTCCTTGTTCGCATAGCGCGCGGCGACGAAGAGGAAATCCGAGAGGCGATTGACATAGCGCAGCGCCGTGGCGCCGACGGCCTCCTCCGGGGCGTTGGCGAGCGCCACCATTATGCGCTCGGCGCGGCGGCTCACCGTGCGGGCGAGATGGAGATGCGCGGCCGCCGCCGTTCCGCCCGGCAGCACGAAGGATTTGAGCGGCGCGAGGGTCGCGTTCAGCTCGTCGATCTCGCGCTCCAGCCGATCGACCTGCGATTGCACGATCGCGAGGCTGTTCTCCGACGCCGCCTCACCCGGCTTCAGCGGCGTCGCCAGCTCCGCGCCGAGGTCGAAGAGATCGCTCTGTATGCGCTCCAGCATGGCGTCGAGCGCGGCGTCCTCGCCCGTGGCGAGCCGCGCGAGGCCGATGGCCGCATTGGTCTCGTCCACCGCGCCATAGGCTTCGACGCGCAGATCGTCCTTGCGGCGACGCTCGCCGCCGACCAGGGAAGTGGCGCCGGCGTCCCCGCCGCGCGTGTAGATCTTGTCGAGGCGGACCATGTTAGGCGGCTCTTGCTCTAGTGACGAAAGGCGAGGATCGCCAGGATCAGCAGCAGAGCGCAAAATTGCAAGCCCACGCGCCAGCGCATGAGCTTTTGCGAGAGATTGCCGTCGCCGCCGCGCAGCACATTGCCGAGGCCGAGCAGCACGACAATGGCGACGACGGCGACCGCGCCCATGACGGCGATGTTGGACCAGCTGGACATCATGGGGGCCGCTCCTCCCAGAGGCGCTCGCTCTGTTACGGTTCAATGACTAATGGAGCGGGGGGCGATGGGCAAGCGGGGAGCGCGAGGCGGGGCGCGCCGGGGGATTTCGGCTCGGTGTCGGTCCGTTCCCGCTTCGATCTCGCATGTCACGGAATGATGAGAAAGGGCTGGCCCTTTTTGACCGTGTAGGCGATCAGATATTTCAGTGGTGAAGAGGCGTCTGGATTTCGGAAAATCATGTGCGGAACCTCGGCCTTGTCCTGATAGCTCTCCCCTGCCGCAAACCTCCTCGGCTCCTCGCCCGCGTACTGCGATTCCGCTACGCCCTCCAGTATGTAGTTGTGGGCGACCGAGGGATGGTGGTGAGCGGGTAATCCCACGCCCGCAGGATAGCTGGTGAGGACCAAGCGAAACTCTTCCCCCGCGCTGTTTTCATAGCGTTCGAGAGTCGTGCGGCTGATCCCGTCCGAAGAGACGATCGTATCGCTGAGCGTTTTCATTTGCGCGCTCAGCGGCTTGGTGGAAAACGCAAAGGCGGCGCCCAGCATCCCTCCTAGGAACAAGCGTCTCTTGATGTCCGCCTCGATTTTCGTGATCGCGATCTCGGATGCGTGCGAAAGCCTCATTTCGACTTCTCACCTCTGATGCGAACGGGGACATTCGACTTTTTGCGCGCGTGGAGCGCATGGAGTCGATCAGTTCGCTGCAACAGAACCCGCCGGGCCGCAAAGCGTCGCCCGGCGGCGCTTTTTTTGAAACGCCCTATTTGCAGATCTCGCCGGCATAGCGGACGAGGCCGACCAAATTTTCTGGATCACGCAAGTCGACGAGCCCGTAACTGTTGAACTGCCCTTTGTAGCCCTTCAACGTCCCACGGGTCACATTTTCCTGAATGTGGTAGGAAATCTCGATCATGAACCGACCGGGTTTTCCCGGCACGGCGGTAAGAACTGCCAGATCCTTGGTCTGAAAGGCGCCGCCGTCGTCTCGACCGAAATAATGCTCCATATCCATTTCGAGACCGGTCGGGGTTTGTCGTTGCGCGATGATCTTTCCAGCCGCCGTGTTCACGCTCCCGGTCAGCGCGGCGGAAATGATCATCGAATTGTCTCCTTCTGCAAAAAAATTCGGTATCGCTACGCCGCCGATCGTCATGCAGGCTTGGTTTCCTGCCTGGGCTTTTCCTGCCTGGGCTCCTGACGCGGCGGTCAGCGCGATCACAGCCGCGACGGCCGATCGGAATCGGATTTTCTCGAGCATGAGATTTTTCTCCTGATTGGTGCGGCTGGAACGCCGTGGCCATTCCGCAAATGGCGATCGGCGGTCGGGGCATTGCGCCCCGGCTGCTCTATAAATATAACGATCGGTATATCAGACATAGGATAACGATCGCTATCTTGTCAACGAGAAATATAGCGATCGTGATAAAAAGCCATCGAGGGCGGATGTCTACGAAGAAGGAGCAGACCCGCGAGCGCATGCGCGATGCGGCGAGTCGGAGCTTCCGCAGCCATGGGTACGCGGGGGTCGGCGTCGACGCCATCGCCAAGGCGGCGGGCGTCACGTCGGGAGCCTTTTACGCCCATTTCGGCTCGAAGGACGGCGCATTTCGCGATGCGCTGGAACAGGGACTCGACGAGGTGATCGGAGCCATTCCGCAGTATCAGAGCGAGCACGGCGCCGACTGGGTGCGAGCCTTCGCCGATTATTATCTCGGCAAGGCCCATCGTGACGATCTCGCATGCGGCTGCGCGATGACGACCCTTTCGCCCGAGGTCGCGCGATCGGGACCGGACGTCAAAGCCCTTTTCGAAACGAAAATGAAAAAGATCGCAGGCCTCGTCGCCGACGGCTTGCCGGGCGGAGACGAGGAGCAGCGACTCTCTCGCGCCTGGTCGATGCTCGGCATTTTGATCGGCGGATTGACGCTGGTGCGTTCTATGAAGAGCAATCGGCTGGCGGAGCAAATCGCCAAGTCGATACGCAGAGGCGCCGTTGACGCCGCCGCCTCGCTCCGTGCGGGGGAGGACGACTGAACGGGCGTTCGCGCTCAGTTCGACTGGATCGTGTACGACTCGTCGTGTGCGTCAGCGGCGTGACGGCCCACCACAGCGCACCCCCCTCACCGCCGCAACAACCTCTCGAAATAATCCAGCTCCTCGGCCGGGCGCTCCGGCTGGCCGAGACGGCGGCGCAGTTCCTCCTGCACGCGGCGGGCGCGCACGGCCGGCGGCAGGCCGAGCGGATCGTAATGGGCGCCGGCCTCCTGGCCGCGTTGGCGGCCGGTCGGGCGGCCGAGCGGATCGGCGCCCTCGCCGGGGCGCATTCCGGCGCGGCGGCCCGTGCGGCCGTTCTGGCCCTCGCCTTCTTCCCCCTCGCCCTGCATGCGGGAGGCGAGCTGGTCGGCCCCGCGGCGCAGCGCCTGCAGCGCGCGGCCCTGGGCGTCCACGGCGCGGCCGGTTCCCTCGCCGCCGGGGCCGAGCGCCTTCTCGGCCTCCTTCATCGCCTTGTCGGCGTCGGAGAGATCGGGCGAGGCCTCGCCGGCGCGGCGCAGCCGGTCCTGCTCATGCTCCAAGCGGTCGCGCAACGCCTTCTGCCGTCCGCGCGCATCGTCGGAGGAAGAGGATTGGCCCTTGCCGCCGCGTCGCGGCTCGCCGCCGGACTGCTGGCCGCCCGATTGCTGGCCGCGATTGGTCTCGTCGCGCAATTGCTGCTCCTCGCGCGTCAGCTTGTCGAGCTCGTCCAGCGCGCGCGACATTTCCCGCGCGCGAGGGTCGGAGCGGCCGGCCTGCGCGGGGCGAAGATTTTCCAGCACATCCTGCAGATCGTCGAGCAGGCGCTGCGCCTCGGCGAGATCGCCGGAGCGCTCGGCCTTCTCGATCTCGCTCAGCATGGAATTGAGATCGTCCGGCGTCAGCACGCGCTGATCGCCCTGCTGCGGCGCGGAGCGCTCGGCGTTCTTGCCGTTCTTCTGGCCGAGGCCGTTCAGGAATTTTTCCATCGCCGCGCGCAGATCCTGCGTCAGCTTTGCGATCTCCTCCTCGCTCGCGCCGCGCTCCAAAGCCTCGCGCAGCTCCTTTTGCGCCGCGCGCAGATCGTGCTCGGCCTGCGCGACGTCGCCTTCCTCGAGCGAGAGCGCCATGGCCCAGAGCAGATCGGCGACCTCGCGCAGATCGGCGTCGTCGCGCGCCGCTTGCAGCCGCGCCTTGGCGGCGCTCAGCCCCAGGAAGATCGAGGAGGGGGTCTCGAACAGCGCCGAGCCCAGCGACAGAGCGTCCACCGCCGTCAGCACGCGGGCGGAATGGTCGGGGTCGAGCGCCAGATTGCGGCGCTGCTCGGCGAGCGCGCGGGCCAGCGGCTTGGCGAAACGGCGCTCCGGCAGAGTGACGTCCAGCGGCGCGGAGAAGCCGTCATTGCCGCCCTCGTCATGGGCGACCAGCGTCAGCGCCACGCGCGCGCCGGCCCAGGGGTGGTCGGAGAAGTCGAGCGTCGCCTTGGCCTCGCCGAGGCCGCCGCGGGTCGGCGGCACGGGCAGGGCGAGGCGCGGCGGCGGATAGAGCGAGCGGCTCGGCCGCGCCGAGGCGGGCAGAGCGGCGACCGCCTCGCCGGCGATGACGCCATAATCATCATCGGTGCGAAAGCCGAGCGTCATGGTGCCGCGCGCATTATTGCGCGGCGGCTGCGTGATCTCGATCGTCGGCGCGCGATCCGGGATCGCCTGAATGCGGAACTCCCCGGCGCCGCGCAGCGCCAGAGCGGCGTCGCCGGCGAGCTTGAAGCGTTCCTCGGCCTCGCCGCTCGCCTGCTTCTGCTTGCCGCCCTCGATCGGCGCGAGCCCGCCGCTCGTCGTCGCGGCGCCGCGCGCGCCGAGGCTGCGCAGCACCAGCGTCGAATTCACGGGCGCCGAGATCTGCGCCCAAGGCCCTTCGGCGCGCTGCGGCACCACGATCGGCGGCCGGCCCGTATAGGCCGGCGGCTCGAACCAGGCGTCGACCCTCGCCCCCGTCGCGGAAGCGGGGCCGCTCTCCCAATCGAAGGCGGAGAGAAGCCGCGTCTCGCGATCCGGCCCGGCGACAAAGGCCGCGGCCACGGCGGCGACCAGCGCGGCCGCGCGCAGAGCGAAAGGATCGCGCTGCGGCAGGCCGGGGTCCGGCGGCGTCACCTCTATCGCCGCGAGCTTGCGCTCGAGCCGGCCGCGATGCAGCGCCCAGAGCGTGCGCGTCGTCGGATCGTCGGCGCCGCCGGCGAGCGTGTCCTCGAGCGAGGCGGCGGGCCGATGCTCCGCGCCGGGCGAGGCGTCGAGACGCGCCAGAGCTTCGCGCCGCCGCGGCGTTCCGGCGACGAGGCCGCGCCCGACGATCCACAGAGCCGCCAGCGCAAAAGCGCCGACGCCGAGCGCCCGCGCGCTCGCGCCGATCTCGAGCCAGAGGCCGGCGAAGGAGACCGCAAGGAAAATGAGAAGCAGCGTGGCCAGCCCGGCGGCGACGCGCGCCAGCCGCTCGAGCGCCAGCGCCGCCAGCGAGCGCCGCACCAGAGCCTCCAGCGTGGGCGAAGCCTCGCTGCGGTCGCTCTCTTTCTTGCGCCAGAAGCTCATAATTCTCGTCCTCGCCGGGCAATTTAGCGCGCGAGCGCCGGCCGCGCAGGCCCGTCCCGGAGGGGAGTCTACGCCGAATTCAGCAATTTGCGAAAAGCATGCGGCGAAATCGGGTCAAAGGGCCAGCGCGCCCGCAGCCGCCGCGCCGAGCAGGCAGAGGTCATGCAGCGCCAGCGCAGCCGGCGGCGGAGGGCCTTTCTCGTGCAACAGCCGCAGCGCGCCGATATTGGCGAGCGACCAGCCGGCGCCGATCGCCGCCATTCCCCCCGCCAGAAGCGCGGGCGAGGCGGAAAAGCGCAGCAGCGCGAAAGCTCCCGCCAGAGCGATGAGCCCGACGCAAAGCGTCTTCAGCGCGGGAAAGAACGTCGGCCAGCGCGCCGCCAGCGCGGCGGGGCCATACATTGCGAGCAGATGCCAAGCCATCGCTGCGCCGACGAAGCTCTGCGCCGCCCCGCAGAGGGCGAGCGACAATGGTCCGCGCAGCATGGCCGCCGCCATGATCGCCCAAGCCGCCGCGCCGGCGAGCGTCAGCAGCGCAAATCGGACTTTGACCGAATCGCGATCGTGAGCTGTAGCGTATTCCTCTCCTTCATCCTGAGGAGGTCTCGTAGAGACCGTCTCGAAGGACGAAGGAGAGGAAGGCGCGTCAGCGAAACCATGCGGCGCGCGCACCGCCAGAGCGAGCGCGAAAATCTGCAGCAGCGATGCACAGAGCAAGGTCGCCGCTCCGCCTCCCGCGAGCTCTGCGCAAAAAACCACGAGCGGCGCCATCAGCGCGGCGAGCGCGCCCCCCGCCAGCACGCTTACTCCGCCCTGAGCGGAGGCCGCTATATGGCGATAGAAGAGGCCGAAGCCCTGCGCCAGCCCGAGCCACAGCGCGCCGAGGCACAGCGCCGGGAAATGTCCGTGCGTCATGCCGAAGGCGGCGAGCAGCCCGCCGCCGACGCCGAGGCTCGCTCCGAGCGCGAAGGCGCCGCGTCGTCCGAAGCCGTCGACGAGCAGCGCCGCCGGAAAGGAGGCGAGCGCCGCGCCGATGAGCATCAGCGCCAGCGGCCAGCCGATCTCCTCCGCGCGCGGCGCGATGAGCAGCGCCGCTTGCGGCAGTTGCGAGAGCGCCAAAGCCTGCGCCAGCACGCCGAGCCCGAAGCCGAGCGCGAGCCGCAGCGTCGATGGCGCATCGTCGGTCTCGCCCATGCGTGGGCATAGGCAGAGCGTCTCGCTCGGCCGCGCGAGCAGCGGATCGAATTGGAGGCTCATGCTCGCGCATCCTCCACATCATCGTCGGCGAGCGCACGTGCGGCGGCGCCTTCGAGATCCTCATATTGACCCGCATTCAGCGACCAGACGAAAGCCGCGAGACCGAGCGCGCCGAGCAGCAGAGCGAGCGGAACGAGAAAGAGAAGGACATTCATGCGGGCGACTCCTTCTCTACGGCTATGTGATGCATGTGGTCCTTGCGCGCCAGGGCTCCCGGCTCGTCGGAGCGACGGCGGCCGGCGCGCAGCGCATTGAGCGTGACGATGAGCGAGGAGCTCGACATTGCGATGGCGGCGATGAGCGGCGTCAGCAATCCCGCCATGGCCAGCGGCGCGGCGATCATGTTGTAGAGAAGCGAGAGCGCGAGATTCTGGCGCATCAGCGCGCGCGCTCGTCGCGCCGCGTCGATCGTCGTCACAATGGGCGCGAGGCCTTCGCCGAGGAAGACGGCGTCGGCCGCCGCCTGCGCGATCTCTGCCGCGTCGATCGGCGACAGCGACACATGCGCTGCGGCGAGCGCCGGCGCGTCATTGATCCCATCGCCGATCATCAGCACTTTGCGCCCCTGCGCGCGCAGCGCCTCGAGACGCGCCACCTTATCGGCGGGCTTCATCGCGCCGCGCCACTCCGCGACGCCGAGCGTGCGCGCCGCAGCCTCCACCGGCTCCACGCGATCGCCAGACAGAATGATGACGCGCAAGCCGCGATCCACGAGCGCTTCGATGGTCTCGCGCGCGTCGTAACGCAAGCGCTGCCGCACGACGAGCGCCGCGATGCGCTCGCCGTGGCGGAAGGCGATGACGGACGCGTCCCCACGCGCCGCGCGCGCTGCGCAGTCGCGCTCGACTCCGCAAAAGCGGGCGTCGCCGAGACTCGCCTCGACGCCGTCGACCATGGCCACGACGCCGGCGCCTTGCTCCTCGCGCGCGCCGTCGATCGCCGCGGCATATGGATATTCGCATGCGACTGCGCGAGCGAGCGGATGACGGCTCGAATGAGCGAGCCGCGCGGCGAGCTCGAGCAAGGTCGGCTCGATCTCCTGCGCATTGACGATGCGCGGCTCCGGCGTCGTCAGCGTGCCGGTCTTGTCGAAGACGACAGTGTCGATCTCGGCGAGACGCTCCAGCGCATCGTCGGAATTGAGCAGCACGCCAGCGCGAAACAGCGCGCCGCTCGCCGCGACTTGCACGGCGGGCGCGGCGAGCGCCAGCGCGCAAGGGCAGGTGACGATCAGCACGGCGATGGCCGTCACCAGCGCATCATGCAGCGAGGCGCCGGCCGCGAGCCAGGCGAGCAGCGCGCCGAGCGCGGCGAGATGCACCAGCGGCGCATAGAGGCGCGAGACGCGATCGGCGAGGCGCAGATAGCGCGAGCGCGCCGCCGTCGCCTTCTCCACCAGGCGTTCGATCTCGTCGATGAGCGAATCGCCGGCCGCGGCCTGCACGCGCATCGTCAGCGCGCCGTCGAAATTCAGCGCGCCGGCATAGACCGTATCGCCCGCAGAAACGCTGCGGCGGCGCGTCTCGCCGGTGACGAGGCTCTCATCGAGGCTCGCCTCGCCGGAAAGAACGACGCCATCGGCGGGAATGCGCTCGCCCGGCCGCGTCAGCACGCGATCGCCCGGCGCCAGCGCGGCGAGCGGAACGTAATTTTGCGCGCCATCGGCGGCGATGCGACAAGCGGCGGGCGCGCGCAGAGCGGCGAGATTGGCGGCGACGGCGCGCGTCTTGCGGCGCATGGCGCAATCGAGATAACGCGCCAGCAGCAAAAAGGCGAGCAGCATTGTCGCCGAATCGAAATAGGCGTGCGGCGCGTGGGTGAGCGTCTCATAGACCGACATTGCGAGCGACAGCAGCACGCCGAGCGAGATCGGCACGTCTATGTTGAGCCGCCGCGCGCGCAGCGCGGCGAAGGCGCTGGCAAAGAAGGGCTGGCCGGCGAAAGCCGTGGCGGGCAGAGCGATCAGCGCGGAGACGCCATGGAAGAAGTCGCGCGTCGCTTCGTCCATATCGCCGCCGAGCCAGACGGCCTCGGACAGCATCATCACATTCACCGTCGCGAAGCCGGCGACGGCGAGACAGCGCAGCAGGCGCCGCGCGATCTCGCGCTCCGCGCTCTCGCCGCTCTCGCGCTCGAACGGCCGGGCGCGATAGCCCATGCGTCGCAGCCTTTCCGACACGGCGGCGAAGTCGAATGTCGGCGCCGTCCATTCCAGCGAGAGGCGGCGATCGGCGTAATTCACGCGCGCCGCGACGAGATCGGGAACGGCCTTCAGCGCCGCTTCGATCTCGAAAATGCAGGCGGCGCAGGTCATGCCGTCCAGCGCCAGCTCCAGGCGTAGCGCGCCATTGCGGTCGCGCGTCGCGAGAGCGGAGAAATCGACGTCCATGGTCATGGGGCGCTCAATCGATGCGAATGCGGCTCTTGGAGCGGAACATTTCATGGCCGTCGCGCGTCGCGACCAGCACGAGATCGCGGAAGCCGGATTCGATGACGATCGGCGCCTCATAGCGGCCCGGCGCGATCTCCGCGAGATCGACGGCGACATCCTTGCGGCCATCGACCGGCGCGCGGATTTCCGCCATGAGCTTCAGCCCCGACAGGCCGCCATTTTCGTCGCGCAGCGTAACCGAGACGAGATTCTCCCAGGCGCCGCGGCGCAAAATCGTCGCCTCGACTTTCCAGTCGCGCGCGCTCTGCTCGCGGGCGCCGGCGATGTCGAGATTATAGGCGAGGCCCCTCTCATAGGCGCGGCTCACCTCCTCGCCGCGGAAGGTGGAGATGGCGGCGTAGATCATCACGCCATCGACCGTGGCGATGACGCCGAAAAACAGAACGAGCAGCGAAAGAACCTGCCAACCGCCGAGGCGACGCTGCGGCGCCGCGCGCATCAGATTTGTGTGCGACATGGCTTTTTCCTCATGGAGTCACGAATACGTCTCTCATAGTGACGGATGCGTCGCTCTCCAGCTCTTTGGAGGTGAAGAGGATCGGCGTCTGTCCCTTGGCTCTGCGCGCGCCGCGCCATGTGACGAGCACGCGCGTCTCGCGCGTCTGATCGGCGCCGACGCCGACGATCATTCGGCCTTCGGCGTCGGGCTCGACGCCGACGATCTCCACCTCGGCGCCCTCGACGCCGCTGGTCTCCAGCAGAAAGCGACGCGGCTCGGCGCTCATATTGGCGAAGCGAATCGTATAGGCGTTGCGAATGCTGCCGTCGGCCAGCGTGACGGCGAGCGGATTGCGATCATGCAGCACGGAGAGGCGCGCATCCTCGCGCGTCGCCAGCTTTGCGGACATGAGCCCGGCGATCGCCACGATGAGCGCCGCGTAGATGATGGTGCGCGCGCGCAATGGCTTGTAGACGGGCGCCTCGCCCTTGCGACGGCGCTCGCAATTCATCTGCGTGTCATAGGCGATGAGCCGCGCCGAGCGGCCGATCTTCGCCATCACGGCGTCGCAGGCGTCTATGCACAGGCCGCATTGCACGCAGCCGAGCGAGGCGCCTTTGCGAATGTCGACGCCTGTCGGGCAGACGGCGACGCATTGGCCGCAATCGACGCAATCGCCGGCCGGCGCGCCGGCGAGGCGAAGCGCGCTCGCCTGCTTCAGCGACATGCGCGGCTCGCCGCGATCATAGCGATAGGTGACATTCAGCGCATATTCGTCGGTGAGCGCGGCCTGTATGCGCGGCCAGGGGCACATATAGAGGCACACCTGCTCGCGCATATGGCCGGCGAGCATATAGGTGGTGAAGGTGAGTATGCCGATCCAAATATAGGCTTCCGAGATTCCCGGCTGGAAGGTCGCGAGCGCATAGACGAGCGTCGGCGCGTCGGCGAAATAGAGCACCCAGGCGCCGCCCGTCCACCAGGCGATGAGAAGCCATAGCGCATGCTTGGCGATCTTCTCGCGCCAAATCTTCGCCGTGCGTGGGCCGGCGTCCTTGCGGGCGCGCTCGCGCGCATCGCCCTCTATCCAACGCTCGGCGGAAAGATAGAGATCGGTCCACACAGTCTGCGGGCAGAGATAGCCGCACCATATGCGCCCGGCGAGCGCGTTCATCAGAAAGAGGGTGAGCGCGGCGAGGATCAAGAGGCCGGTGAGATAATAGACCTCCTGCGGCCAGATCTCGATGAAGAAGAAATAGAAGCGTCGATGCAGAAAATCGACGAGCACCGCTTGCGACGGGGCGTCGGGGCCACGATCCCAGCGCACGAAAGGCAGCAGATAATAGACCGAGAGAGTGAATGCCAGCAGCCACCATTTGATGCGGCGGAACTCGCCTTCGACCTCTTTCGGATAGATCGTCTTGCGTGGCGCATAGAGCGAGCCGCTCTTCGCCTTGCCCATATCGGCGCTCGTCATTTTCCTCTCCCTCACTCGCCGCCGCCGAGCGTATGCACATAGATGGTGAGCGCCTTGATCGTCGGCTCGTCGAGGCGATCCTTCCACGCCGGCATCACGCCGCCGCCGCCATTGGCGATGCGGCTCGCGATCGTCTCCTTGTCGGAGCCGAACAGCCACAGAGCGTCGGTGAGATTGGGCGCGCCCATATCGCGATTGCCCTTGCCGTCGACGCCATGGCAGACGGAGCAATTGTCATCGAAGAGCTTGGCGCCTTGCGCAGTCGCTATGCCGCCGGGAAGCTTCGCCATTGCGCGAAGCTGATCGGCGACGATGGAAATCTGCTTCGCGTCGAGCATTCCATCGCGGCCGAAGGCGGGCATGGTCTCGCTGCGCGTCTCCTTATCGGCGTCCCAGCGCACGCCATGCTCAATGGTGCGGCGAATATCGGCGAGCTTGCCGCCCCACAGCCAATCATCGTCATTGAGATTGGGATAGCCCTTCGCGCCTTGCGCGCCGGCGCCATGGCAGCCGGCGCAATTATTGGCGAAAGCGGCGGCGCCCAATGCGCGCACGGCGCTGAGCAATTGCGGCCGCGCCTCTATCTCCTCCAGCGGCGCGTTGGCGAGGCGCTCCAGCACCGGGCCGCGAATCTCGCTCAGCTGCTCCATGTCGCGCGCGACCGATGCGCGCGAATGCCAGCCGATGAGGCCCTGCGTGCCGCCGGAAAGAGTCGGCAGCGCCGGATAGGCGAGAAAATAGCCGATCGACCACAGGATGGTCGCATAGAAGGTGATGACCCACCAGCGCGGCAGCGGCGTGTCGAGCTCTTCTATGCCGTCCCATTCATGGCCGGTCGTTCTGGTCTTGGAATGCGGATCGATGCGGGCCGCGTCGCTGTGAGCTTGTCGCGTCGACATGTCTTCAGTCCTCTCGCATTGGCGTCTCGGCGGCGCGTCGGAATTTTTCGCGATTGGAGGGCCATAGCGCATAGGCCAGGACTCCGGCGAACAATGCGACGAAGAAGAAAAGGCCCGAGCTCGCTGAAAGCTCTCGCCACGATTCGTAAGTGGTCATGGCTCACCTCACATTCACTGCGGCTTTGTCGTCATAGAGCTTGAAATTCACCGAGACGCCGAGATGCTGCAGATAGGCGATGAGCGCATCCTCCTCGGTGACGCCGCTCTTGCCGGTCTGGTCATTGACGACGACATTGGGATAGCGGCGGCGCAGCGCTTCGGCGCCCGGATCATCGGGCGCGCTCTGCGCCGAAAGATCGGCCTTGGCATTGTCGATTTGCGCATCGCTATAAGGCACGCCGACGAGACGCAGCGTTTTCATCTGCTCGACGATATGCTCGGCGTCGAGCGGCGTCTGCACGAGGAAGGGATAGCCCGGCATGATCGACGCCGGCACGACGGAGCGCGGATCGCGCAAATGGTCGCGCTGCCAATCATTGGAGTAGCGTCCGCCGACGCGCGCGAGATCCGGCCCGTTGCGCTTGGAGCCCCATTGGAACGGATGGTCATACATGCTCTCGGCGGCGAGCGAGTAATGACCGTAGCGCTCCACCTCGTCGCGCAAGGGACGGATCATCTGCGAATGGCAGGTGTAGCAGCCTTCGCGCACATAGATGTTGTAGCCGGAAAGCTCGAGCGGCGAATAGGGCCGCACGCCCTCCACTTTCTCGATCGTGTTGTGCAGATAGAAGAGCGGCACGATCTCGATGATTCCGCCGATCGAGACCAGCAGCAGGATCGCCAGCAGAAGCAGGATCGAATTGGTCTCGAGCCGCTTCTGCAGGCCGCCCGTCTGCGTGTTGCGCGCAATGTCGGACATGTCTCTCTCCTCTTATTGCGCGGGGGCGGGAAGGGGCGAGAATTCTGTGGCGCTCGCCGCCGCGGGCGCGCGCAGCGTCTTGTAGATATTGTAGACCATGATGAGCGCGCCGATGAGGAAGAGGCCGCCGCCCGCCGCGCGGATCACATATTCGGGATGCAGCGCCTCGGTGGTCTCGATGAAGGAATATTCCAAGAATCCCTGCGGCGTGTAGGCGCGCCACATCAGCCCTTGCATTATGCCGGCGACCCACATCGCCGATATGTAGAAGACGATGCCGATGGTCGCGATCCAGAAGTGCCAGTCGACGAGCTTCAGCGAATAGAGCTTGCGGCCGAAAACCCAGGGGATGAGGCAATAGAGCGCGCCGAAGGAGACGAAGCCGACCCAGCCGAGGCTGCCCGAATGCACATGGCCTATGCCCCAATCGGTGTAATGCGAGAGCGCATTCACCGCCTTCACAGACATCAGCGGCCCTTCAAAAGTGGACATTCCGTAGAAGGCCACGGAGACGACGAGCATGCGCAGCACGGGATCAGTGCGCAGCCGGTCCCATGCGCCGGAGAGAGTCATGAGGCCGTTGATCATGCCGCCCCAGGAGGGCATCCACAGCATGATGGAGAAGGTCATGCCGAGCGTCTGCGCCCAATCGGGCAGCGCCGTATAGTGCAGATGATGCGGGCCGGCCCAGATGTAGAGGAAGATCAGCGCCCAGAAATGCACGATGGAGAGGCGATAGGAATAGATCGGCCGCTCGGCGCGCTTGGGCACGAAATAATACATTATGCCGAGAAAGCCCGCGGTGAGGAAGAAGCCGACGGCGTTATGGCCATACCACCATTGGATCATCGCATCCTGCACGCCGGCCCAGACGATCACCGATCTCGGCGAGAAGACGGAGATCGGAATCTCGGTGTTGTTGCCGAGCACGAGAACCGCGACCGTCACGATGAAGGCGAGGAAGAACCAATTGGCGACATAGATGTGCGGCTCCTCGCGCTTGGCCAAAGTGGCGAGGAAGACGATGAGGTAGACGACCCAGACCACGACGAGCCAGAGGATCGCATACCATTCCGGCTCGGCGTATTCGTGCCCGCGCGTGACGCCGAGCAGATAGCCGGTGCCGGCGATGAGGATGAAGAAATTATAGCCGAGGACGACGAACCAAGGCGCGAGATCTCCGGCGAGCCGCGTGCGGCAGGTGCGCTGCACGACATAGAAGGAGGTGGCGAGCAGCACATTGCCGCCGAAGGCGAAGATCACCGCCGAAGTGTGCAAGGGCCGCAGGCGCCCGAAGTTGATCCAGGGCAGATCGAGATTGAAGGCCGGAAAGGCGAGCTCCAGCGCGATATAGAGTCCGACGGCGAAGCCGGCGACGCCCCAGAACAATGCGGCCAGTGCGCAAAAGCGGATCGGCCCGTAATTGTAATTGGGCCGTCCGTCGATGAAGGGCGCGGGCGCCTCCGCGTCGCGCAGCTCGTAGCGCTTCAGCAGTGCGAAGACGGCGACGATGGAGCCGAGCGCGAATAGAGCGGCGTGGAACGCATAGGCCGGCGTATGCGCGCGCGAGGCGACGAAGCCGGCGAACGCCGCGAAGGCGATGAAGAGAAGCGTCATCGCCGCTTCTGAAAAGGTGACGGATTTTGCGGGAGCGTCATTCGGCGCCATGGGCGGGATCCTCGCGGACTGGCGGGAAGGCGCGGGGCGCTTCGCGTGTCGCGCGCCCTGCCTTTCGTCTTTGATCACGCGTAAGAGTCTATCGCTCGCGCGGCGATGCGATTTGATATCGATCAAGAAAAGCGGCGTGCGTCCCGCGCTGCGCACAAATGTCACAGGCGAATGAAAATCGTGCGTTATTTTCCCTGGAATTCTGGGACTTTCACGCATGCGCTTCGCAGCGCGCAAACGTCAAAAAACGAGACGCGCGCTTATTTGTCGCAATGCGCGGCGCCTGCGCGCGCGTCGATACGCGCTGCGCGCAGCGGCGTTTTCGCGTCGCAATTCGCGGATGTCAGAACCAGCCGAAGCCCGGCCGCCAGATGGCGTTGCGATACCAAGGCACATAGCCGCCGGGAAATCCGTAGCGCCATTGCACGGCGTTGGCTCCCTCATAGGCCCAAGGGCCGGTGTACCAGGGACCGGCGGAGTCGTAAGGATCAAAGAGTGGCGGAATGTCGCGCCGCCACACATAGGCGCCGAGCGGCGGCAGGATGGGCGTCTCCACCGGCCGCGCGGCGATCGGCACGAGCGCCGGCTGCGCGACATAGCCGGCGGACCCTGCGTAAGTGACGCGGCACCAATCGGAGCGGCAGGAGGCGACCTCGAGCACCGCGTCCGGGGGAATGGCGAGAAGAGCGGCGAAGCTCAGGCCCGGGCCGGAGCGTAGGTTGACGAGCTCGCCGACCTTGGCGGGCTTTCCCTGCGTCTGCGACGAAAAGAGAAGAAAAGGCGCGCAGAGGCAGGAAAGGAAGAAAGAGCGCATGGAGCCTCGCTCGAAACGAATTTTCCAAAAAGATTCGACTCGAAAATTCTAGCATCGAAAGAGTGGGGGCGCGCTCGCTTTCTGTCCGCGAAACTCGCTCGCGCGGCGCACGTACGAAAGACGCGCGGAAACATGTTCCGCGCGTCTGCTCGCCTCGCCGCGTCTCGATTACTCGAAGATGCGCAGCGGAGCCGTGATGAGGCCGACCGGAGCCGCGACCGGAGCGGGCGCTATGGCGACGGCCGGAGCCGGCGCGACGGCGACCACCGGGGTGGGGGCCACGACGACCGAGGTGACGACCGGCCTCACGACGATCGGACGCGCGAGCAGCGAGCTGGCGATGAAGCCGATCTTGCCGGCATAGGCGACGCGCGACCAGCCGCCGATGTGGCCGTGCACATCGACCACCGCCTGCGGGGGAACCGCGAGGATGGGCAGGAAGTCGAGGCCGGGACCCGTGCGGAAGGCGGCGAGGTCGGTGACGACGCGCGGGAAGGCCGCGGCCGAGCCGACGGAGCCGAGCAGAGCGGCGGCGGCGAGGACGGATGCGATTTTCGATTTCATTCAAGACCTCCGTAATAGGCATGCCGTTCGGCAATCATGATGCCTCACGACGGCGCAAGTAGCGCGCGCCCGGCCGGCGTCAGGGGCGCGGCGCAAATTCACTTTCCCTCGAGGTTAACGCGGTCGCGCGCGAACTCTTAGCGAAGCGTCATATCGGCGTCGTATTGTGCGGTCGCGCACGGCGGCGCCTCGAAAAAGCGCGTTTCCTTCCGCCCATGGAGAGGCGTCGCGCGACAGTCCGGCTCGACTCGGAAACAAGCGGCGGCGTAAGCTCGAGCGCGGCGTCTTGCGGCGCATCGCGGCGGAGGGTGTCATGTTGCGCATGATCGGGGCCTTGCTTCTGAAGATCGCAATCGCTTTCGCGATGTCCTGCCTGTCGCTCGGCGCCTTCGTCTCCTATGCGGCGTCGGAGCCCGCGCCTTCCGCCAAAACGCGCGTCGAGCCGACGCGAGTCGAGCAGCACGCCGCCCCCGGCCGATTTTCTGTGAGCGAGCTGCCGGCCGATCGCGACGGCTTCTCGCTTCTGACCATTCCGGCCCCGGGCCGCTACGCCATCGCAGCGCATAGCGCCTCGGGCGTGGCCATTGGGCTCGTCGATATGATAACCGGCCCCGGCGAGACGGCGGGCGCCGCGGGCCAGCGCGACGGGCGGCTCGATCTGCTGCTCGACGCCGGCGTCTACAAGCTGCGGCTCTTCGGCGCCAAGGGCGCGATGGACAAGAGCGCGGCCGGCAAGGCGCGCCTCACCGCCGAGGCGTTTCAGGAGCAGGGCGCGCGCGAGGCGCTGACGCCGGGCAAGACATTTTCCGCCGAGCTCGGCGATCTCGCCCAGCGGAGCTATTCGCTCGAGGTGGGGGCCTCGGGCCGCGTCGGCGTGGAGGCGCTGGGCCGCGCATTGCGCGATCTGCGTCTGTGGAAGGCGAGCGGCGAGCTCGTCGATCTTTCACCCGCGCGCGCGACCATCGAGACGCGGCCCGGCCGCCAGATGACGCGGCTGCGGCTGGAAGGCGCGGTCGAGCCCGGCCGCTATATCGCGATCGCCTATGGCGGCGAGCCCACCGTCTGGCCGGAGGGCGGAACAAACCAGCCCTTCCTCTTGCATCTCATCGAGCCCGCATCGCTGGCCGCGGGCGTCGCCAATGGCGTCATCGGCGCTTTCGGCTCGGCGCGCTTCGAGGCGCCGGCGAGCTATGACACATTCCGCCTGGAGCTGCCCAAGCCCGTCGCCGCCCGCCTCGAGGCGCGGCGCGGCGCTGGCGCGCCGGCGTCCGCCGCGATCGACAAGACGAGCCGCGAGCCGGTCGCGATCGTCTCGCTCGGCGGCGACGGCAAGACTTTGGGCCTCATCGAAGTCTCCGGCCTCGAGGGGCAGGCGTTCTCGCTGCGCGCATTGCGCCGGGCGAGCCGCGCGCCGATCGAGACGGAAGGACCCAATCTCGTCGCCATGGATGTCGCCGGCGAGGGGGCCGACGAGGTCCCCGCCACGGCGCTGCTGGCGCGCACAGAAAATGGCAAGACGCGCGTGCTGGCGTCGGACCTCCCGAAGATCGGCGGCGGCCGCGCCTATCGCGGCAAGTTCAATCTGCGTGGGCCGACCACTCTGCTGTTCGAGGCGACCGACAGCGGCCCGGTGGCGATCTCGGTGAAAGGCCCGCGCCTGCGCGCGATCATCGAGCCCGCTTTCGGCGCCGCCGCGGCGCGCGCCGATGGCCGCCTGCCGAGCCGCTATGATCTTCAGGCGGGCTTCTATTTTCTCTCGCTCGAGCCGTTGGAAGGCGCCGTTGGAATCGTGGATGTGACGCTCGGCCCGCCCGGCCTCGCCCCAGAGCTGCCCCCGCGGCCCTCCGCCCGCGCGGTGATTTCCTTCGGCGAGCACAAGCTCGACCGGGGCGCCTCGCATTTCATTCTCGCCAATAGCGCGCCGGGCCTGCTGACGGGTCCGCGCGTCATCGCTCTGCCGGCCGATCTCGAGAAGGGCGCCGCGCCTTTGTCGCGGCCGGCCGCGACGGAATATCTTCTGCCGGTGCGCACGCCGCGCGGCGGCAGGATTCTCGTCATCGACGACAAGGGCGCGAGCGCGCCCGCGCAGATCACGGAAGAAAAAATCGAGAACGACAATCGCTTCGCCACCATTCGCCTTCCGGCGCGAGCGGAGCCGGGCGCGCTCGCCCTCGTCTATGCGCATGATGTGGAGACGGCCGCCGCAGAGGCGGTAAAGGAGCGCCCGCCAGCGACGATTTCCGCCGCCAAGCCCGCTTGGCTGGATCTCTCCCGCGACGAGACGCGGGAGTTTCGTTTCGATGTGGCCGAAGGCGGGCTCTATCGCGTCGAGACCTTGGGCCGATTGCAGACGCGCCTCACGCTCGGCGCCGCGCTGGCGCCGCATCTCGGCGAGGGCGAGAACAATGGCCCCGGCCATAATGCGCTGGTGACGAGCTATTTGCGCGCCGGCGCCTATCGCGTCGCCGTCACCGCGCGCGAATCCGCCGGCCATCTCGGCCTTTCGGTGAAGAGCGTGGCGATGACGACGACGGCGCCCATCGCCGGCCAAGGCGCCGCGCGCGCCGCGCTCGACGGCGGCCACGGCGCCGTCGTGCCGATCGATATTCCCGAGGACGGATTCTATCGGCTCGATCTCACCGGGCTCGGCAAGGAATGGCGCGCGCGGCTCGAGGAGGCGGACGGCTGGCCGCTCACCACGCCCGGCCCGTTGACGCGCCTCACCCGCCGTTTCGAGAAGGGAAGCTATCGCCTCGTCGTGCTGCCGGAGGATGTCGAGGGCCGCTTCGTCGCGCGCCTGCGCAGGATTGTGACGCCGGCGCCGCTCGAGGGCCATGGCCCACATGCGCTGCCTTTCGACGCGCCGCAGAAGCTGCAATGGCGCGAGCCTCTCGCCAAAAGCGCGCCGCGCGACCCGGATGTGTGGAGCTTCGCGCTCGCCGGCGACTCGGACATTGCGCTGGATGTGAGCGAGGGCATGGTCGCGGAGATTTTCGACTCGGCGCGCAAGAGCGTCGGCAAATTCGCCGCCGGCCGCAAATTCTCCGGCACGCTCGCCGCCGGCGCCTATCGCGTCGAAGCGCGCAGCCTCGCCCATGACGATCGGCTGGATTACCGCATCACGCTCACATCGACGCAATTGCAGCCGGGCGCGCCGCGCTTCGTCGATCTTCCCGCCACTCTGCCTTTCTCCATCGCGCGCGACGGCGTCGTCGATATTGCGAGCTTCGGCGACAAGGAGCTGATCGGCGCGGTCGAGGACGAGAATGGCGCCGTGATCGAGCGGCTCGAGGGACGCGCGGAAGATTGGAACGTCTCGCTCTCGCGGCGCCTGCCCGCGGGCGCCTATCGCCTGCGGCTCGACGAGCTGAAGGGCGCGCCGCAACCCGCGGCCGTGGCCGAGGAGCAGAACGCCGAAGACGAAGGCGCCGCCACGGAAGGCGAGACCGTCGCGCAGGAGACGGAGGAGCCGGCCGAGCCGGAGGGCGTCGAGATGAGCCTCGCTCTGCCCGCCTCCGCGCCGGCCGAGGCTTTGACATTCGCGGGCGTGAAGACCGTCTCCGGCGCCGGCGCGCATGAGCTGGCGCTGCCCGCTGCGCAGGAGGGGCGGCTGATGATCGTCGCCGCACAATCGACGCGCGAGACGGCGCTGTCGATCGAGAAGCGCGAGGCCGATGGACGCTGGCGCGTCATTGGCCGCGAGCGCGGCCTTGCGCCTGTCGCCGCCTGGCCGGCGGAGAGCGGCGAATGGCGCGCCAGCGTCTGGACCATCGGCGGCGCCGACGCACCCGTCACCCTCGCCGCGCGCAGCTTGGCGCGCACGCCTCGCGGCTATGGCGACATAGCGCTGGAGCCGGCGCCGATCGAAGGGCTCGCGACAAAAATCTGCGTCGGCCTCGTCGCCGCGCCCGCTTCGGCGCTGGTTTCTATCGGCTCTGCGCCGGCCTCGCTCGCCGCGGGCTCGGCGGCCGGTCGCCTGCTCGCTCCGGCTTCGGCCGGCGCGCTGGCGCCGCAATCGGAGTGCCTGTGGCTGCTCTCGCGCGACGATTGCGCCGCACGGGCGCGCGTCGCCGCCTTCGCGCCCAGCGGCGCTGAAATTCCGCTCACCCTCGGCGAGAACGACCGCGCCATTCTGCCCGCCGCCGCGCCGCCCTCCGGCAAGGCGCGGCTGTGGCTCGCGCGTTCGGCCTTCGGTCAGCCGGGCGTCTCGGCCGGACACGGCTTCGCCGTCGCGCCGGGCGCGGCTCTGGCGCTCGCCGGCAAGGAGCCGCCGCGCCTGTGGAACGCCGGCGACGCGCAGTCCCTGCGTCTCACGGCGCGCGCGATCGACGTCGCGCTCGCCGCGCCCCTTCGCGCCGGCGCGCAATTCTCCGGCGTCATTCCGCCCCTCACCGCGCAGCCTCTCGTCTTCGACGGCGCCGGCGCTCTGGCGCTCGATCTTCCGAGCGGCCTCGCCGCTTTCTCCGCGCCGGAGGAGCCGCGCGCCTTCGCCGCTTTCGCCGATGGCGCGCCGCTCTCGCGTCGCCTCGAGGGCGCCCGCGCGCTATGGCTCGTCAATCTCACCGACGCGCCCGCGCCCGCGCGCGTCGCCTCCTCGTTTGAACGCCAAGAGCCGATCACGGCGAGCCGAGCGATCAAGCGCTTCTACGGCGCCGCTGGCGAGACCGCGCATCTCGTCGAGGCGCAGCCGGGCGACCGGCTCGTCACCGCGGGTGGCGACGCGGTCTTCACCGGCGCCGATGGACGCGTGCTGCGCGGCCGCTCGCTCACGCTCGCCGGTTCGGGAGAGGCGACCATCGCCCATGCGCCCGGCCTCGTCGCCGCCTGGATCGAGCGCGCCGGCAAATCGCCTTGGCCCGCCGCTGCGCCGCGCGATGTGAGCGCGCCTTTCGCTGCGACGCTCAGCGGAGAAGCGCAGGCTTTCGCGCTCGATGTGACCGCGCCCATCGTCGTCGACATTCGCACGAGCGCGCCGGCGATTCTTGCTTTCACGCAGAATGGCGCGCGCGAGGTGGAGACATTCCCCGCTGGCGTGGAGCTGCATCGCTATGCCGCGCCGGGCCGCGCGCTCATCGAGATTTTTTCGCCGCATGACGGCGCGCTCTCCGGCGTGCTGAGCATTGCGACGACGCCGGTCATTCCGGTGACGGACGGCGTCAATGATCCGATCGCGCTCGGCCCCGCCGGCTCCGCGCTCTTCACCTTCGAGGTGACGAAGGCGGGCGAGATCGGCCTCGGCCTGCGCGCCGAGCCGGATCGCGCCGCGCTGCGTCTCCTCGACGTTGCCGGCAAGACGCTCGGAGAAGGCGCCGCGCAGTTTCTGCGCCTCGAGCCCGGCCGCTATTTCGTGGAGGCGCGCGCGCCCACTGACGCGCCCGCGACGACATTGCGCCTCGCTCTGCGCGGCCTCGCGCCGCCGCCCTCCGGGCCGCCTCAGGAAGTGGCGGCGGAGTTTTTGGAAAAGGCCGGAAGGAAGAGCGGCAGATGAGCTTTCCTCATTCGACAAACGCCCTCAGTCCCATTCGAGGCTCGGCGATGAAACGCATTCTTTTTCTGTTCTCGAGTCTCACCGCCGTCATCGCGAGCGGAGCGAAGCGATCCAGCGTCGCAGGGCGGCCACTGGATCGCTTGGTGGCTTCGCTCCTCGCGATGACGGGCCTCCTTTGCAGAGGCGCGCTGTTGCGCGCGCCGCTCGCATTGCTTTTTCTCGCTGGTCTCTCCGGCTCCGCGCCGCTGCGCGCCGAGACGGCGTCCTTCGATCAATTGCGCCGCGCCGATGGCGCGCGCATCGTGCCGGACAAATTTCTGCGCAGCTTCGATCCCATCACCATCTTTTTCGATCGCGACATCGGCCCCAAGGCCGGCGGGCCGGAAGACGTGCATGAGAAATTCGCCAAGCTCTCCGGCGAGCCCGCCGGCGAATGGCGCTGGATCGGCGCGCGCGCGCTGCAATTTCGTCCCGCCGAGCTGTGGAAGCCGCTGCAGCGCGTCGATATAGAGGCGGGCGCCGCCGCGACGCGGCTCGTCGCGCTGCTGCCGACGCCCTCTTCCACCAATCCGACGGAGAGCGCCGATCCGATCGCGGATCTCGAGCAGATAACGCTCACTTTTCCCGAGCCCGTCGATATCGCCGCGCTGGCGCGCCTGTTGACGATCGAATTGCGTCCTGCGCCGGGAATTTCTCCGCTCGGCGGACAATTGCTGACGCCGAAGGACTATGACATTCGTCCGCTGGAGCGCGCCGATCGTAACGCCGCGCAGAGCGTCGCCATTCGCTTGCGCGAGTCGATTCACGACGGACGCGTCGCGATCCTGCGATTGAAGCTCGCCGACGAGCCGGGGCTCGACGATGAGATTTTCGAGTTGCGCGCGCGTTCTGCCGCGCCTTTCGCCGTCAGTGAGGCGAGCTGCGGCCGCGGCTGGAGCGACGACAAGCAGGACGGCGTGCTGCGCTGCGCTTTCGGCTACGCCGTCGCGCCGGCGTCGGCTTCATCGGAGGGCGAGGAAGAATCCGCGCCCGTCTCCAATTACCAGCCCGCCAATCGGCGCCGGCTGACGCTGAGCTTCACCGAGCAGCCGGGCGAGATCGACATTCTGCGCGCGCGCGAGGCGCTGCGCATCTCGCCGCCGGTCGACGATCTCTCCGTCGAGATCGACCGCAAGCGCCTCAACGTCTATGGCAAGTTTCTCTCCGATCGCGTCTATGAGCTGACGCTGGCGCCGGGCGCTCTACGCGACGTCAGAAAGCGCGCGCTCGCCTCGCGCTTCGCGCTGCGCTTCGCTTTCGATCGCGACCGGCCGGCGCTCGCATGGGACGCCGCGCAAGGGCTCGTCGAGCGTTTCGGCCCGCAATTGCTGCCGCTGCGCGGACGCGGCTATGACCGCGCCGACATTCGCATTCATGCGATCGATCCGCTCGCGCGCGACTTCTGGCCTTTCCCCAAGAGCGGCGTCGAGACGGAGGACAGCGCCGCGCCGCCGCTGCCCGGCAATGAGCCCGCGCATTGGGGCGAGACCGATGCGCCGGAGGCCGAAGCGATCGTCGCGCGCATAAAGGCGCTGGGCTCGCCCGCCGTTTCCGCGTTGCTCGATCTGCCGATCCGTCGCAATGGCGCCGACGCCAAATTCGGCCTCGATCTGTCGAGCGAATTCGCCAAGATCGCCGGCGCTGGACAGCCGGGAACCTATCTCATCGGCCTGCGCGCCGTGGATGAGAAGAAACGCCATTGGCTGCGCGCGCAAGTGACCGATCTGTCGCTGAGCGCGATAGAGGAGCGCGCGCGCGTGCGCTTCGTCGTCACCTCGCTCTCCACCGCGCAGCCCGTCTCCGGCGCGGAAGTGCGGCTCGAAGGCGTGAAGGGCGAGAAATTCGTCACGCTCGCGCGCGGGACCACCGACAATTCCGGCTTCTTCGCTTTCGATCCCGGCAAACGCGCGGAAGCCGATGTGCGCCGCATCGTCGTGACCAAGGGCCTCGACACGCTCGTGTTGGACGCCAATGACGGCCCCTCCGAATATGCCCGCGAGAATTGGACGAAGCCGGACGGCGCCTGGCTCGCATGGACCGCGAATCCACAGGAGCCGCGCAAGGAAGAGCCACGCACGCTCTGCCATGTCTTCGCCGAGCGGCCGATCTATCGGCCCGAGGAGCCGGTACATATAAAGGGCTTCGTGCGCGCCTATCGCGATGGCGCACTGGCGATTGCGAAAGCGGGCGGAACGCTGGTCGTCTCCGGCCCCGGCAATCAGGAATGGCGCATTCCGGTGAAGCTCGACGCCGCCGGGAGCTTCTATCACAAATTCGATGCGCAGACGCCGGCGACCGGCGATTACGCGCTGCGCTTCGAGCCCGATGGCGCGAAGCCGAAGAAGAGCGAGACGAAAGGCGATGAGGCCGAGCCGAGCGAGACCGCAGAGGCCGCGGGCGAAGCGCCGCAGACGATTTCTTGCGGACAGTTTCCGTTCAAGAAAGAGGCTTATCGTCTGCCGACATTCGAGGTGGTGCTCAATGCGCCGCAGATCGTTCCACTCGACGGCGAGTTCAATGTCGATCTCATCGCGCGCTATTTCGCCGGCGGGCTGGTCGCGGAACGGCCGGTGAAATGGCGCGCCGTGCAATTTCCGCATGTGTTTCAGCCGCCGGGACGCGAGGGATTTCTATTCTCGAGCGACGCGCGCTTCTCCGGCGAGGGCAAGTTCAAATCCTCGCCAGTGCTGGAGCGCGACGCGCGCACCGACGCCGGCGGCGCCTCGCGCATGACCTTCGATACGACGATAGAGCCGACCGCGCAGCCGCGGCGCTATTCGATAGAGGCGACCGTCACCGGCGACGATGGAATAGAGGTGCGCAATGTGCAGAATGTCATCGCCGTTCCGCCTTTCGCGCTCGGCGTGAAGCTGCCGCGCTATGTCGAGCGGCCCGGCGCGGTGACGCCGGAGTTTCTCGCGCTCGATGGCAAGGGCGAGGCGGTGGAAGGACTTCCCGTCACCATGCGCTTCATCAAGCGCAATTGGGTGTCGACGCTGCAGGCCTCCGATTTCGCGCAAGGCGCCGCGAAATATGTGACGCAGGTGATGGAGGAGACGCTCCTCGAGCGCAGACTGACGAGCGCGAAAGAGGCGCAGAAAATAGAGATAGAGGCGCGCGAGGCCGGCGTTTATGTCGTGCAGCTCGAGGCCTATGATCGCATCGGCCGTCGTCAGCAGGTGAGCGTCGATTTCTTCGTGGGCGGCAATACGCCCGTGACCTTCCAGCGTCCGCCGGCCTCCACCGCGACCATCACGACCGACAAGCAAGCCTATGCGCCGGGCGAGACGGCGACGCTCATCGTCCAATCGCCGTTCCAAAACGCCAAGGCGCTCGCCATCGTCGAGCAGCCCAATGGCGTGTTCGATTATCAGCTCATCGACATCGCCAATGGCTTTGGGCGCTACACGCTCACGCTGCGCAAGGAGCAGACGCCGAAGCTCGCCGTGCATTTCCTCATCATGCGCGGACGCTTGAAGGACAGCGCGCCGGCGGCGGCCTCCAATATCGATCAAGGCAAGCCGGTGACGATCGCCGCCACTAAATGGATCGAGGTGACGCCGGTCAAGAATATCGTGACCGCAAAGCTCGATTATCCGACGAAGGCGCGGCCGGGGCAGGAGGTGGAGGTCAGCTTGCGTCTTTCCGATGATCTCGGCAAGCCGCTCGCCGGAGAAGCGACATTTTGGATGGTCGATCAGGCGGTGCTGTCGCTCGCCAAGGAGCGGCCGCTCGATCCGCTGCCGGATTTCATCGTCGAGCGCGAGACGAGGCTCGCCGCGCGCGACACGCGCAATCTCGCCTTCGGCAAGATTCCGCTGGAGGAGATTCCTGGCGGCGACGCCGGCCTCGACGAATGGGGCGCGGAAACCAATGTGAGCGTGCGCAAGAATTTCACGCCCGTGCCGATCTATCTGCCGAGCGTGAAAGTCGGCGCCGACGGAATCGCAAAGATCAAAGTGAAGCTGCCCGACTCGCTCACCGTGTTCAAGCTGCGCGCCAAGGCGGTGAGCGGCGCCGATCGCTTCGGCTATGCGACGGGCGAGATGCTCATTCGTCAGGAGCTCGTCGCGCAGCCCGTGCTGCCGCGTTTCCTGCGGCCGGGCGACTCGTTCGATGTTTCCGTCCTCGCGCGCATCGTCGAGGGGCCTGGCGGCGGCGGCAGAGCCTCCGTCGCCGCGGAGGGGCTGACGCTGGCGAGCAATGCGTCGCAGGCTTTCAGCTGGATCGCGAACAAGCCTGCGCGCATAGATGTCGCCGCCAGCGTGCCGGAGCCAGCGCCCGGCAAGGAGAGCGTGAGGCTGAATTTTCGTGTGGAGCGCGACGCCGACCATTCGCGCGATGCGGTGGAGATCGACTTGCCGATCAGGCCCGATCGCTTGCCGGTGCGGCGCTATGAGATCGTCGAGATCGCGCCGGGCGAGAGCAAGGCCCTCGCGGCCGCGACCGACGCGGCGCGGCCCGGCTCCTTCCGCCGTGACGTCACGTTCGCCGGCGATCCGACGCTCGTCAAGCTCGTCGCGGGATTGAATGCGCTCGTCGAATATCCTTACGGCTGCACGGAGCAACGCCTCTCGCTCGCGCGTTCGGCGCTGGCGCTGAAGAATTTCACGCCGATTCTCTCCGCCGCCGGACTCGAGACGCGTCTTTCTGGCGATGTGCGCAACACGATGCGCGCGATCGATCAAGCGGTCGACGCCGATGGGCTCGTCGCCTTCTGGCCGCGCGCGCGCGGAAATGTGTCGCTCACCGCCTGGGCCTATTCCTTCCTCGTGAGCGCAGAGCGCGCGGGCGAGCCGATCGACAAGCCGCTGGCCGATCGTCTCGCCAATGTGCTGAAGCTGTCGCTGCGTTCGGATTATCCGCGCCTTCTCTCCGGTGAAGAATTGCGCGAGCGCGTCGAGGCGCTGATCGCGCTCGCCGAGGGCGGTAAGCTCGACGAATCCTATGTCGCCGAGCTGTCGCGGCACGCCGATTTCATGGCGGGCGCCAGCGTTGCGGAGCTGACGCGCGCCGCCGCGCGCACGCAATCGGGCGATCGGCGCAACGTCGACTTCTTGCTCGATTCTCTGTGGAGCCGGGTGAAGATTCTCTCTCGCAACGGCGCGCAATATTATGCGGGCCAGGCGGCGGACGGCGGCAATCCGGTGATTTTGCCCTCCGAGACGCGCTCGCTCGCGGAGATGCTGCGGGCCGTCACGATCGCTTCGCCTTCCGATCCGCGCGCGGGGCTGTTGCGCGACGCGCTGCTGCGATTGGGCGAGGGCGACGGCTGGGGCTCGACCAACGCCACCGCCGCCGCGATCGATGCGCTCGCCGAGATTTGGCGTCGTCCGCAAACGCCCCTGCAGATCGCGCTCTCGCAGGAGGGCGCGCCGCCGCGCATGCTGACGCTGGACGCCAATAATCCTGTCCTGCGCGAGACGAGCACGGCTCCTGCGGCGCTGACGATCGTCAATCGCGGACCGGCGCCGATCATGGCGCTGGTCGAGACGCGATACGAGCCGAAAGAGAGCGGCGCGAAGGCTCTGCCGGTGAGCGAAGGCTTTGCGCTGACGCGCGACATTCTGCGCGTCGGCAAGGCGGATGCGCCTTTGGTAAAAGTCGCGGCGGAGAATGGCGTCGTGAAGCTCGCCATCGGCGACGTGATCGAGGAGACGGCGGAGCTCGTCAATCCGCAGGATCGCACCCATGTCGCGATCTCGCTGCCGCTGCCGGCGGGCTTCGAGCCTCTGAATTCCAATCTCGCGACGGCGCCCGCCGAGGCGCAGCCGTCGAGCGCGCCGACGCTCGCGCCGACCAGCGTCACCTTCGGCGATGATCGCGTGTTCTACGCTTATGACCAATTGCCGAAGGGAACATATCGCTTCGCTTTCCGCGCCAAGGCGCAAACGGCGGGCGCCTTCACCGAGCCGCCGGGCATCGTCGAGACGATGTATAAGAAAGGCCTGCAAGCGCAGAGCGCCGGCAAGCGCGTGGAAATCGCGAAGTGAAGAAGGTTCGCAGATTCCCTCTCCCGCTTTGTGGGAAAAGGAGGCGGCACGCTCTTTTCTTATTTTTCGTCTTCATTATTGCGCCGCTCGTTCCTTCCGCTTTCTTCGTTCACACGGCTCTCGAGCGCGCGCAGCTCGCCGCTCCGCGGCCGACGCCCATGGTCTATGACCGCAACGGCGCTTTTCTCACGCAGATCGGCGCGCGCGACGCGGCGCGGATCGACTATGGCTATTGGCCATTGCGTGACATTCCGCAGCGAGTCGCGCTCGCGACTCTCGCGCTCGAGGACCGCCGCTTCGCCTCGCATGGGGGCGTCGATGCGCGGGCTCTGCTGCGCGCGGCGTGGCGCAATCTCGTCGGACGCAAGCGCCGCGAGGGCGCCTCCACCATCGCCATGCAGGTCGCGCGCATGCAAAATCCCGCGCCGCGCAGCTTTTCGGCCAAGATCACGGAGGCGGCGACGGCGGTCGCGCTCGTCGCGCGCCATGGTCACGAGGCGGTTCTCGCGCATTATCTGCGGCTCGCGCCCTATGGCAATGGCAGCCATGGAATCGCGCATGCCGCGCGCTTTTATTTCGACAAGCCGGTCGAGGATCTCTCGCTCGCGGAGATCGCTCTGCTGGCCGCTGTTCCGCAATCGCCCGGCCGCATGAATCTCTTTCGCGAGAGCGGGCTCGTCCTCGCGAGGGCGCGCGCCGCTCGCGCGCTCGCCTATCTGTCGCGCGAGACGCTCGTCGAGCCCGCGCAGATCGCGCTCGCGACAAAGCAGCTCGCGACGCTGCATCCCATCGGCGCGGCGCGGCGGCCGGATGCGCTGCATCTCTCGCTACGCTATGAGGCGCTGGCGCGGGAAGGCCTCATCGCGCCGGCCTCGCCGCATGATCCGCGCATCGGCGCGACCATCGATCTCTCATTGCAGGACAAGCTCGCGCATCTTTCGCGGCGCTATCTCGCGCTCTGGCGCTCCGCCGGCGCGCGGCAAGTCGCGCTCATGGTCGTGGAGCGCGGCGCGGGCGCTGTGCTCGCGGACATAGGCTCATCCGATTATCGCGACTGGCGCGATGGAGCGATCGATTTCACGCGCGCGCTGCGCTCGCCGGGATCGACGCTGAAGCCTTTCGTCTATGCGCTCGCATTCGAGCGCGGCGCGCTCGAGCCCACGGATCTCGTCGCCGATGTTCCAGAGGGCGCATCCGGCGTCAACAACGCCGATGGCGCGTTTCTCGGGCCGATGCTGCCGCGCCAGGCGCTCGCCAATTCGCGCAATGTGCCGGCGACCAATCTCATGCGCCGCGTCGGGCTCGAGGCCAATTTTCAATTTCTGCACGATCTCGGCCTGCATGATCTCGAGGCCCCGGCGGAATCCTTCGGCCTCTCCATGGCGATCGGCGCGCTGCCGACGCGGCTCGAGCATCTGATGCGCGCCTATGGCGCGCTCGCCGAGGATGGCGTGCTCTCCGATCTTCTCTTTGCGAAAGAGCAGCAGCGGCGCCGCTCCATTCGCGTGATGTCGAGCGACACGGCGCGGCTCGTCACATCGATGCTGGCCGATCCGCTCGCGCGTCTGCCGAGCTTTCCGCGCTATGGGCCGCTCGAATATCCTTTCGCCGTGGCGGTGAAGACCGGCACCTCGCAGGCCTATCGCGACGCCTGGACCATCGCCTACTCGCGAAAGGCCATCGTCGGCGTATGGATCGGGCGCGGCGACGCCGGCGCGATGAATCGGCTGAGCGGCGCCGCATCCAGCGCGCGGCTCGCGCATGCGGCGTTGACGCTCATTCATGGCGCGAAGGCGGGGGAGATAGAGGCGGAATCCTTTCCGCCGCCGCAGGGCCGCGTTCCGGTGGAAATGTGTCTCGCCGGCGGACGCAGCGACGGACGCTGCGGCGAGACGCTGGTCGAATGGGTGAGGCCAGAGAAGGCGCCGCCGACGCGCAGCGCAATGGAAATCGCCGCGCGGCCGGCGCCGCGCGGCGACGAGAATGTCGAGCTCGCGATCACGACGCCCGAGCATAAAACGCATGTCTGGCGCAATCCAGAGCTGCCGGTGGAGCTGAACCGTCTCGCTCTGCGTGCATCGGCGCCCGGCTCTGTGGAGCAGATACTCTGGATGGTGGACGGCCGGCCGTTCCGGCTCGCCGACGCCGACCAGCCTGTCTATTGGCCCATGCAGCCGGGAACGCACCGCATTCAAGCGCGCCTGCCGTTGCGGCCCGGCGCCTCCCGCACCGTGGAAGTGACGATCGAATGAGCGAGGCGTCTCGCTTTTTCGATATGGGCGCGAGAGGTTTACCCGGGCCGCCTTTTTTATTATGAGGCGTGCTGCGTGAGATCTCGGGGCGATGGAATCTGGCATGGCTGACGACGCGGCAGTGATGATGGCGACGGATGCCGGCGCGGCGATGTCCCGCGATATACGCAAGACCGCTCTCGATCCGAATTTCTGGTATCCCGTCGCGCGCAGCGAGGAGGTGCGCAAAGGCAAGACGCATCGCTGCGCTTTCGCCGGCGATCCGATCGTGCTGGCGCGCGGGCGTCAGGGCGTGTTCGCGCTCGAGGATTGTTGCGCGCATCGGCAAGTGCCGCTCAGCGCCGGCGTGGTCGAGGAGGAGACGATACGCTGCGGCTATCATGGCTGGGCCTATGACGCGAGCGGCGCCTGCGTGTCGCTGCCCTATGCGACCGATTGTAGCCGCGCCGCAACCGGCGTGCGCAGCTATCCGTGCCGGGAGGCCTATGGGCTCGTCTTCGTCTTTCCGGGCGATGCGGCGCGCGCGGAGCTGACGCCTTTTCCCGATGTGCCCTCGGCGACCGACAGCCGTTACAAGATTCGCTATCTCAATCGCCGCGCCGGCTGCCACTACAGCTTCATGCACGAGAATCTGATGGATATGAATCATCAGTTTCTGCATCGCCGGCTGATGGGCGGGATCAAGACCTATTTTCTCGGCAGCCGCAGAGGCGACGCCTGGGCGGAAGCGACCTACAGCTTTCGCCGCGTGAGCGGTCGGCAGCCCTTCGGCGAGAATTTCATTCTCAATCGCGGCAAATGGCGCTTGAAGCGCGCGCCGCTTTCGGCCGAGGCGCTGGCGACGCCGCCGGGCGATCGAATGGTGATCCGCACCGACTATCCCTATCAGACGCTGAAGTTCTGGACCGCGGGCGCGAGCGAGCCGGCGCTCGATCTGTGGAACTGCTATATTCCTGTCGATCGCGCGCAGAAGATCAATCACACTTTCGGCATGATCATGATCAAGCGGCCGGCGAAACATTCCTTCCTGCTCGATCTCTTCTGGCCCGCGATCGTCTGGTTCACCAATGGCATTTTCGCGGAAGATCGCTGGATCTGCGAATTGGAGCAGGCGGCCTTCGACGCGCAGGGCGAGGATCGCAATCAGGAGATATTTCCGGCGATCCTCGATCTGCGCAGCGTGCTCGTGGAGAATGGCCTGCCATTGGCGCGTGATCGCGGGTAAGGCGTCATGCGCGCAGCGGCAGATGCGACATTCGAAAGAATGCGGAGACGAGCTTCACCATCAAGCCGACGAAGCCGGAGCCGCCGTAGAAGCCGGTCTTGTTGAGCTGCACATAGACATAGGCGGGCCGGTCGGAGCGATTGGTCAATTCGCACACCAGGAAGCCTTCGCGCGCACGCATCGATTCGAATAAAATGCCTGTCGCCTCGGCGAACTCACGCAAGCGCGTGCGCACGGGCTTTGGTGCGACGGCGATCGGCGTTTCCTCGTCATTCGCCTCCGCATCGTCGGGGTGCCGCAGGCTCGTCGGGCGTAGCTTGGAGTCGATATTTTCCGTGGCGGCGATGACATTGCCGAGCGCGAAATCGCGGCTGTCGCCGGGCGCGAGTCGCTCGCACCATACCATAGTGCGGCCGGAGAGGCAGAGAATCGCCTGCCGTCCCGCATTCTCCGTCTCCTCCGCGCGATAGACATAGGGCGCGCGCGCCCAGCTCATCGTGGCGGCGTCGCATGGCGTCGAGTGTATCGCCACCTCGGCCGAGGAGCAGAGATAGGCTGGCTGCAGAAACTTCAGCGGCGGCGCGCCGTCGCGCGCCAGCTCGGAGAGATCGATCTTCTCGACGACATTGCCGTCGCCGGCGGACAGGAGAATCTGCCGCTGATCGGCGAGCGTGGTGACGCGGTTGAGCCGCACGTCGCCGCCGCCGCAAAAGATTTGTAAAAATGCGCTGCCCTCATTGGCGATGAAGGAGCGCGGCGGAATCTCGTGCGGGCTCTGGCGCGGGATCGTCTTGACGCCCGGCCAGCGGCAGACGGAGCGATTGGGACGATCGAAGAAGGCCGTGTTCGGCCCGAGCGTGACGACGAGCCCTTCCTGTCCTTCCAGCAAGCGAAAATCGCTCTCGCCTTCGACGAGGATGGGACGGTCGCGGCTGAAGAAAGGATTGCGCGCGATGGTGCGCAGGCCGAGATCGAGGAAAAAGGTCGGCGACAGATACATGGTGGGAAATCCCCTCGGCGGAGCGTCGCCGGAACGGGTCCAGCGCAAGCCTTGCGTCAGAAGAAAGCATCCCAGTATGGATAGCGCCGATGACATTCGGATCAAGCTTCGGCGGCGAAGCGAGACCGAACCGTCAGTATCCCGTCATCTCGAGATAGCCGACGCCGCTCTGCGCGCCGGCGAAGGAGATCGGCCCTTCGAAATAGCCGATGCCGACGCCCATGAAGCTCTGCGAATTGAGGGGCTTCGTCTCTATGTCGAGATGCAGGCTCGCCACGCGCACGCGCCAGCGCAGGGGCAGCAGGCGACCGGCGACGAGGCCCTGCTCCAGCGGCTCGAGGAAAATATCGTCGCGCGTGAGCATGCGCGTCGCGCCATCGGCCGTGATGAAGCTTCCCGAGAGAAAGGGAAGCGTCTTGTCGCTGCGCAGGCGGAAGAGCATCAGCTCGCCGCCGCCGTCGAGATGCAGCGAGAACCAGTCCCAGCCTTTCTGATCCGCCGCCAGCGGCCTGCTGCTCCATTCGTGATCCATCCAGGCGCGGCCCTTCACCTTGCGCTCGGCGCCGTCTATGGCGAGCGCGCCTTCGACGGTGAAGAAGGGTTGGCTGTAATAATATGAAGCCTGTCCGCTCTCCGATTTACGGCTGAAGCCTGCTTCGCCATGCAGAGCGAGCGGCTTTTCGGCGGTGAGCGCGAGCGTGTAGCGAAAGCGCGGCGCGATTGCGGAGATGGTTCCGCCGGAGAGATTGGGCTCCGTCGCGGAAAAGGACCAATTGTCGATAAAGGCGCGGAAGGGCGCCGCTGTGACGCCCGCCTGTCCGACGCCGCCGCGCGCGCGTGTTTCGGCGAAGAGATGCAGCGTATCCGTCGTGACGGCGGCATGCGCGACGAAAGCTTGCGGACTGTCCCAGCCTTCGCCGTCATGCGGGGCGCGCGCGTGGCGGAACAAGGTCCATTGCGCGCCATAGGCTTTGCCGGTCTCGTCCGTCAGATTGGCGGTGAGATACCACCATTCGATGCGAAACTCGGGATGCGCGCCATGATCGCGCGGAAAGACGAGCGCTTGGCCCGGCTGCGGCTCGGCGAAGCCCTGCGCCTCGTCGCCGAGACCGGCGAATCCGGCGGCGCGCGCCGACGCGGCGGAAAGAAGCGCCAGAGCGAGGAGAAGGGCGCGCAGCGCTTCAGCGTTCATTGGCGAAGACCGCGAGCAGGGACGCCGGCGCGATGCGCGCGAGACGGCGAATGGGCAAGAGCGCGGCTAGCGCGGCAGTGAGCAGCGCCAGCGCGAAGACCTCGAGCCATTGCGACGGAAAAATATGAAAGGGCAGGCGCCAGCCGAAAGCGCGCACATTGACGATGGCGACGAGATCATAAGCGAGAGCGAGGCCGAGCGGCACGGAGACGAGCGCCGTCGCGGCCGCAAACAGCGTGACGCGCGCGAGTTCCAGCAGAGCGAGGCTGCGCCGCGAGACGCCCGCCGCCCACAGCGGCGCGAGCTGCGGGACGCGCGCGGCGGCGAGCGTGGTGAGGCTGGCGAAAAGTGCGATCGCCGAGACGACGAGCGTCAGCGCGTCGAGCGCGGCGGTGACGGCGAATGTGCGCTCGAATATGTCCGTCGAACGCTGCTTCAGCGCCGCCTGATCGATGATGCGCGCGACGCCCGCGCCAAATTCCGCTTGCAGCGCGAGCATGATCTCCGGCGCAGTCTCCGAGCGCGCGCGTAGCATATAGTCGAGCCGGCGCGCGTCCGGCCAGCGCGACGAGAGCGCGTCGTGATCGACGCGGAGCTGGCCTTTGGCGGCGCCGTAATCGGGATAGATTCCGACGATCTCGACGCGCCAATCGCCGGTCGGCGTCGGTATCTCCAAGGTCGAGCCGAGCGCGAGGCGAAGACGCCGCGCGAGCTGCTCGCTGATGAGCGCGGAATCGCCGCGTGCGATGCTGTTCCACGCGTCGGCGTGCGCTTCGAGCAACGGAAAATGCGCGCTGAAGGTCTCATGCGGCGGCGCGCCGACGATCTCGACGGGCCAAGAACTTCCGGGCGTGGAGCGGATGGCCGTTTTCGCCTTGCACAGCGGCAGAACGGCGGCGACATCCTCGCGATGGGAGAGCCATGTCGCTATGCGCCGCGCGTCTTTATCGCTCGCGGCCTCGAAATAGATTTCCGCGACGAGGCGCTCGTCGAGCCATTGCGTGAATGTCCGGCGAAAGCCCTCCACCATGGAGCCGACGCCTATATTGGTGGAGAGGGCGAGCAGCAGCGCCATCAGCGCCAGCGAGAGGCCGGGAAGCTGCTGCAGCGCATCGGCGAAGAACCATTTGGCGAGCGGTCCGCGCGCGCGTCTTTCGCCGAGCCGCAGCATTGCGGCGAGCGGCAGCGGCAATGCGAGCGCGGCGCCGAGCAACAGCCCGGCCATGGAGGCGAAGCCCGCCTCCATCCCCTCGCCGAAGAGCAGCGCCGCCGCCGCGCCCATGAGAGCGAGTACTGCGAGCGCGGCCTGGCGGTAGAGCCAATGTCGCTGCGCCTCGCGCCAGGCGAAAGGCTGCGCGATGGCGAGCACGGGCAGGCGCAGAGTCTTGACCAGCCCGCTCGCCGCGGCGATCGCGGCGCCGATCAGCGCCATGCCGATGCCGGATAGCCACCAGGAAGGCGCGAGGCCGAGCGCGCCGTCGAGCTCGGCGCCATAGAGTCCCTCGAGGCTGGCGGCCATGTTGGGCAGCAGCGCGGCGGCGATGAGATAGCCGCCGGCCATTCCCGCAGCGCCGGCGAGCAGGGCGAGCAGCGTCAGCTCCGCGACCAGCGCCAATGAGAGCGCACGCAAGGAGGCGCCGATGGCGCGCAGCGTGCGGATGATCGGCAGGCGCTGCTCGAAGGCGAGGCCGAAAGACGCATGTGCGATGAACAGGCCCACCACATAGGCCAAAAGGCCGAAGGCGGTGAGGTTGAGATGAAAGCTCTCGGTGAGCTTGGCGAGCTCCGGCGCCTCATCTGCCTCCACGCGGCGCAGCGTTTCGCCGATGACGGATTCGAGCGTGGGCGCGTCCGCAGTAGGTTCCTCGGCGAGCAGCAGGCGCGACAGGCGCCCCGGCCGATGCAGCAGCCTCTGCGCGGCGCCGATGTCGACGACGACCATCCCCGGCGCGAGATCTCTGGCGATGGCGAGCGGCGGCAGGCGATCCGCTTCACTGATCGTCGGCGTCGCGCCTTCCGTGAGGCCGAGCGCGCGCAATGTCTGCGGCGCGATCAGCGCGCGGCCGGGCGGGCCGAGGAAATCATTCAGATCGTCGCCCTCCGGCATTTTATTGCTGGAGATTTTGGGCAGCGTCAGCGGCTCCACGCCCAGCAGGCGATAGGATTTGTCGCCGAGGCGGATCGTCCCCTCGAGAATCGGCGAGACCTTCCAGCCCGCGCGCCGCAGAGCGATGAAAGCGTCCTGCGCGAAAAATCCGCCGCTCGCCGCAACGAGGCTCGGCGAGCCGCCGAGGCCGAGCGCGCCGGCCGCGCGATCATAGCTGCGGCGCGCTTGATCGTTCAGCGCCGCGACGCCGCTCCACAGCGCCGTCGCCACGGCGAGGCCGACGAAGAGCGCGGCGAATTGGCCGGGACGTCGCCGCCAATGGCTGGTGAGCGTGGTGAGCGTATAGAAGAATTGCTTCACGGCGCCAGCCTTCCGCCGGCCAGAGTGGCGCGACGGTCGAGCCGCGCAGCGAGCCGCGCGCTATGCGTGACCATCAGCACCGCCGCGCCCGCCGTGGCGGAGAGCTCGAGCAGAAGATTGAGCACGGCGTCGCCTGTGGCTTCATCCAGATTGCCGGTCGGCTCGTCGGCGAGCAAGAGGCGCGGGCGCGGCGCCAGCGCGCGGCCGACGGCGACGCGCTGCTGCTGTCCGCCCGACAATTGCTCGGGATAGCGATCGAGCAGAGCGGAGAGGCCGAGACGCTCCGCGAGCGCGTCGCGCCAATCGCGATCGTAACGCCCGGCGAGCCGCGCCTGCAGCGAGAGATTGTCGCCGACAGTGAGGCTCGGCACGAGATTGAACTGCTGAAACACGACGCCGAGCGTCTTGCGGCGCAGCGCCGCGCGGCCTTCGTCGTCGAGCTTCGTCACTTCCACATCGTCGATGTGAATGGCGCCGCCATCGGCATGGTCGAGCCCGGCGATAAGATGCAGCAGCGTGCTCTTGCCGCTGCCGGACTCGCCCATCAGCGCGAGGCTCTCGCCGGCGCTGAGCGTAAGATCGACGCCGCGCAGCACGGGCAGAGGACCCTGCGGCCCGAGATAGGATTTGGAAAGTCCCGTCACGCGCAGCAGCGCGCCCTCTACTGCCGCATCACGCGCGGGCGCCGACATCACGCTCAAAACGCCCTCATTTCGGATCGAAGTGGAATTGAATGCCGCGCGGATGGCCGTAGGGCGGCGCAGGGAAAGGCGCGGCGCGGCGCACGGCGGCGAGAGCGGCGTTGTCGAGCTCGGCGAAGCCGCTCGAGCGATAGACCGCCTGATGCGTCACATGCCCGCCCTCGTCGATGAAGAACACGACGACGCCGTGATTGGGCGTCGTCTTGTTGCGCAGGGACGGCGGCACATTCATATGCCGCATGATGAGGCCGAAGAGCACGGAGAGATAGGTGGTCTTCGCCGTGCCGCCGCTGACCGGCGCCGGCTTGGAGGAGCCAGAGAGCTTGAAGTCCGGCAGCGGCTCCAGCGAAGCGAGCTGATCGGCGATGGATTTGGGCTTGGGCTCCGGCGAGGCCTTGATCTCGACCTCGCCCTGCTTGTCGTCGACCCGCGCTTCCTTTTGCGGCTCCGCCTGCTCGACGATCTCGGCGTCGGCCTTGTCCTCCTCCGCCTTGGGGGCGGCCGGCGCGGGCTCGGCTTTGGCCGCCTGCTGCTTTTGCGGATCGGCGGATTTTTCCTGCGCGGGCTTGGCGGCGTGCTGCTCGTTCGGCGGCTCGCGGCGGGCGGATTTGGTCTCCTGATCCGGCGCGTCGCGATCGGCCTTCTCCTGGTTCGGCGCGCGCGGCGCGTCGAAGGCCGGCTTCTCGTCATCGACGAGCTTTTGCGGCGGCGGCGGCTTCTGCTTTTGCTTCTCCTCCGGCTTCGGCTCCTCCTTCTCGGGCTCCGGCGGCGGCGGCTCCTGCGGCGGCGGAGGCTGCGGCGCCTCGGCGACGACCTCCAGCGGAATTTCCTGCTCTGTGGTCGGGCTCTCGCTCGACAGCAGCAATTGCTCGAGCAGAAATGCCGCCAGGACCAGAATATGAATGAGCGCGGACAGGATGATGGGCGCGAGCCGGCGCTTCGCAGGCGCCTCGCTCGCGGGCGGCGTTGTCAGACGTTCGGCCGGGTCCGCTCTCAAGCTCATGTCAGAAGCGACATTCGAACGCCGCATTGCGGAAAAACGACGGCGAGAGCTTCGCGCTCGAGCCTGAAAGGCGCGATTCTGCGAGGATGGACGCGCCGCGCGCCTCCGTTCCGCGAGATGTTCCGGCGACGCCGGGCGCGACAATGAAAAAGCTGCGCGTCATCGAGCCGGCGATCCAGAAGAGACGAGAGAGCATTCACACGAAACCGGCGGCAGGTTCAACCCCCGTTCGAGCCGGCTCCGCCGCTCGAATGGGGGCGTTCGTTGCGCCGCAGCGAGAATAGCGGGCGCGGCGGCGCGCGTCATCTCGGGAGTATTTCCGAAGCCGGCGGAAAACGGCGGCGCACCTTCTCATCCGCGCCGGGGCCGGGGGCGATCAGCAGCTCCTGCGGCTCCAGCGCGGCGCCGCTCGAGCCGGTCACGCGCAGCGAGGCGATCTCCGCGCCGGTCGCCGGGTCCAGCAGGCGCAGCGGCGGTCCCGCCGCCGCCGCCCAGCGGTCGCCCCATTGCATCAGCGCCACCAGAACCGGGAACAGATCGCGACCCTTCTCGGTGAGGCGATAGTCGCGTGGATTGCCGCGTCCCGGCACGTCGATGCGCTCCATCACGCCGCAGGCGACCAGCTTCGACAGCCGCTCGCTCAGCACATTCTTGGCGACGCCGAGATTGCGCTCGAACTCGCCGAATCGGCGCGCGCCGAAAAACGCCTCACGAATGATCAGCAGCGTCCACCATTCGCCGACGATCTCCAGCGCGCGCGCCACTGAGCAGGTCTGGGAGGGGAATTGATTGTTTCTCATCGCTTCGCCGTTTATTTAGTTTCTTGACGAAACTAAATATATGCCTCAGTTTCGAAAGGCCAGAGGAGATCGCCTCATGTCCGACGAAACGCAGACCCATGTCGCGGGAGCCTTGCCGCTGGAGCGCCTGCGATCGATGAGCGGATTGGAAGTCGTGAGAGCCATGGGCGAAGGTTCCTTGCCCGTGCCGCCGATCATGCTCCTTTTCGCCTTTCGTCCCGTCGAGATCGAGAGTGGGCGCGTCGTCTTCGCGGCGACGCCGGACGAGCGACATTATAATCCGCTCGGAACGGTTCATGGAGGCTATATCTCGGCGCTGCTCGATTCCACGATGAGCTGCGCCGTCCATACGACGCTGCCGCCGGGCCAGCTCTACACGACGCTCGAGCTGAAGGTGAATTTCACCCGCGCGGTCTCCGCCGACGCCGAGATTCGCGCCGAGGGAAAGGTGCTGCACCAAGGCCGCAGCATCGCCACGGCGGAGGCGCGGCTCTATGACGCGCGCGAACGTCTGCTCGCCCATGCGACGACGACCTGCATGATCTTCGCCGCCGGCCGCGCGCCCAGCGGCTGATGAGCGGGCAGGGGAGTGGCGCGGTCGCGCCTCTCCCGCCGCCGCTCTTTCAGAACTTGAACTTCACGCCGCCCTGTATCGCGCGCGGCTGGCCCGCATAGATGGAGCCGGTCGAATTTTGCGCGAGCACGAAGCCGGGATTTTGAAATCCCGAAGTGAGCGAGTTGGAGATCACCGTCGCCGATGCGACATAGGTCCGGTCGAACACATTGCGCACTTCGACGAAGGCGGAGATGTTCTTCAGAAAGCCGATCGACACGTCGCGATCATAATGCAGGTTGAGATTGACGAGGCCATAGCCCGGTATGGTGAGCTGATTGCCATTGTCGATGAAATAGGAGCTCTTCAGCACATATTCCAAATAGGCGCCGACGCCTTTGAAATCTCCCTGCGGAATATCGTAGCCGATGCGCGTCGTCAGCTCATGCGGAGCGACGCCGGGGATTTTATAGCCGGCGCGGTTGAAGTAAGAGCTCGGCCCGCGCTGCTCGGTGAAGCTCGTGAAGATCTGATTATTGTAGGAGTAATTGGCGAGCAGCCGCCATCCGTCGAAAGGCCGCCAGTCGAGCAGGAACTCCGCGCCGCGATGGGCCGAGCCCGGCGCATTATAGGTGTAGTTCTTGAGGCCATTGCCCGGCGACTGCGTCAGCATCTCGTTCTGATACCATTCGTAGAAGCCGTTGAGCGTGACTTTGAGGGTCTCCGTGGGCGTCCAGTCGAAGCCGGCGTCGAAGCCGGAGTTGCGCTGCGATTTGAGGTCGGTGTTATTGCCGTCGAGCCCCTGCTGATTGACGAAGAGGAAGCCATATTGCGGCGTTCCATAGCCGCTCGAGGCGCGCGCGTAGAATTTCCACTCGCGATCGGGCCGCCAGGTCACCGAGGCTTCCGGCGCGAAATTCCAATAGGTGCGATTGGCCGGCACGGTGGTCAGCGCGCCAGAGGGATAGGAGACGGAAGAGGACAGCGCCGCGACCTTGCTCATCTCGGTCGCCAGGGCGATGACGCCCGTCACATCCGGCGCGAGCTCGAGCTCCTCGCGGAAACGGCCGCCGAGATTGGAATGCATGATCTCCTGCTTATTGGTGAGCAATGGCCCGAGATCGCCATTGCCCCAGCCGAGCAGATTTTGCGAGTAGGTGGTGAAGCGCGCGCGATTGTACCAGACGCCGAAATTGCTCGTGAGCTGCTGGCCTTGCAGCGCGCCGTGATGGGTGAGATCGGTCGATATGTTGATCGAGGGCGCGTCGCCATAAGTGACCGGCGTGTCGATCGGCTGGTAGAAATCCTTGTCGTCATAGATGAACTGCGTGCGCAGCACCGTCTGCGCGTCAATGTCGTGCTCCCAGCGCAGGCCCAGCATGTCGCGCCGGTCGTTGCGATGCCAGCCTGATTGCTGCGCGGAGACCTGCGCCGTCGCGCCATTGGTTCCGTTGAGGAAAACGGCCGTCTGTCCGCAGAGGCTGCGGCTGACCGCGGTGGAGGGCGTCGGCAGCCCATAACAGCCGCGCTGATAGGGATTGAAATAGAATTGGTTGAGCGACATGCGCGCCGGCACATTGCCGTAGAGCTGATTATGGACCCATTTGAAGGTGAAGCGATCGGTCGGCGTCGCCTCGTAGCTCGCCTTCAGATTCACCGTCTGCGTGTTGAATTCCGTATGCGTCGTCGAGCCTTCGCCGCGTGCGTCGCTGGCGAAGAGGGCGATGTCGAAATTGCCGTATTTCTTGCCGATGGCGGTGTAATTGGTGAGATAGCCGAAGCTGCCGGCCTCATGGCCGGTCTCCACGCCGTCGATCTCCGCGCCGGTGCGGGTGCGGAAGTTGATGGCGCCGCCATTCGCCCAATTGCCGAACAGAGCGGAGGAGGGGCCGCGATAGACGTCGACGCCCGCATAGGCGTGCGGATCGGTGGAATCGGTGCGCGAGAATCCGTCCGGCTGCGTCATGGTGAAGCCGTCCTCGAGCAGCACGATATTGCGCATGGCGCCGCCGATGCGCGCGCCTGAGCCGCGGATGGAGAGCGTCATGTCGCGCGGGCCATTGCCCTGCTTGAAGGAGACGCCGGGGCTGTATTCGACGAGATCGCCGATGGTGACGAGCGGCGAGGTCTTGAAATCCTCGCGCTTCACCGTGGTGAAAGTCTGGCCGGTCGGATCGCGATAGACGGGCAGCGCCTTTTTCTCGGGAGAAAATCCCGGCGCGGCGGCTTTTTGTCCCGCGTCGCGCGGGGCGCCCTCGCCAGCGACGTCGATGGAGGGCAGCGCCTCCTGCGCCATTGCGGAGGAAAGAGACGCGATGAGGAGCGCGCCGGCGGAAACGCCGCGCGAGAGAATGGTTCTGGTCATGACGATTTGTCTCCTGGCGCGGCGATGAGCGCGCGCGGGTCTAAAGGGCGGGGCGGCAAAGCCGCATCGGACCGATCAGGAGAAGAAAGGCGGCGCGCGCGAGAGCCAGGGCGTCGTCGGCAGAGCGACGCCGGCGCGATGAGACGTGTCGGAGCGCGCCGCGAAGGACGGCGCGTCGGGAGCGGGGAATTGCACGAATCCGAGCAGAATTGCGACGAAGCCTGTCGCGTCGCGCCGCGCCGTGATTTGCAGGCAGCAGCAGCTCGCGCCGGCGTGCGCCTCGCCGTGGTCGGAAGCGTGATGAGAGAGCTCGCAGATTTCCTGCGTCGCGGCGGTGAGCGACGCCTCGTCGGCATGCGCTGCGCGTTGGGCGACGCCCGGCGCGGCGCTCATCACGAGAGCGAGCAGCACGGCCAATAGGGCCGCGATGCGCCCGAGAATCGGGAGCCGTCGGTCGCTGAATCGCCGCCTTTGCTTCATCATTGCGGCATAATCGGCAGCGGCTCACGACTGTCAAGCCTTCGTCCGCCCCGCCAGCTTGTCAGGCGAAGGTCACGCGCGTGATCGCGGGCATGCGCTCGCGAAAAAAGGCAAGGCGCAAAAGCCCTCCGAACAGCAGCGCGCGCCATCCGCGATAGAATCGATAGTCGAAATGATCCACCGTCTCGATCGCCGCCCAGCTTCGCAATGTCGGCGCGATCTCGCTGCGGTCGACGCCCCAGGGCATGGGCGGGATGGTGAAATTCGGCGTGAGCTTGCGGCCCTTCAGCGTTTCTCTCGAGAGCCAGCGTGGCACATGGTCGAACAAGAGGCCGGCTTTCGGAAAGCGCTGCGCCATGTCGCGCAGCAGCGATGCGGTTTCCTCCGGCGGAAGATACATGAACAGCCCTTGCGCCGTGATGAAGACGGGGCGTCCTTGCGGAACCTCGTCGAACCAGCGGCGGTCGAGCGCGCTCAGCGCCACGTGGCGATGGCGCGCGTCGGGCTTTATGAAGCGCTCGCGTATGGCGATCGACTCCGGCAGATCGACGGTGATCCACAGCGCCTCGCCCGCATCGGCCACGCGGAATCTGTGGGTCTCCAAGCCTTCGCCGAGATTGACGATCACGCCATCGGGATGCGCCGCCAAAAAGGCGCGCAGCGCATTGTCGAAGACGACGGCGCGATTGGCGTGCGAGGGCTGCGCCTTGCCGAAGCTCGCCTCATAGTCATAGTCGAGCGCGCGATAAATTTCGACGAGCCGAGGATCATGCAGCAGTCCGTTTGGCCGCAACGCCTCGCCGGCGCGATTGTGCAGCGTCCACAACATGGTTTCCGGCACGCCGGTGAGATTGGGCGCGATCTTGTCCATGCGGCCTCCTCGCAAATAGTCTTGCGCTTTATGTTTCGCGCTCGATCGCGCGCCAGCCTATGTCGCGGCGACAAAATCCCTCGGGCCAGTCGATCGCGTCGACGCCGCGATAGGCGAGCGCCTGCGCCGCCCTCGCCGTGTCGCCGAGCGCCGTGACATTGAGCACGCGTCCGCCGGCGGCGACGAGCGCGTCGCTCTCGCGCCGCGTGCCCGCATGGGTGACGATGACGCCGTCGATCTCGCCGGCGCGCGCGAGGCCTTTTATCGCCGTGCCCGTCAGCGGCGTTCCTGGATAGCCTTTCGCCGCCAGCACCACGGTGAGCGCGGTCTGCTGCGAGAAGCGCAGCGGCTTCTCCGGCAGCGCGCCTATGGCGGCGGCGCGCATCAGCGCGAGCAGATCATCCTCGAGGCGCGGCAGCATCACTTGCGTCTCTGGATCGCCGAAGCGCACATTGAACTCGATGAGCTTCGGTCCATCCTTCGTCAGCATCAGCCCGACGAAAAGCACGCCTTGAAACGGCGCGCCCATCTCGCGCATCGCGCGCAGCGTCGGCGCGACGATCTCGCGCATCACGCGCGCCTCTATCTGCGGCGTGAAGGCGGGCGCCGGCGAATAGGCGCCCATTCCGCCCGTGTTCGGCCCCGTGTCGCCGTCGCCGACGCGCTTATGATCCTGCGCGGATGTGAAAGGCAGCGCTCGCTCTCCGTCGCAGATCACGAAGAAGGAGGCCTCCTCGCCTTCGAGCTTCTCCTCTATGACGACTTCCGCGCCCGATTTGCCGAAGGCGCCGGAGAACATGGCCGTGACCGCCGTCTCCGCCTCTTCGAGAGTCTCGGCGACGACGACGCCCTTGCCGGCGGCGAGGCCGTCGGCCTTCACCACGATCGGTGCGCCCTTCGCGCGCAAATAGGCGAGCGCTTTCTCCTCATCGTCGAAGCGCTGATAGTCCGCGGTGGGAATGGCGTTGGCGCGGCAGAGATCCTTGACGAATCCCTTCGAGCCTTCGAGCTGCGCCGCGGCCTTGGACGGGCCGAAAACGGCGACGCCCTTCGCGCGCAAGAAATCGGCGAGTCCTTCGACGAGCGGCTGCTCCGGCCCGACGACGACGAGCTCTATGCTCTTTTGCGCGCAGAAGGCCGCGACGGCGGCGTGATCCGAAACATCGAGAGGCGCGAGCTCCGCTATCTCTGCGAGGCCCGGATTGCCCGGCGCGGCGTAGAGTCGGGAGAGAAGCGCGCTTTTCGAGAACGCCCGGGCGATCGCATGCTCGCGGCCGCCGGAGCCGATGAGGAGAACATTCATCCTGTGATCCGGATAATTGACGTCGGCCCTTCAATAGGGCCTCGCGCCTCCGGACGGAAGAGGGCGGCGCATCGCGCCGCCTGCGCTCTGCGATATTATGCCTTTGCGAGATCTCTGCCGCGCGGGCCGGCGTGGCGGGCCTTCATCAGACGGCGGCGGCGCAGCAGCAGGATGAGCGCCCCTGCACGGGTCGCGGGGCTTCGGACGAGCGCGGGCGTCGCCTTGCGCTCCCATGCGCTTCGATAAATGCGCCAGGCCGCGGCATAGGCGACAGTGAGCGCAGAGCCGGCGATCGCCGCGCTGATGATCTGAAACATGCCTCGTCTCCTTTGCAAGCTCGGACGGCGGCACGATGCGTCTCCTCGCCGTAAGGAAGCCATTCGCGATTTGCGGGAGGCGCATAAGGGCTTCGTAAAGATCGGGCGTGAGCGCGAAATTTCGCCGTGTCCGCGCTTGCGTGCGCGCCGCGCCTCCCGCATTTTGTGAGGACGCAGCGTGCGAGAGAGCTTAAGGAAAATGGCGGAGACGGGAAGCGAATTCGAACGTCGGCCGGATCCGGACGCGTTGCTCGCGCTCGCCGATCGCGAGAAGCGCGGCAAGCTGCGCGTGTTTCTCGGCGCGGCGCCGGGCGTCGGCAAGACCTACGCAATGCTCGCCCGCGCTCGCGCGTTGAAGACCGATGGCGTCGATGTCGTCATCGGCCTCGTCGAGACGCATGGGCGCTGCGAGACCGAGGCTCTGACGGAAGGCCTCGAGATTCTGCCGCGCCGCAAGATCGAGTATCGCGGCCGCACGCTCGAGGAGTTCGACGTCGACGCCGCGCTCGCGCGTCATCCCGCGCTCATCGTCGTCGATGAGCTCGCGCACACCAATGCGCCGGACAGCCGCCACCCGAAGCGCTGGCAGGATGTCGAGGAACTGCTCGACACCGGCGTCGATGTGTGGACCGCGCTCAATATTCAGCATCTCGAGAGTCTCGCCGATGTCGTCTCGCGCATCGCCGGCGTCGCCGTGCGCGAGACGGTTCCAGATCGCGTGCTGCAGGACGCCGCCGATGTCGTACTCGTCGATGTGACGCCGGACGAGCTGCTGCAGCGTTTGAAAGAGGGCAAGGTCTATGTGCCCGACATGGCGCGCCGCGCCGTGCAGAATTTCTTCACGCCGCGCAATCTCACGGCGTTGCGAGAACTGGCGCTGCGTCGCACAGCGGAGCGCGTCGACGATCAGATGGTCGATTATCTGCGGCAGAGCGCGATCGAAGGGCCATGGGCGACGTCGGAGCGGCTGCTCGTCTGCGTCGGCTCCGATCGTCTGTCGGAATTCGTCGTGCGCGCCGGCGCGCGCCTCGCGACCGGGCTCAATGCGCCTTGGATCGCGCTGCATCTGGAGCGCGCGGGAGAAGAGGAGCAGGACGCCGATCGCGCGCGGCGCGTCGACGAAGCATTGCGGCTCGCCGAGCGTCTCGGCGGAACGGTCGAGCGCATCTCCGGTCATGATCTTGCCGGTGAGGCGCTGAGATTCGCGCGGCGCGAGAATATCACGCAGATCGTCGTCGGCCGCTCGCGCGCCGGGCTGCTGGCGCGGCTGTGGCGCAAATCTCTGACCGACGAGATCGTGCGGCGCTCGGACGATATCGCCGTGCAGGTCATCACCGAGAGCCGCGCGAAGGCCGAGGAGGAGCCGCGGCCGCGCAAGGCGCTTTCCGCCAATGGCGAGCTCTGGCGCGGCGTCGGCGCGACGCTCGCCTCCGTCGCTTGCGCCACGCTCATCGCATGGCCGCTCGACGTCTGGCTGCATCTTCCCAATCTCGGGATGATCTTTCTCGCCTCCGTCGTGTTCTGCGCGCTCGCCGCCGGCGTGTGGTCGGCGGTCGCGGCCTCCATTCTCTCCTTCTTCGCTTTCGATTTCTTTTTCGTCGATCCGCGCTATGAGCTCACCGTCTCGCAAGCGCATGAGTTTCTGTCGCTGCTCGTCTACACTTTCGTCGCCATAGTGACGGGCACGCTCGCCGGCCGCGTGCGCGAGCAATCGCGGGCCATGCGCGCGCGGGCGGAGGCGGCGCAATCGCTATTCGAATTCTCGCGCAAATTGTCGAGCGCGGCCTCGCTCGACGAGGTGATGTGGGCCGCCGCCATGCATGCGCAAAAGGCGCTCGACGCGAAGAGCGCGGTGCTTCTGGCGCCGGACGACGGCGAGCTGACGATCGCCGCCGCCTGGCCGCCGATCGACCAGCTGGACGCGAAGGAGGCGGGCGCCGCGCGCTGGGCCTTTGAGCGCGCCGAGCCGGCGGGACTGCGCAGCGGCACGCTGCCCAACATACGTTTCGCCTTTCGTCCGCTGGCGACGACGCGCGGCGTCGTGGCGGTGATCGGCCTCGAGCCGAAGAATGCGCAAGAGACGCCCTCGGCGCAGAATGAGCGAATGCTGACGGCGATTCTCGAGCAGACCGCCATCGCCGTCGATCGCGCGCTGCTCGTCGGCGAGTCCGTGCGCGCCGCCGCGCTCGAGGAGAATGAGCGCTTGCGCACCACGCTGCTCGCCTCGCTCTCGCATGATCTGCGCACGCCGCTCGCCTCCATCACCGGCGCCGTCACCAGCCTGCGCCAGCTCGGCGATCGGCTCGCCGATACGGATCGGCTGGATCTGCTCGTGTCCATAGAGGAGGAGGCGGCGCGTCTGTCGCGCTTTGTCGTCAATCTGCTCGATATGTCGCGCATCGAATCGGGCGCGCTGGCGCCGCGCCGCGAGCTCGTCGATGTCGGCGACGCCGTGCGGGCCGCTATGGAGCGCAGCCGCAAGGAGTTTCCGCAGCTGAAGGTCTCGGCGAGCCTCGCGCCCGATCTGCCGGCGATTCGCGGCGACGCCGGCCTGTTGGGGCAGATCGTGTTCAACCTACTGGACAATGCGCATAAATACGGTGGCGGCCAGGCTTCGGTCTACGCCCGCCGCGACGGCTCCGAGCTGCTGCTCACTGTGACCGACGAAGGGCCGGGCGTGAAGCCGGCCGACCTCGACCGCATTTTCGAGAAATTCTACCGCGGCGGGCGCGTCGACGGCCGCAAGGCCGGCACCGGCCTCGGCCTCTCCATCTGCCGCGGCCTCGTCGAGGCGATGGGCGGCTCTATCGTCGCGCAGAGCCCGGCCATCCGCCGCAAGGGCACGCGAATCGTGCTGCGCTTTCCCATTCCGGAGCAGCCGCGCCGCGACGCTGTGGCGTGAACGCATCACTCGCCGAAATTTGAAAAAGCGCGAGCGTGACGGCCACGTTTTCGCCGTTCATTTACGTTTTCTGGCTTTCATCGACGCGCTCGGCGCGCGGCTGGCGGCGCAACTTGGGGACAGGCCGTCCGAGCGCCGCCCCGGAGGGTGATGGAGAGAGTCATGAGGGAGATTTCGGCACGAAAAATCGCGGGCGCTCTCGTCGCGCTCGGCCTCGGCGTCGCGCCGATCGTGACGGCCGCGCCGGCCGCTGCGGGCGATCCGGGTGCGGCCATCGCCGCGGGCATCGGCGGCTTCGCGCTGGGCGCGCTCGCCGGCGGCGCCGCGCGTCCGGTTCCGCCGCCCCCGCCTTATTATGGCGCGCCGGCCTATTATCCGGCGCCCGTCTATGAAGCGCCGCCGCCCTATCGCTGCTGGCGCGAGCGTCGCCCGGTGTTCGACGAATATGGCGTCGTCGTCGGCTATCGACCCACCCGCGTCTGCGAGTGAGGCGAAAGGCGAGGCTTCGGCCTCGCCTTTTCGGTTTCTACGGTCCCTGCAACCATGACCGACGTCGCCGCGTTACAGCCCATGAGAGGCGCGGCCGACGCTTCGGGGAGAATTCCTCGCTTCAGTCGGCCCTTCGCCGGGAGCGTCGAATCATGGGCCTATCGAAAAATTCGCGAATCCTTCTCGCCGTGACGGTCGCGGCCAGCTTTGGCGCGTCTGTCGCCGCCACGCCGTCGCTCGGCGCGCGCTTCGAGGCTCTGACCGCGCCATCTTCGGTTACGAAAACGACGCTCGGGGACAGCGTGACGGCGCTGCGTCCCTTCGGCGATGGTCCGGCGATACTGATCGGTCGCGCCTATGGCGCCGATGACGAGGATTGCGTGCTCGCCGTCACCCGCGTCGAAGGCTCGGATGGTCAGGTCAGCGTCGCCCGCGGAATCGCCTGCCCGCAATAACAGTCGAGACGAACTTCAGCGGACGACGAGGCGCCCCATTCCGCCATTGGGCTCGAGGCGCGGGCGGCGCGTGCGGAACTGCCCCTTCAGCACCAGAGCGTAGGCAATGGCGTTGAGGCCGGCGAGCGTCAGCCACCAGAGCTGCTCGGCCGCCGGGCCCAGCACGCAGATCGTCAGACCCGTCGCCAAGCCGCCGAGCAGGAAGGGCGCGAGCACCGGCCGCGTCCGTCCGATGACATAAAAGGCGCGGGCGACGACGGCGGCGAGGCCGAGCGCGCCGAGAATGCCGAGATCGAACCAAACCTGAAACAGCAGGCTGCGCGGCGTGTCCGGGTAGAGATAATGGCCGGCGACGCCGAACACCGCCGCGCCGAAGCCATGGCCGATGAAGAGCCGCGGCCCATCATTGGCGATGATTCGGCCCCATGTCTCCAGCGGGGCGGCGAAAGCCGGCAGACGCTCGGGCGCGACGAAATGCACGAGGATCGGGGCCAGCGGCGCCAGCAGGATCAGCGCCGCCGAGAGGATCGCGAGTAGCGAGCCGGCGCGTCGCGCCTTGCCGAAGGACAGCGCCAGCGCCAGCGCGCCGGCCATTAGCGCGGGCAGCGCATTGGGGGCGCGCGCCAGCAGGCAGGCGGCGACGCTGACGAGAGCGAAAAGGGCGGCCGACACCCAGCGTCCGCGCAGCGCCAGCGCGCCGAGCGCCGGCCAGATCGCCAGCGCCAGGCCGAGGCCGGCGCGTTGCAGAGCATTGCTGTCGAGATCGACCGGCTGATCGCCGCCGCTCGCCGAGAGCAGGGCGACGGCGGCGAGGGCAGCGGCTGCGGCGCCGGTGCCGATCGGCAGCAGATTGAGGTTGGACGTCTTGGTGCGCGCCGGCAGCAGCGCGCAGGCGGCGGCGACCAGCGCCAAGGTCGCGGCGCTCTTGGCGTAGCGCTCGGCCGGGCCGGCGCCGAAGGGCGTCCAGGCGAGCGACAATCCCGTCCAGCCGACGAAGAAGAAAGCGGCGAGGGCGGTCGGCGTCAGCGCCAGCACGGCGATCTCGCGCAAGCGTCGCGTCTCCGGCGTGAGGCTGGCCGAGAGCAGCAGCAGCGCGGCGCCGACGGGCAGCAGAATATAGATGGTCTGCCGCGTCAGGATCGGCGCCAGCTGCGAGATGATGAACAGCAGCATGATGCTGAGACGCGCCAAAAGGCGCGCCGCCTCGGCGGCTGGATCATCTATTGTGCGTCGCGAAACATTGGGCATGGCGGCGGCGTTCGGCGTGAGGCGCGCGCCCGAGGGCGGCGCGGAGAACTCTACTGTTTGTGCTCCGGCGAATCCATGGATGCGCCGGCATTGCGCCGCGGCAATCTGTGTCGCGACGTCACTTTTTCGCTGGGTGTGTCTCTTTTGCCCACTCCTCGCGCACGGCTACGTCTTCTTCCTCAGCGAGAGCCTTCCCGGCGAGCGCGGAAAAATCTCCCGGCGGAAGCAGCCGCGCCAGCGCCCATACGGACGCGCCGCGCGCGAGCGGCGACGAATCGGAGAGCAGCGGCTCGACCGCGGCGGCGAGCTCGCGGTTCTTGGAATTGCCGATCGCTATGGCGACATTGCGCCGAAAGCGCGCATGGCCGAGCCGCTTGACCGGCGTTCCGGCGAAGAGCGCACGAAAGCCGGCGTCGTCCAGCGCGGCGAGATCGGCGAGGGGAAGCGCGGAGAGCTCCTCGCGCAGGGCGAGCTTGGCGTCCCGCGTGGCGCGCGCGAATTTGTTCCAGGGGCAGACGGCGAGACAATCGTCGCAGCCGAAGATCCGGTTGCCGATGGCCGCGCGGAACTCGCGCGGAATCTGGCCCTTGTGCTCTATGGTGAGGTAGGCGACGCAGCGCCGCGCGTCGAGCCGATAGGGCGCCGGAAAGGCCTTGGTCGGGCAGGCGTCGAGACAGGCGCGGCAGGAGCCGCAATGGTCCTCCTCCGGCGTATCGGGCGTGAGCGCAAGATCGGTGAAAATCGCGCCGAGCAGCAGCCAGGAGCCGAAGCGCCGCGAGACGAGATTGGTGTGCTTGCCCTGCCAGCCGAGCCCGGCCGCTTGCGCCAAGGGCTTTTCCATCACCGGCGCCGTGTCGACGAAGACCTTGACCTCGCCGCCGCCGGCCCGCGCCAGCAGAAAGCCGGCGAGCTGCTTCAGCCTTCCCTTTATGACCTCGTGATAATCGCGCCGGCGCGCGTAGAGCGAGACGGCGCCGCGATCGGGCGTCTCCAGAGTCGCCAGCGGATCGCCGGAAGCGCCATAATCGACCCCGAGCATTATTACGGAGCGCGCCTGCGGCCACAGCGCCTTCGGCGCGGCGCGGCGGTCGGCGGTCTCCGCCATCCACTCCATATCGCCATGGGCGCCGGATTCGAGCCATTGCGCGAGATGCTCGCCGGCCTCGGCGGGAGCCTGCGCTGTCGTGATGGCGCAGAGATCGAAGCCGAGCTCGGCAGCGCGGCGGCGCAGCGCCTGCTCGAGGCTCAGAAGTCCAGCTCGGCGTAGACCGGTCCCGGCGTCATGCCCGGCGTGCGATCGGCCAGCAGGGGACGGAAGGCCGGACGCGACTTGATCCGCTGATACCAGTGCTTGACCGTCTCGTCTTCGTCCCATGGCACGTCGCCCAGATAGTCGACGCAGGAGAGATGAGCCGCAGCGGCGAAATCCGCATAGGTGAGGGATTCGCCGGCCAGCCAGCGCCGCGCCTCGGTCAGATAGCCGATATAGCGGATATGGGGACGCAGATTGGCGCGCGCGACCCGCAGCAGATCCATGTCCGGCGCGCCGCCGCCGATCTCGGCCGCGAGAAAGCGCTTGTAGACTTTCTCGGTGACCAGATAATTCGTCACCTCTTCGAAGAATTTGACATTGAACCATTCGATCAGCCGGCGCGTCTCTATGCGCTCGTGCAGGCCAGCCGGCATCAGCCGCAGGCCGCGGAAGTCCGGCGGCAGGCAATCCTCGAGATATTCGACGATGACGCTCGCGCCCGGAACCACGGTCCCGTCGTCGTCGACCAGCACTGGCGTCTTGCCGGCCGGATCGAGGGTCAGAAATTCCCGCCGCCGCTCGGCCGCCCGCTCCTCGACCAGCGTCGTCTCGATCCCGTATTCGGCGAGAATCAGCCGCACGAATCGGGAATGGGGGCAGAGCGGGTGATGATAGAGAGTGGGCATGGAGCCGTGATTTGACGGCGAAACGCCGGAAACTGCGCCTGGCCGCGCGAAAGCGGAGACGTTCGTATAAGTCGGCGCGCGCGGCGCGACAAGCGCGGAGATTGTGCTCGGCAGGCGTCGGGCTTCGCTCTAATTGTCTGAAAATAATACGCGTACTGCCGACCGGCGCGGGCGCCTGCGAAACCGGCCGCGAGCCGCCTTTTTTATGGGCTGCGTTAATGAATGGTTTCTGATTCGTGGCGGCTGCGCGGCGCGCGCGAGGGGCGGAGAATTCGAAACCCATGACCCCTCCCTCCACGCGGCCGGCCTATGGCTTCGGTTTAGCGGGAGAGTGGGGCGGCGTTCGTGCGCTGGCGCACATTCCGGCGCGGAAAGAATCGTTAGCGCGCGGCTTTCGACCGCTGCGGCCGTCAGATCGTCTTGCCCTCTCAGATCGTCTTGCCCTCGAAGCGGCAGAGATCGGCGATGATGCAGCGCTCGCATTCCGGCTTGCGCGCCTTGCACACGTAACGGCCGTGCAGGATCAGCCAGTGATGCGCATGCAGCTTGAAGCGCTCGGGCACGATTTTCTCGAGGCCTGCCTCCACCTGCTCGACGGTCTTGCCCTTGGTGAGCGGCAACCGGTTGGAGACGCGGAAAATATGCGTGTCCACCGCGATCACCGGCACATGAAAGGCGATGTTGAGCACGACATTGGCGGTCTTGCGGCCGACGCCCGGCAGCGCCTGCAAAGCCTCGCGATCGCACGGCACCTCGCCGCCGTGCTTCTCGATGAGCTGCGCGCAGAGGGCGATGACATTCTTCGCCTTGGTCGGATAGAGGCCGATCGTCTTGATATAGCCGCGGAGCCCTTCGACGCCGAGCGCGAGCATTTTCTGCGGCGTGTCGGCGATCGCGAAAAGAGCGCGCGTCGCCTTGTTGACGCCGACGTCGGTGGCCTGGGCGGAGAGCACCACGGCGACGAGCAGAGTGAAGATATTCACATGCTCGAGCTCGCCTTTGGGGTGCGGATCGGCCGCCTCGAGGCGCGCGAAAATCTCATCGATGCGCGCAGCCTCGCGGCTGCGCGGCGATGCAGGGCGCCGCGCCTTGGCGAGCGAGCTCTTTTCGTTCGGCATAAAGGCGTTATAACTCGGCGTTCTGGAGAACGAAAGGCGGCGGCGTGACGGCGAGCGCTCCTTCTGCGGAAGCCATTTATCAGACGCGGCTGATCCCGCATCGCTCGATGACGCTGCGGCAGGCGCATGTGTTCATCCTGCTGTTCGGCGCGGGAACATGCGTGCTGTCGGTTCCCTTCTATATTCTCGGCGCCTGGCCGGTGGTCGGCTTCATGGGGCTCGATGTGCTGGCGCTCTATGTCGCGCTGCGCGTCAGCTTTCGTTCCGCCCGGGCGTTCGAGAGCCTCAGCCTTACCCCCTTCGAGCTCGTCATCGTGAAGAAGAGCGCCTATGGCCTGCGGCGGGAGCGGCGTTTCGACACTTACTGGCTGCGGCTCGAGACGGAGGAGGACGAGGAGTTCGGCATGCAGCGCGTGCTGCTCGTCTCGCGCGGCGAGCGCGTCGAGATCGGCGGCTTTCTCGCGCCGGAGCAGAAGGCCGCGCTCGCCGAGGAGCTTTCCCGCGCGTTGGCGACGGCCAAGCGCGGACCGGTCTATTCCTGACGCGTTTTCGGGTGGCGGCGCCCGGCCGCGCGCGCCATGATGCGCCGCATGACCCTGCGCTCCGACACGATCCCTCCTCTCGCCGAGACGCGGCCGCAGGAGGATTACGCCAAGGTCGCGGAGACGATCCGCTTCATCGGCGAGAATTGGCGCCGGCAGCCCTCGGTCGAGGAAATGGCGGGAGCGGCGAGCCTTTCCGAAGCGCATTTGCGCGCCTTGTTCCGGCGCTGGGCGGGACTCTCGCCCAAGGCCTTCCTCGAGGCGCTGACGCTGCGCCATGCGCGCGCGCTGCTCGGCGGCGAGACGAGCCTGCTCGACGCCTCACTCTCGCTCGGTCTTTCCGGCCCCTCGCGCCTGCATGATCTCTTCGTGACTCATGAGGCGCTGACGCCGGGCGAATATAAGCGCGGCGGCGAGGGGCTGGAGATGCGCTACGGCTTCCACCCTTCGCCTTTCGGCGAGGCGATTTTGGTCGCGACAGAGCGCGGCCTCGCCGGGCTCGGCTTCGTCGATGGCGCGCGCGCGGAGGCTTTCGACGATCTTCGCCGCCGCTGGCCGAAGGCGCGATTTTCGCTCGACGACGCGGCGACCGCAGATTTCGCGCGGCGCGCCTTCGATCCGGCGGAATGGCGGCCGGACCGGCCCTTGCGCCTCGTGCTGATCGGGTCGGAATTCGACGTTTCGGTCTGGGAGGCGCTGCTCGACATCGACATGGGCCGGGCGACGACTTACGGCGCGATCGCGCGGCGGCTCGGCAAGCCCGGCGCCGCGCGGGCGGTCGGCGCATCCGTCGGGCGCAATCCCGTTTCCTTCGTCGTCCCCTGCCATCGCGTGCTCGGGGCGAGCGGCGCGCTCACCGGCTATCATTGGGGGTTGACGCGCAAGCAGGCGATCATCGGCTGGGAGGCGGGGCGCCTCGGGCGCCGGCCGGCTGATGAGGCGTGAGGCGGAGGGAGGTCCCGGCGCTGGACGCGAAGGCCGAGCCGCGTCATATTGATGGCTCACCTTACGAGGATCAGAAATGAGCGCCGCAGTCGCCTTCGATACGCTGAAATTCGTGGAGAAACTCGAGGCCGCCGGCGTTCCGCATGCTCAGGCCAAGGCGACAGCGGAGGCTTTCGCCGAGGCGACGAGCCAGGAGCTGGCGACGAAAGCCGATCTGGCCGTCGTCGAGTCGAAGATCGAAAAAGCCGAGCTGCGCCTCGAGGCGAAGATCGAGGCCACGAAAGCCGAAATCATCAAATGGCTGTTCGGAACGATCGGCTTTCAGACGCTCGTCATTCTCGGCGCCGTGATCGCGCTCGCTCGGCTCGCGCATAGCTGACGTCCGCGCCTCACGGCCGGCGATGATCGATGCGCTCGAAATGCGCCTCGGCCTCTCTGGTCAGCCGCTCCTCGTGGATCTTCCAATAGCGCCACAGCAGAAAGGCGCCGAGAATCGCGCCGGCGAGGCCCAGCCAGCCAATCGGGCCGGCGATGCGATGTATGGCCGCGCCGAAAACATAGCCGCCGAGGCCGAAGACCAGCGCCCAGCAAATGCCGCCCGCGGCGTTGTAGAACAGGAATTTGAGCGGATCGAAGCGATTGGCGCCGGCGAGCACGGCGGCCAATATACGCAGAAGCGCGATGAAGCGGCCGAAGAAGACGATAGAGCCGCCCCAGCGCATAAACATATATTGCCCGAGGCGCAATTGCGGCGGCCCGACGCCGATATGCGAGCCATAGCGCATCAGCAGCTTCACGCCGAACTCGCGTCCGATCCAAAAGCCGATATTGTCGCCGAAGATTGCGCCGGCCGCCGCGGCCAGAATGACGAAGCGAATGTCCATATTGCCGGAGTGGCCGGCGTAAATGGCCGCGCCGACCAATGTCGTCTCGCCGGGGAGCGGTATGCCGGCGCTCTCCAGCGCGACGATGATGAATATGGCCCAATAGCCATAGGTCGTCAGAATGGAGACGATCTGCGCTTCGTCGATCAGTCCCGACATGCCCCGCCTTTGCCGATTCGACCGAGAGACGGTCGAGCGACGGCATTGTCGCCGCCGGGCGCGCCGCCGGCAAGAGAGGCCTCGGGCAAAAGAGGCCGCCGAAAGGCGCGAGCTCGTCTCAGCGCGCGGCGCGCCGCAGGGGAACGACGCCCTCGAAGGTGAGGCCGCCGTCGCGCCGCAGGAAAGGCAGTCCGAAGCCTTTCACGTCATCGGCGAATTGCGCGCCGCCTTCAAGCGCCTTCTCTACCACCCTGCGCAGCCCGCTGAGGATCGGCTGATCGCAGCCGGCCATCTCGTGCGCCAGCTGCGCGCGCTCCGCCTCATCGGCCCGCAGCGCGAAATCGCGCACCACGACGGAGACGAAACGACCCTCGCTGACGCCATTCTCCTGCGCGACGGCGCGGACTCTCTCGGCGAAAACGCCTCCGATGCAGAAAGTCGCCGCCTGCGCGACCTTGTCGTTCGAGCATGAATGGATGAGATCGGTGACGAGCATGACCTTTTCTCCGTCCTGCGAACGAAACTCTCCTGCGCCGATGGAATGCATCTTCGGAATTCCCATAGTCTTCTCGCGGCAGTCTTCTTGCGGCGTTGTTTGTCCGCTTCCGTCCGAAACGCCGCCCGAGCCTCCGCCGTCACGCAAAAGCCGGACCAGATTTTTCAAAAGCCCCCTCGTCTTTCCCGCAGCTCTATCGTCGAAAAACTGGGTTACATTTGAATCTATTCGGTCATTCGGACTTCCCGCCCGGCGCCGCATAAGCAAAACGCCGTAGTTCCGAAAAGGTTTCATCGCCATCCGCCCTTTTACGCTCGGCGCGCGGCGGAAAAGCGGCGAAGGCCTTGCCGGCCGCCGGGACGGCCCGATTTCTTTGGGGATGAGCCGCACGCGCATCAGGCGCGTCCTGCGCCGGGCGTGGCGGCTTCTATGGAGGAAAGTCGATGGAACGTCGCTCTTTCATGAGATTTTTCGTTATCGGCGCGGCGGCGGCGCTGGTCGCCGGCCCCTCTCACGCCCTCACCTCGGTCGCGCCGCTCGAGGCGCCGCGGGCGCCGGAGCCGGCTCCCGAGGCCGCTGTGGCGACGCCGGAGGATCTCGAGCGGACGCAGGTCGAAAAGACCTATTGGTACTATCGTCGCCGCGTCTGGCGGCCGCGCTGGCGTCGCCGCTACTGGCGCCGGTATTATCGGCCGCGTTACTGGCGTCGCCGTCGCTACTATTATTACTGAGCGCTTTTTAGAGCGCTTTCCGATCGAACGGACCCGTTCGATCGATCAGAATTCGCTCCAACGAAAGAAAGTTAGAGCGCTCACCAGGCGCCGGTGTTGGGCATGGAGCTCCAGGGCTCGGCCGGCGGCAGCGGCGCGCCCTTCTGCAGCAGCTCGATCGAGATCTGATCGGGCGAGCGAATGAAGGCCATATAGCCGTCGCGCGGCGGGCGGTTGATCGTCACGCCGGCCGCCTGCAGCCGCGCGCATACGGCGTAGATGTCGTCGACCGCGAAAGCGAGATGGCCGAAATTGCGGCCGCCCGCATAATCATGCTCGTCCCAATTATAGGTGAGCTCGACGAGCGGCGCGCCGGCCTCCTTCGCCTGCGGAAGATCGTCCGGCGCAGCGAGATAGACGAGGGTGAAGCGGCCCTTCTCATTCTCGGTGCGGCGCACTTCGGCGAGGCCGAGCTTGCCGCAGAAGAAATCAAGCGAGCCGTCGAGATCGCCGACGCGGATCATCGTGTGGAGAAATTGCATGTTGGCGCCTCTTGTGGGGAGAGAGGCGGCGAGCATAGCCGCTCCCTCGCGCCGACGCACGCGCCCTATTGATGCGGCGGGATCTTCAGCGCGCTCTCCAGCGCGATGATGATCGGAATGAGCGCCTCCTTCTCCTGCTCGGCCGAGCCGAACTCGGCGGACTTCAGCCGTTGCTCCACCTCGTGAATCGTCATCAGGCGCCGCTCCAGGACGATCAGCAGCTCCCTGGCGATCTGCGGCTCGAGCTCGATTCTGATCATGCGCGCATCTTTCCTCATCGACTGGCCGATTCCGATCGACCGAGCCGCAGCATAGGTCCTGCTCGCAGGGGGCGCTGTGCGCTGGCGCATATTGCGAGCGTCGGGACGGACGCCTCTACAGTCCTCGCGCCCAGGCGGGCCGCAGCGGGGCGTCTTCCGGCGCGGCGATGGCGGCGCGCAATTGCTCGAGCAGGCGCGGCTTGTCGGCGCCGAGCGTGCCGCGCAGCACCAGCCAATTGGAGGCGTGATCGCTGCGGAAGACGGTGCGCTTCAATTCCAGCCGTGAGAGAAAGCGCTCCATCTCGCGCAGCAGCCCCGGCACGTCGAGCGGCGCGAAATCGGGGAAATCGGCGCGAAATCGCGCCTCGCCCTTGGGGAAGCTGACCACCAGCGTCGCCAGAAACTCCGGCTGCGCGGCGTTGATCAGCGCGGCGGAATTTTCCGCATGCGCCTCGCTGAGCGCGGCGCCGCCGAGCCCGTTGAGAATCATCACCGAGCGCTTGATCCCGGCCGCGCCGAGCTTCTCCAGCGCGTCGCGGGTGGAGGCGAAGGTCTCGCCCTTCTGGACCCGCGCCAGCACATCGTCATCGCCCGATTCCGCGCCGACATAGACCAGCGAGAGGCCGAGCGCGGCGAGATCGCGCAGCTCGGCGACGGATTTGCGGCCCACATTGCGCGGCAGGCAATAGCTCGACACGCGCCGCACGCCCGGCAGCTCGCGGCGGATCGCCTCGAGAATGGCGGCGAGACGCCGCGTCGACAATGTCATGGCGTCGCCATCGGCCAGAAACACGCGCGCGACAGAGGCCCCATAAATCTCACCGCAGCGCTTTATGCTCTCCATCACCTCGGCTTCGTCCCGCGGGCGGAAGCGCTTTTGCGGCGCAGTGTACATCTCGCAGAAGCTGCAACGATTCCACGAGCATCCATCGGTGACGGGAAGAATCAGCGACTCCGCCTCGCTGGGCGGACGAAAGACGGGCTCGACATAGCGGATGGGGGCGTCGGTCATGGGGGGAGTCTAATACGAGGAGGCGGGGACGGGAATGGGGGCGGCGAGTGACCCATTGCGGACATTAGCTAAAGCGTTCAAGCTACGCTCGATCAGCCGGCTCGATCGCGAATGAAACGGTTCACGATGACAATATCATCCATTCCGCAGATACTTAGTGGCCCCGCCATCGAACAAGAAATCAAGAGCCTGCTAGGCAGCTGCTCTTCTGCTCGCCTAGCCGTAGCGTACTGGGGCAGCGGTGCTGTAGACCGTCTTGGCATCGAGCAATTGGAAAAGAGAAAGGCTGACGTCGAAATAATATGCGATTTGATGAGCGGCGCCTGCAATCCGAACGAAATTAAGCGACTTATCCATTTTTTTGGGCCGGATCGTATTCGTACGAAGCGTGGGCTGCATGCAAAAGTATGGATCACCGATGCTGGATGCGTTCTCGGCTCTTCGAACGCATCCGCCAACGGCCTCGGACATGAGGCTGACGAGACGCGAGGTCTCATCGAGGCGAATCTCGTTTTCGCAGGAATGCATAGTTCCTTGGCGGCGGCGTGGGAGGAGTGGTTCGAAAAGGTTGTGCGTGTCGATTCGGCTCCTATTGACGGCCTCATGCTTGAGGAGGCGTTTGAGCTATGGAATTTGCGAAGATCTCTACGTGACGGTCCTTTGGCGTCTTCGCGCTCCCGTGGCTCCCTGTTAACTGCACTCCGCGACGACCCGGGGCAATTCCGCGACAAGCCATTCAAGATAACGATCTACGAACACAAAGGTATGTCGTCTGAAGCAGAGGAGGGCTTAGAAAAGGCCAAAACTGAATTCCGCGACACGGGTGCGCGAAGCGTCCTGGACGCCTATGAGAGTTGGCGCGTCCCTGCCGGCACCTATATCCTCGACTTCGATTGGAATCCTTCTAAACGAGTGGCTAGCTGCGATGGGATTTGGAAGATAATCTCCGACCGCCCATACCGGCAATTGAACGGAACCTCAATCACACTGTGTACGTTGGCGCCTAGCTTCCAGGGGTTGTCTGCATCGAACGAGAGGGCGGTTTTGGCGCGGGCTGCAACCAAGGTAATGCTTGCCCATGGAAAAGACGAATTGACAGTGACGGCCGAGGAATTTGGTCAACGTCTTAGGGACGTTCTTTAGATCGCTCAGGTCTTGCTTGCTTTCGTACGCAGCGGCCGTCTACCTAATTCGGCCAATGTCTAATGTTGGCGCATCGCAGCCATCACCCCGCCCCCACGCCAATCGCCTGCCCGAACAAAATGCGATGCCCGTCGATCGTCGTGACGACGATTTCGCGCATTCCATAGGGGCGGTCGACCGGCGTTGTGCAGAGCGCGCCGCGGGCGGCGATCTCGGCGTGGAGCGCGTCGATGTCGTCAACGTTCACGTAGCCGAACAGATTGTGGGAGCCGAGCGCGGCGGGCGGCGCGTCGGTGGGGCAATGGCCCAGCATCACGCGGACATTGTCGCGTTGGACCAGGCGCCAATCCGTGGCCTCCGCCCAGAGCAGCTCGAAGCCGAGCACGTCGCGAAAATAGCCGGCGCTGGCGTCGAGATCGGGAACGGCGAGCACAAAGGCCCATGTGGAGAGCTTCGGGGGCAAAAAAGTCACCTCAATGAAATCACCTGTATGAAATCGGCTGCGTGCTTGCGCGTCCCTATGATGGCGGCGCGGTCCGCGAAATTCAAATCGAGAAATTATTCGCCGGCCCCTGCGTCTCCGAGTAGATGCGATATTGGTTTCTGCCATTCTCCTTGGCGAGATAGAGCGCGCGGTCGGCGCGCGCCAGCATGGGGTCCGGTCCTTCCAGAGCGGAGGCGAAGAGGGCGACGCCGACGCTCACCGTGGCGCGCAGCTCGCCGCCCGGCAGCAGATAGGGCTCCGCCGAGAGCGCGCAAATCTTCGCCGCCATGACGGAAGCGCTGGCCGCGTCGCGCGATCTCGATTGCAATATCGCGAATTCGTCGCCGCCGAGCCGCGCCACGACGTCGCCGGCGCGGCAATGGCTCTTCAGCCGCGCGGCGAGCGCCTCCAGCAGCGCGTCGCCGCTGGCGTGGCCCAGCCGGTCGTTGACGTCCTTGAAATGATCGACGTCGATATAGAGCAGCGAGAAGGGCGCGCCGCCGGCTTCGGCGTCGGCGAAGGCGCGGCGTAGCGCGTCGATGAAGCTGCGGCGATTGGCGAGGCCGGTGAGAGCGTCCGTTTGCGCGAGAATAGCGATCTGATCGGCGACCTCCTTGCGCTCGGTCACGTCGAGCGCGACGCCTTCGATCAGCTGCGAGCGGCCGGCCCGGTCGCGTGCGGCGTAGCGCGCGTCGAGCCAGCGATAGCCGCCGTCGCGCCGCCGAAAACGGAACTCCACCATGCCGCCGCGCCGCCCGTCCGCGGCCGCCCGCGCCAGCGAGGCGCCGACCTTCTCGAGATCGTCGGGGTGAACGCAATCGGCGAGGCTGCGCGCCGGATCGGTCAGCTCCCAGGGATCGTAGCCGAACAGCGCGATGTTGTGGGACACATAGACGAGGCGCGGCGTTTTCGCGTCCATGCGCAGGCGGAACAGCAGAGTCGGGCTGCGCTCCACCACCTCATTGGCGTCGCGGAGCCGATCGACATAGCGCTGCCGCGCGAGCGAGCCGCCGATGAGATCGCCGAGTATGCGCAGCGCGTCGATCTCGGCGGCCTTCCACATGCGCTCGCTGTGGCAATCCTCCACCTCCACCCAGCCCCAAGGGGCGTCATCGACGACGATGGGCGCGAAGAGCGCCGATCGCACGCCGGCGCGCTCGAGAAAGCTCTTGGCGGGGCCGGGCTCGAGCGCGCGCGTCGCCGCCGTCACCGGCCGGCGCTCGGCGAGAGCGGCGAGCAGAGGGCCAGAGAGAAAGGCGCGCGTCTTGTCGGCCGCGAAAAACGAGGCGTCCAGCGCGACCGGAGAGTCCGCGCGCTGCCAGAAATGCAGCAGGGACGGGGGCTCTTCCGGCGCCGTGGCGGATTCGAAGACGAGAATGCGATCGGCGCCGATCGCCGCGCCGACGGATTCGAGCAGATCGGGAATTGCGGCGGCGCTGGGCGCGGTGGTGGTGAGCTCGGTCGCCGCGGTGGAGACGGCGTGCAGCAGAGCGTTGCGCTGATGCAGCGCCGCCGACAGCGCCTCCTGCTGCAGCCGGCGCCGCGACACCGACACCAGCCAGCCATTGGCGCGCAGGCCGAGAATGACGAGCACGGCGGTGAAGGCCGAGAGCAGCGCCCCCATCGCGAGGGCGGTCGACTCCCCGCGCGCAAAGAGCCCGACGATGGAGGGCAGCACATCCGGCGCGATATAGCCGAACATGGCGGGCAGATAGGCGGAATTGGTGAGCACGGCGCCCGCCGCCATGCCGCCGGCGGCGAAAAGCGCGAAGGCGTGATAGCCGGGGTCCGGCGTCAGCCACAGGACCGATGAGGCCGCTCCCCAGAGGCAGCCGGTCAGCGTCGAGCCGAGCGTCCACAGCGCGAGAAAGCGCCGCACCGCCTCTGCGCTGGGCTGCGTGGCGCGAAAGTGGCGCGCATGGACGATGCGCGCGACGACCAGGATCAGAAAGGCGAGAAGCCAGGCGGCGATTTGCGCGTGCGAGTAGAAGTCCCGAAAAATGCTAGCGACGATTGCGGCATTGGCGGCGTTGAAGACCAGCACCGATTGTCCGGTGGCGAGCATTTGCGCCTGATCCGCCCGGATCGAGGCGTCGAGCTCCTCGGGATCGATCTCCTGCTCCTCGGAACGCGAGTCGCGCTCATACCGACACATAGCTCGACCCTCGACGCGTCTCTGATATTGGAGGCGCGATTTGTTTCCAAAATGTCCCGATCGCGGTACGAAGATATTTCTCCGCTGGAAGAATCTAGCGCGCTGCGGTCCCGAGCGAAGTCCACGCGAGGGCTCGAAAGGACGCGGATGGCGCGAATGATGTTCAGGTGAGCGAGACGGGCGGGCGGGTGCGGCCGGCCGGCTCGGCGCCGTCGACGAATGCGCGGAGCGGTTGCGGCGCGCTGATGACATAGCCCTGAATCTCGTCGCAACCGAGCTGGCGCAGAATGCGCAGCTGCGCATCGGTCTCGACGCCTTCGGCTGTCGCCATTAAGCCGAGCTCATGGGCGAGAGAGACGATCGATCGCACGATCGTCGCCGCGCGCGGATCGGCTTGCGCCTGCTGCGTCAGCGAGCGGCCGACCTTGACGCGATCGACCGGCAGAGCGTGGAGATGCGCGAGGGCGGCGCCGCCGCCGCCGAAATCATCGAGCGCGATGGAGACGCCGAGCGTGTGGATCGCGGTGAGGCAGCGCAGAATATCCGCATTGTCGGCGAGGCGGACCGAGCTGGCGATCTCGATCTCCAGACGGCTCGGATCCATGCCGGAGGCGGCGAGCGCCTCGGCGACGTCGCGCGAGAAGCCGGTCTTCTCCAATTGCGTCTGGGTGACATTGACGCTGATGCGCGCGTCGGGCGGCAGAGCGGCGGCGCTGGCGCAGGCCTCGTTCAATATCCAGGCGCCGATCTCGTAGAGCAGGCCGGCCTTGGTGGCGACGGGGAGGAAATCCTCCGGCGTCCGCAGGCCGTCGCGCGGGTGCCGCCAGCGCAGCAGCGCCTCATAGCCGCAGACGCGCGTGACGCCGAGCGCGACGATGGGCTGGAAATGGAGCTCGAACTCGCCGGCGGCGACCGCCTGACGCAAATCCTGCCAAATGCGACGATTGGCGGCGATGCGCGACTCTATGTCGGGATCGAAGAAGCGGAAATGGGCGCGGCCGCTGGATTTGGCTTCGTACAAGGCGAAATCCGCCTTGCGCATCAGCGTCCGCAGATCGAGCCCGTCCTCCGGCGCGCGGGCGATGCCGACGCTGACGCCGACCGTCGCCATCGCCTCCTCGAGATCGAAAGGGGCGGCCATCGCCTCCATCAATCGCATCGCGAAGCCGCCGACATCGGCGAGCGAGCCGGCGTGCGATTGCACCACGGCGAATTCATCGCCGCCGATGCGGGCGACGATATCGGCCTTGCCGACGATGGAGGAGATGCGCTCGGCCACCGACCGCAGCAGAATATCGCCGGCCCTATGCCCCAGCGTGTCGTTGATCTCCTTGAAATTATCGAGGTCGATGCAGTGGATCGCGGCGCCGAACCCATTGGCCACCGCGGCGGCGATGACGCTCTCGCCCTGCTGCTCCATGGAGGCGCGGTTGGCGACGCCGGTGATGGCGTCGAAATAGGCGAGCCGCCGGATACGCTCCTTGCGCTCCTCCTGCTCGAGCGCGATGGCGCAGAGATGCACGCAGGTCTCGACGATCGTGCGCTCGAGCGGGCTCGCGCCGCGGCAGGTGCGATAATAAAAGGCGAAAGTGCCGATGACGCGATCGTCCGAGGCGCGAATGGGAGAGGACCAGCAGGCGCGCAGGCCGAGCGGAGCGGTCTGGGCTCGAAAAGCCGTCCAGCGCGGATCATTCGCCATGTCCGTGACCTCGACGGGCTCGCCGAAATAGGCGGCCGCGCCGCAGGAGCCGACGTCCGGCCCGATGCGAAGGCCGTCGAGCGAGTCGGAATAATGCGACGGCAGGCTCGGACCGGCCAGCGGATGCAGACGACCTTCGCGATCGACGGTGAGGACGGAGCACACGGCCTGCGGCGCGAGCTGCTCGGCGCGGAGGCACAGCTCGGCCATCGTCTCGCGCAGCGGCTTGCCGCGCGCCAGACGCTCGAGCACCTCGTGCTGAAGCGCTCGGAGACCCTGCATCGTGCGGTTCGAGCAGTCATCACAGTCGAGTTCGAGCATTGGCCTCGCCTTTGAAGACAATCTTATCTTTTTCCGCGTATCTCGACCGTGTCGATAAGAATTAAAAATCAACCGCCTTTGTAGGCGACGAGACGATGATTCTCCATCGGTGCAAATAATGCGCCCGCGCGGCCCTGTCGATCATGGGAGCCGAGCATGGGCTTCAGCAAAACCTATTATCGCATGCCCGCCGGCTGTTGTGTAGGGCAGAGCTGGAGCGCAATATATCGACGCTAGATCAATATGATCGTTGGCGCACAACCGGCTCCGCCAGCGCTTCCGCGAAAAAAGGTCGCGGGCGAGCCGACCCCCCGCATTTAGGATGTGGCGGGCTCGAGGGTGGCGAGGCCTAGGAGGAAGGCGACAAGGAGGACGGAGCGACTTGCCTTGGTCACGTCATTGGCCCAGTCTTGCGCAGCCGCGGGCGGCGGCGCGCCGAAAAAAGCAGGCGCGCTGTCATGACGCAACGACCCGCCGGCATGGGAGAGAAATATGTCGAAATTCGCCACACTGGCTCTGGCCGTTCTGATCTCGGCGCCCTTCGCGGCCGCTCCGGCGCGTGCGGTGGAGATCAGCCCCTTCTTTCCGCTGCCCAATTCCTTCGACGTCAAGGGGCCGATCAAGGATGGCGTGCTCGCGCAGCAGATCTCTTGGCTGGAGGACGGCATCGCCGCCATCGAGAAGGCGCGCGCCGGGGCCGCGCCGGACAAGCTCGCCGAGCTCGACGCGCAGCTCGCCGCGGCGGTCAAGGAGCGCGACATTTTGAAGAGCGACGAGACCGGCCGCGACGCCGAGCTGGCGCGCAAGAATCTGGTCGTCAGCAACATCAACCGCTGGATCAATGGCCTCGCCCGCAAGGCGACCGAGCAGCTCAAGATCGCCATTCTCAAGGATGGCGCGGAACGCGACGCGGCCGAGCGCCGGCATATTCAGCTGTCGCAGCAGGCCGACGATCTCGAGAAGGTCAAGCACGAGCCGGCCTTCGAGGCCTGGGGCCGCTGAGGGGCGCCCGCCGCCGGGCTCAGAGCATAGGGGCCGTCTCGCGCCCCCGTGCTGCAAGTCTCAGAGCATAGGGGGCGCCTCGTCGCCCCCGTGCTGAAGGTCTCGCGAAAGGCGCTCGACCCGCGTCGTCGCATCCTCGAGCGCGGCGGCGAGCTTATCGACCAGAGCGGCTTCGGCCTCTTTTGCCGCAGCCGCATTCTCGCGCAGCGTCGCCAGCTCCGCCTGCAGGGACTCGAGCTTGCGCGTCGCGATCGACGCCTCATCGGCGAGGGTGAGCGCCGCCATCACGGTGATGCGCTGCTCGCCAATGTCGCCGAAACCCTCGCGCAGGGACAAAATCTTGTTCTCGACGAGCTTGGCCAACTCGTCGAGATGGCCTTCCTCGCCATCCTCGCAGGCCATGCGATAGGTCCGGCCCGCGATCGTCACCACCACATGCGCCATTCGCCGCCTCTGAGTAGACTAGGTCTGTGTCCGGTCCTCGTCGCCGAGCACGGCGATAATGCCAAGGCTCGTGCGGTCGAGACGCGTCAGCACCTCGTCGCGCGCCTTCTCCAGCGCGCTGTTTTGGGCGAGGGCGGCGTCGAGCTCGAGGCCGAGACGGCTGCGGTCGTCCTGCATGACGGCGAGCTCCTCCTCGAGGTCGGCGTGCGACAGCTCGACCTCTATGCGGCGCGCGACGGTCTCCTCCAGCCGCTCCAGCGCGGCGGAGAGCCGTTGCAGCGCGTCATCGAGCCTGTGTGGGACTTGCGTCATATGGAAACCGGACCGATCGCGATTAGATTCGCACGTACGAATCGTTAACGCCTAGCAGCAATCGCGTAAACCCCAATCCGAGCCGCGACTCCGCCGCAGAGCGACCTGTGACCGCGTTGACAGGGGGGCGCGACCTGTTATCAAGCCGCTCATTCGAGCGGGCGTTCGCCGCCAGAAAATGCGGCAAAATGGGCAAAGCCCCGATTTTGGGCGGTTCAGCGGCCGCCCGGCCCCGCCCGAGCGAGCAGATGAGAAGGAGCACCGCTATGGCCGTGAGAGTGGCGATCAATGGGTTCGGACGCATCGGACGCAATATTCTTCGCTACATCGTCGAGACCGGCCGCACCGACCTCGAGGTGGTGACGATCAACGATCTCGGCTCCGTCGAGACCAACGCCCATCTCCTGCGCTATGATTCCGTGCATGGCCGCTTCCCGCGCGAGGTGAAGGTAGAAGGCGATTCGATCGACCTGGGCTATGGGCCGATCAAGGCCACGGCGATCAAGAATCCCGCCGAGCTGCCGTATAAGGCGCTCGGAATCGACATTGCGCTCGAATGCACGGGCCTTTTCACCGCGCGCGACAAGGCGAAAGCGCTGCTCGACGCGGGCGCCCGGCGCGTGCTGGTCTCCGCGCCCTCCGAGGGCGCCGACATCACCGTCGTCTATGGCGTCAATCAGGACAAGATCACGAAGGACGATCTCGTGATCTCCAACGCCTCCTGCACCACAAATTGCCTCGCGCCCGTCGCCAAGGTGCTGAATGACGCCATCGGCATAGAGCGCGGCTTCATGACGACGATCCACTCCTACACGGGCGACCAGCCGACGCTGGACACGTATCACAAGGACCTCTACCGCGCCCGCGCCGCCGCTCTGTCCATGATCCCCACTTCCACCGGCGCGGCGAAGGCCGTGGGTCTCGTGCTGCCGGAGCTGAAAGGCAAGCTCGACGGCGCCGCCATTCGCGTGCCGACGCCCAATGTCTCGGCCGTCGATCTCAAATTCGTCCCCAAGCGCAAGACGAGCGTGGAAGAGATCAACGCCGCCATCATCGCCGCCGCCGACGGCCCGCTGAAGGGCATTCTGGGTTACACCGACGACAAGAATGTCTCGGTCGATTTCAACCATGATCCGCGTTCATCCGTGTTTCATCTCGATCAGACGAAGGTGATCGAGGGCGAGCTGGTGCGCGTCCTGTCCTGGTACGACAATGAATGGGGCTTCTCCGGCCGCATGACGGATGTCGCCGCGACGATCGCCAAGCTCATCTGACGCGATTTTTTCCTCATCCACCGGGACACGATCATGCCGTCTTTCAAAACGCTCGATTCCGCCGATCTCGACGGCAAGCGCGTCCTGTTGCGCGTCGATCTCAATGTGCCGACCGAGAATGGCGTCGTCACCGACAAGACGCGCATAGAGCGCGTTCTGCCGACGATCGAGGATATTTCGAAAAAGGGCGGCAAGGTCATCCTTCTCGCCCATTTCGGCCGCCCCAAGGGCGAGCGCAAGGAAGAGGATTCGCTGAGAGTCGTCGTTCCCGCGATAGAGGAGACGGCCAAGCGCAAAATCGCCTTCGCCGATGATTGCGTCGGCGATGTCGCCGGCGCGGCGATCGCGCAGCTGAAGAATGGCGACATTTTGCTGCTCGAGAACACGCGCTTCCACAAGGGCGAGGAGAAGAATGATCCCGCCTTTGCGGCGGAGCTCGCCAAGCTCGGCGATCTCTATGTGAACGACGCCTTCTCCGCCGCGCATCGCGCGCACGCCTCGACGGAAGGGCTGGCGCATCTTCTGCCGGCCTATGCCGGTCGCACCATGCAGGCGGAGCTGCAGGCGCTCTCCGAGGCGTTGGAACATCCCGCGCGTCCCGTTATGGCGATCGTCGGCGGCGCGAAAATTTCCACTAAGCTCGATCTGCTCGGCAATCTCATCCGCAAGGTCGATATTCTCGTCATCGGCGGCGGCATGGCCAATACTTTCCTCGCCGCTGAGGGCAAGCCCGTGGGCAAATCGCTGTGCGAGCACGATCTGCTCGAGAAGGCGCGCGCCATTCTCGCCGATGCGCAATCGTCCAATTGCGAGATCGTGCTGCCGATCGACGCCACTGTCGCGCAGAAATTCGAGGCGCATGCGCCCTCGCATATCGTCGCGATCGAGCATGTCGGCGAGAGCGACATGATCCTCGACGTCGGGCCGAAGAGCATCGCCCATATAGAGAGCCTGCTCGCCAGGGCGAAGACGCTGGTGTGGAACGGCCCGCTCGGCGCCTTCGAGCTGCCGCCCTTCGACGAAGGCACCAACGCCATCGCGCAGACGGCCGCGCGGCTGACGGTGGAGGGAAAGCTGCTCTCCGTCGCCGGCGGCGGCGACACTGTGGCCGCGCTCAACCAGGCTCATGTGGCGCAAGAGTTCAGCTATCTCTCGACCGCCGGCGGCGCTTTCCTCGAATGGCTCGAGGGCAAGGAGCTTCCCGGCGTCGCGGCGCTGACGAAATAACGACCCAGCCCGTCATTGCGAGCGAAGCGAAGCAATCCAGAGCCGTGGAGCGGCCTCTGGATTGCGTCGTCGCTACGCTCCTCGCAATGATGGGGCGTCACTCCTCGCAACAGGCGCGCGCCGCGGCGATGGCGCGCTTCAGCTCTGGAATGCAGGAGCCGCAATTCGTGCCGGCGCGCAGCGTCTCGCCGATCGCGGCGACGCTTCGCGCCCCATTCGCGATTGCCGCGTCGATCGCCGCGGCGCCGACGCCGAAGCAGGCGCAGACGATCGGACCATCCTCCGCCGCGCCATCGGGCGAGCGCCCCGACAGAAGCGCCTTGCGCTGCTCTGTGCTGAGCTGCTCCTTCTCGAACAGCGCCGCCGCCGTGTCGAAGGCGCTTTGCGCATCCTCTCTCCCGACGAAGAGGCAGAAATCGACGCGCTGCTCGCGAAAGCGCGCGGCGCGATAAATTCCGCGCGCCGCATCCTGATATTCGGCGGTATCGCCGCCATCGCCGAGCGACGCCGCATAGTCGAGCCACAAAGGCAGCGCCGAATCCGAGGCGAAGAGCAGAGCATGGCCGCCCGCTATGGCGACCTTGGCGCCGAGCGCAGCGATCGGCGGCCGCAGCGGCGCGCGCGAGAGCAGGAAGCCGCGCGATTTGAATCCGACGGCATCTATGCGCGCTGGCGTCGCCTTCGCTTCCGGCTGTCCCGAATGCGGATCGGTGATCGCGGCGACGAGCGCGCCCACACGCGCGAAAGACGCCGTTTCATCGCTCCAATGAATCGGCGCGAATAATTGCCCGCGCTTCTGACGATCGGTGATGGCGACAGCGAGAATGCATTCGCCATAGCGGGTCGAAACGCGCGCAAAGTCGCCATCGATGAGGCCGAGCGGCGCAGCGTCGGCCGGATGAATCTCGACGAAGGGACAAGGCGAATGCCGCGCGAGACGCGGGCTTTTGCCGGTGCGCGTCATCGTGTGCCATTGGTCGCGAATGCGCCCCGTGTTGAGGCGGAAGGGAAAGGCTGCTGTTGTCGCGGCCTTCAGCGACGGCGGCTCCGGCGCGGTGAAGCGCGCCTTGCCATTGGCGGTGAAATATCCGCCCTCGCCGAAAAAGCGTTCGCGCCCATTCGTCTCGCCGGCGCGGATCGGCCATAGCGTCGGATGCAACGCGTCATAGGCCTCATCCGAGAGCGTCGCCAGCCCGCCTATGTCGAAGCTGCGCGCGCCGTCATTCTCGAAAGCGGAGAGCGCTGCATGCTCGCGAAACACATCCGCCGCGGATTGAAAATGGAAGGCGTCGCTAAAGCCCATGCGCGTCGCGACGTCGCTGACGATCCGCCAATCCGGCTGCGCCTCGCCGGGCGATGGCAGAAAGGCGCGCTGACGTGAGATGCGCCGTTCCGAATTCGTGACCGTGCCGGATTTCTCGCCCCAGGCTTGCGCCGGCAGCAGCACATGCGCGCCGGCGCTTATCGTGTCGTTCGACAGAACATTGTCGGAGACGACGAAGAGATCGAGCTTCGCCAGCGCCGCGCGCGCATCATCGGCTTGCGGCAGCGAGACGGCGGGATTGGTTCCCATCACCCACAGCGCCTTTATCTCGCCGCGCGCTATGGCCTCGAACATTTGCACGGCCTTGAAGCCCTCATGCGTCGCAATGCGCGGCGCATTCCAGAAGCGCCGCACGCGATCGACCTCGGCGCCCGAAAAACCCATATGCGCGGCGAGCTGATTGGCGAGGCCGCCGACCTCGCGTCCGCCCATGGCGTTGGGCTGGCCGGTAAGCGAGAAGGGCGCGGCGCCCGGCGCGCCAATGCGTCCCGTCGCGAGATGACAATGAATGATCGCGTCGACCTTGTCGGTCCCTTGCGCGGATTGATTGACGCCCTGCGAAAAGGCCGTGACGGTCTTCGCGGTCGCGGCGAAGAGCTCGAAGAAAGCCGCGACCTCGACCTCGCGCAAGCCGGCCACGGCGGCGGTCGCGGCTATGGTCGGCGCGATCTCGCGTGCGGCGGCGAGCGCTTGCGTGAAGCCCTCGGTATGACGCGTGATGTAATCGTCGCAGGTCGCGCCATTGGCGACGAGATGCACGAGAAGGCCGCAGAAGAGCGCGACATCGCCGCCGGGCGCGATGGGCAGAAAGAGATCGGCCTCTTCCGCCGTCGCCGTGCGGCGCGGATCGATGACGACGATCTTCGCGCCGCGCTCCTGCTTGTTGCGCAACATGCGCTGAAACAGAATCGGATGACACCAGGCCGCATTGGAGCCGACGAGCACGATGAGATCGGCGCAGTCGAGATCCTCATAGCATCCCGGCACGACATCGGCGCCCAGAACGCGCTTATGTCCCGCCACTGTCGAGGCCATGCACAGCCGCGAATTGGTGTCGACATTGGGCGAGCCGATGAAGCCTTTGATCAGCTTGTTCGCCGCGTAATAATCCTCCGTCAGCAATTGGCCGGAGAGATAGAATGCGACCGCCTGCGGCCCATGCGTATCGATGATGCGCGCAAAGCCCTGCGCGACATTATCGAGGGCCTCGTCCCATGTCGCGCGTCGCAGCGTCTCGCCGGCGCGCAGCATAGGATGCAGCAGACGTCCGTCGAGCGACAGCGTTTCATGCAGGGCGGAGCCTTTGGAGCACAGCCGTCCGTGATTGGCCGGATGATCGGGATCGCCGGCGACAGCCGCGCCGCCGCATCCATCCGGCGTCGCCAGCACGCCGCAGCCGACGCCGCAATAAGGACAAATGGTCGCGACAGAGGCGCTGCGTGGATCGACCCGCTGCATCAATAGACATCCTGTCGGTAGCGGCCGCTCTTCTTCAATTCGGCGACGAAGGCGACCGCCTCGTCCGTGGCGCGCGCGCCATATTGCGCGACGATATCGACGAGCGCGCGCTCGACATCCTTGGCCATGCGCTTGGCGTCCCCGCAGACATAGATATGCGCGCCTTCGGCGAGCCAGGCGAAGAGATCGCGTCCGACTTCGCGCATGCGGTCCTGCACATAGAATTTCTCGGAGCCGTCGCGCGACCAGGCGAGCGAGAGGCGCGTGAGCAGGCCGGATGATTTCATCGCATTCAATTCATCCGCGTAGAAGAAATCGCAATCGCTGCGCTGATGACCGAAGAACAGCCAATTGCGCCCGCGCGCGCCGATCGCCTCCCGCTCTTGCAGAAAAGCGCGAAACGGCGCCACGCCCGTGCCGGGGCCGATCATGATGACCAGCGCATTCGGATCATCCGGAAGCGAGAAGCCATGCGCCGCCTGCACATAGACTTTCAACGGTGCGTCTTTCTCGATGCGCTCCGCGAGAAAAGTGGAGGCGACGCCTTTGCGCAAGCGCTTGCCGATCTTGTAGCGCAACGCGTCGACAGTGAGCGACACGCGCCCCGTCGTCGCCTTAGGCGAGGAGGATATGGAATAAAGCCGCGGCTGCAGAGGCTCGAGCGCCTCGACGAAAGCTTCCGCATGCGGCCGCACGCCCGGAAATTTCATCAGCGCCGCCAGCACGTCGAGATCGGCGGCGTCATTGTCTCTATCTTCTCCCTGCGCCAGCGCGCGCGCTTTTGCGCGCGTCTCGCCCCCGGTGAGGAAGGAGATCAGCTCGAAGAGCCGATCGGGCGCAGGCGAAAGCGCGCAATCGTCGCGCAGCGCTTCGCGCAGGCTCTTGCCCTTCACTGGCGCGAGCGGCGAGGCGCCGATCATGGCGATAATCTGATCGACGAGGCCGAGATCATTCTGCGCAAAGACGCCGAGCGAATCGCCGACATTGTAATCGATCCCGCTCTTCGAAAGATCGAGCTCGATATGCCAGCTTTCCTTTTCCGAGGCTGGCTTGTTCAGCCTTCGACGCGACAGAAATATCGCCTCGACCGGATTGTCGCGTGAGCGACCCCGCGCCGATGTGGAATGCGAGCTGGGCGGCGCCGCCGGCTCTATCTCGGTGGATGGTGCAGCGTCACGCTCTTGCGCGAGCGTCTTCAACATGCGCGCGGTGTCCTTGCCGCCGGGCGCGCAGAGATTGAGCCGCTCCTCCTTGCGGGCGAACAGCGCTTCCGCATAATTTTGGCAATCATAGCCACATTGGCCGCAGTCCTGCTGCGCCATTGCAGCCATCATCCGCCGTCGCAGCGGACGATCTTGCGCGAGCGTCATGCGCTCCTGCAATTGCAATGTCGGATCATGCCAAGGCGCGGCGCCGTCATCCGCATTGCCGGCGATGGCGGCATTTTCCGCCGGCGACAAAGCGACGACGCCGGCGTCGTCCATCGACATCAGCCCGGCAAAAAAGCCGTTGAGCCAGGCGCGCTGCTCTTCAGAGAATGGAGCCGAAGGCGGAATGAGATCGAGACGTTGCGGCTGCGTGATCTTGGTCATTGCTCCGCCTCCGCGATCAAGCGCCGTAAAGCCTCAATGTCATGGCGTCGCGTGAAGGCGGCGAAGCTCTCTTCGCCCTTCGCGCGATGCGCGAGATAGGCGCGCAACAGGCTCTCGATCTTGCGCGGCGCATCTGCCGCTGCGACATTTTCGAGCAGCTCGCGGCCGATCGCGCCCTCCGCGCCGAAGCCGCCGCCGACGACCATATTATAGCCTTCGACCGTATCGCCTTCCTCATTGATAGGGACGCGCGCACCGACGAGGCCGATGTCGCCGATATAATGTTGCGCGCAGGAGTGACGGCAGCCGGTCAAATGTATGTTGATCGGCGTGTCGATCTCTATTCTCTCCTCGCAATGCGTGGCGATCTCGTCCGCGTGCCTTTTGGTGTCGGAGGCGGCGAAGCGGCAGCCGGCATTGCCCGTGCAGGCGACGAGACCGACGCGGAGCGGCGATGCCTTCGTCGAAAGACCGAGCGCTTCGATCCGCGCGAGCGCCTCTTCGACCCGCGCGTCGGCAATTCCAGAAATGAGCAGGTTTTGCCAGACCGTGAGCCTTATGTCGCCATCTCCGAGCTCGCGCGCGATCGTCGCGAGACCGCGCGTCTCGTCGCTCGACAGACGGCCGAGCTTCAATGCGACGCCGATCCAGCTTTTCTGCGCGTCACTCTGCGCATGCACGCCGATATGCGCGAGCCTGTCGAAGCCGGGCCGCGGCGCGATCGCGTCTTGCGGCGCGCGCAGCAGGGGACGGCCGAGCTTATCCTCGACGAGCGTCAGGAATCGATCGAAGCCCAATTGATCGAGCACATATTTCAATCGCGCCCGCGCGCGATTGGTGCGGTCGCCTGTCTCGATGAAGACGCACAATATGGCGTCGGCGATCTCGATGGCTTCGTCCGGCGCAACGATCACGCCCGTGTCGCGCGCGAGATCCTTATGGCCGGTAATTCCGCCGAGCGCGAGACGGAAATAGACGCCCGGCGCGATTCCATGCTCATCGCGAATCTCGACCGCCTGAAAAGCGACGTCATTCGTCTCCTCGAGCACGGCGATGCGGCCGCCGCCATCGAAAGCGATGTTGAATTTGCGCGGCAGGCCGAAGAGCGAGCGGTCATTGAGAATGTGAAAATGCAGCGCGCGCGCGAAGGGGCGCGTGTCGATGAGCTCCTGCGGATCGATTCCAGCGGTCGGCGTTCCGGTGATGTTGCGAATATTGTCTGCGCCGGAGCCGCGCGTCCACAGGCCGAGGCTCTGCACGCCTTCGATCATGGCGACGGCGCTCTTGGGCTCTATCTCGCGAATTTGTAGATTGGCGCGCGTCGTCACATGCAGATAGCCGCCGCCATGGCTGTCGGCGAGATCGGCGAGGCCGGCGAATTGCCAATGGGTGAGCACGCCATTGGGGATACGCAGGCGGCACATATAGGAAGATTGCGTCGGCGCGACATAGAATAGCCCATAATAGCGCCAGCGAAAATTATCGGCGGGTTTCGGCGGTTCATTGCGCTTGGCCTGCGCGACGAGTCGCGCATAGGCGTCGAAAGGATGCTCCTCGCGCTTGATTTTCTCTTGCTCATTGAGCGCGTCGCCACTCGCGACGGCGCGATCCTGCGCCGCGAAATGCGAGGCGTCGGGGCCGGTCGGCTTTTCCTTGGTCGGCAAGGCGCGTTGCGCGCGCGAGGCCTGGAAGCCGGAGGCGAAGCCTTCGAGATAGCGCTTTTGTTCTGCTGTGAAATCGCCGGCCATGGTCATGCCGCCTTTCTTTCGCAGAGCGCGCGACCGAAGATCAGCGCATCGCGCCATTGCGTCACATCGACGCGCGAGCGAATGAGCTCGAGGCACCAGAGCGCGGCGCTGGTGTCTCCGACGAGCACGGCGCCGGTGAGACGGTCGTCCTCGATGACCAGCTTTTTGTAGAGGCCGAGCCCAAAGTCGCGCCAGGAGATCGTCTCCGCGCCATCGCTTCCCATGAAGTCGCCGGCGGAAAAGACATTGACGCCGGAGACCTTCAGATTGGTGGAGACGATGCTTCCCTCGTAAATGTCGCTTTCGCCGCAGAGCCTCGCGGCCAGGACGCGCGCCTGCTCATAGGCGGGCTCGACGAGGCCATAACAGACGCCTCTGTGCTGCGCGCATTCGCCGAGCGCGTAAATATCGTCGATATTCGTTTCCATATGATCGTCGACGACGATTCCTCTTTGCGCGCTCACGCCGGCGTCGCGCGCCAGCTCCATATTGGGCGCAATTCCGGCGGCGAAGACGACGCCGTCGGCCGCGAGTCGGCGACCATCGGCGAGCTCTATCGCGCTGACGCGCTCCTCGCCGATGATGCCTGTCGTGCGCGCTTCCAGCAGAACTTCTATTCTCTTGCTCTCGATGAGCAGCTTCAGCAGCTCGGCTGCGTCCTTGTCCAGCTGCCGCTCCATCAGCCGATCGGTGACATGCGCGAGTGTGACCTCGGCGCCGCTTTTGGCGAGGCCATAGGCGGCTTCGAGACCGAGCAGGCCGCCGCCGATGACGATGATTTTCTTGCGCTGCGCCGCGAGGCGCTTCAGCGCGTCGACGTCGGCGCCGTCACGAAACACATGAACGCCTTGCAGCTGCGCGCCGGGCAGCGGCAGACGCAGCGCGCGCGAGCCGGTCGCGAGCACGAGCTTGGAAAAGCCGATGCTCTCGCCATTTTCCAGCGACACGCGCTTCGTCGCGAGGTCTATGGCGCGCGCCCTGGCGCCGTAGAGAAGAGTGACGCCGCGGTCGCGCCACCAGCTCGCGGGCCTCAGCTCTATCTCGGCCATCTCGGCCTCGCCGGCGAGCACCGAGGAGAGCAGCACGCGATTATAGGCGAGGCGAGGCTCCTCGCCGATGACGGCGATGGCGTAGCGGCCGAGCGCGCGCTTCGACAATTCGTCGACGAGGCGCGCAGCGGCCATGCCATTGCCGATGATGACGAGAGGCTCGCTCATTTTCCGTCCGCCTCACGCCGCTTCGACATAGTGATGACGCTCATAGAGGAATTGCAGCACGCGGCGTCGGCATTCGAGATAGAGAGGATCGGCGGAAAGAGCGACGCGATCGCGCGGGCGCGGCAGAGCGACATCCAGCGTCTCGCCGATCGTGGCGCAAGGACCATTGGTCATCATCACGATGCGGTCGGAGAGCAGCACGGCTTCGTCGACATCATGGGTGATCATCATCACCGTATTGCCGAGCGTGCGATGCAGCTCCATCGCACGATCTTGCAGATGCGCGCGGGTGAGCGCATCGAGCGCGCCGAAAGGCTCGTCGAGCAGAAGCACCTTGGGCTCCATGGCGAGCGCGCGGGCGATGCCGACGCGCTGCTTCATGCCGCCGGAAATCTCGCTCGGACGCTTGTCCTTGGCGTGCGTCATCTGGACGAGCTCGAGATTGCGCATCGTCCAATCATGACGTTCGGCGCGGCTCTTCTTTCCCGCGAAGACCTTGTCGACGCCGAGACGCACATTGTCATAGACGGAGAGCCAGGGCAGCAGCGAATGATTCTGGAACACGACGGCGCGATCCGGCCCGGGCGTGTCGACCTGATGATTTTCCAGCACGACGCCGCCGGCGCTGGCGTTCACGAGGCCGGCGACGATATTGAGCAGAGTGGATTTGCCGCAGCCGGAATGGCCGATGATGGTGACGAATTGTCCCTTCTCGACGGCGAGATCGACGGCTTCGAGCACTTTCGTCGTGCGGGCGCCGCTCACGAAAATCTTGTCGACATGATCGATGCGAAGATAGCTCATGGAAGCGCCTTTCTTAGGAGGCCTGCGCGCCGCGCGTGGCGATGGAGCCGATGGCGGCGACGATGCGGTCGAGCACGAAGCCGGTGACGCCGATATAGGCGAGCGCCACGAATATGTCGGGCAGGCGCGAGGAGTTCCAGGCGTCCCAGATGAAGAAGCCGATGCCGACGCCGCCTGTCAGCATTTCCGCGGCGACAATGGCGAGCCAGGAGAGGCCGACGCCGATGCGCAGGCCGGTGAAGATGTAGGGCGCCGCGGACGGAATCATGATCTTCCAGAAGAACTCGAATTGATTGAGCCGCAGCACGGCGGCGACATTGCGATAATCCTGCGGAATATTGCGCACGCCGACGGCGGTGTTGATGATGATCGGCCAAATGGAGGTGATGAAGATCACGAAGATCGCGGATGGATAGCTGTCGCGAAAGGCGGCGAGCGAGATCGGCAGCCAGGCGAGCGGCGGCACGGTGCGCAGAATCTGGAACAGCGGATCGAGGCCGCGCATCGCCCAACGCGATTGTCCGACGATCACACCGAGCAGCACGCCGGCGACGCTGGCGAGTCCGAAGCCGATCGCGACGCGCTGCAAAGATGTGAGCACGCGCCAGCCGAGGCCGATATCCTGCGGCCCCGCGATGAAGAAGGGATGCAGGATGAGATCATTCGCCTCGCTCCAAATGCGCGCGGGCGAGGGCAAGGACGAACTCGGCTTGATGCAGATGAGCTGCCACAGGCCGAGCAGGATCGCGAGCACGATGATCGGCGGCAGCATCGCCCCGAATAAGGCGCGAATGCGCGCGCCATGTCTTTCGATGAGCGGAATGCGCCGACGCGCATAGAGCTCGTCGATCGAACGATCGTCGCCGGTCGTCGCATCGACGAGATCATTCTTGGTGATTTGCATCGTCATTTCGGCCTCTTCGGTCAAACCTGCGCGCGCTTGATGGATAGGCTCTTCAGATAGGTTTGCGGATTTTCCGGATCGAAGACCTTGCCATCGAAGAAGGTCTCCTTGCCGCGCGACGTCGATGCGGGAATCTCCTTCGCCGGGACATTGATCGACTTCGCCGCCTCGCGCCAAATGTCTTCGCGATTCACCTTGTCGACGAGCGCTTTGATATTGGTGGTCGGCTCCAGCTTGCCCCAGCGAATATCCTCGGTGACGAACCAGGCGTCGTGACTCTTGAACGGATAGGAGGCGGCGTCGCGCCAGAATTTCATGAACTGCGTCGTGTTCTTCTCGATGCGGCCATTGCCGTAATTGAGATCGCCTTTCAAGCGGCCGACGATGTCGGCGACGGGCACGTTGAACCATTGGCGCTTGCCGACGATCTCGGCGAGCTCGGCTTTGTTTTCCATTTTGTCGCACCATTGCTGCGCTTCCAGCACAGCGGCGGTGAGCGCGCGGGCGGCGCGTGGATTTTTGTCGACCCAATCGGCGCGCAGGCCGAGCGCTTTTTCCGGATGTTTCGCCCAGATCTCGCCGGTCGCGCAGGCGGTGTAGCCGATGCCTTGATTGGCGAGCTGCTCGTTCCATGGCTCGCCGACGCAAAAGGCGTCCATATTGCCGACCTTCATATTCGCCACCATTTGCGGGGGCGGCACGACGATGGTCGAGACATCCTTGTCGGGATCGATGCCGGCGGCGGCGAGCCAATAGCGCAGCCACAAATCATGCGTGCCGCCGGGGAAGGTCATGGCGACCTTCACCTCCTTGCCTTCGGCTTTCTTCTTGGCGAAGGCCTCGCGCAGCGCGGAGGCGTTGGTCGTGATCTTCAGATCCTTATATTCATTGGCGACGGAAATGCCCTGTGCGTCGAGATTGAGGCGCGCGAGTATGTACATCGGCGTCGGCATATTGTTCTGCGTCACTCTGCCGGTCGAGATGAGATAGGGCATGGGCGTCAGAATATGCGCGCCGTCTATGCCATTGGCGGCGCCGCCGAGCACGAGATTGTCGCGCGTCGCGCCCCAGGACGCTTGCTTCGTCACTTCGACGTCGGGCATTCCATGCTTGGCGAAAAGGCCTTTTTCCTTCGCGATGATCAGCGGCGCGGCGTCGACCAGCGCGATATAGCCGAGGATCGCTTTCGTCGTTTCGGGTCCCGCGCCTTGCGCGAAGGCGCCGCCGGGAAAAGCCGCGCGTATCGCGGCGAAACTCGCGGCGGCGCCGGCCGCGCCGCGCAGCAGCGCGCGACGATCGAACGCCATCGGCGACAGTGTCTTCGCTTCGCTTGCTTCGTCTGTCATGGTCACCGTCGTCCTCTTTGCGCTTCGAAAGCGCATCGGTTAGGGCGAGTCGGCGCCGTCTTCCTGTCGACGGCGCGAAACGCAAAAAAGCCGCTTCCCGGAAGGAGCGCGCATGTGGCGCGATCTCCTCGGGACAGCGGCGTTGCTGGTTCGTCCGTCGTTGGACTGAGAGTGATGCGCGGGGCGCATCGTCATGACCCTATGTGCAAGCGGCGCGCCAAACAGCGAAAGTGTCGCTAGCCGATGAGAATCAATGAGCTATAAGAAAGCCGCGTCGGCGCGGGGCGATGCGCCAGCCGGCGCCTTGCACAATGTGCGGGCGCCATATCGACAAAAAACAGGCTATGCGCGGCGGATCGGGAAGGCCGACAGATAGGCGCCGATGTCGCGATCGTCGAAGACAGGCCCCGAGAAGGCGCCGATCGCATCGCCGGTTGGCGGCGGCGGCGCAGTGGCGGAGGGCAGCGCGGCGTCGAAGAGATCGGCGCGAAATACGTTTTTCGCCGCGTCGAGATGCGCGGGTGAAACAGGCGCCTGTCCCCAGCGGGCCATTTGCGCATAGAGCCATGCGGCCTGTGTCGGGTCGGGCCGCTCGGCGCCCTCCTGGCCGAGCAGGAGATAGCGCGCATTCTCGCGCGTCGCGCCGTCCGGCGTCACTTTGAGACGGCCCTGCAGCGTCCGCAATATCACTTGCGCATCGACGCCGACGCGGTCCGGCCGCGCGAGCAGAGCGGCGATCTCATGCGGATCGGCCTCGGCGACGAAGCGCGCGGCGCGATGCAGGGCGCGCAGCAAAGCGGCGACGACATTGGGGTGCTCCAGCGCGAAATGCTCGCGCATGGCGAGCGATTTTTCCGCGCAGCGCGAGAACAGCTCGACCGAAAAATGCAGAATATGTCCGACGCCGAGATCGACGGCGACCGAATTCCACGGCGCGCCGACGCAAAAGCCGTCGACATGTCCTTGCGCGAGGCTGCCGACCATATAGGGCGGCGGCAGCACCACGAGGCGCACATCCTCGTCGGGATCGACGCCGCCGGCCGCCATCCAATAGCGCAATTGATAATTATGACCGGAGAAGGGGAAGGTCATGCCGAAGGTCAGCGGCTCCGCCTGCGCGGCCTTGCGATCGGCGACGACGCGCGCGAGCGCGCGCGCCGTGGCCAGCGGATCGAGCGCATCGCCGTCGAGACGCGCCCGCATCGCCTCATGCAGCGTGGGAGAGACGGTGATGGCGTTGCCATTCATGGCGAGATTATAGGGTGCGACGATCGGCGTTTTCACATGGCCGACGCCGAGGCTGGAGGCGACGGCGATGGGCGCCAGAAGATGCGCGGCGTCGAACATGCCGATATTGAGCTTGTCGCGCACATTGGACCAGGAGACTTCCTGCACGAGCTCGACATCGAGCCCTTCCTGCGCGGCGAAGCCCTTGTCCACGGCGACGAAGAGCGCGGCGGCGTCCGCGAGCGGAATGAAGCCGATGCGTAAATGTTCGCGCTCCGCGGTCATTTGAACAGCTCCGAGGCGGTGATGATCGCCTGGGCGATCTCGAAAATCTTCTTCTTCTCGCGCATGGCCGTGCTGCGCATCAGCCGATAGGCGTCCTCTTCGCTGAGCTTCTTCGCCTTCATCAGCAGGCCTTTGGCGCGGTCGATGGTCTTGCGCTCCTCTATCTCCGATTTGGCGCGCGCCAATTCGTCCTGCAGGCGTGAGAAGGCGTTGAAGCGCGACACGCAGAGATCGAGAATGGATTTGATGCGCTCTTTCTTCAGCCCATCGACGATATAGGCGGAGACGCCGGCGTCGACAGAAGCCTGAATGGAAGCGGCGTCGCTTTGATCGACGAACATGGCCACGGGCCGGCGCACGGCGCGGCTCACTTGGAACATCTGCTCCAATATGTCGCGGCTCGGATTTTCGAGATCGATGAGGATGACGTCCGGGTCGATCGCATAGATGCGCGCGAGCAGGCTGCGCATTTCGCCGATGCGCTCGACATTGGTGAAGCCGGCCTCGCGCAATCCATCCTCGAGGATCGCAGCCCGCACCGGACTCTCATCGACGATGACGATTTTCAAATCGACGCCTCCGCGACGCTGCGCCGCAGGCAGGCGCTAGCGAAAATGCGGACGAATTACAAATGATTTCGGCGGGAGGGGGAAGACATGAGATGGCCCCGCAGCGCTGAGGCTGGCGGGGCCGCTTGTTTCGCAGAATGCGAAATCTCCGGAAAGCTCCAGATTCGGAAGATTGGGAGGCGTCGCGCTTGGCCTTCGCGTTTCGCCGCCCGTCGGGATGTCACGAATGTCGGCGCCCGAGGAAACCTGCGCTCGATTTCTTCGCTGCGCCTTCGACCTCGGCTGAGGTCAAACGGTGTGACCCGGTGGCGTCATGCTCCTCTCGCATGTATCGCTCGACTCGAGGCCTGCGTGCGTTGCCACGCCGGCCCGCCCATCGCGTTCTCATCCCTCGAGGTCCCGCTCGATCGGTTCGCCTCGGTTTGCGGCTCGTCGCCGTTTCCCGCGGCCCCCTGTGACGCGATGATGAAATGGTGATCTCGATTCTGAATTTCGTCAAGCGCAGAATTGGTCGCAGCGAGGCGGTTTTCTTTTTTCGCCGGGCGCGCTACGCAATCGCTCCGACGAGGCCGGCGGGAGCGCCAATGCCGGTCCGACGGGAGACAAACGCATGCAAGCGGACAGTGACGGTTATTACTATTTCCTTACCTATAGCGGCGTGAGCCTGCCGCTCAAATTGACGTCGCCGCTCGATCCGAACGACCTCAACAATCGCAACACATTCTTTCGCGCCCGCTATGACGAGGCCGAGCGTCTGCTTCTGTGCGAGAAGATGGTCTATGGCGAGGTGGAGCTGCGCCACGCTTACGAATATCGCGCCGAGGGCGGTCTCGCCCGCGCGCTCATTCTGATGGGCGAGGACGAGACCGAGGTGCTGTTCGACGAGAATGGCAAGCAGACGGTGGCGTGAGCGCAGCGTAGGTCGGGCGGAGCGCGCGAGCCGGAAGGCTTTTCCGGACGATCGGTTCGCCGTCATTGCGAGGAGCGTAGCGACGAAGCAATCCAGGAGCCGCCCCCATGGCTCTGGATCGCTTCGCTCCGCTCGCGATGACGCGAGGTGATTGTCGGGTTATGCGGAGCGAGCGTCCGCGAGCAGCGTCACGCCTTGCCGAAGACGCGATCGAAGATCGTGTCGACATGCTTGAAGTGATAGGCGAGATCGAACAATTCATCGAGCTCCGCGGGCGAGAGCTTCGCGCTCACCTCGGCGTCGGCGCCGAGCAGCTTGCGGAACTCGCCTTCGCCGCGCCACACCGGCATGGCGTTGCGCTGCACCAGCGAATAAGCGTCCTCGCGTGAGACGCCCTTTTGCGTCAGCGCCAGCAGCACGCGCTGCGAATGCACGAGCCCGCCGAGGCGGTCGAGATTCTTCTGCATATTTTCGGGATAGATCATGAGCTGATCGATGACGCTGGTCAGACGCGAGAGCGCGAAGTCGAGCGTCACTGTCGCATCGGGGCCGATATTGCGCTCGACGGAAGAGTGCGAGATGTCGCGCTCATGCCACAGCGCGACATTCTCCAGCGCCGGCGTCACCATGCCGCGCACCAGACGCGCGAGGCCGGTGAGATTTTCAGTGAGCACCGGATTGCGCTTATGCGGCATGGCGGAAGAGCCCTTCTGCCCGGCCGAGAAATATTCCTCCGCCTCCAGCACCTCCGTGCGCTGCAAATGGCGGATCTCGATCGCCAGCCGCTCCACCGATGAGGCGACGACGCCGAGCGTCGCGAAAAAGGCGGCGTGACGGTCGCGCGGAATGACCTGCGTGGAGACGGGCTCCACCGCGAGGCCGAGCTGCTTGGCGACATGCTCCTCGACGCGCGGATCGACATTGGCGAAAGTGCCGACGGCGCCGGAGATGGCGCAGGTCGCGACCTCCTTGCGCGCGGCGACGAGCCGCTCGCGCGAACGCGTGAATTCGGCATAGGCTTGCGCGAGCTTCAAGCCGAAGGTCGTCGGCTCGGCGTGAATGCCATGCGAGCGGCCGATCGTCGGCGTATATTTATGCTCCAGCGCGCGGCGCTTTATCGCGGCGAGCAATCCATCGACATCGGCGATCAAGAGATCGGCGGCGCGCGCCAATTGCACGGCGAGGCAGGTGTCGAGCACGTCGGAGCTGGTCATGCCCTGATGCACGAAGCGCGAATCCGGGCCGATGAACTCGCCGAGATGGGTCAAAAAGGCGATGACGTCATGCTTGGTCACGCGCTCGATCTCGTCGATGCGGGCGACGTCGAAAGTGACGAAATCCGCCTTGTCCCAGATCGCCTTGGCGCTCTCCTTGGGGATGACGCCGATTTCGGCGAGCGCGTCGCAGGCATAGGCCTCGATCTCGAACCAGATGCGAAAGCGCGTCTGCGGCTCCCAAATCTTCGTCATCTCGGGGCGGGAATAGCGGGGGATCATGGGCTCGGGCGTCCTTTGGAAAAGTCTCGGCGCAGCCGGGTCTGCGGGAAGAGGATCGTTTAGGCCCTTCCGTGAGCAGAGTGAAGGGGGCGGCCCGGCTCCGCTTCCTGTGTTCGTGGTGAATAGGTCCTAAAGACAGCAAGGCGCGATGCGGAGGCTGGCGTTCCAGACGAAGGCCTGGGTGACCCCGAGCGAACCTCGCGATATATTGAAAGGGAACCGGAGGTCGAAATGAGCCAGCTCGAGCGCATCACTGTCGACCCGCAGCAATGCGGCGGACGCCCTTGTATCCGCTCGCTGCGCATTCGCGTCAAAGACGTTCTCGACCTTCTCGCGGCGGGGGCCTCGAATGAGGAGATTCTCGAGGATTATCCGCTGCTCGAGGCGTCGGATATCGCCGCGGTCCTCGAATTCGCCGCGCGCCAGAGCGATCATCCGATCTTGCGCGTCGCCTGATGCGCTTTCTCGTCGATGCGCAACTGCCGCCAGCGCTCGCGCGCTGGCTCTCCGCGGCGGGACATGACGCCGAGCACGTCGGGGACGTCGGTCTCGGCGACGCCAGCGACAGTTCGATCTGGAGCTATGCCCGTGCGGCAGTGGGCCGTTATCTCCGCCGTCGTTATCTCCAAAGACGAGGATTTTGCGCAGCGGAAAGCGCTCGAGGGGGGCGGTCCGCCAATCGTCTGGGTGCGCGTTCCGAATACGCGGAAGCGCGAGCTTCTGGCCTGGTTCGAGACGATGCTTCCCGAGATTTTGGCGGCGCTGGAGCGAGGCGAAAGCCTCATCGAGGTCATTTGAGCGGCCTTCGCCGGTCGCGCCGCCGGAATACGAGACACCCTTTCTGGCCGAAATATTGCTGCGGATGAGCCAACGCCTGCGCTGGCGTTCGCCCGCCCGCGCCGCCATATTCCGCTTTTAGAATATGTTCGCCCGGAGGACCTTATGCAGCAGACCGCCGATGTCGCCGTGCTGGGCGCGGGAATGGTCGGAGTCTCGGCCGCCCTGCATCTGCAGGCGCGGGGGCGAGACGTCGTTCTTGTCGACCGGCATGGCGCGGCCGGGCTCGAGACCAGCTTCGGCAACGCCGGGCTCATCGAGCGCGCCTCCATCTTCCCTTATCTCTTCCCGCGGGACTTCGGCGATCTGTTGCGCTATGCGCTCAATCTCTCGCCGCAGGCGCATTATCATTTCTCGGCCCTGCCGAGCGTCGCGCCCTGGCTGTGGCGCTATTTCCGCGAAAGCTCGCCGGAGCGCGCCAAGCGCCACGCTCTGGACGCGCTGCCGCTGGTCGAGCGCTGTCTCGAGGAACATGACGCGCTGATCCAGCTTTCGGGCGCCGGCGACATCGTGCGCCGCACCGGATGGATCAAGCTCTATCGCAGCGAGAAGAGCCTCGCCAAAGGGCTCGTCGACGCCGCGCGGCTGCGCGATTTTTCGCTGCGCGTCGAGGAGCTGGACGCGGCCGGCCTATCGGCGCTGGAGCCCGACATAGCGCCCGTCGTCGGCGCCGTGCATTTTCGCGACACGGCCTCGGTCGCGGACCCTTGCGCCGTCGCGCAGGCCTATGCCGCGCTGTTCCAGCGCCGCGGCGGGCGTTTCCTCGCCGGCGATGTGCGCGCGCTCGAGCAGACGCGCGACGGACATTGGAGCGCGCCCACGCATGACGGCGCGCTGATCGTCCGCGACATCGTCGTCGCGCTCGGCCCCTGGTCGGACCAGATTTTCCGTCCGCTGGGCTATGATCTGCCCTTCGCGGTCAAGCGCGGCTATCACATGCATTACGGAACCAAGGAGGGCGCGCGGCTCTTCCATCCGGTTCTCGACGCCGACAATGGCTATGTGCTGGCGCCGATGACGCGCGGCGTGCGCCTCACCACCGGCGCCGAATTCGCCCGCCGCGACGCCAAGCCCACGCCGGTGCAGGTGGATAAGGACGAGCTTCTCGCCCGCACGCTGTTCCCGCTCGGCGAGCGGCTCGACCCCAAGCCCTGGATGGGCTGCCGCCCCTGCTTCCCGGACATGCTGCCGATCATCGGCAAGGCGCCCCGCCATCAGGGCCTCTGGTTCGATTTCGGCCATCAGCATCATGGCTTCACGCTCGGCCCGGTGAGCGGTCGGCTGCTCGCCGAGATGATGACCGGGGAGAGGCCCTTCACCGATCCGGCGCCCTACGCGGTCGAGCGATTTCGATAAATCCACAGCGGAATTTTGCCGCCGAATGAGCGACCATGGCGCGCAGTGATTCGCCCTGGCGTCGATGATCGATTTCCAATCGTCTTTTTTAAAAGCGTGCGCGTCCCCTGCCGGCGAGCCTTTCTTTTCAGCGGAGACGAATATGAAGCTCTCTTTCATTCTCGGCGCGGCGCTCGCGCCTTTTCTGCTCGCGCCCGCGGCGGCCATCGAGGTCGCCGTCATCTATGAAGGCTTTCCGGGCTATGCCGGCTGCAAGGAGCGCGCGGATATGCAGCGCGTCGTCGATCTCGCCGATCAATATGATCTCGAGGCGGCGCGCGAGATCATCCGCCGTGGCTTGAAGAGCAAGGATTGCCGCGTGCTCGGCGGCGATATCATCGTCGAGGTGGTCCCGCCCTTCAGCCGGCTGGTGAAGGTGCATATGCGCGGCGATCCGGATGCTTATTGGATCATCCAATGATCAGCGGGCGGGCTTGGCGAGCGCGCGCTCGCCCAGCGCCACCAGCGCGGCCCGCAGCCTCTCGTCGGCGACGCCTTCGGTCACTGCTTCCGCCTGTCGGCGCGCGGCGAGATCGACCGGCGGCTTCGTCGGCCGGACGCGGCGGGGGGCGAGCGGCTCCTGCTTCATAGTGATCTTGGCGACGCAGCGCCAGCCGAGATGCGTGTTCACGCGCTCGATGATGGCGGCGCTCATATGCTGAATGTCGAGGCCGAAGCCCGGCTCGACGCGCAGCGCCAGAGTCGCGGGCTCGTCTCTCTTCTCGGCGGGGCGGTTTTTGGCGCCAGCTTGGTTCTCGTCGGCCGGGCGCCTTTTGGCCCGCGGCGGCCATTGCAGCTTCACTGGCTCGCATATGGCGGCGACGCGTGCGCCGACGATCGCCTCCCAGCGCAGCAGCAGCGAGCTTTCGCTGAAGCCCTGGCGCGCGGCCAGAGGATCGAGCGTCTTGTCGAGGAATTCGCCGATGAGGCGGGATCGCCGTGATTTCGAGCGCCCGGTCGCCGCGTCGGTCATGCTCTCTCCTTGCGCGATCGGCTCCGATCTCGTTATGGACAGGTTAGCCCATGCCGAGAGCCCCCGCCAAGTCGTCGGCCGCAAGGTCGCCCGCAAAATCGCCGCCGCGGCCCGCTCCGCGTGCGCTGCTGTCCGATTTGCTCTCCTGGTACGACCGTCGTCGCCGCGATCTGCCCTGGCGCGCCGCGCCCGGCGAGCGGGCCGACCCTTACGCCGTCTGGCTGTCGGAGATCATGCTGCAGCAAACGACGGTGGAGGCGGTCAAACCCTATTTCCACGCTTTTCTCGTGCGTTGGCCGAGCGTCGAGGCGCTCGCCGCCGCGCCGCTGGAGGAGGTGATGAAAGCCTGGGCCGGCCTCGGCTATTACGCCCGCGCGCGCAATCTCCACGCCTGCGCGCAGCAGGTGGCTTTCGAGCGCGGCGGGGTTTTCCCGCGGGAGGAGGAGGATCTTCTCTCGCTGCCGGGCGTCGGCCCCTATACGGCGGCGGCGGTGGCGGCCATCGCCTTCGATGCGCCCTGCGTCGCCGTCGATGGCAATGTCGAGCGCGTCGTCGCCCGGCTCTTCGCCATCGACAGGCCGATCCGCGAGGCCAAGCGCGAATTGCGCGAGACGGCGCAGACGCTGCTTCCCGCCTCACGCTCTGGCGATTTCACCCAGGCGCTGATGGATCTCGGCGCGACGGTCTGCACGCCGCGCGGGCCGCGCTGCGATCTCTGCCCTTTTGCTTCCGCCTGCGAGGCGGCGCGGCGCGGGGAGACCGAGCGTTTCCCGGTCAAGGCGCAAAAGCTCGAGAAGCCGCTGCGGCGCGGCGCGGCTTTCGTCCTCACCTGCGGCGGCGCGGCCCTGCTGCGCACGCGGCCGCCGCGCGGCCTGCTCGGCGGCATGAGCGAATTTCCCTCGACGCCCTTTCGCGTCGATTTCGACCCCTCCCGCGCTCACGCCCATGCGCCCGCCGCGGCGCGCTGGCGCGCGCTGCCGGGGGAGGTCGAGCATGTGTTCACGCATTTTTCGCTGCGGCTGACCATATTCGCCGCGACGCTTCCGGCGCCGCCGCCCCATATCGAGAACGGCCGCTGGACGCCATTGGCGCGCCTTTCCGAGGAAGGGCTGCCGACCTTGATGCGAAAGGTGGCGGTACGGGCCGGTTTGATCGTAGAGTGAGCTGAAGCGGGAGCATCGACATGGCGCGGCGCAAATCGATCCAGATCGAGATGACGGAAGGCGCGATTCGCGTCCTCTCCAGCGGCCATGTGCTGACCATCGCCAATAGCGCGCCGCCCCCCGACGCAGAGGAGGACACGGATTTCTTCATCCGCCTCGACGATATCGACCATTGGGACGCCCCCGACCAGGAAATCCCCATCGACATCGTCGAGCTGCAGTCGATTCTGGAAGCGATAGAGGAAGAACTCGAGCGCCACGGGTTGAGCGTGACCTTCGAGTAGGGTTCTGCAGGGCCGGGCCGGTGGGGCGCGGCCGAGGAACCTGGATCCTCAGCCACACTCTGGAAAACCCTGAAATTCCAAGATATTCGCAGCGCCCAAAATCCGGCGATGAGCGCATTTTGGACCACTCTTGTGGGCAGGGCAATAGGGCGGGGATCGATGGTGTCGCAGCCCGGCGCCGCGCCTCGAGAGTCGACGCCGTCAGTCGGCCGATCGGTCCGTGTCGACCTCTCGAGGCGCCGACATGCTCACGGGCCATTCGGGCGTAAGAGCGCCGTCTCCGCTTCCGCTCCGGTGAGACATCGCCTCTCCTGCAATCGGTCGGCGATCACGAGCACGGCGTCGCGCCGCTCGCGAATGAGGTCGAGCGCGCGGTCATAAATACGGACGAGGTCCCGCTCGACGGCGGCGCGAAGCGCGCGGTCGCTCGCCAGCAACGTCTCGATCGGCTCGCCGCGGTGGAGGAGGCTGTCGCCGAGCCCTTGCCGCGCACGCGCCTCGGCGAGCAGCCGCGTCGCCTGGGCGAGATCGCCGACGGCGCCGGCGGACGCCTCGCCGAACAGTTCCTGCTCGGCGGCGCGCCCGGCCAGCAAGGCGAGGACGATGTCGTCTATATCCCGCCGCCTCGGCGCGATGGTCGGCGCATGCGCAATCGTGCGTCCGCCAGATTCTCCGCGCGCGATCAGCGAGACCTGCGTGACTTCGCGGCCGGCGGCGAGATGCGCGACGACATGCCCGGCCTCGTGGATCGCGGCGATCCGCAGATCCTCCGGCGACCGGTCGTCCTCGGGCGCGACGACGGCGACGAGGTCGTCGATCTCCAGCGCCCGTCCGGCCGCGCGGGCGCGGCTCGTCGCCGCCTTGGCCCAGCCGGCGGCGTCGGCAGGGGTGGAGCCCGGCGCGAGACGAGCGACGGCCTCGAGATCGGCGTCGGCGAGCTGCGCGTCGAGATGATAGCGCAGCACGCGCCCGAGCGCGGCGGCGTCCGGCGCCGCCAGCGGGATGATGCGGTCGAAGCGTCCGGGCCGGATGAGCGCCGGATCGAGAGATTCGGGATGATTGGTCGCCCCGATGACGATGATCCCCTCGCGCGGCGTCGTCGCCCCGTCGAGGAGCGTCAGCACGAAATTGACGATCGGCTGCCACCAGTCGCGCCCGCGCGACGACAGATTGCGGCGATCGGGAATTCCGTCCAGCTCGTCGATGAACAGCAAGGTCGGACGCTGCGCGCGGGCGGCGTCGAAGTCCGCCTGCGCAGCTTGAATGACGTCGCCGAGATTGCCGTCGCGCGTCGTGAACCAGGCGCCGCAGGAGGTCGACACGATGGGGACATCGAGGGTTCTGGCGATGGCCCGCGCGAGCAGCGTCTTGCCGGTTCCAGGCGGACCGCTGAGCACGATGGAAGCGGCGATGGCGCGCCAAGGCAGCTTTTTCGCGCGCCAAGCGGCGACATCCGCGACGAGGCTGAGCGCCCACTCGCGCGCCGGTCCATCATAGCCGGGCAGCTCCTCCAAGCTTGGCGTATCCTCCGCCGCGCCGGCGCGGGCCTTCGCCGCGGCGAAGGAGGCGAGATTTTCCAGCAATTGCACGGCGCCGACATCCGGTCGGAATGCGGCGACGATTTCTGAAAAGCTCAGGCCGTCGGCGGCGCCAGGCGGAATTGGCCCACGCAGCCGGCGGCCGCGCAAGATGTGAAAGACCCGGCGCAGAACGGCGCCATCCGGCGGCGCGACGGTGAGATGCGCATCGGCGACGGTCAGAAGCGTAGCCGGCAGAAATCGCTCCGGTTCCTGGGAGACGCCGATTGCGCATCGCCCCTCGGACAGCGCCTCGGCGATGTCGGCGCCGGCCGTGTGCGGCCGCTTCGCAGTTTTGGAGCCGCCGCCATCGGTGAAAATCTCCGCATCCGTGACGAGCCGCCTGGCCGCCTCGGCGAGGGGCGCGATCCAATCGGCGCCCGGCGCCTTTATAATGAGTGTGAATGTGTCGCCGCGCCGGATGCGTTTTCGCAGCCGCTGCGTCAAAGCCGCGTCGAGGCAGGCTTTCGCCAGCTCATCCGCAGTCGACGGCCGGCCATCCAACAGATTTCCGAAACGATCGCTTTGCGCATCATAGGAACCGTCGTCGTCGATCGACGTCGATCGGAGCGCGGCGGCGAGCTTCTTCCTGCTCATGGCAAAATTCCTTCGTTCGCGCCATTTGCAGGCGCGCGGGTCTCGCGAGGGAAGGGGGCGCGCGGGCGTCGATAGCGGCGGACGCCCGCGCGCTGCGTCAGAACAGGGGGAGGCGGCGCGGAGACGCTTCACCCACATCGCGCCAGAAGCGCGTAAGCGACGATCTATTGCCGACGATGAATTTGCCCGCCGCGTCGAGCGAGGTCACGCGCAGGTCGCAGAGCAGCACCATCGCGCCCGGATGATCGGGAGACGGCTTCAGCAAGCCGGAGCGGAGGAGCTTCACCCGGGTCGTGATGTCGGAGCGTCGCGCCGACGGTTGCGTCCTGTCGCGGATTTCCGAGCCCGCGAGCAGAACCCAATCGCCGTCGACGAGGGCGGCCGCCGCTCGGTAGGCGCCTTTCTCGAAGACGGTGACGCGTTCGGCGTCATCGGGCACTTCATAGGGCGCCAGCGGATCGTCTTCCTCGCGAGTTGCGACGTCATGATCCTCGAACCAATCCTCGCCGAGCGCGCCGACCAGCAGGCGCATTTGCTCATAGAGGGGGCGGGATTTCGTCAGCACGGAGCGCGCCGGCGACTCGGCGTCGGCGCCGGAACCCAGCCGGCAGCGTCCGAGCTTCAATAAGCGCTCATGCGCGAAATATTGCAGAGCGAGCGCGCGTGACTTGTCGATCGCCGGGCCATAGACGATCAGCGCTCGATCGAACCAGTGAAGTTGGGCGTCGTGGAGATGCGTGCGCATGCGTCCTTCGACGTCACAGGTTTCGCCCGGTCGCAATATGGGCGTCGTCGCATGCGAGCCGATCAGCGTGTAGAACGCCGCCGTCCGCGTTGGTAGCCTGCGGCAGAGCGTCGACAGGTCGGATCGATCGCACAAAATGGCCGTCGGGCCATCGTTTCCAAAGCACACGAGCTTGAATTTGAAGAGGTCTGGAGCGGCCTCGGTCGGGCGGAGGCGTGTCTTAATGTTGAGATTCAAAGCAAAAACTCCCGTAGCTCGCCGAGGCGGCGCCAAGCGCCAGCGACAATCGGCGTCGATGTTCCGGTTCGGAGCGCAGGCGCAGGCGATCAGCCGGCGCGAAGCTTTCGGGCCTGGAACGGGCTAGGGGAGGGCGCTCGCTCGCTCGTCGCGCGCGGGGATTCCGCCGGGGACGGCGGCATGATAGTGACGTCGATAGCCATGTTTGATCCTTCCTCGATCAATGTGGTCAGGCCGTCGTTCGGGAGCTGGAACTCCCTGCGACGGCCGCTCGCTCGATCAGTCGAGCGAATGTTGTGAAGCATTTCGAGCCCGGGTCTTTTGGTCAAGGCGGTTCGATTAGGCATGGTAAACGGCCGATTCAGACAATCCGCTGGCTGTTGTCCGCAGGCGCCGCAGGAGCGAAATCCTCTCGATTACGCGATTTTGCGGAAAATCTTTCGGACGAGATGGTTGAGAATTCCCTGCGGCCGCTTGGTAAATGGTCTTATAATCGAATTATATTCAATATGTTGCCAGGGCTCTCCGGCATATGGTTTCCATTTCCTTGCCGATGCCGCTCGAGTTGCATTACTGCGGCTTAATGGCCGTTAGAGCGTCGCCGTCAAATTGATCCTCACCGAAGAGGCCGCGCCCCACCATTCCAAGGGCCGCCTCATCTGACTAGAGAGAGGATCAGACCCATGTTCTCCGCTTCGCTCGGCGCCTTCATCACTCCCCGCATCGCCAAGCGCGCCGCTATTCTCGGCCTCGCCGGCTTCGCCGCCTTCACTTCGGCGCCCGCCAAGGCCGATCTCTTCTCCGATCTGTTCGGCTCCTTCGACAATGGCTATTCGAGCCGGGCGGCCAGCTCGAGCCGCTACGGCTATTCCCGCCGCGCCGATCTCGCTGGCGGCTATACGCCGCGTGCCGATTATTCGAGCTATGACCGCGGCGGCAATGCGCTCGACTATTATGAGCAGGTCCGCTCGGCCAATGTGACGCGGCGGACCGTCGCCATCGACGGCTACTGCGCATCGGCCTGCACGATGAAGCTCGGCGCGCGCCATGCCTGCGTTTCGCCGGAGGCGACGCTGCGCTTCCATTCGGCGCGGACGAGCGAGGGGGAGACGTCCTGGGGAGGCAATACGATTATGATGAGCGTCTATCCGCCGGCGATCCAGGCCTGGGTGCGGCGTAATCAGGCACTGGAAAGTCTAGCCTTCACCGACATGTCCGGCCGCGAGGCGATCGGCCTCGGCATCCGCGCCTGCGCATAGGGGGCGGGGGCATTCGCCGAGGACCCTGGCTCGGCAAGACGCGGCGTCGCGCCCTCTCTCGCGACGCCGCGACTTTTCCGCGAGAGAGGAGTGTATGTCGATTGGCCGATTTCCGAAAAGTCAGAGCGCTTTTCATGTCGCCATCGCGCCCGAATCCAGGTTGTATCAGCTCGACCTTTGCGATATTGCTCGTTCAAATAGAATTGAACGGCAAATAGTTGCGGTCGATCGTGTCTTTGATCGAGCCGTTGCGTTGGAAGCGAAATGCGGGATCGGCACGATCGTAAAATTTCTGTCCAGCACGGCAGGGCTCGAAGCGAGAGAACCCCTTGGCTCGCGCCTTCCCCCGAAGAGGGCGACAGCGAAGAAGCATCGCCAGAAACCGCGGCTCCGAGAGAATCCGAACGGCGTCTGTCGCGCGTCTCGGCGACGCTGGACAACCTTATCTTCTTTCTCTTTCTCGCCGCTCTAGGCTGGACGCCATTCTGGTTCGGTTCCGATCGCTCATTGGCATGGGGCGTCAATGCGATCTGGTTCGGCGGGTTGGTGATCGCATTCGAGCTGGTTCGAATTGTTTCCGGGCGACGCCATCCTGTCGCGCTCCACCGAGTCTGGTTTCCGGCGACGGCCTGCTTGGTCGTTTTCGGATGGACGCTGATCCAGATCGCCCATTGGATCCCGGCCGGCTATCACAATCCGATCTGGCAAATGGCGCGCGAGGCCTCGGGGCGCGACATTGCGGGAAGCATCACGGTCAATCGGGACGCCACAGTTCTCGCGGCGACACGTTTCCTCACCTGCTGCGCGGCTTTCTGGTTGGCCCTCCAACTCTGCCGCTCCTCGGCGCGGGCGCAATCGCTCGTCCGTTTCCTGGCGCTGGCGGGGGCGGCATACGCAGCCTATGGAATCGTCTCATTTTTCGTCTTTCCGAACACGATCTTGTGGTTCGACAAGGTCACCTACAATGATTCCCTCACCTCGACCTTCGTGAACCGCAACAGCTATGCGACCTATGCGGGCCTCGGCTTGATGAGCGCCCTCGGGATCCTATTGAACTTCTATATTTCCCGGGGGGAGGGGAAGGCCGCGGCAATCTCGCGTCGCCTCGCCGGACTGTTGGCGCTAACCGTCGCAGGAGGGGCGCTGTGGATCGCCGTTGTTCTGGTCATCGGAACGGCGCTCGTCCTGACGGGGTCGCGCGGCGGAGTGTCGGCGAGCCTCGGCGGACTGCTGACGATCCTCGTGCTCGCTGGCGTTCGCGGACGTAAGAACGCAATAGGAGCGGGTTTCGGCCTGCTGATCGGCGGCCTCGCTATGGGCGTCGCGCTGTTCAATTACGGTGATTTCCTAGCCGATCGTCTTTCTATCCAAGGTTTTGCCTCGGATGACCGTCTGGCCGTCTACGGCTTGACATGGCGTTCGATCCTCGACTCGCCACTGTTCGGCTTCGGCGACGGCACGTTTTCGGAAGTGTTCCCGATGTATCGGGACGGGACCATCGGTCCTTTCGGCGTCTGGGATATGGTCCACAACAGCTATCTCGAAGCCCTGCAAGGCCTGGGCGTTCCCGTCGCTGTTCTTCTCTTTCTCGGCCTGGGCGTTCTGTTCGTGCGCTGCGTTCTGGGCGTGATCGCAAGACGTAGGGCGGCGTCCGCTCCGCTTGTCGCCAGCGCCGCCACAGTTGTTGTCGCGCTGCACGCCTTTGTGGATTTCAGTATGCAAATGCAGGCGGTCTCCTTGACCTGGGTCGCGCTGCTGGGGGCCGGGGTCGCTCAATCGTGGAGCGGATCGGTCGCGACCGATCGCTGAGGCGGTTTCGCGCGCGAACCGCTTCGCAATCCTCGGCGGATATGCTAGTTACTTGAAACATCTAAACCTGTGCTTTGGCCCCAAAGGGACATTCGATTGATGCATGGCCAGATTTCCAAGGCGTTGATGCAAGTGAACACGGATGGCGGAGAGAGCGACGCCATCGATCTGCGCCAATTGCAGGACTTTTTCTGGCGCCGCTGGAAGGTGGTCGTCGCCACGGCCATTGTCGTGATGGCGGTGGCCTTCCTCGCGCTGCTGATGGTCACGCCGCGTTTCACGGCGACTGCGCAAATCCTTCTCGAGCCGCGGAAAGAGAAAATCTTCGGCGCGGAGCAAATCCTACCGGAACTCAATCTTGAGACCTCCAATGTCGACAGTCAGGTCTCGGTCATCCAGTCGATCAACCTGCTTCGACGAGTGGTCGAGAAGGAAAAGCTGACGCTGGATAAGGAGTTCGGACAATCGCAAAAATTGGGGCTCTTCGGTTTCCTGACAGGGCTTTTTTCGTCGTCTGAGCCGGCAGGCAAAGTCGACCCTCAAGCCGGCGAGATACCGCCGGATGTCCTGGCTTCCATTAAGCGACTGCGCGAAGCGCTAGATGTCCAGCGGGTGAACAGGACCTTCGTCCTCTCGATTTCCGTTACGTCCGAGGATCCGGTAAAGGCGGTCCGTTTGACCAATGCCGTCGCCGACGCCTTCGTCGTCGATCGGCTTGACGCACGCTATGACGCCGCCAAGCGCGCTTCCAGCTGGCTGGCCGAACGTATGGAGTCGCTGCGCGAAACGCTGCGACTATCGGAGGAGGCGGTCGCCGACTTCCGCAAGGCGCATAACCTCGTCACAACCAATGCGGACGCAAAGGTCACTATTTCTGAGCAGCAACTGTCGGAACTGAATGGAAAGCTTATTGCCGCTCGCGCCGAAACCGCCGAGAAGCGCGCCAAATATGAGCAAGTAGCCCAAGTGATGCAGAAGGGCGGCAATTTGCAGGCCATCCCAGACGTCGTTCGTTCGACCGTGATTGCCGAATTGCGAAAGCAACAGGCCGAAGTCGCGAGGAAGGAGGCCGATCTCATCGCGCGTTACGATGTTCAGCATCCCTCGCTGATCAACACGCGTTCAGAAAAGCGGGACATAGAGCGCTCGATCGCCGCGGAGGTGCAGCGCATTTTGGTAAATTTGAAGAATGACTTCGAAGTCGCCAAATCGCGAGAGGAGTCTCTCGATGTGAGCTTGAAGCAGATCACGGGAGAGACTGGGATCGATGGCGGAGTGGGGGTGAGGCTGCGTGAACTCGAGCGGATCAACGCCGCGAACAAGACGCTGTTCGAAAATTTCCTGTCGCGCGCCAAGATCACCCAGGAGCAGTCGACATTCGAGGAAAATGAAGCCAGGGTCATATCTCCCGCGATAAAGCCGAATGCGCCTTCCTTTCCAAAGAAAGGGCTCGTTCTCGCTCTCGCTGGCGTTGTCGGTCTTCTAATAGGCATCGGGGGCGCCGTCGCTCTCGATATGCTGAATTCTGGTTTCCTTTCGTCGCGTGAGATCGAGGAAAAGCTCGGGACGCCCGTGCTGGCGTCGCTTCCGTTGCTCAGTGCCAAGGACCGTGAGGTCGATGGGAAAGTGTTGGAGCCAGCGCGCTATGTCGTTGCTAAACCACTTTCACGCTATGCCGAGTCGATCCGAAACATTAGGGTCGGCATACAAATGGCCGACGTCGACAATCCGGCCAAGGTGATCCTCGTGACCTCTTCCTTCCCGAGCGAAGGCAAGTCGACGCTCGCCCAGTCGCTCGCCTGGTCCGCTGTGAAGGCGGGAATGCGAGTCATGCTGATCGACGGGGATCTGCGCCATCCATCCATCAGCAAGCAGTTCGGCGCGGAGGCGAAGCCGGGACTCGTGGATTTCTTGACGAGCGCCGTTCCGTTGGAACAAGCTGTCATCCGTCTCGATGATCTCACGATTTTGCCGGCCGGTTCGAAATCGCAGAATCCGCCGGATCTTCTGGGGTCGGAGCGCATGCGCCAGCTCATCGAAAAGCTTCGTGAGCTCTTCGATTATATCGTCGTCGATTCACCGCCGGTCGGTCCGGTCATCGATGCGAAGGTCTTGGCCAGCCTCGCCGATAAGGTAGTCTTTTCCGTTAGGTGGCGCATGACTCCGCGAGAGACCGTGGCGGAACACATCCAATATTTTATGCAGCAGCATAAGCTCGCTGGTGCCGCCTTGAGCCTAGTGGACGAGAGCCAGGCACCGAGATACGGGGCCTATAGTCAGTACTATGGGCACTATTACAAGAAATACTACCAGAATTGAGCTCTGCGGCATGCGGTTCCGTTCGATTGTAATGTCCGTCTGCGCGATCAGCCTTTCGGCAATGCTCATCCGACAGGGTTTCATCCTCCTAGAGGCGGAGCAGGTCGTCGACCGCTTCGATAAGCAAATGGAAGCCAAGGCGCATTCGGAGCTCAAGGCTTCGCATCAGCGCGCCGACGAAGAGCTGCTCGCCGAGTTCGCGGCGTTCCAAGACATTGATGGCGTCGCGACGAGATTGCTCGATCTCAGAGCGACGCTGCTTGGAAATTCGGGCGATGACGATCGCTTTTCCAGCGGGCTCGTCGGTCTCCTCGACCGGGTTCCGACTTCCGGAAAGGCGTGGATGGAACTCGCAAAATTTCGATGGCGGCAAGGCGCGCCTCTCGAACGAACGCTCGAGGCGTTGGAGATGTCGAAAGTCACCGCGCCGCATGAAGCGCGCATCATCGAAAGTCGAGTTTTGTTCTCGAGTGTGATTTGGGAGTTTCTTCCCCTGGACGGGAAGCGTTCGGTCGTCAGCCAGTTGATCGAGCTGAATGGACGAATTGATGAACGTATTCGCCGCCGACTCGCGATTGTTCTCGGGACGAAGCCGGAAGCGACTCGGGAAGCGATCGTCAATGATCTGCGGGTGCGTGGCGCAGCGGGCTCCGCCTGGGTCCGCGCAATTGGGCTCGGGCTATGATGATCGAGATCGAGTCCTCCGGGGTCGAGACGTTTCTTGCGTGTCGCTACTTCGCGTTCGGAATGAAGTTCAAGTCGTGAAAATTTTTGGTGGGGCAATCGGCATGGACGGCGGCGACAAGGCTGGTCTCAGGGAAAACGTCGAACTGGCTCCAGGCGAGCGTTGGTATCTGGCGCATACGCTGCCGCATAAGGAGACGTCGGTAGAGCAGCGCCTTGGAGCACAGGGGTTTCATCATTTCATGCCGAGGCGGATCAAAACAGTTCGTCATGCGCGACGAATGCGCAATGTGCTCGCGCCTGTATTTCCGCGCTACATTTTCGTGGCGCTCGACCTCGATCACGACCGATGGCGCAGTGTCAACGGCACGATCGGGATAGCGAGTCTTTTCATGGCCCAGGATCGTCCGCTTCCTGTGCCTCTCGGTGTCGTCGAAACGCTGATCCAATCATCCGACAATCGCGGCCAGCTCCGCTTCGAACATAATTTGCAGCTTGGTCAAAAAGTGAAGCTCATCAGCGGTCCGTTTTCCGAGGCGCTCGGCCTGCTCGAACGCCTGGATGACTCGGGTCGCATAGAGGTGCTGCTCGAAATTATGGGCGGACATATCCGCGCAAAGCTCAGACGAGAACAGGTTGAACCGGTCGGATGAGCAGCGCTCCCACCGACATCGCTGCCAACTTCTGCAAAGTCTCGCAACGGCGACAAGTATTTCAAAAAGGATGCTGATTGATCAGCATACGCATTTCGAAACCAAATCAGTTCGCGTCCCTCTAGCGGGATCCCGCTTTGGGCCGGCTCGGCTCGGCGCCTCAGTTCGGAGAGGCACAGTGTCGGTGATCATGCCTCCTGCGCTCACAGTGTTGGTGGAACCATGCATGATGCTCGAAATGATGGAAGTGATCATAGTGTTCATGCTCTCGATGGGAGCGAGTGTCAACTTGGCGAGGTCGTCCACGATCTGAATTGTTGTTCTGTGGATGATCATCACGATTGTTCTGACGGCTTATACCGACAGGGGCGTGCGCGTTGCTCGCTGGAGCAGACAGAATGAACTCTCTTTCGGAGCATGGGCTTGCACTGCCGTTAACGGTGCGTCGAAGGGAAGACGACCTTTGTCTTGTCGGCCAGGCTATAGGCGCTTATAAGGAGCCACTGTAGTTTATCGGAGTCGGGGGCGGCGAGCGCCAGTCCGAATCCGTGTTCGATTTGGGCCGAATCGAGAGATTCACCCGAAGTGCGGCAGCTGTTCTTGAGGTGAGCTCACTGCGGTCGCCGTCCGTTCCCTTTTGTCGAGAAAGACAAGGGATTTTTGGACTGTTCGAATTGCGATGATCCAGCAGCTGGACACGGTGCTTCAAAATTTTTACCTTTGGTTCTATGAACGAGCTAGCGAGATGAATGGAGTTGGCCCGGCCTCTAAAAGGAACGCGGATTCAGATATAGAAGTCGAAGAGAGATTTAATAACAGCCTGTGCTGTTGTGGCGTTACAAGCACGGAATCGGCCCAAAAAATCTTGATTCACGCCATTAATTTCATGCCGGAATTGATTGGGTGCGGAAAATACACCACCGAGTTGGCTCAGTATCTCGAATCGAGGGGCCATGAGATCGAGGTCGTCACCGCTCCACCGCACTATCCTGGCTGGTTCGTCCGCGCGCCTTACCGCGCGGGCGTCTACGCAACGGAGTTCGTGGGGTCAATCCGAGTGACGCGATGTCCGATCGCGTTGAGGGCAGGGGCTCCAGGTCTGTGGCGACTGCTGGCTCCGCTGAGTTTCGCCGTGGCTGCGGCGCCGGCGATCATGTGGCGAATCCTTTTATTCCGACCGGATGTCGTGATTTGTATCGAACCGACGCTGATGTCCGCGCCGGTCGCCTTGCTGGCGGCAAAGCTCGTCGGAGCGCGTAGCCTGCTCCATGTCCAAGACCTCGAAGTGGATGCTGCATTCGAAGTCGGCCCCTTGAAAGGGGGCACCGTTCGGAAGCTGGCCAATGGCGTCGAGCGTTGGCTCCTGGACGGGTTCGACAAAATTATTACGATTTCCAACAAGATGAACGAGGCGCTGGTCGTCAAGCGACTGTCGCCGGGAAAAATATCGGTCTTGCGCAATTGGGTCGACACCACGGCCATTTCTCCGGCGCCGAAGGCTTGCAGTCCTTTTCGTGAGGAGCTCGCGCTACCTGCAAACGCGTTTGTCGTGCTCTACGCGGGGAATCTGGGACCCAAACAGGCGCTGGAGGTCCTGATCGCGGCGGCGCGAAGGCTCGCATCGGAACATGATATATATTGCGTCGTCGCGGGCGCTGGTCCGATGCGCGAAACGCTGCAACGACAGTCTGCCGACCTGCCCAATGTTCGCTTCCTACCGATTCAACCGGTAGAGAGAATGAATGACTTGCTCGCTCTCGCCGATTTGCACGTGTTGTCGCAGTCGAAGGGGGCGGCCGACCTCGTCTTGCCATCCAAGCTCGGCGGGATGTTGGCGAGCGGCCGTCCTATCATCGCAACAGCCGATCCCGATACGGAATTGCATGACCTGCTCTCGGACATCGCGCTGGTGACGCCGTCCGGAGACAGTGAAGCGCTCGCCGATGGTATATTGGCTGCGCGCGAACTCGATTGGTCGGCACGCGTTGAAAGAGGATTGCGCCTTGTGGACACCATGAGCGCACGAACGTTGCTGCCGCAATATGAAGCTTTAATGTTGGCCGGCTGACTTTGGGGATCGCGAAGCTGCCGAATAATTTATTGGCCGCCGCAACGGGTGTTTGTTGTCGTGATCAGGGGGGCGTTATTGCGTGTAAACGTGAATACAGAAGTTGAATTCCAAGATCTGACTCGCTTTCACGTTCCTCCTGGGTTTCGTGGGCGAAGCGCTTTAGTGGTCGTTCTATGGCAGCTCGTGCAAGCCACGCTTTTCTCGATGTCGCCACAGCCTTTCTTTGCGTGGCGGCGAATGTTGTTGAGGTTGTTTGGGGGCCGCATTGGGCGACGCGTCCTGATCCGCCCGAGCGCGCGCGTGACCTATCCATGGAAGGTAGAGATCGGCGACTATTCATGGATCGGCGATCATGTCGAACTCTATAGCCTCGAAAAAATTATCATCGGAACAAACGCCGTCGTGTCGCAACGATCCTATCTTTGCTCCGCCGCACATGATCATTCGGATATAGCCTTTCCCTATAAGAGCGCTCCCGTCGTGATCGAGGACGAGGCCTGGGTGGCAAGCGATGTCTTCGTCGGCCCAGGCGTCACGGTGGGGCGTGGCGCGGTCGTGGGCGCGCGCAGCACGGTCTTCAAAAGCATTCCCGAGGGCTCCGTCGCTTTTGGCCATCCAGCGAAAGTGACAGGCCGGCGAGACCGGAAGGTTTCGCAATGAGAGAATATTTACCAGCGCCGATCGTATTCATCGGCCAGTTCCCGCCTCCTCTCACCGGCTACAGTTTGGCGACCGCACGTCTCGCTGAGCGCATCAGCCAGCGACAGCCCCTCGACGTTGTGAATATCGCCGGCGTTGGGTCGAAAGGTCGTTTCACCTTTCATCTGTCTCGGATTGCGCGCGTGGCGAAGGCGCTAGCCCGTATCTTTTATATCCGAGTTGGCAGGGGCGGATGGCTCGCTTACACGAGTTGCGACGGTGGCCTCGGCGTCCTTTACGTTCTTTTGATCGCTGCTGTCGTCCGCGCCTGCGGCATGCGGCTCTATGTCCACCATCACAGCTACGGCTACATCGACCGCACACGGCAACTCATGCGCGCTCTGCTAGCCGTCGCAGGGTCGCGAGCGACCCACATCGTGCTGAGCGCAGGCATGGCGAAAGCGCTTGCCGAGCGTTATGGTCGGCCGATTAATTCGCTCGTCTTGTCGAACGCGGCGCTTATTCCAACGGAACCGTGGAAGCCGCGCGAGCGGATGCCTGACGCGCCGCTGATCCTAGGGATGCTCTCAAATCTGACCACGGAAAAAGGGTTGTTTATCTATCTCGACCTTCTCAAGGCGCTGCGAAAAGCCGGGTTGCCCTGCCTCGGTCTACTCGCAGGACCGCTCGCGAACGAGCAGGATCGTCCGCGCTTCGACGCGATGCGTGAGCAGCTTGCAGATAGCCTTCGATGGCTCGGACCCGTGCAGGGGGCAGCGAAAAAGGCATTTTTCGCGGAGATCGACCTATTCATTTTCCCGACGCTGTACGTCTATGAGGCACAACCCCTCGTCATTTTTGAGGCGCTGGAGCGGGGCGTGCCCGTGATTGCCTATGACAGGGGTACGATCGGCGAGCAGATCAGAGATGCGGGGTTGATGGTGAGGCGAGACGCGGACTTTGTTTCGACTGCGGAAAGTTTTATCAACGGCTTATCGACCGACTTGCTTGGAGAGCTCACGCACAAAGCCAGAACGCGCTTCAATGAAGAAAAGGACACATTTTCATCGATCGTCGACTTTTTCTAGATCCAAAGAAGGGCGTCTAAATGATCGATAATGCCTATCTTCGCGGGGATGTGTTATTCGGCGACGATCTGTCGCCAAGTGACATCGAAAAATGGCATGCTGACGAAGAGCGTGGATATTACGAACTCGTGCACTCCGTTTTCTTTAAAGATTCCGATTACGTGTATGAATATGCAGCGCTAAATGAACATTATGGATACCGACCTATCCGGGGCCGCCATTACCGGCGAGCATTGGCGCTCGGGTGCGCTCGTGGCGACGATGTCGCGCCGATTGCAGACAATGTCGATGAGTTTTTAGCGGTCGAGCCGGCAGAGAAATGGTGGTCACGGTCTATCGGCGGGAAATCGGCACGCTATGTCAAACCGACAATGACGGGAGAAATTCCTTGCGGTGCGGGTGAAATAGATCTCACAATTTGCCTCGGCGTACTTCACCATATACCAAATGCTACACGTGTAATTAACGAGATATCAAGAGTAAGCGCGACGAATGCGCATTTTATCCTTAGAGAGCCCATCTCGACGATGGGCGACTGGACCAAACCTCGGGTAGGTTTGACCAAAAACGAGCGCGGCCTGCCTGTGAAATGGCTAGACAAGACGTTGAGCGACGCGGGCTTCGTATTTGAGCGACGCGCGTTCTGCATGTTCCCATTGACCGGGAGATTAGCAAATCTATTGGGGGGGGGCAATGCCTATTCAAATCCGAAATTCGTCGCGATCGATAAAGTCATGAGCGCAGCCATGTCATGGAATTACTATTATCATCGGGACAGATGGTTTAAGAAGATTGCGCCAAGTTGTGCGTTTTATATCTTAAGAAAGATTTGACACCTAATTAAGTCACTAGCGACTGGATATCAATCTTGCACACAAAGCCTGCTAGAAAACCAATTTGATGTTTTTCATGCAACTCTAGCAGCTATCAATCACGTGAATGGATAACGTCTTGGTGTCATCATATAAAAATGAAAGCGCTGTGTTTGGAGTAGTATTTGGAACGCTGTTAATCGGCGCATGCTTTTTAACAAGGCCGACGTATTTCGGGGAGAGGTTTAATATTTTAGGATCAATTTTAATTTTCACCATCGGTATGTTTGTCATCGTCGTACCAAGTTTACGAAAGGACGATTTTCATCACACAATACCAATTGCTATCTCAAATATATGGTTGTGGGCGTTTCTTGCGGTGCATTCGTTTGTTAATGGAGTTTCGTCGCCATATCCTTTATACACTGTTATTAATATAGCTCTAACATCATTTGGGGCTGGGGCGGCATTTTCAAGCAGGGTGGTGCATGACTCTTTTTTTAAATTGCTCAGGCTACTTTTGGCATTATTTGGTCTTTCGTCTTTAATTACATTTATAATGTCCATCGGCGTGTCCATTAATAGTTTGTATTTATTTAACATTCCTTCGCCCACATACGTTGATACCGGAGACTTGTATTTTCCGTTCACACTCGCATATGATTTGAAAGATTATGGATTCGTTGTTTTCCCGAGGGCCTTAGTGTTTTTTAGGGAGCCTGGAATCGCTCAGGCATTTTACTGTTGGGCAATCGCAACGACACCAAAGGTAGACACGCCGCTTTCGGCATCGACATTTATATTGTTGATCGTCGGTCTGGCTTCAACGCAATCGACAATCGGATTCGGCCTATTGGGTGTCACGTTGGCTCTTAGAGGAATCTTACTCGTTCGTCAAAGCCGGTTCCAGATGATTGTGTCCGCAATAGCCCTCTTATTTGCAGCGGCCATGCTTGCGAAATTTGCAATTGAGGATGAACAAGTTGGATTCGCGTCAAAAGCGGATAACGATTCCTACTTTGATCGCAAAATCGGAATTGACAACGGCATTAAGACATTTTTAGATAATCCATTCGGGATCGGAATTTATTCATCATCTCGTGCTATCGGTGTTTCAGATGGTATAAATCTTATTGCCTCATTGGGCGCAATTGGAGTGCCCGGCCTTTTTTTTACTGCAATAAATTGGTATGTATCAATTGTGTACGCAAGTAATAAAAAGGCTAAATTAATAGCGATTTTGCCTTTTATTATTACATACATCACTTCTCAGCCGATTGGCGATGCGCCGTTTTATTGTATTATTCTGTTCTATACCGCTTATGGTGATAAAAATTTGCATAGTATGAAGTCGACGATGTAATGTGGAGGTGAAGTGATAGCTATTTCTGCAAATCAATTATTTGAGGCGCTGACAGCGGTGTTGTTAAATCTGTACAGCAGGCATTCCATTGGTTCAGGCTCTGAATTTTTGGGGGTGTCAGCAATTGCCAGTGGATGGATGCTGCCGGGTTTAATGGCGTCGAGCGTCGTCGTGTTTAAGTTTTGCAAAGAACCTTTACGCTTAGCGGTTCGGCTTCGCCTCTCAACCGAGGGCGGACGCGGGAAGTGAAAAAGCGTGTGTTCATTCGCTTCGGTCTAGCGCTCCTCGCGGGGGCGACTGCCGCTCAAGCGCATGATGCGCAGTTTCATGTCACCATCTATGATGCAAGCAATGCGCTGAATCGGCGCGAGGTTGCAGTTTCAAACCTCTACGACGCGTTTGCGGTGGCGCGTGATAGACGGCGCGCCGGTGCAGTCTCGATTGTCATCAATCTTCCGCCCGGTGAAATACGGCTTGCGCAACCCATTCGACTAGCAGCTTCCGATTCAGCGACAAACGCCCTGCTCGTCATTCGCGGCGCGGAAGAGGGCACCTCTCTCGTCGGCGCCTTTCAAATAGAGACTCGCTCGGCGAAGCCGGGCGACTTACCGGAATTCGCAGCACAGGCGGCCATTTCCCACGATAATATGCGTGTCGCAAGCCTCTCTGGCGCGGATGGGCAGTGGGCTATCGCTCGGCGCGGCTCCTATGTGGGCGCACCGTACAGTGGTTTTGATTTATACCAAGGCGCTCGTCGATTGCATCCCGCGCGTTGGCCGAAGCAAGGCTGGACCGAAGTTCTCACTGCTGCACGAATGCCCGATGGCGGCGTAATCTTTTCGGTTCCATCAGAAAAGGCGCCGCAATGGGCGCGAGAGACGAATCTTTGGATCGGCGCCTTCTGGACGGCGACCTACGCCTATGAGAGCAGTTCGGTGGTCGCAGTCGAACCCGGAGCGTCACCGCGATTTCGAGCAGACAAGCTCGTAGCGCCGGGGAATCCGAGGGCGCGCTTTCCGTTTTTCGCGTTCAACGCCGTTTCAGAGCTTTCCGAGCGCGGGGAATATGTTCTCGAAAGGGATGGTCGGAATGCGTTGCTCATTCCCTATGACGACGACGCGCCGCTTGAACGTGTGGTTGCGCCATCATTAATCGAACTCGAAGGCGAGCATGATATCGTTTTTGAAAATATGGCATTCGAAAAAACGCTCGGAACGGTGGTCACGGTTCGCGATTCCCGTAATGTGACCTTCCGCAACTGTTTCATCGGTCACTCGGGCGCTGGGGCCATCTCGATCTCGGGTGGTGCGCACGTTCGCATAGAAAACTGCGCGATTGGCGACGTGGCCGAAACAGCGATTTCGATTTCGGGCGCCAATCTCTTTGACGCGGCGCCGTCGGGTCATGTTGTGGAAAATAACGTCATCGAGAAATTTGGTCTCGAGAGTCTCACTTATCGCCCGGCGATCGAGATGCGGGGCGTCGGGATCGAGGCGAAAGGAAATCTGATCCGAGGCGGCAGCCACGCCGGGTTGATCCTAGCAGGCAATGATAACGTTGTAACAGACAATGAATTCGCTGATTTGATGCGCGATAGCGACGACGGTGGAGCCGTCTATATGGGCCGCAGTTTCGTCGAGCGCGGCAATCGGATAGTCGGAAACTATTTTCATGACATTGGGCCGTACAAGAGCGATAAGCCGCTGGTCGTCGGCGTATATCTAGACGACCAGTTCAGCGGAGCAGAGATAGTCGGAAACGTGTTCGCGCGCCTCAGTCGCCCTATCCTGATCGGCGGCGGCCGGGACAACCTCGTCGCGCGCAATTTGTTCGTGTCGCCATTCAAGGCGGGGGTGACCATCGATGATCGCGGCTCGACGTGGCAACCCGCCGACAGTGAAGCGGGTCGGAGTCTTCGGGAGAGACTAGCATCCACTCTATCTAAAGCGCCAAATTATGCCTCGCGCTTTCCCGCAGTCAAGGATACCCTGGAGGTCGCGCCCGGCGCGCCTTATAATAATAGACTGATCGAAAATGTAGTTTTCGACGGGAAATTGGTAGATGCGACCCGCGGCGCAGCGCCATATCTAGTTGAATCCGGGTCGGTAATGATACAAAGTGAAGCACTTTCGGAATCGCAAGACAGTTTGAATAAAATTCTTGCTGTGCAAAGAGCCAGCAATTCAAATATTATTGATTATGGTGCTGTTATTAGGGGGCGAGGGATGGGGCGTAAAATGCATTATATCTGGAAGTTGCGTGGCCATTAGGCATTGCCATGCGGAATCTGGTGCCTTTTAAATCAAACGCATACTTTCGGCCTATGCTAATTTTTGTTCTATTTGTCTTGTTTGAATTACACCCCGCTCTTGCAGCGCCGACGCCGAGATGTGTTTGGGTGCTCGGCGATAGTCTCGCAGCCGGGCTGGCGTCGGAACTTGCTTTGGGGCTTCCTGACTACCAAGTGTTGAACGGCGGCTTCGGCGGACAAAGTTCGCGAGATATCGCGGCGAGAGCCGGAGTCGCGCCAATTCGGGTCGTTGTAGGCGAGCGTCGTTCGAACGAGGTGATTCTCTCCAAGGTGTTCCCGCCTACACTACCCTTCGCAGGAGCTGATTCCGAGCTGATCGGGCACCTCGGGGACGTGGCTGGGCGATTGCGTTGGTCGCGGAAGGACGGCTTCTCTTTTGCTCCCCAGCGAAGCGCCGAATTTGAATTTCTGACTGGCGAGATGACGTTCTCCGTCGATTTGTCAGCCGTTGAAAGTTGCATTTTGATCCTGTGGGCCGGGCGGAACGACGTCCGTGATCCGCAACCGGCTCGCCTTCATCTTGCAGCTATTCTAGCCGCGGCAAAAAAAAGGGGCGTTCCCGCTCTGTCACTTGGAGTAATCAACAGCGAAGACGAAGATGCGGCATCCGGGCAGCTACGAAATATCCTCAATATTAACGAGTTTCTTGCAGATCAGAGCCCGAGCGCATATTTCGATGTCCGATCTTGGCTCCTTACGAATGCGCTGAGAACAGCAACAGTCGAACCAACGAAGGAAGACATGTCCGACGTCGCCAAAGGTGTTCCACCACGATCCTTGCGCAGTGACCACATTCATCTGAATTCGGCCGGGAACCGAGCGCTGGCGAAGCAGGTGGCTTTACTCCTTCGAGAACGCAAATGGTGACGAAGCTACGCCCCCAGACTGTTCGGCTCGTGACCTACGGCCTTCACGGACATCGGGCCGCTTATCTTGAACTTTTCAAGAAGCTTTTGCCTCAGGCGGAAGTAGGGTCCATCCCGCCGGATTGGAGCAGTCTTGCAGTCTCTCCGCAACCGCTATTCTTTTTGATGCTAGAGGAGGCGCCAGTTGCTTTTGCGACTTTGGCTACGCTTCGTTATGCGATCGGACGGCGAACCGTCGCTCTGCTTTTCCGGCCGCGCGAAGTCGTGATCGGGGACTACTTCAAAGCGCGAGTGAAACGATTCGTTCTCCGCGTTCTTTCCTCCCTGCCAGGAGTTTCGGTCATAACGATCCTCCCTTTTTCGCTCGAGCCGAGATTCTCGCAAATCGCCACTGATTGGATCGACGATCCGCAACTGTGGGACTTAACGGCTTTCGACCCGCCGGAGCCGAGATCAAACGTGGTCGGTGAATTTTCTTCGCCAGGACGACGCACCATATTGTCGTTGGGTGTGCAAGCGCGGTCCAAGGGCTTCGATTTTTTTTCGAAGAGCTGGGGGCAAGCTGAGGCGCTCCGAGAACGCTTTCTGTTTTGCGCCGCTGGAGAGTTTTCCGAGGACGTTCGCGTCGAAAAAGAGACGTTTGTTAAGGCCGGGGGCCGTGTTGTGGATCGGCGTCTAGACGATCAGGAGCTGCTTTCGGCTTACGCCGCCGCAGATTTCATCTGGTGCTGCTATGCGCCCGACTATGATCAGGGGTCAGGCATCTTCGGCCGTGCGGTTCAACTGGGGCGTCCGATCATCGTGCGGGAGGGCTCGTTCATCGAAAAACTTGCGCGGGCCTACGACTATCCTCATATCGCTGTTCCTTTCGGGGATTCGAGCGCGCTCGTCGAGAAATTGACTAATGCTTCATATCCTTTACCAAAGCTACCAGTCGCAAACGCGCGGGCCGATGCTTCCAGGGCGCGCAGTCTTGACGTCCTTGATAGGGCGCTGTTTAGGTGACCTGTGAATCTGGATCTTAATCTCCGAAGCAATACTGTCTGGGCGATTGCGGAAGTAATCGCATCGGCAGTTTTTCTGTTTGTGCTGTATCGGCTCGTAGTATTGCGCTTAGGTGTCGAGGCGCTTGGCCTTTGGTCCGTCGTACTAGCTACAACCTCCCTTGTGCGTTTGGTGGACCCCGGTGCCGGGTCTGGGATTGGGCGTTTCATCGCGCTCGCACATGGGCGTGGCAACACTCAGAGGATGAGCGACTTCTTCATAACTGCGCTGCTTTCAACGTTTGTGTTCTATGGTACGCTTGGTTGCGCCGTATTCGGGCCTCTATGGGAGGGGCTGCGGTATGCAGTGAAGGAGCAGCACTTAGCCGAGGCGCGCGGACTTCTTCCCTATGCGATGGCATCTTTTCTCCTGATGAATTTCAACGGGGTGGTTCAGGGCGCTCTCGTCGGTGTTCAACGATCCGATTTAAAAAGTAAACTGGCGATTTTTTGCCTTGCGTTGCAACTCGCGCTTGCGCTGGTGCTTGTTCCGTCGCGAGGCCTTGTTGGGGTTGCTGAGGCTCAGATTGCGCAATATTGTGTCGCTGTAGCCCTAGGTTATTTGATCGTTCTGCGCATGATGTTTGGACGCTACCTCGTGAACCCTTCGTATCACTGGAGCATATCTATGCTGTCTGAACTCTGGCAATTTGGGATAAAGCTTCAAGCACTTTCTATAGTCTCCTTTTTATATGAGCCTTTCAGCAAATTCGCTGTTTCCGCTTTCGGCGGCTTGGAACTCCTGGGGCTATATGAGATGGCGCAGAAATTGGTCTTGCAAGCACGACAAATTGTCGTGGGGCCGACAACCGTGCTGATGCCAGCTTTCACTAAAATTAACGATTTGGCTCCAGTCAACATGGAGCCCCTATATCGGCAATCGCTTGCAACCATTGTGGCATTCGGCGCCATGGCCATGGCTGCTGCCGCGATGCTTTCACCTCTCATCGGTTACTTTTGGATCGGTCGCTTTGATGAGAGATTCATAGCGTTGTCTTGCGTCATGTCCTTGTCCTGGTTCGTCAACATCGTTGGCGCGCCATCCTATTTAGTCGCAATCGCGACTACAAAGCTGGGCTGGAATTTTTGGGGCGCGTTCGTGACTTCAGCCGGAAGTCCAATACTGGCTGCGATCGCCGGACATGCATTGTCTTCGCAGGCCGCGGCGTTCGGAGCGATTTTGGCGTTAGGGCTCGGCAGCTTTCTTTCTTTGGTCATGAACTGTCGCAATTTCAGGCTTCCAGCGTGGCCCTCTCTAGCGGATTTGAAACACGTCGCGGAATTAATTACTTTGCGCCTGAGAAGGACCCCGAAGCCATCTTGCGAGGAGACTGCTCAATAAAGCGGCGACGTGTGTCTGCGCTCAACATGTATAGGATATTTACTCTGATGAATGCCGCTGGTTTAAGAATTCTCCACCTAATCCACACGCCGCGCTTGTCTGGGGCCGAGGTGCTGGTGCGAAATCTCTGCGAAGTGCACAGCCGACAAGGCGTCCGATGCGGAGTTGCATCATTCAATCCCAGCAATGATGCCTTTCTGGATGATGCACCGGCTACTCCCGCAGGAGCGATCGAGTGGTTTGTCCCTGAGGCGCCTCAGAGCAGGTTGGGCAGACTCCGCAATTTTCATGACGCTATGAGCGAGTTCAAGCCAGATGTTGTTCTCGCGCATTCCGTTCTGCCGGCGCTTTACGGTCGTGCGGCGCTGGTTTTCCGTGCGAACCGTCCCCGTTTTATATCTGTGCTTCATTGCGCTAGCGAGGACGATTATTCTGACTGGAAGTTATGCTTGACAGAGCGTGCGTTGCAATCGCGGACAGACGCCATTGTGACCGTTTCGCTGAGCGCGCAACAAAATTATCGAAGACGTTTCGGTGACAAGATCCCGTCCTTCGTTGTGCCGAATGGGATAGCATTGTCGGCCTCCTCCTACGGCGACGCGGAGCGGATCCATATTCGCAAGGCTCTGTCGGTTCCGAACAACCACTGCTTGATTCTACAGGTCGGACGTTTGTCGGAGGTCAAACAGCAGCACTGCACCTTGGAGGCGATGCTTCCAGTTCTGAAAGCCCGCCCGGACACTCACTTATGGTTCGCCGGTCTCAAGGAAGATCCCGAATATGCGGCCACGTTAGCGAGAGCGGTTGAAGCCGCGGGCCTGGAGGATCGTGTCCTTTTCTTGGGAGGACGCCGCGACGTGCCAGAGCTGCTAGGTTGCGCTGATGCGTATGTTATGCCCTCTCTCAAAGAAGCCCACAGCGTCGCTTTCTTGGAAGCTCTCGCTAGCGGTGTTCCCATTGTTGCCGCGGACATTTCTAGCTTTCGCTTTGCGGCAAGACTTCCTGCTGTTGAATTGGTGGATCCGACAAATACGGATGCTTTACGCGCCGCGATCACAGCCGCGATGGGGACGTCGAGGGTCACTCGAGACCTTTCAGCTTATGATATCGTTAACACCGCCGATGCCTACTTGAACTGCGTTTCCTATGTGCTTGGGAGAGCCCAGATACGGGAAATGGAAAGAAATGCACAATGAAAATTGATATCTGGCATAACATTTTATGGTCACGTTACAAGGGCGGTGTCTTTTCGTCTCTCGACAAACTCGCGCGTTCGCGCGGCGTAGAAATAAGCTTTTTCCAGATCGCCGAAACGGACAGCCAGCGGCAATCATTGAACGCGGTCGATCTTTCCTATCATCAATATCCTTTTACATTGCTATTTCCAGGATCCTACGACAGCATTCGTCTCGTGCAGCTTTACTTCACGCTTTTTTGGCGCGTCTTTCGATCCGATGCGGATTTGATAATCCTCTGCGGCTATCACCGCCTGGAATACTGGATCCAATTCCTGGCGCTGCTGCTGCTGGGGCGCGCTCGCGGCGTATTCTGCGATTCAACAATCGCAGATCACCCAAGATCGGTGCTCAAAGGCGCGCTCAAGGGCTTTTTCTTCCGGAATTGTGATGCGATATTCTGTTACGGCCTCCGTAGCAAAGAATATGTCTTGTCCTATGGCGTTGAACCAAGTCGAGTTCGTTTCCGCTGCCAGGCGGCGGCGCTTCCCTCAGACTATGACGTGAAGCAAGTGCTCGCGCGGCGGCTCGAAGAAGTCTCACGAACGCCACTGTTCCTCTATGTCGGTCGCCTCTCCGCTGAAAAGAACCTCGCTCGACTAATTGAGGCTTTTGCTCACCTGCATCGCAAGTCGCCGCACGCGCGGCTGCGGCTTGTAGGCGACGGTCCGCTGCTCGGTACTCTGCAAGCGCTCGTCGAAACCCAGGGACTCGCCGATGCTGTTCGTTTCGTCGGTTCTCTTGACCAGGCGGCTTTGGCACGGGAATATCTTTCCGCGACCTGTCTCGCGCTGCCCAGTCTGAGCGAGCCCTGGGGTATCGTCGTCAATGAGGCGCTCAGCTATGGCTGTCCTGTGCTCGTGAGCGATCATTGCGGTTGCTGTCCCGAGCTCGTCGTCGAAGGCATCAGCGGTTTCACATTCGACCCAACCTCTGTTGCTGAAATCGCAGCCAAGATGTCGTCTGCCGCCGAGTCATGGAGGGACGTTGAGCAGACGGCGCGCAATTGCCTCGTGCTCATCCAGAATTATTCGCCGCAAATTGCGGCGGAGCAGATCCTCGATGGATGTCTGTCGGTTGTGTCCGATTCGACGTCGCAGGGGGCAGTTTAGGTGCGGTGATGCGCCTGAACCACCCCGGGATTTGCCGGAGGCCATTTCGTTTGAGTCACGCCGCCAATGGCGGGTTCCTCGGATTGCGCATAATAGCGCGGTTCGGCTTCGGCCGGCGGTATGTTTCCGATCGGCTCCAGCAGTCTGCGATTGTTGGACTAGTCGACCCATTCGAGCGTGGCGAGCTCGACCGCCTCGCAGTTTCGCCACTGCCCGCATCGCCAGATCAACTCGGCCTTGTAGGTCCCATTGATCGTCGCGTGGAGCGCGCTGTCATAGTTGTCGCCGACGCGGCCGACCGATGGTTCGACGCCGGCCTGGCGAGAAGGCTCGTATATTTGATGGAGACGTATCGCACGCCGCGATCGCTGTGATGCACGAGGCCGCCGCCGTGAATTGGCCGAAGAATCATCCAGCGCTTGCTCGAGCGCGTCGTAAGCGTCGTTTTCAGGCCATGGCCTGTTCGGGCGCTTTATTGATGGTAAGCATTCGCCGTAGGCCGCAGGACGACGTATTCGACGCTGACGGCGGAGCGGCCAGCGCGGGCCATTTACGCTGCATTGGCGGCGGTATAAAATGCGCCTTCCCTGCTCCAGGACAGAAGTTCGTTAATGCGTTTTGCGGCAACTTCGCAAGGACGTCGCAAGCAAAGCTTCCCGGGGCGACAGTTCTCCAAGTCGTAAGTTAGCAGACTCGAACGGTTTTGAAGGGGTCAGCGCTCTTGAGCACGCTCGAGGAGATGAAGCGAGACGGTCGCTCAACGGCAGAGTTGATAGCGGCTTCATTGGCGCAGATCGATGATGAGGACGGGAAGAGTGCTACTTGTAATCCCTTAGCAGTGTTGGAAGCTCGGGTGACAAGAGAGGTCGTCGACGCCGCGATCGCACTGTCTGGCGCGCGGGATCCGAAGTCACGAAGGCTCGGGGTTACCATTCTAGGCCAGTTGGGCTCACCCGCGCGCACCTTTCCAGAGGAATGCTGCGACGCCCTCCTCGAGATTATTCACCGCGAACAGGACAGAGATGTCTTGATAGCGACTGTGTTCGCCTTTGGCCATCTCGGAAACCGTCGTTGCGAGGGTGCTCTGATCGGGCTGCGCAACCATTCTGACGACGACGTCCGCCACGGCGTGGCGTTCTCCCTCTGTGGTGCGACTTCGGATGCGGCGGTAGGCGCTCTGCTGGAGTTGATGGACGATCCATATGAAAGGGCGCGAGATTGGGCCGCCACAAGTATCGGCCAGACCGTTTCGATTGACGGCCCCGAGATTCGGGATGCGCTGCTGCGACGGGTAAATGACGCTGACGTCTTCGTAAGAGCCGAGGCGCTCCATGGCTTGGCTCGCAGGCGCGACGACCGCGTCGTGCCTTACTTGGTCGCCGAAATCTCGGCGGCGGGCGAGCACGAAGGACTCTTCGTGGACGCCGCCAAATCATATCTCGGCTTCAGCGTCGATCCCGACATGGATTCCGAGGCGCTCGCGAGATTGCTGCAATTGCCGAACAGGCAATCGTAAAGCAAGCGCTCATCGTGGACGCAGGATCCTCGCGTCAGCGCTCTCGGTGCGACTTCATCTCTTTGTGGATTTTGATGAGCTCGACGAGGTTCTCGACACCGAAGTCGGTGAAGGCCAGGATCTCGAGGTCGCCGAGGCCATAGACCCAGATCACGCCATCCTCGGGCTCCATTTCATTGGCGACGTCATGGAGGAAGTCGACACTTTCGCCGAGCTGCGCAGCGATGCGATCGATGGTCGTGACGTGAGAGACCTTGTTGACGTGCATGGTCAGGCCGCCAGCGCCGGCGCGGCTTTATCCTTCTGGCTCCAGTTCCACGGCAGCAATTCATCGAGCCGATGCGCCGGATGCGCGGCGATGCGCGCGAGGACGTCGGCGAGCCAGGCCTGCGGATCGAGGCCGTTCATCTTCGCTGTGACGATGAGCCCATACATGGCGGCGGCGCGCTCGCCTCCGCGATCAGACCCGCAGAACAGCCATGATTTTCGTCCCAGAGCAATTCCGCGCAGTCCACGCTCGGCGGCATTGTTCGACACGCAAACGCGCCCGTCGTCGAGGAACAGCGTGAAGGCCGGCCATCGCTTCAGCATATATTGCATCGCTTTGGCGAGGTCATGTCCACGCGAGAGCTTGGCGAGCTGTTCGCGCATATAGCTTTCCAGCGCGTCGACGAGAGGTCGGCTCGACGCCCGGCGAACGGCGAGGCGTTCTTGCGCGCTCTTGCTGTTGATCGACCTCTCGATCTCGAACAGCGCGTCGATGCGGCGCACGATCTCCATGGCGATCGGCGACAGTGGAATCTCCTTTTTTCCCGCCGCCTTACGACGAACGTTCGCATCGATATCGGCCATGACGAAGAACGGGCGCCGCGCGTGCGCCCAACACGCCGCTTCGAGAATCGGACCAGGCTTGCGCTCCGCTGCATACAGCTTGTTGTAGCCGTCATAGGCGTCCGCTTGCAGAATGCCGAAGTAGTTCGCCAAATGGGTCTGCGGATGTTCGCCTTTGCGATCACGCGAGTAATAGAAAATCGCAGCGGGCGGTCCGGCGCCGCCGAAGGGCGCATCGTCGCGCACATAGACCCAGCAGCGGCCGGTGTCGGTTTTGCCCTTCGCCAGCACGGGCACGATCGTATCGTCGCCATGCAGGCGCTCGGCAGAGAGAACATGCTCTTCTATGAGAAGGCGCAGAGGCTCGAGCGCGGCGCAAATGGAGCCGATCGCATCAGCCATGGTCGACAAAGCGATCGGCGCACCTTCGAGCGCATAACGCTCCGCCTGACGGTTCAAAGGCTGATGCTGGCCGAACTTCTCGAAAGCGATCATCGCCAAAAGGCTCGGCCCCGCCCAGCCGCGCGGAACGACATGGAATGGCGCGGGCGGCTGCGTGATCTTCTCGCAGTCCCGGCAGGAGAACTTCTCCCGCACGGTCTCGATCACTTTCCACTGACACGGCGTCGTTTCCAATGTCTGCGTCACGTCTTCGCCGAGCTTGCGCAGGCGCTGGCCGCCACAGCAGGCGCAGCTCGTCGGCGTCTCGATCATGACGCGCTCGCGCGGTAGATGTTCCGGGAATGTATTGCGATCCGGCCGTTTGCGCGTGAAGCCGGCGACCGCCGTCGTTTTCGCGACCGCCTGTTCCGCGGCGATCTCGTCTTCCGTCGCGCTCGCTTCCAGCTCTTCGAACATGAGCGCCAATTGCTCGAGAAGACGCGCCGACCGCTCCGATTTCTGCCCGTATATCTGGCGCTCCAGCTTGGCGATCTGAAGCTTTTGCGCGGCGATCAGCGCCATGTCTTCCGACGCCTTCGCGCGCGCGACGGCGAGCTCGGCTCTCAGTGCGGCGTTTTCGTCCAACAGGGCTTTGCCGACGGCGTCCATATAGCGAGTGAATCACAAATCTTTCGATTTGTGGCGCCCCAAAATGCGTCCGACCCCAGCTTTTTCGCTCATCCCGCGCTTGCTGGACGCCATGTCGATTGCGGATTTCGCCAATCAATTCCCTCGAGCATATAGGCCATCTGGGCGGCCGAAATCGACACGGCGCCCGCGCTCGCCGAGGGCCAGATGAACTTTCCGCGGTCGAGCCGCTTGGCGTAGAGCGACAGGCCGATCCCGTCATGCCAAAGGATTTTCGCGAGATCGCCTCGGCGTCCTCGGAAGATGTAGAGGTCGCCGGCGTGAGGGTCCCGTTGCAACTGCTCTTGAACCTGAAGCGCCAAGCCCTGCATGCCGCGTCGCATATCCGTATGGCCGGTCGCGATCCAGACCCGGCAACCAGCTGGCAATGGAATCATGAGCGTAGCGCCTTCAAAGTCGCGGCGATCACGGAAGACGGCGCCGTGGCGCTGATCTTCACACGCACGTCCTTCAGCTCGACCTCGACGACGCCGGCCGCGGCGTCTTGCGGCGGGTGTTCCTGTGACGCCGCCACTCGCGGCGCGGGCTCGATGATCACCGGCGAAAATCCGCATAAAGCGGCGCTTTGCTCCCGCTGCGCTGCGCGCCGCCATTTGTAGACGAGGCTCGTGCAAACGTCCTCACGGCGCGCCACATCGGCGACCACCGCGCCCGGCTCGGCGATCGCCGCCAATATCCGCGTCCGGTCCTCGTCTCTCCATCGGCGCCGCCGCTCGCGGCCCGTGATCAATGTCATCCGACCCATGCTGTGCAGCTTGCCTCGCTCATAAAGCCGACTTAGCTGCGCAGCTTCGCTCTATTCCCTCGATTTTGAAAAGGCGGCCCACGGCGTAGGGATACTATTGATGTAGGCGAAGGGCAGGAGCTGTCGGGCGTGACGCCGAGCGCGACATAGACGGCCTTGTTGCGAACCGGGCCCTCATCGCGGATTTTGACGCGCAATGCGTCGAAGAAAACCAAGGGATACATCGCTTCGAGCGGCCGGTTCTGCCATTCGGCGACTGTCTCCAGCACGGCGTCGGTGACCCGTCGAGATCAGATCGGGCGAGACCTCCAGACCGTAGAGCTCGAGCAAATGGCCCTGGATCTCGCGTACCGTCACGCCGCGCGCATACATCGACACGATTTTCTCGTCGAAGCCGGGAAAGCGGCGCTGATAGCGCGCGATCAGCTTGGGATCGAAGCTCCCCTCCCGATCCCGCGGGACTCTGATGTCGATCTTCGACGTCTCGGTTAGCCCGGTCTTCTTGGAATAGCCGTTGCGATGGTTCGCCTTGCCCGCTGCCGCTTCGCTCTCGAGATGGTCGTCCATCTCGGCGTTCAGAACCCGTTCCGCCAGCGCCTTCTTCAACTCGTCGAGTCCGTCCTTGGAAAAAACCTCCTTCGGATCGCGTCCCGATAGCAATTGGTCCAGTGTGTCCTTCTTGATCGCCATAGCCCGCCTCCTGCGGTTCTACTATGGCCCCGGGAGCAGTTAGAGTTCCCGCGCCCAGTAATGTGCGGTCGCACAGGCCTCCATCCGAATCAGAGCAGCAGGCAACTTGACGAAAAAGCAGATCACCTCGGACCGGCGCAATTTGCGGCGAACGACGACACTTCCATCGGCGTCGACGCCGTGAACTTAAAAAACGTGCTTTGCGAGGTCAATCCCGATTGTCGTAGCCTGCATGGCGAATGGCTCCTCCAGATGGCCGCTCGGAAAACAATTGCACTTTTGGCACATCCGTGCCCGGGTGCGAGGCCGTCCACCACATCAGGTCACCAATCAATGCCCGCTTACACTGCCGCCGCCGGAGCCACCGCCATAATTGCCGCCGTTGCCGAAACCACCGCGGCCACCCCGTCCGCCACCCTCTCCACCGTCGTCCGAGGCGACCACCTGGCTCCTCTCGGCTTGATATGCCGCCAGTGTCTGAGGGTCTGACGCGTCAGAGGAGTTCTTGATCTTGTTGCCTCCGGTCGTATTCCCCGCGTCCCTCAACGCTTGTTCGGCCTGGGCGAGCGCTTTGCCGGCTGCGACCTTCTGGTCCAAATTGGCCTTCTTGGACGCCGCCGTAACGTCAGCGGCGAGTTCCGGATTGGTCGTGAGGAGCGCCTTCAGTTCCGCGGTCATTTCGGTGCCGCCATTCGGATATGTCGAGAAAATCGCGGTGACGCGCGAATCGATCGTCTGCGGGTTGGTCGCTCCCTGCGACTGATTGCGCGTGCTATTGGCGTTGGGGACGGCCATCGCAGCCGTCGTCCCGCACAAAAGGACAGTCGCCGCAAAAATCGAGAGCTTTTTCATTTTCGTTGCTCCTGTCTGAATTTCAATATTTGTAGGTCGCGCCGAGCGTGAAGACATTGCGCGTGAAGGCCGCGCCGTCCGAGTTGGAGAATACGCGCGTGAACGCATATTCGAAAGTCGCATTCAGATTGCGCCAGATCTCATAGTTCAGCGTGGCGCCGGAATTCCAACGGCTGTCGTGACGACCGCCCGAGATATAGGCGATGTCACTATATTGCCCATTGATCGTCGCCGACCAGCTCCGGCCGAGCTTATAGCCGATCCTCAAATTTGCCGAGGTGGCGCGTGCCGCGCTTCCTGTCGTATTGCCGACCGTCGACAAGGCGGAGTCCTGAAACGTTTCGTCGAGACTCGCCTCGATCGTCCATGCGCGCGTCGGATACCAATAGAGCTTGCCTCCATACACCGGGCTGTTCGCGGAGGGGAACAAGCTGCTGAAGTAGAACTGGCTCTGATAGCCGGCAAAAATCTCGCCGCGAATCAGCCCGATACGGTCGGTGCCGATGCCGCCGGTGAAGCGATAGCCTTCAGAATTATAGGTCGGGTCTCGAAAGTCCCGGAAGTTGCCGCTAGCCTCGGTGAAGACGAAGAGCAGGGGCGTCGCATAATAGCCCAGCCGTCCGGTCACGCCGGTCACGAGATTGTTGCGATAGGTCTGCCCTAGAGCGCCGGTCGATGTGTAGAGCGTGTCATAGGTTGTCGCTCTCGCGGTGCTCGACAGGCCTACGAAGAGACGGTCGAAGGATTTCTGTGCAGCCACCGAACCGATGAATTCATTGTAGCGCTGTGGGCTGGCTTGCGTCCCGCGATAGGTGACGCCACCGAGCACGAACGGGTTTATCACTTGCCCGGTGTTGTACATGTCCGTTCGGCGCGCATATTCGCCGCTCGCCGAAATGACGAGGTCCTTGCGCGCTTCCCAGGTATGATTGAAGCCGGTCTCAACATTGACCGTATTGCCGGTGGAGAGGTCCGGGTAGATGCGGAAATCGCCGATCGTAAAGACGGTCGTGTGATGTAGGCCATTGTCCCGATCGGCAACCACGCTCGGGCGCAAATGCGTGCCTGCGGCGCCCTTTCTGTCAGACGGGGCTTGGAACGGATTATCGTCATATGTCCCAGCGACGAGTAGGCTCGGATAGAGCACCCAACCGCCAAGGAGCAGCCCCTGATATTCTCGCGTCGGCGTGTCTCGCAGACTTCTGACGCCAAAGCTATTGGGGGTGATGACTTTCTGAGCTTCACTCGGGACATTCTGCGCATGGGATGGAGCGATTTGAAGCGCGCTCAACCCGGAGAGAACGAATGCCGAGGACGCTCCACGAACAAAGGGCTTTCTCGACCGCGACATTAAACCGACCTCGAACAGCAACCGGCAGTAAAATTACGCCCGTAATTGCCGAAAACTCTAGCCGAGCTTTTCCTCTTCCACAAGCCGGATTGTAAACCGGGATTGAACCAATTTCTGAGTGTTGCTGCGGTGCAACAGTGATTCTGCGGCCGCAGCGCTCACTCAGAAATATCGTTCCGGAACGCGGATCAAATCGCCGGGGAAGACGAAGACATTGGGCGAGAACGGATATTCTTTGAAGCCATGCTCGCCGGCGCGCTGTATCAGGACCCGAGACAGGCTCGAACGATAGGTGTTGCCGCCCGCCACGGCGACGGCGCTGACGACATTGAGTCCGCTCTCATAGGGATATTTGCCGGGCTTCTCGACCTCTCCGAGCACATAGAAAGGGCGGAAATTTGCAATGTCGACGGTAACCTTCGCGTTACGAAGATATTGTTCGCTGCGGAATTTCTTCGTGAGCGCCTGCTCGAGCTCCAATTTCGTGAGGCCGGCCGCCTGAACTGTGCCCGCTAGGGGCAGAGAGACGTAGCCGGCGGGGTCGATCTCATATTCCCCACTCAATTTGTCTTCGCCGAAGACGGAGACTTTCAGCTTGTCGCCCGCCTGGAGGCGCAACCCGCCACCGCCGGTGGAAATCGGCGCGGAGTCGGCTCCGCCGACCGATGCAGAACCTGCTGGGAAACTGTCGCACCCGCCGAGGCCCAGGGTGCAGGACGTCGCGATAACCAATGCAAAAACAGTCTTCGAATACATGAACCTATTCCCGACGCGCACGCTTTCATTTTTGTATGCCACTAGACGATTTCGAATTCAAGATTGCACGTAGGGGCCAATAGAATATGATTAATCCCGGTTCGGAATTCCGGCGCGGATCGCCGAACGTCTTTCTTGCATGATTCGTCAGGACCGCGCCGCGGAACGAATTCGATGAGACGCCTGTTTTCCTGCGAGACCAAGAGACCGTGATGCGCCGGTCACTATGGAGGCGACTCGTCGTCCCGGCGATTTTCCTGGCGCAGGCGAGCATCGCCGCGGCCGAATCGAGTCGCGGAGCCTATGTTTATTCGGACGAGAGAAGCTGTGTGGCAGGCGGGCGTGTCGACGCGCCGATATGCGCCAATGCGGCCGCCAATGCGCGCGCAGAGTTCGACGAAAAGGCGCCGCGTTATCCGACGCGGGAGGCCTGTGATCGCGCCTTTCCACGCGATCGATGCAGTGTCGGCTTTTCCGGCGCAGATGGGTGGGCAGGCAAACGATCCGCCATTTATTTTTCGCCGCGCATGTTTGGCTTCCGCGTCAATATTCTCTCGGAGCGCGAAGCCTATGTCACGCCGATGATCACCGGTCCCGGTATCTCCTTCTCTCGGCGGACGGCGATGCGGCGCGATACGGGAGTCGATTTTGCTGTGGCGCGTCAGGCGCGACGCAATTGGCGACCCGACGCCCAATCGGCGAGTGGGGGAGGGGAGAGCTTTGGCGTCGACACGCCGCCGCCCGGGGACGGTTCTGGAGTTCCGCGCCCTCCCATCGATCCGAATTTCGATTGCGCCGCAGTCTTGGAGCCCAACGCGCGCGGCGACGCGGCGACGGGCTGCTATCCCGTGCCCGGTCGACACAGGTGATCGGCTCCGGGTTTTAGGTCGACAGAAAGCGGGGCGTCGAGCCGTCCAAGACTAGGCAAGTGAGCCGCCCGGTCGCATAGGCGCCCGTGTCGAGATTGATCCGATGCGGCAGCGCCTCTGGCTCCGGCGCCGGCGTGTGGCCATGGACGATCACTTTGTCCCATGACCCGCTGAAGTCGAGAAACTCTTCCCGCATCCAGAGCAGATCGCCCTCCTGCTGACGTGTGAGCGGCACATTCGGTCGGCATCCTGCGTGGCAGAAAAAATAATCGCCGAGTGACCAGGACAGTTTCGTATCCTCGAAGAAGCGTCGATGCGCCGCCGGCATCTTCTCTCGCAATTCCGCTTGTGCGGCGCCGAAGCCACGGCCGCGCAGCACCTCTTTGACATCGACGCCATACGAAAGAAGAGTCTCCATCGCGCCGTAGCGTCGCCAGCTGTCGAGGACATTCTCGTCCTCGAGGAATTGCAGCAAGATCGCCTCGTGATTGCCTCTGAGTGCGACGACAGGAGCCGGAGTCCTTCCAGAGACGATCCTCTCGACGACCTCGGCAGATTGGAGGCCGCGATCGATATAGTCGCCGAGAAAAACGATGTTCGCGCGCCCGCAGGGCGTTGCTGTCATATCCTTTTCGATCGTGCCGCAAAGGACATCGAGAAGATCGTCTCGACCATGCACGGCGCCTATGACGTAAAGCCTGATTCCATCGGGGATGCGGGGTTCTGGTCGCTTCTGCTCCGATCTCGGCTTACGAAAGCTTGAAAAAAACATGCGATCCCCGCGTCTTGGAACGCTCTTTTCGAGCAAATCCCGTTCCATGGCAATGGATGCTTTCTCGCTCATGTCGCGCGACGAAATTGCGTCGCACACCGCGATCTCCGTATCAATTCGTAGAAATTTTTGTCGAAAAGCGGTTGAAAATTCTCTGCGGCCGCTTGGTAAATAACCTTATAATCATATTATATTCAATATGTTGCCCGAGCTCTCCGGCATATGGTTTCCATATTCTTGCCGATGCCGCTCGAGTTGCATTACCGCGGCTTAATGGCCGTTAGAGCGTCGGCGTCAATTTGATCCTCACCGAAGAGGCCGAGCCCACTACTCCATGGGGCCGCCTCATCTGACTAGAGAGAGGATCAGACCCATGTTCTCCGCTTCGCTCGGCGCCTTCGTCGCTCCCCGCATCGCCAAGCGCGCCGCCATCCTCGGCCTCGCCAGCTTCGCCGCCTTCGCTTCGGCGCCCGCCAAGGCCGATCTCTTCTCCGATCTGTTTGGCTCCTTCGACAATGGCTATTCGAGCCGGGGAGCCAGCTCGAGCCGCCACGGCTATTCGCGCCGCGCCGATCTCGCCGGCGGCTACACGCCGCGCGCCGATTATTCGAGCTACGATCGCGGCGGCAATGTGCTCGACTATTATGAGCAGGTCCGGTCGGCCAATGTGACGCGGCGGACCGTCGCCATCGACGGCTACTGCGCCTCGGCCTGCACGATGAAACTCGGCGCGCGCCATGCCTGTGTTTCGCCGGAGGCGACGCTGCGCTTCCATTCGGCGCGTACGAACGAGGGGGAGACCTCCTGGGGAGGCAACACGCTTATGATGAGCGTCTATCCGCCGGCGATCCAGGCCTGGGTGCGTCGCCATCAGGCTCTGGACAGTTTGGCTTTCACAGAAATGTCCGGCCGCGAGGCGATCGGCCTCGGCATCCGCGCCTGCGCATAGGCGATGAGCGACCGTCGTTCGGAAGCGTTCGCGGAGGATCAGCGACGCCGGCGCTTCCGTCAATAGCCGAACGCTTCCTCCTGAACCTCGACATCCAACTCGGCTATGCGGGCTTGTAGCCTTTGTTGCACATCCTCGACCGCCTTGTTGTAGATAATCGGCCCGATCTCTTCCACGAAGAATTGGAGCAGGCCTTCCGCTGCGAGATTGCCGATCTCATTGTCCATGTTCTCTTTGAAGTAGCGTTGAAGCGACAAGACCGCTTCCTTCGCAGAATCCTTCGGTATATCGATCGCCATCGTGGTCCTTTCGTCACCTGCCGAATAGCCGTCGATCAGCGCGCCACAGGACCCGGCGAGCTCGCTGAGCTTGCGCGCGAAACCACGCGTCGAAATAATTTGCCTAGGAAAGGGCGCGGCGCCGGCGGCGCCGTCAGCCCAGAAGTTTCGCTCTCTTGGCGCAATAGCGGCGATCGATCTCAGGGTCCATTGCTGAGAAGGTTTGACGCTATTTCCAGCTATGACGATCGAATTCGCGCGCGCAATCGAGCTTATGCGACTGTCGCGAGTTCCAGCGCGGGAGAGACGTTTTTATTCGCGAGGAACCAGTGGTAGGAGCCGGCAATTCCGTCGTCGAGCGAGATTTCAGGCTCCCAACCGAGCGTGCGAATGCGGCTCGAGTCCATCAGCTTGCGGGGCGTGCCATCCGGCTTCGACGTATCGAACACGAGCTCGCCGGAAAATCCGACCGCTCTCTGCACGGTTTCCGCCAGCCCGCGGATCGTGATCTCTGAACCTGCGCCGCAATTGATGTGCTCATAGCCATCGTAATTGTCGAGGCAGAAGACGACGCCGCGCGCGAGATCATCGACGTGCAAGAATTCTCGAAGCGGCGTGCCGGTTCCCCATACGACGACCTCCGCCTTCCTGGTCTCCTTCGCTTCATGGAATTTGCGAATGAGCGCGGGCAGCACATGGCTCGTCTGGAGATCGAAATTATCGTTCGGACCGTAGAGATTGCAGGGCATCACCGAGATGTAATGCCGGCCATATTGCTTGCGGTAGGCTTGGCAGAGCTTGATGCCGGCGATTTTTGCGATCGCATACCATTCATTGGTCGGCTCGAGAGGGCCGGTGAGCAGCGAGTCCTCGCGGATGGGCTGAGGCGCGAATTTCGGATAAATGCAGGAAGACCCGAGAAAGACGAGACGGTCGACATCCGCGGCGTGGGCCGAATGGATGATATTCGTCTCGATCGCCAGATTGTCGTAGATGAAATCGGCGGGATAGGTGTCGTTCGCATAGATGCCGCCGACTTTCGCCGCGGCGAAGATGATGGCGTCGGGCCGATTTTGTTTCAGCCAGACTTCGACGGCGATCTGATTGCGGAGGTCGACGACGGAGCGATCGGCTTTCAATACCTTGTCGCCTCGCGCCTCGAGATAACGTGTGACGGCCGAACCGACCATGCCTCTATGACCGGCGACCCAAATACGACGAGTGCTCATGGGCAAAATACCACTTCTCGAAACAACGCTAGGACCCCGCAGTGCGGCGTCTGAGCCACAATTAGTACTTATTTTTTGCAGTGCGCAATAAAAGATTCAGATTGACGGCCGGCGTGCGCCTATGACGGTAAACGTGGTTCGCCAACACGATCGGGGTTCGAAGGTCTTGCTGATCTGCTGGGCAGGGTCGACTGCTCGATCGAAGAGATCCGATTTCGCCGTGGTTCCCGCTGCGAATGCTTCGTGGTGACGGCTGTCCGTCGGCGCGAAATTGGGTTTGAGAAGCGCGAGGCCCGCCGTAGAACGTGCTCCTCCGCCGTGCGGTGTCTTGAAGATCAACCGATAGCGGAACGATGCGAGAGCAGGCCGGCAGAGACGGATTATAAAGGTGGACGCCCCCCCCCGCTCTCCGGGCGTCTAGGCCTCGAGAGCCGGTCGTGGGAAAGCGCCTTTTGCGTTCCGCTCCGCCCTGCGGCGCAATTCCTTCTTGACGCTCACGCTTTCGCCTGTCTCCTATGACGCCATGGCTTCGTCATGGGCGCATTTCACCAAGCTGCGGACCGCGCTCGCCGCGGTGCTCGGCGTTTGGCTGGCGCTCGCCTCGCTTCCCTTTGTGACGCCGAGTCAGGGATGGGCGACGGCCTTCCCGTCTTTCGGCTGGTCCAGTGGGGAGGAGGGCGGTCCGCTATGCGCCGCTCGAGGAGACGATGGCGCGCCCGTGAAGCACGGCGGCCAGCACTCGCATTGCGCGTTTTGCACCTGTCCTCGAGATTCGGCGTCCCTCGCATTTCTCGCTATGTTCTTTACGGCGCTCGCGCTGCGCTTCGACTCGGGACAAGTTTTGTCGGTCGATCGCGAGCAGACCGGCGCGCCCATCGGCCGTCCGAGCTATTTCTCCTCCCGCGCGCCCCCGTCGATCGGCTGATCGACCCTTTCACCCTGGTTTTTCACCTCCGGTCACGACGACCGCGCAGCGCGCGTCGTGACCGTCGCGGGCGCCGGCGAATGTCGGAAAAGAAGACTCGTTTCATTCGCGACCTGTTCGAGCGCAACAGGCGCGCGCTGACGGCCTATCTGACGCGTCGCGTCGGCGCGGAAGACGCGTCCGATCTGCTTCAGGAGACCTTCGTGCGCGCGCTGCGGCACGAGCGCCTCGACGATGTCGCCGATCCGCCGGCTTTCCTCCAGCAGATCGCCGCTAATCTCACGCGCGACCTGGCCCGGCGTCGGCGGACGGAGCACAAATATCTCGCCTTCGATCAGCTCCTCGGCGAGCGGCCGAGCAGCGAGGCGCGGCAGGACGAGATCGTCGACTATGAGCGCCGGGCGCGCCGCCTCCGCGAGGCGATCGAGGCCCTGCCGCCCCGATGTCGCGAGGTCTTCGAGCTCTGCGCCTTCGAGGATCTCTCCTTTCGCGAGATCGCCCTGCGTCTCGGCGTCACCGAGCGCATGGTGCGTCAGCATATGAGCATCGCCATGCAGCGTTGCTGGGCGGCGCTGGGATGAAAGATTTTTCACCGCCGGACCTTCCTTTTTCCCCTATTGGCGCGTCGTATTCGGCGGGCGCGGATGGCGATCCGCGCGCAGGGAGCGACGGTGAGATGGGAATGGGGGAGGGCGACGCCGTCCATGCGGCGGCGATCGACTGGTGGATCAGAGAGAAGGCCGGCGACCTCGATCAGGATCGCGCCGCCTTCGACGCCTGGCTCGCCGCCGATCCCGTCCATCGCCGCGCCTATGCCGATGTCGCCAGAATGTTCGAGGAGGCGCGAGCGCTGCGCCCGGCGCGCCGGTCTCTCTCCCGGGGCGTGGCGTTACGACGAATGGCGACGGTCGGATTATTGGCCGCGGCCTCCTTGGCCTTCCTATTCGTCCTTGGCGATCTCTCTCTGATCTGGCGTTCGGATTTTTCGACGGGCGTCGGAGAGCGCCGAACGGCGACCCTCGTCGACGGCTCGCGCGTGGAGCTCGACGGCGGCTCGGCGATTGAGGTCCGTTTCGAAGCCGAGCGACGGCGCGTGCGTCTGCTGTCCGGGGAGGCGTGGTTCGAGGTCGCGCCCGATCCCGCGCGTCCCTTCGTCGTCGAGGCCGCGGGCGGCGAAGTGACGGCGCTCGGCACCGCCTTCGACGTCGCGCTCACCAAGGAAGGCGGCGCGCATGTCGCCGTCGGCGAGCATTCGGTCGCTGTCGCCAGCGGCGGCGCGCGCGTCATTGTCGAGGAGCGGCAGCAGACATTCTACGAGGCGAACGCCGCCGCGCGGCCGCCGGCGAGAGCCGCTGCGGAAACGATCGCCGCTTGGCGACGCGGCGCACTGATCGTCGAAGACAGGCCGCTCGGCGAAGCCCTGGCGACGCTCGGCCGTCATCACCATGGCTATATCCTCTGCCTGCGCGCATCGACCTGCGCGCGGCGGGTGAGCGGCGTTTTCTCGACCGCAGAGCCGCTCACTTCTCTGCGCGAGATCGAATATTTCCTCGGCCTGCATTCGATCCATCTGACGGACTACCTCATTCTGCTCACGGAATGACGGGCGGCTCCGGCCACACCTTCCCGCACAATTTTTTTCGCATTGGACATTCCGAATTCGACGCGAGGGCGTCGAGTTGGTCACGGACGTCGTCTCGCGTCCGAGAACCCAATTCGACGGAAAGCGGCGATGGCGAAAAGAGGTCTGCGTTACGAGGGTGCGGCGATGAGCTCGACGGTTGCGGCGATGGCGTTCGGCGCCTTTGCGATGGGAGGAGCGCCGGCCGAGGCGTCCCTCTCGCCGCAAGAGCGCAGCGGCGTCGTCATGGTCTACGACATACCGGCTGGATCGGTGGCGACGGCGCTGAACGCCTTTGCCGTGAAGAATGGACTCCATCTTCTCTATGAAGCGCATGTGACTCGCAGATTGCGGACGACCGGGCTTGCCGGCGCCTTTTCTGTGCGCGATGGATTGGATCGCCTGCTCGACGGCACCGGGCTCACCTATCGCTTCGGCGGTCCAGACGCGAAGGCCGTGTCGATTATTTTGGCGCAGAACGATGCGGGCGTGCGCAGCGACGCAGGCGGCGCGGAGGCGCTGCCGCGGATCGACATCGGCGCTGAAAAGCGCGACGAAAAGAAAGCCTATAGCGCCGATCGCGGCGCGATAACGGAAGGCACGGGCTCCTACACGACGCCGCTCGTGACCGTCGCCGGCAAGGTTCCGCTGCCGCGCAAGGAGGTGCCGCAATCGGTCTCGGTGATGACGCGCGCGCAGATCAACGACATGCAGCTCAACACGGTTCAGGACGCAATGTTCTGGATACCGGGCGTCTCCGCGATCTCCAATGATGTGATGCAAGGACAGCCGGCGTCGCGCGGCTATGCGCTCGACGTCGCCTATGACGGCGTTCCAACCTATAGCGGCCTCGGCGGCTATCAGCAGCTCGATCTCGCCGTCTACGACCGTCTCGAAGTTCTCAAAGGCCCCGCGGGCCTGCTCTCCGGCTCGGGAAATCCCGGCGGCGTCGTCAATGTCGTCCGCAAGCGTCCACAAGACGAATTCAAGCTGCGAACCGAATTCAACGGCGGCTCCTGGGACAATTATCGCGGCATGATCGACGTCACCGGGCCGATCAATGAAGAGCGGACATTGCGCTATCGCGCGCTCGTGTTGCACCAGGACAAGCACTTCTTCTTCACGCCGTCGCAGCCCGAGAACAAATGGCTCGGCTATGGCTCTCTCGAATACGACATCACGCCGAACACTCTGGTGAACGTCGCCTACACGCGCCAGAGAACGAGCGACCCCGATTACGTCGGGCAGCCGGTCGCCGCTATTTCCTATTTCGGCAACACCAGTCCTTATTTCCTGAACGTGTCCAGGTCATGGAACCCATATCCCGATTGGACGCAATACAAATGGGATACGGAAGATAAAAATGTCCGCCTCGAGCATCGCTTCGGTGACGACTGGGTCGTGAAAATCAACTTCAATCGACGTGACATAGAAAACGAGTTCAGCGACGCCTATCCGGGCAGCGGCGTCAGCCCTTCTGATTGGACAGCGCGGTATGCTCGCCGCCATTTCTTGTACTATTATCATCGAACCGGCATAGACTCCTATCTCTCCGGCACGTTGCCCTTTGTCCCGATCAAGAACACATTGACCGTCGGCTATAATTATGACCGCTTCACATATGAATATAAGCGTGCACCAGCGGTCAATGTGAGCAATATCCCGGTCTTTTGGCCCAATGCGATCGGTCCCAATCTCAATCCATTCACGGTGGGTGGCCAAAATCAGACCTTGCAGCATGGGGCCTATAGCCAGCTCCGATTGACGCCGGTTGATCCGCTGACTTTCGTAATCGGCGGACGGCTGACGAATTTCTTCGCGAAGAGTCGCGCGGTCCTGCCGAGCATGCCCGAGAACTGGTCTTATGGCGCGAAGTCCAGCCATCGCTTCACGCCCTATCTCGCTGGCATCTTCCGCCTCACCGAGGAGATCAATCTCTATGGCAGCTACTCCGACATTTTCATTCCGCAGACGGACCAGAAGGCTGACGGAACGACGCTCGATCCAGAGGTGGGCGGACAATTCGAAGCCGGCGTCAAAGGCGAGTTCCTCGACAAAAAACTCAACGCGTCGGTGGCGTGGTTCGATATCAAGGATCGTAATCGCTCTTACGGCGATGCCGCAAATCCAGGTTACTATCTCCAAGCTGGAAAGGCCGAGTCCCACGGCGTCGAGGTCGAGTTCTCCGGCAAGCCCTTCGCCGATCTCGATCTCCCGTTGGTCTCGCGTGCTCTACCGGGGCTCGATATCGTCGGCGGCTATACCTATCTCAAGACCGCGCTGCTGGCCGATAAGAATAATCAGGGCCGCTCGATCAATTCCTGGTATCCGACCCATTTGTTCAAGATTTGGGGCAAATACGACTTCGACGGCTTTCTGCAAGGCCTGACTGTCGGCGCCGGCGTCGTCGCACAGAGCGGTCTCTCCGGCTCGGTCAACACGCTGAACGAGGCGCGGCACGCGTCGGCTTATGCCGTTCTCAATGCGATGGCGTCCTACAAGATCAATGAAAATCTGAGCTTGCAGGTGAATATCAACAATATAACCGACCAGAAATATTATACCCGCGTCGGCGGCGCCAACACCTACAACACGCCGGGCGACCCGCGGAACTTCAGGGTGACGTTGCGCGGCGAATTGTGATCGCTCCCGATCGCGGTGAAGTGAGCGACGCCGCGCCGATGAGGCGCGGCGTTCGCTCTTCGGTCACGCAAATTGCCGGCTGGCGCGATGAATTTCTGCGGAATTCCTCGTCGGCCCGAGCCTCTACGGGATATCCTTGGGCTTCGGCTCGACCTCGGTCGAGCTCTCCGACGAAGAGTCGACCGAACTGGCCTCGTGAACGGAGGCCTTTTTTCTGTGACGGTTTTTTGAGGGTGTGGCGTCGAATGATCGTCGTTGCTCCTCTTGAAACGCTCGCCAGAGGCGTTCGCCTTCGTCGCGGGCCTTTTTGGCCCCGTCCGGCTTCGCGGGAGGCTCTGGAAACGCATCGATCGTCGGACCCTCGGACGGCGCAGTGGCGTCAGGGTCTTCGGTCGATCGCGGCGAGACCGTGGCCTCGCGATCCGCGGCCGTGCATTCGGCGAATGGCGCCGCGGCCGGAGGCGGCTCTTGCGGCCCCTCGAGCACGATTGACGGAGCCAGTTTGTCGGCGCTCTCTTGCGTTTGCGAAATGGTCTTGGGTCGCGGCTCGACGATCTCGGGGGCGTGATCGACATCCCCAGAAGCCGGGATCGGCGGCTTTTCTCGAAGCGCCATCTGGAGGCGCTCGCTTTCGTCGGGAGCCTCTTTCGCTTCGTCCACCTGCGCGGAGGGCTCAGGAACGAGGTCGATCGTGGGACCCTCGATGGAGGCGGCGGGGTCCGTGTCGAGCGTGATGGACGGCGCGTCGGCGTCGGCGCTCTCGGCCGATCGCGGCGATTCCTCGGCCCCGTCCGCGTGATCTGTGATCGCCGTTTCCGTGAATTCCGCGGCCGAAGTCGCGTCATGGAAGCATTCGAGCTCGCGCGAGGGAGCCTCTTTGCCGGCCTTCTCTTTGGCCGCCTTCTCGTGCACCCGTGACAACGCCGCAAGTCGCGGCGCGACGATCGCGCGCACACGAGCCACGTCTCCGGGATCCGGGGTCGGCAGCGAGATGTCGCGCGCGCCTGATTTCGTGACTCGGCCGTAATGGGACTGCGCCGTCCTGTCGACGCTGTGGCCGACGAGCGCCGCGATTTCGACGGGCGAATAGGCCCTTTTCGCTTGGGCGATGAATTCGCGCCGGCATGAATAGAGCGCGAAATGCTTGGCGCGATCAGGCCACAGGCGACGGCTCACGGAGCCGAGCAGGTTTTGCAGGGCTTTGCGATGGGCTTCGTATTCGGCCGCGGAAGGAGATTCCCGCGCGATCGCAATGGTCCGCGAAATCGCGCCCAATGTCTCCGGCGGCAGATGGCGCCAATGGAGCGTCCTGTGCGGGCCATGAGAGCGGTCGTTCGTGGCCTTTGCATTTTTGACCACCAGTCGGACGGAGCCGTCCGAGGACACCTCCAGAACGGCGCCGCGCCACTCGGTCGGGCGCAGGCCCGTCGTGCATGTCGCGCGTATGAAGGCTATGAGCTCCAGCGCCCGGTTGGATCGCCCGAGTCGGAGATCCGCGAAAATCCGCTCTCGCTCATCGGTCCCGAAGCGCGTCGCCTTGGCCGCCGACGTCTGGTCGGTCTTTTTTCTCGCGCCGGTTTGTGTCGCTGCGCCCAGCTCCGCCATCGCGCCGCACTCGTCCGGGTGCTCGCGCTTCATGACCTCGATGACCGAGCGCTTGTAGGTCCGCCATGTCGACCGGCTCCACCGCGGTCGCTGCGCAATGAGCCACTCGACGAAACGCGGCCATGTCAGCGTGGCGAGGTCGATCATGAGCATGCTGGCGCATTGCCACCGCAATTGCGTCGTGCGGACCATATAGGCGGAGATAGTCTGCTCGCTGACCGCCACGCCGATTTTCCTATTTCAATGTCGCGCCGCCATTGGCGTGATCGGATCTACGACGACGACCGCGGCGCGGTTCGGGAATAGGGGTTGCGTCCATGGATCCGGCCAAAAATAAAGGCAGTGATGCTAAATATCATATGATTAAATGTGTTTAATTTGTGTTCAGTTTTGTGCTTTGTGCCGACGAAAATCAAAAAAATCAACGTTTCGATGGTAGCTCGATTCGTAGAGATCGACGAGAAAAAGTCATGTTATGTAACGGATTTGTCCGCGGACAATTCCGTTACATAAACGGATAAATCCGTTTCATAGCCATGGAGTAACATGGCACTGACAGGTCCATGTGGAGCGGTCTCCATAACAGTCCTGTAAATTTCTCTCGAGGTCTGATCCCCTAGCAGAGCCGGTATGCGAGATCGATCACGTAATCGGTAGCGCTATTGCTGGGACAGTTCGAATCTTGGCGATTTGGCGCCTTTGGAGCGCTCCAGTTTCAGCGTGTCTATAAATCTAGATGGCGCCTAGAGGAACGAATGAATCTTGCAATTCGAGGGGGCCAGCGCTTTCTGATAGCTACCTCGAACAACGGTGGTGGGATTCCATAGCTCTTAAGTGCGCATGCGTACACATTTCGAAATCATGTCGGGATTGTCGTCGGGATTATCGCTCATTGCCCGGGAAAATCCTTGTGAAAGTCGTATGAAAAATTTGCTTGACAAATGTAAATGCTCGAGTGAGCCTGTGATATAGCTTAATCGTTCAGCTTAGCGAGGTGCGTGATGATCATCCCCGATTTGGCCACGTTCGCCCAGGTGTCCACCGAATATCACGCTGCGCTCGCCTCGGTGACGAAAGCTGAAAAAACGGCTTGGCGCCAGACGTTGCAACTCGCGATCAAATCGCATCTCGCGGAGCCGCTGCCGGACGTGACCCCCCAAATGCTCTATGGCGGGTGCGACCTGCTGGCCGAATTGCTGGCGGACCCGCATCAGCGCCGTATGCTCCATCAGCGAGGCGCTGCGACGTTGGAGTTCGCGAAAGCGCCCGACATGCGGCCTCGCGATCTGTTCGTGACTCTTCGGGAGCGAGAGCCGGAGCTCGAGCAGGCGCTCACGGCGCAGGGGCTCATTCGTCACACGGATACACGGAGACGTGGCATCGTCTGCTGGATTTGGCACGGCGTCGCGGCGCCCTCGGTTATCCGCGCCATTGTCGGAGCTTCCGGCCAGGTCATGGTGACTCCGGACGCGGACTCCTCGGGCGCTGGCAATGGAAAAGGCGCCGAGCCCGCGCAAAGCGGCGACGACGCGAGCGCACACGACCAGGAGACGGAGCCGAGCGCGGCCGCCCCTTCGGCCGCGGTGGCCGCGTCGGAGACGGTCAGCGAGGAAGCCAAAGCGAAGGTCGATCACGATGCCGAGCCCGACAGACCGCCGCTCGATGGCGCGGACAAGCGTGGGAGGGCTTCTTCGGGCGCGCCGACGCGCGGACGCAGCTCTCCCCTGCGTGGTCATTCCGCGGCGCCTCAGCAGGCGGAGGGGGAGCTGAAGGCGGGGCCGGAAGAGCAGAAGGCGGAGTTGAAGGAGGATGGTCCGGCCGAGCGCGTGACGGAGGGAGCGGCCCAGGACGCCGAGGCCTCGACCGCGGAGAGCCTCGTGTCGAATCTGGACATTCCGGCGTCCGGGGCGCCGGACGGGGGCGCCGGAAGAGGCGACGACGGCGCCGCCGATCTCCCCGAGTTCCTCCGCGGGGACTGAGCGACGCATCGAAATCTGACGCCGCGCAGACCGGAGACGAGGAGATCGTGCGCATTTTCGATAAGGGCGTAGGTGCCCGGGCGATTAGCGCGAAGTGTCCGAAGCGGATGGGCGCCGAGGACGTGATCGCCTGATTCTCGCTTCGCAACTTGAAAACCGATCCGCGGCGGCGACCTTCTTATCCAACGTCGCAGGACCGAGACCGGGCTGCGGCGAATGTTGCGTTCCGTGTCGCGCGCGGCCGCCATGCGTCGCTCGCTCCGGTTTTCACAAAGTATGCCCCTCTCGTGAATCCAATCTTCAAACGACCGTGCCGAAAATTTTCCCGATGCCGGCGGTGAGGGCCATCGCCAATGCGCCCCAGAATGTCACTCGGGCCGTCGCGCGCAGAACATCGGCGCCGCCTGCTCTTGCTCCGATGGCGCCTAAAAGCGCGAGGAAGGCCAAGGACGCGACGGAAACGACGGGGACGAGCGTGCCGACCGGCGCCACGACGACCATGAGCAGGGGCATGGCGGCGCCCAGCGAAAATGTCGCTGCGGATGTCAGCGCCGCTTGCACCGGACGGGCGGTAGTGATCTCTGAAATTCCGAGCTCATCGCGCGCGTGGGCAGTCAGGGCGTCTTTCGCCATCATTTGCTCGGCGACTCGAAGCGCGAGCTCTCGATCGACACCGCGTGTGACATAGACGTCGGCAAGCTCATCGAGTTCGAATGCGATGTTGTCGCTGAGTTCTTTACGTTCACGCGTGATATCCGCTCGCTCGGTGTCGGATTGCGAGCTGACGGACACATATTCGCCAGCGGCCATCGACATGGCTCCGGCCACCAGTCCAGCGACGCCCGCGATCAAAACATCATTTCGCGTCGCGGTCGCCGCGGCTACGCCGACGATCAGGCTCGCGGTCGAGACAATCCCATCATTGGCCCCGAGCACTGCGGCTCTCAGCCAACCGATGCGATCGACGAGGTGCTTCTCAGCGTGCAGGCGAAGACGACTCATCCGACCCCGTTCGCGCGACGCCTGAGTTGGTGCGAACAAGTCGTCCGCGCGCGCTTTCCATGCATGTTACACCGATCGAGTGGCGGCGGTCTCGATCAAAGCCGTCCTGTCAGAAGCAACACGACGACGATGATCAGAAGAATGCCGATCACGCCGACGCCGCCGTGACCGTAGCCATAGCCATAGCCGCCGAAGCGGCCGCTGAAGCCACCGAACAAAAAGATGATAAGGAGAATGACGAGTATGAGCCCGATCGACATGAGCGTGTCTCCCCGTTTGCGGCCGTCTCGATTCAGCCCGACTGCGAGGGGCTTTTTCCAATATCGAGATTCGAACGAGCTGCTCGACGCCTTCGACGGCCTGCTTCAGGTCGTCGGGAAAGCTCTTTCAAAAAACATAGCGCGGCTGTGCAATCATGCAATGACGCCACAGAGCGCCGGCCCGCCCTCTCGGGCGCGCCGACGTTGCGACAACCAGAGGAAATGCATTCAATGAATGCCAAAACCTAGTTGCACGCTATCGCTCTTCGGCGGCGTGCGTCGCCGCTCGGAGATGACATTTCAGAGTGCTATCGCTCGTCGTCACTTGATCCACCCGAGCCCCAGAATTCCCGATACGATCAAAAAAATCGCGACGATGTAGTTGAGGAGCCGAGGGATGATCAGAATGAGAACGCCGGCGAGCAGCGAGACGATCGGCTGGAGGTGCTCGATGCTGATGTTCATGGGCCTACTCCCTTAAAGCAATTTCTGGAGATTTCACGAACCGGATCATACCTTGAATTAGGCCGACGGAGCGAAATCGCAATCCGAGATGAACCGATTTCGCTCCGATTGTCAGGCGCCGACGCCGACAGTGCAAATCGCGAAGGGAAACCCGCAGAGGCGCGGGGGAAAGAGCGCGACGAAGAGGCCTGGAGGTCTGTACGCCTCCATGGTCGACGACGACGCCCCGTTCCCTTCGTCAGATCGCGCTTTAGACTTTCTTGGCGTCCTTGATCGCGTCCTTTATCGTATCCTTCGCCTCTCCGACCGCGCTTCGAACCGCGCCTCCGAGCTGATCGGCTTTGCCATGCAGCTCGAGCTCCTTGTCGCCGAGAACCTTCCCCGCGACTTCTTCGATTTTGCCCTTTATCTTCTGTCCCGCGCCCTTGATGCTTTCCTTGTCCATGACATGATCCCCTGTGGTTTATGTCCCGTTGGTTTGTCATTAACTAGGGCGCATACGGAGTTTAACGAGTGGCGCAGTGGGCGCTTTTCCGGCGACATGTGACGCCGCCTCGAGATGGGTGCGCTGGCCGAGAGCGGCAGGTCGGCGGAGCAGTGGCTTTTTTCACGCACCGTATCGGGACGCGGACGTCGACGCGAAATGATCGTCTCGACATCGATCAATGCGGCGCGTTGCGGGGGTAGCGCTCCACTTCGGGCGCGTTTCCTTCCAGCCGTTTCCGCCATATGGCGAGCAGCACGGCGAGAATGAGCGGGCCGAGAAACAATCCGACCAAGCCGAAGGTGAGCAGGCCGCCCATCGCGCCGAGGAAGGCGATGACGAGAGGAATGTCGGCGGCGCTGCTGATCAGCAGCGGCTCGAGAAAATTGTCGGTCGGATTGACGATGAGCACGCCCAGGCGAGCATATCTGTCGATTTTGCATGTCGCCTCCTCGTTGCATTCGGGCTTGTCGAAGTTCTCCCAATAAAGCGCGACATCGCCATGGCGACCCTGCGCAACGCCTAGAGTATTTACCGAGGCTGACCGTCGCCGCTAAGGCGCCTATATTACAGATGTCGACCGCTCGATATCGAGACCGGATCTCGCAACGGAAGTCCAATCCTTTCGTGCACGGGACGAGTTGGCGATAAATCGCGTCCATGGACGCTCAGAACGTCCGCGCCGCTCGGCTCGATGAACTTCGCTCGAGCGTCGTCTTTGGGAAACTCGTGGTCGTGCTCCGGGCCGCGTAACGCTCGCCGGGATCGTTCGGCGGAATTATTCGGCTTGTGCGCATTCCCCCGCTGCTCGGCGCGTTCACAGCCGTCGACGCCACTGCGTCGCGCTCATCGCCCCATTCGCCTTCTCGAAAGGAGGCTCTCATGAAACGCATCGATGAAATATCGATCGCGAGTTTCGCGTACCACTTTCAGGCCGCGACCGCGGTCAAGACGCTATCGCAGGCCGGCTTCGACACCGGGCGATTGAGCGTCGTCGGACGCGGATATTGCTCTGATAGAGATGGCGTGGGCTTTCACAATGTCGGCGGACAGATCCGAATGTGGGAAAACTATGGCGCATTTTGGGGTGGCCTATGTGAGCTATCTGCTGGAGGCGTCTTCTCGACTTCGCCGTCTACCGGACCGGTAGTGGCGCTCGGCGCCATTGCACCTCTCATCCAGCGACAAGTCGCCGGCGCGATGTCATCCAGCGGCGCGAGCGCCTTGGTCGATGCGCTCTGTGATCTCGGCATTCCGGAGGAAATCGTTCTCGATTGTGAGCAAACATTGAGGGCCGATGGATCTTTGGTCTTTGTGCATGGACGTGGTGCGGAGTCGACACGAGCCCATGCGATTTTGGCGGGCCTGAAGCCGACGTGTTTGGAGGTTCATGCAAACCTGCTCGCGCGAGCGCGGAGGGGGCATATCGTTCACGTTGCGGCGTGAAGGCCGGGTGCGCGTCAAGCGATTTGCGGCGGCCATCGATTTGCATGCGCAGATGAAGCAGGCCCATTGAATTGTTCGCGGGCCGAGCGTCATCGCGTTTCACGAACTCGTCCAACGAGCCGCGGGCGCTGTCGAGGATTGCTCCGATTGAGATCGAGGGAGCAATTGCCGATTCACGACCTCCGTGGATCATTCGGCGTCTTCGCTGACCTCATCTGTCCAGACACGAAAATTTTCCAGCTTGTTGGGACCGAAGGTCGTGACCATCGCCACATCCGCTGCGTCGCGCCCGCGCGCCAGCAGAACGCGCCCGATCCTGGGCGTGTTGTTCCTGGGATCGAATGTTTGCCAAGCGCCGCCGATGTAGGCGTCGAACCAGGCAGCGAAATCCCCGGGCGGATAGGGAGGCGGCGTACCCACGTCGCCGAGATAGCCGGTGCAGTAGCGCGCCGGAATGTTCAGCGCGCGGCAAAAGGCGAGGGCCAGATGCGCATAATCGCGGCAGACGCCGAGACGCTCTTCATAGGCCTCGCATGCCGTCCGCGTCGCCCGTGCGTGCTCGTAGCCAAAGCAGATATGGTCATGCACGAAGTCGCAGATCGCCTGCACTCGGCCCCTTCCGGGCGTCGCGGCGCCGAATAGCGTCCAAGAGAGTTCTAGAAGTCGGTCGCTCTCGCAGAAGCGACTCGGCAACAGGAAGACCAGTGTTTCCTCCGGCAAGCTCTCTACAGGCGATTGGTAAGTTCCCGAGGTGACGATATCCGGCAGGCCGGAGTCGCGTATCAGAGCGTTGGTCGAGATGAGCGTGCTGCCCGGCCCGAGGACGGCGCGGCTACACCAATTGCCGAAGCTGTCGCGGTATCCCGAGATCGGAGCAACGGGCGCAATCGAGATGTGGTCGGGCCAAGAGAGATCGGAAACGCGCGTGAAATGCACGTTGAGAATCAAGATGGCCGGCGTCGGCTGCGGAAAGTCGTATCGAAGCTCATAGCCGATGCGAAGTTTCATGGCCGTGCTCCAGTTTTCGTGGGTCGGACCCACATTTCTCGAATTCCAGCAGCGCCTCATGTCGAGCGTGGCCGTGATCGAGCGTCAGCCTGCTCGTCTTTGTCGTCGCCGCTCTTGCTTTGCTCCTTTCGGGCGCTTTGGCGCTCTACCTCGACGTTCAGTCGCTGGTAGACGCCAAGTCCGAGCACGATGAGAACGGCCGTCACGAGCAGCGCTATCGGATAGAGCATTTGCGCTACGTCCTGCTTGCTCACCTGAAATACGATGACCAGACCTTCGATGAACACGGCGATGACGATCGTCGAGATGAACTTTGAAAGGCTGCGCCGCGCCTCGGACGCGGTGAGTGTCCCAGGGCGACGTATGACTTCTTCTTCCACGAAATATTTGGCGACGTCGAAAACCGCTATCGCGATGACGACATAGCCGATCGCAGTAAGAAGCGCATTGCCGCCCTCGCGCCAGGACTTCTTCAGCTCGGCGACCAGCTCGAGCGCGCCAAATGCGACGAGCGCCAGAGCCAGCAGCATCAACATTGCGCTCACGATCCCGAATGTCACCCGTGACAGAAGGGCCATCATTCAGCCGATTCTCCCTGCGTTGCCTCGAGGCGGCGCTATTCGCTCGACCGGAACCGACGCGGCGCGGAAAGCGTGTCGAGCCGAACAAAGTCCAGACATTCATTTCGCGGCGACCCGTTGCGGTCTCGATGCGAAATCGCGCGATTGTCGAGAGGACTATCCATATGCGCGTCCAGCCGGCGCTCGTCATGAGCATTTCGGTCCCATTGCGGTCGGCCCGTAGAGCAGGCGGTCGCGACGCCGGTCGCGCAGAAGCTTGCATGGGCATGCTCGGTGTCGGCAGGAGCGTGTCTGTAACCGCCTGCCCCAAGTCGTAAATGGGGCCGAGAGCGCGCCGGATCGGTCATTGCCCATAATATGGGTCGGTGGGCGATATGAACGACGGGCTGCGCACACCGGCCGTATGTCGCGTTCTTCCGCCTCGGGCTCGACGCAGGCGATGGCGACGGTGGCGTCGACGAACATCATCGACGCCGAAATTCGTCGACCTCGTCCGCGGGTCATTCCCCGACGAGCGACGTCACTATTCGCGTGTCGTTGGCCGTGATGCGTGTCGCTCCGTAGACAGAAATTTGTGACACGACCGGCACGTCTATTTGTCGCTCGCTCACGCCTTCGCCTTCACCTTTGTCTTCGGCTTCATCTTCAATTTCACAGTCACTTCGTTCCGTCCCTCCTTCTTGCGCATCTCCTGCTCGGCGAGCTTGCGGAACTTTACGATATCCTCCTGCGCGCCCGGCGCCGCGACGCCCTTGGGGCCGGCATAGCGCAGATGCGACAGATTGGCGGCGATGGTCACCTCGTCGATCGCCGTCTTCAGATTGGTCAGATAGATCAGCTTCGTGTAGCGCGTGCTCTCGCTCATGCGCTCGTCGCTCGCGTGCCCGGTGATCTCGTCGATCCAGCCCGTGTTGAGGCCCGCCGTGTTCTTGAGGTCCGTCGTGACATTGTGCCGGAAGGAATGAAAGTCGACGAGCGGCTCCTTCACGCCGATCTTATGGCGATAATGGCTGAAACGCCCGCCGAACGCGTCCGAATGGCGATTTGCCGGCCCCTGGGCGATCAGCTCCGGAAACAGCGGCTCCTCCGGCGCGCGGCCGTAAAAGCGATATTCCAGGAATCCGAAATCCAAGATGCGGCGCGGCAGCGGCACGTCGCGATCGGAGGAGTCGGTCTTCGAGCCGCGGATTTCGAGATAGCAGAGGCCGTCGAGGAATTTGATGTCGCCGACCTTGCGGCAGCACAATTCGTCCTCGCGGGCGCCGAGCAGGCGCCCGAGAAGCGGAACCCAGAACAGGGCGTCGCGGTAGATATTCGGTCCGGGCCTGCTGCGGCGATGGATCGAAAGGCATCCGGTCCAGACGGGCGACTCGTAGAGCTTGCGCTCCAGCGTCTCCGGCCACATCTGCCGTTCGTCGCGAGCGGCGCGGCCTCGGCGGCGCTTGGATTTGAGGCCGGGGAAGGGGTTTTTCAGCCCCTCCGGCAGGCGGCCGTTCTGCTCGAGCCAATTCCAATAGGTGGAGAGATTGGTCAGATGCTTGTTGGCCGTCGTCGGCGTGAGCATCGGAACCGTCTCCTTCGGATTCTCGTCGCGGAATTTCACGACGGCGGCGCCGACCTTGGTCAGCGGCAGATCGCGCCACTGGCGCGACTTGTCGTAGTAGCGCGGCAGCCGGAGGAGGTCGGCTTTGTAGTCGGAGACGACTGCCTTCGTGATTCGCGTCGGCTGCGGATCGCCGACCAGCGCCTCGAATGTGTTGCGGGCCGAGCGCGCATTGTTCGGCATGTCCGCCTTCCACTCCTTCAGCGTCGTCTTGCTCTCGACGAAATCGTCCCAGGCGGCGAAGAACGGCTTTTCCGGCGCGGGGGCGGGCGCCGCCGCGGGCTGCGGCGTCGGCTGCGCTGGCGCGGCCACGTATCGCGGCACGGGCTCGACCTCGCCGCCCTCGATGGCGAACTTCTCATCGAACAGAGTCAGGAAGCCGCGCAGCACCGCGCGCTCGATCATGGGGCCAGCCGGCCCGTCCAATTTCTCTTCCGCAATGCCAATCTCGGCGCAGGCCATCTTCATGGCCTCTCGCAGGAACGGGCGCGCCTCCGCCATCTGGCCCGCGAGAAGCGCGGCGATCGCTGGACGGAGGTCATCCTCGTGATTGATTCGCGCCACCGTGTAGAACAGATTTTGGGTCTCTTGGAGGAATTCCGGCCCGAGTCGCGCGGCCTCCTCGGCGTCGAAATAGGAGGCGCCATGGCTGGCGAGATTGTTCTCGACCGCCGCCACCTGCCTGTCGATCCAGGCGCGCACGAGCCTTTCGGCCTCGGCCTTGACCGTAACGAGATCGAGTTCCTCCATCAGCCTCTCCACGCGCGTCCGCAGCACGCGCGCCCGCTTGATGGCGAGCCGATAGGCGGTCGTGCGCAGCCCCACGACAATCTCTCTCCGCCCTAAGAAAGACGCAAGCCGCTGCGGCAGGGCGAAACGGAACTGATAGGCGGAGGCGCGCCGGCGCAGATTGCAGCCGCTCTTCATGGATTTTGGACCCCATTTTGGACCAATGCTTTGGACCTCGGGGCGCGCGAAAACGGCGCTCTTTTGCAAGAGCGTGGAATTCTAGGGATTTTATAGAATTTGGCTGGGGGACCTGGATTCGAACCAAGATTAACGGAGTCAGAGTCCGCTGTTCTACCGTTGAACTATCCCCCAACGGTCGCGCGGCGAAGCGGCGCGTCGCGGTGATCTAAAGAGAGGACGCGCCTCTGTCAACATGATCGGCGCGGTTCGTTGCGTGACCTTGGCCGGTTCCCACAATGGCGTCGCTCCCGCCGGTCGGCCCCGCCCGCCAGCTTGGCCCGTAAACGCGCTCCTTGGCATTCGCGCTGGCCTTGCTACACTTCCCGCGATCGGCCATGAGAGTTCGTCGAGACAAAGATCGGCGGCGGGCGGAAAAGGCCGATCGGGAGGCGGGTTGAAAAAGCCGGAACATTGGGGCGGGGGCCTGGGCGGAGGCGAGGCGCCGCGCGCTGGAGCGGGGATGCGCGCATCCGTGGACGGCGCGGGTGATCCGGGCGCCTCCGCGCGGAACGCCCGCGCGCCCGGCGAGCGGCGCGACGATCATGTCTATGCGGCGCTCGATCTCGGCACCAATAATTGCCGGCTGCTGATCGCGCGGCCGGAGCAGCGCTCACGGCGCAAGACCGACCTGCTGCGCATCGTCGACGCCTTTTCCCGCATCGTGCGGCTCGGCGAGGGCATGGGCTCCTCGAGTCGCATCTGCGAGCAGGCGATCGAGCGCACGCTGGAGGCGCTGGACGTGTGCCGCGAGAAAATGAGCGTCCGCGGCGTCTCCCGCGCCCGGCTCATCGCCACCCAGGCCTGCCGCGCGGCCGAGAATGGCGCCGAATTCGTCGAGCGCGTGCATGAGCGCACCGGCCTGCTGCTCGAGGTCATCGATCGCGAGACCGAGGCGCGCCTCGCCGCGCGCGGCTGCGGCTCGCTCGCCGACCCGCGCGCCGAGAGCATATTGCTGTTCGACATAGGCGGGGGCTCCACCGAGCTGGTGTGGCTGACCCGCGACGCGCAGGGCTGCGAATTGCGCCATTGGACCTCGCTCGAGCTCGGCGTCGTCTCGCTGGCGGAGCGATTCGGCGGCAAGAGCGTGACGCCGGCCATTTACGAGGCGATGACGGCGCGCGCGCTCGAGGGGCTCGTCGCCTTCGCCGAGCGCACGGCGGCGGAGCGCCGCTGCGAGCGTTTCCATCTGCTCGGCACCTCCGGCACGGTGACGACGCTGGCCGGCGTGCATCTGGGCCTCGAGCGCTATGATCGCTGGCGCGTCGATGGGCTCTGGCTCTCGGACGAGGACGCGACGCGCGCCATCGATTCGCTGCGCGCCATGGATTTCGATCAGCGCGCCGCCAATGGCTGCATTGGCCCGCAGCGCGCCGATCTCGTGCTCGCCGGCTGCGCGATCTTCGAGGCGATTCGCCGCGTCTTCCCGGCCTCCCGCACGCGCATCGCCGATCGCGGCCTGCGCGAGGGCATGCTGCTCGAGATGATGGAGGCGGACGGGGTCTTCCCGCGCGAGAGCTAGCGTTTTCGCGCGAAGCGGGAAACGGTTCGCCTGCAGAAGACACGGCCGAGCAAGGAGTTCTCGGCGTCAGAACGAGCGCTGCAGGCGCACGCGTCCCTCTACTGTCGCATTCGCGCCCTTCCAGGACGGCAGGCCCACCGACCACAGCGCAATGTCCGGCGCGAGCCCCACCGGCCGGTTGTGGTGATTGTCGCGCAGATACATCAGCTCGCCGCCGAGATCGAAATTCTTGATCGGCGTCCAGATGAGATTGGAGCCGACCCGATATTCGGTCGTGTTCACCGCGCCGACGCCGCCGCCGAAATCTGCTATGGCGCTCGGGCTGTAATAGAGCTCCATCAAGGAGCCGTAGACGCCGGAGGAGAGCGTCGGCGTCCAATAATGCTTGAATGCCGCCAGACCGACCCAGCCGATCGATTTGTCGCAATGGGCGGCGGCGGTCCATATGCAGTCGAAGCTCAGAAACTCCCAGCCATTGCTGGCTTTGACGCCGCCATTGCCATAGCCGTAGAAGGCGTTGCCATTCACCGGGCCGCCGTTGAAGCTGAGATTATTGCCCATCAGATAGCCGACGGCGCCGCGGGCGTAGGTTCCCTGCACCCATAATTTGTCGCCCTCGGAAAAAATATCCGGGGCGAGCCTGTCGAGATTGAACTGCCATCCGAGCTGGAACGCATAGCCGTAATCCTCCTGCGAAACGACGGGGATGGCTGTGCCGAGCGGCAGTCCGGTGACGGGCGTCGCCACCGTGGCGTTGCGTGTGTAGGTGGATGTGCGCAGCTGATGCGCGGCGCCGGAGAGTTGCACGGCGCCCCAGGGCTGGTCGATGCGGAAGGCGCCGACGATCTCGGGAATTTGCACGCCGTCCGGCACGCCGGTGAAGCGCGTTCCCCAGGCCGCCGCCGCGGCGTCCGCCGCAGCGCCCGAGAGGCCGTAAACCGCGGCGACGTAATTGAAGGCGCCGATCGTCGAACCGATGAAGCCGCGTCGCGATACATTGTCCTCGAGCGAGAAGCTGAGCGAGGCGCCGTCACGGAAACTATAGGTATAGGCCAGCGCGCCGACGGTGGAGTTGGAGCCGCGCAGCGCCTCCCAATCGATATTGTCGGTGTAGAAATCGAAGAAGGACTGCACGCGGCCGGCGGTAATGCCCCCAAATTGCAGAAAAGCCTTGTTGAGGATCGTCGTCTCGCGCGCCGTCGTCCGGAACACATTGCCGTTGGAGAAATTGGCGGCGCCGAAATATTGCGAGCCGCTGAGCGAGCCGGTCGCCGCGCTGCTGTCCGAGCCGAATTGCGATTCGAGTCGAATGAAGGCGCGCATCGTGCCGTAGTCGGTCGGCGCGCGGGCGTCCATCTCGACCCGGCCGATGCCGACGAAGCCGCTATTGTCGCCGCTGCGCGGATTGGAATAGCCGAGGAGAGGAACATGGCCCGGAATGCCGAGCGGATTCGCGTTGACGCTAGGGCCGAAGGCGAAAGGGTTGTCGGTCGCGATGATGTTGCGCGACATGCGGTAGGAGGTGCTCCACGAGCGCCATTCGGCGACGACGGCGCCGCCGATGCGCAGGCAGGTGTTGTTGCCGGGGATATAGAAGAAGGCCGAGCCATATTGATCGCAAATACGAACATACTCGACAGGAGCAGCCTGTCGTTTCGGAAGCTCTTCGGCGCGCCCCGCGGCGAGGCCTTGCGCGACTGCCGCTATGACAATAGAAATGCGGACTATATTAGGCATATTTGAAATCCGGCGAAGCGGTGATTAATCGAATTACGTATTTACGCTTAGGTAAATGTATCGATTACGCACGCTGCGCCGAATCGGCGACGCGAACTTCTTAATTTAATATTGTATTTTCTGCACGACGGAAATATCCCCGGCCGGATCGCGTCGCCCAAAATGCGACGGCCGCCCGAAAGGGGCGGCCGCGCATGAATTGGAGCGTCATGAAAGACGCTTCGATCCGAAGGTCCGTCTCACCAGTAGATTTGCGCCCGGGCGAGGAAGAGGCTGGGATGGTCGCCATTGAGGAAGGGGCGATCGGAGGGCGCGATCAGCGTCAGCGTCTTGGTCCAATTGGCCTGGAAGCGCACGCCTTTGACCGGATACCAGTTCAACGCGAGGGAGAAATTGTCCTGGCGTCCGCCGAGCGTCGCGGTGCTGGCCAGCGCCTTCTGCGCGGCGTTGCCGGCCACGGTCGCCGCATAGACGAAGCTGCTGTCGACGAGACCGCCATTGTTGAGATTGATCTCGCTGTAGCGCGCCGCCAGCTCGAATGCGCCATAGCCGCCCTTGTTCAGCGGGTTCTTGATCTGAACCTCGCCGAAGCTGCCCGGCGTGTTGAAGTCCTTGTCATAGCCCTTGTAGGAGGCCGCGCGCGACTCGCCGGTCAGGAACAAGGAGCCCAAGACATAATAGCCGCTGTAACGCAGGCTGCTTCCGCCGCCATTGCCGTAGAGGAAGGCGTTGGTGGCGTCCCGCTCATATTGAGCGGCGATATATTCGCCCTGCAGCGAGACCGGGCCATAGGCGGCGGCGGCTTCGAAGCCGTAATTATAGGAGTATTTCAGGCAGCTCGAGCGCCGCGCGAAGGGAGCGATGAGCTGGCCGACGCCGGTGGTCGTGATGTTGAGGCTCGCCGCGGAGGCGCCGCAGGAGAGATCCTGCGCCGCAGAGACGCGGGTGAGCGCGCCGCCGCCGCCGAGCACGTCGGTCTCCTCGCGCTCGGGCGATTGGCCGGGGCGCAGATTGGCGGCGTCGGTGGCCGCGGTGGTGTTGTTCGGCCTGTGATATTTGAAGGAGCCGCCGAAATGGAGGAGCTTGTCCTCCTCCGTGATCGGCGCATAGACGCCGCGCACGGCTGCGTCCCAATATTGCGATTCGCCGGTGGGCGGAGCGGTCGCCGTGTCCTGCGGGCTGGTCGAAAAGACGCCGGCCTTGACGCTCCACTGCTTGTCGCCGACGGCGACCGCCGCGCCGGTATGGCGGCTCGGCGAGAGAACGGAGGGCAGAGAGCGCTCGATGAAGGTGAAATATTTCGACGATTCGGTCGATTCGAGGCTGAAGGGCTCGCGGAAATTGCCGATCTGGAAGGTGACAGGCTGCGAGCTGATCTCCGACGGGAGCAATTTGTCGCGATAGGCGAGATAGAAATCGCGAATGCCGGCGACGCCGGAGCCGGTGAAGTCGTATTGGATCTTGTAGAACCAGTTTTTGAAGGCCTTGCCTTCGATTTCGAGGCGGGCGCGGCGGAAGCCGACATTGGAGCGGGAGATGGTGTCGGCCGAGGAGGCGAAGCCGCCGTCGATCTGCAGGTGCCCGCCGACCTTGAAATTGAAGTCCTGATCCTCGGTCTCAACGAAGAGGCCGTTGCGGAAGGAGATGAAGACCGGCGGCGGCGCGCTGGCCGCCGGCGCGCCTTTGGCGGAGTTGAGCGCGTTCTTGACCTGGGCGTGATCCTTGGCCTGCTGCGTGACCTTGGCCTCGAGCCGCTTGAGCTCAGCCTTCAGCGCCTTGATCTCGCTCGCCGTATCCGCCAGCGCGGAAGCAGGAAGTCCGAAAGTCGCTGCGAAGGCGGCGAGAGAGACGCCGCCCGAGAGCCGCCACATTGTCCGTCCGCGCGATCCTTTATGCCCGTTCATCAGTGTCCCCGTATTAACGCCTAAGTGGTATACACTAATCGTAGACTATAGCGGCTGACTAGGCTGGTGGTCGGCAAGGGAGGTTTTCAGCGGCGGCTGTTGCGGAAATGTCACGTCGTAAAGTTCAGTTCTATAACGAAAAAGGCCGCCCCGAAGGGCGGCCTCTTCTCGATTGACATCGTGCCGGGACCGAAGAGGCCCGGCCTCTGCTCTCACCAGAAGACCTGGGCGCGAGCGAGGAAGGTGCTCGGATGCTGGCCGTTGAGATAGGGCTTGTCGGAGGGAGCGACGAGCGTCATGGCGCGCGTCCAATTGGCCTGGAAGCGGACGCCCCGCACCGGATACCAGTTGAGCGCGAGCGTCAGATTCTCCTCGCGGCCGCCCAGCGTCGCGGTCTTCGCGATCGCCTGCTGCGCCGCATTGCCGGCGACGGTCGCCAGATAGGCGTAATTGCTGTCGACGAGGCCGCCATTGTTCAGATTGAGCTCGCTGTAGCGCGCGGCGAACTCCCAGGCTCCGAGGCCGCCCTTGTTGAGCGGGTTCTTGATCGCCACGTCGCCGAACGTGCCCGGCGTGTTCCAGTCCTTGTCGTAGCCCTTATAGGAGGCCGCGCGGGACTCCCCGGTCAGGAAGACCGAGCCCTGGACGTAATAGCCGCTATAGTTGAGGCTCGAGCCGCCATTGTTGCCGAGCAGCGCGGCCGTCCCCGCATCACGCTCGTAATGAGCGCCGGAATATTCGCCCTGCACCGAGAAGGGGCCGTAAGTGGCCGCCATTTCGAAGTTGTAGTTGTAGCTGGACTTCAGACAGCCATTCTGCAGATAGCCGGGCGTCGTCAGCAGGGCGAGGCCGGTCGCCGCCTTGAAAGTGGGGCTGCAGTTGAGCGCCTGCGCCGACGGAACGACGATGTAGCGGTTGTTGAGAATGTCGGTCTCGTCGCGCGAGCCGGTGCCCGGCAGCAGATTGTTCGGATCCTGAGCGGCGGTCGAGTCGTTCGGCTTGTGGAACATGAACGAGCCGCCGAAATGCAGCAGCTTGTCCTCCTCGATGATCGGCGCGTAGGTCGCGCGCGTCGTCAGGTCCCAATACTGATGTCCGGTCGCGGCCGGAGCCTGCGAGGAGTCCTGTCCGAAGCTGGTCGAGAAAACACCGGCCTGCACGCTCCAATGCTTGTCGCCGAGGCCGACCTTGGCGCCGACATGGCGGTCGGGAGCCAGGGCGCCGGGAAGCGCGCGCTCGATGAAGGTGATGTGCTTCGAGGAGGTCAGCGTCTCCATGCTGAACGGCTCGTACTGGCTGCCGATCTGGATGGTGATCGGCTGCTTGGTGATCGACTCCGGCAGCAGCTTATCGCGATAGGCGATGAAGGCGTCGCGAATGCCGGTCACGCCAGTGCCGGTGAAGTCATATTGGAACTTGTAGTACCAGTTCTTATAGGCCTTGCCCTCGACCTCGAGGCGGGCGCGGCGGAAGCCGACATTGCTGCGGGAGCCGGAGGCGGAGGGATAGCTGGTGAAGCCGCCGTCGGCCTGGATGCGGCCGCCGATCTTGAAGTTGAACGCCTGGTCCTCGGTCTCGACGAAGAGGCCGTTCTTGAAGCTGACGAACACCGGCGGCGGAGCATTGCCGCCCGGCGCGGCCTTGGCCGAATTCAGCGCGTTCTTGACCTGATGGGTCGTCTTGGCCTGCTCGTCGAGCTTGTGCTCGAGCCGCTTCAGCTCGGCCTTCAGCGCCTTGATCTCGCTCTGCGTGTCGGCGAGAGCCGCCGTGGGCGCGCCGAACGCGCCGAGGGCGAGGACTGCGACGCCTCCCAGCAGCTTCGAAGGCGTCGCGCCCTTCGCGATCGTCTGGACGTTCGGTACCTGTGTCATGTCAGCCTCTGCCTTGAATTGCTTACCGCTATGGCAGCGCTAGAGGCCTTATGTGACACAATCATCACAAAAGATGGCGGCGCCGAATTGTGACAACGGTTTCTACCTAGGGTGTTGCCCAAATGCCACGGGCGATGGGGCGTGAGGCCGGGCCGCAAGTTCTAGATAAAGCCCCGGATTTATTCGGATCGTCCGATTGTCGCCGGCTTTGCTCGGCGGCCGGTCTCGCCGCCTCGACCGCGCCGCTTCGCGCCGTAATGTCGTTGCGCCTTACAGCGGCCCCACATCCAGATTGTGTCGATTCGGCAACACATACGTGGAAATCCTTAAGTGAAGCCGATTCTGGCCTTGCACAAATGGCCGATCGAAATGTAAGACAATTACATGTGATGTATCCAAAGAACATTTCGCCCCTAGAAGCTCGTCACATGGGCATGGCTGGTGAGAATTTGGGCATCATCTAACGATGAGTAGGCAAACGGTGCAATCGTCGTGCGCCTTGCGTGTGTGGTTCGGACCCGGGAGACTTGTCGTCGATGCGAGATATTCATTAGATCACATGAATATCCCGTCCGGCGAACAAATGTCCGAGCCGCTCACGCAAAACGCCGAGCGCAGGGGGCTAGGATGAGAGAACAGGAAATCGGGTCGAAAATGGCGCGGCGGCTCTCGGGCGGCGTGGCGCTCGCCGCCTTCTGCGGGATGGTGGGCGCTCCGGCCTCGGCGCTGGCGGATACGGCGAGCGAGATCAAGGCGCTGAAGGAGCAGCTCAAGCGTCTCGAGGCCAAGGTCGCCGATCAGGCCAAGACCAATGTCCAGGTCAAGAATGCGTTGAATTCCGCCAGGACCCTGCCCGGGCTCGTCGCCCCGCCGCCGGTGTTCGTCAGCTTCAAGAACGGCCTCTTCGTCGAGACGGAGGACAAAGCGTTCAACTTCAAGATCGGCGGCCGCATTCAGGCCGACGGCGGCTTCTCGAGCTCTGCCGACACCATGTCGCGCAGCAATGTCGGCTTCCGCCGCGCGCAGATCTGGGTCGAAGGCAAGGCCTATAAGAACTGGTTCTATCGGTTCCAATACGACTTCACCAACACAGGCGTGGCGGGCATACGCGACGCCTTCATCGCCTATCGCCAGAAGCTGATGCCGGAAGGAATCACCAAAGAGCCGGTCACTTTCCAGGTCGGCAATTTCTTCGAGCCCTTCAGCATGGAGACGACCAGCTCCACGAGCAATATCACCTTCCTCGAGCGCGCCATGCCGACCGTTCTCGCGCCCAGCCGCCACATCGGCGCGGCCGTCGGCGTCGGCGACAAGCTGTGGTCGGTCAAGACGGGCATCTTCTCCACCTCGCCGCAGGACACGGCGACCGCCCCGCCCACCAGCGGCGCGCAATATTGGGACGCGGCGGTTCGCGCCACCTATGCGCCCCTTCAGGAAGAGGACAAGCTGCTGCATGTCGGCTCGTCCTTCCGCTATCACAAGCCGAACGATTCGACGGCCGCCACCGACGCCGCCTTCTTGCGGCCGGGCGCCGGCACGGAGCGCGAAGAGGCGGATGTTCTGGGCGGCAGCGGAACCTGGAGCCGCGTCTCGACGGCGCAGGATATGACTTGCGCGGCCTCCGGCAGCCTGGCGACGACCGCGACCGGCCTCGGTCTCCTGTCAGCGCCCTTCATCATGAAGAATGGCTGCTTGAAATACGCCTATAGCTACGGCTTCGAAGCCGCGGCCGCCTATGGCCCCTTCTCACTGCAGGGCGAATATATCGCGACGCGCTACGAGCGTGATCCGCTCAATGCTCTGCTGCTCGGCAATAATGGCGGATCGAGCCTGCAGGCCAGTGGATATTATGTCCAGGGCTCGTTCTTCCTGACCGGCGAGTCGAAAGCCGAAGTGTATAATGGCTACGACAAGAACTGGAGCTCGCCCGGCACCTTCGGCGCGATCAAGATCAAGGATCCGGTCAACAAGGGCGGCTGGGGCGCCTGGGAAATCGCTGCCCGCTTCAGCGAGCTCAATCTCAACAATGGCGGCCTCGTCGACGGCAATTTCGTCTATGCGGCGACCGTGGCCGGCTCGGCCGCTCAGAAGGCGCTGGCCAATACGGCGACGCTCGGCGGCCGCCAGGAGAATCTGACCATCGGCCTGAACTGGTATCCGGTCAACGGCTTCCGCCTGCAGGCCAATTGGACGCGCGTCATGACGATGGTCGCGGCTTCCGACCGCCCCTTCCTCAACGGCGATCATCCGAGCCTCTTCCTCGCCCGCGCCAACGTCTTCTGGTGAGAGCGCTTCGAAAGAATATCGAATCGATCTTCATGGCTGCCCCTCTGGGGCGGCCATTCGCGTTTTGGAGCGATTTCTTTTCCAAGGGCGCTCATCCGAGCCGGCTTCTGGCGCGGGCGCAGGCTTTTTTGGGGAGCACATGCCCAGGCTTGGCCGCCAATGTGCGATTCGGCCTTGCCAATTGCGTCTCTGCTATTGAAAATTCGGCATGACCTCGTTTATTTCGTCGGTGCGCCGCTTAACCGAGCGGGCGAGACGCAGGATCCGCATGAACCGGTTCGAACGACAGCCGCAGGCCGCGGTCGAGGCCGAGGTCGAATATCGCGATGGCGACTTCCGCGTTCGCCGTCCAGGCGCCTATGTGCGCTGCGCCGTGACCGGAGAGCCTATACCGCTGGAAGAGCTCCGCTATTGGAACGTCGACCTGCAAGAGGCTTATTCGAGCACCGACGCCAAGCTCATCCGCATCGGCGTGAGCTTCCCGAAGAAGTCCTGAGCCTTCTCATTTCCGCGTCAGCGCGCGGCGCAGAAGCTCGCGGAGCGTTTCTTCCTTTTCCAAGAGCAGCCGGATCGGCAGAACGTCCACGCGCGCAGCCGCGTCTTTAGAAAGACGCGCCGCGTCTTTCTCTGTCGTGACCAGCGTCGCGCCGAGGCGCGCGGCCTCGCGCTCGAGAGCCGCGATCTCGCGCGCCGTATAGGCATGATGATCGGCGAAGCTTTTTCGGCCGATGATCTCGACCCCCAAAGCTTCCAGCGTCGCGAAAAATTTCTCCGGCCGCGCGATGCCCGCAAAGGCGAGCGCGCGCTCGGGGAGGCGCGCGGGGAGGGGCGCGATGCGGGCGCGCAGAACGGGCTTTACCGCCGCGCTCGCATATTCGGCGACCGCTTCTCCTGCGGCGCCCTCGCCGATGAGCACGAGCGCATCCACAGCGGCGAGCTGGCGCCGCAAAGGCGCGCGTAGCGGGCCGGCGGGCAGGCACAGGCCATTGCCGGCGCCATAGGCGCCATCGACGACCATCAGCGCGAGATCGGGCTCGAGCCGCCGGCTCTGCAAGCCATCGTCCATCACCAGCGCCGTCGCGCCGAGATCGCGCGCGAGCCGCGCCCCGGCCGCGCGATCGACGCCGACGATGGTCGGCGCGCAGCGCGCCAGCAGCAGCGCTTCGTCGCCGGTCTCGCGCGCGGAATGAATGCTCGGATCGACGAGAAAAGGCGCGCTTCGCGTTTTGCCGCGGCCATATCCGCGGGTGAGGAAGAACGGCCGCTCGCCCATTTCCGCGAGCAGAGCGGCGATGGCGAGCGCGGCCGGCGTCTTGCCATCGCCTCCCAGCGTCGGCCCGCCGATCACGATCGCCGGCAGATCGGCGCGCCCGCCCTTCCGTCTCATGCGCGCTGAAGCGATTGCGCCATAGATCGCGCCGAATGGCGCCAGAGCTTTCGCCAGTGGCGAGGCCGGCGTGCGTCGCCAGAAGTCAGGCGCGCGCATTTGCGATGCGGCGCCGCGGGCTCATTTCTGCTCCAGCGCCGATTGCGCGAGATAGGGCTCGATCGCCGCCATAATGCTCTGCGAGGCGCCGCCGAGCTTTCGCACCACCTCGGCGCCGGCGCGGCCCATCTTGCGCATGCGCGAGGGGTCGGAGAGTAGGAATTGTAGCGCGCGCGCCAGCGATTCCGCATCGCTCACGCGGGCGGCGGCGCGGGCGGCGGCCAGCTCGCCGTATATGTCGGCGAAATTCTCGACATGCGGCCCATGCAGGATCGCGCAGCCGAGCTTGGCCGGCTCTATCGGATTGTGCCCGCCCTCGGCGGTCAGCGATTTTCCCGTGAACACCACGCTGACCGCGCGGAGAAACAGGCCGAGCTCTCCCACCGTATCGGCGACATAGATCTGCACGCCGCGCCGCGGCTCGCCGTCGCGCGAGCGCAGGCCCACCGCGAGGCCTTTGGCGCTGGCGAGAGCGGCGATCTCCGCGCCGCGCTCGGGCTTGCGCGGGACGATGATCGTCAGCAGCGAGGGAACCTCCGCGGAGAGCGAGAGATGCGCGTCGATCGCGATCTCCTCCTCGCCCGCATGGGTGGAGATCGCCGCCCAGACTGGACGTGGGCCGATGGCGCCATTGAATTCGGCGAGTCGGCCGGCGCCGACGGGCGGGGGCGGCACGTCGAATTTCAGATTGCCGCAAACGCGCACGCGCGGCGCGCCGAGGCCCAGATAGCGCGCGGCGCTCTCGGCGTTCTGCGCGAGGCAGAGATCGATCTCGCCGAACAAGGTTCGCGCGCCGCCGGGCAGCCGCCGCCAGCGCGCGGCGGAGCGGCGCGAGATGGTGGCGTTGACGAGAACGAGCGGCAGCCGCCGCGCATGAATCGCGCGGATCATATTGGGCCACAGCTCCGACTCGGCGAAGAGCACGATGTCGGGCCGCCAATGCTCGAGGAATCGCTCGACGAATTGCGGCGCGTCCAGCGGCAGAAATTGATGCACAGCGCCGGCGGGGAGCCGCGCCCGCAGCACTTTGGCGGAGGAGACCGTGCCCGTGGTGACGAGAACCTCGACGCCGCGCTGAATGAAGCGCTCCACCAGCGGCAGCAGGGCGAGGCTCTCGCCGAGGCTCGCGCCATGCAGCCACACCAGCCGTCCGGCGGGACGCTCGAGGCTCGGCGCGCCCATGCGCTCGCCGAGCCTCGCGGGATCTTCCTTGCCTTGTCTCGCGCGCCAGCCGAGCGCCACGCCGGCGAGAGGCGTCAAACCGATGGTCAGCAACCGATAAATCGTCAGGACCGGCATCGACGCCCCGGTGAACTCGCCAATAATGCGACGGCCGAGCTCTCGCAGCGCCGTCCTCGAATGAAAGGGCCGATCGCGACGCCCCGGCCCGGAGAGGCCGTCGGGCGCGCCGTCGATCGGCCGCGCGGGAGGAGCGATCTCAGCTCAATTCGTGTCGGGATCGAGGAGGCTGTGCAGCTGCACGACGAAATAGCGCATATGGGCGTTGTCGACGGTCGCATGCGCTTTCGCCTTCCAGGCGGCGAGCGCGGAGGCGTTGTCCGAATAAATGCCGACGATGTCGAGCTTGGTCGGGTCGCGGAAGGCGACGCCCTGGAGGTCGATCAGCTCGCCTCCGAAAACGAGATGAAGCGCCTGCGGCGCGCCGCCGTTCTGTGTCGTCGTTTCGCTCATATTACGCCCTTGGAAACCGCCCGCGCCAGCGCGAGACTCTCGGGAAAGATCGATTGCGGCGCCGCCACCAGCATATCGCGCCGCAGCTGCGGACGATTATAGCGCAAGGGAAGCCCCTCTAGCTCGGACAGGACGCCGCCCGCCTCGGTGAGTATCACATCGGCCGCGGCAATGTCCCAGTCTTTCGAATCCGCGGAAGCGATGGTGAGATCATTGCGGCCGGAGGCGACATCGGCGACGCGCAGAGCCAGAGAGGGCGTGCGGTCCTGAACCGCGAATTTATATTCGGAGCCGGCGAAGCGCGCCGCCAGGCCGCGCGGCGCCTCCAGCCGTGCGCCCGCCAGAACGGCGCGCGCGGCGACGCGGATCGGCGCGCCATTCAGCGCCGCGCCATGGCCGGCGGCGGCGGCGAAGGTCCATTCCAGCGCCGGCGCGTGAATGACGCCGAGCGTGGGCCGTCCTTGGTCGATCAGCGCGATGGAGACCGCCCAGCGCCTGTCGCCGCGCAGAAAAGCCTGCGTTCCGTCGATCGGATCGACGACCAGCAGCCGGGGGCGAAGCAGACGCTCCTTATTGTCGGCCGTCTCCTCGGAGAGCCAGCCGGCGTCCGGAAACAGCGACAGCGCCGCCTCCTGCAGGAAACGGTCGACCGCCATGTCGGCCTCGGTCACAGGCGAGCCGCCGTCCTTATAAGAGACGGCCGCGCTGGTCTTCTCGCCCGGGCGGAAGAAGCCCATGGCGATCTCGCCCGCTCGCCGCGCGACGGCTTCGAGCTGCGGCAGCTGAGCCGCGAAGTCGGTTGCATTGTCGGCCATTACTATAGTCGTTAAGCGAGCCGAGCCCCTCCCGCAAGGCGGTCTTTTCGGCGAATTGCCGCGAATTTCGACGATCTCGTTTGCCGGGCGCTAACCCAAAGCTCGCGAATCGGTCGAAAAGGCAATGGTTTACGGGCGATTCACCAGCCTTGTTAGCGAGCTTTGCCGCAACCGTCGCCCAACATGCGACCCATGAAACGCGAGACCAGTCGCGAAGGTCACATCTCGGGGAGCGAGCGCATGTTCGAGACCAAAGTCATGGCGGAGACGCAGCTTCAATTCGCCGTTCAGCGCGATCGGCGCGCCGACGGCGGTCAGCGCCAGGTGCGCGTCGGCCGTCGCGATATTCTGATTTCCCGGCGCTTCGCCGGAATGTCCATGATGATCAGCGTGCCGGTACAGGCCTATCGCGGCGTCGCTCTCGATGTCGAGCCGAGCGTGGACGGCGGCGCCTCCTATCGCCTGTCGCTCGCCCATCAGGACCCTGATCTCGACGTCGTTCTCACCGAGACGGCGGATGGCGGCGCGATCTCGGCGGATTGGAAATATTGGGCGTCCTATCTCGATCTGCCGCGCCTTGCTGCGCGCGGCGGCGCGCTCGAGACGATCGATCCGCGCCTCGGCGGCGTCGCGCTGCGCGAGACGATCGCGCGCCGCAAGAACGCCTCCGTCATCAAGCGCCGTCCGCGCTTCTGCGCGCGCCGCAAGCAGGGCGAAGGCGAGCGCATGGCGACGGTCTATCAGGGCGAGCGCGAAATCGTCTGCTATGAATAAGCGAGGATGGCGCTCTGCGCCGCGAGGCCGGCGAAGAGCAGCAGGCCGGCGTCGCGATTGGAGCGGAACAGCATGAGCGCCGTCTGCGGCGCCGCGGACTCGCTGGTCCGATAGACCTGCCAGCAAAAATGCGCCGCATAGGCGGCGAGGCCGATCTGCGCGAAGCCGCCGACATCGGCGGACAGCAGCGCCAATTCCGCGAAGACAGCCGAGCCGAGATAGAGCGCGCCGACCGCGAGGCGCACGCGCGCGCCGAACAGCAGCGCCGTCGAGCGCACGCCCGCTATGGCGTCGTCGCGCTTGTCCTGCAGCGCATAGATCGTGTCGAAGCCGATCGTCCACAAAATCGCCGAGGCGTAGAGGAGGACGGCCGGCAGGCCGAGCCCGCCGGTCAGCGCCGTCCAGCCGAGCAGCGCGCCATAGGCGAACGCGAGCCCCAGCACCGCCTGCGGCCAGGAGGTGACGCGCTTGGCGAAAGGATAGATCAGCACGATCAGCGGCGAGGCGAAGCCGAGCGCGATGGTGAAGCCGTTGAAGGACAGAAGAACGCCGAGCCCGACGAGGCATTGAGCCACGAGAAAGGCGATCGCCGCGCGCAAGGAGACCCGGCCGCTGGCGAGCGGGCGCAGCCGCGTGCGCTCCACTTTCGCGTCGATCTTGCGGTCGACGATGTCATTATAGGTGGAGCCGGCGCCGCGCATGGAGACCGCGCCGATGAAGAAGAGCAGCAGATGCCAGACATTGAGCGGCGCGCCGAGCGCCGCAGCGGCGAGCGCGCTGCCTTGCCAGCAGGGCAGCAGCAGCAGCCACCAGCCGATCGGACGATCGAGGCGGGCGAGCTGCACATAGGGGCGGAGCGGGTCCGGCGCGAGGCGCCAGAGCGGATGGTCGGCGACGGCGTCGGGCAGCCGCGGCTCGTCCTGAGGCTCCGCAGCGCTCACAGCGGGCCGGCGGGCAGCTTCTGCGCCTGCGGGCCGATGCCGGCGGCCGCCTCTTCCTGCATTTTCTTCGCCTTGGCGGCGACCGCGCAGGCCTGGGCGGCGAAAGTCTGCGTCTTGCCGCGCGCCTGCTTGAAACCGTCGACCATAGCGTCGGGAATGTTGCACCATTCCTTGTTCTTATCGATATAGGCGGCCATCTCGGTCTCTATGGAGACGAGCTTGCGCGCCACCGGACAGGCGGCGATCGGGTCCATTTTGCCCTTGGACGCCTTGCCGATATTGTTGAGCGTCTGGATCTGGGACATGCGCCGCTGCGAGAGCTTCTGAAAATCCTCCTGGCAGGACTGGGCCAGAGCGGTCGACGCTCCCGCCGTCGCGAGAAGAATTCCCAATATCGGCGCGCCGGCGATCATGCCTGCAATCGCCCGCGCGTTCTGCGCGATACCGCTCCTTGCCCTCATGGCGGCGTTCCCCTTTTATGGTTTAAGCGGTCTTAGCAAGAGACTTGCGCCCCTTGCAAGCATCCGGCAGTTTCGCGGATAAAGCGGCGGCTTGATGGCGGCCCGCTCTCACCCTCCGGGAAAGCTCGTGTCACGTTATGATTTCTCTGCGCAGAGGCTCTTTGTCGAGGCGCCCCTCGAGGCCGGCGCGCGTATCATTCCGGACGCCGACCGGCTCAATTATCTGTTGAATGTGCTGCGCCTGCGCGAGGGCGACGCGATCTTGCTGTTCAACGGCCGCGACGGCGAATGGCGGGCGAGCCTCGAGGAAGTGGCGAAGCGCAAGGCGATTCTCGTCGTGCAAGAGCGCCTGCGCGAGCAGACCGTCAACGCCGATCTCCATTACTGCTTCGCGCCGCTCAAGCACGCGCGGCTCGACTATATGGCCCAAAAGGCGACAGAGATGGGGGCCGCGCGCCTCGCTCCGATCATCACCCGCCGCACCCAGGCGCGCCGCGTCAATCTGGAGCGCCTCGCCGCCAATGTGGTGGAGGCGGCCGAGCAATGCGGCGTGCTGAGCGTGCCGGAGGTGGTCGAGGAGGTCGCGCTCGAGGCCTATCTCGCCGCGCTCGAGGCGGGGCGGCTGCTCGTCTTCTGCGACGAGGACGCCGAGCACGCCGATCCCGTCACGGCCCTGCGCGCGGCGCCGGCGCATGCGGGCGTCGATGTGCTGGTCGGCCCGGAGGGGGGCTTCGATCCCGCCGAGCGGGAGGCGATCCTCGCCGCGCCGCTCGTCGCGCGCCTCTCTCTCGGCCCGCGCATCCTGCGGGCGGACACGGCCGCCGTCGCGGCGCTGACGGTGGTGCAGGCGGTTCTCGGCGATTGGCGCTGATGGCCTTGCCGAGCGACACGATCCTGCCACGATTGTTCGACCTTATTGGACCTAAGTGGTCGCCGTCGCGTGACCCCTCGCGTCGAAGCGTGCGAAGTAACGAGTTGGTAAACATCGGGCGGCAACATCGAGGGGCGCGCAAGGCGCGTCGACTCGGTTGTTGCGATGCGAGACATTTTCGAGGCTGATCTGCGAATGACCGTTTTCACCGCCGAAGCTCGCGGGCTCGACGTCCGCCGTCTTTTCGCCTGCCTGTGCCTTTGCGCCGTCGTCGGCGCACCGGCCGCGGAGGCGCAGACGACCGGCACGATTCCCGCCGGCGGGCGTTGCGCCCGCTTCGGCGAGGGGTTCGTCCCGGTTTCCGGCTCGGATAATTGCGTTCGTCTCGGCGGCCATGTGCGCGCCGGCGATCTCGGTCCCGGCTGGGGGCAGGGCGGCGTGCGGCCGATCGGCCATTCCTATGTGCGCGCGCCGAGCGCCCCCGGCCTCTATGCGCGCTGAACGCGCGCCATTCGAGCCCTAGAGTCGAAGCGTCCCCTCCCCAGCCCTCCCCCGCTTCGCGGGAGAGGGGGCAGGTTTCGCGTTTCATCGAAGCATCGCGCGGCGTTCGCCGCCTTCCCTCTCCCGCAATAGCGGGGGAGGGTGAGGGAGGGGGCGCAGCGCGTCGCTCCTCTTATAGCAGGCAATCCGTGAAGGCCGGATCGACCGAGCGGCCCCAGCTTCCGTGATAGGCTTCGAGCCGCTGCTGGGCCAAGGTGCGGCCCGTCTCGGCGATCTCCTCCAGCGGCGCGAGATAGATGGTCTCGTCGCGGCCTTGCGCATCCAGCTTCGCCCGCCGGGCGAGGCCGCCGCGGGCCAGAGCCAGCATGTCGCGCGCAATGTCGAGCGCCCGGCGTCCGCCGATGCGCGCCTCCAGGGCGAGGCGCGGAACATCGGCGCGCAGCGCCTCGCGCTCCTCGGCGCTCCAGCCCTCGATCAGCGCCAGAGCGCCGTCCAGCGCCGCGCGATCGTAGAAGAGGCCGACGAAGAGCGCCGGCAGGGCGGTCATATGGGAGCGCGGCCCGCCATCGGCGCCGCGCATCTCGAGATAGCGCTTCAGCCGCGCCTCCGGGAAAATGGCGCCGAGGTGATTGGCCCAGTCCGACATTGTCGCGCGCTCGCCGGGCAAAGCGGCGAGCTTGCCGTCCAACAGGTCGCGGAAGCTGGCGCCGGCGACATCGTGATAGACCTCGCCGCGCTTCACGAAATAAAGCGGCACGTCGAGAGCGTAATCCACATAGCGCTCGAAGCCCATGCCGGACTCGAAGGCGAAGGGCAGCATTCCCGTGCGGTCGCCGTCGGTGTCGCGCCAGATCTCTGAGCGCTGCGACAGGAAGCCGGTCGGCTCGCCGTCGATGAAGGGCGAATTGGCGAAGAGCGCCGTGACCATCGGCTGCAGCGCCAGGCCGACGCGCAGCTTGTCGACCATGTCCTTCTCGGACGTATAGTCGAGATTGACCTGAATGGTCGCCGTGCGGAACATCATGTCGAGGCCGAGCGAGCCGACCTTCGGCATATAGGCGGCCATGATCCCGTAGCGCTGCTTGGGCATCGCCGGGGTCTCGTCGCGCCGCCACTTCGGGCTCGCGCCGAGATCGAGGAAGGAGATGCCGAAGCGGCGCGCCACCGGCTCCAGCGCCGCGAAATGGACGTCGAGCTCGGCCTTCACGCCATGGACGGTGGGCAGGGGCGCGCCGGAGAGCTCGAATTGTCCGCCCGGCTCCAGAGATATGGCTCCTATGCCATGCGGATCGAAGAGGCCGATGATCGCCTCGCGGTCGGTGATCGGCTCCCAGCCGAGCGCTGCGCCCAGCCCTTCCAGCAGATCCTTTATGCCGCCGGCCGGCGACGTATAGGGAACCGGCGCGCGGCTCGCGTCGAAAAACGCGATTTTCTCATGCTCCGTCCCGACATTGAGATCGTCGGGCGTCTTAACGCCAGCCTCGAACCACTCCACGAGCGCATTGCGCGACGTGATCGGCGTCGTATCGTTTACGTCGCGAGCCATCAGCAACTTTCAGTGAGGACCGGCGCAGCGGTCCATATAGGTCGACTTCCCTTTCGGCGGGCGCGAAAGAGCGGGCGCGAACCACAGCGCTTCCGGCGTAGGCGCCGAAGCAATATGCGTTCCGGCTGCTGAATTGGCGGAAAAGCCGCCCGCGCGCAAGACCGCCCCGCCGCGCGCGGCGCCGGGGCGGCGGCTGGCTTAACGCTTTCGAGACGAATTAAGCTTATGTTTCTGTTACCGAGAAGGCCGCGTTTTCGTCCCATGAGACGCAACGCCCGCCACCCGGCCAGACCGCTCGAGGAATTTGATCCATGCCGAATTGCCTGCGACGATTTCTGGCCGACGAGAGCGGAGCGACCACACTCGAATATGCGATGGTCGGCTTTTTTCTCTCGATCGTGATCCTGGCGGCGACGCGCATTATCGGCACCAAGCTCTCGGCGGCCTATTATCTGCCCGTCGCCAATAATCTGACCTGAGCCGTCAGCCCTTCGACGAGGCGAAGATCCGTCCCAGCAATTCGTCGAGCCCGGCCTGCTGCTCGGCGCCGGCGGCGGGCGCGAGCGTCTCGCGAATCTTCGTCAGCGCGGCTTCCAGCGCGTCGGTAGGCTCGGCCGGCGGGGCCGCCTGCGGTTGCGGGGCCGGCTTCGCCCCGAAAAAAGTTCCAAAAAGCGCGCTCAGCCAGCCGCCCGAGGGCGCGGGCGTCGGCGCCGGCGAGGGAGCAGGGGGCTCCGCGGCGCTCTGGCGCTCCAGCGTCGAGCCGAGGCCGCCGGCGGCGACGGAGACGAGAATCGGCAGCAGGCGCTGCAGCACATCGGCGCGCAGGCCGCTGTCGCGCGCAACGAATTGCGAGACCTCGCCGGCGGCCGAGGCGGAGCCGAAGAGATGCGCGACAATGGCGTCGCCGCCTTCGACGCTGGCCTGCGAATGGGCCTCCTCGGCGCTCTCGAAAGCGGCGCGATGGGCGGAATCATTGGCCGCGTCGAGGACGGGGCGCAGCGAATCGGGCGCTTCGGCCGCCTTGCGCAGCGCCGCGACCAGCGCCGGCAGCAGCGATTCGACCGCCGATCGCGTCTGCCAGGACGCGAGGCCGAAGCGATCGGAGAGATTTTCGATGATCTGGCCGCCTTGAGCGGACTGTATTATATCGACGATATTCGACATATTCGCCCCCGTCCCCTCATAGACCGCGAGATGGGCCGCGAGACACTCCGGCATTGGCGCGGCCAGTCTTCGTCGATCGTCCGTGTAGCAGATTTTCGGGCGGCCCGCGAGTGAGCGGACCCTCGGCTTGACACCTTTCCTCACGCGGGACATCACAGCGCGGCGTGTTTCGGCCGCCCCCTTTCGATCAAGAGGCGCTAGAGGATGAATATTCAGCATCGCCCGTCGTCAAAGCCGCCGTTGAAGATTCTGCTGTGCTCGCCGCGGGGCTTTTGCGCCGGCGTCGTGCGCGCGATCGACGCGGTGGAGCGGGCGCTCGCCAAATTCGGTCCGCCCGTCTATGTGCGGCACGAGATCGTCCATAATCGCTATGTGGTCGAGGCGCTGAAGGCCAAGGGCGCGATCTTCGTCGAGGAGCTGGAGGAGGTGCCGGACACCAAGGCGCCGGTGATCTTCTCCGCCCATGGCGTCGCCAAATCCGTTTCCGCCGAGGCCGCCTCGCGCAATCTTCTGGCGATCGACGCCACCTGCCCGCTGGTGACGAAGGTGCATCGCGAGGCGGAAATTCATCACAAGCGCGGGCGAAAAGTGCTGCTCGTCGGCCATTCCGGCCATCCGGAGGTGGTCGGCACCATGGGCCAGCTGCCGCCGGGCGCGGTGGTGCTGGTCGAATCGGTCCAGGCGGTGGCCGAGCTGCAGCTCGAGGATGTGGCCGATCTCGCCTATGTGACGCAGACCACTCTGTCGCTCGACGATTCGCAGGAGATCGTCAGTGCGCTGACGCGGCGCTTCCCGCAGATCGTCGGTCCGCACAAGGAGGACATCTGCTATGCGACCACCAATCGCCAGGGCGCGGTCAAGCAGGTCGCGCCGCAGGTCGATGCGGTGATCGTGGTCGGCTCGCCCAATTCCTCCAACTCGCAGCGCCTGCGCGAGGTGGCGGAGCGCGCCGGCGCGCCCGCCCAGCTCGTCCAGGGCCGCAGCGAGATCGATTGGAGCATGTTCACCGGCATAGGCTCGCTCGGCATCAGCGCCGGGGCCTCGGCGCCGGAGGTGCTCGTCGAGGAGATCATGGAGGCTTTCGCCGAGCGCTATGAGATCTCGGTCGAGACCGTGTCCGCCGCGCTGGAGGATGTCGCCTTCCCGCTTCCCAAGGAGCTGCGCGCGCACGCTTGACGCGCCCGGCTTTTCTCCAACCGCGCGGAACTCATGGCCGTCTACACGGATGTCGACGACGAGGAGCTGATCGGCTTTCTCGCCGGCTACGACCTCGGCGCGCTCTTGTCCTGCAAGGGCATCGCCGAAGGAGTCGAGAACTCCAATTATTACCTGCATACGAGCGCCGGCAGCTTCATCCTCACCCTCTATGAGAAGCGCGTCGCCGAGGCCGATCTGCCCTTCTTCCTGGGGCTGATGGAGCACCTCTCCGCCAAGGGCCTCGGCTGTCCGCAGCCGGTGCGCGACCGCGCCGGCGCGGCGCTGGGGCGGCTGGCGGACCGGCCGGCGGCGATCGTCACTTTTCTCGACGGCTATTCCATCCATCACCCCGAGCCCGCTCATTGCGCGCGGCTCGGCGAAGCGCTGGCGCAATTGCATCTGGCGGGGGCGGATTTTCCGCTGCGTCGCGCCAATGCTTTGTCGGTCGGCGGCTGGCGGCCGCTCTATGCGCCTTTTTCCGCCCGCGCCGGCGAGGTGGCGGAGGATTTGGGCGAGATCGTCGCCACGGAGCTGGAGACGCTGGAGCGCGATTGGCCCCGCGGCCTGCCGGAGGGCGTGATCCACGCCGATCTTTTTCCGGACAATGTGTTCTTCCTCGGCGATCGCGTCTCCGGCCTCATCGATTTCTATTTCGCCTGCGTCGACTCGCTGGCCTATGATCTCGCCATCTGCCTCAACGCTTGGTGCTTCGACGCGGCCGGAAGCTATGACGCCGAGAAGGGCGCCGCGCTGCTGGCGTCTTACGCGCGTGCGCGTCCGCTGACGGCGGCGGAGGTGGAGGCGTTCCCGCTGCTCGCGCGCGGCGCGGCCCTGCGCTTTCTGCTGACGCGCTTCGTCGATTGGTTGAATGTGCCGCCGGGCGCGCTGGTGCGGCCCAAGGACCCGCGCGAATATCTCGCCCGCCTGCGCTTCCACCGGACGATTCGCGCCGCTCGCGACTATGGCCTCAGCGCATGAGCGGGCGCGTCGCCATTTGGACGGATGGAGCCTGCTCCGGCAATCCCGGCCCCGGCGGCTGGGGCGCGATTCTGCGTTTCGGCGAGCGCGAGAAGGAGATTTGCGGCGGCGAGGCGGCGACCACCAATAATCGCATGGAGCTCACCGCCGCGATCGAGGCGCTGGAGGCGCTGACCCGCGCCTGCACTGTCGATCTGCACACGGATTCGCAATATTTGCGCGATGGGATCACCTCCTGGCTCAAGGGCTGGAAGGCGCGCGGCTGGAAGACGGCCGACCGCAAGCCGGTCAAGAATATCGATCTGTGGACACGCCTCGACGCTGCGACCGAGCGTCACGAGATCGCCTGGCATTGGGTGCGCGGGCACGCCGGCGACGAGATGAACGAGCGCGCCGACGCCCTCGCCCGCAAGGGCATGGCGCCGTTTCAGTCGAGATCGCGATGAGCGGGCGAGCGCGCCGATCGCCCCTTGTCGAATGAGACTCTAAATACCATATCGAAGAATGCAGAGCTCTTCTTCTCACTGGGCGCGGCTTCGGCCGCGCCCTTCTTATTGTTTGGAGTGTTTTCGAGCAAAGTGGGAACCGGTTCGCGTGAAGAAAACACGACAGAACAAGGGAATCGAGAGCCTCAATCCAGTGTCAGCGGCAGCTCCACCCCGCCCTTTTCGGTGCGGATCGTCGCGCGGGCTTCGATCGCGCCCTCCAGCTTTCCTTCGCCGAGCTTCAGCTCGAAACCGCCTTTTCCATCGGCCGCGCTGTCGATGATGTAGGGCTCCGGCGCCTCGATGAAGACATCCGCCGCCTTGCCCGGCCCGAGATAGCGCAGCCGCCAGGCGCCCGCGCCGGCGCGCGCGACCTCCACAAATTTCTTGGCCTCGCCGGCGCCGATCGGCCGGGGAACCAAAGTCTCCGCCGCCGCCAGCCGCTCGGCGAAGGGCGAGGCCCCCGCCTCGGGCAGCGCCAGCGAGAGCTTCGCCTTTGCAGGAAGGCAGATTTGCGCACAGGCCGCATAGTCCAGCGCCAGCTTCAGCACGACCGGCGCGCCCGCCTTTTTCGCGGTGACGCGCAGCGGAAAAACCAAGCTCTCGTCATAGCCGGCGACCGTCATTCCGGCCTCGGCGATATGCTTGGGCGCCGGATAGAGCGTCTCCACGGCGGCGACATTCTCCGAGCCCGAGAAATCGAGGACGGGCGGCGCGCCGGCGTCGCCGGGGCTGCGCCAATAGGTGACGGTTCCCGGATCGAGCGCGATCTCGACGCCCAGGCGATAGACGCCGCCGCTCGGCGCGCCGGCCGAGAGGAGACGGGCCGCCGAATGCGCGGCGCGGGCGAAGGGGGTGGCGAAGTCCCCATCCTGCGCGGCCGCTGGCGAGGCGAGCGACGCCAGGGCGAGCGCGGCCGCCGCCAGATTTCGTGCATGCATATCGAGGTCCTCGGGGCGCCCCCCGCGCCGGCTTTTTGCTCAGTCGAACGGCGCTTGTTATGCGTTTGCGCCGCGGGTAGTATGACCCTATGAGCCCGGTCGGCAAGAAACAAGGCCTCGAGAAATCGGCCGCCCGCGCAGCCCGGCGGTCGGCGGGCTCGCGCGGCGCCGGCTCCTCCGTTCCGATCATCCGCGGTCCCGAGGCGGGGCGCGAGACGGGCGCGGGCTCCAAATCTTCCGGCAGGCGTTATCTCGACGGGCAGATGCTCGTGGCGATGCCCGGCATGGTCGACGAGCGTTTCGCGCGCTCGGTCATCTATCTCTGCGCCCATTCGGAAGACGGCGCCATGGGCATTGTCGTCAATCAGCCCTCGCAGGTCCGCAATTTCCCCGATCTTCTTGTGCAGCTGCAGATCATCGCGCCGCAGGAGCGCATCAGCCTGCCCAAGGAGACCGAGACCATACAAGTGCTGCAGGGCGGCCCGGTGCAGACCGACCGCGGCTTCGTGCTGCATTCCTCGGATTTCTTCATCGACAATTCGACGCTGCCGATCGACGATGGCGTGTCCTTGACCGCCACGATCGACATTCTGCGCGCCATCGCCTCTGGCGAGGGGCCTAATCAGGCGCTGCTGGCGCTGGGCTACGCCGGCTGGGACCCCGGCCAGCTCGAGAATGAGATCCAGCACAATGGCTGGCTCAACTGCCCGGCCGATCCTTCCATTTTGTTCGACTCCGATCTCGAGTCGAAATATGCGCGCGCTCTGGGCCTCATCGGCATCGATCTGGCGCGGCTGTCGTCCGCCGCGGGACATGCGTGAAAATCAGCGAATAGAGAGTAGCGAGTAGCGAATAGAGAGGTTTTCTACTCGCTACTCTCTATTCGCTACTCGCTCTATCTCACTCCGCTTCTTGAATTGTCGGCGTCGCAGTCGCCGCCGTCACTTCCGTCTTGGGCGTGCGCTTGAAGGTGGATTTGCGGCCGCGCATCGTCTGCAGGATCTTCGCGCCATTGGAGAAGGCGAGATAGATCATCAGCGGCGGCACCGAGACCATGGTCTTCGCATAATCGGTCAGCGCGCCGCGCTTCAGCGCCAGATAGGGCAGAAGCGTGAAGCCGACCACGACGACCAGCGTCTCGACGCCGATGAACTCCAGCACCGGCAGATAGGGCGTCAGCGAGCCGCGCAGGATCACGCCGAGCAGCAGGCAGATGAGGCCGATCGCCGCCGTCGGAAAAAAGATCTGATGCACGATGAGCACGATTGCCGCGACGCGGCGGGTCAGCGACCAGGGCGCGTTCCACAGCGGCAGAACGGTCTTCTGCGCCACTTGCACGAAGCCGTTGGACCAGCGGCGCTGCTGGCGGCGATAGTCGCGCAGGCCTTCCGGCACTTGGCCGGGAATGGGCGGCTCGGAAACGAAGATGCCATGCCATCCGCCGAGCGCCGCGCGCACGGTGAGGTCCAAATCTTCGCAGAGCGAGTAATCGGACCAGCCGCCGACGGCCTCGATCGTCTGGCGGCGCCAGATGCCGCCGGTGCCGTTGAATTGGAACAGCCAGCCGGCGAGCGCGCGCGTGCGCTGCTCGACGAGGAAATGGCCGTCCTGCACGAGACCTTGCGCGCGCGTCAGCCAATTCTTGCGATAATTGGAGAATTCGCAGCGCGATTGCACGAAGCCGGCGCGATCGTCCTTCACCAGCAGCGGCACTGTGCGGCGCAGCCAATCGGCCGGCGGGCGGAAATCCGCGTCAAGCATGGCGATATAGGGCGCGTCGAAGAGCTTCAGCCCCTCGGCGCAGGCGCCGGCCTTGAAGCCGGAGCGATCGGCGCGGCGCACGTGATGAATGTCGACGCCTCTGGCGCGCAGCTCGATCGCGACCGCTTCCGCGCGCACGGGCGTCTCGTCGGTCGAATCGTCGAGCAGCTGAATATGCAGCCGATCCTTGGGCCAATCGAGCTCGGCGACGCAGCGCAGCGCCTGCTCTGTCACCTCGGCCTCGTTGAAGACGGGGATTTGCAGCAGCACATGCGGCAGCTCATCCTCGGGCAGGACGACGGCCTCGGGATCGCGCGCGCCGCGCAATTGATCGAAGAGGAAGCGGGCGATGATCGCGACGAAGCCGGCGCCGATCGAGATCATGATCAGCGCCGCGACGAGCCAGACGCTATCGACGAGAAACTGCAGAAGAGCGAGGATCAAGCGGTTTTATCCTTCTTCCTTCGCGACTTGCGGCTCCGTCGCGGCGGCGGCCTCGCCGCTGGAGCGCGTGTCGATCGTCGTCCTGGCCCAGACGACCTTGGTGGCCGTCCAAGCGTGCAGCCACACTGCGAACATCAACGCCTCGCGCGAGAGAAAAATCACCGGCGCGGCCCAAGATACCTTCCACCCCTTGGCGATGGAAAGCAGCGTCTCCGAGCTTAGCCACAAACCAAAAGTGACGGTCAAGGCCGCCACGGGCGAGACGTCGACGAGCGGCGCCCCGATCGCCGCCGCGGCGAAGGCCGGCAGCGCCTGGCAGAAAGGCTCGGCCAGGAAGGAGAGAATCTCGTCGTCGCGGCGCACCACGCTCCAGCGCAATTGCCGATTATAGATGTCGACGATATTGCGCTCGCCCAATTCCTGCCGCACCAGCCGATGCGAGAAGACGGTGCGAAGCTTGATGCGGCCCAGCGCCTTGGCGGTGGCGTTGTCCTCGCCCACCGTATGCGCGATCGCCGGAAAGCCGCCGGCGCGCAGAAAATCGCTGCGGCGAAACAGCATGATCTTGCCGACGCCGAAGCCGCCGCCGAGCACGGAGGCCGCGAACAGCATGCGCTGATGCGGGCCGTTCATTATGCCGGCCTCGACCAGCGCGGCGAAATTCTCCGGCCGCGCGGCATAGGGAATAGCGCAAACCATGCCGACGCCGGGCTTCAAATGGCGCATCGTCTCGGCGAGATCGTCCGGCTCCAGCACGATGTTGGAGTCCTTCATGAAGATCACATCATTGCGCGCCGCGTTGACGGGCGCGAAGAGATTGTCGACCTTGGGACTCGCGGCGAAACGCGCCGTGGAGTGCAGGACGCGCGATTCGATCTGCGGATGGCGCGTGAAAATGTCGCGCATCGCCGCAATTGCGGGGGATTCCGCTTCCGTCGCCGAGGCCAGCGCCTCGAATTGTGGATAAGTCTGCGCGAGAGCCGATTCCTGAGCGCGCTCGAAACCCTGGTCGAGCATCTTCACCGGCAGGACGAGAGAGACGGGCGGCTGCTCCCGGCAGGTTCCGCGCCGTGCGATGAGCCAGGGGTGAACGAGCGCCGCCGTCACCGAGAGAAGCAGCAGCAAGGCGGAGCAGGCCCAGAACACAGCCGACAGAACGACGAGCGAATACAGGATGCTGTCGATCACGGCTTCTCCCGTTCATGGGTCTGAGGCACGGACACTTCGAAGAGCCGCATGACCGAATCGACGGTGCGGGGCGGCAGCATCGCAAACAGCTTCATCGCATAATAGACGAAGAGCGGAAAGGCGATCACGGCGGCGCGGCGGTCGAGACCCCGCATGATGATCTCCGCGGCTTTCTCGTCGCTGACCTTGCCGGCCTGCCACGCTTGCAGCTTGTCGGTCATCGGCGTCGCCACGAAGCCGGGGACGATGAGGCTCACATGCACGCCATGCGGGGCGAGAGCGCCACGCAGTGAATCTGCATAGAGGTGAACCGCCGCCTTGCTGGCGCAATAGGCCGGCGAATAGGGCAGGCCGCGCAGCCCGGCCATGGAGCCGACGACGGCGATCTGCCCGCGCCCCCGCGCCGTCATCGCGTCAATGGCGGGCTCCACCGTGTTGAACACGCCGAGCACATTGATCGACAGCGTGCCGCGAACCGCCTCGGGATCCTCGGCGATCTGGCCGCGGGAGAGGCCGGTGGAGACGCCGGCGTTGGCGATGACGATATCGAGCGGCTCGCGCGCATCCGCCGCGGCGATGCGCTCCGCCATGGCGGCGCGGTCGCGCACATCGGCGATGGCGACGTCCACCTCGGCGCCCTTGGCCCGGCAGTCGGCGGCGACCGCCTCCAGCCGCGCGGCGTCGCGGCCGAAGAGGGCGAGGCTGCGCCCCTCCTGCGCATAGCGAAGCGCTAGCGCGCGGCCGATGCCACTGGACGCGCCAGTGACGAGAATGCGCCGCGCGCCGCGCTTCACGGGCGGAGCTTTCGCGGCAGGGTCATCAGCGCCTCGCCGACGATCGCCGGCGCCCGTGTTTCGCCATAGGCCAGAAGTCGCAAGAACACTCCCTCCTGGGGGGATGAGCGCAGCACGCGGGCGGTGAGCGTCACCGCCTCGCCGCGCAGCACCGGCTGCACGAATTTGCCGGAGAGCCGCGCCAGAAACAAATCGCGCCGCCAGGCGCTGAGCAGCGGCTCGAAGGCGGCGAGAAGCTTCATGCCATGGACGGGCGGCGCGGGAAAGCCGATGGCGAGCGCCAGATCATCGTCGAGATGCAGCGGATTGGCGTCGCCGGAGGCCTCCGCATAGGCGGCGAGCGCGGCGGCGTCGAAGGGGCCGATCCGCCAGTCCGGCAGGCGCTCGCCGACCGTGGGCAGATAGGCGCCGCTCACGGGGCGCTCCCGAGGCCGGCGGGGCGCGGCACGATGCGCAGAAGCGTCTCGGCGTGCAGGCGCGGCTCGCCGCCGATCGTCGTGAGGTTGCCGTTGACGGCAAGGCGCGGCGGCTCCGCCTCGCGGCGCATGGAGACGGTCAGATCATAGCTTTCGCCCACGCGCAGCGGCGCGAAATAATGGAAGCTCTGCGACTCGTGCACCGGAACCACATCGGCGTCCGCCAAAAAATCGCGGATCGCGGTCTCGATCTCCTCGGCCGTCATCCACACGGCGGGAAAGGCGACCGGCACGATCTTCTCCAGCGTGTCGGGAAAGCCGGTCTCGCGGCGATAGCGCGCGATGCGCTCCTCATCCGCCACGACGCGCAGCGGGCCGATCCGCGTCTCGCCGCTCTCGGGCGCTTCGGCCATCTAGGCCTCTCCCGCGAGCGCGCGCACGATCAGCACGGCGTTGATCCCGCCAAAGGCGAAGGAGTTGGACATGGCCGTGCGAATCTCGACGCGGCGCGCCTCATTGGGCACGGCGTCGATCGGGCAGCGCGGATCGAAATCGAGGAAATTGATCGTCGGCGGCGCGATCTGCTCCTGCAGCGCGCGGATCGTCAGCGCCAGCTCGAGCCCGGCGCTGGCGCCCAGAGCGTGGCCGTGGATCGGCTTGGTGGAGGAGACCGGCAGATGCGCCGCGCGCTCGCCGAACACGCGGCCGATGGCGGCTGCCTCGGTGACGTCATTGGCGTGGGTCGCCGTTCCATGGGCGTTGAGATAGTCGATCGCCTCCGGCCCCAGCCCGGCGTCGGCGAGGGCCGCCTGCATCGCGCCGATCATCCCGTCGAGATCGGGACGCACGAAATCCTTGGCGTCGCTCGTCGTACCATAGCCGGCGAGCTCGCAGAGCGGCGCATGGCCGCGCTTTTGCGCCGATTCCAGCGTCTCCAGCACGAAGACCGCGGCGCCTTCGCCGAGGCTCATGCCATTGCGGCCCATGGAGAAGGGGCGGCAGAAATCCGGCGTCATCACCCGCAGCCCTTCCCAGGCGCGGATGGTGCCGTTGATGACGCAGGCCTCGGCGCCGCCGACAATGGCGCGGTCCATGAGGCCGAAGCGGATCATCTGCGCGCCGAGACCCACCGCCTGGCTCGCCGAGGAGCAGGCGCTGCCGAGCGCGAAAGTCGGGCCATTGGCGGAGTAGCGCATGCCGAGCGTCGTCGGCGCGGCGCTCGGAATGAGGCGCGGGACGCTGAACGGATCGGGCCTGATGCGCTCCTGATAGTAATGGCGCAGGCCATTGTCGATCGTCGTCATCCCGCCGATGCCGGAGCCGACGATGACGCCGACGCGCGGGCCGGAGAGCTCCTCGCGCGCAAAGCCGGCCTGGGCGACCGCCTCATCGGCGGCCACCAGCGTGAATTGCGTGAACGGATCGCAGAAGGTGAGAAGCGCCTTCTCGAGATATTGCGACGGATCGAAGCCGGGAACCTGCGCCGCGATCCTGATGCGGCCGTCATAGGGATATTCGGTCACGAGCGGCCGGATTTGCGAGACGCCGTCTCGGGCCGCCGTCCACAGCGCCGCGGCGCCGACGCCCGCCGCCGAGACGGCGCCCATGCCCGAAATCACCACTCGACGCTCGCCGACGCCCCCGGACGAAGCGGCCATATTATTGTTTCTCTCTCTCTTTCGACACATATTCGGCGATGGCGTCGATCAATCCCTCGACATTCTTGGCGTCCTGCAGAGCGCCATCCATCGGGATATAGACGTTGAACTTTTCCTCGAGCGCCGTGAGAATCATGACGATATCGACCGATTTGAGGCCGAGGCTCTCGATCGTCGCATCGGGCGTGACCTTTGTGCGGTTGATCATGCCTTCCTTGGCGATGACCTCGATGATCTCTTCGACGAGCTTGGCTTTATCCTGCGGATCTTCAGCCACGTCCACCTCCGTTCAGGGTTTCTCAGCCAGTCGGGCCGCCGCCTCTCGGCGGGCGGCGTCGCGTTCTCGTTAAGGCGCCCCGAGGCGAAAATAAAGCCCGGCGCGGGCGAAGGCTGCGGATATGGGTGGCGGCGCGCGGCGCTTCATGCAAGAAGACGCCCGCAACCCCGTCATTGTTCGAGGCTCGCTCATGAGTTTGCAAGACGCGCCGCTGGCCGGCGTTTTTCCACCGGGAAACGAGGAGGGCTGGCGCAAAATCGTCGACCGGGCGCTCAAGGGCGCGTCCTTCGACCGGCTGATATCCAAGACCTATGACGGGGTGGAGATATCCCCGCTCTATCCGCGCGCGACCGCGCCGGGTCCGCGGGCGCTGCGCGCCACGGCCGGCCGCTGGTCCATTCTGGCGCGGGTCGATGTTTCCGGCGCCGATGCGGCCAACGCCCTCGCGCTCGGCGATCTCGAGGGCGGCGCCGACGGCTTGCACATCGTCTTCGCCGGCGCCCAGGGCGCCTATGGGACGGGCCTTTCCGACGATGGCGAGGACGCGCTCGCCCATGTCTTCGACAAGATCCGCTTCGACTACGGAATTCCCGCGCTGGTGGAGTTTTCCCCAGCCGCGCCGAAAGCGGTGGATACGCTGCTGCGGCTCATCGATCGCGCCCATATAGAGCCCAGCATCACGCGCCTCTCCTTCGGGCTCGATCCTCTCGGCGCGAAGGCGCTGCACGGTTTCGCGCCCGCGCCTTGGGCGCAGGAGAGCAAATCCTTCGCGGCGCGCGCCAAGAGCCTCGCGGCCGCCGGCTATCGTTTCGGGACCGTCGCCGCCGACGCCCGCGTGATCCATGCCGCCGGCGGGACGGAGGCGCAGGAGCTCGGCTTCGCGCTCGCCGCCGCGCTCGCCTATCTGCGCGCCCTCGAGGAGGGCGGCGTCGCGCTCGACGAAGCGCGCGGGCTGCTCGCCTTCCGCCTCGCGGCGGACGCCGATGAATTCGTCACCATCGCCAAGTTCCGCGCTCTGCGGCGGCTGTTCGCGCGCGTGGAGGAGGCTTGCGGCCTCACGCCGGCGCCGATCTTCGTCCATGCGGAAACGGCGTGGCGCATGATGACGCGGCGCGATCCCTGGACCAATCTGCTGCGCGCGACGCTCGCCTCTTTCGGTGCGGCGATCGGCGGCGCCGACGCCGTGACCGTTCTGCCCTTCACGCAGGCGCTCGGCGCGCCGGATGATTTCGCCCGTCGCCTCGCCCGCGACACGCAGCTGGTGCTGCAGGACGAATCCCACATCTATGCGGTGGACGATCCGGCGAGCGGCTCCGGCGGCATGGAGGCGCTGACCGAGGCGCTCTGCGAGCGCGGCTGGGCGGAGTTCCAGAGCCTCGAGGCCGAGGGCGGTCTCGCCGCGGCTCTCGAGAAGGGCTCCTTCCAGGGCCGCATCGCCGAGGTCGCCGGCAAGCGTGCGCAGAATGTCGCGCGCTCGCGCGACAAGATCACCGGCTCCAACGCTTTTCCCGATATCGGCGAAGCGCCGGTGGCGACGCTGGCGCCTTTCGACGCCTCGCTCGCCGAGGCCCCCGCGCCGGCCGGCGCGCTGAAATCGCCGCCTCTGCGGCCGCGTCGTCTCGCCGAGCCTTTCGAGACGCTGCGCGATCGTTCCGACGCCGCGGCGGCGAAGGGCGCGCGGCCGCGCATCTTCCTCGCCAATCTCGGCGCGGTGGCGGTGTTCACGGCCCGCGCCAATTTCGCCAAGAATTTTTTCGAGGCGGGCGGCATAGAGGCCGTGTTCGGCGAGGAGGGCGCGGATATCGCGGCGGCCTTCCGCGCGAGCGGCGCGAAGCTCGCATGCATTTGCTCGTCCGACGCGATTTATGCGGAAAAAGCGGTCGAGGCGGCGCGCGATCTCGCCGCGGCGGGCGCGCGGGTCTATCTCGCCGGCCGGCCGGGAGAGCTCGAGACGGCGCTCAGAGCGGCGGGCGTTGCAGAATTTATTTACGCCGGCGGCGATATGTTCGACACGCTGCAACGTGCGTGCGAGGAGGCCGGGTGATGCGTTGGCTGGGGACTTTCGTTTTTGCTTCGATGATGGCGGTCGGCGCCGCGCAGGCGGCCCCGCGCGAATCGGCGAGCGCTGCGCCCGAGGCAAGCCGCTATGACGGCGGCTGGGTGTTCGAGGCGCGCACGACGGTCGGCTCCTGCCCGGGGCTGCTGCCCGACTCCATCGAGATTCGCGGCGATCTGCTCGTCGGCACGCAGGCCGGCGCCGCGGCGCTCGCGGCCGGCCGCATGGCGCATTGGGGCTATGTGGAAAGCGACGGCGCCATTATGACGCGCTTCACCACGCAGGGCGGCCATGTCGCGCGCGCTCACGGCAATCTGCGCGGCAACACCGGGCAGGGCGCATGGTCCTCTTCCACCGATAAATGTGGCGGCACATGGCGCGCCCATCGCGGCGGCGCCCAGCGCGCGGGGAATTGATCTTTCGCGGCCTTCGCCGTCTCTGCGCGCGTCGTAAAGAGTCGCGCGTAGGCTCTCCTCGCAGCGGCGAAAAACGCTGTCGTTCAGCGCTCCGCGCGACAATCCAGAGCATTGGCGCAGAGCCGCGCATGCTGCAAAACATCGCGAGCGTGACGATGCGCGCTGCACTTTTTTCAGCGCGGCCGATCTGTCATTCGTGATCGCCGCGCCAGTAGAGCCGCGCTCCATTGCGGCCACGCCGGCGATTTCAGTCATGTTGCAGCGCAATGATATTGCACGCGCGCGCGCCATTGCTTCGGCGCGGGAGTCCTTTGTGGACAGCACCCGCTACGCCATGAGATAAACGGGCCAGCCTTCAGGTTTCGGAGCGATGGTGGCCTATGCCAAAGATTGTCGACTGTGTCATCGGATTCAACGAAATTGACATGCTTATGGTGCGGGTCGCCGAGCTCACCAATGTGGTCGACGCTTTCGTCGTCGTTGAATCCTCGAAGACGCATACCGGCGCGGCCAAGCCGATATTGCTCCGTGACGCGGTCGCCGAGCTGCGCGACGCCGGCTATGACATTCTCCATTATTTGATCGACGACATGCCCGGCTCCTTCGGCAGCGCGCGCGAGCTCGGATGGATCGTCGAAAATCTGCAGAGAAACTGCATTCTGCGTCCCCTCTCCTTGATGGGCCTTCCCGACGACGCCATCATCATGGTGTCGGATATAGACGAGATTCCGCGCGCCGAATGCGTGAAGCAGCTTCCCGCGCTGCTCGACAATCCGCGCAACATCGCCATTTTCGAGATGGTGATGAAGAAATATTTCGTGAACAATGAGACCATCAGCCACTTCAACAATCTGCCTTGGCTCGGCACGGTCGCCTGCCAATATGGCCTGCTGAAGAACATCATGCCGCAAGGCGCGCGCATCGGCGATCCGATCAGCCCGCGCAGCGGCTGTCTCAATCTCGGCTATGACCGAGAGCTCTATTCCTATGAGCGCAGAGTGCCGAATGGCGGCTGGCATTTCTCCAGCATGGGCGGCATGGAGGCGCTCGCGCTGAAGATGCAATCGATCGTCGAGCGCACGCGCGACAACACGGAGGCGGTGGCGAAGCCGACGCGCTTCGGCAAGCACAATCATCGCGGCTTCCGCGAGTCGAACGCCGAGGTCGTCGCCAAATTCCTGGCCGAGCACACGCCCGAGCTGAAGAATGTGAATTCGCCGACCCTGAAGGATGTCGCCGAGCTCGACATTCCCGATGTGCTGAAGACGTCGCCGCGTCAATTCGACTTTCTGTTCTATTTCACCGAAGCGATCGACGAGAACAGCGCGCCCATCGATGAGCTGCCGCCGATCGAGAAGCTCGCCTATCCCGGACCGCTGCTCAATTACGCGCCCAACTCCATCGAGCGGATTCGCGGGCATATGAGCCTCGCCGGAAAGAATGTGCTGCTCGTCGGCTATTCGGAGGCGCAGGCGCAATCGCTGATGGAGCAGGAGAACATCGCCTCGGCCAAGCGCCTCGCTCTGTGGGAAGACCACATCGACGCGCAAGGCTCCGCCTTCCCGGTCATCATCGGCGATATTTGCGGCCGCACCTCATTCGACGACAGCTCCTTCGACGCTGTGGTCTTCATGTCGGTGTGGGAGCATATGCACGATATTGAAGGCGCGTGCCGCGAATCGGCGCGCCTCACCAGGAATGGCGGCGTCGTCTTCACCGAGTTCGGCCCGGTCTGGACGGGCGCGACCGGCCATCATCTCTATCTCGACGGCGGCAATCCGGCGCTCGATTTCACGCAGCGTCAGCTGCCGAGCCATATGCATCTGCTCTATGATCGCGAGACGATCGCGCGTTATCTCTCGGATCATCGCGGCATTCATCCGCATCACGCGGATCGCGCGGTCGAGTTCATCTTCGACTCCGACAACATCAATCGTCAGCCCGCGCCCGCCTATTTCAAGGCGGCTCAGCACTTCCGTCCGATTGTGACCGAGGATTATGTGTCGCCGGTGCGGTCGGACATTCTGCGCCATTTGCGCGCGCGCTGGCCGCAGATCGATCGCTTCGATCTCGATGGCGGCGCATGGGCCTTCGCCGTCGACAAGCCGTCCTAAAGACGCGAGAGCGTTTCCAGCCGAAGTAGACGCCGGTTCAGCTGAAGAAGCCACGGAACAGCCAAGCGACGCCGGCGAAACCCGCGAGACCGAGCGCGACGACCATCGTCGCCGCCGGCGCGCGCGCCATCGTCGGATTGCTCGACAGCAGGACGCGTCCGACGAAGCTCGTGGCGAAAGCTGCGGCGACCAGGGTCGCGACGATCAATGAGATCATCTCGCCGAGCCCGCAGCGCGGTTCGCTCGGGTGGTCGAAGAGCGGCCGCGCCAAAAACGCGATGACTGCGAGCCAGAGGATCGACACGGCGGCGAGCGAGCGCCATCCGCGCGTCGCGAGCACCGAAGCGAAGGGAATGAGATAGAATGCGAGCAGGAGCAGGATCGTGAGCGCCTGCTCCCAACGCATTCGCTCAGTTCTCTTCCTCGCCGAACACCGGCAGCATCTGCGGCGAGCGGGAGGCTTGCCGGGACGCCACGGGCGTCGGAGCGGGGGCCGATTGCTGCGGGATGGAGGCGGTGAGGCCGAGGCCGTCGCGCTGATAAATGTCCTCGCGGAACTGCATCACCCCGTCGGGCGTCGCCCAGGCGGTGACATAGACCCAATAGACCGGCACGGCGGGGGAAATCTTCACATCGATGCGCTCGCCGGAGCGGATCGCCTCGTCGATATGGTCGCGGTCCCAGCCGGGCGTCTCCTTCAGCAGCCAGGCGACATAGTCGCGCACATTCTGCAGGCGGATGCAGCCGGAGGAGACGAAGCGGAAGTCGTCGCCGAAAATGCCCTTGGCCGGCGTGTCGTGCATATAGACGCCGTAAGGGTTGGCGATGTCGATGCGCACCACGCCGAGCGAGTTGAAATCGCCGCCCGTGTCCTGGCGGAACTTGTAGTTCAGCGCCTCGAGCGAGTTCCAGTTGATCTGCTGCGGGGAGAGCTCGACGCCCTCCTTATTGTAGACGCGGATGTGATTGTCCGAGAGATAGTTGGAGTCCGCCTGCATCTTGGGGATCAGATCCTTGCGGATGACGGAGGCGGGCACGGTCCAGAACGGGTTGAAATTGACCTGGATCGCCTTGGTCTGCATCACCGGCGACTGGCGGTCGATCTTGCCGACGCCGGCCGTGTGATGGGTGACGACGGCGCCGTTCTCCACCGTCTCCACAGTGGCGGCGGGGATGTTGGCCGTCACATAGCGATTGCCGAGATCGCGCGAGAAGCTGCGCAGGCGCACGAGATTGGTCTCGAGCTGACGCAGGCGCAGCTCGGCGGAGACATTGAGCGCGGCGAAGGTCTGCGTCGAGACGACGCCCGTGGCGTTGACGCCGTGGCGCGCCTGGAAGCGGCGCACCGCGGCCTCCACGTAAGAGTCGAAGACGGGGCTCGTTCCGGCCTCGGCGCCGATGTCGCCCGAGACGATGAGCCGGCGGCGCAGCGCCGAGACGGCGGGGCCGTTGGAGCCGAGCCGCAGCTGCTGGCCGGCCGGCACCATGGGCCAGCCGCCGCGCGCGACGATCTCCTGCAGCTGCGCCATGGCCGTTTCGGTCGCGGCGACGGTCTGTGTGGAGAGGATGGGCGTCGTCGAGCGCGAGACGGTCAATCTCGGGTCGGCGTCATAGCGCTGCGCCCATTCGGCCTGGCCGTCATAGGCGTCGCCCGCGGCGATCGCCGCCTGTGTCCCGGCGCCGGCGAGCGCGAGAACGCTCAACGAAAAGACGGACTTCGAAAACCTACGCAAGGGGAAGCTCCAATCCGACTGCGCCCGCGGCGGGCGAGGCCGCTGTCGCGCGGCGCGTCGATAGATTTGCGATTCTTTCGTTAAGAAGGCGCGAATAGTCCGGCGTTTTTGTGACGCGCCATGAAAATCCGGGAACCGAAAAACGAAAATCCGGGAACCGAAAACGCGCCTCTCGACGCATCCCCCGCGCATGACGTAACGAGAGAGCGCTTTTTCACGAATGGCAAGGTGGGCATTTGGGAGCGCGAGACGCCGAGGAGGAATGGGCCGTGCTGATGCGCGCCGCCATAGCGGGCGATTCGGGCGCCTATCAGAGGCTGCTGCTGTCGCTGACGCCGACGCTGCGCGGCGTCGCGCGGCGCGATTGCGCGCGGCTCGGCCTCGATGTCGCAGAGGCCGAGGATATTGTGCAGGAGACGCTGCTCGCCATTCATTTGAAGCGCGACACTTGGGATATGGACCGGCCGATCTCGCCGTGGATCATGACCATAGCGCGCAACAAGCTGATCGACGCGCGCCGTCGCCGCGGCGCCAAATCGCCGCTGCCGATCGACGACGCCTTCGATCTCGCGGCGCCCGAGGCGGCGGACGATGGCGTCGATCGCCAGGATGTCGATCGACTGCTCGGCGGGCTCGGCGAGCGTCAGCGCGATCTGGTGCGCTTCCTTTCGATCGACGGACATTCGGTGAGGGAGGCGGCCGAGCGCTATCGAATGAGCGAGGGTGCGGTGCGCGTCGCTCTGCATCGCGCGATCAAGGCTCTGGCGGCGCTCTATCGGAGGGGCGAGAAATGAGAACGGAAGAGCTGATCGGCGCGCTCGTCGCGGACCATTCGCCCTCGCGCTTTCGCTTCGCGCAGATTTTCGTGGGCGCGCTCGTCGCCGCCGCCATCGTCGCCGGGGCCGCGCTCCTCGGCTTCATCGGCGTGCGGGCCGATCTCGGCGAGGCCATGCACACGCTGCGCTTTCTCGCCAAATTCGCGGTGACGCTCAGCCTGCTCGGCGCCGGAGCCGGCCTGCTGCGCCGGCTCGCCACGCCGGGCGCGGAGCCCGGCTATTGGCGTTTCGCGCCTTTGCTCGCGCTGCTCGCGCTTCTCCTGGCGGTCGGCCTCGAGCTCATCGCCGCGCCGGCGGATAGCTGGGGCGCGCGGCTCGTCGGCCACAACGCCCGCGCCTGCGTCCTGTTCATTCCGCTGATCGCGACGGGGCCGCTCGCCATACTCATGCTGGCGCTGCGGCGCGGCGCGCCCAGCCGGCCGGCGGTCGCCGGGGCGGTCGCCGGCCTCGTCGCCGGCGCGCTGGCGGCGAGCTTCTACGCCACCCATTGCACGGATGACAGCCCGCTCTTCGTCGCCGTCTGGTATTCGCTGGCCATCGCCCTCGTCACTCTTGCCGGAGCGGCGCTCGGCGCGCGATTGCTGAGATGGTGAGCGCGCAGGGGCCGCTCCGCGCCGATGTGGCTTTGTGCGAGCGCGGCTTTTTCGAGAGCCGGGCCAAGGCGCGCGAGGCGATTCTCGCCGGCCTCGTCGAGGCGGACGGCCGCAGAATCGCCAAGCCGTCGCAGCTCGTCGCGCCCGGCGCGGAGATCGTCGCTCAGGCCCCGCATCCTTACGTTTCGCGCGGCGGCGTCAAGCTCGCCCATGCGCTGGAGGCTTTCGCCGTCGATGCGCGGGACCGCTATTGCCTCGATGTCGGCGCCTCGACCGGCGGCTTCACCGACGCGCTGCTGCGCGCCGGGGCGCGCCATGTCGTGGCGGTGGACGTCGGCCACGACCAATTGCACGAGCGGCTACGGCGCGATGCGCGCGTCGCCTCGCTGGAAGGGCTGGACGCGCGCGCTCTGACGCGGGAGCATCTGGCCGAGCCGCCGTCGCTGATCGTGATCGACGCCAGCTTCATCTCGCTGGCGTTGGTGCTGCCGCCGGTGCTGCCGCTCGCGGCCGAGGGCGCGAGCCTCCTGGCTCTGGTCAAGCCGCAATTCGAGGCCGGCCGCAAGGCGGGCAAGAAGGGCGTCGTGCGCGACGAGGCGATCCACGCCGAGGTCTGCGCGCGTATTACCACGGAGGTCGAGGCTTTGGCCTGGCATGTGCTCGGCGTCATCGCCTCGCCGATCGAGGGCGGCGACGGCAATCGCGAATTTCTCCTCCATGCGCGGCGGGCCTGATGTTGCAAAGATTGGTCATCGAACGTCTCGGCCATAAGGGCGAGGGCGTCGCCCGCACGGAGGAGGGGCTGGTCTTCGCGGCCTTCGCTCTGCCGGGCGAGACGGTTCTCGCCGATGTGGAGGGCGAGCGCGCTCGCGTCGTGGATATTCTCGAGCCGTCGCCGGATCGCATCGAGGCCTTCTGTCCGCATTACGGCGTTTGCGGCGGCTGCGCGGTGCAGACCTTGGCCGCGCCCGCCTATGCGCAATGGAAGCGCGGCCTCGCCGAAACGGCGCTGCGCAACGCCGGCCTCGACTGGCCGGTCGAGCCGCTGATCGACGCCCATGGCGCCGGGCGCCGGCGCGTGACCTTCCATGCTCGTTATGAGAAAGGCGCGGCGCGCGTCGGCTTCATGCGCGCGCGCTCGCATGATCTCGTCGAGATCGACTCTTGCCCCTTGCTCGAGCCGCGCCTCGCCGGCGCCCCCGCCGCGGCGCGCGCTCTGGCGCAGGCGCTCGCCGGTCGCGGCAAGCCGCTCGATCTCGCCGTGACCGCGGCGACCGGTGGCCTCGATATCGACATTCGCGGCGCCGGCGAGCTGGAGGAGCGCGAGACTCTGGCGCTGCTGGAGCTCGCCGAGACTCTCGATCTCGCGCGCCTCGCCAATCATGGGCGGCTGGTGACGTTGCGCCTCCCGCCCGGGGTGATGATCGGCAAGACGCAAGTCTTCCCGCCGCCCGGCGCCTTTCTGCAAGCGACGGCCGAGGGCGAGGCCGCCATCGCCCGCCTCGTCGCGCAGGGCGTCGGCGAGAAGGCCAAGCGCGTGGCCGATCTCTTCTGCGGCGTCGGCGCTTTCGCGCTGCGGCTCGCGGCGCAGGCGCAAGTGACGGCGATCGATTCGGATGTGGCCGCGGTGGAGGCGCTGGACCGCGCCGCCCGCACGGCGAGGGGGCTGCGGCCGATCTCGTCGCAGGCGCGCGATCTCTTCCGCCGTCCGCTCGACCCTCAGGAGCTGAGCCGCTTCGACGCGGTCGTCTTCGATCCGCCGCGCGCCGGCGCGCTGGCCCAGGCCGAGGCGCTGGCGGCCTCCGCCGTGCGTCGCATCGTCGCCGTCTCCTGCGATCCGCAGAGCTTCGCCCGTGATGCTGCCGTTTTGAGCAAAGGCGGATATGCCGCAAAATTCATCACGCCGATCGACCAATTTCGGCATTCGCCGCATCTCGAGCTCGTCGCTCTCTTCGAGCGGGCGTCCGAGACCACGCCGCGCCGGCGGCTATTGTCGCGCTGACGCGAGCGTCGGCGGCGCGCAATTTTTCGTGCGCCCACCTATGGCGGAATGGCCCCGCAAATCCTACATTCCGTCGATGCATTTCATGTGACAACGGACGGTTTTCAGAAAGTGTTTCGGGGCTGGGCGGGGAATTTTGTCTTGCCAGCCCTGTCGAGTTGGGCATAGGATTTGCGTCCATGTCCAGCGTGGGGAGCCGGCTCCTCGGGAGGCTAGGCTCGAATCTGGAAGGAGATGGTCACATGAATGCGCTTCTCGCCGCAACATTGTGCAGTATCGTCCTCGGCGGACTTCCTGTCGCCGCCGCCGCTTATGTGCGGGTCCGCCGCACCGATGAAGCGCATCGTCGTCGTCGCCACTGGTGACCTTCTTCGAAGGGTCTCCCACAATCGAGGCAATCTTCGCTGACCGCCGTCGAAAAAGGACGCGATGACACGGGGCTGCTCGATCGCCTGAGCGCGATCGTGGGACGTGGCGGCGTCATCGTCGATCCCGGCGATATGGCCGCCTATCTCCGTGAGCCGCGTGACGCGTTTTTCGGCCGCGCTCCTTGCATCGTCAAGCCGCGAAGCGCCCGCGAGGTCGCTTCCGTTCTCGCCCTCTGCAATGAGGCCGGCGTCGGCGTCGTTCCGCAGGGCGGCAATACAGGCCTCGTCGGCGGCCAGACGCCCGACGACAGCGGCGCGCAAATCGTGCTGTCGCTGCAAAAGCTCGACAAGATTCGCGAGGTCGATCCCGCTTCCGACACGATGACGGTCGAAGCCGGCGTCATTCTCGCCAATGTCCAGGCCGCAGCGGAAGCCGCCGGCCGCTATTTCCCGCTCTCGCTCGGCGCCGAAGGCAGCTGCACCATCGGCGGCAATCTCGCCACCAACGCCGGCGGCGTGCATGTGATCGCCTATGGCGCGACGCGCGATCTCGCGCTCGGGCTCGAGGTGGCGCTCGCCGATGGGCGGCTGCTGTCCGGTCTCTCCAAGCTGCGCAAGGACAATACCGGCTATGACCTCGCCCATTTGTTCATCGGCTCGGAGGGCACGCTCGGAATCATCACCGCCGCGACGTTGAAGCTGTTTCCCCTGCCGCGCTCGCGCGCCACCGCTTTCGTCGGCCTTGCCGATCCGCACGCGGCGCTGAGCTTGCTGACGCTCGCTAAAGCGCGCGCCGGCTCGGCGCTGGTCGCCTTCGAGCTGATTCCGCGCATCGGCGTCGACTTCACGACGCGCCATATCGCCGGGGTTCGCGATCCGCTCGCCGGCGCGCATGGCTGGTATGTGCTGATGGAGCTGGCCTCGCCCGCCGAGAGCGGCGTCGAGGAGCTGCTGACCGACTTGCTCGGCGAGGCGATGGAGCAGGGCATAGCCGAGGACGCCGCCCTCGCCGCGACGCTGGAGCAGCGCGCCGGCCTATGGAAGCTGCGCGAGACTCTGCCGGAGGCGCAAAAGCCCGAGGGCGCTTCGATCAAGCACGATGTCTCCGTGCCGCTCGAATCGATTCCGGCCTTTCTCGAGGAGGCGAGCGCGCGCGTCATCGCCCATGCGCCGGGCGCGCGGCCGACGCCCTTCGGCCATATGGGCGACGGCAATATCCACTATAATATCTCGCAGCCCGAGGGCGCCGATCGCGCCGCCTTCCTCGCCCGCCGCGAGGAGATCAATGAGATCGTCCACGGGCTGGTGACGAAATATGCGGGCTCGGTCTCCGCCGAGCATGGCGTCGGCGTGCTGAAGCGGGACCTGCTGCGCAGAGTGAAGGACCCGGTGGCGCTCGAGCTGATGCGCGCGATCAAATCCGCGCTCGACCCGAAGGGAATCCTCAATCCGGGGAAGCTTCTGTAGTGCGGGCGTGGCGCTTGCGGCGCTTTTGCGCCGGGGCCGATTTGTCCGCCGCGCCGCCTTCGAAGCCGACGAGAATCTCGTAATCATCGGCCGCTTGCGCGCCGAGATAGGGGACCGCCAAAGGCTCCGAGATCACGCGGAACTCGCCGCGCGCGGCGCCGGCGGGAACGCTCGCCGACACGTGATAGGTCTTGGAGGCGAGGATCGATTCGTCCTTCTGCCGCCGCGCGGCGATCTTCAGCGCGCCGGAGAAAGAGCCGGGCTGTCCGCTCGGGCCGAGCACGGCCGCGCCCTCCACGCCAACCTTTATGAGAATCTGATCGCCCGACACGGTGCATTCGCGCGCGAGATGCGACAGCGAGAGCTGATAGCGCACCGAGGAATTATCCGCGCCCGGCGGAACGCGCAGCGTCGCCGCGCCGGTGTCGACGAGAATTTCCGGGCAGTCCACCGCCGCGCCGGGAGCGGCCTGCACGGGCCGATCGGATTTTTGCGGCTCTTTCTCGCCGCCGTCGAAGACCGAGAGGGGATTGGGCAGGTCGAAGGCGCGGGCGCCGCTCGCCGCGAGCCCCGTCGCCACGCCGGAAATCGAGAGAATCGCAAAAAAGCGCCGCATCATCGGTCTCGTGTCCATCGGCCCTCTCATTCTTCAGCCCGCCACTCGGCGGCGCATGAGAAACGCCATTACCGCCATCACGGCAATTTGGCGAATCCCTCCTTGAAGCCGGCGAGCGACAAGGGCAGGCCGACGCCCTCGTCCGGCGTCAGATAGATGACGAAAGTGGCCGTCTTGCCGTTCTTGAGCTGGTCGACGAGCGCATCGTCCATCACCACATCGGCGACGCAGCCCGACGGCAGGCAGCGCACGAAGCCGGTGTCGCCGATGCGCGTCTTGTCGATGGTGAGGCCGAGGCCCTTGATCAGCAAGACATTCAGCGGCGCGATGACGCGCAGCAGCCGGCTCTTGCCGTCGCTGGTCTTCAGCACCACGACGACGAGATTGACATTGGCCTTGTCCTCCGCGGCGACGCTCTGAATCAGAGCGCATTGCTCGGCAGCCGCGCCGGCCGGCGTCTCGCAGCGAATCTCCCAATCGCCATATTTCGATTTGACAGCCCCCTGCGCCGCGGCGGGCGAGGTCGCAGACCATGCTGCGACTGCGAAAAACAGCCCCGCGACCACATGTCGCAACCTCGCGAGCCGGAGAACGGCGGCGTGCGGCCTCATTTTCGCTCCATCTTTTCTTCGATGCGGATTCCTATGGCCCTTAGGATCGAAACCGGGCCAAAACGGGGCGTTACGAAAAACCTCGAAGGTCCGGTCCTGCGTAGCAAATGGCCGCCCGCTGTCAAGCGGTGGGGCGCCGACGCCGCAATTTTGCGCAGAGGCAGGTGGCGCGACTTTTTGTCAGGCACACTGTGGCGCCGCAGCGATTGCGCGGCGCCGCTGTTTGTGGTTGAACCCGCGTGGGAATACCTGACGGGCCGGATTTGTGGCGGGTTCGGGCCGATCTATAGCTACCGGATAACAAAATCATAACGACCTTGTTCCTGAGGTCCGAGAGGCGATCTTCATGCTCATCGGCAGACGACCCACACTCCGCCGCGCGGCCTTGATGGCCGGCGCCGTATCCTCCCTGCTCCTGCTCGCGGGCGTCGCATCCGCCGAGGTGATCGGCCAGCCCTCGCCGGGAGGTCTCGGTCTTCCGACGACGGTGACGGAAGTGGGCGCCGAGACGCAGTTTTTCTACAATGTCATTCTGCTGCCCATTATCAGCTTCATCGGTCTCTTCGTTCTCGGCCTTCTCATTTACGTCTGCTGGCGCTTCAACGAGAACGCCAATCCGGTTCCCTCCAAGCTCACCCATCACACCGGCCTCGAGGTCGCCTGGACGCTGGTTCCGGTGCTGATCCTGGTGTTCATCGCCATCCCCTCCTTCCGCCTGCTGGCGCATCAGGTCGAGATTCCCGAGCCGAAGGTGACGATCAAGGTCACTGGCAATCAATGGTACTGGTCCTACGCCTATCCCGAGGATCAGGGCGGTGGCTTCTCCTTCGACCAGTTCCTGAAGTCCGACGCCGAGCTGAAGCCCGAGAATGGCGATGTCCGCCTGCTCTCGGTCGACAATGAGGCGGTGGTGCCGGTCGGCGAGGTCGTCAAGCTGCAGGTGATCGCCTCCGACGTGATCCACTCCTACACGATTCCGGCCTTCACCGTCCGCATCGACGCAGTGCCCGGCCGCCTGAACGAGACGTGGTTCAAGGCCGAGAAGGAAGGCATTTTCTACGGCCAGTGCTCGAAGATCTGCGGCAAGGATCATGCGTTCATGCCGGCCGCCATCCGCGTCGTCTCCAAGGAGAAATACGCCGAATGGCTGGTCGAGGCGAAGAAGAAGTTCGCCCAGGCCGACGTCGGGCGCATGCGCGTCGCCGACGAGAGCGCCGCGCGCTGACCTTCTCGCATCGCCCAACCGAACAAAAGCCAAGCATTCTTCGAGGATCACGACCATGGACGCCATCTCGACCGAGGCGGGGGCCCACCACGACCATCCCACCGGCCTGCGCCGCTTTCTCTTCTCGACCAACCATAAAGACATCGGCACGCTCTATTTGATCCTCGCCGTCGTCGGCGGCCTCATCGGCTTCCTGATGTCCATGGCCATTCGCGCCGAGCTCGCGCATCCTGGCATCTCGGTGTTCCCGGGCATTTCCGCGCTGCTGCACGGGACCGACCCGACCAATCTCGACGCGGCCAAGAATCTCTACAATGTGTTCATCACCGCCCATGGCGTGCTGATGATCTTCTTCTTCGTCATGCCGGCGCTGATGGGCGGCTTCGCCAATTGGTTCGTGCCGATCATGATCGGCGCGCCGGACATGGCCTTCCCGCGTCTCAACAACATCTCCTTCTGGCTGCTCGCCGTGGCGCTGGTGCTGGTGGTGCTGTCGACCTTCGCGGAGGGCGCTCCGGGCTCGCTCGGCTTCGGCGGCGGCTGGGTGTTCTATCCGCCTCTGTCGTCCAACACGGGCCACCCCGGGCCGGCGATGGATTATGTGATCCTGTCGCTGCATCTGGCCGGCGCCTCGTCGATCCTCGGCTCGATCAACTTCATCACCACCATTTTCAACATGCGCGCGCCGGGCATGACGCTGCACAAGATGCCGCTGTTCGCCTGGGGCATGCTGGTGACGGCCTTCCTGCTGGTGCTGACCCTGCCCGTGCTCGCCGGCGCCATCACCATGCTGCTGACGGACCGCAACTTCGGCACCACCTTCTATGATCCGGCGGGCGGCGGCGATCCGATCCTGTTCCAGCATCTGTTCTGGTTCTTCGGCCATCCGGAAGTCTATGTTCTGATCCTGCCGGCCTTCGGCATCATCAGCCACATCGTCTCCACCTTCTCGCGCAAGCCCGTGTTCGGCTATCTCGGTATGGCCTACGCCATGGTGTCGATCGGCTTCCTCGGCTGCATCGTGTGGGCGCACCACATGTATACGGTCGGCCTGTCGCTCAACGCGCAGCGCTATTTCGTCTTCGCCACAATGGTCATCGCGGTGCCGACCGGCATCAAGATCTTCTCTTGGATCGCGACCATGTGGGGCGGCTCGATCTCCTTCCGCGCGCCGATGTGGTGGGCGATCGGCTTCATCTTCGTGTTCACGCTCGGCGGCGTCACCGGCGTCGTGCTGGCCAACGCTTCCGCCGACCGTCAGCTGCACGAGACCTATTACGTCGTCGCCCACTTCCACTACACCATGTCGCTCGGCGCGGTGTTCGGAGTCTTCGCGGGCTTCTACTACTGGTTCCCGAAGATGACGGGCTACATGTACAACGAGACTCTGTCGAAGGCGCATTTCCTGCTGCTCTTCGTCGGCATCAATCTCGTCTTCTTCCCGCAGCACTTCCTCGGCCTCGCCGGCATGCCGCGCCGCTATATCGACTATCCGGACGCGTTCGCGCTGTGGAACTATTGGTCGTCGGTCGGCGCCGCCATCGCCGCGGTCAGCGTCCTGCTCTTCTTCTACACGGTCGCGGAGGCCTTCCTGCGCAAGCGTGAGGCGGGCAATAATCCCTGGGGCGTGGGCGCGACGACGCTCGAGTGGACGCTGCCCTCGCCGCCGCCCTTCCATCAGTTCGAGACCCTGCCGCGCATCACCGGCTCGGGCCACCACTGAGGCAATTCCTCCGGCCGCGGCGCAAGCTGTCGCGGCCGGAGCGATCCGGCTCTTCTCCCGGGACGAGAGCCCCGCGAGACCTTCGGAACGATCTGTGCAAGACGATCGTCGAAAGATCGAGAACGAGAACGATCGCCAATAAAAGAGTGAGAGCATGAGCGACGCCTCCTTCATCCTCGACGAAGCTTCGGCCCCGCGCGCGCCCGTCGCCGCGCCGGGCGATTATTTCGCTCTGCTGAAGCCGCGCGTGATGTCGCTCGTCGTGTTCACGGCGCTCGCCGGCATTCTGCTGGCGCCGACTGCTCCGCATCCTTTCATCGCCTTCGCCTCGCTGCTGGCCATCGCCGTCGGCGCGGGCGCGTCCGGCGCTCTCAACATGTGGTACGACGCCGATATCGACCGGCTGATGACGCGCACGCGCCGCCGGCCCATTCCCGCTGGCCGTCTCGGCCGCGAGGAGGCGCTCGCCTTCGGCCTCTTCCTCTCCATAATGGCGGTGTTCACGCTCGGCCTGGTCGCCAATTGGCTGGCCGCCGGCCTGCTCGCCTTCACCATCTTCTTCTATGTCGTCGTCTATACGATGTGGCTGAAGCGCTCGACGCCGATGAACATCGTCATCGGCGGCGCGGCCGGCGCGCTGCCGCCCGTCGTCGGCTTCGCCGCTGCGACCGGCGCCGTCGATCTCTCCAGCGTCATTCTCTTCGGCATCATCTTCATGTGGACGCCGCCGCATTTCTGGGCGCTTGCCCTGGTCAAGCGCGAGGAATATGGCGCCGCCGGCATTCCCATGCTGCCCAATGTGCATGGCGAGACGCGCACCCGCCTCGAGATCCTCGTCTATTCCATCGTGCTCGCGCCCATCGGCGTCGCGCCCTATCTGCTCGGCTTCGCCTCGCCGGTTTATGGCGTCGTCTCGCTGCTGCTCGGCGCGGCGCTGTTCGGCTGCGCCATCGAGGTCTATCTGCGCCGCGAGGGCGAGAAGGCGCGCCGCGCGGCGATGCGCCTCTTCTTCTTCTCCATCGTCTATTTGTCCCTATTGTTCATGGTTCTGGTGATCGAGAGGCTTCTCGCCCTCTCGTCCTGGCTCGCTTGAGCGGAGCAACCCATGACGATCGGCCGACCCGAAGACACATCCGAGCCGCGCGAGGGCGTGGTCCTCACGCCGGAACAGGCGAAGAGCCGCCGCGCCCGCAACATAGCGATCGGCGTCGCCGTCGCCCTGTTCGTGGCGCTCTTCTATTTCGTCACCATAGTGAAGCTCGGCGGCAACGTCGTGCCGCGGGCCGGGTGAGGTCGTGATGGGCGCGGATCATAAAGAGAGAGGCCACGCCGGCAGGGGCGCCTTGCTGCTGATCGGCGGTTCCGTGGCCATGCTGATTCTGTCCTTCGCCTCGGTCCCGCTCTATCGCGCCTTCTGCTCGGCCACCGGCTTCGGCGGCACGACGCAGGTCGCCAAGCTCGCGCCGGCCAAGCCCGGCGAGCGCAGCATCGGCGTGCGCTTCGACGCCAATGTCGCGCGCGATCTGCCCTGGCGCTTCGAGCCGGAGACGCCTCGCATCGTGGTGCGCACCGGCGAGACCGCGACAATCTATTACAAGGTCGTCAATCTCTCCGACCAGGAGACGAGCGGCGTCGCTGCATACAATGTCAGCCCGGATCAGGCCGGCGCCTATTTCGACAAGCTGGCCTGTTTCTGCTTCTCGGAGCAGAAGCTCGCGCCGCATGAGAGCGCCGAATGGCCGGTGGTGTTCTTCCTCGATCCGGCGCTCGAAGCCGATGAGACGATGCGCCACGTCGAGGAAATCACGCTCTCCTATTCCTTCTTCGCCTCCAAAAAGCCCAAGGAAGCAAAGCCCAAGGAGGCGGCGAGCGGCGTAAAGCCGAAGACGTGACGTAAAAAGAATGCGACGGGGGGCGTCCGCGGCGGGGCGAACCACTCGAGCGAATGGAGCCCTGTGAACGAGACCGGCCCGGCCGGCGAAATCTCGAGGATACTGATATGTCGGACGGACACGCGAAACCAAATCACGATTATCATCTCGTCGATCCGAGCCCGTGGCCGCTCGTCGGCTCGCTCGCCGCGCTGTTCACCGCGATCGGCGCCATCTATTGGATGAAGGGCCTGCCGCTGCTGGGCGTGAAGATCGGCGGCCCGCTGCTGTTCAGCGTCGGATTCGCCGGCATTCTCTTCACCATGTGGTCCTGGTGGAGCGACATCATCCGCGAGGCCGAACATGAGGGCCATCACACCGCGGTCGTGCAGCTGCATCACCGCTATGGCGTGATCCTCTTCATCCTCTCCGAGGTGATGTTCTTCGTCGCCTGGTTCTGGGCCTTCTTCAACTCGGCGATCTTCCCGGCCGATCCGCAGCAGTTCGCCCGCACCGAGCTGTTCCAGGGCGTGTGGCCGCCGCATGGGATCGAGGTGCTCAATCCCTGGCATCTGCCGCTGCTGAACACGGTGATCCTGCTCACCTCCGGCGCGACGCTCACCTATGCGCATCACGGCCTGCTGCACAACAATCGCGACGCGCTGAAGAAGGGCCTCATCGCCACGATCGCGCTCGGCCTGATCTTCACCTGCGTCCAGGCCTATGAATACGCCCATGCGCCCTTCGCCTTCAAAGGCTCGATCTATGGCGCGAGCTTTTTCATGGCGACCGGCTTTCACGGCTTCCATGTGATCGTCGGCTCCATCTTCCTCATCGTCTGCCTCGCGCGCACGCTCGCCGGCCAGTTCAAGCCGGATCAGCATCTCGGCTTCGAGTTCGCCGCGTGGTATTGGCATTTCGTCGACGTCGTTTGGCTGTTCCTGTTCGCCTCCATCTATGTGTGGGGCAACTGGGGCGGCCATATGGAGTGACCAGGACGAGCCCATCTCGGCTTCCTCGAGAGAAGCGCCGGCGGGGTCGTCGGCGCTTTTTTCGTTTCGTCGATCTCTCGCCCTCGCAAAAGGGATAGGAAAATCATGGCCGCGGACGAACACTCCACCGTCAATCCTTATGTCGCCGGCCTGCTCGGCCGCTGCCCGCGTTGCGGCAAAGGACATTTGTTTCGCGGCTTCCTCACGCTCGCGCCGAGCTGCGAGGTCTGCGGTCTCGATCTCGCCTTCGCCGATTCGGGCGACGGGCCGGCCGTCTTCGTGATGACCATCGCCGGCTTCATCGTCGTCGGCGCGGCGCTCTATGTCGAGGTCGCCTATTCGCCGCCCTATTGGGTGCATGGGCTGATCTTCCTGCCGCTGACGGTCATCGTCTGCGCCGGCCTGCTGCGGCCGGCCAAGAGCCTCTTGATCGCGCTGCAATATTTCAACAAGGCGGAGGAGGGGCAGCGCGCCGATGAGAGCTGAAGCGCGCGCCCTTCTCGGGCCGGCGATCTTTTCGCTCGTCATGGCGGCGCTGCTCGCCGGGCTCGGCGTGTGGCAGCTGCGTCGCCTCGCCTGGAAAGAGGCGCTGATCGAGCGCGTCGAGACGCGCGCGACGGCCGCGCCCGTCGCGCCGCCGCCTCGCGCGCAATGGGATGCTCTCGCGCCGCAGGACTATGATTTCACCCATGTCCGAGCGTCCGGCCATTTCGATCTTTCGCGCGAGGCGTTGATCTTCTCGCCGCCGCCCTCCGGCGCGGGGGTGGAGCCGGGCTATCGGGTGATCGCGCCTCTGCTGCTCGACGAAGGCGGCGCGATCCTGGTCGATCGCGGCTTTCTGCCGCTATCGCAGCGCGGCGACGAGACGCGCAAGCGCGAGCCCTCCGGTCCCGTCACGCTCACCGGCCTGCTGCGCGGCCCGCAGGCGCGCAATCTCTTCACGCCGGCCGATTCGCCGCAGGAGGGGCTGTTCTACACCGGCGACGCGCGCGCGCTCGCCGCATATCTGCAGATCGCCGACGCCTCGCCCTTTCTGCTGGAGCTCGATCCCGCGGCGCCGACGCCCGGCCTGCCGCGCGTCTATGATCACAATATCGAGCTTTCCAATAATCATCTCTCCTACGCCATCACCTGGTTCTCGCTGTCCGCGGCGGTCGCCGGAGGCTTCGCCTTCTACGCGACGGGCCGGCTGAAGCAGCGCTGACGCGGCCGCTCATTCTCGAGCGGCGCCGAATCTCACGACGATTTCGGCGCCTTCGGACTTTGCCGGCGCGGCCTTCGCGGGTTAGAAGAGACGCCGTGCGCTACATTTCCACACGCGGCGAAGCTCCAGAGCTCGCCTTCGAAGACGTTCTCCTCGCCGGCCTCGCCTCCGACGGCGGGCTCTATGCGCCCGTCTCCTATCCGGCGATGGCGCGCGGCGATATTGCTTCTCTCGCCGGCCTTCCCTACGCCGAGGCCAGCGCGCGCATCATCGCGCCTTTCCTCGGCGAGGCCTTCGACGGCGAGGCGCTGCGCGCGCTGACGCAGAGCGCCTATTCGAGCTTCCGTCACAGCGCCATCGCGCCGCTGACGCAGATCGCCGATAATCTCTTCGTCCTCGAGCTGTTCCATGGCCCGACGCTGGCGTTCAAGGACGTCGCCATGCAATTGCTCGGGCGCATGATGGACGCCGTCCTCGCCCGCCGCGATCTGCGCGCGACAATCGTCGGCGCCACATCGGGCGACACCGGCGCGGCGGCGATCGAGGCCTTTGCGGGGCTCGATCGGGTCGATGTCTTCATCCTCTATCCGCATGAGCGGGTCTCGGATGTGCAGCGCCGGCAGATGACGACGGTCGAGGCCGCCAACATCCACACCATTGCGCTGCGCGGCTCCTTCGACGATGCGCAATCGATTCTGAAATCGTTGTTCCGCGACGCGCGCTTCCGCGAGAGCGTCGGGCTCGCCGGCGTCAATTCCATCAATTGGGCGCGCGTCGTCGCGCAGACGGCCTATTATTTCACGAGCGCCGTCGCGCTCGGCGCGCCGCATCGCGAGGTGAGCTTCGCGGTGCCTACTGGCAATTTCGGCGATGTGCTGGCGGGCTATGTGGCCAAGCGCATGGGCTTGCCGGTCGGCAAGCTCGTCATCGGCACCAATTCCAACGATATTCTCGCGCGCACGCTGGCGAGCGGGCGCTATGAGCTGCGCGGCGTGACGCCGACGCAATCGCCATCGATGGATATTCAGATCTCGTCCAATTTCGAGCGTCTGCTGTTCGACGTCTATGGTCGCGACGCCGTGCAGATTCGCGGGCTGATGGGCGCGCTGGATCAATCCAAGGGCTTTACCGTCGCTCCCGCGCCGCTCGAAGCGATCCGCGCGGAATTCGAGGCCAGCGCGGCCTATGAGGCCGACACGACGGAAGAGATCGCCCGCACCTATCGCGAGACCGGCTATATTCTCGATCCGCACGCCGCCACCGGCGTTCATGCGGCGAGAAAACGCCTCACGATCGATCCCGCGACGCCGATCGTCTCGCTCGCCACCGCCCATCCGGCGAAATTCCCGGATGCGGTGGAGCGCGCCATCGGCAAGCGCCCGCTGCTGCCCGAGCATCTCGCGCATATTCAGGGCGCGCGCGAGCGTTTCACCGTGCTCGACAATGATTCCGGCAAGGTCGCGGCCTTCATTTCCGAGCGCGCCCGCGCGGCGCGCGCCACGGTCTGAGAGGGTTGCCATGGCGCTCTTCGGCCTCGTTCCCGCCTATCGTGATCTGCCGCTGCGCGGGGAGGGCGTCTATCTGCGCAGCTCGGAGATGCGGGATTTCGTCGCCTGGGCGTCTTTGCGCGAGCGAAGCCGCGCCTTTCTGACGCCCTGGGAGCCGACCTGGCCCTCCGATGATCTCACCCGCGGGAGCTTTCGCTATCGCGTGCGCCGCCACGCCGAGGAGATGGCGCGCGACGAGGCCTATTCCTTCTTCGTCTTCCGCGAGGCGGACGATGTTCTCGTCGGCGGCCTGACGCTCGGCCATGTGCGGCGCGGCGTCTCCCAGGCGGCGACGCTCGGCTATTGGATGGGCGAGCCCTATGCCGGCAAGGGCTATATGTCCCGCGCCGTGCGTGCGGCGCTGGATTACGCCTTCAGCCGCCAGCGCCTGCATCGCGTCGAGGCCGCGTGCCTGCCGTCCAACGCCGCCTCCATTCGGCTGCTGGAGCGCAATGGCTTCCATCAGGAGGGCTTCGCGCGGGCCTATCTCAACATCAACGGCCAATGGCGCGACCATCTGCTCTTCGCGCGGCTGGACAGCGATCCCTCGCCGGCCCGCCGGCCGCTTTGAGCGGACAGGACCGAAGTTCCGTCCGTCATCCCGTTTCGAATCCGCACAGAACAGCCCCGATTCTGTCTGGCACGTATCTCTCAGCCTACCCTTCGACATTGCCGACCACGTTTCGAAACGGGACGGCAGGCGAAAAAAGGGTAGCGTATTCATGGCGTTCCAGCGTAAACCGGCGTTCCGGGACATCGAGGAGGTCACTGTTGGCGGCGTTCGCGTCGCTCGGCTCGATCTCGCGGCGACCGCGCGGCTGATGATCGAGGCGGCTCTCCGCCCCGCGCGGGAGAATGGGCCGCTCTATCTCACCTCCGTCAATGGCGAGGTGCTGGCGCGTCGCCGCGCCAGCCGCGAATTCGCCGAGCTCGTCGACGAGGCCGATCTCATCAGCGCCGACGGCCAACCGTTCGTCTTCGCCTCGCGCCTGCTGGGCGCGCGGGCGCTGCCGGAGCGCGTCGCCACCACCGATCTCTATCCGCTCGTCGCCGAAATGGCCGCGCGGGAGGGCGTCACCTTCTACCTCTATGGCGCGACGGAAGAGATCAATCGCGCGACCTATGAGGTCACAATGCGCCGCTTTCCAGGCCTGCGCATCGTCGGCCGCTCGCATGGCTATCTCACCGGCGAGGAGCTGGAGCGCAAGATCGACGAGATCGACGAGCTGGCGCCCGATATCGTCTGGCTGGCGCTGGGCGTGCCGCGCGAGCAGGAATTCGTGCGAAAATGGAGCGATCGCCTTCGAAACGTCAAAGTGATCAAGACATCTGGGGGCCTGTTCGATTTCGTGGCCGGCGCCAAGAAGCGCGCCCCGATGTGGATGCAGAAGGCGGGGCTCGAATGGGCCTTCCGTCTTCGGCTCGAGCCGCGCCGGCTGTTCTTGCGCTATGTGACGACCAATCCGATCGCGTTGCTGCTGCTATTGCGCCACACGCATTGACAGTCCTCGCACATCCGCCGGCGCGTCGAAGCCGGCGGGCGTCCGAAGCCGCAGTGTAACGAGTTCGGCTTTGGGTCCCCGGCGCGTCGCGCCACTCCGCCAGCGCCGGGGACGACGCCGATCATCGGCGAATTCTCAAAATGGGAAAAGCCCGAAATTCAGTCCCCTCATCCTGAGGCGCTTTTTGCGGAACGCAAAAAGCCTCGAAGGATGCTCCAGCGGGCGGCGCTTCGACGACCCTTCGAGACGCCGGCTCCTCATGACAATCCGGATAATCGGTTCGCGTCATTGCGAGGAGCGTAGCGACGAAGCAATCCAGTAGCCGCCCCGCAACTCTGGATTGCTTCGCTTCGCTCGCAATGACGCGGGGCGAGTTCTCGATCGTAATGCGAAGCGATCAGCGGGAAAACGTATCAGGCCAAACCCCGATCAAATCCGCCCTTGCAACCGGCTCCACAGCGCGTTTTCCGCGCTGAACACATAATCCAGTCTGGCGCTCGTCACGGTGCGCGCGCCTTTGGCGATCAGCCAATCGGCGAATTGCGGCGCGCCATCCGCCGGGGCGGAGAAGGTGACGAAGCCGCCTTCGCCGCGCTCGCGCAGCTCCACGGAATATTTCTCCGCCGCCTCGGCGAGCAGCGCCTCGTCCAGCGTCAGACGGGCGCGAATTTCGCGCGTCGTGCGCGCTTGCTCCTCGGCCGCTATGCGCGAGAGGATGATGCGGGCCGCCTCCCGCGCCCGCGGCGTCCAGGGCGCGGAAAGCGAGGCGACGAGATTGGCCTGCGAGCGCAGGATCACGCCATCGTCCAAAGTCTTCAGCGCATTGGCGACGAGCGTCGCGCCCGTGGTGGTGATGTCCACGATGAGATCGGCGGAGCCCGCCGCCGGCGCGCCTTCCGTGGCGCCGGAGCTCTCGACGATGCGATAATCGCCGATGGCGTGCTTGGCGAAGAAACGCCGCGTCGTGTGAATATATTTGGTGGCGACGCGCAGCCCGCGGCCATGGCGCGCGCGAAAGCCGGCCGAGACATCGGCGAGATCGGCCATGGTCCGCACGTCGATCCAGGCCTGCGGAACGGCGACAACCACATTGGCCTTGCCGAAGCCGAGCGGCGCCAAAATCTCCACCTTGCTCGCCGCATCGGGAATCGTTTCGCGCACGAGGTCTTCGCCGGTCACGCCGAGATGGACGTCGCCGCTGGCGAGCCGCGAGGTGATCTCGGAGGCGGAGAGAAAGGCCGCCTCGGCGTCCTCCACTCCGGCCAACTGGCCGCGATAGTCGCGCGCCCCGCGCCCCTGTGTCACCTCTATGCCCGCGCGGGCGAAAAAGGCGTTGGCGTTCTCCTGCAGCCGGCCCTTGGAGGGAACGGCGACGATGAGTCTGTCGGTCGTCGTTGCGGTCATGCCGCGCTTCCTTTGCGCGCCGTCAGCCGATCGACCCATATGGCCGCGCCGACAGCGGGGATGTCCTGTTTCGCGCCCAGCGTCTTCAGCAGGCGGTCGTAGCGCCCGCCGCCGATGAGCGCCGGGCCGGCGGGCTCGCGCCGCGCCTCGAAGACGAAGCCCGAGTAATAATCGAGCCTCCGGGCGAAGCTCGCGGAGAAGCGCACGCGATCGAGATCGACGCCGCGCGCCGCGAGAAAGCCGGAGCGCGTGTCGAGCGAGTCGAGCGCCGCGGTCAGATCGAGCGAGACGTCCTTCGCGAGCTTGCGCAGCGCGGCGGAGGCCTCGTCGATCTGCCCCTGCACGGAAAAAAAGGCGTCGACCAGTGCATGCGTCTCGGCGCTCACTCCGGCGCCGCCGGCGAGGGCGGCCTGATCCAGAAAGCGCTCGGCGATCTCCCCGGCGCTGCGGCCGCCGACCGGCGAAATTCCAGCGATGGACAGAAGATCCTCGACGAGCGCGCGCGCCTCCTTGGCGTCCACCTTCTCGAGCGCGGCGAGCACGCCGGCGTGCTCCTTGCCATTGGCGGGCGGGGCGAAAATCTCAGAGAGCGACTCGCCGCGGGCGTGTCCCGTCTCGAGACGCCGGCGCCAGGCGGGCGGCAGGTCGAGCCGATCCAGAAAGGTGGAGACGAGGCCGGCGTCGCCGGTCTCCACATGCAGCGCGCCGCCGTCGGCCGAGGAGGCGGCCTCCAGAGCGGCGGCGAGAATCTCGGCGTCGGCGGCCTCGCGATCGTCGCGGCCGAAGCTCTCGAGCCCGGCCTGCAACAGCTCGCCGCTGCCCGTCTCGCCCTCGGCGGGGAAGCGGAACACAGTGCCGCCATAGGCGAAGGAGGCCGGCGCGCCCGCCGTGGCCGAAGCGAGATAGGCGAGGCAGACGGGGATCGTATATTCCGGCCGCAGGCAGACGTCGTCGCCGGCGGCGTCGCTGGTCAGATAGAGACGGCCGCGGAAATCCTCGCCCGAGCGGTCGAGGAAAACGCCGGCCGGCTGCAATATCTTCGGCTCGCAGCGGGTAAAGCCCGCGCGCTGAAACGACGCCAATATTGCGCCGAGAGCGTCGCCGCTCGAAAAATCGGTTTTCGCCGCCTCGTTCACGCCTTTAGTCCCTCTTTTGCGGTCCTTCCTTAGCAAGGGCGGATGAAATTCGCATCCGCTTTCCGGAGGGAGGGTGAACGAAGCGGGCGGCGGTTCAGCCGCCTCGGATCAGGGCTTGTGCAGCCGGAACATGTCTAAGGCCGGATCGGCGTGGCGCGCTCGGTCGAAGGCCCGTTCCGGGGACAGGCCTCGCCTCAGCAGAGAATGAAGCAAATAGTGAACGAAGAGCGCGGCGTCCGAGGCGTCGGGACAGTCCGCTGGCGCGATATAGGCGGCGGCGCCCGCTTCGAGGAAGGCCTTCGCAAAAGCCGCATCGCCGGACAGGCAGGCCGTGCTGACGACGATCGCTCCCGGCATTCGAGCGCGCTTTGCGATGGCGGCCGCCGGCAGCGAGCCGTCGACGAGCGCGCCGACGTCTACGCCATCGCCATAATCGCCGAACACCAAGCCGTTTTCGTCACCGTGTCCGCAGATGACGACGAGTTTCGGATCATGTTCTTTCCGCTCGAGCGTGAGCAGGAAATCTTCCGGCGTCCCGACGAGGTGCAAGAGCACAGCCGCGCCGAGGCTTTCGAGCATCGACCGAATCAGCAGCGCTTCGAAAGCATCGCCCACGGCGATGACTGAGGCCGGCGTTTTCGGAGCAAAGTATTTCTCGTCGACGAGCATGTTTGGCCTTCACGCTCGGCCTTCGCAAATGGAGCGAGGCGATAGGGGTCGGCTCTAGAATTTGCACTCTTTCGGAAGCTTGTCCTCCGACCAATCGGCGAGGGAAATGGTCTGCGCCTTTATCTCCACCTTCTTGCCGTTGCGCGTTCCCTTGCCTGCGAGGAAATTGAGGTCGCAGGTCCCGCCGGCGTTGGGGTCGATCGTGTCGCGCGCCGCATAGGTGAAGCCGGCGACGATGAGCGCGCCATTGCGGCGGATCACCGTCAAAGTCTCGCTCCAGCGGTCGCGGCCGATCGAATCATTCTCGGATTTGATCAGCAGCGAGCCCTTGTCGCTCACCGCCAGCGAAGGCCGCTGGCCGGCCATGCCGCCATTCCAGGCGACGTTCTTCTTGACGAAGGCAGGCTTGGCGCCGGCGCGCAGAGCGTCCTGATCGAGCCCGAGATAGACATAGAGATCGGCGCCAGTGTCGAGATTGTCGACGAGCACGGCGAGATCACGGCCGCCGCCATCGGAGAGATAGATCGGCGTCGCGGAGAGAATGCGCTCGAGCGGCGCGGTCTCGGCGACGAGGGGGGAGGCGGCGAGGAGAAGGGCGGCGAGAAAAGCGAGATGCAATCGCATTGGAAAAAGTTCCTGCGAAACGGATCGCGAGGCGCCCTCATCCGACCCCGCTTCGCGGGGCCATATTCTCCCGCGAGCGGGAGAAGGGGTGCGGCGTCGAACGCGGCGCCCGCTTTTTCGATATCGCGCCTACTCGAAGAAAAAGGCGCTTCCTTCTCCCGCTTGCGGGAGAAGGTGGCCCGGCGCAGCCGGGTCGGATGAGGGTCCGCGCCGGGCGAGCCCCATCTGTCGTGTCACTCGCCGGCGTTAGCCGCCTCGGCCTTTTCCTTGGCCTCGAGGTCTTCGCCGGTCTGCTGATCGACGACGCGCATGGAGAGGCGCACCTTGCCGCGATCGTCGAAGCCGAGCAGCTTCACCTTCACCTTGTCGCCTTCCTTCACCACATCGGTGGTCTTGTTCACGCGCTGCTTGGAGAGCTGCGAGATGTGAACGAGGCCGTCCTTGGCGCCGAAGAAATTGACGAAGGCGCCGAAATCGGCGGTCTTCACCACGGTTCCCTCATAGATCTGGCCGACCTCCGGATCGGAGGCGATCGACTTGATCCAATTGATCGCCGCCTTGATGGAGTTGCCGTCGGAGGAGGCGACCTTCACCGTGCCGTCGTCCTCGATATTGATCTTGGCGCCGGTCTTCTCGACGATCTCGCGAATGACCTTGCCGCCGGTGCCGATCACTTCGCGGATCTTGTCGGTGGCGATCTTCAGCGTCTCGATGCGCGGCGCGAACTCGCCGAGCTCGGCGCGCGAGGTGGTGAGCGCCTTGGACATCTCGCCGAGGATGTGCAGACGGCCGTCGCGCGCCTGGGCGAGCGCGACGCGCATGATCTCCTCGGTGATGCCGGCGATCTTGATGTCCATCTGCAGCGAGGTGACGCCGTCCGACGTGCCCGCCACCTTGAAGTCCATGTCGCCGAGATGGTCCTCGTCGCCGAGAATGTCGGAGAGAACCGCGAAGCGCTCACCCTCGAGGATGAGGCCCATGGCGATGCCCGCCGTCGGCTTCTTCAGCGGCACGCCCGCGTCCATCAGCGCCAGCGAGGAGCCGCAGACAGTGGCCATGGACGAGGAGCCGTTGGACTCGGTGATCTCCGAGACGACGCGCAGCGTGTAGGGGAATTCAGCGGCCGCCGGCAGCATCGGGCGGATGGCGCGCCAGGCGAGCTTGCCATGGCCGATCTCGCGGCGGCCGGGCGAGCCCATGCGGCCCGTCTCGCCGACGGAGTAGGGAGGGAAGTTATAGTGGAGCAGGAAGCGCTCCTTATAGGTCCCCTCGAGCGAGTCGACGAATTGCTCGTCCTCGCCGGTGCCGAGCGTGGCGACGACCAGCGCCTGCGTTTCGCCGCGGGTGAACAGGGCCGAGCCATGCGCGCGCGGCAGCACGCCCACCTCGGCGACGATCGGGCGCACCGTCTTCACGTCGCGGCCGTCGATGCGAATGCCGTCGTCGAGAATGTTCCAGCGCACGACCTTGGCCTGCAGATCGTGGAAGGCCTCGGCGACATGCTCCTTGGAGAATTTCGCCTCGCCGCCTTCCGGCAGCAGGCCGGCGAAGACCTTGGCCTTCACTGCGTCCACCGCGGCGTAGCGATCCTGCTTCACCGTGATCTTATACGCGGCGCGCAGCTCGGCCTCGGCGATGGCGTCGACGGCGGCGTCGACCTCGGTCTTGTCGACAACATTGAGGTCGCGCGGATCCTTGGCGGCGCGCTCGGCGAGGCGGATGATCGCGTCGATCACCGGCTGGAAGCCGCGATGGCCAGTCATCACCGCCTCGAGCATCAGATCCTCGGAGAGCTCCTGCGCCTCCGATTCCACCATCAGCACGGCGTCCGACGTGCCGGCGACGACGAGGTCGAGCGCCGAGAGCTTCATCTCCTCGATCGTCGGATTGAGCTTGAGCTGGCCGTTGATATAGCCGACGCGGGCGCCGCCGATCGGCCCCATGAAGGGAATGCCGGAGAGCGTCAGCGCCGCCGAGGCCGCGACCATGGCGAGAATATCCGGGTCATTCTCGAGATCATGGCTCAGCACGGTCACGATGACCTGCGTGTCATTGCGATAGCCGTCGGGGAACAGCGGGCGGATCGGGCGGTCGATGAGGCGGGAGACCAGCGTCTCGCGCTCGCTCGGGCGGCCTTCGCGCTTGAAATAGCCGCCCGGAATGCGGCCGGCGGCGAAGGCTTTCTCCTGGTAGTTCACGGTCAGCGGGAAGAAGTCCTGGCCGGGCTTGGGCGCCTTGGCCGAGACGACGGTCGCGAGCACAGTGGTCTCGCCCCAGCTGGCGAAAACGGCGCCGTCCGCCTGGCGGGCGATCTTGCCGGTCTCGAGGATCAGCTTGCGACCCGCCCAGTCGAGCTCTTCGCGATGGATCTGGAACATGTCTTTTCGTCTTTCTCTCATGACGCGCCATGATGCGCGTCGGCTGGGCGAGGCGTCATGGGCGAGCGAGGCGTCATGGGCAAGACGGCGAGAGGCTGTGGGGCGGGGATTTTCGAAGATGCGAAGCCGCGAAAGCTTCAAAAGATCCTCGCCTCAGCGTCCGGCGATCCTGCCATGACGATCCTGCCCTGACGATCTGCCGAGGGCCGGCGGCGCGGCCCCATGCCGCCCGCCGAACGTTGGAAGGGCCGCCCTTTCGCGCATCCCTTCCGGCAATGAAGCGGCCGAATCGTTCGGCCGAACCGTTTTTTCATACGCGAAATCGCGGCGGACCGCGATCTCGCTTTCTCTCGGCCTCTTTCGAGGCTCGTCCCGCGAGCGGGCGTGAACTCAGCGACGAATGCCGAGACGCTCGATGATGGAGCGATAGCGCGGCTCGTCTCTCGACTTCACATAGTCGAGCAGCTGGCGACGCTGCGACACGAGCTTCAAGAGACCGCGACGCGAATGATTGTCCTTCACATGGGTCTTGAAATGCCCGGTCAGATTGGTGATGCGCTCGGTGAGGATCGCCACCTGCACTTCCGGCGAGCCGGTGTCGTCCGGCTTGGTCGCATATTCCTTGATGAGCGCCTGCTTGCGCTCCGCAGTGATCGACATCGGTGAGGTCCTTTTCGTTTTCTGGTGTGGGTCCGCAGGCCGCGGCCGGGGCCGGGATGTCGTCCAGCGAGGGTCGCCGCGAGCGGAGCCGCCCGGAAAACCGGGCGCGCGAGGGGCTTATAGCAGAAAAGGGAGGGAAGGATAGAGAGCCCTCTCCGCCGGGCCTCTCGCGGCGTCACTGGGCGTCGACGAGGCTCGCTCCGCGGGCGTCGTCGCGCTCAGAGATGAGCGCGGCTTTCTCGGCGGCGAGGCGGTCGCGCTCGGCGGCGAGCTCCTCGCTATGCGCGAGAGCGGCCTCGAGCTGGGCGATGATCTCGTCGATCTCGCCGGACGCCCGATCGCGCTCGACGAGCAAGGCGGTGCTTTCGGCCAGGACGCGATCGCGATCGGCCGCAAAGGCGTGGGCGTCGGCGACGGCTTGGTCGCGCTCCGCGCGCATCGCCTCCTTCTCATGCGCCTCCTTGCTCCATTCGGCGGCCATGGCGGCGTTTTCGCCCATGATGCGATCGCGGTCCGCCGCAAAGGCCTCGGCGTTCGCAATGGCCGCGTCGCGCTCGGCCCGCATCGCCTCCTTCTCGTGAGCTTCCTTGCTCCATTCGGCGGCCATGGCGGCATTTTCGCCGAGGATGCGATCACGGTCCGCGACGGCGGCGTCGCGCTCCCTTCGCATCGCCTCTCTCTCATAGAGCGCGAGAGCGCGCTCGGCGACAGCCGCGGCCTTTTCGGCAAGGGCGGCGTCGCGCTCGGCTCTGATCACTCTCGTCTCGATCGTCGCGCTCTCACACTCGACGAAATCGGCGTCATTCTCCGCTGTGGCGGGGGCATGATCGTCGCGGGGCGTGAGCGTATCGTCGGCCGCGCCTTCGAGCCGCGCGCGCATCTCGTCTCGTTCCTCCAGCGCGGCGTCGCGCGCGGCGGCGAAAGCGGCGTTGTCGGTCGCCAGCCGGTCGCGCTCCTCGGTGAGGGCCTGAATTTGCACGATCAGATCATCGCGCTCCGCCGCCCGGAGGAAGAGCTGATCGATGATGGCGCGGCTGCCGTCCTCGCGTTCGGGGAAGAGCAGCTGCGCGGTCTTCTCGGCGTAGAGAAGATAGACCTCTGGCAAGTAATGCGTGTCGCTCGGTCCGCCCCAGGGCGCCTCGCGGCCGGTGATGAACAGCTTCCGCGGCAGCGAGATGAAGGAGATATTGTCGAAGCTGCGCGCGAAATCATACATTTTCTCGAGCGCGACATTCGCCATCTCCGCGGCTCCGGGCGCGAAGTCATAGGTGTAGGGGACGCCATTCACCTTGCAGGTGAAATAATGCTCGAGCAGCACGAGGCGCGAGAATTTCCGCGACAAAATCTCGATCGATCGCGCGAAGGCGCGCTTCCACAGCGGGAAGAACCGCGCCCAATTGGCGTGGAAGGAAATGCGCTCGCCGCCTTTGAAGACCTTGTCGAAGACGTCCTGATTCATCGTCTCGGGCGTCAGGCCCTCGAGAATATGGACGCCCTCGAGCGGATCGATGACGAATTGCGTCTCGCTCAGAGCGACGACGCCGCTGCGCAGATCGCGCGTCAAGTCGAAGATCAGCAGCTCTGCGTCCATCTCCAGAAGATTCGGCAGATGCAGCTTTTTCGCGTCATTGACGAGATAGGTCAGGAATTCCGGCGGCAGGCAGGAGAAGCGCGAATCGATCTTCTCGATCGGATCGGCGACTAGCGCGATCGTCGGGCGGCGCCACAAATGTCCGCGCGATCGGAAAAGACCTTCATTCAGCCGGAGACCGCTCTCATAAGTAGAGCAGCCGCCCAATGTTATAAAGCTCTTGCGGCGATCCTCGACATAGGCCTTCTCGGCAGGGAACTCAGAGCTTTCTCTTGCAACAACGCTGATGTTTTTACCCGAATTGTGCTTTTTCGCCATTGTCAGCTTCTTCTCACAGCGATTCGACACAATATTGCATCTCAGGCTCCTTTATCGAGATGTAGCACATTGCCTTCGCCGCGTAAAATCTCTTCCACGAAATTACGTGATTGCCGCGTCTCTCGCGAGAAAGCCTGCGCCGAAACACCGCCGGCGAGCAGCCCGGCGATGGCGCCGCAGAGTCCGGCCCAGGCGAGCTGCTCTATGTCCGGCGGCGACGAATCGACGATCAGCGTCACCGCCATTGTCGCGACGCCCGCCAATTGGCCGACCATCGCGTCGCGGTCTTGCGCGCGCGGAAACAGCGCGAGGCCGATCAGCGGAACGAAGCCCGCCGCCGACAGCGCGAGCGCCATGCCGACGAGCGTGCGCGCGTCTATGGCGTTGGCCGCGCTCGTCGCCGAGCCGAGCGCGGTGACGCCGACCAGCGCCAGCCGCGTGATGGCGAGGCGCCGGCTGGTCAGCGCCGATTCGGCGCGCAGCCGATAGAGCGCGTCATGGCCGACCGCGGCGGCGCAGGCGTGCAGGCTGGCCGCCGCCAGCGCCAGGCCGACGGCGATGACGCCGGAGGCGACGAGGCCGCTGAGCGCGGCGCCGAGCTTGGCCAATTGCGGCAGGGCGCCGATGAGATATTCCGCGCGCACGGAAATATCCTCCGGCCGCAGCGGCGCGGCGGGCGCCAGCTTGCGGGCGAGGCAGGCGGCGCGCGCCTGCGCCGGGCCGTCCGCCTTGGCGCCGCAAATCTGCAGCAGGCCGCGCGCGCTCGCCGAATAGATGGATTCGGGGAGCCGTTCCGGCGTCTGACCGACGGCGACATTGGAGACGATCAGCGCGGAGGAGGCGACGGTCGCCGCCACCAGCGCCGCCGCCGTCAATGTCCAGAACATGGCCGCGATCCCGGCCCGCCGCGCCGCCGCCACATCCCGCGTCGCCACCGATGGGGCGAGGGCGGGCGCGAGAGTCGCCAGGCCGAGCGCCAGGCCGAGCGCTGTGGTGATCTCGAGCGCGACCGGCGCAGGCCGGGCCAGCCGCCAATTCTGGATGATGCGCGTCGCCTCGCTCCAGGCGGCCTGATCGCCGATGAGCGGCAAGGGCGTGGGAAAGCCTTCGGCCATGAGGGCGATCTGCGGCAGAGCGAAGCCCGCCATCAGCACGCCCGCGGCGGCGCAGGCGCTCCACAGCACGCCGCCGACGCCGCCCGGTCCCGCGATCAGGAGAATCGCCGCGCCGATGAAGAAGGCCGCGAAGGGCCGGCCCGCGCCAGTGAAGCCGACCAGCGCGTCCACCGCCGTCTGATAGCCGGCGAGCGCCACGATCGCCGAGGTGAGCGCGGCGACGGCGATCATGCCGAGCCGCGGCTCCATGCGCGAGAAGCGCGCCGCCAGCAGATCGGACAGCGAGAAGGCCCCGGTCTTGCGCAGCGCTGGCCCGGTCGCCGCGCCGATGAGCGCGACGCCGAGCAGCAGGCCGAGCGTCACGCCGAGCGGCGAGCCGGCGCCGGTGAGCCGAGCCGCGAAAGGCGCCGCGAGGCCCGTGACCAGCGCGGCCTGCGCGAATCCGACATAGGCGGCCGGCGCCGCCCGTCCCGCCGCGTAATAGAAGGACACGCGCATGGAATGCAGCAGAAAGCCCAGCGCGGCCAGAGCGACCACGGTGAAATAGGGCGACACCAGCGCCACCAGCCGCTCCGGCGCGCCGACGCGATCGAGCAGAGCGACGAGCCCATAGGCGGTGGCGAAAGTGACGATCGCCAATGCGATGCGTCCGTCGAGCCGCGCCCGATCCTCGAAATTCTCTACCGTGTCCCGCATGTCGCGCCTCCTTCCACGAGCCTAGAGTGTTTTCGAGCGAAGCGGGAACCGGTTCGCGTGAAGAAAACACGGCAGAACAAGGAAATCGAGAGTCATTCCGGTTCGATTGGAACCGGAATGACTCTAGCCGACGAGGGCGCCGAAAACCAGCGCGCGCGGTCCCTGAGGGGCGGTTGGCCCCGACTTCGCATGTCGCGGGGCGATCGAAGGGAGAAATGCGGCATGCAGGCGAATTTTCGCAGGATCGACGTCATCGCGGCGCGTCAGATCATCGGGCGCGGGCGCGCGCTGGTGATAGACGTGCGCGATCCGGACTCTTTCGCGCGCGGCCATATAGATGGGGCCGAGCTGGCGACGCGGGAGAACATCTCCTCCTTCGTCACTCTGACGCCGAAGGACCGGCCGGTGGTGTTCTGCTGCTATCACGGCAATTCCAGCCAGGCCTACGCCAAATATTTCGCCGAGCAGGGCTTTTCCGACGTCTACAGCCTCGACGGCGGCTATGAGGCCTGGGCGATCGCCGAGCGTTCCGCGCCCCCCGCCACGGCGGCGCTGAGCCCGGCCCTGGAGGCTTTTCTGGCCGAGCACGGCTTTGCGCCCGGCGACGCCAATGGCCGCAACAAGGACAATGTGACGCCGCTGATGGTCGCCGCGCGCCTCGCCCCGCCGGCGCTGGTGGCCGAGCTGCTGCAGGCCGGCGCCGATCTCCATGCGACCAATGTGGACGGCAATCAGGCGCTGTGGCTCGCCTGTGTCGGCGAGATAGAGGAGAATATCGCGCTGCTGATCCGCGCCGGAATCGACATTCAGCACATAAATGTCAACGCCGCGACGCCGCTGATGTTCGCCGCCTCCTCCGGCCGCGCCCGCGCCGTGGCGCAATTGATGGCGGCCGGCGCCGACCCTTCCTTCGAGACGGGCCTCGGCCTCACCGCGCTGGACATGGCCTCGACCAAGGAATGCCTCGATCTGATGCGCGCGGAGGTGAAGCGCCGCAAGGTGTTGGCGGCGGCGTCGTGAGCCCGGGAAATTCAGCGGCCGGGAATGACGCGTCCTAATCCTTGCCGCTGACGCCGGCGCTGGCGAAAGTCGCCATCCCGCTGTGGCAGGCGAGCGCCGCCTTGACGACGCCGATCGCCAGCGCGGCGCCGGAGCCCTCGCCGAGCCGCATGCCGAGATCGAGCAGCGGCTTCTTGCCGAGCCGCTCCAGCACATCCCTATGCGCGCCCTCCGCCGAGACATGGCCGGCGAGGCAATGGGCGATGGCGTCCGGGCTCGTCGCATGCAGCAGCGCCGCCGCCGCGCAGGCGACATAGCCGTCGAGCAGCACGGGGATGCGATTGCGCCGCGCCGCGAGCATCGCGCCCATCATGCCGGCGATCTCGCGCCCGCCGAGCCGGCGCAAAATCTCCAGCGGATCGGACAAATGTCCGGCGTGAAAGGCGAGCGCCTCGTCGATGACGGCGTTCTTGCGCGCGAGCCCTTCGTCGTCGACGCCGGTTCCGCGCCCGGTCCAGCGCGCCGCCGGCCCGCCATAGAGCGCGGCGTAGATCGCCGCCGCCGAGCTGGTGTTGCCTATGCCCATCTCGCCCGGCGCCAAAAGATCGATCCCGCCGTCCACCGCCTCCATGCCATAGACCAGAGTGCCGGCGGCCTCGCGCTCCTCCATTGCGGCGCTCGTCGTGAAATCGCGTGTCGGATGCTCGAGCGCTAGCTCGAAGACCTTGAGGCCGACGCCATTGGCCTTGCAGATCTGATTGATCGCCGCGCCGCCGACGGTGAAATTATCCAGCATCTGCCGCGTGACGGCGGCGGGAAAGGCGGAGACGCCCTTGGCCGTGACGCCGTGATTCCCCGCGAAGACGGCGACGAGCGGCCGCTCGATCCGCGGCTCCGCGCTGCCCTGCCAGGCCGCCAGCCATTCGACGATCTCCTCCAGCCGCCCCAGCGCCCCCGGCGGCTTGGTGAGCTCGGCGTCGCGCCGCCGCACGGCGTCCACGCTGTCACTGCTGGGGGCGGGGAGATCGGCGAGAAGATTGCGGATGTCGTCGAAGGGCGTGCTCATGCCGCGTGGGTGGGGCATGGCGGGGGCGGGAGTCAAGCGGGGAGGGGAGCGATGCGTCAAAATAGGACCTTCGGCAAGGCGCCGAATTCGATGATTGTGGGTGTCCGAGCCGAAACTGACGAGCGCTTAGAAATAGGCATCGGTCGCGACATTGCGACCAACTGCGTGCGCTATTGCGAGCGCCGCGAAGCAAGGCCTAGATTGCTTCGCCGCTATGGTCGATCGAGTCGTAATACGCTCGCGTTCGGCGTCATCTGTTTCATTGTCACCAATCGCACGCCTCACGTCGGCCCTCTCTGTTTAAGTCTTTGCCGTGGATGAATTTCGCTATTTCTTAATTTTCAGGACTCACACTCGAGAGCGACGAGCGGCTGGTTCGGCTCTGTGTGGATTTTCGATTTATGAGACCATTTCTATTGCTTTTTGGAATTGTAGCTTTGATCGGATTCGTCTCGCAGGCCGGGCGGATTCCGGCGATAATTTTTCTGAACGCTCCGAGCTTAGACGCTCTGGACGAGGAGAATATCCGCCGTTCGGCGTCTCCTCGCGACATCATTTTCGGCGGGGACGTAAAAAGGCTTGCGAAGAGCGCCAAGCGATTGAGGGCAATGGCCACGTCGCCGGACGAGCCGGCGCTTTACAATCGGCTGCTTCATGTCGCCATCGTCGATAGTCCGCCGAGCGTCAAAGACCAAAAGGAGGCCCCGGAAATCGCGCTCGATCTCGGTCGCGCGGGCGCAGCGGCGGTTCTCGTGATCGCCGCCGGACCGACCGTTTGGCGCATCGAGAATGCGAGACCTGAGCAGCGCGCCAAGATCGCCTTCGAGGGTCCGTCTCCCTTCGACATCAAAAATGCCCCGGAGCACATCCTCGCCGGGTTCAGAGTCGGCGCCTTCGGCGTGGACGACTTCACCAGTCCACGCGACTATCTCGAAAACCACGGGCCGGCGCGCACGCGCCGTTTTTGCGCGGCGATGGAGAAATGGAAAAAGCTGTTCGACGCCGCGCCGCGCCAAATGCGCATCTTCATCTTTCGATCGCCCGATCGGATCGAGGTGAACGAGGAGTTTCTCGGCGGCTCCCCGCCACCGAAATCCTCGCCGAACTGGACGGTCGGGCAGGAATGTCATCGCTATGCGGAGAGCGATAGATGAGCTTCGGAAAACGCGGAACAAAATCGGAGAATGAGCGTAACCGCGGGGAGACCCAAAGACTTTCTTTGAGCCAGACAAAGGACGGTGCAAAGCCGGAAGGTTTCAAACTCGTCAAACAGTTGATGAAAATCGCCGGCGTGTTCGCGATCTGCTACGCAGGTTACAATTTCATCCTTCCTGAATTGCTGGCGCTGACGATTGGCCATCCGGTCACGGGCATGGTTCCGCCCCGTTCCCCGGAGGGACGCGCTCTTCGCCAACAAGCGATCGATCAGGCGCTCGCGGGTAGATCGCCAGAGATCAGGCAGATCGAAGTGCGTCTCGACGAGGCTTGCATGCCGACTGGAGCCCAGACCATCCATACGCCCCTCGCTCGAGTCGAATATTGGGTCGACCCCGAGCAGCAGTGGGCGGCGGACGTCCAAGATCCTCGCGGGCAGATGCACATTAAGGATGTCGCTGGCTATTTGTCCTGCGTGTCCCGGCTAGAGCGCCAGCGATTTTGCCAGCCTTACTTTCGGGCGAAATTCGCCAGTCAGCTCAAGCGCTATTTCGACACGCTGCGAACACACAATGACAGGGCGGAACAGATTGCGAGTCTGTATCGACTGTCGAGGGCTCGAAGGCCGGGTGGGACGAATGTCGATGGCATGGCAAGCGAGACGCAATCGATCGGCCTGCACCCGTCGGTCATAGCGACGGTCGAGGACCTGTCGAGCAATGGATATCTGTCCGCAAAGAACTTCGGCCCGTTCGGATTCGGAGTTCCGAAAGAAATCGCTTCGTTTTTGCTTCCCGCGACGCAGAAAAGCTGCCCATGAAAAGCCGCCATTCGATATTGCGCCGTGGGCTGCCGGATTGGCTGCTCGACACGAAGCTTCTCGTTGTCGTCTTCCTCCTGTGCTTCGCCGGAGTGAACGTCGCCGCAAATCTTCTAGTCGCCCATCGCGCGAAAACGGCCGGGACCTGCGCCCCCTTTCCGCATGGCCCTTATCAGCCGGGAAGAACCCCCGTCGCCGGCTGGAGCAAAAAAGTGTGGGAGCAATTCCTCGGGAACTACGAAAGCAAAAAGATGGAGACGGGCTATGTCCTCGACGCCATCTCGCGTTGTCCGATCGGCAATTGCTCAACGGCGATGGCGGACAAGTATTATGCGGCAATGACGGCATATGGTTGGATACACGTCATTCTCGCGCGCGACGCAGATATCGTATCGGGGACGGAAGGCGTCCGAGCCATCAACAGTCTGTTTGCTACGCCCGATGACATGAAAATACTCGCCGATTTGAAGCAGCGCGTCGCCGAAAAGTGGTTTGACAGGGCGAGGCTGGCGAATGACGCCGCGACCAGGCTGATGGTGGAGCGTGAGCCCGAGGACTTCACGATATGCCGACCGACGGGGGATAGCATTCCTCTTCCGTCCTTCGTTCCCATCGCCCGTCGACTGAGCAACTAACGAGAGGGATTCGGCTGAATTTTCGCGGTGACCAAGGCCGAAGGTCCGCCGGCGCGTCTCCGCGCCTTACGGCCGCGCCGTTGTCTCTTCCAGACTCACTCCTCCGCGGCGAGCCGCCTTGCGTCGGCAAGCGCCTTCACGGCAAGTCCCGCAACTCCGATCGCGGCGAGGATCAGCATTGCGGCGTCCAGCCGGGTCGCGCCGCCCGGCGCCGTCGCATCTATGCCGCCGGCCAGCGCTGCAAAGGGCCATGCGGTCATGAGAATGCGGAACTCGGTCGGGCCGATCCCGATATAGGTCATCGGGCGCGCCTGCAGCGCGATCGTGCGCACGTAATTATAGGCCGAGAAGAGCAGATAGCAGGCGAGAATGACCAAGGCCGATTGAAGCGATAGAAATGGCGACGCGCCGAACATCACGATCAGCAGGACTTGCGACATCAGATCATTGGTCTGGCCGATGGCGTCGAGCCGAGGATGCGTCAGCGCGCGGCGTCGGGCCAGCGGTCCGTCGAGCGCCATGCCGAGCCAGTTGAGGACTATTCCGGCGACGAAGACCGGCAGCCATGCATGCGACCAGCGGCAGCCGATCAGCGCCGCCGCGGCGATGACGGCGCCAATGACGCCGATCCTGGTCAGCCGCAGCGGCGTGACCGAATCCGGCAAGGCCGCGAGGATCACATCGGCGAGCTTTTGCTCGCTCGTGGCGAGAAAGCTTCGATCGAATTGCTCGCTACCTTCACTGAGGAGATACGCCACGCTTCACTCCATTTCTCTTCTCTTGCGCCGATCTGTCCTTGCTCGTTCTGCGAAATGTCATAGGTCGCATAATAGCCGGCGCCGACATCCTCGACGCCCGTATAGGTGCGCTGCGTCTCCGTGGCGGAGCCATTTTTGTCTCGCATCACAGCTCGAGCGCATAAAAACCCTCGTATCGAATGCGAGCCGAGGCGCGCGCCAGAAGCCCCTGAGCGTCGATGAGGACGCTTCGCCGGCGCTTCTTAAAGGCTCGCAATCGGCTCAGCCTTAGATATATGTTGTATTTACATTACGAATGCGAATTCGCGCAACGCTGAAACGGTGGGCTTTCAGCTTGTTTTTGCACCAGACGCGCTGTGCGGCAGCGCCGAACTCCTATTTATGCCGCTGTGGCGGAAATTTTTTAGCGAAAGGAGCAAAGCTTCTCGTCGAGCGCGCCGGCGATGAGAGAAAGCAGAGCCTGCTGTCTTCTTCATGTAAAATAGATAAATATCGATCTGGCGGGGGAGAGTTCAGAAAAATGCGAATGGTCTGGTTTCGGCGGCCTCGGACGTCGGCTGGTCGGCGGCGCTGGAAGTTCACGCGCCGCGCCCGAATACCCGCGCCGCGCCCATGCGACGCTCGGCCGCTGAGGCGCATGTTAGAAAGTTATTTACCTAAAACCGTAAAAGTGCAGAAACAATTTTCGTTTCGAAGCAGCGCGCAGCTTTGTCTCTTTACGTCCGACCGAGGGCTGGTCGGACATTGGTCGGCCCCGATCGGCCTTGCGCCGTCGCTTGCTGGAGAAGGAACGAACATGCGCGGCGCGACCATCGCGACCAAGATCACCGTGGCGATGATCGGCTTCAGCGTCCTGCCGATTTTGTTTCTCTATGCGTTTTTCGAGCTGGCCGTCGCGCCGCATCTCGAGAATGTGTCCTTCTCGCCCTTGCGCATGGCGACGCTCGATCTCGGCGCCACGATCAATCGCGCGCTCGGCGATTTCGCCGCCGATGCGGTCATTCAGGCGACGGCGCAGCCCATCATCTGGCAGTCGCAGAATTGGCGGCGCGTCGATGGGCGTAGCCCCATCGCCACATTCATGAACGGCTGGATCGCCACGCAGCGAAACAGCAATCTGACGATGTTGCTGGGGCGCGACGGCTCGGTGCTGGCCGTCAACACCAAGGACAAGGATGGCGAGCCGCTGCCGACGCAAGCGCTCTATGCGCAGAATTTCGCCGGCGAGCGCTGGTTCGTCGATGCGATGACCGGCAAGACCGTGCTCGAGAACAAGCGCGCGACCAATGTCGTCATCGACACGCTCATCGATGTGAACGACATTCTTCCGCGATCGGCCGAGCCCGATTTCGCCTTTCCCATCGCTGCGCGCGCGCTCGGCAAGGACGGCGAGGTCATCGGCGTCTGGGTGAGCTTCGTCGATCTCGACATGTTCCGCCGCTATGTCCGGCGCGAATATGAGCGCATGAGCATCGTCGGCGGCGATCTCGGCGGCTCCCATATTCGGTATGATCTCGTCGATGCGAGCCATAAGACATTGCTCGTCTTCCAGCCGACTGGCGTCGGCGCGGGCGCGTTTCCGGTCGAGGCGATCGGCAGGCCCGCGGCGCCGATGATCGATCGGCTCGGCCACGAGATCGGCGCCGAGAAGGCGATATCCCGCAATATCGACGGACGGTCGGCGGTCTATGCGAAGCTGCCGCCGGTCATCGGATTTCGCGGTCTCGGCTGGAGTCTCGTGCTCAGCGCGCCCGAGGCGCAATTGGCGGCGACGACGCTCGGCATCGCCGATCGGATTTTGGTCGCCGCGGCGCTCACCGGCATTGTCGCGGCGCTCGGCGGTTGGCGCACGGGCTCGGCCATAGCGCGGCCGCTGCTCGAGATCGCGAGCCGCGTGAACGCGCTCTCCAATGGCGACAAGAGCGGCCTCGTGCCGCATTGCGAGCGGCGCGACGATGTCGGCGAGATGGCGCGCGCCGTCGAGACATTCCGCCGCGCGGCCATCGCCAAGGATGCGGCCGATGAGGCGGCGGCCGCCGCCAGCCGGGCGACCGAGGCGGTGGTGGCGACGCTCGCCCATGGGCTGCGGCAATTGTCGAATGGCGCGCTCACCCATCGCATCAGCGAGGCCTTCGGGCCGCAATACGAGGCGCTGCGCGTCAACTTCAATCATTCGCTGGAGACATTGCGCGGCGGCATGGCTTTGGTGACGGAGGCGGCGCAGAACATGACCGCGCAGGCCGGCGAGATGGCGCATGCTGCCGACGCTCTGGCGCAGCGCGCGGAAGGCCAGGCCGGCAATCTCGAGAAGATGACGACCGGCATTGCCGGCATCACCGCGGCGCTGCGCGCGACGGCGCAAAACGCCGCGAGCGCCGATGCGCTGGTCGCCTCGGCGCGCGCCAAGGCGGAGGCCTCCGGCGGGCTCGTCGACGAGACGATCGGCGCCATGGCGAAGATCGAGACCTCGTCGTTGCAGGTGGCGCAGATTCTCTCGGTCATCGACCAGCTCGCCGCGCAGACCAATCTGCTGGCGCTCAACGCCGGCGTGGAGGCGGCGCGCGCGGGCGCCGCGGGCAGGGGCTTCGCCATTGTCGCGCAGGAGGTGCGCCAGCTCGCTCTGCGCTCCGCCGAGGCGGGCGAGGAGATCAAGCTGCTGATCGGCGAGTCGAGCAGCGCCGTCGGCGCGGGCGTGAAGCTGGTGAGCAATGTGGCGCGCGATCTGCGGGCGATCGTCGGCGAGGTGAATGCGCTGGACGGCGCCGTGCGGCAAATCTCGCGCGCAACCGGCGAGCAGGCGTCCGCGCTGCAGCAGATCAACGCCTCTATCGGCGAGCTCAATCAAATGACCAAGCACAGCGCCGCAATGGTCGAGGACGGCACTGCGGCGAGTCACATGCTCGCTGAGCGCGCGCGGGCGCTGCGCGACATGACCGACTTTTTCGACGTCGGCGGCGCCCGGCGCCCGCCCAAAGGCCTGCGCGCCGCCTAGAGCCGATCTTTCAAGTCGCCCCTCCTGACTGCTTTTTCCCGCCGCGCGTCTCGTTCGCCTCGACTCCCGGCGCAACCTTTCTCGCGGAAGGGGCTTGACGAGATGGTTGTAAGATATATCTTAGAGCTGTCTAAACGAAAGGAGACACATTTATGAGGCATCAACACATACATTCCGATCACGGCGATCATCCGGCCTTCGGCTGGATGCGAGGCTGGATGAGGGGAATGCGCGGCGGCGGGGACGAGCCCTTCGGCCGTGGCGGCCGCGGTATGCGCGGCGCCGGCGGGCGGCATGGCTTTGGTCCCGGCGAGGGCGAGCGGGGCGGCGGCCGCGGACGGCGGCGGATGTTCGAGGGCGGCGAATTGCGGCTGGTGATTCTGCTGCTGCTCGAGAGCGAGCCGCGCCATGGCTATGACGTCATCCGCGAGATCGAGACGCGCACCGGCGGCGCCTATGCGCCGAGCCCCGGCATCGTCTATCCGACGCTGACCCTGCTCGAGGAGCTGGGACAGGTGGAGGTCCAGCCGACCGAGGGCGCCAAGAAGCTCTATGCGATCACCGATGCGGGCAAGGCCCATCTCGCGGAGAATCGCAAGGAGGCGGAGACGGCGCTCGCCCGTTTGGAGGAGCTGCGCGCCAGAAGCGCGGGCGTCGACACGGGGCCGGTGTTCCGGGCGATGGGCAATCTCAAGACCGTGCTGCAGCAGCGCCTCGTCGGCGCGCCGGACAAGGAGCTGCTGTTTCAGGTCGCCGATCTCATCGACGAGGCGGCCCGCAAGATCGAGCGGCTGTGACGCGTTGTCGTTCGCGACGGCAAGCCCGAACCCTTCATCCTGAGGAGCGGCCGCAGGCCGCGTCTCGAAGGATGAGGGGAGCGGACGCCTCACTCCACAGTGACGCTCTTGGCCAGATTGCGCGGCTGGTCCACATCCTTCCCCATGAACACCGCCACATGATAGGCGAGCAATTGCACGGGGACCGCATAGACCAGCGGCGCGAAGGCGCCGGCGATCTCCGGCAGCTCGATGAAGCCGGCGAGCTCGGCCGCCGCCGCCTCGCGCGCCGCGGCGGAGCCGATGAGGATGAGATGACCGCCGCGCGCGGCGACCTCCTGTAGGTTAGAGACGGTCTTCTCCAGCGTCGCGTCCGGCGGGGCCAGCACGATCACCGGCATGGCGTAGTCGATCAGCGCGATCGGCCCGTGCTTCAGCTCGCCGGCCGCATAGCCTTCCGCATGAATATAGGAGAGTTCCTTCAGCTTCAGCGCGCCTTCCAGCGCCAGCGGATAGGCGCCGCCGCGGCCGAGATACAGCACGCTGGAGGCGCGCGCCACATCGCGGGCCACCGGCTCGACCAGCGCCTCGCGGGCGAGGGCGCCGGCCATCTGGCCCGGCGTCGCCGCCAGCTCGCGCACCAGGCGCTTTTCATCCGCCTCGCTCAGCACGCCGCGGGCGCGGCCGAGCGCTATGGCGAGGCAGGCGAAAACGGCGAGCTGACAGGTGAAGGCCTTGGTCGAGGCGACGCCGATCTCGGGGCCGGCGAGCGTCAGCGCAACGGTGTCGCTCTCGCGCGCTATGGTCGAGGTCTCGACATTGACGATGGAGAGAATGTGCTGACCCTGCGCCTTGGCGTAGCGCAGCGCGGCCAGCGTGTCGGCCGTCTCGCCCGATTGCGAGACCAGTATCATCAGCCCATTCTCGGCCAGCGGCGCCTCGCGATAGCGGAACTCCGAGGCGATATCGATATCCACCGCGAGCCGCGCATAGCGCTCGATCCAATAGCGCGCGATGAGTCCTGCGTAATAGGCCGTGCCGCAAGCGGAAATGGTGACGCGCGAGAGCTTTTTGGGGTCGAAGGGCAGGGTGAAGGGTAGGCGCACCTCGCCGGCCGAGAGATCGAGATAATGCGAGAGCGTGCGGCCGACGACCTCCGGCTGCTCGTGAATCTCCTTGGCCATGAAATGGCGGTAATTGCCCTTGTCCACGAGGAAGGAGCCCGCCTGCAAGGGCTGGCGGCGGCGCTCCGACTCCTTGCCGGCGACGTCGTAGAAGGTGATCTTCTCGCGCGTCAGCACGACATGATCGCCCTCCTCGAGATAGGCGATCTGACGCGCGAAAGGCGCGAGCGCAAGAGCGTCGGAGCCGAGATAGACGCCTTCGTCGCCCCAGCCCGTGGCGAGCGGCGCGCCGCGGCGGGCGCCGATCAGCAGATCCTCCTCGCCCTCGAAGAGGAAGGCGAGGGCGAAGGCGCCCTCCAGCCGAGCGAGCGCGGCCGCGACCGCCTCGCGCGGCGCGGCGCCCTTGCTGCGCTCCTCGCCGACGAGATGGGCGACCACTTCCGTATCCGTCTCGGTGGCGAAGACATGACCCTTGCCGGTCAGCTCCTCGCGCAATTCACGAAAATTCTCGATGATGCCATTGTGGACCACAGCGAGCCCGCCGCTCGTATGCGGATGGGCGTTGGTCTCGGTGGGGCGGCCATGCGTCGCCCAGCGCGTATGGCCTATGCCGCTCGTTCCCAGCAGCGGCGAGGTGGAAAGCTTCTCCTCGAGATTGCGCAGCTTGCCGCTGGCGCGCAGGCGCGTGAGCTTGCCCTTTTCCAGCGTGGCGACGCCGGCGGAATCATAGCCGCGATATTCGAGCCGCTTCAGCGCCTCGACGAGAGAGGGCGCGACGGGCTCGCGTCCGAGAATGCCGACGATGCCGCACATGCAAATGTCTCCTCGGTCCAAGCGCTCGGGGGCGATCAGATTACCGCGATTTCGGTTACGATTATCCTAGACAGAGCATTAGGGCATTTCTCGGAGCCGGCCAGGACGCGATTCTTTCTCCCGTTCGCGGGAGAAGTGGCTCCGGCATAGGGCGTCCTCGAGGACGCCCGTCGCGAGCGACGAGCTTTGGCGAGGGCGGATGCAAGGGTCGCTGCGACTTTTGGTTCGGCTATAATTTTTTTTCGACCGATGAAGCTGGGCGGGCCTTCATCGCCGCCGTCGCCTCGAACCGCGTGATCTTCGCCAGCTCGGCGTGGGCGGCGTTCTCGACCGTCGCCAGCTCATAGCGAACCTGTAGGTTCAACCAGAATTCCGCCGTCGTGCCGAAGAAGCGGGCCAGCCGCGCCGCCGTGTCGCCGGTGATCCCGATCTCTTCACTGGCGATACGCTCGATTCGCGTCCGAGGCACGCCGCAAGCCTTGGCGACGCGCCCGGCGGATAGGCCGAGCGGCTCGAGGAACTCTTCCCGTAGCACTTCGCCCGGGTGCATCGGCGGAAGCGTCTCGACGATCTCCATCTCGCTCGCCATGGTTCTAGTCCTGCTCAGTGATAGTCTACGAACTCGGCCTGTTCTGCGCCGGCGTCGGTCCAGACAAAGCAGATGCGCCAGCGGTCGTTTACGCGGATCGAATGTTGTCCGGCCGATCGCCGAACAGCGCCTCGAGCCGGTTGCCCTGCGGAATGAGCAGGTCGTCGAGCCGAGCCGCGGCGTTGAGCATTTCCAGCTTACGCCGCGCTGCCTTGAACACGTCCGCGGGATATCCCTTCGGAAGCCGCCCGCGGAAAAGAGCCTCAGTCGCCCGGTCCCGGAATGATCGGATCATAAGCAGCCTTGTCGCCGACCATCATGTATCGCTCAGAGATACGGAAAGCAAGGCGCTTGTATCACTCGCAGATACGTTTGGCGTGGTTGGAGAGCGCTGCCGGAGAAGATCACTTGCCCGATTTCTTCGCCTTCTGGACGCGGCGGAAGCTCTCCGCCCAGCCTTGCTTCTCCATCTGCCGGCCGCGCGCCACGGCGAGGGCGTCCGCCGAGACGTCCTTGGTGACGACCGAGCCGGAGCCGACATAGGCGCCGTCGCCGATCGTCACCGGGGCGACCAGAGCCGAATTGGAGCCGATGAAGGCGTTTTCGCCGATGATGGTGCGATATTTGAAGAAGCCGTCGTAGTTGCAGGTGATGACGCCGGCGCCGATGTTGGAATGCGCGCCGACGGAAGCGTCGCCGATATAGGTCAGATGATTGACCTTGGCGCCTTCGCCGATGTCCGCGCCCTTGATCTCGACGAAATTGCCGACCTTGGCCTGCGCCGCGAGCCTGGCGCCCGGCCGCAGCCGCCCATAGGGGCCGACCGTGGCCCGCTCGCCCACCAGCGCCCCCTCGAGATGCGAATAGGCGTGAATAACCGCGCCATCGGCGATCTCGACGCCCGGGCCGATGACGACGCCGGGCTCGATCGTCACATCGCGGCCGATCTTCGTGTCATGGGAGAGAAAGACGGTTTGCGGGGCGATCAGCGTCGCGCCTCCCAGCATGGCGGCGCGGCGGAGGCGCTCCTGGGCGACAGATTCGGCGCGGGCGAGCTGGACCCGGTCGTTGACGCCGAGAACTTCCTCCTCCGCCGCGACCACCAGCCGTGTCCCCAGCCCGGCCGCGGCGGCGCGGGCGACGATATCGGTGAGATAATATTCCCTTTGGGCGTTGGCCGAGTCGATCCCGTCCAATAGCGCCCGCGCCTTTTCGCCGGATATGGCCATCAAGCCGGCGTTGCAGAGCCGGCAGGCGCGTTCGGCCGGGCTCGCGTCCTTCTCCTCGCGAATAGCGGCGGGGCGCCCTTCTGAGTCGCAGAGTATCCGGCCGTAGCCGTGCGGATCGGCGGCCTCGAAGGCGAGCACGGCGACGGCGGCGCCCTCGGCCAGCGCCGCGCGCAAAGCGGCGATCGTCTCGGCGCGCACCAGCGGCGTGTCGGCGAAGAGCACGACGATATCGTCCGCCCCGGCGAATGCCTCTCGCGCCGCCAGCACGGCATGGGCGGTGCCGAGCTGCTTCTCCTGAACGAAGATTTTCGCGTCCGGCCGCTGGCGGCGGGCCTCGGCGGCGACATCCTCCTTGCCGGCGCCGATGACCACGGCGATCTCGTCCAGAGCGGCGGCGGCGGCCAGCACATGGCCGAGCATGGATCGCCCGGCGACCTCATGGAGGACCTTGGGCCGGCGCGATTTCATGCGCGTGCCCTCGCCGGCGGCGAGTATTACGGCGAGGGAGCGGCGGTCGGTCGATCGAGCTTCCATCTTGCTGCGCGGCCTCTGGCTCATGGCGGGGAGGGGACAGCGGGGGCGGTCCCCGGCGCCGTTTTCCTCTCGTTCATATTCGTCCTGATCATATTCGTCTTGGCAGATTCGCGGGCGGGGGAGCAAGCGCAGGCTCGGCGCGAGGTTTCCTCCGCGCAACCAAAAAAGAAAGTTTCGTGTTCCGAAGTCCGGTCTTTCAGGTATATCCGATAGACAAGTCCGCCGTTTTTTCCCGCTCCTTCGTCAGTCACGGGTCCCGGTCCCGCATGTTCGTACGCAGAGACCTGTTGAAAGCCTCCTTGACCGCGCTCGCCGGCGGCGTCTCCGGCGGCCGCGCTTTCGCCCAATCGGCTCCGTCGGCCCCGCCGCCGCCGGCGCCCGCCGTCTTCGGCCGTGAAGTGGTGGTCGAGCTCGCCCGCGCGCTCGCCAAGCGGCCCTTCGCCGCCCCATCGGCGGAGCTGCGCGAGCCTTTCGCCAATCTCGGATATGAGCAATATGTCGGCATAAAGACCAAGGCCGGCGCGGCCATATGGAGCGGCGAGAATCGGGGCTTCTCGCTCGAGCCGCTGCATAGGGGGTTCATCTTCGGCGCGCCGGTCGAGCTCTATGTCGTCGAGGACAGGGTCGCCAAGCGCGTCGTCTATGACCAGGCCAAATTCGACTATGGCGGCCTGAAAGTCGGCGACAAGCTGCCGGACATCGGCTTCTCCGGCTTTCGCATCCTCGCCCCTCAGAGCGCCGGGGCGCCGGACACGGAGCTGGCTCTCTTCCAGGGCGCGAGCTTCTATCGCGCGCTCGCCCGCGGCCAGACTTTGGGCGTCACCGCCCGGGCCCTCTCCATCCGCACCGCCGATCCCCGCGGCGAGGAGTTTCCCGTCTTCCGCAGCTTCTGGATCGAGAAGCCGACGCTCGCCGGCAACGCCCTCGTCATTCACGCTCTGCTCGATTCGCAGAGCGTCACGGGCGCCTATCTGTTCACGCTGCGGCCGGGCGAGGCGACGATCATCGACGCGGAATTCACACTGTTCCCGCGCGTCGCCATCGATCATCTGGGGCTCGGCGGCGCGGCGGCGGCCTCGCTGTTCACCCCGCTCGACCATCGCCGTTCCGATGACCCGCGCCCCTTCGTCGCCGAGACCAATGGGCTGCAAATGCTCACCGGCAAGGACGAATGGCTCTGGCGCCCGGTCTCCAACCGCGAGACGCTGCAAATCTCGGCCTTTGTCGACTCCAATCCGAAGGGCTTCGGATTTTTGACGCGCGACCGTGACATAGAGACCTATCAGGACGACATACAGCATTGGGAGCTGCGTCCCTCGCTGTGGGTGGAGCCGATCGGCGATTGGGGCGAGGGCTCGGTGCAGCTCGTCGAGATCCCCTCCGAATCGGAGGTGAACGCCAATATCGTGGCCTATTGGCGGCCCAAGCAGCCGCTCGCCGCGGGCAAGGAGGCGACTTTCGCCTATCGGCAATTCTGGTGCTGGAGCCCGCCCGCGCGCCCGCCTTTCGCGGTCGCCGTCGCGGCTTTCGGCGGCCGCGCGCCGTCGCCGAAACTGCGCCGCTTTATCGTCCAGTTTGCAGGCGACAATCTGGGCGATCCGCAACGTGTCGCCAATTTGCGGCCCGCCTTGACGACATCGCCCGGATCGGCGACGAACATTCGCATCTATCCCAATCCGAAGGCGAAGACATGCCGCGTCGTCTTCGACGTCGATCCTGTCGGCGAGACCTTTTGCGAGCTGCGCCTCGTCCTCCAATCGGGCGACGAGCCGATCAGCGAAACCTGGCTCTATAGATGGACGGTGTAGCTCTCTCCCTCGTCGAACCCGTTCCGCCGGACGTCGCCGCCCCGCCGACGCCGCCCGTCGATCCCGCCGCCGCGCCGCCCATGCCGGCGGAGCGCCGGCTCGAGATGCCGACGCAATCCTTCTGGCGCTTCAAGGCGAAGGAGCGTCGTCGCCGCCTGGCGCCGAAGTTCTGGCGCACGCCCTGGATCTCGCGCTTCGTCACCTTCGGCGGCGGCCTCGCGCTGACCGCCTATGGCGGCTACGAGATGTACCGCGTCATCGACGTCGGCGGCGTCACCACGCTGAAATGGGCGCTGCTCGCGCTCTTCGTGCTGAACTTCTCCTGGATCGCGCTCTCCTTCGCCAGCGCCGTCGTCGGCTTCGTCGCGCTGCTGTTCGCGCGCCGCCCGCCGCCGCCGCCGGAAACGCTCACAGCGCGCACCGCCGTCGTCATGCCCATCTACAATGAGGCGCCGAGCCGCGTCTTCGGCGCGCTGCAGGCCATATTGCAGGATGTGGAGGCGACCGGCCTCGGCGCGCATTTCGACTGGTTCTTCCTCTCCGACACCACGAATCCCGATATTTGGATCGCCGAGGAGCGCGCCTTCGCCGCCATGCGCCGCAGGCTGGGGCCGCAGGCGCGCGTCTATTATCGCCGCCGCGAGAAGAACACGAGCCGCAAGGCCGGCAATATCGCCGATTTCGTCACGCGCTGGGGCGGCGCCTATGAGCATATGGTGGTGCTCGACGCCGACAGCCTGATGGCCGGCGACGCCATCGTGCGTCTCGCCGCGGCGATGGAGGCCGACCCCGACGCCGGCATCATCCAGACGCTGCCGCTCATCATCAATCGCAACACGCTGTTCGCGCGCGTGCAGCAATTCGCCGCGCGCATCTATGGTCCCGTCATCGCCGCCGGCCTCGCGCAATGGATGGGGCGCGACGGCAATTATTGGGGTCATAACGCGATCATCCGCACGCAGGCTTTCTCGCATCATTGCGGCCTGCCCGATCTCAAGGGCCGCCCGCCCTTCGGCGGGCATATTCTCAGCCATGATTTCGTCGAGGCGGCGCTGATCCGCCGCGCCGGCTACGCCGTCTATATGATGCCGACGCTCGGCGGCTCCTTCGAGGAGAGCCCGCCCTCGCTGATCGATCTCTCGATCCGCGACCGCCGCTGGTGCCAGGGCAATCTGCAGCATTCGCGCATTCTCGGGGCGCGCGGATTCCACTGGGCGACGCGGCAGCATTTCCTCACCGGAATCTTCGGCTATCTCACCTCGCCGCTATGGCTCTGCCAGCTGCTGGTCGGCATAGCGCTCGTCTTTCAGGCGAGCTATTTCCGGCCGGAATATTTCACCGCCAAATTCACGCTCTTCCCGGTGTGGCCGCGCTTCGACGCGGAACGTTCGCTAGCGCTGTTCGCGCTCACAATGGCGATATTGCTGGCGCCGAAATTCTTCGGCCTCATTCTCGCGATGATCGATCGCGAGACGCGGCGCGGCTCCGGCGGCATTATCATGCTGCTCGTCTCGACTCTGTTCGAGGTGCTGATGTCGGCGCTGCTCGCGCCCATCATGATGCTGATCCAGACGGGCCATGTCTTCCACATTCTGTTCGGCTTCGACACCGGCTGGGACCCGCAGCGGCGCGACGACGGCTCGGTTCCCTTCAACGCTATCGTGCGCCGCCATCAATGGCATGTGGCGCTCGGCGCGCTGACCTTGATCGCCGGCCTGATGATCTCGCCCTCGCTCGTCGCCTGGATGTCGCCGACCATCGCCGGCCTCATTTTGGCGATCGGCATCTCCTATATCACCGGCCAGCGCTGGCTCGGCCTCGTGTTCCGCCGCGCCGGCGTGCTGGTGACGCCGGAGGAGACGACGACGCCCAAGATCGCGCGCAAGGGCCGCGCGCTGCATCGTCTGCTGGCGCGCGCCGGACAGGACGAGGAGAATTGCCTCGTCGCCATCCATGGCGATCCCGATTTGCGCGCGCTGCACGAGGCCTGGCTGCCGGCGCGCCCGCCGCGCAAGCGCGGAATGGTTTCCGCCGATCGCGCTTTGGCGGAGGCCAAGCTCGCCGATGCGGAAGCGCTCGAGGATGCGGTCGAATGGCTCAACCGCGGCGAGCGGCTGGTCGTGCTCGGCGACCGCGCTCTGCTCGGCATGCTCGCGCGCCTGCCGCGCCGCGCCGAGAAGGAAGAGGCCGCGGCGCAAGAGGATGCGACGCGGCTCGCGAGCTGAGCGTCAGAACTTCAGCGACGCGCGCACGTAGTAGTAGCCGCCATTGACGCCGAAGGGCGAGAAGGTCGGGAAGATCGCGGCGCCGAGACTGCGCGTCCAGGGCAGGGTCTGATCGGGCCGCACGCCGAAGAGATTGTTGCCGCCGATCGCTGCGCGCAGGCCCGAGCCGAAATCATAGGCGATCTCGCCGTCCGTGATGAATTTCGGCGTGATGATATTGGTGTAGAAGGGCGCGCTGCCGGTGAGCGGCGAGGCGACGACCGAGCTGACGTTTCCATATTGCGTGAAGTGCAGCGAGAACGTCCAGGCGTCATAGCTGTAGGACCCGCCGAATATGACCTTGGTTCGTGGCGTGAGATCGGTGATGTTCGATCGCGCCGCGGCGTTGAGCAGCGGCGCGCCGTTGAACGCCGCCGGCGACTGCGAGACGGACAGGATCGTCGTCTCGAGGAAGCTCGCCGCGGCGTCGAAGCGCAGCGCGCCATAGGGGCCGAGGTCGTAAGCGTAATCGGCCTTCACATCGACGCCGCGCGTGCGTGTGAAGGCGCCATTGACGAAGAAGCTGACCGTGCCTGTCGCGCCCGCCTGCAACGTATTGCCGCTCGCGGCGATGGCGGCGAGCGCGGAAGGGCCGGTGAGGCTGCCGGTCGCGACGATGCGATCGCGCAGGTCGATCTGATAGGCGTCGACCGAGACATGCAGATCGCGCAGTGGCTCGGTCACCACGCCGAGGCTGATATTCGTCGATTTTTCCGGCTTGAGCGGCTGTGCGCCGGCGACGCTCGCCGCGGAAGAGTTGGGCGGCAGGACGATATTGGCGGTGGTCGGCGAGACGGTCGTCTGCGAGAAGAACTGCTCTGCGAGCGTGGGAGCGCGAAAGCCGGTGCTGACGGTGCCGCGCAGCGCGATCGCGGGGGAAATGTCGTAGCGCGTCGAGAGCTTGCCGTTGATCGTGTCGCCGAAGTCGCTGAACGTCTCGTAGCGGCCGGCGATGTCGATCTTCCAATCGGGCAGCGGCTTGCTGCTGATGTCCGCATAGCCGGCGAAGGATTCGCGGCTGTGGTCGCTCGCGTCGGTCGGCCGGATGCCGACCCAGGCCGCAGGGCCGGAGGAATAATAGGAGAAGAAGTCGCCCTGGCGGACCGCATAGGTCTCGTGGCGATTCTCTGCGCCGACGGAGACATTGACGGGCGCGGGCAGGAAGCTCGGCGCGAACTCCTTGCCGAGATCGAGATTGATGGTGCGCAGCGTGCGGAAATATTGGCCGATGTAGAATTGCCGCGGCGTCCAGCCGGCGCCGAAGGCTTTGAGCGTGTCGTTGAACAGCGCGACATTGGCGGACCGATTCAGCCCGACGTCGATCTTGTCGGAGCCGTAGGTCAGGCTGAGATCCCATCGCACATCGTCGAAGACCTTGCCCTTGGCGCCGCCGCTCAGTGACCAGTCCTCCTCGTGGATCGTCTCGGCGGGAACGAAGCCCGAAGGGTCGATGATCTTGTTCCCCGCCGCGCCGTTGAGATTGGGCGCGCGATAGTTCTGGAAGGATTCGCCGCGCCGGCCCGCGCCTGTGCCGAAGAGATAGAGCTGGACGCCATTGTCCAGCTCATATCCGGCGTTGAGGCCGGCCGAGCCGGTGATATAGGCGGGATCGCCTATGATCGCCGAGACGTTGGGATCGACCCAAGGATAGGGCGTGCCGGGGCCGACGCGCAGACCGGTTCCGTCCTGCGTGCGGTCCGGTCCCGTCTGATTGCTGTGCAGATGCGAGGTGATGTCGGCGCCGAGCGTCAGAAAGCCCTGATCGCCGAGCGCGAAGCTCTTGTCCGCCTGGAGATTGCGCGTCAGCCCATTGCCATGCGTGTTGGGATTGTAGCTCTGCCCATAGGAGCCGACGAGCGCGGAGAGTCCGCCGCCCTCGGAATCGGCTTTCAATATGACGTTGATCACGCCGGCGATGGCGTCGGAGCCATATTGGGCGGCGGCGCCGTCCTCCAGAATCTCGACATGATCGACGAGCGCCACGGGAATGAGATCGAGATCGGCGCCGGCCGCGCCCTTGGTGAAGCCGGTCGAGGACAGATTGGCGGTCCCGTGCCGCCGCTTGCCGTTGACGAGCACGAGCACATGGCTGGCGGTCAGGCCGCGCAGCCGCGGCGAGCGCACCAGATTGTTGATGTCGCCACCGACGCCATAGATCGAATAGGAGGGATCCAGCCGCTGCAGCGCGTCGACGAGATTTGTGCGTCCCGTCGCCTTCAGCCGCTCGCCGCTCACAACAGTGATCGGCGCCGTGCTCTCGCGCGCCTT
>NZ_AZUO01000001.1:882500-1507580 GCF_000527115.1 Methylosinus sp. LW3
TAAGTACCCGGAGGAAAGGACATCAACGAGACTCCGTTAGTAGTGGCGAGCGAACGCGGACCAGGCCAGTTCTTGTGTGTTTCTAATCAGAACCGATTGGAAAGTCGGGCCGTAGTGGGTGATAGCCCCGTATGGATTTCGAAGCACATGAGACATGAGTAGGGCGGGACACGTGCAATCCTGTCTGAAGATGGGGAGACCACTCTCCAAGCCTAAGTACTCCTCAGCGACCGATAGTGAACCAGTACCGTGAGGGAAAGGTGAAAAGCACCCCGACGAGGGGAGTGAAACAGTTCCTGAAACCGGATACCTACAAACAGTAGGAGCCCAAGGTTCGTCCTGGGTGACTGCGTACCTTTTGTATAATGGGTCAGCGACTTAAAGTAACGAGCAAGCTTAAGCCGATAGGCGTAGGCGCAGCGAAAGCGAGTCTGAACAGGGCGTTCAGTTCGTTGCTTTAGACCCGAAACCGAGTGATCTAGCCATGAGCAGGTTGAAGGTGCAGTAACATGCACTGGAGGACCGAACCGGTGTCTGTTGAAATAGACTCGGATGACTTGTGGTTAGGGGTGAAAGGCCAAACAAACTCGGAAATAGCTGGTTCTCCGCGAAAGCTATTTAGGTAGCGCCTCGCACGAATACTCCAGGGGGTAGAGCACTGGATGGGCTAGGGGGTCCCACAGACTTACCAAACCTAACCAAACTCCGAATACCTGGAAGTAGTATGCGGGAGACACACAGTGGGTGCTAACGTCCATTGTGGAGAGGGAAACAACCCAGACCAACAGCTAAGGCCCCCAATTCGTGGCTAAGTGGGAAAGGATGTAGAAATCCCAAAACAACCAGGAGGTTGGCTTAGAAGCAGCCATCCTTTAAAGAAAGCGTAACAGCTCACTGGTCTAAATAAGGGTTTCCGCGCCGAAGATGTACCGGGGCTCAAGCCACGAGCCGAAGCTTTGGGCTCACCGCAAGGTGAGCGGTAGCGGAGCGTTCCGTAAGCCCGTGAAGGGACAGCCGTGAGGCATCCTGGAGGTATCGGAAGTGCGAATGCTGACATGAGTAACGAGAAACACTGTGAAAGACAGTGTCGCCGAAAGTCCAAGGGTTCCTGCGTAAAGTTAATCTTCGCAGGGTTAGCCGGCCCCTAAGGCGAGGCCGAAAGGCGTAGTCGATGGGAACCACGTTAATAATCGTGGGCCAGCAGGTGGTGACGCGTGGGGTAAATCGTTCGGACTTACTGGATTGTCCGGGCGGTGAACCCGCGCCAGGAAATAGCCCCTGCATCAGACCGTACCCGAAACCGACACAGGTGGACAGGTAGAGTATACCAAGGCGCTTGAGAGAATGACGCTGAAGGAACTCGGCAATTTACCTCCGTAACTTCGGAATAAGGAGGCCTTCCGTTCGCGCAAGCGGGCGGGAGGGGCACAGACCAGGGGGTGGCAACTGTTTACCAAAAACACAGGGCTCTGCGAAATCGCAAGATGACGTATAGGGTCTGACGCCTGCCCGGTGCCGGAAGGTTAAGAGGAGGAGTGCAAGCTCTGAATTGAAGCCCCGGTAAACGGCGGCCGTAAATATAACGGTCCTAAGGTAGCGAAATTCCTTGTCGGGTAAGTTCCGACCTGCACGAATGGCGTAATGACTTCCCCGCTGTCTCCAGCGTCAGCTCAGTGAAATTGAATTCCCCGTGAAGATGCGGGGTTCCTGCGGTCAGACGGAAAGACCCCGTGCACCTTTACTGTAACTTTGCACTGGCATTCGTGTCGGCATGTGTAGGATAGGTGGTAGGCGTTGAAGCATGGGCGCCAGCTCGTGTGGAGCCACCCTTGAAATACCACCCTTATCGTCATGGATGTCTAACCGCGCTCCGTCATCCGGGGCCGGGACAGTGCATGGTAGGAAGTTTGACTGGGGCGGTCGCCTCCCAAAGAGTAACGGAGGCGCGCGATGGTGGGCTCAGAGCGGTCGGAAATCGCTCGTCGAGTGCAATGGCATAAGCCTGCCTGACTGCGAGACAGACAAGTCGAGCAGAGACGAAAGTCGGTCATAGTGATCCGGTGGTCCCTCGTGGAAGGGCCATCGCTCAACGGATAAAAGGTACGCCGGGGATAACAGGCTGATAACCCCCAAGAGTCCATATCGACGGGGTTGTTTGGCACCTCGATGTCGGCTCATCACATCCTGGGGCTGGAGAAGGTCCCAAGGGTTCGGCTGTTCGCCGATTAAAGTGGTACGTGAGCTGGGTTCAGAACGTCGTGAGACAGTTCGGTCCCTATCTGCCGTGGGTGTCGGAGAATTGAGAGGATTTGTCCCTAGTACGAGAGGACCGGGATGAACATACCTCTGGTGGACCTGTTGTGGCGCCAGCCGCAGTGCAGGGTAGCTATGTATGGACGGGATAACCGCTGAATGCATCTAAGCGGGAAACCCACCTCAAAACGAGTTCTCCCTCGAGAGCCGTGGAAGACGACCACGTCGATAGGCCGGGTGTGGAAGCGCGGCGACGCGCGGAGCTTACCGGTACTAATAGCTCGATCGGCTTGATCGTTCTCATTAATCCATGCCCATCTCCCCAAAGATGGCGCGATCGAAAGGCCAATCACAGTTTGCTTCAAAACTTGCCCTTTGCCGGCCTGGTGGCCTCGGCGGAGCGATCAGACCCGATCCCATCCCGAACTCGGCCGTCAAACGCTTCAGCGCCAATGGTACTATGTCTCAAGACCTGGGAGAGTAGGTCGTCGCCAGGCCTGCAAAGGGCAAAAAGTTTCCTTATCTACGATGTGCGAACGGGGAGTAGCGAAGAGCGAGTAGACGGTTTCTATTCGCCTTTCGCTACTCCCCTTTCTCGTCTTCGAGCCCTCTCCCACAAGAGGGCCGCCGTCCTTGGCGCGGGGTGGAGCAGCCCGGTAGCTCGTCAGGCTCATAACCTGAAGGTCACAGGTTCAAATCCTGTCCCCGCAACCAAGAACTCCTAAATAAGCAAAGCCGAACACGCCTTCCCGAGCGCGCCGCCGAATGCTGCGGCGCTCGATGTGGCCATGAGGCGTCCTCCCTCTCGTCTGCCGACGATCGCGTCCTCCCCTCCTCTTTCTCTGTCCGAATAGGTCGCTGCGCTCGCGAGTGCAGCAGCGTCGCGCTTGCCACGTGTTTCAAGGACAGGGCCGCTGAAGCCGTGCCACTGGGGGGCGGCGCCGGAGGCACGTGGGTTATTGCGCGAGCTCGGCCGAAGGGTCGGACGGAATCGTGAGCACTTGCCTCGATAATTCGCCGAGCGGACATTGATGTGCTTCGAATTCTCATGAAAGCGAAAAATTGAAACGCTGTTGTCGACGCCTGAGCGATCGAACGTGCCGCCGCCACAGACTTCCACGCGTTCCCCGTATCTCACGACTCGCGCCGTTCTTACGCGGGCCATTGACGCGGGAAACAAAGACGCCCGCCCCTGGTTCTGGGGCGGGCGCATTTTTCCGTCGAAGGGCGATGGTCAGGCGAGGAGATCGCCGACTACCTTGCCATAGACCACCGTCGGACGCTCGGCGCGGCCGGCGCGCAGATAGACCGTTTTCAGGTGATCGAGGCCGAGCAGCTGCAGCACGGTCGCATGCAGATCATAGGTGTCGACCGGATTCTCGACGGTCTTCAGGCCGATCTCATCGGTCGCGCCATAGGTGAGGCCGTGCTTCAAGCCGCCGCCCGCGAGCCACTGCGTATAGCCCCAGGGGTTATGATCGCGGCCGTCGCCGCTCTGGCCATAGGAGGTGCGGCCGAATTCCGACGTCCAAACGATCAGCGTCTCGTCCAGCAGCCCGCGCGACGCGAGATCGGCCAGCAGGCCGGCGATCGGCTTGTCGATCGCCCGGGTGTTGGCGCCGTGATTCTCCTCGAGCTTGCGATGCGCGTCCCAGTTCTTATTGTCGTCGCTGATGCCGTCGACGGGGCCGGAGACGACCTGGATGAAACGCACGCCGCGCTCGACCAGACGACGCGCGCGCAGCAGCGCCGTGCCGTAGTCCTTGGTGGCGTCATTATCGAGACCATAGAGCGCCTTGGTGGCCGCCGTCTCCTTGGAGAGATCGACGGCTTCCGGCGCCGAGGTCTCCATGCGATAGGCGAGCTCATAGGAGCGCGTGCGCGCCTGCAGCTCGGTGTCGGACGGCTGCTCGCCGGACTTGTGCTCATTGAGCTTGCGCAGCAGATCGAGATTGTCGCGCTGCTGAGCCGCGGCGATCAGCTCCGGCTTGTCGAGATTGAGGATCGGCGACGCGCCGGGACGGAAGGCCGTACCCTGATAGACCGCCGGCAGGAAGCCGGAGCTCCAATTCACCGAGCCGCCGCGCGGCTCGCGCTTGCCGCTATAGAGCACGACATAGGGCGGCAGATCGGGATTGGCGGAGCCGAGCGCATAGGTGATCCAGGCGCCGAGCGACGGGCGGCCGGGCGTGACGTCGCCGGTGTTGAGCTTCAGGATCGATATGTCATGCGTCGCGCCGACAGTGACGCTAGACTTGACGAAGGTGATCTTGTCGGCGTGCTGCGCGAGGTTGGGCAGCAGGTCCGAGAACCACGCGCCGCTCTGGCCATATTGCTTCCATGTGCGCTTGGAGGCGAAGAGCTTGCCGGCGCCGCCGGAGGTGGTGACCTGGAGCCCTTTCAGGAAGGACTCGGGAACCTCCTGGCCGGCGAGGCGCACCAGCTCGGGCTTATAGTCATAGAGATCGAGCGTGCTCGGCGCGCCGTCCATATGCAACCAGATGACCGATTTCACCTTGGGAGCGAAATGCGGAGCCTTCTTCGTCAGTGGATCGACGAAGGTCGCCGCCGCCTGGGCGAGCGGAACCGAGAACACGCCGCCGCCCGGCATGAAGCCGTTCAGCGCCACACCGCCGAGGCCATACCCGGCGTTGAACAGCCATTCTCGACGCGTCTTGCTCATGATGACGTTCCTTTTCTTCCAGATGATCGATGCGATTGTCAGAAGCGGTAGATGAACTCATTGGAATTCGCGACCGTATGCACGAGGTCGACGAAGGCGGACGCGCGGATCGGATTGGTCGTGCTCACGTCTTTTCCGGTCGGCACGGCGATCGAGAATTTGCCGTCGGAGGGCTTGGCTCCGATGAGCTTCTCATGCTCGTCGAGAAAGGCCTGGAGCAGCGATTTCTCGTATGCGTCGGGGCTGCGTGAGAACAGGATCTGATAGAGCCGTTCCAAGCGCGCGCCCTCGTCGGCGCCGGCCTCGCGAATGACGCGGCCGGCGAGCGCCTGCGACCATTGGAAGACGAGATCATTATTGACGAGCGTCAGCGCTTGCAGCGGCGTCGTGGTGACGTCGCGCTTGCTGTGCGCCTGCTGTGGATTGTTGAGGTCGAAGGTCTCGAGCAGCGGATAGGGAACGCTCCGCCGCGCGAAAATATAGAGGCTGCGCCGATTGATCTCGTGCGGATCATTGGACGCCTCCCAAGCCGGGCCGACATTGAGATTGGCCGGCAGCGGCGGATACACCGCGGGACCGCCGATCGCTCCCTCGAGACGGCCGGACGCCTGCAGGAAGGAATCGCGAATCTGCTCGGCGTCGAGTCGCTTGCGCGGGAAGACGGCGAGCAGCTTATTCTCCGGATCGGCGGCGGCGACATCGTCACGATGCGCGGAAGATTGCCGATAGGCGCTCGACAAGAGAATCTCGCGGTGCAGCTTTTTGATGCTCCAGCCGCCATCGACGAAGCTATTGGCGAGATAGTCGAGCAGCTCGGGATTGGTCGGCTTGTCGCCGGCCTTGCCGAAATCGCTGACCGTGCCGACGATGCCCTTGCCGAAATATTCGTTCCAGACGCGATTCACGAAAACGCGCGCGGTCAAGGGATTGCTCGGGCTGGTGAGCCAATTGGCGAGCGCCGTGCGGCGGCCGGAGGAGGCAGCCGTCGGCGTGATCGCAGGGGTCTCGCCATTGGCGAAAGCCTCGGGGAAGGCCGGCTGCACCTCGTCGAGCGGACGCTCGTGATTGCCGCCGAAATATATGTAAGTGGGCGGAGCATCGGAATGTCCGAGCTCGGTCGCCGCGGTGAATGTGTCCGCGCCGCGCGTCGGCTTGAGCTTCTCGAATTTCTTCAGCTCTTCCGTGAGCTTTTGATATTCGGCCCATTTCGCCACCGCCTCCGGCGTATGGTCGGGGCTCTGCGCATCATTGGCGATGTCGCGCAGATAATTGGCTAGCGCCGGCTGATCGGTGACGACATCCGCCCGATAATTGACCCAACGGTCGAGCGCGTTCCACTCGGATTTCGCCTTGAAGAGCGAGGCGCGCGCATCGGGATTGTAGCGCTCCTTGTAGAAGCTGGAGGCCTTGTCGCGAATCTGCGCGATGATCGCCTTCTGCTTGTCCAGAATATCCTTGGCCGCCGTCTCGTATTTGGCGAGCGCCTTCTCATAGGCGATCTCCTGCTCGCCCTTGGCGGCGGGGATTTTTTCGTCGAAGGCCGTATTGGCGAAAAAGGCCTGCAGCGAGAAATAATCTTTCTGCGTGATCTTGTCGGACTTGTGATTGTGGCAGCGCGCGCAGCCGACCGTCGTGCCGAGGATCGCCGTTCCGATCGTGTCTGTGATGTCGGTCGTGATCTGATATTTGCGGCCGATGAGGTCGCGCGCATTGGGGTTATCGGTGTAGCTCGCCAGGAAGCCGGTGGCGACCAGCGCTTTCTGATCGCCGGGTGCGATTTCGTCCGCGGCGATCTGCTCCTGAATGAAGCGCGAATAGGGCTTGTCCTCATTGAAGGACTGGACGACGTAATCGCGATAGCGGAAGAAATTGGGGCGCGTCACATCATTCTGAAAGCCCGCGCTATCCGCATAGCGCGCGAGATCGAGCCAGCGGCGCGCCTGCCGCTCGCCATAGCGCGGCGAGGCCAGCAATCGATCGATGAGCTTCTCATAAGCGTCGGGCGAGGCGTCGTTGACGAAAGCGGCGACATCCTCTGGTTCGGGAATGAGGCCCGAGACGTCCAGCGTTGCGCGGCGAATGAAAGCCGTGCGGTCTGCGTCCTGCGACGGGGAGAGCTTCGCCGCTTCGATCTTCGCGAGGAGGAAAGCGTCGATCGGCGAGCGCACCCATGCTTTGCGTTCCACCTCCGGGATCGCCGGACGCTGCACGGGCTGATAGGCCCAATGCGGACGCGACGCGCCGCTCGAACGCGCCGGACCCGCCGCAGGCGCGACATCCGCCGCGATGGCGATCGTCGCCGTGGACGCGCCGAGCATCAGCGCCAACAACACATGCTTCAGTGGTTTTTTCATCCTCGTCACCCCCAACGGCAATTCGTCTCGGCGATGTGGTCCCGACAGACGCCTCGGACCAACGGCCGGCGAGGGGATCGAGCCCTCGATTGGCCGGATACATATTCCTACTAGGATGATATGTTTTTAACAAGCGCTGAATATCAAAAATGTGCAATTACGTGACTGTCAAAATAGCCTCGTCGATAAGCTCCTATAAAACCCACCGGAAAGCACGGGTGTCTTCTGTCTGCGGCCGATGCGTCGTCATCTCGATCGAGGTGTGAGCGCGCTTCGGAGGCGATGTCATCCCTCTCGCTCGACAGCCGCCGGTGATGAGCTGCGCGCGTGATCGCCTGGAGCAGGATGCGACAGAGAAAATCCTCCGATCTCGACCAGTGTGCGGCAGGCCGGGGACGCGCGACGACCACGGATTCCCGAATCACGCGATAATGACGGCGTCGATTCGACGGCGATCGCGACGATCTTCTCGATCAAGGGAGGTCCGCGACGCGCCTGAGCCGGCTATCACGGGGCTCTCGGGCCGGGACAGGTATTTTCGAGGGGATGGCGCGAGGCTCGAAGCCTGGAAATATTGGTGCCGCAAGAGGGATTCGAACCCCCGACCCCATCATTACGAATGATGTGCTCTACCAGCTGAGCTATTGCGGCATTCCCTGGACGGGCCGTGGCTCGTCCGAGGCGTTCCTCTTAGCGGCGCCGAATGGGTTTTTCAAGCGCCTCGGGCTTGTTCGTCAAAGGTCGTTGCGCGAAGAGCGGTTAGGGGCGGGCGAAAGGCTCGCCAGCGCCTGGCCGCGCAGCTGATCCGCCTCGGAACGGGCCTTTTTGGCGTCGGCGCGCGCGGCCTTGGCGGCGCGGCGATAGCGGCCATGCGCCACCCAGGACGACAGGCCGCCCGCCAGCACGCCCAGCGCGATCGCCGCCAGAACCACGAGATAGAGCGGCGCCTCGAAAGACGGCCCGCTCTCGCCCGCGCCCGGAAACGGGTCCAGGAAAATCTTCACCGGCCCGCGATTCGCCACCGCGAAATATAAGAACACCAGCGCCAGCGGAACAAAGACGAGAATGCGCAGAACCGATCTCATGTCACCTTCCTACTTCGTCCGCTGCCCTATCGAAGGTCAGCCGTGGGCGTCGTTCAGCCGCTCGCGCATTTCCTTGCCCGTCTTGAAGAAGGGCACGGATTTCTCCTCCACCGAGACTTGCTCGCCGGTGCGCGGATTGCGACCCGTTCGGGCCTCTCGCCGTTTCACGGAAAAGGCGCCGAAGCCGCGCAGCTCGACCCGGTCGCCGCGCGCGAGCGCCAGTGTGATCTCGTCGAGAATCGTGCTGACGATCGTCTCGACGTCGCGCTGATAGAGATGTCCATTGCGGGCGGCAATTCTTTGGATGAGTTCGGATTTGATCATGCGACGTTCCAGTTCTACCGACGTGACCGCATCGATCGGAGCCTCAATCGGGCATGGGAGCGTGCCAAATCGCAACCATACCGTCAAGCAGCCCCTGCTGCGCGAGAAGGCCGGCGCGCTCCAGCGCGTCGGCGAAGGCCGAAAGTCCCAGCGTCCGCGACATGGACGCCATCGAATCGACGAGGCCGAGCTTTTCCAGCGTGCTCTTTTCTTTCCAGTCGCGCACCGGCAGCTTCTTGGCGACGCCCTTATTGGCTTCCAGCCATTCGATCGCCTCGCGCTCGCCGCCGAGCTTGTCGATGAGCTTCAGCGGCAGGCTCTGGCGGCCGGTGAAGACGCGGCCGTCCGAGACCTTGGCGAGCTCCTCGTCGGTGAGCTTGCGGCGGTCCTTCACCAGCTGCTTGAACCAGTCGTAGGAATCGGTGACGAGCGCGGCGATGGCCTCGCGCGCGGCGTCGCTGGTCGGCTCCAGCCCATTGGGCGCGGCCTTCAGCGGGGAGGATTTCACCTCCTCCACCTTCACGCCCACCGTGTCGAGCAGGCGCGAGACATTGGGGAATTGGAACAGCACGCCGATCGAGCCGACGATCGAATTGCCTTGCGCGAAAATCTCGTCGGAGGCGATGGCGGCGATATAGGCGCCGGAGGCGGCGAGCGTCCCGACGACGGCGACCATGGGCTTTTTCTCGGCGAGGCGGCGCAGCTCGTCATGGAGCTTCTCGGAGCCGGTCGTGGTGCCGCCGGGGCTGTCGATATTCAGCAGCACGGCGCTCGCATGTGATTCGCCGATCGATTTGATGAGATCGAGCGTCGCCTTGTCGCCAGTGATGAGGCCGCTGATCGACAGGCGGGCGATATGGGGCGACAGCTTGGCGGCCGGGCTCGGCCCGCCCTCGCCGAATCGCGCAAAGGCCGCGAGGCCGGCGAGGGCGACGGCGATCACGGCCAGAACGCGCCAATAGCCGAGCTTGCGGCGAAGGCGGCGACGATCGATCAGATATTCATTGGGAAGCGACATGCCGGGGCTCGGGCTCGTCAGAAAAGGGCGCGACAGGCGCGAGACTAGCCTGTTTCGCGCCGCGAGGGAATCGCCGGGAGGGAATCGGCCGCGCGCATTCGCGCCGCTCTATCGTTCGAATTGCAAAATCGCATAAAAAATTGCAGTTTCGCCGCAGATCGGAAGCCTCGGGGAGCATGGGGAAATTGGTCTCGCCTCGCCTTTGTTCGCGTCTCGCTGTCGCGCTCGCCCTCGTCGGCGCCGCTCTTTCCGCCCCTGCGGCGAAGGCGGCCGGTTGGCATTATTATGATCCCGAGTGCCCCGTGGCGCTCGGGGCCGGCAAGGCGATGAAATTCGTCGCCATGCAGCCCAAGAAGAACATAGATCGCGTCTGCGACGTGCTTCCCGACACAGGCGCGACGGTGATCGCGCTGGACGCTCCGGACGCAGAATTGCGCGAGATGAATTGGGATATTCGCGTCGTCCGCGATATCGACGGCGACGGCGAGCCGGCCGAGAGCGACACTGTGCTGCGCCTGCCATTGCAGAAGTTTCGCAATGGCATGGTCAATTTCGACGTCAATATTCAGACGGCGGGCAAATATGCGCTCTACGCCCGGCTGTCGAGCGACGATGGCGCGAAGGCGTTCGTCGGCCGCCACCATTTCACCGTGGGGCTGATCGACAATACGGAACTCTATGCCTACGTCTTTTTCGGCCTGCTGGTCGCGGGCGTCGGCGGACGCTTCGGCTATGTCGCGCTGAAGAAGCGACAGGCCGCCTGACGGCCGCGGGCGTTTCTACCTCCCCCTCGAGGGGGAGGTAGAGCGCCGAAGGCGATCGGGAGGGGGTGACGCGCCCCGAGTCTTTCGCGTGAACCCCACCCCGTCCGGCTTATCGCCGGCCGACCCTCCCCTTGAAGGGGAGGGTGGATGCGCCCCTGTCGCCGCTCAGCCTTCCACCACAGTGAATTCCAGCGGCACGCCATTGGCGAGCGGCGTGGAGCCGCCGGCCTTGGCGTCGGCCAGCCGGTCGAGACGGATCAGCGCCAGACCTTCGCCGCCGACGGCCGAGCCGGTGACGCCGATTTCCACCTCGCCGGCCTTGATCGTCGTGCCCGGCGCCGGGGCCGCGCCCTCGGCGTGGAAAGTGGCGACGCGCTTCCTCACCGGCCCGCGATGCTTCATGCGCGAGACCACCTCCTGGCCGAGGAAGCAGCCTTTCTTGAAATCGACGCCGGCGAGGCGATCCATATTCGCCTCATGGGGGAAGGCGTCGCCATAGACGAAATCGAGGCCGCCCTCGGGCGCGGCGGCGGCGATGCGCTTGGCGTCATAGGCGTCGCGCGGCGCGGTGGCGAGCGTTCCGGCGATCTCGCGCGTCACGAGGCCGCGCCAGCCGAGGCTTTCCGCGCGGGGGTCCGCCGCGAGGGCGATGGCGTCGATCGCCGGCTTGGCGGTCGCCTCCGGGAAGGCGACGCTGGCGTAATCGGCGCTGCGGTCGGTGATCGTCACGGCGGCGCGCAGCTTGTAGAATTTCAGACGGTCGAGCAGCGTCTCCACCATATTGGACGCGCAATCGAGCAGCAGCACGAGCCCTTCCTCGCCGGCGCGGGCGAAGATGAAGAAATCGACGATGATCTTGCCTTGCGGCGTGAGCAGCGCCGCAAAGCGCAGCTCGCCGGCCTCGATGGTCTTCACATTCTGCGTGAGAATGCCGTGCAGATATTTGGCGGCGTCGGGGCCTGCGACCTCGACGACGCCTCGATCCGAGAGAAGTGTGGCGCTGGTCATTGTCCGATGTGCTCCAAATGAGGTCGGCGAACCGACAGGCGCCTCTCGCTAGCGCAGCGCGGGTTCCGGCCCGCGCCAATCTGCGCTAGATCGTCTCGAGAGGGCGACGCCCCGTTCGCGTCGAAACTCCATAGTCCGGGCGACACCTGCAAGCGAGGCGCCAGCCATGCCCAAGACCTTCGACATGATTCTCGCCGGCGGCACGCTCGTCAATCAGGATGGCGTCGCGCCGCGCGATATCGGGCTGCGCGACGGCAAGATCGCCGAGATCGGCGATCTTGCGCAAGCCTCGGCCGGCGAGCGGATCGATTGCGCGGGCCTTCATATCCTGCCCGGCGTCATCGACACGCAGGTGCATTTTCGCGAGCCCGGCCCCACCCATAAGGAAGATTTGGAGACCGGAACGCGCGCCGCCGTCCTCGGCGGAGTCGTGGCGGTTTTCGAAATGCCCAACACCAAGCCGCTGACCACCGGCGCCGCCGAGCTTGCCGACAAGGTGGCGCGCGCCTCGGGCCGCGCGCATTGCGATTTCGCCTTCTGGGTCGGCGGCACGCATGAGAATGCGAAGGATATCCCCGAGCTCGAGCGCCTGCCCGGCGCGGCGGGGATAAAGGTTTTCATGGGCTCGTCCACCGGCTCGCTGCTGGTCGCCGATGACGCCGGCGTCGGCGAGATTCTCTCCAAGACGCGCCGTCGCGCTGCCTTCCACAGCGAGGACGAATATCGCCTGGAGGAGCGCAAGCCCCTGCGCATTCCGGGCGATCCGACCTCGCATCCAGTCTGGCGCGACGAGATCACCGCGCTGCGCTCCACCGAGCGGCTGCTGCGCATCGCGCGCGAAAAGGGCGCGCTGGTGCATGTGCTGCATATATCGACGGCCGAGGAGATCGAATTTCTCGCCGGCCACAAGGATATCGCCAGCGTCGAGGCGACGCCGCATCATCTCACCCTCGATGCGCAAGACTATTTGCGGCTCGGCACTCTGGTGCAGATGAATCCGCCGGTGCGCGACGCGCGCCATCGCGAGGGGATTTGGCGCGGCGTGACGCAGGGGATCGTCGATGTGCTCGGCTCCGACCACGCGCCGCATACGCTCGAGGAGAAGGCCAAGCCCTATCCGGAGAGTCCTTCGGGCATGACCGGCGTGCAGACTCTGGTGCCGACGATGCTGGACCATGTGAACGCCGGCCGGCTGACTTTGCAGCGCTTCGTGGACCTCACCAGCGCCGGGCCGGCGCGGCTGTTCGGCCTCGCCGGCAAAGGCCGCGTCGCCGTGGGCTATGACGCCGATCTGACCGTGGTCGATCTGAAGCGCCGCGAGACCATCCGCAATGACTGGATCGCCTCGCGCTGCGGCTGGACGCCCTATGACGGCGTGGAGGTCACGGGCTGGCCGGTGGGCGCGATCATTCGCGGCGCGCGGGTGATGTGGGAGGGCGAGCTGGTCTCGCCCTCGCGCGGCGCGCCGATACGGTTTCAGCAGGCGTTGTGAGCGTTGATTTGACGGCGGCGAGCGCTTAATCTTACGCCATGAGCGCGCTCACCATCGACACTCTCGCGGTTTCTCAGATATTGCGCAAACGCGGCTTCTCCGAGGAGCAAGCGACGGGCGTGGTTGAGGCATTACGCGAAATCGACGGCTCGCAGCTCACGACGAAAAGCGACCTGAAGGAAGCCGTCGCCGATTTGAAGGTTGACATTCTCCGCTGGCTGGTCGTCACGCAGCTCGCGCTCGGCGGCTTCATCTTCGCCGCGATCAAATTCACGCGCTGATTGCGGCGTCGAGCGCAGGCTCCGAGCTATGTATCTTCCCGATCTTTTCCACGAGCAGCATTTCGAGACGATCGCCGCCCTTATCGACGCGCATCCGCTCGGCGCGCTCACGCGGATCGTGAATGGCGTGATCGTCGCCGATCACATTCCGTTTCTCTTCGACGCTGAGGCCAATGTGCTGCGCGCGCATGTCGCGCGCGCCAATCCGCTGTGGCGGGATTTCGATCCCGCCAGCGAGGCGCTGGCGATCTTCACCGGCCTCGACCATTATGTGACGCCTTCCTGGTATGCGACGAAGCGCGAGACCGGAAAGGTCGTGCCGACATGGAATTACGAGGCGGTCCATGTCTATGGCCGCCTGCGCGCGATCGAGGATGCGAATTGGATTCGCGCTTTGCTGCGCGATTTGACGGCGCGTCACGAATCGGCGCGGCCCGCGCCCTGGGCGCTCGAGGATGCGCCGGATGCTTTTATCGATGCGATCATGACAGGGATCGTCGGCATAGAGCTGTCGATCACGCGCATAGAGGCGAAGCGCAAGCTCAGCCAGAATCGCAACGCCGCCGATCGCGCCGGAGTGATCGCCGGGCTCGAGGCGGAGGGCGGCGAGAGCGCCGGGCGAATGGCGAAGGCGCTCGCGGCGCTGGACCGGAAGGCCTGAGGCTTCATCGCCCCCGCAACGCGTCCAGCGTCTTCTTGCCCGCCCTGCCGTCCGCCTTCAGTCCCGCGCGGCTCTGGAAGTCGGCGAGGGCTTCCTTCGTCTTGGTTCCGATCACGCCGTCCGGCTCGCCCACGGCATAGCCCTGGCGGTTGAGCAGCGCCTGCATCTCGCGGCGCTCGGCGCGGGAGAGGCCCGGATCGTCGGTCGGCCAGGGCGCTTGAATGCCCGGGCGCCCGCGCAGCCGATCCGACAGCACGGCGATCGCCAGCGCGTAAGATTCGGCGGCATTATAGGAATAAATAGCGTCGAAGTTGCGCGTCACCAGAAAGGCCGGGCCGTTGCGGCCGGCCGGCAGCAGCAGCGCCGCCTGACCATCGCCGAGCCCGCCGCTGTCGAGCCGCGCGATCCCGCGCGACGCCCAGGCCGACATTGGCTGCCTCGTCGTGCGGCCGGAGGGACCGCCATAGCCCGCGGGAACGCTCACCTCGAAGCCCCAGCGCAGGCCCGGCCGCCAGCCGGCCTTGCGCAGGAAATTCGCCGTGCTGCCGAGCGAATCGGCCGCAGAGCTGGCGATATTGCGCCGACCGTCGCCGTCGAGATCGACCGCCGTGGAGAGGAAGGTGGAGGGCATGAATTGCGTATGGCCGAAGGCGCCGGCCCAGGAGCCGTTGAACTCCTCCGGCGCAATGTCGCCGCTCTGCAAAATCTTCAGCGCGGCGATGAATTCGCCTTTGAAATAGTCGTTGCGGCGCGGCGCCTCGCAGACGAGGGTCGCCAGCGATTGCACCACGCTGCGCTTGCCGAAATTCTTGCCGAAATCCGATTCGACGCCCCAGACTGCGACGACCGTCGCCGGATCGACGCCGTAACGCTGCTCCGCCGCATGCAGGGCGGAGGCGTGGCGCTGCATCATGGCGCGGCCTTCCTCGACGCGCTCCTCATCGACGAGGCCTGCGATATAATCCCAGATCGGCGTCTTGAACTCGGGCTGCTTGTCCATGAAGCTCGGCGCGTCATTGGGCTCGAGCCCATTGGTCGCGCTGTCGATGACGCGCTGCGACACGCCCGCGCCGGCCGCCGCATGGCGCAGGCCGGCGAGGCAGGAGGCGAAATCGGCCCGCGCCGGCGCGGCGCAAAGGAGAAGGGCGAGGACCGCCGGGAGCTTATGCGTGATCTTCATGAGCGGATGCTAGGTACCTATGGTTACTGCTTCGTTGCTGCGATCGTCCGTTTCGGTTCATTTCGGCGCGGAGATCGGCTAATTTGAGGCCCAAGCCCGCGCGGAGACGGGCGGCGACGGCGCCCGGCCCGAAAATGGCGCGACACCAGACAAAAAGAGGAACCCCATGCTTTCGAGATTGCTCGCGCTGACGCTCGCCGTCATGCCGCTCACCATCGACCACGCCGCCGCCATCTGCTGGTTCGGCTGTCCCGATCCGACCGAAGCCAATGCGCGGCAGATTTTCGATAATCTGCTGAAGCAGCGCTTCGACAAGCCCGGAAAAATTCTCTCCTTCAAGCAGACGATGACCGAGCGGCTGGAGATGCATGCGACCGGCGAGAAAGGCTTCGAGCTGTTCTTCAACGCCTCGGCGCAGTTTCCCGAGGGCGCCAATCTCGAATGCAAGCCGGATGACGCCGGCAAGTTTCCCGAGGGCTGCTCGCCGAGCAAGCATTACGTGACCGCGCCGCGCAACAGCGATCCCAAGGGCAAGCAATATGTGGCCCCCGGTGAGACGATCGTCTTCGATGAGGAATATCGCTTCTATGCCGACGGCGACGGCTGGAAGGGTCCCGACGGCGTGGTCTACAAGCAGTAGAAAAAGTGCGGAAATCTCCTTCTCCCACTCGTGGGAGAAGGAGGCCCGGCGAAGCCGGGTCGGATGAGGGTGCGTCCAGAAGGCGCGGAGGACTTCATCGACTCTGATTGCGACGAGATTTCAGGCGTCCTGATGGACCCTCATCCGACCCTTGCTTCGCAAGGGCCACCTTCGCCCGCGCACGGGAGAAGGACCGTCGCGCCGTCAGATTCGGCGGCTCAGGCGATCAGCGCGCGGGCGGCGCCGCGCTCGTCGCCGAGCGCTTCCAGCGCCTTGGCCACTATGGCGCGGGCGTCGAGGCCGGCGCGGGCGAGCATCACGTCCTGCTTGTCATGGTCGATATAGAGATCGGGCAGGATCATCGAGCGGAATTTGAACGTCCCGCGCGCGCCGTCCAGCGCGCCATGCTCCGACAGGACTTGGAACGCCTGCGAGCCGAAGCCGCCGATCGAGCCTTCCTCGATCGTGATGAGGACCTCGTGATTGGCGGCGAGACGCAGCAGCAGATCGCGGTCGATCGGCTTGGCGAAGCGGGCGTCCGCCACCGTTGTCGAAATGCCGCGGCCGGTCAGCTCCTTGGCCGCCGTCAGCGCATCGGCGAGCCGCGTGCCGAGCGAGAGGATCGCCACTTTCGAGCCTTCGCGGATCACGCGGCCGCGGCCGATCTCCAGAACTTCGCCACGCTGGGGCAGCTCGACGCCGACGCCCTCGCCGCGCGGATAGCGGAAAGCGATCGGGCCTTCGTCGAAGGCGGCGGAGGTCGCCACCATATGGACCAGCTCGGCCTCGTCCGAAGGCGACATGATCACCATGCCGGGCAGGCAGGCGAGATAGGCGATGTCGAAAGCGCCCGCGTGAGTGGGGCCGTCGGCGCCGACGAGGCCGGCGCGGTCGATTGCGAAACGCACCGGCAGATGCTGGATCGCGACATCATGCACAAGCTGGTCGTAGCCGCGCTGCAAGAAGGTGGAATAGAGCGCGCAGAAGGGCTTATAGCCCTCGCAGGCGAGGCCGGCGGCGAAGGTCACGGCATGCTGCTCGGCGATGGCCACGTCGAACATTCGGTCCGGGAAGGCCTTCTCGAACAGGTCGAGGCCGGTGCCGGCCGGCATTGCGGCGGTGATGGCGACGATCTTGTCGTCGCGCTCGGCCTCCGCCACCAGGGTCTTGGCGAAGACGCTGGTGTAGGAGGGGGCGTTGGCCTTGGGCTTGTCCTGCGCGCCGGTCAGCACGTCGAAACGATTGACGCCGTGATAGCGGTCCGCCGCGGCCTCGGCCGGGCCATAGCCCTTGCCCTTTTGGGTAACGACATGAACCAGCACCGGGCCGTCGTCCTTGTCGCGCACATTGGTCAGCACAGGCAGGAGATGCTCGAGATTATGTCCGTCGATCGGCCCGACGTAATAGAAGCCGAGCTCCTCGAACATCGTCCCGCCGCCGGTGATGAAGCTGCGGGAGAATTCCTCCGCCTTGCGCGCTTTCTCATAGAGGAAATGCGGCAGATGGCGGGCGAGCTGCTTGGCCGTCTCGCGCAAGGTGCGGAAGGCGCCGCCGGAAACGAGCCGGGCGAGATAGGCCGACATGGCGCCGGTCGGCGGCGCGATCGACATGTCATTGTCGTTGAGAATGACGATGAGGCGGGAGTCGAGCGCGCCGGCGTTGTTCATCGCCTCATAGGCCATGCCCGCCGAAATGGCGCTGTCGCCGATCACCGCGACGACGTGATTGGCGCCGCCGGAGAGATCGCGCGCCACCGCCATGCCGAGGCCGGCCGAGATAGAGGTGGAGGAATGGCCGGCGCCAAAGGCGTCATATTCGCTCTCGGCGCGCTTGGTGAAGCCGGCGAGCCCCTTGCCCTGGCGCAGCGTGCGAATGCGCTCGCGGCGGCCGGTCAGAATCTTGTGCGGATAGGTCTGATGGCCGACGTCCCAGACGATCTTGTCGTTCGGCGTATCGAAGACGTAATGCAGCGCGACGGTCAGCTCGACGACGCCGAGCCCGGCGCCCAAATGCCCACCAGTGACGGAGACCGCGTCGATCGTCTCGCGGCGCAGCTCGTCGGCCAGCTGGCGGAGCTGGCCGGGCTGCAGCTTGCGCAGATCCTGCGGCGTTTCGATCCGGTCGAGAAGGGGGGTCTTCGAAGTCGTCAAAGCGCCTACTCTGGTCTGGACGGGCCGAGGGACTCGACCGCAGGTGATCTCATATAGCGGGTCCGCCACATCCGGCAAATGCCGGACCTCGGCAGTGTCACTCTGGCACGGGAGGAAGCGCGCGCGCAACCACGCAGCAGCACGGTCTCTCTTCCGATCCCTTTGTTCCCCAAATATTTATCTCTCATGTGACAAATTTCCCACAGGCTCGGAGCGGCGGCGACCCGCTTCGGTGGCCTCGCTCTTGAAACGTCCGGCGCAGTCGACGTGATTCGTCTCGCAATGGCGTCGGACCTGGGCGAAACTGACAAGCGACGAGGGGCGAATCATGGCCACCACGCCATTTTGGATCAATAGGACGGCGTTTCTGGGCAGCCTTCCCGGCCCTTCGAGAGCCTCCGAGCAGAGCGCGGCTCGCCGCGAAGGCGTCATGACGAACGGTTCGCTGGAGACGGAGGCGCTCGGAGTCGAGCGGATGAGCGAGCATGTTCGCGATTGGGCCGAGCTCGTGTCGCGCGCCATCGAGCCCAACGGGTTTTTGGAGCCCGGCTTCGCGCTGCCGGCGGCGCGGCATTTTCCGGCGAAATCGCGTCCGGTCTTCGTCACCGTGTGGCGGCAGGCGGGCGCGCAGGGGGGGGCGCGGCGGCTGGTCGCGCTGTTTCCCATCGTCGCGCCCGGCTTCTCGCTCGGCGCGGCGACGGCGCGCGGCTGGCTGCACAAGCAGGCCGCGCTGGCGACCCCGCTGCTCGATCGCGAATGCGCGGAGGAGGCGGCCGCCGCCATTCTCGACTGGTTCGCCGGCAGCCGCTTCGGCGCGGGCGCAGTGCTCATTCCCAAGACGCCGATGAGCGGGCCGGTCTTCGCCGCCTTCACCCGCGCCGCGCGCGCCACCGGGCGCGACTGGCGCGTGCTCGATCGGCATGAGCGCGCCGCTCTGCTCGCCGGAGGCGATCCGGAGGAGGTGTGGACGCGCACCTCCTCGCGCAAGGCGCTGAGCGAGATGCGCCGCCGCCGCCGTCGGCTGGAGGAGGCCGGCGAGCTGAAGCGCGTCATCTATTCGACGCCGGCCGACATTCCCCGCGCAACGGAGGATTTTCTCGCGCTCGAGGCCAGCGGCTGGAAGGCCGAGCGCGGCGCGCTGCTCGGCCATCCCTCGCTCGCCACTTTCGTGCGCAGCGCGACCCGTCTGCTGGCGCGCGAGGGCAAGATTCGCATTCACAGCCTCGAGCTCGCCGGCAAGCCGATCGCCATGGGCGTCGTCATCGAGAGCGGCGCGCGCTCCTATTTCTGGAAGATCGCCTATGACGAGAGCCTGCGCGCCCAGGCGCCCGGCGTGCAGCTCGTCTACGCCATCACGGAGACGCAATCGGAGCGCGCCGATATGGCGATCACCGATTCTTGCGCCATCCCTGGCCATTATATGATCGAGCGCTGCTGGCCCGATCGTCTCGTCGTCTGCGATCTGATGGTGCAGGCGAAGACCGACGGCGTCACGCAATTCGCCGAGGCGCACGCCAAGGAAGTCTGGCGGCGGCGTCTGCGCGAGGCGGCGAAGACGCTCTATCACCGCGTGCTGAACCGCAAGCGGTGAGCGGCTGCGCGCCGTGTCTCACGGCGTGATCGCGTCTTTCGTCTCGCTCGCCTCTTGCTTGCAGATCGCCTTCAGCGCCGCCCAATTCTCGGCGTCGAGCAGCGGCGGCCCGCGCTCGCCTTTGTCGGCGGCGGCGAGCGCCGCGAGGCGATCGGCGGTCAGCGGATGATCGTGCAGCAGGCCGAAGGCGCCATTCTCCGAGCCGGAGATGCGCGTCAGCAGATTGCCGAGCGGCTTGGCCGGGCGTCCGAGCCGCGCCATCAGATCGGCGGCGAAGGAGTCGGCCTGCGCCTCCGCCTCGCGCGAATGGGCGGCGCCGATCAGCGCCTTGCTGGCGAAGACCAGCGCGCCGGCGCCGGTCATATCGCCGAACAGCAGGCCGATGAGATAGGAGGTTCCGCCCGTGGTGATGAGCTTGCGCATGGAGTCGCGATGTTTGAGATGGCCGATCTCATGGGCGACGACGCCGGCGACCTCGTCCGGCGTCTCCGCGCGGGTCAGCAATCCCGAGAACACATAGATCTTGCCGCCGGGCAACGCGAGCGCATTGGGAATGGCGGATCGCAGCACTTCTATGCGCGCTGGCTCCTCCAGCGCGGCGGCCGATTGCAGCCGCTCGGACAATCGCGTGAGCGCCCCGGCGCCTTTCGCGCCGCCGCAGGGCTCGGCGGAAAAGATGCTGCGCAATTGCGCCTCCGCCGCCTCGCCGATCCGCCGCTCGAAGGAATAAGGCACGAGCGGCGCGATGCGATCGGCCGCGAATGGAATGCCGAACCAGATCAGCGCGACGAAGCTCGTCGTCGCGGCCAGCGACCAATAGACGATCGCGCGATTTGCGCCGGGGCGCGTCTTGCCGCTGAGAAAGGGGCAGCGCGCGATGATCTCATCGTGGAGGCGCGGATCGTGCAATTCCAGCCGCGCCAGCTCGCCCGCCGCCGTCTCGCGCCGCAGGGCGAAGATCGGCGAGTCGATGCGGCGAATATCGTCATAGGGCCAGGACGCGAGCGTCGCGCCATTCTGGACGATCTCCAACGTCGCGCCGAAGCGCAGCGCGACGCGCCGCTTGCGGCTGCTCCAGCCGTCGAAGAATATGACGGCCTCGTCGTCCAGGGCTTCCGGCTGCGGCTCCGCGCTCATGTCAGAAGCCGACGATGTCGAGACTATCGGCGAAACCCTCGCCGATCGCGCTCGGCGCGACGCTGGCGCGCGTCGCGACATCCTCGGCGGCCTCGAGGCCGTGAACGCGCACGGAGCTCGCCACGATCTTCCAGACGCGCTGCGTGAGAAAGATGCGCGAGGCGACGCCGATCGCGAGAAAGGTCGCGACATAGACGCCGATCCAGGCGGTCATTGTCCCAATGGGAATATGCGGCGCCGCTCCCGGGGCGACGGCGCCCTGAAAGCCGGTGATCCTGGCCGCCACGATCGCGAGAACGATTGCGACGAGGGTCACGCCGACGACGATGGCGAACAGAGCGTAGTAATTCGTCAGCAGCTTTGTCGTCTCGAGCTTGCTCTCGAGGCGAATTCCGCCGAGGCGCAGCCCGCCGAGCCACCAACGCCATTGCGCGCCTTTGAAGGCGGCGTAGAGCGAGGGATACAGGAGAAAGGCGACGATGACGCCGAGGGTGACGAGCAGCCCCGTCGCATTGGAATTGTTCACCATGGTGCGGCCGCTTCCATCGCCCGCGGACACGCCGGCGTGCTGGGACGCGCGGGCGAGGAGGTAGAGGAGAATCGGATAGGCCAGCGAGACCGTCCAGATCCACCAGCCGCGCTTGAAGAAATCGCCGCCGCGTCCGACGAAGTCGCCCTCCAGCGCGCCATAATAGGTGTGGCGCATCTTATAGCGCTCGAGCGCCGCCTCGGCCCAGGGCAGAGCGAGGCCGAGCGTGAGCGCGATCAGCAGTCCCCAGCCGATGCCGCGGAACATATAGGCGAGGCCGGAGCCGCCCATGCCGAAACGCAGGCCGCGCCAGCCGCTGCGGTTGAGCCGATAGCGCCGCGCGCGATAGATGGCGAACTGGCCGAAGGCTACGAAGAACAGGCCCAGCGGCAGCGAGGCGAAAGCCTTTTGCCGCTCCGCCTCGAAGCCGACGACGATATAGGCGATATAGACGGGCGCGAGAATGGCGAGCGCGAAGAAGAAGCCGAACAAAAGCTCGCGCGCCGTGCCGACATATTCCAGCGCATCGCCGCCGATGATTGTGCTCGACCAGAGATAGCGGCGCATATTTGTGGCGAGCCAGAAGCGATAGAAGCCCGCCGTCACCAGCTCCAGCAGCGCGCCGCGCGTGACCATGCGGCGAAACGCGCCATTGTCCCCGGTGAAGAGGACCGGGACCGGCGCCGCCTCAGAAGGAGCTCGTGCGGCGACGTGATCGTCCGCGAAGGAAATGTCGCTCATGACGCGATCCGCCTTTCGCAATGTTTTCGTTATGTAACCGCCCTACAGTATAAGCTGGATGAGGCGGCGGCAAGCTTCGATCGCGGCCGATGCGCGTTATATTCGCATGTCGGCGATATTCCCATGTCGGGATGAGGAGAGGAGCGGCCGATGGCGGAGCATTGGTTTATTTCGGGCGCCAATAGGGGCATTGGCCATGGGCTGGCGACGCTGCTCGCCGCCCGCGGCGACGATGTCGACGCTTCCGTGCGCAGCGAGGAGGCGCGCGAGCGGCTGCAGCATGATGTGGCGCGCCATCGCGCGCGCTTCTCGATTCATGTCTTCGACCAGCGTGACGAGGCGGGGATTCGCGCCGCCGCGCGCGAGCTGGCGGAGCCGCTCGATGTGCTCGTCTGCAACGCCGGCGCCTATGGGCCGCAGACGCAATCGACATTGGACATGGATTTTCCTGGCGCGCTCGATCTCTTCGACATCAACACGCTGGGGCCGCTGCGGCTCGTTCAGGCCTTTCTGCCGCTGATGCTGAGCGCCGACAATCCGCGCATCGCGCTGATGTCGAGCGGGCTCGGCTCCATGGCGATGGAGGGCTCCACCAACATCGCCTATCGCGCCGCCAAAGCGGCGCTGAACAAGATCGCCCAAGGTCTCGCCCATGATCTGAAGCGCGAGAAGGTCACGGTCGTCGCGCTCAGTCCCGGCTGGGTGCGCACCGATATGGGCGGGAAGAACGCCGATCTCTCCGTAGAGGAGAGCGCGGGCGGAATCATAAGGACGCTCGATGCGCTGACCATAGCGGATACGGGCCGATTCCTCGATTATCGCGGCCTCGACGTTCCTTGGTAGCCGTCAATGCAGCGGGCGTGAGACGACATCGGCTCCGGCGGAGGCGGTGTCGCTCATCTGCTCGCCGAGACGCTGCAGCTGATCGCCGAGATTTTCGCGGGTGCGCGGATCGATGACGGCGAAGGGCGTCGAGACCGCGACGCTCGCCGCCGTCCCCACGGTCGAGGCTGCGCCGGTCGCCACCTGGCCCAGGCGCTCGCCCACGCCATTCTGATTGTCGGCGAGCGTCTGGCCCTCCGCCAGCCGCGCGCCGATGGAGCGCACGATCTCCGGCGATTGCGCGAATGTGCCATGGCCGAGCGGGTCGGCGGATTTCACTGTCGAGAGATCGACGACCTTGAAGCGCCGCTCCTCCAGAGCGTCCTTGAACGGCTCGCGCTCGGGATCGATGCCGCCGAGCCGCACCTTGTCGCCCCACACGCGGCGGGAAGCGGCCAGCGCCTCATCCTCGCGCGAGACGAAGAGCGTGAATATGGCGCGACGCTCGTCGATCTCGGCGATCTGCCGCGAGAACACGTCGTAATCGACGTCGGGCGCGGCCAGCATCACATTTTTGATCTTGGATGGGAGGCCGCGGTCGCGGATCGCCATTTGGCGCAGCGCTTCCAGCGTCACCCAATTGCCCATGGAATGCGCCAGTATCGAGATCTCGCCGACGGACGGGTCCTTGGCGAGCATATGCAGCACATGCTCCAGCGCGTCGCGCGAATAGCTCGCGCTCTCATGGTCATAGCCATAGTCGAGCAGCTTGCCGCGCGAGGGCCAGGTGAACAGCACCGGCAGCGCGCTCGTGCCGGAATCATGGACGATCTGCGCGAGGCGATAGACCGCCTCGGCGAAGAGTGTGTTGAAGCCGTGGACGAAGACCAGAGCTTGACGCTTGGGCGTCTTGACGATGCGCGCGTCGAAGCGGCGCGCCGCCTCCTGCTGGCCGAGCAGATCGGCGCGGAGGGTGACGAATTCGCGGGAGGGGTCGCCCGGCAAAGAGTCGGGCCATTGCACCTCGCCGATCTGGCGCGCGCCGTCCGGCGGAATGGAGATGGCGATATCGGCGAAGGCGAGGCCTTTGCCACGCTCGCCGGTGAAGAGATCTCCCGGCTCTGCGCCGCGATCGCTGCGCGTGGTGGCGACCAGCAATTCGACGCGGCTCGTCCCCGCCGTTTGCGGCTGCGGGGTCAGCACGCCATGGGGGCGCCCGCCGCAGCCGCCCGTCGCGAGGGCGAGGCAGAGGGCGAACGACGGAAGACGAACGCGTTTCGAAAAGCGGCTCATTCGGCAAAGCTCCCGATCCCACCCGGGAATAAACCGCCGGCCGAGGCGAGTCACGCGCTTCCATTCCCCATTCGAGGAGCGGCGGCGACGATCGATCGGGAAAGATCGGACATCGAAAGGTGTTGGTAACCGTTGTGTAGCGAGATTACGTGCAAATTTTCAAACTCATAGCGAAGTGTGCGATCCATGGCGGACAGCTCGGCCGGGAAACTTCCTTGCGCCTATCTCCTCGCGGCGACTCTCGCCGCTTGCTTCACACCCCTCGTCCTCGGCTGGGCCGGCGGCGATCCGCTGCTTTGCTGGGCCGCGGCGGCGCTCGCCGCTTTCGCGGCGGCGAGCGCGATCGAGCGCCGCCTCTCGGCGCAGATCGCAGGCTTGGAGAAAATCGCCGCGGGTGATCGCTACGCGCCTTTTCCGCCCGCGAGCGGACGTTCGGCGGCGCGGCTCCGCGGCGTCGCGGAGGAGCTGCGTCGCGCTTTGATCGCCGCCGACGCTTTCGCCGTCGCCGAGCGCAGCCGCGCGGCGGAGCAGTCGATTCGCGAGGCCGGCCGAGCCTTCTTCCTGCGGCGGCTGAGCCAAATCGCGGAGGCGACGGAAGATGCGCTCACCGTCGCCGACGCCGGCGTGCGGTCGGCGGCGGGCGACTGCGCCGCCTGCAATGGCGATATGCTCCGCCGCCGTCTCTCCGATGCGGCCGTCGCCGCCGCCACTGCGGCGGAAGATGTCGACGGACTGGCGCTGGCGGCGCGGGACGCCATCATCGGCCTCGTCGCGCGCTCCTCGCTCCAGGTGACGGCGGCGCGCCGGGCGGCCGATCGCAGCGCCGCCGATCTCACGCGCGCGGAAGAAATCGTGCGCGGTCTCGCCGCCGCCGCCGGCCGCATCGGCGCAGTGAGCAAGCTCATCCAGTCGATCGCCGGCCAGACCTCGCTGCTCGCGCTCAATGCGACCATAGAGGCGGCGCGCGCCGGCGAGAGCGGGCGCGGCTTCGCCGTGGTGGCGAGCGAGGTGAAAACGCTCGCCAATCAAACCTCGCGCGCGGCCGCCGAAATCGAGATGCAGATCGACTCCATACGTTTCGCGGTGGAGGAGACGGTCGGCGCTATCGCCGAAGTGTCGACGAGCGTCGAGGCGGTCGCCGGCGTCAATCGCGACCTCGCCGACACTCTGAGCCGGGAGGCGGCCGATCTCGAAGGCATAGGAGCGCGCGCGTCCCTCGTCGCCCGCGGCGTTGGCGAGCCGCTGCCGGATGTCGGCGGCGCCGTCGCGCAGGCGCATTCCGCCGGCCGCTCGGCGCTCGCCGCCGCCGAGACGCTGCTCGACAGCTCGAAGAGCCTCGTTTGCGCTGTCGATCGCTATTTCGCCGATCTCGACAATGGCGCGATCCGCATCGGAATATTGCATTCGCTCTCCGGCACGATGACGAGCAGCGAGCGGCCGCTGCAGGAGCTGCTGACGATGCTGGTCGAGCGCTGCAATGCGCAGGGCGGCCTCCTCGGACGCCCGCTCGAGGCGGTGATCCTCGATCCGCGCTCCGATCCCGCCCTCTACGCCGAGCAGGCGCGCCTTCTCTTGGAGGAGCGCGGCGTCGCGGCGATCTTCGGCTGCTGGACCTCCGCCTCGCGCAAAGCCGTGCTTCCGGTGGTCGAAAAGGCCAAGGGCCTGCTCTTCTATCCGAGCCAATATGAGGGCGAGGAGCGTTCGCCCAATATCGTCTACTCTGGCGGCACGCCGAGCCAGACGGCGATCCCCGCCGTGGACTTTCTGAAAGGCCTCGGCGCGCGGCGCTTTCTGCTCATCGGCAATGACGACGTCTATCCGCGCGTCACCAACGTCATTCTGCGCGCCTATCTCGCCGCGCATGGCGCGGATGCGTCCGATATCGCCGAAATCTATGCGCCGTCCGGCCTCGAGGATTGGCGCGCCATCGCCAGAGACGCGCGTCGCTTCGCCGCCCGGTCCGGCGCGGCGATCGTCTCGACGGTGAGCGGCGACGCCAATCTGCGCTTTTTCGGCGCGCTTGGCGATGTCGCTTTCGCGCCGACCTTGTCGCTGTCGATCGGCGAGGCGGAGCTGCCGGCGCTCGCTCATTGCGATATCGACGGGCTCTATGTCGCCTGGAATTACCTCCAGGCGATCGACCGCCCGGAGAATCACCGCTTCGTCGAGCAATGGCGGCGCTATAAGAACGCGCCCGACGCCACGACCAATGACGCGATGGAGGCGAGCTATCTCGGCTTCGAGCTATGGCGCGCGGCGGTCGCCGCTGCGGGCTCCGTCGATGTCGCGGCGGTGCGCCGCGCGTTGCCGCTGCATGCGCTCCGCGCGCCGAGCGGCTTCTCCCTGAGGCTGGACGCCGAGACGCAGCATCTGCACAAGCCGGCTTTCATCGGCCGGGTCGCGCGCGGAGGCATCGCTCCGGTCTTCGTCGGGGACGGGCTGATCGCGCCGCAGCCCTGGAGCCCTTGGCTCACCAAGAACCGCGCCGGAAAGGCGCGCGCCGCGTGACCGCGCGAGATCGCGCGCCGCCGGAAAACGAAACGAGCCCGAAGGCTCGCGGTGCGAGGCCGTAGCCTCGGACCGCGAGCCTTCGGGCTCGCTCTAAGAAGCCCTCGAGGAAAGATCAGGGCGTGGCGGCCGTCTTCAGCTTGGAGAGGGCGCGGATTTTCACGCGCACGCTCGCCGGCTTGGCGGCGGCCTTGACCATCTCGCCCGTGGCGGGATTGCGCACCAGAGTGCCGGCCTTGCGCGCCGGAACCTTGCGCAGCGACACTTTCAGCAGGCCGGGCAGGGTGAACTCGCCGACGCCGCGCGGATGCACGGAGCCGAGGAACACCTCCTCGAGCGTGGCGTAGACCGCAGCGGCGGTCTTGCGCGGAAGCTCGTTCTGCTCGGCGAGCAGATTGATCAGAGCGGACTTGGTCAGGCTCTCCTTCACAGGACGAACCGCAGCGGCTTCGGGCTTCTTGGCCTTCTTGGCCACCGCCGCAGGCTTCTCGCTCTTCGCCTTGGCCATCGCAAATCTCCCTCGAACCGAAAAGAGACGCGTCGCATCGGACGCGCCATGTGAGGATTCGTTTGCTAACGCTTCGAGAAGTGATTCGCAATCGGCGCGATGCTCGATTTTTGCAATGCCGGCTGCGCAAAATCACTCGTCGAACACGCCCTCCAGCGCATAATGCGTCACCGTCTTGCGGTTGGCGATGAGCTCGTCGATCGTCGGCTCGCCCTTCAAAGCGCGGGAAATCGCCAGCTTCGTCGCCTCGTAATTGGTGCGATAGAGATCGCGCCGATCGAGATTGGGATCGGTGGCGCAACGCGGATCGAGCCAGATCATGATGATCATGACCAGATCATTCACCTGATCTTTCGGAATGATTCCTTCCGAAACCGCATCGACGATGGCGTCGCCGGTCGCCGCCTGCACGACGCCGCCGAGCAGCTCGACGTAATCATTGGAGCGCACCGTCATCTTGGTCGTCATCATGGTGGCGGGGCGCACCTGCTGATTGAGATCGCGAATGACGAACATGCGCGGATGGCCCGCGACCTGTCCCGTCATGGAGGCGAAAGCCGTCCCCACCGGGCCTTTCACGCTGCCGATCATGACTTCGGGCATGGCGTCGGTATATTGCCCGTCCGCCGCCAGAACCGTCGCTTCGCCCGTGGCCAGCCAGATCTCGCTCATATGGTTTTTCCTTCTCTTTCGTCGGAGGCGGTCGAATAGCACCGGCAGTCCGCCGCAGGAAGGGGCGCGCGTCGACGCCTTTAATTCTATCTTCTAAATGTGATTATCGCGCGCTAGACTGCGGCTCTGTTTCGAGAGAGGCCGCAATGAAGAGTTTCGCCCCGTCACTTCTCCTCGCCGGCGCTGTCGCCGGCCTCGCCTTCGCCGGTCACGTCTTTGCGCAATCGGAGGCGGCGCGCCGCCTCGTCGGTCCCGCCGCCTTCAGCGATTGGCGACAGGACGCGCCGGGAAGCTGGCGCAAGATCACCGTGCAGGATTTGCCCGCGCCGCTGGCCAGCGAGCCGACCGCCGCGCGCTCGCAGGTGGTCGCGCGGCCGGACGGCGCCGCGCCCAAGACCCTCGCGGGCTTTTCGGCGGAGATATTCGCCTCCGGCCTCCAAGGCCCGCGCGTCATTCGCCATGCGCCCAATGGCGATATTTTCGTCACCGAGAGCGTCGGCGGCCGGCTCCGCGTCTTTCGCCTCCAGGATGGAAAAATCGCGCCGGCCTCGTCCCATGTCTTCGCCTCGGAACTCGAGCGTCCCTATGGGATAGCCTTCTATCCGCCGGGGCCGGAGCCGCGCTTCGTCTATGTCGGCACGCCGACGAAAGTGCTGCGCTTCCCTTATAAGAACGGCGATCTCGCCGCCTCCGGCCCCGCCGAGACGATCGCGACCCTGCCCGGCGCCGATGGCGGCCATTGGACGCGCGATCTCGTCTTCTCGCGCGACGGCAAGACGCTCTATGTCTCCGTCGGCTCCAAGACCAATGTCGCCGAAGGCCATCCGCGCCCTTCCGCGCAGGAGGTCGCGCAGCTCGAGGCGGCGCATGGGCAGGGCGCGAGCGCCGGCGCCGAATTCGAGCGCGCGACAGTGCTCGCCATAGACCCGGAAGGTAAGAGCCGGCGCAATGTCGCCAATGGGCTGCGCAATTGCTCCGGCCTGCAATTGCGGCCGGGGACCGACGATCTGTGGTGCGTCGTCAATGAGCGCGACATGCTCGGCGACGATCTGCCGCCCGATTACGCCACGCGCGTGAAGGAGGGAGCCTTCTACGGCTGGCCCTGGCACTACATCGGCGCGCATGAGGACCCCCGCCACGCCGGCGAGCGTCCCGATCTCTCGAGCAAGATCACCGTTCCCGATGTGCTGTTCCAGCCGCATTCGGCCCCGCTCGGCATCGCCTTCTACGACGGCGGCCAGTTCCCGGCGGAGTATAAGGGCGACGCTTTCGTCGCTCTGCACGGCTCCTGGAACCGCGCCAAGCGCACCGGCTACAAGATCGTGCGCCTCTCTTTCAAGGATGGCGTCCCGAACGGCGAGTATCAGGATTTTCTCACCGGCTTCGTCGTGGACGACACGCGCGTCTGGGGCCGCCCCGTCGATGTCGCCGTGGCGCGCGACGGCTCGCTGCTGGTGAGCGAGGACGGCAATGGGACGATCTGGCGCGTGTCCTATAGCGGCGCGGCCGCGCCTGTGCAGACCTCGGGAAATTGAGCCCCGAGAAGGCCGCGCCCGTTTCGACGCGTCGTCAGTGCTGGGCGCGTTCCTTGTGCTGGGGCTGGGCGCGCGCCCGCGCTTCCGCGGGCATGCTGGTCCGATCGATGTAACCGGGCTGGTATTCGCCGCACCAATCCTCCGCAGTCACGAGGGGCCATGCCGTGTCCATGGTTCCCTCATGGCCGCGCATGGGCAGTGGGGCGTTGCGGCGGCATTGGTTGTCCGGCTGGCGCCAAAAACGACAATCTCCGCAGTGCATAAGCGTCTCCTGTGCAGAATTCGTCGCCCGAGCCATTCAATCTGCGGACCTTCAAAAGGTTCCAAACGAGCGGCGTGTCCCGATGACGCGTCCCGCCGCCGAGAGAGGGCGGCGCGCGACCCTCGCGGCTGGACGCGGCGGGCGCCTTTGGCCTATTTCATGGGAAAAATGCCGGGTGACGATCTCGTCCCCAGGCTTTTCCTGGAAACGCCGAGGCTCGCGCTATGTCCCTCCCACTCGTCACGCCGGGCCGCAAGCTCGGCTCCATCGCCCTTTGGACCGCAATCGTCGCGCTCGGCGTTTTCTCGCTCTTCACTCTGGCGATGGCGCGGGGCGAGACCGTCAACGCAATGTGGCTGGTGGCGGCGGCGATCTGCGTCTATCTCGTCGCATATCGCTTCTATTCGCTGTTCATCGCGGAGCGCGTGCTCGGCCTCGATCCGCAGCGCAAGACGCCGGCGCATCGCCACAATGACGGGCTCGATTATGTGCCGACCGACAAATATGTGCTGTTCGGCCATCATTTCGCGGCCATAGCCGGGGCGGGGCCGCTGGTCGGCCCGGTGCTGGCGGCGCAAATGGGCTATCTGCCCGGCACGCTCTGGCTGCTCACCGGCGTCGTCTTCGCCGGCGCGGTGCAGGATTTCGTGGTGCTGTTCATCTCGACGCGGCGCGACGGGCGCTCGCTCGGAGATCTCATCAAGACGGAGCTCGGCCCGGCCGCCGGAATCGTCGCCATGGTCGGCATTCTCACCATCATGGTCATATTGCTCGCCGTGCTGGCGCTCATCGTCGTCAAGGCGCTGGCGGACAGCCCCTGGGGCTTCTTCACGGTCTTCGCCACTCTGCCCATCGCCGTGCTGATGGGCGTCTATGGCCGCTATTTGCGTCCCGGCCGTATTTTCGAAATGTCGGTGATCGGCTTCGTGCTGCTCATCGGCTCCATTGCGCTCGGCCGCACTGTCGCCGAGACGCCGGCGCTCGCCGCGCTCTTCACCTTCAAAGGCGAGGCGCTCGCCTTCATGCTCATCGGCTATGGTTTCGTCGCCTCTGTGCTGCCGGTGTGGTTCCTGCTCGCGCCGCGCGACTATCTCTCCACCTTTCTGAAGATCGGCACCATCGCCTCGCTCGCGCTCGGCATTTTCTATGTGGCGCCCGAGCTGAAAATGCCGGCGGTCAGCCGCTTCATCGACGGAACCGGCCCGGTCTTCGCGGGCAGCGTCTTTCCCTTCCTGTTCATCACCCTCGCCTGCGGCGCCATCTCCGGCTTTCACGCGCTGGTCTCGTCCGGCACCACGCCCAAGATGATCGGCGACGAGGCGCAGATCCGCTTCATCGGCTATGGCGCGATGCTGATGGAGTCTTTTGTGGCCATAATGGCGCTGGTCGCCGCCACCGTGCTCGATCCGGGCGTCTATTTCGCCATGAACAGCGCGCCCGCTGTCATCGGCTCCACGGTCGACACGGCGGCGCAGACCATCTCGTCCTGGGGCTTCGTCATCACGCCGGAGGCGCTGAGCCATGCGGCGGCCGAGGTCGGCGAGAAGACGGTGCTCTCGCGCGCGGGCGGCGCGCCGACGCTCGCCGTCGGCATGGCGAAAATCCTGTCGGGGGCGATCGGCGGCTCCTCGATGACCGCCTTCTGGTATCATTTCGCCATTCTGTTCGAGGCGCTGTTCATCCTCACCACTGTGGACGCCGGCACGCGGGTCGCGCGCTTCATGATTCAGGATCTCGTCGGAACCTTCTGGCCGCGCTTCAAGCATACGCGCGCCTGGATTCCCAATTTCGGCGCAACGGGGCTCGCCGTCGCCGGCTGGGGCTGGTTCCTCTATCAGGGCGTCATCGATCCTCTCGGCGGCATCAACACGCTCTGGCCCATGTTCGGCATCGCCAATCAAATGCTGGCGGCCATAGCGCTCACGCTCTGCACAGTGGTGCTGTTCCGCATGAAGCGGGAGCGTTACGCCTTCATCGCCGCGGCGCCGGCGGCCTGGCTCTATATCTGCACGCTGACGGCGGGCGCGGAGAAGATTTTCCATCCCGATCCGAAGATCGGCTTCCTCGCCCATGCGTCGCGCTATTCGGCCGCGGCGGCGGAGGGCAGACTGCTCGCGCCGGCCAAGACCGCCGCCGAGATGAGCCGCATCATCTTCAACGATTATGTGAATACGACGCTCTGCGCCATCTTCATCGCGCTCGTATTGTCGATGCTGTTCTTCGGCCTGCGGGCGATCGGCGAGGCGCGGCGCGCGACCAGCGTCACCACCAGGGAGACGAGCGATGAGCTGCACGATCTGCGGATTGCCCGCGCTTGATCTCGCCAAGTTCGGGCGGAAGCTGCGCGACGGCGCGCGGCTGATGATCGGGCAGGGGGATTATGAGGCCTATCTCGCGCATCGGCGCGCCAATCATCCGGACGAGCCGACGATGACGCACGAGGAGTTCTTCCTCGAGCGTCAGGCCAGCCGTTTCGGCGAAGGCGGCCGGCGCGCGATGCGCTGCTGCTAGAGTGTTTTTCGGTTCGGATCGAGTCGCGGAAAGATTTCAGCACTCGGCCCGGCCGAGCGCCCGAAAAGTGAGCAGCGCGGCGGCTTCCGAGGTGTTCAGCGCATAGGCCATATAGAGAAATCCGAGACGCGTGATCCGCGTCTCGCGGATTTTTTCGACCAGCTCCGCCGTCTCGACGGGCGCGAGCGAGGCGAACTCTTGCAGTATATCTTCCGCCGCATGGCGGAATCTCTCGCGCTCGCTGAGCGTAGCTCCATCCCAAAGTTTCGGATTGGACCCGAATTTCGCGAACAGCGATTTCGCGACGGTTTCGATCAGGTCGATCATGTGAGTTCTCTATGTGAGCAGTGATTTTTGAACGCTGTTTCCACCCTCGGCACATTCTTGATTTTGTTCCAGCCTATTGCGGAGCCGCTGCGTCGCGAAGCTCGATAATCTACGCATTCGCGCGCGGGGAGGGGCGAGACGCGCAGCCCCGCCTCGGGGGCGCGCCTCACGTCTCGCGCGCCTTCACCTTTTCGCGCTTCTGCTCTAATCTCCCGGCCATGTCCGCTGACGCTGATCTTTCCTTGGAGACGGGGCTCGCCGCGCTCGTCGATTGGTATGTGTCGATCGGCGTCGACATAGCGATCGACGAGACGCCGCATGACCGTTTCGCCGAGAGCGCCGCGCCGCCGCCGGCCCGCGCCGTCGCGCCTCCGTCCATAGTCGCGCCCACACCCGCGCCCGCGCGTCGGGCCGAGCCGCCGGCGCGGGAGACTCGCTCCCTGCGCTCCGCCGCTCCCGTCTTTACCGAAGAGGCCGCCCGCGCCGCCCGCGACGCTGCGGGCGCGGCGCGGACGATCGAGGAATTGCAGGAGCGGCTCGCGGGTTTCGACGGCTGCGCGCTGAAGGCGACGGCCGGGCATTTTCTCTTCGCGGCCGGCGTGGCCAGCGCGCCTCTCATGGTTCTGGATTTCTCGCCCGGCGAGGAGGAGGAGCGCGGCGGCGAGGCTTTCGTCGGGCCGGAGGCGCGGCTGCTCGACAATATGCTGCGCGCGATCCGGCGCGACCGCTCCAGCGCCTATCTCGCCTATGCGACCCCTTGGCGTCCGCCCGGCGCGCGCGAGCTCAGCCCCGTGGAGATTGCGGCGCTGCTGCCCTTCCTGCGCCGCCATGTGGAGCTGGCCGCCCCGCGCGCTCTGCTGATCCTCGGCGATTTCGCCGCCCGCGCCGCGCTCGGCTCGCCGGATGTCGCGCGCTATCGCAACGCTTGGTTCGATTATGATTGCGGCGTCGGGACTGTGCGCGCGCTGCTCGTGCCATCGCTCGCCAGCCTGCTCAGGACGCCGGCGATGAAGCGCCGCGCCTGGCGCGATCTGCGCGCGGTGGCGGCGGCGCTCGGCTGATTATTCCGCCGCTTCGCCCTTGTCGGCGCCGCCGAAACGGCCGGCGACATAATCCTCGACGATGCGGGTGAATTCTTCCGCTATGCCCTCGCCGCGCAAGGTCATCGCCTTCTTGCCGTCGATGAAGACGGGGGCCGTCGGCGCCTCGCCCGTTCCGGGAAGCGAAATGCCGATATCGGCGTGCTTCGACTCGCCCGGCCCGTTGACGATGCAGCCCATCACCGCGACATTCAGCGTCTCGACGCCCGGATAATCCTGCCGCCAGACGGCCATGCGGTCGCGAATATGCGACTGAATATCGCGCGCCAGCTCCTGAAACACGGTGGAGGTGGTGCGGCCACAGCCGGGGCAGGCGGCGACCAGCGGCACGAAGGTGCGAAAGCCCATCGTCTGCAAAATCTCTTGCGCGACGCGCACCTCATTGGCGCGGTCGCCGCCGGGCTCCGGCGTCAGCGACACGCGGATCGTGTCGCCTATGCCGTCCTGCAGCAGCACGCCCAGCGCCGCCGCCGATGCGACCACGCCCTTCGATCCCATGCCGGCCTCGGTGAGGCCGAGATGCAGCGCATAGTCGCTGCGCAGCGCCAGCATGCGATAGACGGCGATGAGGTCCTGCACGGCGGAGACCTTGGCCGAGATGACGATCTTGTCGCGCGAGAGGCCGATCTCCTCGGCGCGCTCGGCGGAGATCAGCGCCGAGCGGGCCAGCGCCTCGCGCGTCACCGCGCGCATGTCGAGCGGCGCGGCGGAATTGGCGTTGATATCCATCAAATGGGTCAGCAACTCCTGGTCGAGCGAGCCCCAATTGGCGCCGATGCGCACCGCCTTGCCATGCTTTATGGCCAGCTCGACGATCGCGCCGAATTGCCGGTCTTTCTTCTCCTTGAAGCCGACATTGCCGGGATTGATGCGATATTTTTCGAGCGCTTCGCCGCAGGCCGGATGATCGGCGAGCAGCTTGTGGCCGATGTAATGGAAATCGCCGATCAGCGGGACGTCGATATTCTTCTGCGCGAGACGATCGCGAATATGCGGCACGGCGGCGGCGGCCTCGTCGCGATCGACGGTGATGCGCACCAGCTCCGAGCCGGCGCGGACCAGCGATTCGATCTGCGCGACCGTGGAGTCGACATCGGCCGTGTCGGTATTGGTCATGGACTGGACGACGATTGGGGCGCCGCCGCCGATCGTCACCGCGCGCGGCCCCCGGCCGATCGTCACCGCCGCCGTCCTATGGCGCGGCGCCGGCTCGGCGGAGATGGGGTCGGGAAGGCGGGTCTCGATTTCGTCGGTCATCGTCGGTCTTGTCCCCTCGATGGGATTTGGCCCTTGGTGGGCCGGAACGCGTCTCGCGTCAAGCTGGCGGCAAAGCGATAGGTCGGCAGCCGACTCCTCGTGGGAGCGGGAGCTTCCACCTCCCCCTGGAGGGGGGAGGTCGAGCGCCGCAGGCGCTCGGGAGGGTGTGACGCGCCGAGTCTCGCGAGCTTCACCCCACCCCGTCCGGCTTCGCCGGCCGACCCTCCCCCTGAAGGGGAGGGTGGAACGCCTCGGCCGGCGGCAGCAGCCCCATGCGCTTGGCGAGGATGCGGTCCACCAGCCGCGCCGGCAGCAGGCGCGGCAGCAGCCAATCCAATAGATAGTTCGGCACGACGCGAATGCGCGCCGGGGGCCGCTTCTCGGTCAGCGCGCGCAGCACGGCGGTGGCGACGCGCTCCGGCGGCGGCCCGAGCCGGCCCTTCTCCACCGCCCATTTCTGCAGCCTGCGGGCGGAGGGGCCGTAGACGGTGGAATCATAGCGGCCGAAATCGGCGCTCTCGGCCTTGTCCCATATGGGCGTGGCGATCACGCCCGGCTCTATGACGACAACATCGACGCCGAAAATCATCAGCTCGCGCCGCAACGAGTCGGACAAGCCCTCGAGCGCATGTTTGGAGGCGGCATAGGCGCCGAGAAAGGGCGAGGCGAAGCTGCCCGCCACCGAGCTCATATTGACGATGCGGCCGGGCGGGCCGCGGCGCTTTTCCGGGCGCGCGCCGAGCAGAGGCGCGAAAGCCTGGGTGACGGCGATCTGGCCGATCACATTGACCTCGAGCTGAAGGCGAACCTCCTCTATCGGCTGATAGAGAAGCGGCGCCGGAAACGCCGCCCCGGCGTTGTTGACGAGGCCGGCGAGGCTCGCTCCGTCGAGCCGCCACTCGGTCTCCCGCGCCGCCTGCGCCACTGCGGCGGCGTCGGTCACGTCGAAGAGGAGCGGAGTGAAGCTCGCCGCGCCGAAGCGCGCTCGCAGCCGCGCGCTGTCGGCCGGGTTGCGCACGCTGCCGAAGACATGGAAGCCCTGCGCCGTCAGCGCCTCCACCAGCGTGTAGCCTATGCCGGTGGAGACGCCGGTGACGACGACGAATTTTTTCTCGCTCATGCGCTCGCTCCCGCCAGCGCGCGCAAGGTCGCTATGGTGGAGGAATCGGCGCGGCCGTCGACCAGGGCGGGGCGGAAATGCCGCTGAAAGGCGGCGACCACGCCGGCGCAGGCTTGGTCGTAATCGCCGGTGACGTCGATCTTATAGCCGTAATCGGCCAGCGCCTGCTGCAATCGCCTCACCGCGTCGCCGCGCGCGCCGGTCTCCAGCGCAGCGCCGCCTGTGATGGCGGCGGGCTCGACATAATGGCCGACGCCCAGCTCGGCCAGCGTCTTCCAGGGGAAGAACTCGCCGGGGTCGATCTTGCGGCCGATGGCGATGTCCGAATGGGCGAGCACGCGCCGCGGCGCTATGCCCTGCCGCGCGCAAATATCGCGGCACAGCGCCGCCACCGCCTCGATCTGGCGGTCCGGGAAGGGGCGCGGATCGTCATGGCCGGGATGGACGATCTCTATGCCGATGGAGGCGGAGTTCAGATCGGTCTCGCCGGCCCAAAAGCTGCGGCCGGCGTGCCAGGCGCGGCGCGCCTCCGGCACGAGCTGCAGAATGGTCCCGTCCTCATCGACGAAATAATGTGAGGAGACCTGCGCTTCGGCGCTGGTGAGCAGCGCCAGGGCCGAAGCCGCCGTCGGCATGCCCGTGTAATGCAGGATCAGCGCGGAGATGGGCGTCAGCCGCTCATTGTGATTGGGCGAGGGACGGAAATCGGCGGCGTGCGGCGTGTCGGGTGAGGGCATTGCGATTCCGGTGAGCTGCCGCTTCTCTGAGAGAAGCTGCGTCGGCCGCGAGGATCATCGTCCTCGGCGTCTGCGAACGGCCTTGTATACTCCCGACCAGCCGCCGGCGACCAGCGCCGTCGCGACGACATAGGCGAGCGCCTTCGGTTCCGGCGTCGCGAAGCGGAACAGTTCAGCTACCGCTGGAAGATAGACGATCAGCGCGAGCGCGAGCGTCGTGATCGTCGCTATGATCCAGAAGGCGACGCGCCGCTTGTCGAAAAGAGCGGTTCCCGGTCCGGCGGCGGAGGCGAAGGCCATGGACAGATTGCCGATGACGAGGCCGACGAAGACCAGCGCGCGCGTCTCCCCTTCGCTCTCGCCGGCCCGCATCGAGACGAAATAGACGCAGAGCAGCGCCGCGAGCAGAACCGCGCCGTCGAGAAAGCCGGCGCCGATCTGGCGCAGGCCGAACAAAGGCTCGGCGGGAGAGCGCGGCGGCTCCTCCATCATATGGCGTTCGGCTGGCTCGCCCTCGAAGACGAGCGCGCAAATCGGATCGATGATGAGCTCCAGCGCCACCACATGTACGGGATAGAACACAGGCGGCAGCAGGAACAAAATGGGCGTGAGCGCGAGGCCGGCGATGGGCACATGGATGGCGGTCACGAAGATCAGCGCCTTGCGCAGATTGGCGAAGATGCGCCGCCCGCTGCGCACGCCCGCGACGATGGAGGCAAAACGATCATCGAGCAGCACGATCGAAGCCGCCTCGCGCGCGACATCGGTTCCGCGCTGGCCCATGGCGACGCCGACATGCGCCGCGCGCAGAGCCGGGCCGTCGTTGACGCCGTCGCCGGTCATGGCGACGATATGGCCGTTGCGTTTGAATGCCTCCACCAGAGCGAGCTTCTGCTCCGGGCGGATGCGCGCGAAGACGCGCGTGGTCTCGACGGCTTCATCCAGCGCGGCCTCGTCCAGAGCGGCGATATCGGCGCCGCTCAGCGCGCCGGCCTGCGCCTCTATTCCGGCCTGACGCGCTATGGCGAGCGCCGTCGCCGGATAATCGCCGGTGATCATCACCACATGAATTCCGGCGCGCGCCGCCAGCGCGACGGCTTCGGGGACATCCTCGCGCAGCGGGTCGAGAAAGCCGACGAGCCCGTCGAGCGCGAAAACGCCCGAGCCGGGGGCGTCCTCGCGCGGCAATGGCCCTTGATGTGTGGCGACGGCGAGAACGCGCAGCCCATGCGCCGCCATTGTCGCGACCTCGGCGGTCAGAAGGCGCAGCGCATCGGCGTCCAGGCGGCAGAGGCCGGCGATCGCCTCCGGCGCGCCTTTGGCGAAGGAGGCGAGGCCTTCGTCGGCCGCGCGCCATGTCTGCACGAAGGCGAGCGTCTCCGGCCGCAGCGGAAAGCTTCGCGTGATCGCCGCGCTCGCGGGCGGATCGCTGGCGAGGCGATGCAAAGCGCGATCCATCGGATCGGAGGGATCGGCGGCGCTGGCGCGCAAAGCGGCGTCCAGCAATGGCGCGATCTCGTCGGGCATTGCGGCTTCGCCCGGCCGCCACATGTCCGCGCCGCGCAGGAAAAACGCCGCCTCCATGCGGTTTTGCGTCAGCGTGCCGGTCTTGTCGACGCAGAGCACGTCCGTCGCGCCCAGCGTCTCGATGACGGCCGAGCGGCGCGCCAGCACATTGCGCCGCGCCAGACGATAGGAGCCGAGCGCCAGAAACACCGCCAGCACCATGGGGAATTCTTCCGGCGTCAGCGATATGGCGAGTGTGATTCCCGTCAGCCCCGCTTGAATCCAGTCGCCGAAGGCGAGGCCATAGGCGAGCGCCACGAGAAGGCAGAAGCCTATGCCCAGCGCGCCGAAGATCGCGACGACGCGGCCGGTGCTCTTTTGCAGCGGCGTCTCCTCCGGCTCGATCGATTCGAGCGAGCGGCCGATGCGGCCGAGCCGCGTCGCGCGTCCGGTGCGCGTCGCCAGCATCGCGCCTTGTCCGAGCGTCACCAGCGTGCCGGCGAAGAGAAAGGGCGCCTCCTCGCCGGGCTCGGGATCGACCAGCGGGTCCACCAGCGTCGCGGGAGCTTTCCAGACCGGCGCCGATTCGCCGGTCAGCGCCGATTCGTCCACTGAGAGGACGTCGCCGCGCAGCAGCGCGCCATCGGCCGGCGCGCGCTCGCCCTCGCCGACGAGCACAATGTCGCCGGGGACGATCTCGCGCGCCGGAATGCGCCGCTCGCCTTCGGCGCGCAGCACGCGGGCGCTGGGCGCCGCGAGGCTGCGCAGAGCCGCGAGCGCATTCTCGTTGCGCGTCTCCTGCGCCACCACCAGACCGATGGAGAGAAAGGCGCCCGCTGTGAGCAGCAGGCCTTCATGAATATCGCCGAGCGCCAGATAGAGCAGCGCCGCGACGATGAGCAGCGCGAACATGGGCTCGCGCAATGCGGCGAAAGCGATCAGCAGCCAAGAGCGTTGCGCGGGCTGCTCCAGCTCATTGGCGCCGAAATGCGCGAGGCACGCCGCCGCCTCGCGATCGGAGAGCGGCGCGAAATCGCTCGCCGGCCGGGGCTCTGGTCGTGATGCGCGGAGCCCCATTCGATCCCCCTCCCTTTCATCGGGGCGCCATCGCGAGGAGCGCAGCGACGAAGCGATCCAGGGGCCGCCCTACGGCTGAAGGATCGCTTCGCGTCGCTCGCGATGACGGCCCGTCGCCGGATGTCACGCCGCCAGAGCGGCGAGGACGCGGACCCAGGAGCGGGAGCCCTTCTTGAAAGAACTATAGGCGTATTTTTCGTTTGGAGAATGAATGCGGTCGTCCTCGAGCGCAAAGCCGATCATCAGCGTGTCCATGCCGAGATCGCGCTTGAAGGCGCCGACGATCGGGATGGAGCCGCCGCAGCCGACCAGCGCCGCCTCCTTGTCCCATTCCTCCTGCAAGGCCCGCCGCGCCCGCGTGAGCGCCTCCGAGCCGAAGGGCAATTGCAAGGCGCGCGAGGCGCCATGGGGAACGAATTCCGCGCGCACGTCCACGGGCAGGCGCTCGCGCACGAAGGCGCGGAATGAACTCAGCACCTTCTCCGGGTCTTGCGTCCCGACGAGGCGGAAGGAGATTTTCGCGCTCGCCTGCGCCGGCAGCACGGTCTTGGCGCCGGGGCCGGTGTAGCCGCCGATGATTCCATTCACGTCGCAAGTGGGGCGCGACCATACTTGCTCGATGACGCTGCGCCCGCGCTCGCCGGCCGGGCGCGCGACGCCGACGCTCTTTAAAAACGCCGTCTCGTCGAACTCCAGCCCGCGCCATTGCGCGGCGATCTCCTCGGGCAGCTCGGCGACGCCGTCGTAAAAGCCCGGCAGCGTGACGCGGCCTTCGGCGTCATGGAGATCGCCGATGATCTTGGCGAGCACATGGATCGGATTGATGACCGGCCCGCCGAATATGCCCGAATGCAGATCGCGATCGGAGGCTTTGAGGATCACCTCCTCCTGCGCCAGGCCGCGCAGCATTGTGGTGATGGCGGGCGTTTTGGCGTTCCACATGCCGGTATCGCAGACGAGCGCCAGCGCCGGCTCGGACAGCTCCTCGCGATTGGCGGCGAAGAAATCCGGCAGGGAGGGGGAGCCGGTCTCCTCCTCGCCCTCGAAGAGGAAAGTAATATGGCAGGGCAGGCCGCCATTACGCTGAAAGGCGCGGCAGGCCTCGAGGAAGGTCATCAGCTGGCCTTTGTCGTCCGAGGCGCCGCGGGCGACGATCTCCTCGCCCTGCTTGCCCGGCGCGAGGCGCGGATCGAAAGGATCGCTGATCCAGAGCTCGAGCGGGTCCGGCGGCTGCACGTCGTAATGGCCGTAGAACAGCACATGCGGCGCATCCGGCCGCTTGGCCTTGGCGTGGCCGACGACGATCGGATGCCCGGGCGTGTCGCGCACGCTCGCCTCATAGCCCAGCTCGCGCAGCTGGCCGGCGAGCCAATCGGCGGCGCGGCGGCATTCGCCGGCGAAGGCGGGATCGGTCGAGACGGATTTGATGCGCAGAAAATCGAAGAGGCGATCCGTGGCCGCGGGCAGATCGGCGTCCAAGGATTGGAGAACGGTTTCCGTCGACATGAAAGGGGCTCCGCTGCGGGTCGCGCGCATTTTCGGGGCGGCGCGAGTCGCGATGAAAACTGCAAGCTGGTCTCGAAGCTAGTGCGAATGGAGCGTCATGAAAAGAGCGGCGGCTGCTCGGCTGGATTCATCGCTTCCGTAGGCGACGGCTTGGATCGAAATGCCCCGCGGTGCGCCACAGCATTAGGAGCGGATTTCATCGGGAAGAGCTGGTCGCTGCGTCGGACCGACATGCGAGCCGGACTGTGGCGACTCCCGATTCCTGTCAGATTTTCGTCAGGCTGTCGAAAAACGCTCGCGCCTCCGCTTTGGCCAAATTTGAAGCCTTGCGGTCCACCCGCTCCTCCATGAACCGGGAGACGAGTTGAAAGCCCAGTGAATATCCAAGCCACCGAGGCAATTCGCCAACACCGAAAAACCAACCACTGTGGCTATAATCTTTGCGGTCCCAATCTCGCGCCGCAAAGGGAACATGACGGCGGATTTCTCGGATATCGAGTTGTTCCCATGGTTCAGGCGCGCCAGCCCAGACTTCTCGAGCGAAATGGCCCGCCAGACCCTCTGATACCAATGCTTCCCCCAATGATGACCCGTAACCTGGTCCCTCCCAGCGAGCCGCATGATGAAGCTCATGGGCGAACATTCGCTCAAATGATCCTTCTGAGTTTGCAGAAAGGGCAGGATTATCAGGATCAACAGTGATGAAGATCACTCCCGGCCCCGGCGAATACCCGAGAATTCCTTTCTCGGGAATGACCTGCTTTCCCGTCTGCACAATAACATCGATGGGGCCAATCGGCATAAGGGCGACCGCCCTATCGTGGCTCTCTTTTAGAGAAGCCGTAAGCCAACTGCGAAGGTTTGTAAGTGCGCCGCGGGCATCAAGGAAATGGAGATTCAGTGATGACATGCTTCCGTCCTCAGCCGAGGGGATTATTCGGCCGCAATATCGGCTTCGACTATGCTCCGGAAGCGCACAACGGCGAGCGCCCGGTTTGAGGGCCGGGTGGTCTCCGTCAGCCCAACATCTACACAGATGCGCTCGAGCGAAAAAGGACCACAGAGCGACGAAGGTCACGATAGACTATGTGAATTTTCATGCAAGGCTTCATAGCGAAGGCCCTGAATTCCCGTGGCTCCGTTCGAGCGCTAGAGAAGGTCCCATAAGGGTCATCAAGCCGAAACCCAAACCGACCCACCACTCGTCCCCTTCCGGCGTCGCCCGCACTTCCCAAGCCCTCATGTGCAGCCTAAGTAATGGGCGCGCTCCGTTCGGTGGGGCGGATGACGTCATGAGGAGACTTTCGGATGAATTTTTCGCTCCGCCGGCCGTCTCTGCTGGCCGCTCTCTTTCTCGCTCTCTCGCTATCGGGTTGCGGCTACAACACGATTCCGACGCAGGAGGAGGAAGCCAAGGCCAAATGGGCCGAGGTGGAGGCGCAATATCAGCGCCGCGCCGATCTCATCCCCAATCTCGTCGCCACCGTGCAGGGCTACGCCAAGCATGAGAAGGACGTGCTCATCGCGGTGACGGAGGCGCGCGCTCACGCCTCGCAGGCCAAGGTCGATGTCTCGCAGCTCACCGATCCGGAAAAATTGAAGCAGTTCCAGGAGGCGCAGGCGCAGCTCTCCGGCGCGCTGGGGCGTCTGCTCGCCGTCAGCGAGGCCTATCCGGATTTGAAATCCAACACCAATTTCCTCGCCTTGCAGTCACAGCTCGAGGGCACTGAGAACCGCATCAATGTGGCGCGGCGCGATTACATTCAGGCGGCGCGGGAGTTCAACACATCGCTGCGCACCTTCCCGACCCTGCTCTGGGCCAAGACCGTCTTCGCCGGAACCAAGCCGCTCGCCGAATTCACCGCCAACGCCGGCGCGGAGCAGGCGCCCACGGTGAAGTTCTAGAATTGTTTTTCACGGGAGATCGCCGCACATGCAGTCGCTTCCTTCGTGGCCTTCGCGTCGCCGCGGCTTTTTCGCCACGATGCGAGGGACACGAAGCCTCGCTCTGCTGGTCTTTCTCCTCCTGCCGGCTCTCGCTTTCGCTGCGCTCGATTTTCCTGCGCTCACCGGCCGCGTCGTCGACGACGCCCATATCATTCCGCCGGCCGCGCGGCAGACGGTCGAGACGAAATCGAAAGAGCTGGAGGAGAAGTCCGGCATTCAGCTCGTCGTCGCCACAGTTCCGTCGCTGCAGGACACGGATATAGAAACTTTCGCCAATGGCCTGTTCCGCTTCTGGAAGCTCGGCGAGGCGAAGGTCAATAATGGCGTGCTGTTCCTCATCGCGCCCAATGAGCGCAAGATGCGGATAGAGGTCGGCTATGGGCTCGAGGGGACGCTTACCGACGCGCTCTCCAAGGTCATCATCGCGACGGCGGTGACGCCCAAGTTCAAGACCGGCGATTTCGGCGCCGGAATCGAGCGCGGCGTCGATGGAATCGTCGAGGTGCTGAGCGGTGATTCCGCTGAATGGGAGAAGCGCGTGAAAGTGCGCGCCGAGCATCAGGAGCCCGGCTTCGACGAGATCGTGCCCTTCATTATCTTCCTGCTCTTCATGTTCGTCTTCTTCTCCATGCTCGCCAACGCCCGCGGCGGCGGGCGGCGCATCTATCGCGGCGGGCGCGGGCCGATCATCTATTTCCCGCCGTCGAACGACAGCTGGTCCGGCGGCTCCTCCTGGGGCGGCGGCGGCTCCTCTTGGGGCGATGGCGGCGGCGGATTTTCAGGCGGCGGCGGCTCGTCGGGCGGCGGCGGCGCCTCGGGGGATTGGTGATGCCGATTTCAGATGCGGATAAAGAGCGCATAGCGGAGGCGATCGCCGCCGCCGAGCGGCGCACGGCGGGGGAGATCGTCTGCGTCTTGGCGCGCCGCTCCTCCGATTACGCCTATGTGCCGCCGCTGCTGGCGGCGCTCATCGCGCTCATCGCGCCCTGGCCGCTCGTTTTTTTTACCGAGCTCGGCGTGCGGCTCATTCTGGCCATTCAGATTCTCGTCTTCATCGGCGCGGCGCTGCTGTTCTCGCTGCCGCCCTTGCGGCTCGCGCTGACGCCGCGCTTCGTCAAGCGCGAGCGCGCCCATCGCGCGGCGATCGAGCAATTTTTCACGCGCGGCGTTTCGGCGACCAGGGACCGCACCGGCGTGCTGATCTTCGTCTCGCTCGGCGAGCGTTATGCGCGCATCGTCGCGGATGAGGGGATAGCGGCGAAAATTCCTCAGGAGGATTGGCGCGCGGCGCTCGATCTCCTGCTCGCGCGCGTGCGCGAGGGGCGCGTCGCCGATGGTTTCGTCGATGCGATCGGCGAATGCGCGCGGCTCTTGTCGAAACATGTGCCGCCCGGCGGCCATGAGGAGCTGCCGGACAGGATCTACGTGATTTGAAAAATCCCGGAGACGCCGGGGGGCGCTCCGGGAAGTCGCGCGAGGAGAAGGCTCTCAGCCGATCAGCCGGGTGAGCTGGTGAAGGACGACGATGAAGAAGGCGAGCGCGCCGACGATGCCGGCGACGGCTTTGAAGAGCTCCGCATTGCTGTGCATGACGATTCTCCCTCAGTGCAATTTTTTTTTGTGACGACGACGCAGCGCATCGTCGTGGAGAAAATTGCGCCGCGCTTTCATCGCCGACAATTGCGCGCGCCTGCGGCAGAATGGCGCGAAGCGCTCGAGCAAATTGAATTTGCGGCGGAAAGCGCGGCGGCTACAAAAGGTCGCGCCCAGCTAATTGCGAGACGGGCGCGCGATAGCCGCAACTCGACTCCGTCGCCGCCGCGTCGTTAATGGAACGGCAATCTTTGTGGCGGCGGGGCGCGGAAGCTTATTCCAAGCATTAACCCGTTTACGTTAATATACGTAAAGCGCGAGTCGAGAGCGGCGCGCGTGAGCATTGGTGAGCGGATCGCCCGCGTGAAAGCGTGGCGCCGCCCGGTGGCGTGAGGCAGAAGAGCATGGTGTTCCGCGGCAGTTTCGCGCGTGCGTCCGTTTTGGCGTTCGCAGTCGGGCTCGGTTCGTCCTCCGGCGCCGCCGCCGAGCCGCGCGCGCCTTTCCGCGCGCCGCTCACCGTCGCGCCGCCGCCGCTGGTGCGGCAGCTCGAGGTCTCCTGGCTGCGCATGGAAGAGCCGCCGGCCGACATCTTCGCGCCGCCGACGACATCGGCGCTGCTTCCTATCGTCAACTCCACTGCGCTCGCCGTGCTTCCCGTCGTTGGCGGCTTCGATGTCGCCGAGGCGCTGCTCAGCGAGGAGCAGCGGGCTTTCGCGCTCGCGCTCGACTCATGGGCCGGCGCCGCACGCGGACTAGAGCAGCGCGCGCGTCGCAAGGCGGTCGCCGCCTTTTATGCGCAGCGCGCCTATAAGCCGCTGTGGCGCGAGGGCGGCGCCTGGCGCGTCTCAGCGCCGGCCGCGATAGAGCGGCTGAGCCGCGCGCGCGACGATGGTCTCGATCTGCGCGGCCTGGCCTATCCTTCGGAGACGAAGCTCGGCGGCGATGCGGATGAGCTCGCATTGTCGGAGGCCGTCGTCGCCTATGCGGCTCAGGCCTCCGGCGGGCGCATCGATCCGCGGCGTCTGTCGCGTCTCATCGGCGCGCATCCCGCTCTGCCGGACGCCGGCGCCGTGATCGCGACGATCGCCGCCGCAGGATCGCGCGCGGGCGATTTGCTGCAAGACTATAATCCGCCGCATGAAGGCTATCGCGCGCTGCGGGGAAAGCTCGTGGAGCTGCGCAGCGCCGGCCTGCCGGAGCTCGACAGGCGTTTCGCCGAGGCCGCGCATTCGGTCGCGCATGACGCCGCCCCGGGCCGCGAGGCGCCGAGCGCGCCGCCGCGCCGCTCCAATGCGCAGGTGGAGGCGGAGATCATCGCCAATATGGAGCGCTGGCGCTGGCTGCCGCGCGAGCTCGGCGAGAGCCGCATAGAGGTGAACATCCCCGATTTCGAGCTGGCTCTCGTCCGCGACGGACATGTCACGCATCGCGCCCGCGTCATCGTCGGCAAGGAGGGGACGCCGACGCCGCTGTTCTCCGACAAAATGCAGTTCATCATCGTCAATCCCTATTGGAACGTGCCGCCGTCGATTCTGACGAAGGAGATGCTGCCCAAATTCGGCGGCGACCTCGGCGCCATCGCCGCGCGCGGCTATGAGGTGATCACGCGCAAGGGGCAGACTTTCGTGCGGCAGAAGCCCGGCGAATCCAACGCGCTCGGGCGCATCAAATTCATGTTCCCGAACGACTTCTCCGTCTATCTGCACGACACGCCCAATCATGCGCTGTTCGCTTCGGCGCATCGCGCTCTGAGCCATGGCTGCGTGCGCGTCGATCAGCCCTTCCGCCTCGCCGAGGCGGTGCTTGGGCCAAATAGCGGCTGGCCGGAGGAGCGCGTGCGCAAGCTCGTCGGCTCCAGCGAGCGCTACATAAATCTCGCGCGGCCGCTGCCGATCCACATCGAATATTTCACCGCTTTCGTGGACGAGTCGGGACGCCTGCAATTGCGCGGCGATCTCTACGGCTATTCCGCCAAAGTGCGTCAGGCGCTGGGGCTCGAGGGGTAATCTCTCGGAGGGAAGCGGCTCGCGCCCCCTCCCTCACCCTCCCCCGCTTACGCGGGAGAGGGGAGCGGCGAGCGTTACGCGAAATAGCGATGAAGCGCGGAGCCTGCTCCCTCTCCCGCGTAGCGGGGGAGGGCTGGGGGAGGGGGGGCGCGCTTCGCAGAAGGGCGAAACGCGTCACAGAGTCGGCGCGTAGCCGAAGGCTTGATTCAAGCGTGACAATGCGACGCCGAGATCGATGGCCGCGCTCGCCCGCGCGCGCTGCGCGTCGAGCTGCAATTGGCGCACGCGATAGAGATCGAAAGCGTTGATCTCGCCGAGCCGGAAGGAGCGCCGCGCGAGATCGAACTGCTCGCTGGCGACCGAAAGGCGCTTGGCCGAGAGGCCGTCCGCGCGTCGCGCTGCGGCGACGGCGGCGCGGGCGGCGTTGATCTCCGCGGCGACGAACCTCTGCGCGCGGCCGAATTCGGCGTTGGCGCGATCGAATTCCGCCTGCGCCTCGGCGATGCGCGGAATATTGCGGCCGGGCGTCGGCAGCGGAATGCGAAAGCGCACGCCGACCGTATTATTGTTGGAGCGGATCGGATCTTCGGTGGCGGGCTCTGTGCCTTGCTCATTGCGGCCGAAGATGGCGATCTCCGGATTGTCGATGAAGCCCGTCTCGATCAGTCGCATCTGCGCCTGCGCCTTGGCGAGCGCGGCGATCGGCGCGCGCAGCGCGGGATGATCCTCCGGCGGGCGCGCCGGCAATGGCGCCTCCAGCGTTCCATCCGGCGTGGAGCCGTCGGTCAGCACCTCATAGGCGGCGCGCGCGGCCTTGGCGGCGGCGTCGGTCTGCGCGACTTCCGTCTCGGCGGCGAGCGTCTCATTGCGCGCGAGCAATTCGTCCTGCGCGGCGTTTTCGCCCAGCTCGACGCGCCGCTTCATGTCATTGCCGATATCGCGCGCCGTCGCCAGACGATCGCGCGCGATGGCTGCGTCTTTCGCCGTGCGCTGCGCCGTCCACCAGGCGTCGCGCACCAGCGCCGCGACATCGAGCCGGCGCAGCGCCAGACGCTCGACGATCTCGGCGACGCCGGCGGTGACATTGAGCTCATAGGCCTCGCGTTCGCCCGGCAGCCAGATCGGCATGCCGATCTCGAGCTCGGATTCGCGATAGCCCTGCACATTGCCTTTGACGCGCTCCTGTCGCGAGCCGCCGAAATAGGGCGAGCCGGGCGTGAAGGAATTGGCCTGGGCGTAGCGTGAGGCCACGGCGCGGCGTTGCGCTTCCAGCGCGGCGCTCTGCGCATCTATGCCGATCGCCTGATCGAGATGACGCGTGAGCACGAGGCCGAAGGGCTTGCCCGGCGGCTTCTGCTTTGGTTTCTGCTTCGCCTTCGCTTCTATGCCCGGCGGCAGCGGCGAGACGGTGAGCTTGGGCTGCGTCTGCGCGGCCGCGCTCGCGGCGAGGAGAAGGACGAGCGTGGTCGAAAGAAGCGGAGGAATGCAGCGCATGGTTTTCATCGACGCTGAATCCGCCAGCGGGAGTCCGGCGCCGTGGTCGTGGCGGGCTGCGTCGCGGCGCGCTTGCGCAGCAGACGCTTGAAGTCGAAGCGATCGTAGAGAATGGGCAAGAGCAGCAGCGTGAGCGCGGTGGCGGTGACGAGGCCGCCGATGACGACGATGGCGAGCGGCCGTTGGATTTCCGCGCCCGGACCCTTGGCGAAGAGGAAGGGCGCGAGGCCGAGCGCGGCGATGGTTGCGGTGAGCAGCACCGGGCGCATGCGGCGCCGGGCGCCTTCGCGCACCGCGTCATGCACGGCGCGGCCCTCGGCGACCAGCTTGTTGATATAGGAGATCAGCACGACGCCATTGAGCACGGCGATGCCGATGAGCGCGATGAAGCCGACGGAAGCGGGCACGGAGAGGAACTCGCCGGAGAGCCAAAGGCCGATGACGCCGCCGATCGCCGCGAAAGGCACGTTGCAGAAGACCAGCGCCGCCTGCGACATGGAGCCGAAGGTGAGATAGAGCAGCAGGAAGATGAGCCCCAGCGCCAGCGGCACGACGATGGCGAGCCGCGCCGAGGCGCGCTGCTGATTCTCGAACTGCCCGCCCCAGACCAGCTCATAGCCCGGCGGCGTATGCACCTCCTTGGCGACTGCGGCCTTGGCCTCGTCGACGAAGCCGACGAGATCGCGTCCCGTGACATTGGAGAGCACGGTGGCGTAGCGCCGCGCCTCCTCGCGAATAACCTGTATAGGGCCGTTCTCTGCGCGTATGTCGGCGAGCTGCGACAATTCCACCACCTTGCCGTCGCCGGAGACCACCGGCACGCGTGCGAAATCCACCGGCGAGCGGCGCGACACCGGATCGCCGCGAATGACGAGCGGCGTGCGGACCGGGCCTTCGAGCACGAGGCCGACCTGCGTGCCGTCCACCCATACGCGCAATCCGTCCTGAATTTCGCTGGCGTTGAGGCCGAGGCGGCCGGCGGCCAGGCGATCGATGCGCGCGGTGAGATAGCGCATTCCGTCATTCTGCAGCGCGAAGACGTCGCGCGAGCCGTCGATCTTGCGCAATGTTCCGGCGATCTCACGCGCGAGGCGGTTCAGCTCGTCTATGTCGTCGCCGAAGACTTTCACCACCACATCGCCGCGCGCGCCGATGATCATCTCCTGCACGCGCATGTCGATCGGCTGCGAGAAGGCGTAGGAAATGCCGGGGAAGCTGTCGAGCACCTGGCGCATCTCGCCGAGCAGCCAGGCCATGTTCGGCTCGCGCCATTTGTCCATCGGCGCGAGCGTCAGGAACATGTCGGTCTCATTGAGGCCGACGGGGTCGATGCCGAGCTCGTCGGCGCCGGCTCGCGCCATCACGCCCTTGATCTCCGGCACGCGCGCCATCAGCGCGCGCTCTATGCGCATATCGGTCTCGGCGGTCATGTCGACGCTGATGGTCGGATGCTTGCGCACGGTGATGACGGGCGTGCCCTCGTCCATCACCGGCATGAAGGTCTGGCCGATGTGGTTGGAGGCGAGCAGCGCCAGAGCGAGGCCGATGGTCACGGCCGCGCCGACGACCATGGGCCGGCGCAGCGCACGCTCCAGCAGCGGATCGTAGAAGGCGGAGATTTTGCGCACCAGCCAGGGCTCGTCGCTGCCGCCGGCGCGCAGCAGAGTGGCGGCGAGCGCCGGCACCACTGTGAGCGAGAGTATGAGCGCCGAGCCCATGGCGAAGGCGATGGTGAGCGCGACCGGCGCGAACAGCCGCCCCTCGAGCCCCTCGAGCGAGAGCAGCGGCAAAAAGACGGTGATGATGATGACCGCGCCGGAGACGAGCGGGCCGGCGACCTCGCGCGTCGACTCATAGGTGATGCGGACGCGGTCTTGCAGATCGGCCTTTTCCATTCCGGCGAGGCGATGCTCGACATTCTCGACGACGACGACGGCGCAATCGACCAATATGCCGATGGCGATGGCGAGGCCGCCGAGCGACATGATGTTGGCCGAGAGCCCATAGAGCCGCATGATGGCGAAGGTGGAGAGCGCGGCGAGCGGCAGGATCAGCGAGACGACCAGCGCCGCGCGCAGATTGCCGAGGAAGAGGAACAGCAGAATGACGACGAGGACGATGGCCTCGATCAGCACCTTCTGCACCGTCCACACGGCTTTGGAGATGAGCTCGCTGCGATCGTAGAAGATATCGACCTTCACGCCTTCCGGCAGGCGCGGCTTCAGCTCCTCGAGCTTGGCCTTGACGCCGGAGACGACGGTGCTGGCGTCGGCGCCGCGCAGGCCCAGCACCAGCGCCCATACGGCCTCGTCCTCGCCATTGCGCGTGGTGACGCCATTGCGGGCCAGCGCGCCATTGCGCACCTCCGCCACATCGCCGACGCGCACGATTCCGGTCGACCGCGCGGCGACGACCACCGAGCGTATGTCGTCGAGCGTGCGCAGCCGTCCCTCGGCGCGCACCAGCAGCGCCTCCTCGCCATCGCGCACGCGGCCGGCGCCGTCGTTGCGGTTGTTCTCCTCGAGCGCGTCCTTCAGCATCTTCACGGTGATGCCGCGCGCCGCCATGGCGGAGGGCGAAGGCGCGACCTCGAAAGTGCGCACGAAGCCGCCGAGCACATTGACGTCGGCGACGCCGAGCAGGCCGCGCAATGCGGGGCGAATGGTCCAATCGACGAGGCTGCGCTGCTCTGTCGGCGTGAGGCCGCCGCCGACGAGGGTGAACATCAGCATTTCGGCGAGCGGGGTGACAATGGGCGCGAGCCCGCCCGAGGCGCCCGCCGGCAGCTGATCGGCGACCGAGGCGAGGCGCTCGTTCACTTGCGTGCGCGCCCAGAAAATATCCGTGCCCTCGCCGAACTCGAAAGTGAGCAGCGCCACGGAATAGCGCGTCGTCGAGCGCATGCGCACGAGATTGGGAATGCCGCGCGCGGCGATCTCGATCGGCGCGGTGACGCGGTTCTCCAGCTCCTCCGGCGTCAGGCCGGGCGCGCGCATGGAGACCAGCACCTGCACCGGCGCGACGTCCGGAAAAGCGTCGATCGGCAGCTTGGAATAGGCGTGCGCGCCCCAGGCGGCGAGAGCGATCGCCGCGAGAAAGACCAGGAGCCGCTGGCCCAGCGCCGCTTGGATGAGTTTATCGAGCATGTCGCGTTTCGCTCACTTAGCGCTCGGGTCTTTCGCCGCAAGCTCGGCGAGCAGCGTCAGCATGCCTCGCGTGGCCACCTGATCGGCGACGGCGAGCGGTCCTTGGATCGACGCATATTGCGGCGTCTCCGAGACGAGATTGACCGGCACGGCGCGGAAACCATCCGCAGAGCGCAGAAATACCCAGTCTTTGTCGCGGAAATGGACCACGGCGTCGGCCGGCACGCGCCAGAGCGTCCCGCCGGTTCCTTTGATGCGCAGAATAGCCTGCACCGCCTGTCCGGGGCGAACCGGCGATTTGCCGGGCGAGAATTCCGCGACCGCGGTGATGGATTGCGTCGCCGGATCGGCGGTCCGGCCGATGCGGATCAGCTTTCCCTCGACGCCATGGCTCGGCAGCACGACCTTATCCGTGCGGTCGAGCCCGGCGGCGCGGCCGATGGGAACTTGCAGATTGACCCAAATGGGATCGAGCCGCGCGATGGTGACGAGCGGCGCCGAGGCCATCAGGCGATCGCCGACCGTCGCATGCCGCGCCAGAATGACGCCGGACATGGGCGCGCGCACGGTGAGCGCCGCGCCCATCTTGCGCTCCTTGCGCAGCGATTCGATCGCCTGCTCGCTCATGCCGTCCAGCGCCAGCAATTGGCCGCGCTCGTCCAGCACGGAGCGCGCCTGCGCGGCTTCCGCGCGCGTGACCAGAAGGCGGCGCTCGGCGATGATGCGCTCTTTGTGCAGCTGCTCGTCGCGGCGCAGCTTCTCACTGGCGAGCGCGGCGTCGGCGGCGGCCTGCAGAAAGGCGCGCTGCGCCTCGATCAGCTCGGAGCTTTTGAGGGTCGCGATCGGATCGCCGGCTTTCACCTCCTCGTCCGGCGAGACCAGCAGAGTCTCGACGAGGCCGGCGGCGGGCGTCGCCACCATGCGCAATTGCTGCGGCGGAACCGTCACTGTTCCGGGAACGACGAGCTCGTCGGAGCCGGAGCTTTTCTCCACCGGCTTCGTTTCTATGCCGGCGGCTTGAATGTCCTGCTCGCGAAGCGGGATGGAGACCTCGTCGGCGGCGCGGGCCACGCTCGCGAGGAGCGCGCCGGCCATTCCGACGATGACGGCAAGATGCTGAAACTTTTGTATGTTCATTCCGCCTGGAACCGGTCTTTGCGTCGGCGCGCAATTTCGCTTATCGAAGCTGACGAAAAGCTGACGAGCTCGAACTCGACGCTGACGCGACGATCGAAGTTCGAGCGGAGCATAGCACCGCAGCCCCTGCTCATGCGAATTTTGCTGGTGGAAGACGACGAGCGCATTTCCCGCGACGTAGCGAAAGCTCTGCGCGCGGCGGGCTATGTCGTGGATATCGTGGCCAATGGCGAGGAGGCTTGGTTTCTCGGCGATACGGAAAATTTCGCCGCCGTCATTCTCGATCTCGGCCTGCCGGGGCTCGACGGGCTCGCCGTGCTGGAGCGCTGGCGCGAGCAGGGCCGCCGCATGCCGGTCCTGGCCTTGAGCGCGCGCGGCTCCTGGAGCGAGCGCGTCGCCGGCATAGACGCAGGCGCCGATGATTATCTGCCCAAGCCTTTCCAGCCGGAGGAATTGCTGGCGCGGCTGCGCTCCGTCATTCGCCGCTCGGCCGGCCACGCCTCCTCGGTGACGCGCAATGGCGCGCTCTCGCTCGACGAGCGTAGCATGACCATCAAGATCGACGACGCCGCGGTCGAGCTGACGGCGATCGAATATCGTCTCGTCGCCTATCTTCTGCATCGGCGCGGGCAGGTGGTTCCGCAATCGGACCTCGCCGAGCATGTCTATGGCCATGACCAGCAGAGCTCCAACGCCGTGGAAGTGCTGATCGGCCGCGTGCGCAAGAAGCTCGGCGCGCAGGCGATCGAGACCAAGCGCGGCTTCGGCTATCTGATGCCCGATCTCGACCGATGAGAACGCGCTCGCTGCGCCTGCGGCTGTTTCTCTTCGGAGCCGCCGCCATCGCCGGCGCGCTGGCGCTCGCCGGCTTCGTGCTGGTGCTGCTGTTCGAGCATCATGTCGAGCGCACGATGGACGACGACATAGAGACCTATGTCCGTCAGCTCGTCTCCGATCTCGCGGTCGATTCCGATGGACGTCTGCGCGTCATCACCGCGACGCCGGACCCGCGTTTCGCGCGCTTTCGCTCGGGCTTCTATTGGCAGGTGGCGGGCGGCGACAGCCGCGATGTCGAGCGCTCCGCCTCGCTCGGCGAGGAGGCGCTGGAAATCTCCGGCCGCTGCGAGAGCGGCGAGCGCATCGCCTATCATCGTCTGCGCGGGCCTTGGGGCAATGCGCTGCTCGGCGGCGAGCGTTGCGTCGCGCTCGGCGGGGCGGCGGCGTCGCGCCTGCGCGTGCTGGTGGCGCTCGATCTCTCCGGCGTCGCCCGCGCGCGGGACGCTTTTGCGGCGGAGCTGTTCGCCGCGCTCCTTCTCATCGCGATCGGCCTTGCCTTCGCCACCTGGATTCAGGTCGGGCTCGGCCTCGCGCCGCTCGCGGGCCTCGGCGTTGCGGTGAGCGAGATCGCCAAGGGGCGTCGTCGCCGGCTCGATTCGCCGGCGCCGCCGGAGGTGTGGCCGCTCATCGACGAGGTGAACGGATTGCTCGACGAGCGCGACAAGGAAATAGAGCGGGCGCGCAATCGCGCCTCCGATCTCGCCCATGGCTTGAAGACGCCGCTCACCGCGCTCGCCGCCGATGCGCGGCTCTTGCGGGAGAAGGGCGAGACCGAGATCGCTCGCTCGCTCGATCGCATCGGCGACGCCATGCATCGCCATGTCGCGCGCGAGCTGGCGCGGGCGCGCAGCCGCGGCGTCGCGCGCGGCGGCGCGCCGACGCCGGTCGCCGAAGTGGTGGACGCGCTGGCGCGCACGCTCGCCTCGGCGGGGACCGAGGCGCGTTTCGAAATGCGCATCGCGCCCAAGGCGCGCATCGCCGTCGATCGCGTCGATCTGATGGAGATTCTCGGCAATCTCATGGAGAACGCCGCCCGCCACGCACGCGAGCGCATTCGCATCTCTTTCGGGGGCGGGCTTTTTATCGTCGAGGATGACGGGCCGGGCCTGCCGGAGGGCAGCGAGGCGCTGATCCGCCGTCGCGGCGGCCGTCTCGACGAGACCGGCGGCGCCGGCCTCGGCCTCGCCATCGTGCAGGACGTTCTCGACGCCTATGGCGCCGATATGCGCTTCTCGCGCTCGGCGCTCGGCGGCCTGCGCGTGGAGGTGGATTTATCCGGCGCCGCCGAATCTCCTGCGGCGGGTTGAGCGCGGCTCAGCCGAATTTCAATCCCGAATCGATCGTCAGCCCGACGCCGACGCTGGCGAATTTGTCGCCGCGCACGATCTTGGCCTGCGGCGTATGCACGAGACAGGCGCGCTCGATCGCCGGAATGAAGGTGCTGCCGCCGGTGAAGAACACCGTATCGACCTCCTCCGCCTTTATGCCTGCCGCTTTCAGGCAGCGCGCGACACAATCGGTGAGCTTGCGGCATTCATTGGCGATCGTCTCCTCGAACAGCGCGCGCGACGTCTCGATCAGCAGCGCGTCGTCCAGATAGGCGAGGTCGATCGCCGCGGTCGCCGCCTCGGAGAGCACGATCTTCGCCTCCTCCACATCGCCGGCGACGCGATGGCCGGCGCGATCGTCGATCGCCTTGATGAATCGCTCGACCTTCTCCGGCTCGGCGGCGATGGCGCGCAGCTGCTTTAATTCCTCGAGGCTCTTATTATTGTAGAGGAAGGCGATGCGATGCCATTGCGCGAGATCGTGGAAATAGCCATTGGGCAGATCGAGCTCGGGGCGTTTCCTCTGCCGCGTCTGATAGCCGAACAAGGGCATGACCTGCTTGAGGCTCAGCCGATAGTCGAGATCGGTGCCGCCGACATGGACGCCGGCATTGGCGAGAATATCGTCCTTGCGGTCGATCTTGCGCCGATTCTTCGGCGAGACCTTCACAATGGAGAAATCGGAGGTGCCGCCGCCAATGTCGGCGATCAGCGCGATCTCCTCCCGCTCGATGCGCCGCTCGTAATCGAGCGCAGCGGCGATGGGCTCATATTGGAAGAGCACGTCCTTGAAGCCCTGCGCGCGGGCGGCCGCGGCGAGCTGCTCCTGCGCGGTGCGATCGGCGGCTTCGTCATCGTCGACGAAGAAGACCGGGCGGCCGAGCACCGCGTTCTCGATCGGCGCTCCGGCGTTCAGCTCGGTCTTGTCCTTCAAATGGCGCAGAAAGCTGCCCAATATCGCCGTGAAGGCGACGCGCTTGCCGCCGGCGGCGGTGGTTTCGTGAATGAGCGAGCCGCCCAAAATGCTCTTGATGGCGCGAAACAGACGGCCGTTCTCGCGGTCGATATAGAGCGAGATGGCGGAGCGGCCGAAGCCGAGCTTGCCGCCATAGGCGGGGTAGAAGATCGCGCTCGGCAGCGAGACGCTGTCGCCCTCGAGCGGAACGAGCCTCGGCTCGCCCTCGGCCATATAGCCGACGGAGGAGTTGGAGGTTCCAAAATCGATCCCGCAAGCGAGGCTCACGCGATTGTCTCCTTTATAGTCGCCGCGCCAGCGCAGAGCGAAAAACGCGCCGCCGCGCCGACGAAGGTCGGTCGGATGACGGAGCTATGGGGGTTGTCGGCTTTGAGGCGCGGCCGCGGGGAGGGCGGCCGTCCAAATCTGGCGCGGAAACTGCAATTTTTCGCGCGGATTTGCAAATGGGCGGGGCGAGATCCGATCCCCCGGCGTCTTGGCCGGGCTTGTCCCCGGCCACCCACGCCAGGACGCCGCGGCGGCTTGAAAATTCGGCGTGACGCGGAAGCAGCTGCCAGGGACGAATCCGTCGATGGCAGGCGCTTTCATTTGGCTTTGTCAACCGCTTGGCGTGGATGGCCGGGACAAGCCCGGCCAAGACGGCTGCACCGTTTCGCGATGCATGAATCCGATAGTCCTCGAAGGGGGGCGCGCGAATGCGCTCGGGAGGGGGTGACGCCCCGAGTCTTTGCCGTTGCACCCCACCCCGGACCGCTTCGCGATCGGACCCTCCCCCTGAAGGGAAGGGTGGGCGCCCTCACTGCTTCTTCAGCACGCAGCCTTCATTGCAGGTGTCGCGGAAAATGCCGACCTCGTGGATCGCCGGCAGCGAGGGCTCGAGGTCCTTCCATATATAGACGCAGAGATTTTCGAGCGTCGGCTTGCCGAGGCCTTCCAGCTCATTGAGGAAGGAATGGTCCAGACGCTCGCGCAGCTGCTGCAGCCGCGCGCCGAGCTTGCCGAGATCCATGACCCATTCGTCGCCGTCCTGGCGCGGGCCGCGCAAAGTCACCCGCACGCGGAAGGAATGCCCGTGCAGATTGCGGTATTTCCCGCCGGTCGGGTGATCCGGATCGTAGAGGGCGTGCGCCGCCTCGAAGCAGAACTCCCGATAGACTTCGAACAGAACCGTCATTTCACCCCGATGGCCTTATGCGTCTGATGCGAGAACCGCCAGCGCGGATGCGCGAGGCAATAGTCGATCGCCGCTTTCGTATTGCGCAAACTCTCCGGCCCGTCCATGGGCTGGAGCAGGAAATGGTCGAAGGCGAGCCCTTCGAACAGCTCCGGCTCGGCGCCTTTTTGCGGATAGACGAGCTTGAGCTCGTCGCCCCTGGTCTGGACCAGCGGCGCGCCCGCCTTGGGGCTGACGCAGATCCAGTCGACCGCTGGCGGGACGGGAATCGTCCCATTGGTCTCGATCGCGATCTCGAAACCCTCGGCGTGGAGCGCATCGAGCAGCGCGGGGTCGATTTGCAACATCGGCTCGCCGCCGGTCAAGACGACGAAACGCCGCTCGCGGTTTTCGCCCCAGAGACTCGCCAAATGGGCGGCGAGAGCCTCGGCATCTACGAATTTGCCGCCATTCTCGCCATCGACGCCGACGAAATCCGTGTCGCAGAAGCGGCAGTCGGCGGCGTTCCGGTCGGCCTCGCGGCCGCTCCAGAGGTTGCAGCCGGCAAAACGGCAGAAGACGGCGGCCCGCCCGGAATGGCGGCCCTCCCCCTGCAGCGTCTTGAAGGCTTCCTTGACCGCATAGGCCATGGTTTCGGGTCCCGTGGAGCGATCGGGACTGATTAGGGCCTCGCGCGGCGGGGGTCCAGCGGGGCGAAATTTTTCAAGCGTCGGGATCAGAGGGCGAAGCGCTTCACCTCGTCGGCGTCGATGGCTCCGCCTTCCGCCTCGGCCGCGGCCAGTTCGGCGCGCAGCTCGGATAGCTTGATGCGATCGACGGCGTAACGGATCGCCTCTTCCGCGCTCGCGAAGCGGCCGGCCGCCAGCGCGGCTTCCACCTGGGCGGCGTCGGGAGTCAATTCGACCTTCATGAGCGGCTCCGGCCGAGGATCATGGCGCAGAGCCTATCATGGAAGGCGCGCTCTGTCGCTTCACCCGTTCTTCGGCCGCTCATAGCGGTCTATGCCCGGCTCGGGCGCGCGCGGGCGTGGGCCGAGGCTGCGGATATAGGAGACGATATCGTCGATCTCCCGCCGCGACAGATGCATGTCCGGCATTTTGGGATGCGGATCGACGAGGAAATTGGCCAGAGCCTTTGCGTCTGTCCGGCGCTGGGCGACGTCGGCGAACGAGGGCGCGTCGGCGTTGGCGGTCTTTTGGGCGCTCGTCACCACATGGCAGGCGGAGCACCAGCGCTCGGCGATGCGCTTGCCATGGGCGGCGTCGGCGGCGTCGGCCGGCGCGCAAAAAACCGCGAGCAGGGCCAGCGACGGAAAGAGGTGGCGCGAGAGTTTCATGCGGGGCTCCTCCTCGGCTCGTCGCGAGAGCGGGCGCGTCGCCCGACTCGCAGAAGAACCATGAGACCACGAATCCGCGCCGCCGAGAATCGCGGGTCGCGCCGAGGGGCCGCGACCAGACAGCGCAGGCGCAGGCGCCGATCAGGCCGCCCCGGCCTCGGCTTTCTCGGCCGGCCGCAGCGTCACCCTGGCGACGAGGCCATGCGGCTCGCGATCGAGCAGCCGCAGGGAGCCGCCGGCCTCCTCGACCAGGGCGCGCACGATGGAGAGACCGAGGCCGAAGCCGGCGTGCTCGTTGAGATTGCGCCCTGGCCGGCCGCGCACGAAGGGCTCGACGACCTCGGCCTTTTCCGCGTCGGGAATGCCCGGACCATCGTCGGAGACGTCGATCTGGACGCCGTCATCGGCGGCGCGCGCGACGGCGATCACGACGCGCCGTCCATGGGTGACGGCGTTCTCGACGAGATTGGCGAAGACGCGTTGCAGATCGACGAGCGAGCCGATCACCATGCGCCGCCCGTCGCCCTCATAGGCGACCTCATGGCCGAGATCGGCGAATTGATCGGCCACCGTTTGCAGAACGCTGTCGAGATCGACGATCTCCTGCGTATGGCGATAGCGCTCCTCGCGCAGGAAGAGGAGGTTTTTGTAGAGCATCGAATCCATGAGATCGACGTCGTGCAGCATTTTGGCGCGCAAGGTCTCGTCGTCGATGAATTCGGCGCGCAGCCGCATGCGGGTGATGATGGTGCGCAGATCATGGCTGATCGCCGCCAGGACGCGCGAGCGCGCCGCGATCATCGAATAGATGCGCGCCTGCATGCGGTTGAGCGAGCGCGTGAGGTCGCGCACCTCCTGCGGGCCTTTTTCCACCAGCAGCTCGCTCTCGCCCGACTCGCTCGGGAATTTCTCGGCCCGGCGGGCGAGCTCGACGAGCGGCGCGACGACGGCGCTCGACGTCCAAAGCGTCAATATGGCGGCGCAGATGAGGAAGAAGAACGCCGAGCCCAGCCATATGCCCATGGGGGGCGGCAGATCGGGCGTGGACGTCGGACCGCCCTGCGGCTGCGGAGGCGGCGGGCCTCCCGGCTGCGCGCGTGAAAAATCGCCCGGCGGCGGTCCGCGCGGGCCGCCGTCGCCGAAATTCTCCCGTCGCGATTCGCGCGAAATCGGGGTGAGCGTCAGATAGCCGCCCTTGCGTAGCGCTATGGCGAGGCGACGGCCGTCGGGCGCGATCCCGAAGATCTCCGCGTCGGGCCACAGCCGCCCGCGCAGCGAAATCGGCGACGGATCGCTGCGGGCGGCCTGCGCCGCGGGCGGACGCTCGGCCGTGAGGCTCGGTCGCATTCCGTGGGAGAAATCGTCGAAAACGGCGATGAGCCGCTCGCGGTCGGCGACGGTCGCGAGATCGAAGGCCCAGGCGAGCGCGGCGGCCGTCTCTACGGAAGCGACATGCGATCGCGGCGGCGCCCGTTCCTCGCGAGCGCCGCCGCGCTCATCGTGGAAGAAATGCACCGCGATCGTCACGCAGGCGTGAAACAGCACGATGGAGGCGAGCACCAGAATGGCGATCTGCCCGGCGAGATGATCGGGCCGCAGCGCGCGCCAAAATCGTCTCACGCGCGCACCACCTGCGGCGTGAACAAATAGCCTTCCGAGCGGATGGTCTGAATATAGCGCGGGTTCTTCGGGTCGCTCTCCATCTTCTGCCGCAGCCGGCTGATGAGCACGTCTATGCTGCGCTGGAAGGGACCGGCGGTCGGACCATGCGTCAGATCGATGAGCTGGTCGCGCGTCAGCACGCGATTGGGCCGCTCGCACAGCGCATAGAGCAGATCGAATTCGGCGCTGGTGAGCGCCACCTTGGTGCCCGCGGGCGTCGTCACCTGATGCGCCATTATGTCGACGCGCCAACCCTCGAAGAGATAATAGCGCGAGCTCGTCTCGTCGCGGCTGGCGAAGGCGGCGCGCGCGCGGCGCAGCACGGAGCGGATGCGCGCGAGCAACTCCCGCGGGTTGAAGGGCTTCACCAGATAATCGTCGGCGCCCATCTCGAGCCCGAGAATGCGGTCGACATCCTCGCCCTGCGCGGTGACGATGACGATCGGCAGATTGCGGTCGGCGCGCAGCCGGCGGCAGATGGAGAGGCCGTTCTCGCCCGGCAGATTGAGATCGAGGATCACGAGATCGAACTCGCGCTTGGCGAGCGCCGTGTCCATCGTCGCGCCATCGGCGACGACGGCGACGTCGATCTGATGGGTCTGCAGATAGCGAGAGATCAATTCGCCGATTTCGGCGTCGTCCTCGACAAGGAGGATCGCGTCTGTCTTCGTCACGTCGAGCGCACCAGCGGGAATCATGCGGCGGCGTTTCCGTCGCGGAGTCGAGACCTATCCCGTCAATGTGTCTCGATCGTTTCCAGGTCGACGAGATTGCGGACGCGAGCAAGGCGTTTTTTCGCCCTTTTCGAGACGCCGCGCGCCTCCGTTCGGACACCCGCCGCGAAAAACCGGAAAAACTGCGGAAAAGCCGGCGCGCGACAGTGTGGATCGCGCCGCGCCCCTGCTGCGTCTTCCATGCGGGGCTCCGGCGAGCGTGGAGTCGAGGAGGGTCGAATGGATCAGGCGTCTCGCATCGCCGCTTATCTGGCGAGGGAAGCTCTCGAGGATTTTCGAGACCGCGCGACCTATGAGCTCGATCCGGTGAGCCGCTTTCTCTATGTCAGAGCCAAGGAGTTCTATTGGACGCTCACGCGGCTCGCAGGCCTCGCGCATCTGCATGACGGCGCGTATCGGCGCCCTGCGCGGAGAGCGGAGCCGAGAGCCCCTCTCACGGATTTCGCCGCGCCGATGAAACGGCCGCGCGTGCTCGTCGATATGACGGCGACGCACCGCTACGGGCTCGAGACGGGCATACAGCGCGTGGTGCGGGAGATCGCGCGCTGGGCGGTCGCCAGCGGCGCCGGCCTTCCCGTCGTCATAGAGGAGGGACGGCTCGTCTCCTATTACAGCCATGCCGCTCTGCCGCCGCAGGTGGAGATCGCGCCGGGCGACAAGCTTCTGATGCTCGACGCGAGCTTTCACGACGTCGACGAATATGCGCCGATCATGCGCCGCGTCTCGGCCGAGGGCGGGCAGAACGTGCTCGGCCTCTATGATCTCATTCCGCTGCTTTATCCCGGCGCGATCAGCCCGGGACTCTATCTCGATTTTCGGCGCTGGTTCGACACGATGGTTCCGAGCTGCGACGCGATCGTCTGCATCTCGCAGAGCACGGCGCAATCGCTCGTCGGCTATTTGCGCGCCCATTCCTATCCCGCGGATGCGCTGCGGCGCGTCGGCTGGTGGCGGCTCGGCGCGGATTTCGCCGCGACGGAGGCCGCGCCCGGCCGCAAGGCGGCGTCCATTGCGGCGACCCGTGCGCCGCTCTTTCTGAGCGTCGGCACGCTGGAGCCGCGCAAAGCCTATCCAATCGCGCTCGAAGCCTTCGAGCGGCTGTGGCGCTCTGGAGTCGATGCGCGCTATGTCATCGTCGGCCGCGTCGGCTGGCAGGGGCGGATGCTCGCGCGCCGCATTCGCGACCATGAGGAATATGGTCGACGGCTCTTCTGGCTCGATGACGCCGACGACGCCTCTCTGCGTCATCTCTATGCGCAGGCGCATGGGCTGGTCTCGGCCTCGATCGCGGAAGGCTTCGGACTGCCGCTGGCGGAGGCGGCCTTTCACGGGCTCCCAGTCATCGCCAGCGACATTCCCGCGCATCGCGAGATCGCCGACCAAGGCGCGACCTTCTTCCCGCCGCTCGACGCAGCTGCGCTCTCCATGCGGCTTCGCGAGGCGCTGATGCGGAACTGGTCGACGCAGAACCACGAGGCGCGGATCGTCACCTGGCGCGAGTCGACGCAGGAGCTGTTGGGCATGATCCGCGCCGACGCCTTTCAATGGCGCTTCGAGCGCGGCGGCTTCCGCGCCGATGCGCGGATTTGCGTCTGAGCCGGCGCCGGCCCATAGTCTCTCGCGACGTGTCGTGAGAGGCGAGGGCGGTTTTGCCGGAGACGAGCGAGGGGCCGACGGGGGGCGAAGACGAGAGCCTCGCCGGGGCCGCGCGCCGACTGAAGGCGATCATCATCGGCTCGCTCGGCAATCTCGTCGAATGGTATGATTTCTACGTCTATTCCGCTTTCTCGCTCTATTTCGCCAATTCCTTCTTTCCGGGCGACGATCCGGTCGCGCAAATGCTGTCGAGCGCCGGCGTCTTCGCCCTCGGCTTCTTCATGCGGCCGATCGGCGGCGCATTGTTCGGCGAGATCGGCGATCGTTTCGGGCGCCGGCGCGCGCTGACGCTATCCGTTCTCTTGATGTGCCTCGGCTCGCTCATCGTCGCCGCCACGCCCGGCTATGCGACCATAGGCGCGGCGGCGCCGGCGCTGCTCCTCTTCGCGCGGCTGCTGCAAGGCCTCAGCCTCGGCGGTGAATATGGGTCGTCGGCCACTTATCTCTGCGAGATGGCCGCCTCGCGCCATCGCGGATTCTATTCGAGCTTTCAATATGTCACGCTCATCGGCGGGCAGCTGACGGCGCTGCTGGTGCTGCTCGTCCTGCAAAATCTCGTCTTCACGCCGGAGGAATTGCGCGCCTATGGCTGGCGCATTCCTTTCGCGATCGGCGCAGGGCTGGCGCTGTTCGCGCTGCTCATGCGGCGCGATCTCGAGGAGACGCAGGCGTTCACTTCCGAGGCGTCGCCGCGGCGCCGCAGTTCCTTGCGCGCGCTCGCCTCTTATCCGCGCGAGGCGGCGACCGTGGTCGGGCTGACCATGGGCGGCACGCTCGCCTTCTATGTCTACACCACCTACATTCAGAAATTCCTGAAGCTTTCTGCAGGTTTGAGCGATGCGCAGACGACGTGGATCAGCGCCGGCTCGCTCGTCTTCGCCATGGCGCTGCAGCCGGCCTATGGCGCTTTGTCCGATCGCGTGGGACGGCGTCCGCTGCTCATCGCCTTCGGCGTGCTGGGGACGCTCTTCACTGTGCCGCTGATGACGGCGATCCAGACCGCGCGCGATCCATGGACGGCCTTCGCGCTGGTGCTGGCGGGTTGGCTCATCGTCGGCGCCTATACGTCGATCAATGCGCTGGTGAAGGCGGAGCTGTTTCCGGCCTCGGTGCGGGTGACGGGCGTCGCCGTGCCTTATGCGATCGCGGTCTCGCTGTTCGGCGGCACGGCCGAATATGTCGCGCTCTGGTTCAAGAGCGAGGGGCGCGAGAGCTGGTTTTATTATTATATCAGCGCGGCGATCTTCTGCTCGCTGATCGTCTATGCGCTGATGCCGGAGACGCGCTCCGCCTCGCGTATCGACGCGGAGCGCGCCCGCTGACAATCTCCTTCTCCCCGCCTTGCGGGGAGAAGGAAGGCGGCGAAGGCTGCGCGAAGCGATAATCCGACCGATCGCCTATCAGGCGGCGGCGCCGCCGGCGAGCCGCGGCGCGAAGGGCGAAGCGGCCGCGGGTAGGGCGAGGCCGGCCGCCTCGCGTATGGCCTGCACTGGCGTGCGCGAGAAGGATTCGACGCAGAGCGCGATCTTCGATGTCGAGGCGCCGTCGAGCAGTGTGGCGAGGCCGGCGCGATCGAGCGGCTCCTCGTCCCAATAGGCGACGGCGAGGCTCTGCGGCACGATCTCATGCGCCGCCATCAGCCGCGGCGAATGGCGCACGAACTGCCCATAGAGCAGATATTCGGAGAAGGCGCGCGTGCGGCACAGCGCTAAGAACCAATCGACGCCGGTGGCGTCCTCGATCGCGCGCGTCATCGCGCGCACGGCGTCCTTGTCCCAGACGATGAGATTGCCGATGTGATCGTCGGCCGGAAAGCTGCTCGGCGGCAGGCCCAGAAGCCGGTCGCCATTGGCGATCCATTTGGCGTGCAGCGGCGCATCGGCGGAGATCGCCCCGCGCGCGATATAGAGCGGCGAGCGCGCGCCGCCGGCATAGGCGCCGATATCGAAACGGCGGATAATGACATTGTCGGAATCGACGATGCAGAAGCGTTGTTCCGGCAATTGCAGCACGGCGGCGATCTTCAGCATCTGCTGAATGTGCCAGCCATGCACAGGCCGCGAGCGGAAGGACCACCACACGCGGCGCCCGTTGCGCATCAGGAAGGGCGGAACCAGCCGCAGCCAGCGCGGCAGAAAGCGCGAGCAGGGCAGAATGACGCGGCGCGGGCCGGCGAACTCCGCGAACAGCTCCATATCGTCGTCATTGACGATGACATAGTGCCGCTCATAGCCGGTGAGGCGGCGGTCTATGCTCTCGCAGAGCAGCGCGAAGCGCTCGCGGTCGGCGCGATGGGTGGGCGTGATGAGCGCGATCGGTCGTTCCATAGGCATTCCCCCGATGACATTGGAGCAGGCCGCCGCCGTGCCAGATTGGGACAGTCGTCCGGTTTCTCGCATGAGGTCGCAAAGCCCGGGCCGGTCAGCCGCGAATCTTGAATTCGGCGAGAAAGCGAATGCCGAAGAGGGCGAAGAGCATGCCGATCCAGCCAGGATTGGCGCGATCGAACAGAAAGCTCTCGAGCGAATTGAGATAGAGGCTGAACATCCAAATCTGCAGGAAAAGCAATGACACCGCCGGCTCGTCGCCGCGCGCGCAGACGCGACGAACGTCGCGCGCCGGCTGCACGATCAGCGCCGCGAAGGCGAAGGCCAGTCCCGGCAGGCCCATGGCCAGCACTGTGTCGAGATAGCCATTATGGGCATGGGCCGCGTTGCCGGCCCAGATCGTCGTGTCCTCGCCGCCGAAGCGCAGCGCCGCAGTGGCCCAGAATCCGCCGAGCCCATGTCCGAAGATCGGCGTCTCGCCGGCCTTGGGAATGGCGAAGGTCCAAATATCGGTGCGGCCGGTGAAGGAGGCGTCGAGCGGCAGCGCCGCGGCGATCGCGCCGAGCTGCGGGAAGAGAATTGAGCCTATGCCGAAGAAATTCAGCAGCGCCAGCGGCGAGAAGACGATGATCGACCACAGGACGACATTGCGCGTGCGCTCGGCGAGCAGCGAGAGCAAGATCGTCGTGATGCAGATCGCGGTCGAGCTCTTGCCGCCCGAGCAGAGCACGAAGACGAGCGAGAGGACGAAGATCGCCCAGCCCTCGGCCGTGCGGCCGGCGCGCAGCACGAAAATGCCGATGAAGGTCAGCATGGAGAAAACGGCGCTGGCGACATTCTTATGGCCGAACACGCCGCGCCAATCGCCGGCGAGCTGCGGCTCGCCGATGTCGGTCGCCTGATGGATCGTGTAATGCGGCAGGAAGACGAGGCCGAAATAGGAGAGGCCGACGATGATGAGCGCTACGATGCTCAATAGCTTGGCGAGATCGTCGCGGCCGCGCGGCAATAGGAAGAGCGAGAGGCAGCAGGTCCCGACGCAGCCGAACATCACCACGCGCTTCAGCGAGTTGGATATCTCGTGTGAGGTGACGAGCGTCACGCCGATCCAGCCGGCCAGCGCAATATTTGTGGGCGTGGCGAGGGCGGCGAGCGCCGGCCGATCGGTCCGCCAAATATAGAAGAAGGACGCCGCAGCCATCAGGCCGAAGGCGGCGTAGAGCTGAAAGTCGCGGCCTTCCGCCAGCTCCAGCGTCTCGGGCGAAGCGAGATCGGCGAAAGGCGAGAAGGTGATCCAGCCGACGAGCAGAATGGCGCAGAACAGGATTCCGCGGCCGTCGATCTCATCCAGCCCCCCGGCCGAGGAGGCGCTCATATCCGTCATGAGGAATAGCGATAGGGCTGCGGCATCGCGCCGACCGAGGCCAGCAGCCGGCCGACGGCAATGCCGATCGGATGCGTGGCGGCGAGCGGATGCTTGGACTCTCGCAGCATGCGCAGCGCGCGTTGCAGCGAGACCGGGCCGAGCGCGAGATTCTTGGCGATGAGCAGCAGACGCTGGCGCAGGCTGCGCGCCGCGAGGCGATCGATGCTGTAATTGATCGCGCCCGTGGCGAGGCTACGGCGCAGCACCCAGCCGAGCGCGAGCCGGCCCGGCGTCACCTGCTCATAGATCTGCGCCTCCTGGCGCCAGAAGAAGGTGAAGCCGGCGCGGCGGCAGCGCGTGAAGAATTCCGTGTCGCCGCCGCCGAGAAAATTGAATCTCGTATCGAGCGTTGGCTCGGCGAGCCCGTCGAACACCTCGCGCCGCAGCAGGCAATTGCCGGTGCCATAGATGATCGGCACCGGGCCGGTCTCGCCGAAGGCGGGCCAGAACACCGGATGATCGCGGTAGGCGGGCTTCGCCTCCTCCGGGAAGATGGGCGTCACCGGGCCGCCGACGATATCGGCGCCCTGGCGCGCGCTGGCGACCATCTCCTCCAGCCATTGCGGCTCGGCGCGTTCGTCATCGTCGATCATCAAGAAATATTTGGCCGCGGGATAGCGCTCCCGCGCGAGGCGAAAGGCCGCGTTGATCGCATGGACATTGCCTTGGCGCGGCTCCACCGCGGCGAGACCGGAGAGGCGGCCGTCGCGAAAGAAGGATTGCGCCACATCGAGGCCGACTGGCGCGGCCGCGTCATTGTCCACGACGACGACGGCGAAGGCGACTTGCGTCGTCTGCGCTTCGATCGACTCCAGCGTCGTCCGAAGCATTTCGGGACGGCGGAAGGTCGGAATGCAGACGACTGCCTCGACGTGAGAGGCGTCGCCGATGGATTCGAGGAGAGGTCGAGAAATTTGTGTCATTCCAGATTCGTCATCAGGGTGAAGGCGCCGAGCGTCGCCATGGTCAGAGCGCTCGCCATCGCTCTGTGATTGTCGCGGCCGGGATCCGCGTCGCGGGCGGCCGCCTGGAGAAAAAAACTCATCTTCTCCAGCAGCGCCTCTCGCGAGAGCGCGGAAGAGAGCGCGTGATCGGCGCCGTCGATGACGTCGATCTCGACATTGGGGAGATGTCTCAGGAAACGCGCGTCCGGCCCGAAGCAGACGTCCATCACCTCTCTGCCGACGTCATGGTCGCCATGCAGCATGAGGATGCGAACGCCGCGCGCCGCCAGCTTCGAGAAATTGGCTCGCGCCTCGCGCGCCTTGCCATGCGCGAGGCCGAGGCGTTGCGCGAGCGCTCCAGCCAGGGCCGAAGCCTTGCGGCGGAGCAGAGCGGAAGCGATATCGACGAGCTTGCCGAGCGACACCTCGCCATTGGCGACGCGCGCCCAAGCGCGGGCGCTCATCGCCTTGCTGACGTATGTGTGTGTCGCCGCAAAGCCCATCTCGAGCAGCTTCTCGCGCTCTTCGCCCTCGACCTTGCCGAAGACCTGGAGATTGGCGAGCGCGAGGGTCTTCACGCGCGCATCGGCGAGGGCGGCGTAGAGCGCGAGCGCCGCGCCGCTGCACACGCCATAGAGCGTCACATTCTCGAGCCCGCGCATTTCGAGAAAGTCCAGCGCGGCCGAGACATCCTCCGCGCGCGCCGCGTCATAGAGAGCGGCGCGCGGCCCGTTTTCGACGACGGCGGAATCGCCTATGCCGAGCGTGTCCATGCGCAGCGAGGCGAAGCCGAGACGCGTCAGAGCGCGGGCGAAATCGACAGTAGAGCGGCCGCAGCCGATATGGTGATTGGCGCCGGTGTCGAGCATCAGCACCGTCATCTTGGGCTTGCCGCGCGGCAGGCACAGCACGCCGGCGAGCTGTCGATGCTCGCCGAACACGACGCCCCGTTCGATGAAATGCTCTGTGGCGAGCGCGCCTTGCGGCGGCCGAGCGGTCAGCGCCGCGCCCGCGCCCTCGCTGGCGAAGGCGACGACGGCGTCGAGATCCTCGAGCGGCGGCGGCGCCGGCATGGGCGCCGGCGTCAGCGCGCGATAGTCGAGCAGCGCGCGCGTCTCGACAGCGGCGCCGAGCGATTGGAGCCGCTGCAGATAGTCCGGCGCCGGCTTCGCCGCCGGATCGTGCAGCACCAGCACGCGCTGGGCCGGCGCTGCCTCGAGCCGCGTCAGATCGATGCGCTTCACCGCCGCCGCCATGGGCTGGTTGATTGTGAATCCTTCGAGATGAATATCGTCGCCGCTCGTCGCCGCGGCGATGCTCGCCTCCGGCGTCGCGCCGCTCGCCGCCAGAACGCGCGCCATCATCTTGAGCTCGCGCAGATAGGAGGAGCCCTTCACCACGGGCGCGATCTGCGCCAGGCGCTCGACGCCGCCGACCTCGGCCGCGAGCGTCGCGCCGAGACGCAGGCCGACTAGCGCCACCTCGCGCACGCCGATCACCTCGCGCATCCAGCGCACAGCTAAGCGAATCTGCTCGCGCCAGGCGTCGACGATCGCCGGATCGGCAGGATCGCCGAGGGAATCGCCCTCGCCCGGATAATCGAAGCGCAGAGTGGGGAGGCCCGCCGCCGCCAGACGATCGGCGAGCAAACGCCAGGACTGATGCGCGCAGAGACCTTCATAGCCGATGGAGGCGCACATGACGACGCCGCGGTCGCCGTCCGCGTGATGCAGCCAGCCGAAGCTCTCGCCGATCGTCACCGGAGTGGAATTCATATCCTCGACTCGCTCACGCTCACGCATAATCACACCACGCTCAGTTTAAGGCTTTGTTCCGGGGGCCGCGATCTCTTCTCGAGCTCAGGCTTTCGACTCGGTTTCAAATCGGCGCAAAAAACGCCAGCCCGCCGTAAAGAAGAAGAAACCATGCCAGCGTGCATCCCGCCGCCCGCTGGCATGAATCTTCGAGATTTTTGCACGCCGGCCGAATGTGCGTCCCAGAATGGCGCAGCGGCTCCCCGCTAAAGGACAAGGACAGCAGCGCCCATGCTCGCCAGGCAGACCGTCGTCTATTTCGCGGCCAATGTGTTCTCCGCAATCTTCGGCCTGCTCAACACGATCGTGTTCACGCGCGTCTTCGCCGTCGCGGCCTATGGCGATTATCTGCTGGGCTTCGCCTTCGCCACGCTTCTCGCCACTCTGCTCTCGAGCGCGTTGAAGCTCGCCATATTGCGCGAGCAGGCGAAGGGCGACGGCGCCGATATTCGCGGCGCGATCCTCGCGGCAATGGCGTTGCTCGCGCCGGCCGCTCCTTTGTTCTTTTCCGTGGCGCGGATGACGGGCCTCGCCGCGCCGGTCTCGGCGGCCGCCGTTATGCTGGCCTTCGCCGTCACTCTCTATGAGACGAGCCAGGAATCTCTGCGCGCGGCGCAGAAGGCGGTCGATTATCTGCGCGGCACGGTCTATCGCGCGCTGCTGGTCTCGGCGCTCGGCGTCGCTGTCGCTTTCGCGAGCGCCAGCGGAGCGGCGCTGCTGGTCTCATCTTCCATTGCGCTGGTCGCGGCGACGGCGCTGTTCTGGCGCGCTTCCTGGGGCGACGCCCGGCCGAAGCTCGATCGCGCGCGCCTCGTCGAGATCGCCAAGGCCGGCCTGCCTTTCACCTTCTCCATGTCGCTGATGGCGCTGGCGAGCGTCGCCGATCGCTTTCTGCTCGCCGAGCTTTCCGGCGTCGCCGACGCCGGCCGGTACGGCGCCAGCGTCGATCTCGTGCGGCAGGCGCTCATCATTCCGGCGATCAGCGTCTCCACCGCCTTCGTCCCCATGGCCGTGCGGCTGCTGGCCGAGCGTGGCGAGGCGGAGGCGCGCCGCCATCTGGAAAAATCAATGGAGCTGCTGCTCGCCGTGGCGCTGCCGGCCTGCGTCGGCTTCGCGCTCGTCTCGCCGCAGATCGCCGATCTCGTGCTCGGGCCGGAGTTTCGCGAGACCGGGAGCTGGGCTATGCCCATTCTGGCGATGGCGGTGGTGTTCCAGATTCTGACGCAGCAATATCTGCACACGAGCTTTCTGCTCTCCAACCGCAACAGCTTCTATCTGATCAATACGGGCTCGATCCTCGCCTTCAATCTCATCGTCTCGGCGCTGCTGATCTATCGCTTCGGCCTCGCCGGCGCGGTGTGGGGGCGGCTCGCAGCCGAAATGTTCGGCTGCGCGCAAGCCTATGCGCTGAGCCGCGCCGCTTTCGCCATGCCGCTGCCGTTCGGCCGGCTCGCGCTCGTCGGCGCTGCGACGGCGGTGATGGCGGCCACAGTCCACATGCTTTCGGCGAAGGTCTCGGCGCTGCCGCCGGCGCTCGCGCTCATCCTATTGGTGGGCGCTGGCGTCGCCGCCTATGCGCCGATCGCTCTCGCCTTCGATCTCGCGGAAGCGCGCGCGCTCATCGGCGGCGTGGCGCGGCGCCTCGGCGCGCGCGCCTGTCGAAGCGAAGCCGCTTAGCCCTCACCAATTATAATAGGGGCGGGCGCAGACATTCACCCAGCCGCCACGGCGCGGCGACCATCGATAGCAACGGCTATAGCTGCTGCGGCCGCTGTAGTAGCGCGGTTGTCCCCAGCCGCCCCCGCCGCCATGAGCCCAGCCTCCTCCGCCATGGCCCCCGCCGCCGTGGCCCCAGCCACCGCCGCCGTGTCCGCCCCCTCCTCCGCCGTGTCCAAAGCCGCCCCCGCCATGTCCTCCACCGCCGTGTCCGTTGAAGCCATGCGCGGCGTCTGAAAAGAGAAGAGCCGGGCTCGCCGCGAGCGCCATCGTCGTCGCCAGAGCGAGAATGTTCCGCTTGTTCATGGCTGTCTCCTTTCGCTCGGGCATTCGCTTTCGTCGACGCCGAGGTCCGAGCGAGCGCAAGAGTGAAGAGACGGCTTACAGTAGGAAGGCCGTATCGGCTGGGAAGATGGAAAGCGAAAAATTTGTCCGCGAGGTCGCGTAGCTCTCGCCTCCGCGCCGAGACCTCGCGAGCAGAGCTCGAGAGAGCGCCGGCTAGAACACGAAATTCGCGAACAGCCGCACATTGGCGCCGGGCATCGGAACCTCGTCCTTCTTATAGGAGACGCTGTTGCGTATGTCGGCGTTCAGAAGATTGTCGCCGACGATTCCGACGCTCATCTCGCGCGCGGGGAACTCGCCCTTGGGCAGCGTGACCTTATAGCTGATCTCGGCTTTCAGCAGATTATAGCCCTTGGTCGGCGTCTCTGCGATTTGCGCGATATTGTTCTGCCCGAAAGCGTGCAGATAGCTGACGCGCGCCAGCCAATTGGAGTCGCGCCAGAACAATCCGCCGCCGACGCGCACGGGCGGAATGCGCGGCACATTGGTCCCATCCGAGAAAGTCGCGCGCACCACGTCGAATTTATTTTCGACGCCGAGGATTCCGCCGGCGATCTGCAGCGCGTCCCATTGGCTCTGGAATTCGCCGCCGCGGAAATTGGCGTCGCGCTGCGAATAGAGCGCCTGATTGAGAGGGCCGCCGGCGCCGGCCGGCGAGCAGCTGTCGAAATCATCCGCGCAAGTCTCGCCGGAGAGGCGGCGATAGATGAAGCCGTCGAAATGCGTGTAGAAAAACGTCGCCTCGAAGCGGAAAGGCCCTTTGGCGCGGCGCAGGCCGACCTCCACCGTGTTCGCCGCTTCTATTCCGAGCAGCGGATTGCCGATGTCGAAAGTTCCCGTCGCGTCATGGACGCCGTGCGAGAACAATTCCGGCCCCCGCGGCGCGCGCTCGACATGCTGCGCCGTCACGCTCCCGACTGTGTCGAAAGGCAGATCGTGCAGCAGGCCGACGGCGATGCTCTTGGGCGTGAAATGCCGATCATATTGGAAGGAGGTCGTCGGATCGAGGAAGAGATCGGGCGTCTGGCCCGTCGCCTCGACGCTCTCGATGCGGCCGGCGACCTGCAGGCGCAGCGCTTGGGTGAGCTGGAATTCGTTGAACAGATAGAAGGCGATGCTGTGCGAGTCGGTGGGATCGAAGAGATTGCCGCCGGCGCCGGGCGCGGTGAGCCGCTGATGCGCGCCCTGCACGCCGAATGCGGTGGTGAGCTTGGCGAAGCGCAGATCGAAGGGCGCGAGCTGCGCCTCGATCCGCGCCTCCTGCTCCTGATTGGTGAAGGTCTGCTGTATGCCCTCGGCGCCGCCCTCGAGGCCGATTTCGTGATGATTGTAATCACTCGCGCCGGCCCAGAGGCGAATGGCCTCGATGAAGGACGCGGGCGGCCGATATTCGCCTTTCACCGCCACTTTCGTCTGGCGCAGCTGGATGCGCGTGCGGCTCTCCGTCGAATCCATGCCGGGGATGCGATAGACGCTCTCGAATTGCGTGACCGAGGCGCCGAAAAAGCCGCGATCGAAGATGTAGGAGCCGCCGGCCGACCAGCCGCCGGAGCGCATGAAGGAATTGGGCTGGCGTCCGAAGACGAGCGGCGCCGGATCGGTCGGCGCGAGATAAGGGTAGGAGGGAATTGCGTAATTGCTCGTGCGGCGGCCGTGAGCGTCGGCGTGCAGAGCAAAATTGCCCTGGCCGACGTCGACCAGCGCCGCCTGCTCCAGCCCGGCGTCGACCGTCGAGACCGCGCTGCGCGTCTCCAGCCGTGTGCAGGGGCCGGGGAGAGTCTCGTCGCCGCGGCAGGGCAGGGCCTCGGGAATGCGGTTGTTGGTGGCGTTGACCACGCCGCCGATCGCCTGCGAGCCCCAGCGCAATGTGGCCGGGCCGCGCACCACCTCGACGCGATCGGCGCCGAGCGGATCGAGCGGCACGCCATGATCCTCGCCGAGCTCGGAGACACCGCTGGAGCCGAGGCCGTTCTCTTGAATGCGGACGCGATGCGCGTCGAGGCCGCGCATGATCGGCCGGCTGGCGGCGCCGGGCGCGAAGCTGGAGCCGGTGATTCCCGGCTTGTCGAAGAGGAGATCGCCGAGCGTCGCGCCGCCGGAGCGGCGAATCTCGTCCGAATCGACGACTGTCACAGTGGCGAATTGATCCGCGACTATGGGGAGAACGCCGCGCGTCTCTGGCGCGGCGGGCTGGGCCGTCGCCGGCGCGCGTCGAATCGGGCTCGGCGCGGCGATGTCGATCTCGGGCAGCGCCTCCTGCGCGCCCGCCGGGCCGGAGCCGAGCGCCGCCAAGAGAATTCCGCCCGATAGAGTGAGGCGGATAGAAGAGTTTTCCATGAATCTCGTCCCCGAGAGCATATGTTATAACATAACGTCGATAATGCGCCGGGAGCTCGGCCATTGTCAATCTGCTGCGCTGCGGCGCGCGACGAATAGGCGCAGAGGGCTTGATCGCGGAGCCGAAATCGGGCATAGGCTGCGCCCACGAGGCGCTGGGCGGTGATCCCGGCTACATGTAATTTTGCCCGGGGATCGACCGATGAAAGTCCGCAATTCGCTGAAGTCTCTACGTGCGCGTCACCGCGACAACCAGCTCGTGCGCCGCAAAGGCCGCGTCTATGTCATCAATAAGGTGCAGAAGCGCTTCAAGGCCCGCCAGGGCTGACGAACCGCCCGCTTCGCCCTGAATTTACCGACGCGTCGCCCTCGAGCGGCGCGTTTTTCGTTTCTCAGGCGCCCATCAGCGCCAGAATATGCGCCGCGGCCGAGCGGCCGAGAGCCGTGAGGTCGTAGCCGCCCTCGAGCAGAGAGACGACGCGCCCATCGGCGCTACGTAGCGAGGCGTCGATGATGCGCTTGGTCGCCTCGCTATAGTCGCGCTCGGTAAAGCGCAGGCCGCCGAGCGGATCGTCCCTGTGGCCGTCGAAGCCGGCCGAGATCAGCACCAGATCGGGCGCGAAATCTTTGAGCCGCGGCAGGATGCGCGTCGTCAGCGCCTCGACGAAATCATCGCCCGTCGCCCCCGCGAAGAGCGGGGCGTTGACGATCTGGTCGAACTCGCCGGTCTCGCTCGTCGCCCCCGTGCCGGGATAATAAGGCGCCTGATGGGTGGAGCAGAACAGAACCTGCCGATCCGCCCAGAACACTTCCTGCGTCCCATTGCCGTGATGAACGTCGAAATCGACGATGGCGACGCGCTCCGCGGCATGGGCGGCGATCGCATGGCGCGCGGCGATGGCGACATTGTTGAAAATGCAGAAGCCCATGGGCGTGGTCGGCCCGGCGTGATGGCCGGGCGGGCGCACGCAGACGAAGGCGCTGTCCGCCGCCCCTTTCATCACCTCGTCCACGGCCGCGGTCGCGCCGCCGGCCGCATGAAACGCCGCCTCGAGCGAATCGGGACACATCAGCGTGTCGGGATCGAGCGCGACGAGCCCCTCGCGCGGCGCGGCTTTCTCGATCGCGCGCAAATGGCTCTCGGGATGGACGCGCAGCAGGGCGGCGCGCTGAGCGGCGGGCGCCGAGACGCGGATGAGATGCTGGAACCGCTCGGCCTCGAGCTCGCGCTCTATGGCGCGCAGCCGCTCGGGCTGCTCGGGATGGCCCGCGCCCATATTATGCGCGAGGCCGCTCTCATGTGTGAAGAACAGGGTCCTCGTCATGGCCAGCCGCTCTCGACTCTCGCTAAAGAAGTCGCCCTGCCAAAGAAGTCGAGGCCCTTGTAGCACGCCGCCGCGCCGGGAGGGCGCCGGAAAAATTCTCAAAAAAGCGCATCGGACCGTCCGCCGCCGTTGCGTTGCGGCAACAGGTCGGGAATTATTGCGAACCGATGTTTCCGTTCAGTAAGTTTATGGTAAGCAAATTCCTAAATAGATGCTTCGGGCGTTGAGAAAGGGCGCGTTCATGGATTCGAGGCAGGGTTTCGTCGCGGTCGTTCTCGCTGTCTCGCTCGCTGGCTGTAACGCCGCGTTCGGGCCGCGCTTGCCGGATCCGCAGCTCAGCGGACGCGACGCACAATTCATGGCTCTGGTGCCCACGGCGGATGTCGGCGCGGCCTATGAGCGATATCTCGTGGACTTCAAGACGAGCGAGGCGCCGGGGTCCATCGTCGTCGATACGAAGAATAAATTCCTCTATCTCGTGGAGGCGAACGGCAAGGCGATCCGCTATGGCGTCGCCACCGGGCAGGAAGCCTATGGCTGGACCGGCCGCGCTGTGATCGGCGGCATGCAGGAATGGCCGCGCTGGATTCCGCCCAAGGACATGCTGGAGCGCTGGCCGCATCTGCAGCCGACGGCGGACGCCGGCGGCCTGCCCGGCGGCCCGGACAATCCGCTCGGAGCCCGCGCTCTCTATCTCTTCGAGAATGGCAAGGACACGCTCTACCGCATTCACGGCACCAATGAGCCGGAGAAGATCGGCCAGAGCGTCTCCTCCGGCTGCATCCGCATGCGCGACATAGACGCGATCGACCTCTACAGCCGCGTCAAGGTCGGCGCGAATGTCGTGGTGATCTGAGGGCTTTCTTCTCCCTCTCCCCGCGAGCGGGGAGAGGGGTTTTTCCGTCAGTCCAACGGCTCCACCGCCACGATCTCTATTCCAAAGCCCGAGAGGCCCACATAGGTGCGCGGCTTGGGCTTAGAGGTGCGCAAGCGGATCGAGGTGACGCCCAGATCCTTCAAAATCTGCGCGCCGAGGCCGACGTCCAGCCATTGCGCCGTGCGCGCCTCCTCCGAGCTGCTGTCCGAGACGACCGGATTGACCGGAACGCCGGCGGCGCCGTCGCGCAGATAGACCAGCACGCCGCGTCCTTCCGCCGCGAAACGCTCCATGGTGCGGCGGATCGCATCCGCGCCGCCGAACACGTCGGCGATGATATCGGCGCGATGCAGCCGCGCCGGCACGCCTTTGCCGTCGCCGATCTGCCCGACGACGAAGGCGAAATGCTGCACCGGATCGAAGGCGCTGACATAGGCGTAGCAGGTGGCCTCGCCGGCGAAGGTTTTGACCGGAAAGCTGGCGACGCGCTCCACCAGCTTCTCGCGCGCCTGTCGATGGGCGATGAGATCGGCGGTGGAGATCATCTTCAGCCCATGGGCCGCGGCGAAATCGACGATCTGCTTGCCGGCCATCACCGTGCCGTCGTCATTGGCGAGCTCGCAAATGACGCCCACTGGCGGCAGGCCGGCGAGACGGCAGAGATCGACGGCCGCCTCCGTATGGCCGGAGCGCATCAGCACGCCGCCGTCCTTGGCGATGAGCGGGAAGACATGGCCGGGCCGCACGAAATCATGCGGGCCGCGATTGCCATTGGCGAGCGCGCGCACCGTATTGCAGCGCTGCTCGGCGGAAATGCCGGTGGTGAGCCCCTCGCGCGCGTCCACGCTGACGGTGAAGGCGGTGCCGAGCGGCGCGTCATTGGCGGCGACCATGGGCGCGAGATGCAGCCGCCGCGCCTCCTCCAGCGTTAGCGGCGCGCAGACGATGCCGCAGCAATGGCGGATGATGAAGGCCATTTTTTCAGGCGTGCAGAGCGAGGCGGCGATGATGAGGTCGCCCTCGTTCTCGCGATCGTCGTCATCGGTGACGACGACGATCTCGCCGCGCCCGATCGCCTCTATGGCCTCGGTGACGGAATGGGACAAGACGGGCTCCGCTGTTCCCGGCGCATTGGGCCGGCGCGGCTGTTCTACTCCCGCGCCCCAGCGGATTCAAACTCTAGCGCGCTTTCCGATCGAACGATTTCGTTCGATCGATCAGAATTCGCGCCCAACGAGAGAAGCTAGAGCGCTATCCGATCCAATTGGATCGGATGGCGCTCTGGCGAGCGCGAACAAAAAACTGCCCGAGTCGCCCCGGGCAGAAAAGTCGGGAGCCCCGCCCGGCGAGCGCGGCCGAGCGAAGATCGTTCGGCGGCGGCTCAGCCGCTCGCCAGGAATTTCTCGAGATAGACCTGCTCCTTGGGCACGCCCGCCGTCGCCGCGGCGTCGAAGGCCGCCTCGATCATGCCGGGCGGGCCGCACAGATAAATGTCCGGCTTGCCGCGCAGCTTCTCGAGCTCGGCGCGCATGAGATCGATGACCGTTCCCTTGGCGACGCCATTCGCCTCGCTCGCATTGACGACCGCGACCTGCACATCGAGGCTCGGCATGGCGTTCTGCAGCGCCTTCAGCTCCTCGACATAGAAGAGCTCCTCATAATTGGTGACGCCGAAGAACAAAGTCGCCCGTTGCTGGTCGCTCTCCTTCTTCAGCTGCCGGATCATCGACAGCACCGGCGACAGTCCCGTGCCGCCGGCGACGAAGAAGCGCGGCCGCTCGCTCTTGTGCAGCATGAAGGAGCCCGCCGGTCCGCGCAGCGCGACGCGCAGGCCGACCTTGGCCTGCGTCTGCAGGAATTTCGAGAAGGCGCCGTCCGGCAGCAGGCGAATGAAGAATTCGAGCCGACCATCTTCCGCGACCGAAGCCATGGAATAGGAGCGGCGCGTGTGCGTGCCCGGAATTTCTATGTCGACGAATTGCCCGGGCGCAAAGTTCAGCGCGATCGGCGCCGCGCCATCGGCGGTCAAAGGCTGCAGCACGAGCCGCACGACATTTGACGACACGCGATCGCATTCGACGATCTCGGCCAGCCAATTGGTCTGGATCGCCTCGAAGGAGATGCGATCATAGGTGTAAGGCACGATCAGATGCAGATCGCTGCGCGGGAAGGTGCGGCACAAAAGAACCTTGCCGTCCTCCTCCTCGTCCGGCGGCAGCGCCTGCACCTTGACGTCGATGAGCTCGTAATCGCCATCCGTGCAATCGGCCTTGCAGGTCGCGCAGCCGCCGGCGCGGCAGGAAGAAAGAAGAATCACGCTTTGACGAAGCCCTGCCGAAATGACGTCCTCGCTCGGTCCGCATTCGAAGGAGCAGGTTTCTCCGTCCTCTGTCTCGATGACGATCTGATACATACGTCTTCCGCCCTTGCTACTCTGGCTGCGCCAGCTCGTTTTTCGTTGTCTCGTTGCGATCATCGATCGGGATCGGCGTGCCGAGCGACTGCAGCAGACGCTTGATCTCCGCGCTATTGTCGCCGGGCCGCGCCGCCGCCTCGTCCTGCCGCTGGAAGAAGCGGAGCACATGGGAGACCGCCTCACGCGCCGAATCCAACGACAGCGAGCAGCCTTCCTGGACGAACTCGCCGTCGCGCAAAATCTCCCAGCGCCACATGTAATCGAGGTCCATCGTATAGGCGGCGTAGCGTGAATCTGCGTGAATCAGAATCCGCTGCTCTTCCGCCGCTTGTTCCGCGCACTGCGCCATGGCCTTCTCTCCATTGTCGCGAAGGCGTTCGGGCGGAGGGCCGCCCGAACGTTCGATCTCTGCTTTGTGAAGGAAGCCGTCAGGCCTGCAGATGCAGGACCTTGACGCCGCGCTCCTTGCGCAGACCCTCGAGAGGAGTCGCGTAATAGTCGGTGTTGCGCAGCTCCATGAGAATGGTGCCGAGCGCCGCATCGGTGCGCAGGAACACATTCACCGGCAGAACCGGCGGCTTGTAGAGCTGGCGGAACTCGACATGAATGCGCTCCGCCGCATATTTGCTCTCGGCGGCCTTCATCTTGGCGATCCAGGTCGCTTCCACCGCAGCGGCGTCCTCGCCGGTCGTCGCCTTGGTGACGAGATCCGCGACGGAGAGCTTCTCGGTCTTGAGCACCGAGAGACGCTCCTCGATCTTGCGCTCGATATATTGATAATCGACGTCGAGATCGTAGCTCTTGCGGAACGGCGAGGAATTGGCGACGCGGAAGTCCTGAATGAACTTCGTCGCCTGGTCCACACTGTTCAGCTTGGCGATCTTTCCTTCCCACTCGGTGCGAGTGGAGTTCTCGTGGATCGGTTCTCTCTTCGCCATTGTGGCAATCCTTATCGTCAGCCGATCAAATATCGGTCAGGGCGCGATCGAGGCCCATGAGCTCCGAGGTGATGGTGAATTTCGTGCCGAGCGTGTAGGCGCGGCCGACGGTCGACGACACATTGATGAGAAGGTCGTAGACCGAGAATGGCTTGCCGAGCAGATCGGCGGCTTCGGCGGCGTCGATCTCGATCGCGCCATCGGCCTTGATCCACCAGAAGCCCGCCTTGTCCTCGACGACGATCGACGGATTCTTCGCCTTGCCGCCTTTGAGGATGATATCCTCGATGATGGCGTCGATCTCGTCGCTCTTCATCAGCACCAGAACCACGGCGTTGGACTCGTGGACGACCTGATTCTCCTCGGCGAAGAACTCGTCCGCGAAGGCCTTGCCGGACTTCTGCATGATGCCGGCGTTGTAATTGTTATGTGCGCTGGACATAGGTGCGTTTCCTTTAGTTCTTGTAGCCGGCGAGAACGGCGTCGACCTTCTGGTCCACGTCGATCTTGAAGCCGATCTTGTCGGCGTAATCGACCTTCCAATCGCCGAAGACGCGCTGCAGCGCTTCCGAGACGCCCGCGCGATCCGTCGCGCCCGCGACCTTCTCGACCTTGGCGTAGATGCCGACGAAATCCTTCAGCGCCGTGACGGAACGCGCGAGATAATGCTCGGTCCAGGCGTTGAGGAAGGTGCGGTTATGCGCGCCGAACTCCGGATCATTCGCCAGGCTGTAGACGAAGAGATCTTCGATCGCTCCGCGCGTGATCTGGAAATAGGTCTGCGACTGCGCCGTGAAGAAGGGCGTCAGCGTGTCGCCATAGACCGTCGCCAGTCGCTGGAAGAACTCGCGACGGGCGAACTGGCCGAAGGTCGCGTCATAGACGGCGTGACCCGCCCAGAGGATCTCGTTCCAATCCTGAATGCCCTGCCAGATCTCTTCCACCGCGCCGCGCGCGCCGGCGTAGATCGGATCGGTGGTCCAGATCTTCTTCGGCACGTCCGTCGAAGCGTCGAAGCCGGGCACGAGCTTGGCGATGAACAGACGCTCCATCTGGATCATCTGCGCATTGTCCACCTTGTCGAGAGCCGCGAAGATGGCCGACTGGCGGATCGTGTCCGAGAGCGAGTCGCGGCCGACCGACGAATGGGCGTTGAACAGGCCATATTCGTTGTAGAGCAGCGCGCCGTAATATTTGTTGAGGATCTCATCGCGCCAATAAGCGTCGACGGTGCGGATCGAGCCCTCGGAAGAATAAGCCGCCAGGAAGCGCTGCGTGTAGCGCGCCTCTTCCGACTTGTCCTTCACATAAGGAGCGTGCCAGCGACGGGCCGGATCGCGATGGCGATACCAGTCGGTCGTGCGCAGCTCGGTGCTCTCATTGCCCCAGGACGGACGGCCGCCGTGGAACTTCTGAGTCCAATCGCCCCAATCGAGGCCGCCGGCGATCCAGTCAGGATTGGGCTGCGCATAGCAGGACAGCTGCTCATATTCCGACAGGCGCTTCCAGCGCGGCTGGATGAAGTAGTGATATTTGCGCTGCGTGTCGAGCGCGTGATCCGGAATCGCGGCGGCGATGATCGCGGCGCGTTCCGGGTCGGTGAGACCTCGCTTCGTAACCTGAGAGCTCTGAGGCTGTGACATTTCAGACGTCCTCCACCTAAGGGATTTTTCGTGGTTCGTGCTTGTCGACGGACGCACGTCGCCCGCCGAGGACCCGGCGCGCGCGAAGCGCGCCGGGAGCCCGTTACAATTCGACGCGAGAGGCGCCGATTGCAGATCAGAATTTGGCGAGCGGATCGGGGAAGACGCAGCCCGCGCGCTTGATGTCCTCGAGCGTCCAGAGGTTGTCGCCGCGCACGTGAGGCTGGGCGATCAGCGTCTTGCCGTCGGAGCGAACGCCATGACCCTCGGCGATCACCTCGGACAATTCGCGGCCCTCATACTGCTCGAAGATGCTGTGGCACTCGTAGCGCTCCGGCTCCGACAGCCACATACGCTCACCCCAATCATCCGTGAGCGAATGCTTCTTGCCGTTGTACTCGTGCACGCGCAGCGAGCCGGAGCCCTTGGCGAGCGACGGAATGAACGGCACCTGCGAGACGCGGTCGATGTAGACGTCGTGACCGTTCTGCAGCAGCCAGGCGTAGGGGATGAACCCGCTCTTGGGATCCTCGTAGCCGAGCTTCTTCCACTCATTGTAGATCTTGCCGTAGTGATCGGCCCAACCCGGGTAGTTCGCCTCGAACCACTCCTGATCCTCCTCGTCCGGCAGAGCCAGACGCGCGAAGCCGAGCGGCCACAGCGCGTAAGCAGCGAGGGCGAGATCGTGATGGGCCCAATAGGCGTCCGTCTTGGCGTCGCGCAGCGAGCGGGGGCTCTCCACGCCATACTTGCCGAGGCGACCGATCCAGATTCCACCCCAATCCTCGTAGACCCAACGGTTCCAGGTCTTCACCCACGGCTCGACCTTGAACTTGGAGCCATACTCGAACAGATAGCCGAGAGCAGGCGTGAAATACTTCTGCTGCGTCCAGAAGGCGTTGTTCAGATCGGTGTTGAGATATTTCGCCGCCGCCGGATCATTGGCGATGGACACCACCGTCTGATAGCCGTTCGCCATATGGCGCAGCTCGTCGGTCTCCACCGACAGGAAGACCGTCGGCGTGATCTCGTCGCCATTGGCCGAGGCCCATTCGGTGACGGCGACGATCAGCGGATTGGTGAAGCAGGCTTCGCCGACCAGCTGCAGATTGACCGAGCATTCCACGGCGTCGCCGGAGATGAAGCCGTCGGCGAAGACGCGCTTCATGCCCTTCCACAGCGGGCCGATCGCGCGGGTGCGACGGGCGTCATTGTGGCCGGCCGGATCGTGATAATGCTTGGAGTAATAGTGGTTGATGAAAGCGCACTGATGCGTGTGACGAATTTCGTCGAGCACCTGAGCGAGATAGCCGTTCTTCTGCTCGGCGGCGGTGGCGCTGTCCCACAGCATGGCCGAAGCGGCGATGGCGTTATACTCGCCGACCTCGAGGAAGTTCGAGATCACCTTCATGGTCTCGCCCCAGCGGGGATGCACCTTGTTGCCGGCGCCGAGACGGGTCAGACCATCGAGCAGAGTGCCGAACTGGCGCTCGTCCTTGGCCGCCTCCATGCGGGCGTATTCCTTGGCGATGACCTTGAACTGCTCCTTGGTCTGGTTCGCCATGTGATATTTGGTGGCGTATTTGGTGCGGTTTTCCTTGAAGTCCCAGTTGAAGCTCTGCAGCCACTTGTGAACCTCCTGCGGCTCGACGCCGACCGGAGCGCGGTTGACCTTCAGAGCATCGGTCGCCGCTTTTGTCGCGAGACTGATCGCCATGCTTTTCCTCCTCACAGACTTTTTGTTTCTCGGATTCGCCGCCTTATTGACGGTCGACAAATCCGAATGTGTGCGCCGCTTTCCAAACTTTCGAAGTGGAAAATGTCGATGTCGTCGGCAATTCATCTATTGCGAAAGCGACGACATTTATTGTTATGGCAAGCCCTGTGCCACTGATGGTGATTTTGCTGAATCGTAGCGTTTGCAAGGGATTCGAAAGGATCGTGAAAGTCATATGACGTGAGCGCGGCGATATTCGAAGGCGTCGCTCGATACAGCTGTCAAATTAGCATACGCACGAATTTCATCGCCTGTTTCGATCGCCGCGATCGTTAAAGAGATCGCGGCGATCGAGCGCGCATTCAGGCGCGCGGATCTTCGCGCGTTTCGGCTGCGCGGCGCGCATCGAATCCGAATGTCGGATCGCTCACCGGAATATGAGTCACAGCGCATTCCACCGTCATCAGCGACGCCGCTGTCGCGACTGCATTGCGCAATGCGAGACGCGTGACGCGCACGGGATCGATGACGCCTGCGGCGAAGAGATCGCCGCAGGCGCCGCTGCGCATATCCATTCCCCAGAAATCATCATTGGATCGCCGCAGCTCGAACAAGAATTCATCGGCGTCGACGCCGGCGTTCGCCGCTATGCGCCTGATCGGCTCGTCGAGCGCCGCGCGTACGATGGCGACGCCGTGGCTCTGATCGAGATTTTCACCACGCAGCTCTGCGAGAGCGGCGCGCGCGCGATAGAGCCCGACGCCGCCGCCGGCGACGACGCCATCGCTTTGCGCGGCGCGCGCGGAATTGAGCGCGTTCTCGATTCTCTGCATGCGCTCCTTGATGAGAACGTCGGACAAGCCGCCGGCGCGTATCGTCGCCATCCTGCCCGACAAGGCTTTTATGCGCGTCTGCAGATTTTCCAGCTCATGACGCTTGCCGCTCGGCGAGCCTTTGGAGGCGTCGCCTTCGACGATCCAATCGGCCTGACGTTTCGCCGAGGCGAGACGATCGGCGATGACGTTCGGATCGCCTTCGCCGCCGATGACGAGCGTGTCGTCCTCGCGCACGACGACGCGTCGCGCGCGGCCGAGATGCTCCATCGTGACATTGGAAATATCTTCGCCGAAGGCTTCCATGATCGCGCGGCCGCCGGTGATCGCGGCGAGATCGAGAAGATATTCATAGCGGCTGTCGCCATAGCCCGGCCCCTTCACGGCGATGGAGCAGAGATTCTTGCGAATGTGATTGAGCAAGAGTCCGGGAAGCGCTTCCTCCATTATGTTTTCGGCGACGACGAGCAGGCTGCCGCCGCTTCGACGCACCAGCTCCAGCGCAGGCACCAGCTCGGAAAATTCGTTGATGACGCGATCATAGACGAGAATGTAAGGGTTCTCGAGCTCGGCGACTTTGCGCGCGCTGTCGGTCATGAAATAGGGCGAGCGATAGCCCTGTTCCCAACGCATGCCTTCGACGGATTCGATGTCGTCGGCGACGCCATGGCCGAGCTCGACATCGACGACGCCGCCTTCGCCCGCGAGCGATAGCGCCTGCGCGACGATCGCGCCTATGCCTTCATCGCCGCCGGCGGCGAGCGTCGCGACATGGGCGAGCGAACGCTGATCGTTGCAACGCCGCGCGCGGCGCAGGAGATCGGCCTCGACAGCGCGCGCGGCGCGCTCCATGCCAATGGCGATATCACGCGGATTCATGCCGGCGGCGAGCGCTTTGCGCGTTTCGGCGGCGACGCGGCGCGTCAGCACGACAGAGGTCGTCGTTCCATCGCCGGCCTCTTTGGCGACAGTCGTCGCCATTTGACGCACGAGATTTATGCCGACGCTCTCCGTGCGTCCGGCGGCTTCCACCGCTTGCGCCACAGTGGCGCCGTCCTTGGTCGCGACCGGCGGCAGGCCGGAGGCGCGATGCTCGATGACGACATTGCGGCCGCAGGGGCCGAGCGTCACGCCGACAGCGTCGGCGAGAAAGTCGACTCCATCGAGCAGGCGCTTGCGAACGGGGTCGCCGAAGCGAATATTTCTGGCCACGACTCTGATCCTCCACTGGTGCGGCGCTCCGCCGCGGCGCCGCGCGCGTTTCCTTTTATTTTTTGTTCGGCTTGTCGAAAACCGTTATGTCTATGTCCTCGCGCCCGGCGTTGAGCGTCATGGCGCTGCGTCCCGCCGCCACGCGGCGCGCGCGATTGCGCTCGATGCGTATCCACACGGAGATCAAGCGGCGATCGTCGAAATCGAGCGTGCGCCGTATTTCCTCTATGTCGACAGGCTCGAACTCACGGCGCAGATAGGCTTGCAGCTCCTGCGCGCGCTCGTCGCCGACGACCTCCTGCAGACGCTCGGCCTCCTGCTCGAGCTCGCGCATGGAAGCGTCGAGCGCGCGCGCCGTTTCTTCTAAAAATGCGCGATCTTCCGGTTTCATCGCGTCACCTCTTGCAGACGATTCGCCGATCGCTTCGCAGGCCGTAGCGCGCCATCTTGTGGTAGAGCGTCGCTCTCGTGATGCCGAGGCTGCGCGCGGCTTTGGCGATATTGCCCTTTGCGGAGGCGAGCGCGTGCCGCACGGCGCGCGCCTCCCAATCGGAGAGGTCGAATCCCGCCTCGCTTTCGACGGCTTCGTCGATGATCGCGGCGGGCGGCGGCGCGCCGCCGACGTTGCGATTGTCGAAGTCGAGCTCTTGAATGAAGTCGATCGGAAGATCGTCGATCTCTATGAGCGGTCCCTTGGCGACGGCGATGCTGGAGCGCAGCACATTGCGCGCCTCGCGTATGTTTCCGGGCCATGGATGCTTGAAGAAAATGCGCCACACCTCATCGCAGAAGCGCAGCTCCTCGGGGGCGGCCAGCGCCTCGCGCTCGAGACGGAACAGCTGCGCCAATAGCCCGAGCCGATCGGGCCGCTCGCGCAGTGGCGGCAGCCACAGCTGCACGCCATTGAGCCGATAATAGAGATCGCGACGAAACGTCCCCTTCTGCACCATCTCCTGCAGGCTGCGATTGGTGGCGGCGACGACGCGCACATCGACGCGGATCGGCTTGCTGGAGCCGATCGGCACCACCTCGCTCGAATCGAGGACGCGCAGCAGCGTCGCTTGCAGATCGGCGGCCATGTCGCCGATCTCGTCGAGGAACAATATGCCCTTGTCCGCCTCGACGAATTTGCCGGCCTTGCCCTTGGCGCGCGCGCCGGTGAAGCTGCCGCCCTCATAGCCGAACAATTCGCTCTCGATCAGCTCGCGCGGAATGGCGGCGCAATTTATGGCGACGAGCGGGCGCTCCTTGCGCGGACCGCCGGCGTGCAGGCGGCGCACGAGATGATCCTTGCCGACGCCGGACTCGCCGGTGATGAGGATCGGGATATTGCGTTCCTGCAAGCCGGAGGCTTTGCGCAGCGCCGCCTCCAGCACATTGTCGCTCCAATCGGCTCGAGCCTCCGGCGCGCGCGGCGCGGCGTCGGCGCGGTCGGGCGCGCGGCGCGGCGATGTCGAATAGCTCTCACGCTTGGGACAGCGATGCGCTTCGGCGAAGACTGAAAATTGGTTGCGCGGATCGGCGAGCGGAATGAGGCGCGCGCTCTCATGCGCTGCGACCAGCGCGGGCAGATCGACGCCGAGCGCGGTCGCCGCGTGTTGGCCGATGAGCGCGGGATGGTCGGAGCGAAGCGTCTCGACGCCGGCGCGATCGACGCCGCGAACGAGTCCGTCGGCGCCGATGAAGATGCGGCCCTCGTCGGCGAAGCGCGGCTCCGCGTCGCGGGTCGCGCGCAGGCGCAGCAAATAGCCGTCGGAGGCGATGCGGTCGAAGAGGCTCGCCTCCAGCAGAAGGCGGGCGATCTCGAGAAAGCCGAGGGCGAGCTTGGCGGCGTCGCGACGGTCGGAGACCATGCCGAGGATCGCGCAGAGGCTGCCGTCGGGCGCCGTGATGGGGCAGCCGGCGGTGGCGAAGCGATGCAGCGCGCCGTTGAAATGCTCCTTGCCGTCGAAGGCGATCGGCGTGCGCAAGAGGCTCGCCGTGCCGACGCCGTTATTGCCGAGGCTGGCCTCGCTCCAATCGGCGCCGATGCGCGCCATTTGCGCGGCGCCGGACGTTATGCGCGAGCCCGAGTCGAGCAGCTGCACGAGGGCGCCGGCGGGATCGGCGAGCAGCAGCGCGACATTGGTCTCGGCGAGCAGCGCGCGCAGCTCGTAGACGAGCGCCGAAAGCCGGCCGGCGACGCCGCCGACCGAATTGCGCCAAGCGTCGAGCTCCGTCGCGTCGCGATCGTCGCGGCGTTGGCGCGGGGCGAATTCTGCGCCGGGGGGCAAAGCGTGGTCGTCCACGCAGCGCGCCCAGGCCTCGGCGACCTGTGGGCGCACCCAATCGGCGCCGGCGGGGGCTTGCCCCGTCTGCTTCATCCAATCCCAGGCGACGCCGGGACGGTCGACTCCATAGAAGCCGGTCTCCTCGGCGCTGCGCATCTCTATGACAGAGGCGGCGGCATGGCCGAGCAAGGGGGATCTCATCGCCATATCGCTCAAAAGCGATCCTCCCGAATTTTTTTGCGTGTCAGGGCATGGCGCGTCGTGCCGACGTGTCCGCTCATGCGAGGGCGCTCGCTCGCGCTGCGCGCGGGCGAGCATTCGACGTCGCGCTTCTGGCGGCGTGGTCAGCCGCGCGCGGCGGAGGGCGCTTTCTGGCCGGGCAGAGGCAGCTTCGACAGCGCTTCGGCGAGCTGCTCCGCCGCATAGCCGAGGATCGCGCCGGCGATCAGCGACAGGGCCGCCAGCAGAGCGGGATTGGTCGGAGCGAGCGCGGCGAGCTCGTCGGCGCGCGTCGTCGCCAGCAGCGTCGCATAGGCGGCGAGCGAGACGGGCCATTCGGCGAGCGCCGGCAGCTTGGCGGAGAGCACGAGAGCAACGAGCGTGACCGCCACAGCGATCGCCGTCCATGCCGGGGCGCCGATCGCCTCGCCATAGGGAAGATGGTTGGCGGCGAGAAGCGCCACAGCGGCGAGAGCGACGCCGAGCAGATTATACGGGACCGATTTTTTCAGCCCTTCGAGCTTGCCGCCCAAATGCGCGTAGCCGACCCAGCCGATGAGCGCGGCGAAGAGCTGCGCGCCATAGGGAGCGGCGGGACCGAGAGCCAGAAAAGCGGCGATACCGCCGAGAGCGCCGACGCTCACGGCCCTGAAATATGCGATGCTCATGACAATAGCCTCCAGCTGCGCGCGCGATCGTATGATCGGCGCAGTTCGCGTGAATCCCTCGACGGCGCTTTGCCGCCATCGATCTTCAAAAAGGAGAGTGGGGGAGTTCAGGCGAGAGGCGCTGGAGGCGCGCGTGGAAACAGAGGCCGCAGCTCGGGCGCGGCGGCGACCGCGTCGATGACATAGATCGGCGCCGGCGTGTCGGAAGATATTTCGAGCGGGAGGATAACGACGAGGACGATCTCGCGCTCGACATCTATCGCCGAGCTGCAATGAAGAATGCAGCAAGGGCCGATATGATGATTCTCGCTCGGAGCGGTATCGCTTTTGGCTGCGTCGGCCTTGAAGGACGCGCAGACCACGCCGGAGGATTGCGCGCTATTGGCGGTCGCTCCCGAGGCGAAGCCGACGCCGACGGTCTGCAGTAGGAACAGCAGCGCCGCGACCATGCCGAGGGTCGCTCGCTCGACTCTGGAATGTGTCCGGCCCGGGATTTTCAAGGCAAAGTGCTCTGCAGCGTTCGGAACGCGAAGGTACGAGCGGCGCAGGAAAGCGTCAAGCGACGCTCCTTGTCGCGCATGCGGCATGTTGTCGCGAGCCTCGCGCAAGCTTTCGTTCACGCGGAATGATGCGGCGGGAGCGGCCGCGCCGCTGCGGAGCGCTCTGGCGGCGAATGAAATCTTTCAGCGTTTTCGCGGCTTCGTCGCCACGTTCGGTGAAGGAGGCGACGCTGGACATGAGGCCGTCGCGATCGACGAGATAGACGAGCGTCGTGTGATCGATCGTGTAATCGCCGCCCTCCAGCGGCGCCTTGCGGCGATAGACGCGAAACGCCTGCGCCGCGCGGTCTGTCTCCTCCGGTCCGCCGCGCAAGGCGGTGATGCGTCGCGGGAAGGAGGAGACGAAATCAGCGAGAGTCTCGCGTGTGTCGCGTTCGGGATCGAGCGTCGCGAAGAGAATGTCGAAGCCGGCGCCGGAAGGGTCCGCCTCATTGGCCGCGCGCGCGACCTCGAGCATGGTGGTCGGGCAGACTTCTGGACATCGCGTGAAGCCGAAGAAAATGGCGTAGGGCCGTCCGAGCAACGTCTTTTCATCGACGATATCGCCATTCGTCGCGGTGAGACGGAAGGACGGCGCATAGGCGCGCGCCGGGGCTTCGTTGCGATGCGGGGCGACGCGCGGCGCCGCGGCGCTCGCGAGAACGATGACGGCTGCCGTCGCGATCCACCATCGCCGCGAGCGCAGAGCGGCGGGAATGCGCCTTTCGCCGCCCGGCGCGGCGCGGACGCTCGCCGGGCGGCTGGGACGAGCGGAGCTCTCGGGCGGGATGGAGACCGAGACGCCGCTCGAGCGGCGCGAGCCGCGTCGGCGAATGAAACGACGAAAGCGCGCCGCGAGCCGCATGCCGGCGCCGGGCGCGCGGCGCAGCGCCTCTGCGAATGTGGTGCGGATGCGTGGCTCGACCGCCATGCCGCGCAGACCGGCGGCGAGGCTCTCGACGGCGCTCTCCTTTTCCGCCGGCGTCGAATGACGCCCGATCTCGAGCCGGCGTCCCGCCGTGGTGATCTCGACATGCGTGCAGCGACGCGCGCGATCGAGGCGCCGCTCTATGACCAGCTCCTCCGCTTTGATGCGTCGCTGATCGACGAGCCGGCCGCGACTGTAATGCGCGACGCGGACGACGCCATTCTCGATCGTCACGCGCTCGATGATCTCGCCGCGCTCGGCCGGCGCGCTTCCGAGGACGAGGCGGCAAAAAGCCGCGAGGCCGTTCGCCGCGTCGATCGCGAGCCGAGCGAGCCTGTGCGGCGCGACGACGGTCGTCGCGGCTTCGACGTCGGGAGAGGCGGATCGCGGCGTCATCGGCGCGTTCTTCGTCACGCAAGGCGCTCCATCTCGCGGCTGCGGGCGCCGCGTCGTCTTATCGAAAACAGCAATTGCGCATATAGGTCAACGTGAAGGCGAATGTTGCGCATGCGACCGGACGTCGCGTGCAGAAAGTGAACGGACATGCGTTCGATCGTGATCGTCGCGATGCGCGCGAAATCGATACGACTGTGCAGCGGTCATTTCGCGGATTCGCGCGCAGACTCGCCGCGCGCGCGTATTTCGCGCTATGTGTGTCGGCTCTGGTGTCTCTCGCAGCGCTGGCGCAAAAGTTGCGCACGGGGCGCCGAGGGGCAAGTTCAACGATCGGCTCGAGACATGATCATCGGCTCGCCGCGGCGGCGCGACCTTTCGACCTCCAAGCGATTCCGGACGTTCAAGCGATTCCGGACGTTGCGGAGGCATTGCGCTCTATGGGCGCTCTCGCTTCCGCTGGCTCTTTTCGCGACGGCCACGCTGGCGGCGCCGGCCGCGGCCGCGATAGAGGTGGAGCGCGCCTGGTGCGCGACGCCGCCCAAAGGGGTGAAGATCGGCGCCTGCTATCTGGCCTTGCGCAATGAGGGCAAGACGGAGGACCGGCTGCTGGGCGTGGAGGCGGACGCCGCCGCTCGCGTCGAGATGCATGTGACGAAGATCGCCGATGGCGTCGGGCGCATGCGCCCGCTCGCGGACGGCGTCGCTCTGCCGGCCGAGTCGGTCGTCGATTTCCACGAGAAGGGCTATCACCTTATGCTGGTGGATCTGCGCGGTCCGCTCGCGGAAGGCGAGACCGTGCGCGGCACGCTGCGTTTTGAGCGCGCCGGCGCGCAGCCCGTCCTCTTTCATGTCGAGCGGCCGGGCGCGCCTTGATTTCGCCGGGGCGGCGTAGGATTGCGACGCACCGTCCGGCGGAGGCCGGGATGGTCGAATCGCGAGGCGCCCCTATTTCCACTCATGGTGAGGATCGCGGGGCGAGGACCCGGCGGAGGCGGCCGGCCGAAGCGGCCGGCTTTGCCGCGCCCAGTCCCCGCGCTGATCGAGGCCGCCGGTTTGCTCGAGAGCCGTCTGCATGGAAATTGATGAAAATCGAAGTTCTCGCCGTCGTGGCGCGCGGAGGAGGGGCTCAGCCCATTTCTCGCCGAGACGTAAATGGCTGTTCGCCGAGGCGATCTCTTATTGTAACCAGTCCGTCATGAATATGACGCAGAAAGGCCCGTCGTTCGCTCGGCCGGTCTTTTCGGCAACAAATTCCCTCCCATAGTGGGTTCATCCCGCATTCAGCCTGGATGCGGGATAGGATCGTCCTTCGCTCTCATGCTAGATGAGCGCGGATTTCCCGCGGATATGTCACGCGATGAATGAGTTGAACCCCAGTTTCGCCAATAGCGCGCCCCTCGACGGCGCGCCGATCGCCGAGGAAGCGGCCCGGACCGGGGCCGTGCTGCGCGGTCCGGCCATGCCGCATCTGCAGCGCGATGAGCTGCTCTGCGAGATTTTCGCCGCCCGCGTCGTCGCCAGCCCCAATGCGCTGGCCATGGCGACCTTGGAGCGGCGCTTCACCTATCGAGAGGTCGATGCGGAAGCCGCGGCCATCGCCTGTGGCCTCGCAGCGCGCGAGATCGGGCCGGGCGACGTCGTCGGCCTGTGGGGCGCGCGTGGGCCGGAGCTGCTGATCGCGCAGATCGCCATCGCCAAGACGGGCGCCGCCTGGCTGCCCTTCGACGCCGACGCTCCGGTCGACCGCATCGCCGTCTGCCTCGCCGACGCCGGCGCCAAGGCGCTCCTGACCTCCGCCGCTTTCGCCGGCAAGGCCGCCCCCGTGGTTTCGGTGGAGACGCTGATCGACGCCGAGATCGCGGTCGCCGGGGGCGTCTGCCCCGATCCGCGCGCCCTCGGCGCCACGGGCGATCATCCGGCCTATCTCATCTACACCTCCGGCTCGACGGGAACGCCCAAGGGCATTGTCGTCACGGCGCGCAACATCTGCCATTATCTGCGCTCGGCCAATGAGATCTACCAAATCTCGGCCTCCGATGTGGTGTTCCAGGGCGCGTCTGTCGCCTTCGACCTCTCCATGGAGGAGATCTGGATTCCCTATCTCGCCGGCGCGTCGCTCTTCGTCGCCACGCCGCAGATCATCGGCGAGACCGAGGCGCTGCCCGATATTCTGGAGGAAGCCGGCGTCACCGTGCTCGACACTGTGCCGACGCTGCTCGCCGCCATGCCGCGCGATGTCGCGACGCTGAAGAAGATCGTGCTCGGCGGCGAGGCCTGCCCGCCTTCGGTGGCGGAACGCTGGACGCGCATCGGCCGCACCATCTTCAACAGCTACGGCCCCACGGAGGCGACCGTGGTCGCCACCGTCTCCGAGGTCTGGCCCAATGAGACGGTGACGATCGGCAAGCCGATCCCCAATTACAGCTGCTATGTCGTCGATGAAAATCTGGCGCTGCTGTCGCCGGGCGTCGAGGGCGAGCTGCTGATCGGCGGGCCGGGCGTCGCCAAGGGCTATTTGCGCCGCGACGAGCTGACCGCCGAGAAGTTCATCGCCAATCCTTTCCCCTCGGACGGCTCCGATCCGATCCTCTATCGCTCCGGCGACGCCGTGATTCTGGACGAGAATGGCGATCTGCATTTTCGCGGCCGTATCGACGATCAGGTGAAGATCAGAGGCTTCCGCGTCGAGCTGGGCGAGATCGAATCCGCGCTCACGCGCCTCGACCATATACGTCAGGCGGCCGTCGTTCTGCGCAATGAGAATGGGCTGGACGAGCTCGTCGCCTTTCTTGTCGGCGCGACGGCCGTGTCGCCGGACCCGCGCGACCTGCGCGCCAAGCTGCGCGAGTTTCTGCCTTCCTATATGGTTCCGGGCCGATTTGAAGTCGTGACCTCGCTGCCGCGGCTTTCCTCCGGCAAGGTGGACCGCAAGGCGCTGAAGCGGGCGCCGCTGACCGCCCCGCTGATCGACACAGAGGCGCAGGAGGAGCCGCGCACTCAGACCGAGGCCGCGCTGCTCGACGCCGCCAAGCGCGTGCTGCCGCCCGGCGCCATTCCCTTCGACGCGGATTTCTTCACCGATCTCGGCGGCCATTCGCTGCTCGCCGCGCGTTTCGTTTCCGTGGTGCGCGAGACGGCGCATCTCGCCTCGATCACGCTGCAGGACCTCTATTCCGAGCGCAATCTTCGCGCCCTCGCCGCGCATCTCGACGGCAAGGCGGCGCTCGCCGGGCCGCCGCGTGATCTTTCCTTCACGCCGCCGCCGCTGCTGCGGCGCTTCCTCTGCGGCCTCGCCCAGGCCGCGGCGCTGCCCTTCATCCTCGCCTTCGTCACCTCGCAGTGGCTCGGCGTCTTCGTCTCCTATCAGCTGCTCACCTCGCCGGACGCGAATATCCTCGAGGAGGTGGCGGCGCTGCTCGGCGTCTATATGTGCGTCAACATCGCCACTGTGGCGGTGTCGATCCTCGGCAAATGGCTGGTCATCGGCCGCACCAAGCCGGGGCGCTACCCGCTATGGGGCGTCTATTATTATCGCTGGTGGCTGGCGCAGCGGCTCATGGGCCTCACCCACGCCAAATGGTTCCAGTGCTCGCCCTTGATGCGCCTCTATCTTTCCGCGCTCGGCGCCAAGATCGGCGAGGACGCCATCATCGGCGAATTGGACGTCGGCGCGATCGATCTCGTCAGCATTGGCGATGGCGCGAGCCTCGGCTCCAAGCTGAAGCTCGCCAACGCCCGCGTCGTCGGCAATGAGCTGATCATCGGGACGATCGACATTGGCGCCGACGCCTATGTCGGCACTTCCTGCGTCATCGAGGAGAATGTCGTCATCGGCGAGGGCGGCGCGCTCGAGGATTTGACCTCGGTTCCCGCCGGCTCGCATATCGGCGCCTATGAGATTTGGGACGGCTCGCCGGCGCGCTACAAGGGCGATGTCGACGCCCGCACGCTCGATCCGCAATCGACGGCCTCCACGCCGCAACGGCTCGCCATGGGCTTTATGTTCACCGTGCTGGTGCTGGCGCTGCCGCCGCTCGGCCTGCTGCCGATCTTCCCGGCCTTCTGGGTGTTCGACCGTTTCGACAATTGGCTCGGCATAACGGATGTCGATCACGCCCTCTATCTCGCCGCCATCCCGCTCTTCGCCTGGCCGACGGCTTTCGTGCTGGTGCTCGTCACCGTGGCCTTCATCGTGGCCTTCCGCTGGATCGTGCTGCCGCGGGTCTCGGAGGGGACCTATTCGGTGTGGTCGGGCTTCTATCTGCGCAAATGGGCGGTGGCGCTCGCGACCGAGGTGACGCTGGAGACGCTGTCCTCGCTGTTCGCCACGCTCTATATGCGGACCTGGTACCGGCTGATGGGCGCCAAGATCGGCAAGGATTCGGAGATTTCGACCAATCTCTCCGGCCGCTATGATCTCGTCGAGATCGGCGAGAAATGCTTCATCGCCGATGAGGTGGTGCTCGGCGACGAGGATATGCGTCGCGGCTGGATGTATCTGAAGAAAGTGAAGACCGGCGCGCGCGTCTTCGTCGGCAATGACGCCGTGGTGCCGCCGGGCTCCGAAATTCCCAGTGGCGCGCTGATCGGCATCAAATCCAAGCCGCCGGCCAATAGCGAGCTCTCCGAGGGCGACACCTGGTTCGGCTCGCCGCCGATGAAGCTGCCGGTGCGCCAGACCTTCGACGGCGGCGGCGCCGCCTGGACCTATCAGCCGCCCTTCTGGAAAAAGGCGGCGCGCGCGGTCTATGAGGCGATCAACGTCTCGCTGCCGACCATGCTGTTCATCACCTTTGGCACATGGGCGGTGGAGAGCTTCGGCCAAAAGCTCATCGACGGCGATTATTGGTCGGTGTTCTGGCTGTTCGTGCTCTCCTCGACGCTCATCTCGCTGGGCATGACGCTCGTCGTGGTGGCGGTGAAATGGCTGACCATGGGGCGCTACGAGCCGCAGGTGAAGCCCATGTGGTCCTTCTGGGCCATGCGCACCGAGGCCTGCGCCGTGCTCTATTGGGGCCTCGCCGGCAAAATATTGCTCGAGCATTTGCGCGGCACGCCCTTCCTGCCGTGGATGCTGCGCCTGTTCGGCTCGAAATTCGGCAAGGGGGTGTTCATGGACATGACCGACATCACCGAATTCGACTGCGTGAGCGTCGGCGATTATGCGGCGCTCAATCAGGTCGCGGCGCTGCAGACGCATCTCTATGAGGACCGGGTGATGAAGGTCGGCCGCGTCGAGATCGGCCGCGGCGTGACCGTCGGCGCCGGCTCCACCGTGCTCTACGACACCCATGTCGGCGATTTCGCGCGGCTCGGCCCGCTGACCGTGGTGATGAAGGGCGAGAAGATTCCGGCGCATTCTGAGTGGATCGGCGCGCCGGCCGAGCCGGCCGAGACGGCGCAAGTCGTCGCCGCGCCGGAGCGCGCGGCCAGCAAAGCGGCGTGATGCTCATAAAGCGAGCCTGAAGGCTCGCGGTCCAATACGCTCCCTGGACCGCGAGCCTTCAGGCTCGCATCAAACCGGCCTCACATGAAGATCAGATCCGTGTCCTGTGGACGCGCGCCGGCCGCCGTCAGCATCGCATGGACCTGTCCGCGATGATGGGTCTGATGGTTGAAGATATGGGCGACGACGAGCTTGCGCGGCTTGATGATGTCCGTCTGCTTGGCGCCCGAATACCAGGAAAAATCGCCCTCGAGCGCCGCCGCGTCGAAGGCGTCCGCAAAGGCGATCAGTCGCGCGTCCATCGCTGCGCGCTCCGATTTCATGATCGTCCAATCGGCGCGGAAAGAGGCCGAGTCTTCTATCGTTACATTCGGGTTCGGGTCGCCGGCGAGGCGGCTCATCCACATGGCGTCCGCCCAGAGCAGATGATTCAGCGTGCCATGGATCGATTTGAAGAAGGCCCCGCGATCGGCGCGCCGCGCCTCGTCGGAGAGCGTATCGGCCGCGGCGTAGAGACTCTCGTTCTGCCAGGCGTTGTAGCGCGCCATTTTCTGCGCGAAGGCGGGAGAAATCATTTTTCGGGCGGGCCCTTTTCGGCGCTGACGTCGGCTGCAGTGTAGGCCATGATCCGACGGCCCGCCATTCGCGTTTGACCCCGCGGCGGCCGGCGCCTAAAACCGGCCCTCGGCAAATTTGTGATCGGCGCTCCATGTCCCACAACAGTTTCGGCCATCTCTTCCGCATCACCACTTTCGGCGAGAGCCATGGGCCGGCGCTCGGCGTCGTCGTCGACGGCTGTCCGCCAGGGCTGGAGCTGACCGAGGCCGAGATTCAGGTCTTTCTCGACAAGCGCAAGCCCGGCCAGTCGCGCTTCACCACGCAGCGGCAGGAGGCCGATGCGGTGAAAATCCTGTCCGGCGTCTTCGCCGATTCCGCCGGCCGGCAGGTCACGACCGGAACGCCGATCGCGCTGCTGATCGAGAACACCGACCAGCGCTCCAAGGATTATGGCGATATCGCCGAGAAATACCGCCCCGGTCACGCCGATTACGCCTATGACGCGAAATATGGAATTCGCGACTATCGCGGCGGCGGGCGCTCCTCGGCGCGCGAGACGGCGGCGCGCGTCGCCGCCGGCGCTGTGGCGCGCAAAGTGCTCGCCGGCGTCACCATACGCGGCGCTCTGGTGCAGATCGGCCCGCATAAAATCGACCGCGCCCGCTTCGACTGGGCGGAGGCAGAGAACAACCAGCTGTTCTGCCCCGACGCCGAAACCGCGAAGCTCTGGGCCGATTATCTCGACGGCGTGCGCAAATCCGGCTCGTCGATCGGCGCAGTGATCGAGGTGGTCGCCGAAGGCGTTCCCGCCGGTTGGGGCGCGCCCATCTATGGCAAGCTCGACTCCGATCTCGCTTCGGCCTTCATGTCGATCAATGCGGTCAAGGGAGTCGAGATCGGCGCCGGCTTCGCCGCGGCCGAGCTCTCCGGCGAGGCCAACGCCGATGAGATGCGCGCCGGCCCGGACGGCAAGCCCGAGTTTCTCTCCAATCAGGCCGGCGGCGTGCTCGGCGGCATATCGACCGGCCAGCCGATCGTCGCGCGTTTCGCGGTGAAGCCGACCTCCTCGATCCTGACGCCGCGCCGCACCATCGACCGCAACGGCCAGGAGACAGAGATCGTCACCAAGGGCCGCCACGACCCTTGCGTCGGCATACGCGCCGTGCCGGTGGGCGAGGCGATGATGGCGATTGTCTTGGCTGACCATTTCCTGCGGCACAGGGGGCAGGTGGGCGGGTAGCCGATGGTCGGACGAGCGCCGGCGTCATCCACTTTCACCCGTCGGCAGACGCTTGCGCTAGCGGCAGGGCTGGCGCTTTCGCCCGATTTCGTTGCGGCGGGCGGCGCCGAGCCGACGACTCTCCTCGTCACCCACGCATCCGGCCTCGCGCATGAGGTCGGCGCAGGCCGTCCCGATCAGCCGCAGCGGCTGCGCGCCATCGTCGCCGCCCTGAATGGCGACGCCTTCGCCGCGCTGCGCCGCGCCGAGGCGCCGCAAGCCTCGCGCGAGGCGATCCTCGCCGTTCATGCGCCCTCTCTGCTCGAGCGTCTCGAGAAAGCCGCGCCGCAAAGCGGGCTCGCGACGCTCGGTCCAGATATCGTCATGAGTCCCGGCTCGCTCGAGGCCGCGCTGCGCGCCGCAGGCGCCGCGAGCTTCGCCGTCGACGCGGTGATGCGCAAGGCCGCTCGCAACGCTTTCGTCGCTATGCGCCCGCCCGGCCATCATGCGACGCGCGAGGCCGCAATGGGCTTCTGCTTCTTCAACAATGCCGCCATCGCGGCGCGTCACGCCATCGCCGCCCATGGCGCCGAGCGCGTCGCCATCGTCGATTTCGACGTGCATCACGGCAATGGATTGCAGGAGATTTTCTGGTCGGACAGACACATCCTCTATTGCTCCTCGCATCAATCGCCGCACTATCCCTTCACCGGCGCCGCGAGCGAGCGCGGCGCCTATGACAACATCGTCAACGCCCCGCTCGCCAAAGGCTCCGGCGGTGAGCAATTCGCGCAGGCTTGGACGCAGGCGATTCTCCCGCGCCTCGACGATTTTGCGCCGGACATCCTCCTCATTTGCGCCGGTTTCGACGGGCATTTGCACGATCCTCTCGGCGGGTTGCGCCTGCAAAGACAGGACTTCGCCGAGCTTACGCTGCGCCTCGCAGAGATCGCCGCGCGCCGCTGTGACGGGCGCGTCGTCTCAATGCTCGAGGGCGGCTATCGGCCGGACGATCTCGCCGCCTGCGTCGCCGCTCATGTCGGCGCGCTGATGGGGGCGTGAGGCGTCCCTGAGCGTTTCCAACCGAAGTGGACGCCGGTTCGGCGTTGGAAACGCGTCGAAACAAGAGCCCGCCCGGCGCGTGCGCGGGCGCACATCAAGGACGATCTCGATCATGGCATCTCCGCACATAGAGACGTCGTGCAACGATTGGTGATGGGAGAGAACAATGGAATTCGGCAGGAGCGAATGGAGCGAGGCTCGCGCGCAAATGATCGGCAAGCGCGCGCTCATCGGCCTCACCCGCGTGACGCCCCATGGCAAGGTGCTGCGTCAGATGTTCGGCACGATCGCCGCGATCGACGGAACCGGCGTCGACATAGAGCTCGAGGGCAAGGACGCCGGCCGCAAGGTCCGCCTGCCGCCGGACCTCGGCCGCTTCCGCATCGCCGGCCCCGGCGATTATCTGCTGTGGGAGACGGGCGAGATTCTCGCGGACCCGGATTTCGTCGGCGCCTTCACCGTCAACGAAGCGGCGTGAGCGGCGCGCGTCAGCGCGCCCGTTCGACGACGCCGACGATCGGCCCCATGGGGCGGAAGCGATCGTGTCGCGACAGCGTCGGCGCATAGAGCGCCGAGATCGAGCCGTCGAGGAAGAGCGCGTCCGGACATTTCAAACGCTCGCGAAAGAGAGTCGCGAAAGCGTGGAACGTCACCGGCTGGTTGGAGATGGCGAAAGCGACGATGTGGCCGTCGCGCACGCCGACTCCATTGCGGATCTTCATCGACGTTCCAGTGTCGTGGATGCGCGGATTGACGCGTCCGCCGAGGACGAGCATCGGCCCCGATTGCGTCGCATAGGCGGGATGCTGCCGCTCTTTGAGAAAACGCTGCGTCTCGGTGACGCCGGCGCGGGCGCCCTCCACCCAGAAAATCCCATTGGGCTTCATATGGAAATTGCCGGCGCCCGAATGGGTGTTGGCGCTTTTCTCCATATGGCCGCCTTCGACATAGAGCCCGATCGGCAGGCGCCGCTCGTCATACATTCCTGCGTTCATCGCGAAGAGGAGCTTTTCGCCCTTCTGCGCGAGCGCGGCGTCGAGCGCCGAGAAGGAGCCATAGACCTCGCCTTTCGCATCGGCGAGGAAGAGGCGAATGGAATCGCCGCGCGTGTCGAAGACGCAGATGGTGTAGCTCGCGCCCGCATCCTCCACATCCTGGCAAGGATTGCGCGCCGCCGCGGTCGCGGGCGAGACGAAGAAGAGCAAGAGGGCGAAGGGCAGGAGGCGGCGAAGCGGAATCATGCGCCGATCATAGCATGACCGCCGCGCCGCCCGCAGCGTCAGCTGCGCGCATCGGGCGGCGTCGCCGCGCCGGGGCCGAGCGAGCGCTGCAAGATCACCGAATCTGTCCAACGGCCGAATTTAAATCCGACGCCGGAAAGATATCCGGCCTGCCGAAAGCCGATCGCCTCATGCAGCTTCAGCGACGCCTCGTTGGAGGCGTCGACATAGCCGATCATTTGCCGAAATCCCGCCGCCGCGCAGGAATCGACCAGCGCTTGCAGCAACAGCCGGCCGACGCCGCGATGCAAATGGCGCGGATCGACATAGATCGAATGCTTGACGACATAGCGATAGGCCGGCCGCTTGCGAAACGGCACGACATAGGCGTAGCCGAGGACGGCGTGCTCATGCTCGGCGACGAGATGCGGCAGCCGATGATTGCCCATATTCTTGCGCCGGCGCTTCAAATCCTCCTTCTGCGGCGGCTCGTAGAGCGGCGCCTCGGACGGATCGAGCCCTTTGCGCACATGCTGAAGATAGATCGCCAGCATGGCGTCGACATCATCGTCGCGCGAGGGGCGCACGAGGATCGTCGCGCGTTCGGCACTCGCTTCGATCATGCTCATTCCTGCACCACATAGGTGTAGAGCCGCATCTTCGCCTCGCCGTTCCACTGCTTGTAGAGTCCCTGAATCTCATAATCGAAGCCGGGGAAGAGATTGGCGCTGCGCTCGAACATGCGCAGATAGTCGAGCATGGGCCGCGCCTGAACGCCGAGCCGCTCGCCTGGAACGATCGTCGCAATGCCCGGCGGATAGATGACGAAGAGCGTCGTCGCTATGCGGCCGTCGATCTCGTCGATCGGCAGGAAATCCACCTCATTGCGCACGAGGCGCAGATAGGCCTCGCGCGGCGTCATCGCCATTTCGGGGAGATGCTCCTGCCGGAATTGCGCCTGCTGCAGCGAGCTGGCGTTCGCCTCTTTGAAGAAGCGATGCATATCGCCGCAAAGATCGCGCAGCCGCACGCCCCTGTAGCGCGCGGAGCGGCGCGCGACAAATTCGGGGATCACATCCTGCAGCAGCGCATTGTCGTCATGCAGGCGCTTGAAGGCGACGAGCGAGGAGACGAGCGTTCCCGCCTTGCTCGATTCGACGCCCGGCGTCAGCAGAAACAGCAGAGAGTTGAGGTCGTTCTTCTCCGGCACGATGCGGTTCTCGCGCAAATATTGCGCGACGATCGGCGCCGGGATTCCATGATCGGCATAGGCGCCGGTCTCGCGATCGAAGCCTGGCGTCAGCAGAGTGAGCTTGGCCGGATCGGTGATCGCAAAGCCCGGCGCCATATTGGAGAATCCATGCCAGCGCGCATCCGGCGCCAGCGCCCAGAAGTCGGGATTGCGCGCGAGCTGATCGGTGGAGACGCTCTCCCAGGGAACGCGATGCGCGCCGGATTCGCGCGCCGCGTCTGGAATGGAGACCCAATCGGGCGCGAAAGGATCGAAGAACCAGCGCCGCGCCGGGTCCTGCTCCTTGGCCTCGAACTCGCGCCGCACCGCGCGCAGCTTCTTGCGCAGCTCTATGCCGAGCCGGATGGTGTCGTCCCACAAAAGCTCGCCGGAGCGGCCCTTCATCATTTGCGCGCCGACATCCAATGATGCGAACAGCGGATAGAAGGGCGAGGTGGAGGCGTGCTGCATGAAGCCTTCATTGAAACGGCGATGCTCCACGCGCCGCCGCTGGCCCTTTATATGGCGATCGCGCACATGGATTTGCGAGGCCTGCGAGAAGCTGGCGAGCTGCTTATGCGTCGATTGCGTCGCGACGATTCCGGGCGAGGCCTCCGTGAGATTCTTGAGCCCCATCGCATAGCGTCGCTCATAGAGCGGATGAAACTTCATGAAGCCGGCCCAGGCTTCGTCGAAGAGAATGTAATCGCACAAATGGCCGATCTTGCTGACGATCCATTCGGCGCTATGGATGGTGCCGTCATAAGTGCATTGCTCGATGACGGCGGCGCGGAAAGGCCGCTCCTTGCGCCAAGCGTCCTTGTCCTTCACCAGAGGATTGGCGCGAATGCGCTCGCGCAATTTGTCCTCGTCGAAGGCCTCGTGATCGATCGGCCCGATGAGGCCATGGGCGTTGCGCGTCGTCGGCAGAAAGATCGGCACGCCGCCGCCGAGCAGCAAGGCGCCATGATGCGCGGCCTTGTGATTATTGCGATCGAACAGCACGAGATCGCCCTCGGCGACCAGATTGGTGAGCACGACCTTATTGGAGGAGGATGTGCCGTTGAGCACGAAATAGGTCTTCTCGGCGCCGAAGATTTCCGCCGCCGCCTTTTGCGCGGCGAGCGCCGGCCCTTCATGCGTCAACAGATCGCCGAGCTCGACGACGGAATTGTCGAGATCGTCACGGAACACGGCCTCGCCCAAATGCTCCATGAAGATGCGGCCGATCGGGCTTCGGCTATAAAAAATGCCGCCATTATGGCCGGGGCAGGTCCATAGCTGATTGCCTTCCTCGGCGTAATCGACGAGCGCGCCGAAGAAGGGCGTCTTCAGCGTCTCCGCATATTGCTTCAGCCGCGAGACGAGATTTTTGGCGATGAATTCCGGCGTCTCCTCGGCGAGGAAGACATAGCCGTCGATGAAATCCAGCACCTCGACCGGAATATCCTCGAAGCGCTTGCGACGAATGAGCAGCACGATCGGCATTTCGAGGCCGCGCTTGCGCATGAGATCGATGAGCGAGGCGGTCTTGCCCTCGAGGCCTTTCTTGCCCCAATCGACGACGAGGCAGCCGATGGCGGCGTCGGTCTGCACGACGATCTCGGCGTCCTCCACGCGGCGCGCGCGCACGACCTGAAAGCCCATGCTCTCGATCGCGGCGATGATCTGACTGACGCGCAGCCCCTCGAGGTCATCGGCCTCGAAATTGGGAGCGGAGAAGAGGAATGTGAAGCGACGGGAGAAGTCCATTCGAATCGGCCTGTGGCGCTGACGAGGAAGAGGAGGAGCCCCGCACTCACAGCCTTGTTCGATGACACAATCGTGACAGCGCTTTGCGGCGCCGCAGAGCAGGCCTCCGCTTCGGCTGGAAACGCCGCGGAATTGCGTATCCGCCGCTTGCCGCCGGCGTGACCGCGGACTAAGCTATATAACAGACCTATATAGCGTGTCGGGGAGAGTTCGGCCATGCGCATCGGCGTGTTCTGCACCTATGAAAACCCTGTTCGCGACTATAAGGCCTGCTTCGACGCGCAGACGCGCCTCGTGCGCCGCGCGGAGGAGGTCGGCTTCGAGGAGGCCTGGGTCGCCGAGCATCATTTCGACGATGACGCCGTCAGCCCATCCATATTGACGCTGCTTTCCTATCTCGCCGGCGTCACCTCGCGCGTGCGGCTCGGCTCGGCGGCGGTGCTGCTCGCTTTCCGCAATCCGATCCAGGTGGCGGAGGATGTCGCGACCATCGACGTTCTCTCCAATGGCCGTTTCGATTTCGGCGTCGCCAAGGGCGGCCCCTTTCCAGCGCAGAACAAGCATTTTCACGCGGCGAAGGAGGAGTCGCGCGACATGACTCTCGAGGCGCTCGAGCTGATCGAGCGTCTGCTCTATGAGGATCGCGTCACTTTCTCCGGCGCGCATTTTCATGTCGATGATCTCGCGCTCTACCCCAAGCCCTTGCAAAAGCCGATTCCGACCTGGATCGCCACATCGACGCCGTCAGCGATCGAATATGCGGCGCGCAAGGGCTTCGGCCTAATGGCGGCCTCGCTTGTGCCGATCGCCAAGATCGAGCAGGCGGCCGCCGCCTATCGCGCGACGGGGCCAGCCGCCGATCCGCGTCTTGCTCTGGCGCGCTTCTATTATGCCGCCGAGACGCGTGAGAAGGCGCTGGCGGAGGCGCTGCCCTTCATCGCGCGTTTCGCCGATCGCATGCGCGGCATTTTTCTCGCGCAAAATGCGCTGGCCTCTTTCGATCCGGAGGAGATCGTCGAGCGCTCGCTCATCGGAAGCTATGAGGAGCTCGCTGAGAATATCGTCGGCATTCATCGGCGGCTCGGCGTGGGCTCGCTGCTGCTGAAGCCGGCGACGGCGAACGAGTCTCTCGCGCTTGCGAGCCTCGATGATTTCGCGGCGAAGATTCGCCCGCGCATAGAGGCCGCGCTCGCCTGAGCGGAGCGCGCTCGGCTCAGGGCGCGGCGTTCTCGGCGAGCAATCTCTGTATCGTCTCCAGCAGCCGCTCGACGTCGGCCGGCTTGCCGAGCTGCGCGCTGTTTTGCAGCGGGATGCGGACGGCGTCCTCATCCGCTGTGGCGCCGCTCAGGACGAGCGCCGGAAGGTCGCGATTGAGCAGCTCGCGCAGGCGCCGCACGACGAGCGGCCCCACCACGCCATTGGGCAGATGATAATCGATGATCACCATGTCCGGCCGGGCGCGGTCGCCGACGACGATCTTGGTCGCAGCGTCGCCGTCTGCGGCGGCCAGCACCTCATGGCCCTCTGTCGTCAGCAGCAGCTCGAGCGAGTCGAGCACATCGGCGTCGTCGTCGACGACGAGAATGACGCCTCTGCGCGACGGCCGCGCGCCGACGCCGAAGAGCGCGTCGCCGCAGCGTAGCGGTTCCGATCGCCCGTCGACGCCGCGCGAATCGTGGAGCGGCGCCTCGATCGCGCAGCGACGCGGCAGCCGAATGTGAAAGCATGTGCCGCGCGAATCATCCGATTCGAATTCGATCGCGCCGCCATGCGCCAGCACGATCTGCCGACAGATGAACAGGCCGAGGCCGAGGCCACGCATGCGGTCGCTGCTGGCGAAGGGTTCGAACAGCGCGTCGCGCAGCGCGCTCGGCACGCCGCGTCCGCCATTGCAGACGTGGATCACGACAAAGTCCGCCGCGCCGCCGTCGATCCGCAGCGAGACCGGCGCGCCGGGCGGGCTGTGCTCGACGGCGTTGCCGAGGAGATTGGAGAGAAGCTGCAGAATGCGGTCGACATCCCAGGCGCCGTCCATGTCGCCGTCGAAATCGAGCCGCAGGGCGCGCCCGCGTCCGCTGAACTCATCGGCGATCTGCTCGACGACGCGCCGGAAATTCGCCGCGGCGGGACGGATGGCGAGGCCGCCGCCCATTCTGATGCGCGTCAGATCGAGAATCTGCTCGATCATCCGCGCCATGCGCTGGCCGCTCTGGCGAATGAGCTGCAGCGCCTTGCGCAGATCGTCGTCCTGCGCAACGCTCAGCGAGCGCTCGGCGGAGGTGAGTATGCTCTGCAGCGGATTGCGCAGATCATGCCCGAGAATGCCGACGAACATCTCGCGCATGCGTTCCACTTGCAGAAGCTGCTGGCGCTGCCGCTCCAGCGTCACGAAGACGTCGACCTTGCTGCGCAGCACCTGCTCGTCGATCGGCTTGAACAGATAGTCGACGGCGCCGACCTCATATCCCTTGAACATGCGCGAGACGTCCGGCGAATGCGCGGTGACGAAGACGATCGGCACATAGCGCGTCTTCTCCACGCCGCGCATCAGCGTCGCCAGCTCGAATCCGTCCATCTCCGGCATGTTCACATCGACGATGGCGAGCGCGATGCTGCGATCGAGGAGAATGTCGAGCGCGGTGCGGCCCGATTGCGCGGTGACGATGTCGAACGCGTCGCAACGCAGCAGCGCCTCCATCGCGATCAGATTCTCCGCGAAATCATCGACGATGAGAACGACCGGGAGCTTGGACGTGCGGCCCGAGTCGAAATCGGGCGTCGACGACCGCCGACGCCCGGACGGGTTCGAGGAGTTTTCGATCGCTCTCATCATTTCACCCGATAGATGTGCTCGTCAGCCGAAAGAATCTCTAGAGAAGACGCATGACGTGAGAAGGCGAGCGATTCATTCGGCCCGAGGCCGATGAAGCCGCGCGCGCAGAGCGACTCGCGAAACAGGCCGATCGCGCGATCCTGCAGCGTTCGGTCGAAATAGATGAGCACGTTCCTGCACGAGATGAGGTGCATTTCGGCGAAGGCGGCGTCGGTCGCGAGGCTGTGGTCGCAGAACAGGATGCGCTGCTTCAGAAAGGGCGCGATGGTCGCATAGGCGCCGCGCGCGACGAAATAGTCGGAGAGCGCCGCGCGTCCGCCGGAGCCGTGGTAATTCTCGGCGAAACCGCCCATGCGGAAGAGCTCATAGGCGCCGGCCTGCGCGATCGCCATGCTCTCCTTGTCTATGTCGGTCGCATAGACGAGCGAGCGCTCGAGCAGCCCTTCCTCGTGCAGGAGAATGGCGATGGAATAGGCCTCCTCGCCGGTTCCGCAGCCCGCCACCCAGAAGCGCAGCGAAGGATAGGTGGCGAGATGCGGCGCGACCGTCTCGCGCAGCCCGCGGAAATAGCAAGGATCGCGGAAGAGATCGCTCACCTGTATGGTGAGATGGCGCAACGCTTCCGTGAAAGCGCCCCTGTCGTGGACGATGCGGTCGAGAAGATCGGTGATCGTCGCGCATCGCAGCGCGATCTGAGCGCGGGCGACGCTGCGGCGCAGAGAGGAGCGCGCATAGCCGCGAAAATCATGCTGATAGAGCCGGAATATGGCCTCCAGCAGGAGGTCCAGCTCGATCTCGGCTTTCTCATCGGAGTCGAGAAGGATCATTTCGGCATCCATACGCGGATCAGCGACAAGAGCTTCTCGACGTCGATCGGCTTGGAGATATAATCATTGGCGCCGGCCGAAAGACATTGCGCGCGATCGTCGGGCATGGCCTTGGCGGTGAGCGCGATGATCGGCAGAGCGGCCTTGTCCTCGCGCTCGCGGATCGCGCGCATGGCGGCGAGCCCGTCCATCTCCGGCATCATCAGATCCATCAGCACCAGATCGATCGTCGGATCGCGATCGATGCGCTCCAGCGCTTCTTTGCCATTGCGGGCGATCTGCACCGTCATGCCTTCACGCTCGAGCACGGCCGTCAGCGAGAATATATTGCGCACATCGTCCTCGACCAGCAGCACGTGGCGGCCGTCGAGAACGCTGTCGCGGCTGCGCGCGATCTCGAGCATATGCTGCTGCTCGGGCGACAGCTTCGATTCCGCCTGATGCAGGAAAAGAGTGGTCTCCTCTATGAGCCGCTCCGGCGAGCGCGCGCCTTTGATGATGATGGATTTCGACAGGCGCCGAAGCTTCTGCTCCTCGTCCATGCTGAGCGAGCGCGCGGTGTAGATGATCACCGGCGGCGCGACGCGCGTCTCGTCGCGGCTCATGCGCTCCAGAAACTCGAAGCCGCTGACGCCGGGCAGCATGAGGTCGAGAACCACGCAGTCGAAGGGGCGCGCGTCGATCTCGCGCGAGGCGTCCTCGGCCGTCGCGACCGCGACGATCTCCACGCCGGCGGAAGACAAGAGCTCCATGAGAGCGGTGCGCTGCACGCCCTCGTCCTCGACGATCAGGATCGACTTGTCGCGATCGAGCCGGTCCTCCAGCAGGCGGAAGGCGGAGACGAGCTGCTCGCGCTTGGCCGGCTTCAATATGTATCCGACGGCGCCCATCTCGCGCGCCACTTTCTGATAATCATGCATCGAGACCACATGGATCGGCGCATGGCGGACCGCGGGGTCGCGCTTCAGCAGCTCGAGCACGGTGAGGCCCGACTGGTCCGGCAGGCCGATGTCGAGCAGCACGGCTTGCGGACGGAAGCGTCGCGCCAGCGTCAGCGCGTCGCCGGCCGAGCCTGCGACGATGCATTTGAAGCCGAGCTCACGCGCGAGATCGCGCAATATTTCTGCAAAGGCGGGATCATCCTCGACGATCAGCGCCACGCGGCGTGAATCCGTGATCTCGTCGCGATCGTCCGATATCGGCGCCGGCGCGGGCGCCACAGGCGACGGCGGCGGCTCCTCGCGTCGCACGGCGAGAGCCGCCGCGCCATCGGCGCGCAGCGGCAGCAGCAGGGAGAATGTGCTGCCCTGTCCCGGCGTGCTGCGCACGCTGAGCGCGCCGCCCAGCAGCTCGGCGAACTCGCGTGAGATGGAGAGGCCGAGGCCGGCGCCGCCGAACTTGCGGTTGATGCCGCCATTGGCTTGGCGAAATACCTGGAAGATCGTCTCCTGCTGATCGACCGCTATGCCGATCCCCGTGTCCTCGACGACGAAGGCGACGCGCTGCGCGCTCTCGCGCCGCACGATGAGGCGCACGCCGCCGCGCTCGGTGAACTTCACGGCGTTGGCAAGAAGATTGGAGAGAATCTGCTGCAGGCGCTGGCGATCGGTTTCGATCATGTCCGGCGCGCCGGGCTCGACGGAGATGGAGAATTGCAGCCGCCGCTCGGCCGCGAGCGGCTCGAAGCGCCGCTCGAGATCGGCGAGCAATGTCGAGATCGCCGTCGTCTCCATGTCGAGCTCGATCTTGCCGGCCTCTATCTTGGAGAGATCGAGAATATCATTGATGAGCACCAGCAGATCATTGCCGGCGGAATAGATGCTCTGCGCATATTTGATCTGCTCGGGCGCGAGATTGCCGTCGCGATTGTCGACGAGCAGCTTGGCGAGAATGAGCGAGCTGTTGAGCGGCGTGCGCAGCTCATGCGACATATTAGCGAGAAATTCGGATTTGTAGCGGCTGGCGCGCTCCAGCTCCACGGCCTTCTGCCGCAAGGCGGATTCTGTCGCCAGCAGATTCTCCTTCTGCAGCTCCAACGCCCGCGTGTGCTCTTCGAGCGTGTCGTTGACCTGACGCAGTTCCTCCTGCTGCGCGGTGAGCTCCTCGCCTTGCGCGCGCGATTCCTCCAGCAATTGCTCTATGCGGCCGCGCGCCTCGGCGGAGCTGATCGCCTGTCCGACGCCGCTCGAGACGAAGTCGAGAATAGCGAGACGCTTCTCGCAAAAAGGCTTGATCGCGCCGAGCTCGATGACGCCGCGCGTCTCCCCTTCGTGCAGCAGCGGAAAGATCAGCAGATGGCGGGGCGGCGTCTGCCCGAGCCCCCAATGAATGGCGAGGCCGTCCTCTGGAATGTCGGTCACGACGATGCGTCGCTTGTCCAGCGCGACTTGGCCCACCAGCCCCTCGCCGAGCCGCCAATGCTCGCGCATGCCGGAGGCGCCGGCATAGGCTCCGGCGAGCCGCAGCGTCGCGCCGCCATCCTCGGCGACATATTGCGCGCCGACCTGCGCGCTCAATGCGCGGCACAGCAGAGCGAGCACGCGCTGCGCCAGCTCGCGCATCGTCGGATTGCCGCTCATCGCCTGGGACAGCGCGGTCTCCTGCTCGGCGAGCCACATTTGCCGGTCATTGCGCTCGGCGGCCTCCCGCAGCGCGCGCGTCATCGCCTGCAGCGATTTGCCGAGCTGATCCTTGTCGCTGCGCGGCGAAGGCTGCGCGGAATAATCGCCGCCGGCGATCGTCTCCATCTCGCGGGCGACTCCGCGCAGGCTGTCGACGAGATCATTGAGCGATAGGCCGAGAATGTCGCTGGGGCCGGCGAGATCGATATGGCGCTCGAGATCGCCCTCCGTCACCGCGCGCATGACGCTGGCGACATGATGCAGGCGCTCGCGATGATCCTCGAGATTTTGCGCGGTGAGCGCGCCATAGGTGTCGACGACGACGGCCGAGTCGAAGGCGATGAGCTTGCGCACGGAGAGAGCGGCGGTCGCACGCGCGCGCAGCCGCTCGTCGTTCTCGATCGCGCGGCGCAGCCAGGCGGAGACGAATTCCATGGCCAAAAGATAGATGAGCAGGCCGAGCTCGATGCGCGCATGCGTGCGTCCGATGACGCGTCGGCGCTCCACATAGGCGTCATCGACATTGGCGGCGAGAAAATCGGTCCAATATTCGTTTTGCTGCGCCTTCACGCGCTGCAGCATGCGCGGGTCGGCGAAGAAGCGCGCGAAATCCGAGAAGCCGCGGAGCCAGGCGTAGAAGTCCTCGATCAGCTCCGGCACGCGCGCGGAGAGCGTCTCGCCGACGAAGCGGATATCCGCGAATGTGGACTCGTCGAGCCCATGCGAGGCGCGCAGCGAGTCGTGATCCACGAGGAAGGCGGCGCTGGTCTCGCCCGGCGACATCAGCGTTCCCCTCGCGTGAAGGCGCCGGCCGAGGCGCGCCAGAGTCTTTCGAGATCGTCGCGCATCGGCAGTGTCCGCATAGGGTTGATAAAGAGTTAATGTCTCAAATGAATCGGCCGAGCGAGCGCCGAGGCCGCCGCGCGGGAACGATTGGTATAAACGTGACGTGGCGCCGTCAATAGGCCGGCGAGGCGCGTCTTTCCCCGGCGGAGAACGGGCCGACCGCGCATCATAGAATGAATTCTATGACATTTCGGGAAAAATGCCCGATTTTTTTAGACGATTGTCCCTCGACAGCGCGAGCCGCAGAGGCGAAAGTTCAGCGCCGCCGCGTGATCGCCGGTATTGGACCAATCGCATGAACCCGATGGAACCGCTTCGCTTTCTCTCCCCCGACCGCGCCTTCGATGTGGGCGCGCGGCTCGGCGAGATCAGGACATTCTTGCAGGAGCGCCTCATCGGCGCCGATGCGCTGGTCGAGCGCCTGCTGATCGGCCTCGTCGCCGATGGCCATGTGCTGCTCGAGGGCGCGCCGGGCCTCGCCAAGACGCGCGCGGTCAAGCTGCTCGCCAGCGCCTCCAATCTCACCTTCGCGCGCATTCAATGCACGCCCGATCTCATGCCCGCGGACATCACCGGCACGTCGATCTGGCGTCAGGACAAGAGCGTCTTTGAATTTTCCGCGGGGCCGATCTTTCATTCGCTGCTGCTCGTCGATGAGATCAATCGCGCGCCGCCCAAGGTGCAATCGGCGCTGCTCGAGGCCATGGCCGAGCGTCAGGCGACAATCGCCGGCGCGACCCACGCGCTGCCCGACCCTTTCATGACCGTGGCGACGCAGAACCCGATAGAGCATGAAGGCACGTTTCCGCTGCCGGAGGCGCAGCTCGATCGCTTCATGCTGCATGTCGAGCTGGCGCTGCCGGACGCGGCCACCGAGCGGCTCATTCTCGATCTCGTCGAGCGCGAGGATCAGGGCGCGGCCGTCGCGCCGCCCGAGGCGCTGCAGCCGGAGGAGATCGCCGGCGCGCGCCAGGCGGCGCGATCGGTCTTTCTCTCCGCCGCAATCAAGGATTATATCGTGCGGCTCGTCACCGCGCCGCGCGACGCGAGCATTGCGCCGGAGCTGGCGGCGAAGATCGCGCATCCGTCCTCGCCGCGCGGCACATTGGCGCTCGCTGCGGGCGCCAAGGCGCGCGCCTTTCTCGATGGGCGCGATTATGTCGCGCCGCAGGATGTGACCGAGCTCGCCGTCGATGTCCTCTCGCATCGCACGATTCTCGGCTGGCGCGCGCTCGCCGAGGGCGAGACTCCGCGCGGCGTCATTCGCGCCTATCTCGATGCGGTTCCGCCTGCATGAGCGCGGCGGAAGCGCCTGTCCTCGGCGTCGATCTCGATGTCGACTCCTTGATGCGTCTGCGGCTGCTTTCGACGCGCAGCAGCGCGCGCAGAGCCGCTGCGACTGCGCCGCTCGGCGGCGTGGCGCGGCGTCGGCGCGGGCGCGGCGCCGAGACCTATGACGTCCGCCCTTGGTCGGACGGCGACGATATGCGCAGCCTCGATCGCAATGTCACCGCCCGCACCGGCGCGCCGCATGTGCGCACCTTTCACGACGAGCGCGAGCGCTCCGTGCTTTTTGTCGTCGATTTTCGCACGCCCATGCTGTTCGGCACGCGCCGCGCCTTTCGTTCGGTCGCGGCGGCGGAGGCCGCGGTCGCCTCCGCCTGGCGCGTCATCGACTCGCAGGGCCGCGTCGGCCTCGCGGCGATCGGCTCGGCGGGCGCGCGCTGCTTCGGCTGGGCTGTGGGCGCGCGCAGCTTTCCGCCTCTGCTCGTCGCGCTCGCCGAAGCGCATCGCTCCGCTCTCGCGGAAAGCGCCGAAACAGCCGAGCCGCCGCTCGCAGCCGCGCTCGAGGAGATGGAGAGCGTCGGCGGAACATCGGCGCTCACTCTCGCCAGCGCGCTGGATTCGCCGGGCGAAGCTTTCGACGTAATTGCAACGCGCATCGCGCGTCGGCGCGACCTCTCCGTGCTGCTCGTCGCCGATCGTTTCGAGCTGGCGCCTTCGCCGGGTCTCTATCCGTTTCGCACGCGCGTGGAAGACGGCTTGCTACGCATCGCGCATGGAGCGCGGACTGCGCCCGACGAGCGGCTGGCGCGCTTGCGCCGGCTCGGCGCGCGCACGCTCGAGATCGACGCCGGCCTCGATGCGGAGACGATCGCGCGCCTGCTCGAGCGCTTGGATATGGAGCGGTTCGATGGCTGATCCTTCTGAGCTGCTCCAGCAATTGCGGCCGCTGCGCGCGCCGCCGCCGGATGGAACGGCGGAGGTTCTGCTCATGGCGCTCGTCGGTTGCGGCGCCGGCGCTTTGTTGACGCTCGCCGTCTTGTTCTGGCGCGCGCGCCGCCGTCCTCTGCGTCGCGCCGCGCTTTCCGCGCTGGCGTCGGCGCGCGCGTTGCCGGCGACCGAACGGCTCGCCGCACAGGCGCGGATGTTGCGCGATCTCGTTGGAGCGCTCGACGGCGGGGTCGCGCATTTGCACGGCGAATCCTGGCTGACGCGGCTCGACGCGATTTTCACGACGACTTTGTTCAGCGAAGGCGAGGGCCGCGCTTTCGGCGATGCGCTCTATCGCCCGCGCGCCGATGATCCGAGCGAGACGCTCGATCGTTCATTGCAAAAGCTGCTGTCGAGGCTCGATCGATGAACGGCCTCGAATTGGCGACGCCTCTCGCGCTCGCGCTCTTGCCCGCGCCCTTGCTGCTGCGCTTGTTGCGCGGGCGCGCGGCGGGCGGCGGATTGCCATTGCCGGAGACCATTCGTCATCGGCTCGGCGCCGGCGCGGCATCCGGCGGCCTGCGTCTTTCCTGGCGCGCCATCGTCTCGACGCTCGCCTGGATCGGACTGGTGCTGGCGCTCGCCGGGCCGCGCGTCGCCGGCGCCGTCGCGGCGCTGCCGGCGACCGGGCGCGACATTATGTTGGCGCTCGATCTCTCCGGCAGCATGACGAAGACGGATTTCGAGATCGACGGCGTCGCCGCGAGCCGTCTCGCAGTGTTGAAACATTTTGGCGCGGAGCTGATCCGCCGTCGCGCCGGCGATCGCATCGGCCTCGTCGTCTTCGCCGAGACGGCTTTCGCCGCGGCGCCGTTGAGCTTCGATCTGCGCGCGGCGAGCGCGACGCTCGAGGAAATGGAGATCGGCCTCGTCGGCCGCTCCACCGCGATCGGCGAAGGGCTCGGCCTCGCGGTGAAGCGTCTTTCGGATTCCACCGCGCCGTCGCGTCTCGTGATACTGCTCTCCGACGGCGCCAATAACGCCGGCGTCAGCGAGCCCGGCGCCGTCGCCGAGCTGGCGCGCAACATGGGCGTGAAAATCTTCACCATCGGCCTCGGCGTGAATGACACGGTCGCCAATCCCGACGATACGGATGCGGTGGATTTCGTCGCGCTTCAGCACATAGCGGAGATCGGCGGCGGCGTGGCGTTTCGCGCACGCACGGGCGCCGAGCTCGACGCTGCGACGCGCGCGATAGAGTCGCTGATCGCCGGGCCGGCGCCGGCTCCGCCGACGATCATCTTTCATGAGCTGTGGATTTATCCGGGCGCGCTCGCTTTTTTGGCGGCGGCGGCGCTCGCGCTCTCGACCAGAGAAAGACGATGATCGAGCTCGGCGATTTCGCTCTGCTGCGACCGCTCTGGCTGCTGGTTCCGCCAGCGCTGGCGCTGGTAGTCTTGGCGACGCGGCGGCGCGATGCGCTCGGCGATTGGCGCCGCATCGTCGATCCGGCTCTGCTCGCTGTCATGCTGCGCCGAAGCGCGAGCGTCGGCGCCTCCCGCAGCGACGCGCCGCTTTTTCTCGGCGTCGCGCTCATCGCTCTCGCGCTCTGCGGGCCGGCGATGAAAATGCGCGGCGCCGAGCAGTTTCGCAATCTCGACGCCACATTGATCCTGCTGGACGTCTCGCGCGCCGAGCGCTTGCCGCGAGCCGTCGCGGCGGCGCAATTTCTGCTCGAGCGCTCGGGCGCGCGGCAGATCGGGCTGGCGCTCTACGCCGGCGACGCCTATCTCGCGAGCCCGCTGACAGACGACGCGAATGCGCTCGAATCTCTGCTCTTCGCCATAGACGAGCGCACCGTGCCCGATGGCGGAACCAAGCCGGATCGCGCGCTCGCCTTCGCTCGCCGGCTGCTGCGCGAGGCGGAGATCGCATCGGCGGATATTGCGGTGATCTCCGATGGCGAGGGTCTCGATCCGCGCGCCGAGCGGCTCGCCGCCTCGCTCGCGCGCGAAGGGCGCCGTGTGCATAGTCTCTTTGTCTCGGCGCGCGCCGGCGCCGATGCGCTCGAGCCCGCGCGCCGCGCCGCTATGACGGCGCTCGCGGCGGCTGGGGGCGGGCGCGCCGGCGACGCCGCCGATCCTCGCGATATCGCGCGCGAGATAGAAATGCGCGGCGTCGCTCATATCGCAGAAGGCGAGCTGCGCGCGCTCGAGTGGCGCGACTATGGACGCTTTGTCCTGCTGCTCGCGGCGGCGCCGCTGCTGCTCGCGCTGCGGGGGAGGGGCGCATGATCCCGTATCATCGCATGAGAGGCGAGCCAGGAGGCTCGCGGTCCATCGCACGCCTCGGACCGCGCGCCTTCAGGCTCGCTCTCTTCTTCCTCTCTCTCGCGCTCGTGAGCGCTCTATGGACTCTCGGACCGCAGCTCGGCGGACGCGCATTGCTGGCGCTCGGCCTGCCATCCCTTGCGGCGCAAGTCTTCGCCGATCCCGTCTGGAAAGGCGCCGCCTTCTATTCGGCCGGGCGCTGGGAGGAGGCCGCCGCCGCTTTCGCGCGCGATAGCGACAGCCTCTATGATCTCGGCAATGCGCTGGCGCTCGCCGGTCGTTACCGGGAGGCGGTCGCCGCCTATGATCGCACGCTGCGCGCTGATCCGGACGATGAGGACGCGGCCTATAATAAAACTCTGCTGCTCGGTCTGCTCGAGCGCGAGAGCGCCGGCGGCGACGCCAAGGCCAATTCGGCCGCGACTGGCCAGCAGCGCGTGCTCGGCAGTCTCGACGATGACAAAGGCGGCGGCGGGGAGGGCGCGGCGGGCGAGCGCGAGACGAGCTCGCGGCCGGGCGACCGCGGCGGCGCCAAAGCCTCCAAGCAGGGCAAGGGCAAGGAGGAGACGAAGGAGAGCGGCGCCGGCGCGACTGGCGCGGTCGGAGCCTCGGAAGGCGCGGGCCGCACCGGCGGCCAGAGGATCGACGTCGCGGCTCTGCTGCATGAGCGCGATCGCCGCGTGCGCCGGCGCCTCGAGGCGCGCTCCATTCGTGCGAGCGCCGATTGGCTGCAGAGCCTCGACGACGATCCCGGCCGTTTCTTGAAGCTGCGCATCGCCGCTGAGAAGGCGCGCCGTTTGCGCGCCGGCGGCGGCGCGCTGGAGGAGGATGATTGATGTCGCGCCGGCTCGCGCTTCTTCTGTTCTTCTTGCTGCAGCCTCTCGCGCAGGCGCTGGCGCAGGAGGAGCCGCCCTTCGGCCGCGTCGAGCTCCGCGTCGAAGCGCCATCCGAGACGCCCTATGTCGGCGAGCCGTTGCGGCTGGTGATCCGTTCCGCGATACGCGGCCGCGTGCTGCTGGATCATATCATCCAGCCTTCGCTGCTCGATTTCGACTGGCAGCAATTCGGCGTCGACTCCTCCAGCGAGGAAATGATCGACGGCTTTTGGACGCCGGTGGTCGAGCGCGTTCTGATGATCTATCCGCTGCGCGCCGGGCGCCTCACCATCCCGCCCTTCAAGCGCCGCATCGCCTATCGCATCGACGAGAGCGGCAAGGTGGAGGCGGAATATGTTTCCGCGCCTCTCCAGATAGAGGCGCGCGCCCGCGACGGGCTGGTCCCGCCGGGCGAGAGCTTTCTGCCGGCGAGAAGCCTGCGCATCACGGACGCCTGGGACATAGAGCCGGACAGGATTCCCTTCGGCGAGACGGCGCGGCGCACCGTCACTGTGGAGGCCGAGGGCGTCACCGCCGATCGCCTGCCGCCGCTGCCCAATTTCCGCGCGCCGGGAATCATCACTTTCGCCGCGCCAGTGGAGCGGCAGACGATCGTGACCGATCAGGGGCCGATCGCCCATGCGGTTTATCGCTGGAGCGTGCGGCCCGTGTCGGCGGTCGCGGCCTATGCGCCGGCGATCCGCATCGCCTGGTTCGATGTCGCGACGCGGCGGATGCGCGAGGCGATTGCGCCCGAGCGGCGCATCGCTTTCGGCGACGCGCCGCGTGAGCGCTCGGCCGCGAAGCTGCGCGAGAGTCCGGGCCTGTCGGCGCCGCAGCCGATGATCGCCGCGCTGGCGAGCTTCGTCGCGACGGCCGCTCTCATCTGTCTCGTCGCCGCCATGCGGGGACGGATCGGCGTGCGGCGGCCGGCTGCGCTCGCGGCGTTGAGACGAGCCGCTCGCATGGCGGACGCCGTCGCCTTTCGCCATGCCGCGCGCCGCTTGGCGGAGGCCGATCCAAAAGCATGGGCGAGGGTTGTCGGGCGCGAGGACATTGGCCCTGCGCTGGCCGCGTTGGACGCTGCGCTCTATGGGCCGAGGCCGGCGGCCGCCCCGGCGCTCGCGCCGTTGGCGCGCGCCATCGCCGCCGCATGGGCGCCGAGCGGCGCTGGATAGCGGACAGAATATGGAAACCGCCCTCACGGAACGACGGTGATCGTCCCGCTCATATGAGAATGCAGCCCGCAGCGAAAGGACACCTCGCCCAGACGGGTCAGCGTGACGTCGAAGCTCTCGTCCTCATCGACATGCTCGGGAGAGTGGAAGATTTCTTCCTTGCCCATCGCGCCGATGATGGAATGCGGCGCCTGATCGTGATTGACGAAAACGACGGTGTCGCCCGCTCGCACGGTGATATGGACCGGCGCGAAGGCGAAATTCTCGATGCGCACCTCGGCCGCGAGGCCGGGACCGAGCCAGAGCGATATTGCGAGAAGCGAGGCCCAGAAAGCACGCCGTCTCATACGAAGCCCGCGGCGATATTGACGGTGAGCGCCAAAATCGCGGTGTTGAAGAAAAAGGCCAGCACGCCTTGCACCAGCGCCACCGCGCGCATCGTCGTGGAGGCGGTGGAGACGTCCGCCGTCTGCGAGGCGACGCCGATCACATAGGCGAAATAGAGAAAATCCATATAGCCGGGCTGCTGCGCGCCCGGAAAGATCAGCCCTCCGCGCAGCTCCGCGGGGCGATCCGGCGTGGTGGCGCGCTCGAAATAATATTCATGCGCGTAATGCAGCGCGAAGGTGAGATGCACGAACAGCCAGGAGAGCACGACGGTGAGCACGGCGAGGAAAATATGCGCGTGCTTGGAAAATCCCTCGAGATTTTTGACCGGCCCGAGCTCGGCGACGATCGCGCCGATAGAGGCGCAGGCGGTGGCGATGGTCATCACCAGAATGACGAGCCGGCCTTCGTCCTGAAATTGCGCGCGGCGCCGTATGGAGCTCGGCGTCGAGCGCGCCATCATCTCCGCCGAGAGGAGGAGATAGAGCGTCGCGAAGACGTCCCAGCCGACCAGCGCGCGCGTGACCTCGCGCCAGCTCGCGGGCAGCAGCAGGCCGATCGCCGCGCCGGCGAGCAGGCAGAAGAACAGCCGCGCGCGCGCCCTGGCGATGCGCCACAGCAGTGGGCGCCGGTGGCGCGCGTGAGTCTCGGCGGCGTGGCTCATCGGCTCGCTCAATTGCTGCGCAGCGCGACGAAGCGCGCGGCCTGCGCGAGCACGCCCGTCGCCGCGCCGAGCCCCGTCTCGGCGAGCGCCGCTATGGCCGCCTCGACCAGCGCGTCACGCCGCTCGCGCGCCTTGTCCATGCCGAGCAGGCCGATCAATGTGGCCTTGTTGCGCTCCGCATCCTTGCCGGCGCGCTTGCCGAGCGCCGCCTCGTCGCCCTCGGCGTCCAAAATATCGTCGGCGATCTGGAAAGCGGCGCCGAGCGCGTCGCCATAGCGGCCGAGCGCCGCCGCCACAGGAGCCGAGGCCCCGCCGAGAATGGCGCCGAAATCGACCGAGATGCGCAAGAGCGCGCCGGTCTTCATGGCCTGGAGGCGGAGCGTCTCCTCCTGGGAGAGCGGGCTCGTCGCCTTTTCGGCCTCGAGGTCCAAGGCCTGGCCGCCGACCATGCCGCCGAGCCCGGAAGCGCGGGCCAGCGCCAGCACGAGACGGGCGCGGATTTGCGCATCCGCATGGGTCGCCGGATCGGCCAGAACGTCGAAAGCATAGGTCAGCAGCCCGTCGCCGGCGAGAATGGCGGTGGCCTCGTCGAAGGCCTTGTGGGCGGTGGGGCGGCCGCGGCGCAGATCGTCGTCGTCCATGGCCGGGAGATCGTCATGGGCGAGCGAATAGCAATGGATCATCTCGATCGCCGCGGCCGCCCGGCGCGCGCTCTCGCCCTCGACGCCGAAGAGGCGGGCGGATTCGAGCGCCAGAAACGGCCGCAGCCGCTTGCCGCCGCCCAGCGCCACATAGCGCATCGCCTCCAGCAGCCGCGCCGGCCGGGCGATTTCGCCCGAAAGCGGCTCCGCGCCGAGCAGGGCGTCGAGCGTCGTCTCGGTCGTGCTCGCGGCCTCGTCGAGGCGGCGGCGGAAAACGTCGTCGATGGTCTTGGCTGCGTTGGTCTTGGCTGCGTCGCCGGTCATGGGACCCTTTCCCGAGAAAATCATTCCATCTGGCTCGGACCTAACAAATTTGCGATCAATCCCCAAGTGGCGAGGGGAAGAGGCCGCGCAGGGGGCGCGGCGCGAGAGGAAATCCGAAAATATGACCGTTTCTTTGTTCGAACCCTTTCGGCTGGGTGATTTTACGCTCGCCAATCGCATCGTCATGGCGCCGCTGACGCGCCGTCGCGCCACCCATGGGACCAACGCCGCCAATGCGCTGATGGCCGAGCATTATCGCCAGCGCGCCTCGGCGGGCCTCATCATCGCCGAGGCCTCGCAGATTTCCCAGCAGGGGCAGGGCTACGCCTATACGCCGGGGATTTATTCGCCCGAGCAGGTCGCCGGCTGGCGTGAGGTGACGGAGGCCGTGCATGCGGCGGGCGGGCATATCGTCCTGCAGCTCTGGCACGTCGGGCGCGTTTCGCATGTCTCGCTGCAGCCCGGCGGCGGCGCGCCGGTCGCGCCTTCCGCCATCGCCACGACGAAGCAGGTGGCGATCGAGACCGGCGCCGCCGATTGCTCCGCGCCGCGGGCGCTGGAGCTCGGTGAAATTCCGGGGCTGATCGCCGATTATCGCAAGGCCGCGCGCAATGCGAAAGAGGCGGGCTTCGATGGCGTCGAGGTGCATTGCGCCAATGGCTATCTCATCGACGAGTTCTTGCGCGACGGCTCCAACAAGCGTGAGGACGCCTATGGCGGCGCGCCGCAAAATCGCGCGCGCTTCGGCCTCGAGGTCGTGGACGCCGTGCTGCAGGAATGGGACGCCTCGCGCGTCGGCGTGCGCATATCGCCGGTGAGCCCGGTGTATGATATGTCGGACAGCGATCCGCAGAGCGTCTTCGGCTATTTCGTCGAGAGGCTGGCGGAGAAGAAGCTCGGCTTCCTCCATGTCATAGAAGGCGCGACGCAAGGCCCGCGCGATGTCGCGCCTTTCGATTATCTCGCTTTGCGGAAGAGCTTTCCTGGCGCCTATATCGCCAATAACGCCTATACGCTGGAGCTCGCGCAGGAGACGCTCGCGAGCGGGCGCGCCGATCTCATCGCCTTCGGCCGTCCCTTCATCTCCAATCCCGATCTCGTCGAGCGCCTGCGTCGCCGCGCGCCGCTCACCGAGGTCGATTTCGAGACAGTCTATGGGGCGGGCGCGAGAGGCTATACGGATTATCCGACGCTGACGGCGTGAGCCGGCCGGGCTCGTTTCTCCTTGCGGGAAACGAGCCCGCCGAGGCGCTATTCCGCCTTGGGCGCCGTGTCCGGCGCATGGCCGTCATGGCCGCTCTCATGTCTGCCATCATGGCCCGCGCCATGGCCCTGATGCATGGATTTCATATGATCCATCATCATCTGATCATGCATCTGATGCATTTGACGCATCTCATGCATCATCTTGCAGCAGCCGCCGCCATGGCCGTCGCCGTGCTCCTCCTGCGGAGCGGCGGGCTTGGTCTCGACATTGGTCTCGGCGAGCGCCGGCGCGATCGTCGCCGCCAGAAGAGCGGCCGCCAGTGTGGGAATGATATTTTTCATCGCATCGCCCTCGCTATTGCCGGCATCTTTATAGGAAGTGGTCGCCGGCAGGGTCGATCGCAATGCGGCGACATGTCCTATTTGTCGCGTATTTCTCCAAAAGCGAGCCTCTCGGCCCGCCGGCGAATCAGCTTTCTGGCTCGGCGACAGTCTCGCAGGAGACAGAACGCAGGCGCTGCTCGGCGCGATCGCGATCGCTCGCGCGCTTGGCCAGCGAGCGCAGCAGCACGAAGCCGCGCATCGAAGGCGCCGTCACATGCACTTGGCTCGGCGGCGCTTCCTCATCCTCGCCCTCGACGGCTTCTATTTGGCGCGCATCGCCGATCAGAACGTCGATCTTGCCCTTGATCGCCGAGCGATCCGTGGCGGAATGAAAGATGCGGCCCGTTCGCGCGTGAAAGGAGAGCGCGAGCAGATCCTCCGGATCGGCGTCGGCGCGCACGCGCATCAGACCTTTGGAGAGATCGAAGAGGCAGACGCCTTCGACGAAAGCCGAATCCTCGAAAGGCGTGACCTCGGCGCCGGGCGCGGCGCGCGGCAGCAGAGCGACGCCATTGGTCGTCGTCTCGGCGTTCTGCGCGGCGGCGAGCAGGCGCGCATAGGCGTTGCGCGGCGCCACGTCCGGCATCAGCAGCACGGAGACGATGTGAACGGAGCCCGCGACGCAGACGGTCGCGAGCGCCCAGGGCAGCCAGTCGAGATAGTCGCGAGAAATCTTCATGCGCAATGGAGCTTCACGATCTTCGGAAAGGTCTGAGGGTCGGGCGCCGATTCGAGGTCGAGCGGCGTGTCATAGAGGCGCAGCGCCAGCACGAAAGGCTCTTTCGACACCGGCAGCCAATTGCCGGGCCGCGCCTGCGCGCCAATGTCGATCTCGAAGGCGCCGCCCTCGCGCCGCGCGATCTCGCTGGAGGTGAAAGCGTGGCGATCGGCGGGATTGTCGATGAGCCGGCCGGTCACGCTGGTCGCGCCGAGCGTCCAGAAGCGCGCCGCGGGAGTGGTGTCGAAGACGCGATAGTCGCAGCGTCCATCGAGCGGCGCCCCGCTCGAATCCGCATGGGCGAAAAAGGCGAGGCCCTGATCGCGCCCGAGCGGCGCCTCGCCCGAGCGCGCCAGCACGGCGCGCGCATAAGGGTCGATCTCCGCGCCGCCATGGCGCGGCCAGGCGGTCCAAGGTCCGACATGCAGCGCGCCGAAGCCGCGGCCGAGCCCGAGCGAGACGGCGGTCATCGCAAAGCCCAGCAGCAGGCCCGCGATCATCACGACGAAAGCCCTCAGATAATTGGTCATGCGAAATCCGTCAGCGCCGATCGGCGCGCTTGTCGGTGGAACGCGTCTGCGGCTGCGAGCCGGCGGCGGGGCGCTCGGGACCGTCGAGCTTCATCTTCGACTCGATTTGTCCGAGCGCCTCCAAGGCGCCGCGCGAGAGCGCCGCGGGACGCGCCGGCGCGCCCAGCTCCAGCGTCTTGGGCTGAGCGGCGGCCGCCGCTGCGAGCGTGGCGGGCGTGGCGAGTCCGCGGATCGGCTTGATGGCGATTCCTTGATGCGCATAGGCCATGATGTCGTGCCATGTCTTCGCCGGCAAGGTGCCGCCGGTCATATTGGACATGCCCTCATTGTCGTCGTTTCCATACCACACGCAGCCGCCCATATTGCCGGTATAGCCGCAGAACCACGCGTCCTTATAGCCATTGGTGGTGCCGGTCTTGCCGATGACGTCGATTCCGGGGCCGAGATTGGCGCGCCCGCCCGTGCCTTCGTCGATCACGCGCTTCATCATCGTGTCGAGCTCGGCGACCTTCTCGAAAGGCACGACCTGCTCTTGCGGCGGCGCGTCGCGATCATGCTGATAGAGAATATCGCCGCGGCTGTTGCGCACCTCCGTGGCCGCATAGGGCGTCGTCTTTTTGCCGCCATTGGCGAAAGCGGCGTAGCCGGCCGCATGCTCGAGCAGGATGACGTCGCTCTGCCCGACGGGCAGAGAGGGCGTGTCCTCGAGCGGCGTGGTGATGCCGAGCTTGCGGCAAGTGTCGATGATCTTGGCGCGGCCGGCATGAGAATCGCCATTGCCGATGGCGATCGACAATTGAATGGCGATTGTGTTGAGCGATTTGGCGAGCGCCAATGACAGCGGCAGCGAGCCGGCGTAGCCGCCGCTATAATTATGGACGCAATAATTGCCGATGCAGGTGGGACGATCCGTCACCACCGTCGTCGGCTTGAACTTATTGCTCATCAGCGCGGTGAGATAGACATAGGGCTTGAAGGACGAGCCCGGCTGGCGCGCCGCCTCCGTCGCGCGATTGAACTGGCTCGCGCCATAATCGCGCCCGCCGACCAGCGCGCGCACGGCGCCGTCGAGATCCATGAAGGCCGAGGCGCTCTGCTTCGCATGATAGGAGCGCCCGCTCTCGCGGAGATTTTCCTCCACCACCTCGTCGGCGCGCTTCTGCACATTGGGATCGAGCGCGGTGCGAATGACGAGCACGCGATCGTCGCCGAACTTGCCCGCCTCGGCGAGGCGCTGCGCCTCCTTGAAGGCGAAGTCGAGATACCAATCCGGGCTCTGGTCGCGCTTGCGCTCAACCGGCGTCGCAGGATTGCGCTGCGCGGCGACGATCTGGCTCTGCGTCATGAAGCCGGCGTCGACGAGATTGTCGAGCACGTCATTGGCGCGCGCGCGCGCTGCGGGGAGATTTACGTGCGGGGCGTATTTGGTCGGCGCCTTGAACAGGCCGGCGAGCATGGCGGCCTCCGACAGCGAGACGTCGCGCACCGATTTGCCGAAATAGAATTCCGCCGCCGCCTGAATGCCGAAGGCGCCGCCGCCCATATAGACGCGGTCGAGATAGAGCTTCAGTATCTCCTGCTTGGTGAGACGCTCCTCGAGCCAGAGCGCGAGAAAGGCCTCGTTGATCTTGCGCGTGAGAGTGCGCTCATTGGAGAGGAAGACGTTTTTGGCGAGCTGCTGCGTGATGGAGGAGCCGCCCTGCACCACGCCGGAGGATCGCGCATTCACCGTGAGCGCGCGTCCCGTGCCGATGATGTCTATGCCGAAATGCTCGTAGAAGCGTCGATCCTCGGTCGCCAGCACAGCCTTGATGACGTAATCGGGATATTGATCGAGCGGCACGGCGTCGTCATGCTTGATGCCGCGCTGTCCGGCGACGGCGCCATAGCGATCCAGAAAAGTGATCGAGAGGTCCTGCTTCTTCAGCCAATCGTCGCTGGTCATGCGCATGGCGGAGACCGACAGCGCGAGCGCGACCAGACCGCCGCCGAGCGCCAGCGTCAGCGACTCGCAGCCGATCTCCACCGCGACCCGTCGCAGGCCGCGCACCTGGAATCGGTTCATGAAGGCCGAGAAATTCTCATAGGCCTCGCGCGCGCCGCGGCTCGAGTCGAAGAGGCTCGAGTCGATATAGGCGTCGAGCGCCAGCAGAAGCCTTGCAGCCCGCTTGTATAAGCGCGAGGATCGAATAGGTTCGAGCAATTGCGCCGCTCCCTTGGCCCAACCGGGCGATTATGCGAACCAGGAGGCGGATGATAGCACTCCTCGAGCCGCCTTGACGATGGCCGGCCCGCAGGATCGCCGGCAGGATGAATAAAGCGCGCGCTGCGCCAAGGACGAGGGCCGAAGACAGAGCATGGCGAGGAATGGCGAAAAAGAAGCGGGCGAACCGTTCTGGATGAGGCCCTTGAGCGAATTGACGCGGACGCAATGGGAAAAGCTCTGCGACGGCTGCGGACGCTGCTGCCTGGTCAAGCTCGAGGACGAAGATAGTGGGGAAATCTATCATACGAGCGTCGGCTGCGACCTTTTGGACGGCGACACCGGGCGCTGCCGCGACTATGCCGGCCGCCAGACCAAGGTGCCCGACTGCGTGCGCCTGACCGTGAAGGCGCTCGCCGGCATCGCCTGGCTGCCGCCGACCTGCGCCTATCGCCTGCGCGCGGAAGACAAGCCGCTGCCGGACTGGCACCCGCTGCTGACCGGCGACCCGGCCAGCGTCCATACGGCCGGGGTCTCCGTGCGCGGCCGCGTGGCGGCTCATGAGCAGGAGGTGGAGACCGACGATCTCCCCAATTTCATCGTGCTATGGCCCAAGCGCTGGCCGCGGCGCAAGAAGGGGCGGGCGGCGTGAGGCGGGGTTGTGATTTTATTCCTTGACAGCGGGACGCTGGTCCTATAGACAAGTCCCATGCTCCAGAATTGCGCTTGGGGCGAGGGGCGGCGGCCCCCTGCCTCTCGGAGAGAGCTTCGAGATGGATTTCGCGATCAAAACGGAGATCGCCGATGCTCGCGCCGAGACCTTCGTCTTCACCGCGCAGAAGACGATGTACGGCGGCAAGACGATCGCCGTCGGCGACAGAGTGTTTCTTTTCGCGAGCGAGAATGAAGGCGGCCGCGGGCTTGTCGCGCGCGGAGTCGTCGTCTCCGCGGAGCCTGTCGCAAAGAAGGCCGGGGGCGAGCGGCAGACGCCCCGGGTGAACGTCGCGATAAGACGCGACGCGCTCGCGAAGCGTCCGCTCGGCCGCTCCGAGCTGAAGGCCTTCGACGACTGGACCGACGGCCGGCCGCAGACTGAGCTCAACTTCAAATTCTATCGCCAGGCGACCAATAAGATCGTCGGCGTCTCGAATGAAACCGCGGCGTTTCTCGATCGCTTTTTCTGAGCGCGCGCTGCGGATCGCGAGCCCTCGCGCTCGTCTCTTCCGAGAATCTCACGAAAGGCCGATGCATGGCGTCAAAGTCCGACGCGCTTTCGCGCGACATCGTCACGCAGGCGAAGCTGCTCTATGACGCGGGAGTCACGCCGCTCGCCGAGGTGCGCGCCATGCTCGGCATGAGCGAGCGCGCTTTCCACAGTTTTCGCGAAAACGAGGGATGGCCGATGCGGCCGTCGCCGATCAAGCGCAAGAGCGTGGAAGAGCCATCCATGGCGACGCGGCGGAGCGCGCCGGCGGAGAAAGACTCGGGCAGCCTCATCGCGCGGCTCGAAGAGGCGGTGGAGCGCGAATTTGTCCGCGCCGAAGCGGCGCTCGCGACATGCGGCGCAAAGGCGGCGCCGAAGACGATGGAGACGAGCGCGCGCGTGCTTGCGAGCCTTGTGCGCAGCCTCGCGGAGTTGAAGCGCATGAATCGCGACGCCGCCGTGGCGCGAGAGGAGGACGGGCGTGTCCGAGACGCTTTCGACGACGAGCCTCCCCGCCAATTGGCCGAGCTCCGCGAGGAGCTTGCTCGCCGGCTCGAGCGCATGTGCGGCGATGGGCCGCCTGAATGAGCTGATCGACGGATTTTCCGCGCGCGAGCTGGAAACGCTGCTCGCGGATTGGGAGTTTTGCGCGCGCGAGGATCAATGGCCGCCCTTGCTCGCGCGCAATGGCGAGCCATGGCGCGTGTGGCTGATATTGGGCGGGCGCGGCGCCGGCAAGACGCGCGCCGGCGCCGAATGGGTGCGCGCCGTCGCGCGCGGCCGGCCGCAATTTTCGACGCGGCCCTTGTCGCCGATCGCGCTCGTCGGCGAGAGCGCCGCGCATGTGCGCGATGTGATGATCGAAGGCGTCTCCGGAATTCTCGCCATACATCCGCGCAGCGAGCGGCCCTTGTGGGAGCCGTCGCGCAAGCGCCTCACATTCGACAATGGCGTGGTCGCGCAGGCTTTCTCGGCGGAAGATCCCGAGAGCCTGCGCGGCCCGCAATTTTCCGCCGCCTGGTGCGACGAGCTGGCGAAATGGCGCTATGCGCAGGAGAGCTGGGATATGCTCCAATTCGGGCTGCGCTTGGGCGACTGGCCGCGCCAGATCGTCACCACCACGCCGCGCTCCATTCCGCTTCTGAAGCGCCTGATGAGCGAGCGCGGCGTCGTGACGACGCGCGCGACGACGCGGCAGAATGCGACGCATCTCGCGCCATCCTTTCTCGAGAGCGTCGTCGCGCAATATGCCGGCACGAGATTGGGGCGTCAGGAGCTCGACGGCGAGATCGTCGAGGAGCGCGCCGACGCGCTCTGGACTCGCAATATGTTGGAGGCGGCGCGCATTGTCGAGGCGCCGCCGATGGAACGCATCGTCGTCGCCATCGATCCGCCTGCGTCATCCGGCCAGCGCGCCGATCGATGCGGAATCGTCGCGGCGGGAGCAGCGAATGGAATCGTCTTCGTGCTGCAGGATGCGACGCTCGCCGCCGCGCGGCCGGCGCAATGGGCGCGCGCCGGCGTCGCGCTCTATCACAGGCTCGAGGCCGATGCGCTGATCGCCGAGGTGAACCAGGGCGGCGAGATGGTGCGCGCCGTCATTCACGAGGCCGACCCGAGCGTGGCCGTGAGAGAAGTCCGCGCGACACGCGGCAAATATTTGCGCGCGGCGCCGGTCGCGCAGCTCTATGAGCAAGGGCGCATCCGCCATGTCGGCGCCTTTCCGGCGCTCGAGGACGAGATGTGCGATTTCGCCACCGACGGCTTGTCGTCGGGGAGAAGTCCCGATCGTCTCGACGCGCTGGTGTGGGCCGTTCACGCGCTAGCGTTGGCGCCGCGCGCGCGCGAGCCGCGCATGCGACGATTGTGAGGGGGGGCGATCGCGAGCCACACGGCGCCGAGCCAGCCGCTTCCTACGCCCTGCTCAATGTTCACTCGATTTCAGACGGATATCTCATGCCCTCATTTCTCTCCCGTCTCCTCGGCGCGCGCGCGCCGGAGCGCAAATCCTCGCGGGCCATGCTTTCGCTGCATTCCATGGCCGCGCCGCAATGGACAGCGCGCAACAATGTTGCGCTCACACGGGCCGGCTATGAGCGCAACGCCGTCTGCTATCGCGCTGTGCGCATGGTGGCGGAAGGCGCCGCCTCCGTGCCCTGGCTCGCTTATGAAGGTCGCGTCGAAAATCCGGAACATCCCCTGCTGCGATTGATCGAGCGGCCCAATCCGAGCGATACGAGCGTCTCCTTCCTCGAGGCGCTCGTCTCCAATCTTCTGCTCTATGGCGACGCCTATGTGGAAGGCGCCTTCGTCGATGGATTGCTGCGCGAGGCCTATTGCCTGCGGCCCGATCGCATGAGCGTCGTCGCGGGACGCAATGGCTGGCCGACCGCCTATGTCTATTCCGTGGCCGGAGACAGCGTGCGCTATGACATTCAGGGTCGCGGCATAGAACCGATTCTGCACATTCGTCTCTTCAATCCGCTCGATGATATCTATGGCTTCGCGCCGCTCGCCGCCGCGCAGACGGCGCTCGACACGCATAACGCCGCGAGCTTCTGGAACAAGGCGCTGCTCGACAATAGCGCGCGGCCTTCCGGCGCGCTCGTCTATGCCGGGCCCGAGGGCGGACATCTGACGGATGAGCAGTTCGAGCGGCTGAAGCAGGAGTTGGAGGAGAATTTCTCCGGCGCCTTCAACGCCGGACGTCCGCTGCTGCTGGAAGGCGGGCTCGATTGGAAGGCGCTGTCGCTCTCGCCCAAGGACATGGATTTTTCCGAGACGAAAGCCTCCGCTGCACGGGAGATCGCGCTCGCCTTCGGCGTGCCGCCGCTGCTGATCGGCCTACCTGGCGACAACACATTCCGCAATTATGAGGAGGCCAATCGCGCCTTCTGGCGCCAGACGATCATTCCGCTCGTGCAGCGCTTGCAGAAGGCGTTTCATGCCTGGGCGCAGCCGGGCTTCGCGCCTTTCCGCTTCGACTATGACGCAGATCGCATCGACGCTCTGGCCAAAGAGCGCGCGCTCGAATGGAGCCGCATCGGAAGCGCCGCTTTCCTCACTGTCGACGAGCAGCGCGAGGCGGCTGGCTACGGCCCGATGGGAAAGCGCGTGAAATATTCGGCGGATCAGCCTCGCGTCAACGCCGGATCGCCGGACGGCGGGCAGTGGACGAGTGGCGACGGTAGCGGCGGCGGCGATCTCGCGCAAGTGGCGCTGAACACGATCGCTGGTGTCGTGAGCGATGTCGGCGCTACACTGGTCGGCGAGGGCGAAGGCTATTTCGTCGACTTGCTGGGTGAGAAGGAGCGAGGGGGCCATGCGATCGACTACCATGTCGGAAAGTCAGACGAGTTCTTGCTAAATCGAGTATTGACGGAACGTTATTCAGGACTTTTTGTCGATATGGGTCTTCAGGCTGCGGGATCGTTTCCTTCGTTGGCGGCGGCGAACAAACTCGTCAACGCGACGCTATCGGCTAATCGTGCTATTGTCGAAGCAGTGGCAAAGGGATTGCTTGGAGGAACCGATATGACCAGCTTTTTCGGTTCTCCGACCGGTAAGGAAGCGTTTGCAAACAGCGGCCGTTCCGCTCCATATATACGAGAGACAAACGGAGTTTTGGTGCTCATTCGACATGACGACGCCTCCCCTAATGGCTTCACGGTGGTCACCGCCTATCCGATAAACGACTAAATGAGAAAGAGACGGCATATGAACATCCCTGAGGCGTTCGCGAGCTACAGTCGCCTTTTCCATCAGGATCTTCTCAAGATTTATCCTTCTTTGGATGACGCGGTTCGACAGGCCCCGAATTTCCTTACGAGAGATCAGGTGGAATCGTTGAAGACCTATCTCGACGAGCTCACGAGCGGACGCTATTCGAACGCCGAATTGCAAGAAATTTGGAACAGCTCGAAGGCGCAATTATATATCTCTGGAGGCAGCATGATCGAATTCTTTCGTAAGGCGCGCGCCTATTTGAATTGACCGACCGGCCGCGCGTCGCCGCCGGATCGCCCGAGGGCAGGCAGTGGACGAGCGGGGATGGGAGCAGCGGCGGCGATTTCGTCCGGGTCGCGCTGAGCACGATCGCCTGAGCGATGTGGGCGGGCTCGTCACGCAGGTCGGCGATTTTATCGATCTGCGGGACGAGGAAGCGAACGGCGGACACGCCATCAGCGAGCATGTCGGCAAGAGCGATGAGTATTTGATACGACGCGTTCAAAGCGAGCGCTTCGAGAGGGGGCCATTCAGCACGACGCCGCTTGTCGGGTCGTTTCCTTCGTTGGAAGCAGCGCAGAAGCCGGTCAATTCGGCGATCGTCCACCAACAAGACACCGTCGAACTTGTCGCACGCGTCGTCACTGAGCGCAAGCGCGTCAATGCCGAATTCAATTCACCGACGGGTAAGGAAGCCTTTGTCGCGAGCGCTCGAGGACAGCCTGATATTCGTGATACATGGTGGGTCGCCGTGGTCTTGTGGCATTAGCATATCTCGATGTTGAGTAGGAATTATAGCGACGAGCAGCTGGTCGCAAATTGGAACCAGACTCTCGGCGGCGGCTTTGGCATTTCCAGTGGCAATGAAGGCGACGCGGAGGCGTTTCTTGGCCTCATACGCGCCGCGCTCGAGGCCTCGCTCGCTTCGCAGAAGAACACGTAGGCCGCGCTCGTCTATGCCGCGGCCGGAGGGCGGACATCTCACCGGTGAGCAATTCGAACGTCTGAAGCAGGAGTTGGAGGAGAGTTTCTCCGGCGCCTTCGACGCCGGCCGTCCGCTGCTGCTGGAAGGCGGGCTCGATTGCAAGGCGCTGTCGTTCTCGCCCAAAGACATGGATTTTTCCGAGACGAAAGCCTCCGCGGCGCGGGAGATCGCGCTCGCCTTCGACGTGCCGCCGCTGCTGATCGGGCTGCCGGGCGACAACACATTCCGCAATTACGAGGACGCCAATCACGCCTTCTGGCGCCGGACGATCATTCCGCTCGTGCAGCGCATGCAGAAGGCGTTTCCACGGGCTCGCCGGTGGGCGGGCGGCGGATGAGCCGCCACCTCGCGTAGCTCGTGATCAGCGGCATCGAACGAAGTCAGCCGCGACGACCGCTCGTCAGAACGGCCGGCGTTTTCTCGCGTCTGAAAGGGGCCCCATGTCCGAGATCGTCACCTCCATTATCGAGCGCGGCGATCTCGCCCATCTCGCGCTCTTTCTCTGGGCGAGCGCCGCCACTGCTTTCGCGTTGCGCGCTCTGCGTGAGCTCGGCCGCTCCATGCGGCGGCTCGACGCTTTCGTGCGCGAGCTCGCGCGCTTCAACCGCCGCTATGGGAGCGAATGAATGAGTCTAGCCGCATTGCCTCTCCGCATAATGAAGCGTCGCACGCCGCGCAAGCCGCCGCGCCTCGAGCCCGACATCGTGTTCAAGACTTTTGTGCGCGCATTGCAGCGCCTTCGCGAGCCGCCGCGCGGCGGCGGTCCTGCCGCGATCGGCGCGACGCGGGAGAAAGCCTGATGGCGCGAGCGCTGACGCGAGACATTCACATAGAGAGCCCTCCGTTGGAGACGAAGCGCGCGCCGTTTCCCGCGGCGATCGGCGCCGACGGAACATTCGAAGGCTATGCGAGCCTCTTCAACGTGCGCGACACTTGCGGCGATATCGTCGAGCGCGGCGCCTTCGCCGCGAGCTTGCAGCGACGCGGCGCCGCGAGCGTCAAAATGCTGTGGCAGCATCGCGCCGAGGAGCCGATCGGCGTGTGGGCGCAGATCGCCGAGGACGAGCGCGGATTGAAAGTGCGTGGGCGGCTCGATCTTTCGGTCGCGCGTGCGCGGGAGGCGCTGTCGTTGCTCCGCGCAGGCGCGCTCGACGGCCTGTCGATCGGCTTTCGCACGCTTCGCGCCGCGAGCGATCCTAAGACTGGCGTCCGGCGATTGCTCGAGCTCGATCTCATCGAGATTTCGATCGTCACCTTTCCTGCGTTGCCGCAGGCGCGCATCGCCGTGATTCCCGCTTTGACGATCGCGCCGCGTCACGCGGCGGCTCAGCTCGGCCAGAAGCTCGCGCGGCTTCGCATGCAGCTCGCCGCGACACGATTCGAGGCGACGCTCCAGCAGCTCTCTGCCTCCCGGTGACGCACGCTCGCGGCTAGCGCCGCGCGCGAAGACGATCTTCCCAGTTCACCTGGCCTCCGAACGCCCGCGCATTCCGCGCGGCGCTTTCGTGCGCCGTCATGTCGAAAGAAAGAGGTTGCCGGCAATGTCGTTTCTCGAAACCAGGACCCTCTCCGGCGAGGAAGCGCTCGCCGATCTTCACCGCGCCTTCACGGCGTTCAAGGATACGAATGAAGAGCGCCTCGCGCAGATCGAGACGCGCATGGGCGTCGACGCGCTCACCGAGGAGAAGCTGCAGCGCATCGACCGCGCCATCGACGAAACGAAGCGCCGCGTCGACCGTGTCGCGCTCGATCTCGCGCGGCCGCGACTTTCGTCCGCGCCGAACGACGATGCGCCTACGCGCGAGCACAAATCGGCGTTTTCGCTCTATATGCGCAGCGGCGAATCCGCCGGGCTGAAGGCGCTCGAATCCAAGGCGCTGTCCGCCGGCTCCGGCCCGGACGGCGGATATCTCGTGCCCACGCCCGCGGAGCAGGAGATATTGCGTCGCCTGGCGCATTTGTCGCCCATTCGCGCCATCGCCAGCGTGCGTGAAATCTCCACGCATTCTTTGCGCAAAGCCTATTCGACACAAGGACCGGCCGCCGGATGGGCAGCAGAAACCGATCCGCGAACGCAAACCAGCAGCCAGCAGATCGTCGATCTCAATTTTCCGGCGATGGAGCTCTACGCCATGCCGGCGGCGACGCAAACCTTGCTCGACGATTCCGCGATCGACGTCGAGCAATGGATCGCCGAGGAGGTGCAGACCGTCTTCGCCGAGCAGGAAGGCGCGGCCTTTGTGAGCGGCAATGGAACCGACAAACCCAAAGGATTCCTCGCCTATACGACGGTCGCGGACGCCAGCTGGAACTGGGGTAATATCGGCTATGTCGCGACCGGCGTCGCCGGCGGATTTGCGGTGAGCAATCCTTCTGACGCTCTGTTCAATCTCGTCTATGCGCTGCGCGCCGGCTATCGGCAGAACGGCAGATTCGTGCTCAATCGGCAGACGCAATCCGCCATCCGCAAATTCAAATCGACCACTGGCGAATATTTGTGGACGCCGCCCGCGAGTCTCGATCAGCCGGCGTCTCTGCTGAATTTCCCCGTGGTGGAAGCGGAGGATATGCCCAATATGGGCGCCGATAGTCTCTCCGTCGCTTTCGGCGATTTCGCGCGCGGCTATCTCGTGGTCGATCGGCTCGGCGTGCGCGTTCTGCGTGATCCCTATTCCGCAAAGCCTTATGTGCTCTTCTACACGACCAAGCGCGTCGGTGGCGGCGTTCAGGATTTCGAGGCGATCAAGCTGCTGAAATTCGGCGTCGCATGATGTGACTAGCGTCAAACGCGAGCGGCGCGCGACTGCGCCGCTCGCAACGGCGAGTTCGCACGTCATTCACAGATGGACAGACCGAATGATCCCGAATCTTCTGACAGCGCCGGCGCTGGAGCCCGTCTCGGTCGATGAGGCGAAGGCCTGGCTCCGGCTCGATTCTAGCGATGAGGATCCGTTACTGGCCGCTTTGATCGTCTCCGCGCGCCTGACGCTCGAATCCTACACCCGCCGCTTCTTCGTCACGCAGAGCTGGCGCATGCGGCTCGACGCCTGGCCCGCGCAGACATTGCGACGCGGAACGCTCGCCATTCCTTTCTCCCCGTTTCGTAGCCTTTCGGCCATCCGTGTCTATGACTCTGCCGATGTCGCTCAGACCCTCGCGAGCGCGGCCTACCGCGCGGCTCCCACGCGCGACGCCGGACGTGTCGCTTTTATCTCGTCGCCGCCCGAGCCGGGCCGCGCATGCGACGGAATCGAGATCGATCTCGTCACCGGATATGGCGACAGCGCCACCGACACGCCGGAGCCACTGCGCCGCGCCATGCTGGCGCTGGTTGCGCATTGGCATGAAAATCGTGGCGATGTGGACGACGCCGGGGCGCCATTGCCGACAATCGCGGTGGCTTTGGCGAAGCCCTTTCGGCGCGAGCGATTGACATGAACGCGCCGAAGATCGGCGAGATGCGCCTGCGCATGAGCCTCGAGGCGCCCGTGGACACGCCGGACGACAGCGGCGCGATGACCAGAGGCTATGTCGGGCGCGGCGATATTTGGGTGAAGCTCACGCCGCTTTCCGCGGAAGCGCGCTTCATCGAGGAGCGGCAGGAGCTGGCGATCCATTGGATCGCGCAAGCGCGATGGCGGGCCGATGTGACCAGCGAAATGCGCCTCGTCGATGGCGCGCGTAGCCTGCGCATCACTTCCGCCTCTGACCCGGACGGACGGCGCCGCTTTCTGTTCTGCCATTGTGAGGAAATCGCATGAGGCGCCACAAATGACGGTTTCGCCGATCATAGCTCTGCGCAAAGCGATACGCGCGCGTCTCTCGGCGGATTCCGCCCTCGTCGCCGCGCTCGGCGCCGCGAAAATCTATGACGAGGCGCCGCGCGGCGCTGCGGCGCCTTACGTGCTGCTGTCCGAGGCGAAGCTGCGCGACTGGTCCACTTCGGACAGCGGCGGCGCCGAGCAGCTCCTCACGATCACGGTCGTATCGATCGAACGTGGGACCGCCGAAGCGTTGACTCTCGGCGACAGGATCGTCGCGCTTCTCGACGAGGCGCCGCTCGGTCTCGAGGGGCATGTCCTCATCGATCTGCGCCATCAAGGCAGCGAGACGCGACGCGAGCAGAATGGCCGCTTCGCCCGCGTCGATCTGCGCTTTCGCGCGACGACGGAAGCGCAATGACGACTGCAAATTCAGGAGCCTTCACATGTCAGCGCAAAAAGGAAAAGACCTGCTGCTGAAGCTCGACGATGGGAGCGGAAGCGTCGTTTCTGTCGCGGGCTTGCGCACGCGGCGTCTGTCGCTCAACGCCGAGACCGTCGATGTCACCGACGCCGAATCTGCAGGTCGTTGGCGCGAATTGCTCGACGGCGCCGGCGTGAAGCGCGCGAGCCTCGCGGGATCCGGAATATTCAAGGATCAGGCGTCGGATGCGCTCATTCGCCAGCTCTTCTTCGACGGCTTGCTGCGTGAATGGCGGATCATGGTTCCGTCGTTCGGAGTAATTGCCGGCGTGTTCCAAATCACCAGCCTCGATTATCGCGGCGAGCACAATGCCGAGATGACGTTCGACATAGCGCTCGAATCGGCGAGCGCGGTTTCGTTCACACCGGGGTGAGGCGATCGTCATGGCCAATCATAAGCGGGGAGAAATTCAGGCGACGCTCGACGGCGAGAGCTATCGGCTCTGTCTCACGCTCGGCGCGCTCGCCGAGCTCGAGAGCGCGCATGGCGTGAGCGATCTCGTCGCGCTCGCCGAGCGCTTCGAAGGACGGCGCCTATCGGCGCGCGATCTGATCTGCATTATCGGATGTGGATTGCGCGGCGGCGGATATGAAAAGAATGACGATGAGGTCGCGCGCATGACCGTCGCGGGAGGGCTCGGCGATTATGTGAAGATCGCTGCCGATCTGCTGGCGGCGACCTTCGGCGAGGGCGACAGCGCAAACCCTCCGCCGCCGCGGAGCGCGAGCGGGTGAGGCCGCAGCCCTTCCCATGGGCGCGGGCGATGGCCTTCGGCCTCGGCGTTCTTCGTCTTTCGCCACGCGATTTCTGGTCGATGACGCCACGCGAATTGGCTTGCGCCGCGGAAGGTCTCTACGGCCGCGCCACGAGAGCGCCATCACGCGACGCTCTAGCGGCATTGATGCGCGCATTTCCCGACGGAGACCAAAAGTGAGTGATTCGTCAACGAGCGATAGCGCTGCGCAATCATCGATCGATCTGTCCTTTCAGGCGCTCGATCTGAAGTCCACGAAAACGCAGCTGCAGGACATCAACTCGGTCGCCGCTTCGGCGACGAAGACACTATCGAGCGGGCTCGCCAGCGCGGCGGTGAATGGAAAGAGCTTCGATACCACTCTCGCCTCCATCGCGCGCTCGCTCGCCAAGCTCGGCGTCAATGCTGGCGCGCAGGCTTTGACACAGGGCGCGACGAGCGGATTGAGTGCGCTGATCTCCGGCGCATTGGGCGGCGGCGGCGTTTCTGTGGCGCCGTTCGCCGATGGCGGCGTCGTCGCGAGCCCCACATTCTTCGGCGCGAATGGCGCGGTGGGTCTGATGGGCGAGCGTGGCGCGGAGGCGATCATGCCGCTCGCGCGCGGGCCGGATGGTCGGCTCGGCGTGGCGATGCAGGGCGCTGGCGATCCAGTGGCGGTGACAGTCAATATCGCCGCGCAGGACGTCGACAGCTTTCGGCGCTCGGAAGGGCAGATTGCTGCGGCGCTGGCGCGGGCGGTGGCTCGCGGCCGGCGCAATCTATGAGGAGGGCGTGATGGTCGATTTTCACGAGACGCGCTTTCCGCTCGATGTGTCGCTGAATGGACGGGGCGGCCCGGAGCGGCGGACGGATATCGTCGCGCTCGGCTCCAATCGTGAGGCGCGCAATGCGCGATGGGCGAATTCGCGTCGTCGCTATGAGGCGGGCTATGGCGTCAAATCGCTCGCGCAGCTCGCCGCGGTCATCGAATTTTTCGAGGAGCGACGCGGGCGGCTGTTCGGCTTTCGTTGGCGCGACCGCGCGGATTTTTCTTCTGCGCATACCGGCTCGATTTCGCCGCTCGACCAGATCCTCGGGGCAGGCGATGGCGCGCAGGCGCAATTTCAGCTGCAAAAGACCTATGGCGCGGGCTTCGCGCCCTATGCGCGAACTATAGCGAAGCCTGTGATGGAAAGCGTGCGGATAGCGATTGGCGGAACCGAGAAGACGCGAGGCGTGGACTTCGATGTCGATGCGTCGAGCGGAATCGTCACCTTGTCGCCTTCGGCTGTTCCAGCGATCGGCGCCGTGGTGACGGCAGGATTTCTGTTCGATGTGCCTGCTCGCTTCGACACGGATTATCTCGAGATCGACGTCTCTTCTTTCGAGGCCGGCGCCATCCCGAAGATCCCGATCATCGAGATCATCCTTTGATAAGGAGGAAAGGCAATGCGTTCGGCTTCGTCGGCCATGCGGCAATCTCTCGACGCTTCGGCGTCGACCTTGTGCAATTGCTGGCGTCTCACTCGCAAGGATGGCGCGGTAATGGGATTCACCGATCATGATCGTGATCTCGTGTTCGGTGGCGTGACCTATCGCGCCGCCACGGGGCTCGCCGCCACGCAGATCGATGGAAGCGTCGGACTGGCGGTCGGTAGCGGCGAGGTGATCGGCGCATTGCAGTCGGACGGGCTCGGCGAGAGTGATCTCGCCAATGGGCGCTATGACGGCGCTGGCGTCGAGATATGGCTCGTCGATTGGCGCAATGTGGATAATCGCCTGCTCATCGACGCCATGACGATCGGCGAGGTCACGCGCAGCGAGTTCGCGTTTCGGGCGGAATTGCGCTCCCTCGCGCATCTCTTCGATGAGACGCGCGGCGACAGCTATCAGCAGGGCTGCTCCGCCGATCTCGGCGATGCGCGTTGCAAGGTCGATCTCTCCGCCTCCTTCTTTCACACGACGGGTGTCGTGCTCGCGGTGACGCAGGACGCGATCGTCGCGGCGCTCGCGGAGGATTTCGACGATGATTTTTTTACCGGGGGCTCCTTGATCGTCACCAGCGGCGCCGATGCTGGCGTTCGCGTCGCCGTCAAATCACATCGAAGCGCCGACGGGAAGGTGAAACTGGGGCTGTGGTCGCGGCTCGCGGGCGGGATTGTTTCGGGCGATGGCTTCACGCTCGTCGCCGGCTGCGACAAGAGTGCGGCGAGCTGCCGATCGAAATTCTTCAATATCGTCAATTTCAGAGGCTTTCCGCATATGCCAGGCAATGATCTCGTCATTTCCTATCCGAGCTCGCTGACGCCGACGATGGACGGTGGGAGCTTTTTTCGATGAGCGGGGTCGCGCGCGCGGCGATCGTCGCGCAGGCGCGGCTCTGGATCGGCACGCCCTATCGACATCAGGCATCGCTCATTCATGTCGGCTGCGATTGTCTCGGTCTCGTGCGTGGCGTGTGGCGCGCGGTGGTGGGGCCGGAGCCGGAATCGGCGCCGCCCTATTCGCCGGATTGGGCAGAGGCCCTCGGCGAGGAGACTTTGGCGCTCGCCGCGCATCGGCATTTCGCCGTCGTCGAGATGAATTCGTTTCGCGCGGGCGATGTGCTTTTGTTTCGCTTCCGCGATCACTCGCCAGCCAAGCATCTCGGCATTGCGACTAGCGCGACGCATATGGTGCATGCGCATGGCGGCGTCTGTGTGGCCGAGGCGCCGATCGGCTTGTGGCGCAAGAAATTGGCGGGCGCATTCGCCTTTCCCGGCGTGATGAATTGAAGCTTCGAGGGCGAGATGGCGACTCTCTTGTTGCAGACCGCGGGCGCAGCGATCGCGCCGGTCGGCTCGGTCATCGGCAATGTCCTGGGCGCTGTGGGCGGCGCCCTCGTCGATGCGGCGCTGCAGCCGCGCGCGGGGACGCGCTATGAGGTAGGGCCGCGGCTGGAGGCGATGGAGGGCGTCGCGTCGACGGAGGGAGCGGCGATTCCGCGCGTCTATGGACGCGCCCGCATCGGCGGCCAGATGATCTGGGCGACGCGCTTCCTCGAGCAGACGAATGTGTCGTTGGACGGCGGCTCGAGCAATCGCGGCAAGGGCGGCGGCGGAACGTCGCAGACGGTGAGCGTCTCCTATTCCTATTATGCGAATTTTGCGATTGGTCTCTGCGAGGGGCCGATCGCCTTCGTGCGCCGCATATTCGCGGACGGCAATGAGCTCGACATGACGAGCCTTCCGATCCGCATCTACAAGGGCGATGAGGAGCAGCTTCCCGATGCGCTGATCGTCGCCAAGGAGGGGGCAGAGAATGCGCCGGCCTATCGCGGGCTGGCCTATGTCGTGTTCGAGCAATTGGCGCTCGCGCCATTCGGCAATCGCATTCCGCAATTCACCTTCGAGGTGACGCGGCCGGTGGCGGGGCTCGGCGCGAAGATTCGGGCCGTCGATATTATTCCAGGCGCGACGGAGGCGGGCTATCAGCCGTCGCTCCAGTTGAACTTCTTTTCGCCGGGCGAAACCAGCGCGGAGAACCGCCATCAGCTCACAGCGGCGAGCGACTGGACGGCTTCGATCGACGCATTGCAGGCGCTCTGTCCGAATCTCGAGAGCGTGGCGCTGGTCGTCGCTTGGTTCGGCGATGATCTGCGCGCGGGTCATTGCACTATTGCGCCGCGCGTCGACGCGACATTCAAGACGATCGGCGAGTTCGACTATGTCTATGGCCCATTCTGGCCCGCGGATTGGTCGGTCGCGGGGCTGATGCGCGCAACGGCGCGGCTGGTCTCGCAGATCGACGGAAGGGCGGCCTTTGGCGGGACGCCGAGCGACGCATCGGTGCGCGTCGCCATCGCCGATCTGCGGGCGCGCGGTCTTGCAGTCGTGTTCTACCCTTTTGTGATGATGGATGTGCCGCCGGACAATGTGCTGCTCGATCCGCGTAGCGGCGAGATTGGGCAGCCCGCGTTTCCCTGGCGGGGGCGCATCACTTGTGATCCTGCGCCCGGACCCGTGGACACGGTGGTTGAAACCAGCGCGGCTGCGACGCAAGTCGCGGCGTTCTTCGCGCAATATCGCGCCTTCATTCTGCATTATGCGGGATTGTGCGAGGAGGCGGGCGGGGTCGACGCTTTTCTCATCGGCTCAGAGCTCGTGGCGCTCACGCGCATTCGTTCGGCTCCGGGCGTCTATCCGGCTGTCGCGGCGCTCGTCACTCTCGCGGATGATGTGAAGGGTGTCCTTCGCAGTGGAACCAAGGTCGGCTACTCAGCCGATTGGACGGAATATGGCGCGCATGTTCCGACAGCGGGCGAGCTACGCTTTCCGCTCGACGCCCTGTGGGGAGCGTCGTCGATCGATTTCATCGGGATCGACGTGTATTGGCCGCTTTCCGATTGGCGCGACGGCGTAGATCATCTCGATGCGCAGAGCGCGGGGAATGTCTATGACCTCGATTATCTGACGTCGCGCGTCGGCTCTGGCGAGGGATTCGATTGGTTCTATGCGAGCGACGCGGATCGGTTGACGCAGACGCGCGCGCCGATCGAAGATTCGCTCGGCAAGCCCTGGGTCTACCGCGTGAAGGACATTCTCGGCTGGTGGGCGAATGCGCATCACGAGCGCGTCGATGGCGTGGAGCTCGGCGCATCGACGGCGTGGACGCCGCAGAGCAAGCCGATCTGGATCGTCGAAACGGGTTGTCCTGCAGTCGATCGCGGCGCCAATGCGCCCAATGTGTTTGTCGATGCGCATTCGTCGGAGGGCGGCCTTCCCTATTTCTCGCGTGGTGGACGCGATGATCTGATGCAGGCGCGCTTTCTCGAGGCCATGCTCGGCTATTTCGATCCGACGGCCCCGGGCGGCGACGCGCGCAATCCAGTGTCGATGGCCTATGGCGGCCGCATGGTCGATGTGGCGCGCATTCATGTTTGGTGCTGGGATGCGCGGCCGTTTCCGGCCTTTCCCGGCTGTTCGGATGTGTGGGCCGACTCGGCCAATTGGGAGACTGGGCATTGGCTCAATGGGCGGCTCGAGGGCGCGCCGCTCGATCGGCTCGTCGCGACGCTGGCTTCGACGATCGCGACGAATGATCTCGTTGTCGCGCGGCCGGCGATCGAGGGTTTTGTCGACGGCTATGTGCTCGACAGCGCAATGTCGCCGCGCGAGGCTATCGATCCGCTCGCGTCGCTATTCGGCTTCGACGCTGTGATGTCCGGCGGCGCGTTGCGCTTCGTCTCGCGCGGAACCAAGAGCGTGCTCGAGATCGGCGACGACGATCTGGTTCCGAGGAAGGATGGGACGCTGATCGAGCTGCGGCGTGCGCAGGAGAGCGAGCTTCCGCATGAGATCGCTCTGTCCTTCGGAGATTCGGAATTCGATTATCGCACGGGCCGTGTGCTTTCGCGTCGGCTCGAGGGCTATTCCTCGCGGCGCAGCGAAGCGGAGACGGCGGTTATGATCGCGCGCTCCAATGCGCAACGTTTGGCGGATGTGTGGCTGCAGGATATTTGGGCCGGGCGCGAGACGGCGCGATTTTCCGTGCGGCCGGGGCTCGCGACCTTGGAGGCCGGCGATGTGGTGTCATTGGCGCGCGCGCCGGGACGTCAATGGCAGATCACGCAGATCACCGATGGCGCGGCGCGTGAGATCGAGGCGCGCGCGGTCGACGCCAGCGTCTATGACGTTTGCGCGCGCTCCGTCGGCTGGCGCGCCTTGGCCTCTCCAGGCGTGATCGGCCCGCCGCGCGCGGTTGTCCTCGACCTTGCGATCGCTAAGGATGGCGAGACTGCATTGTCACATGTCGCCGCTTTCGCCGATCCGTGGCCGGGGCCGTTGGCCATCCGCCGGAAGCTCGGCGAGTCCTTCGAGTCGGTCGGGCTGATCGAGAAGCGCGCGACGATGGGCGAAACATTGGATGCGCTCGCGCCCGGACCGCTCGGGCGTTTCGATCTCGGCGCGAGCGTGACGGTGAGGCTCGCTTCGGGCGCGCTCGCCTCTGTGGATGATGGAAGCGCTTTTGCGCTGCGCTCTTCATTAGCGATCCGCGGCGACGACGGCGCCTGGGAGATCCTCGCCTTCACGCGTGCGGAGCTGGTCGCGACGAACACATATCGCTTATCGCGGCTGCTGCGGGGGATCGGCGGAGAGGATGCGCTGGCGTCACGCAGCGTGGCGGCTGGAGCGACGATCGTTTTGCTCGACGACGCCATCGTTCCGCTCGCGCGGGACGCCGCGGAGATCGATTCGGCGCGTGTCTATCGCATCGGTCCGGCGGATCGCGATTACGACGATCCGACCTATGTCGAGCTGGAGGTCGCGGCGACGCGCAAATCGCTGCTTCCCTATTCGCCGACACATGCGCATGCGCGGCGGACAGCGGATGGCGTCGTCGTCTCCTTCATTCGGCGCGGGCGGATCGACGCCGATTCCTGGGAGCCGGTCGATATACCGCTCGGCGAGGAGAGCGAGGCCTATGACGTCGTCATCGCGCTTGCTGGCGGCGGCGCGCGCGTGCTGAGTGTGACGCGCGCGTCGGCGCTCTATTCGGCGAGCGACGAGCTCGTCGATTTCGGGGCGCCGCAGACGAGCTTGGCCGTGCAGATATTTCAAATCAGCGCGCGCGCAGGACGCGGCTTTCCGCTCGTCGCGACGCTGCCCATCGAGTGAGCTTCCATGACCGATACAATTCATTTGGCTCTGCCCTGCATCGATGCGGCGCAGGCGCAGAAGCATGTCACGCATAATGAGGCGCTGCAGCTGCTCGACGCGCTGACGCAGCTTTCCGTGATCGATCGGCGCGCCTCGCCGCCTGTTTCTGCCACCGACGGCGATCGTTATCTCGTCATCGCCACGGCGGCGGGCGCCTTCGCCGGCAAGGAGCAGAAGGTCGCCGTGTATCTCAGCGGCGCTTGGGCGTTTCTCGCGCCGAAGGCGGGGTGGCTCGCCTATGTGGAGGCCGAGCAGCTCATGCTGCTCTACAGCGGCTCCGCCTGGATCGACGCGGGGCTCGCGTTGCACGAGCTCGAGAATCTGTCGCTGCTCGGCATAGGGACGACGGCGGACGTCGCCAATGCGCTTTCGGTGAAGGCGAGCGCGGCCTTGTTCGCCGCACGGACAGTGGCGGAGGGCGGGGCCGGCGATTTTCGGATCAAGCTCGAGAAGGAGACTGCCGCCGACACGGCGTCGCAGCTCTATCAATCCAATTGGTCCGGCCGCGCCGAGACGGGCCTTCTCGGCGACGATAATTTTCATGTGAAGGTCTCCGCCGACGGGACGATATGGCGCGAGGCGCTGATCGTCGATCGTTCGACGGGGCGCGTCGATTTTCCGAGCGGCATGGGAGACGGCGCTTCGGCGGCGTTTCGCAATCGCTTGCGCAATGCGACTTTTGCGATCAATCAGCGCGCGGTTTCGGGAACGGTCTCGCTCGCTGCCGGGCAATATGGCCATGACGGCGTGAAGGCCGGCGCCGCTGGCGCGACCTACACTTTCACGACGAGCGGCGTCGACACGACGCTCTCGATTTCTGCGGGCTCCTTGATCCTGGCGATCGAGGCGCAGCTGATGGAGGGCGGCGCCTATGCTTTGGCGCATGAAGGGACCGCGCAAGCGCGCGTCTGGCAGGGGACGGGTTATTCGGGCTCCGGCTCTTACGCGACGGCCTCGCGAAGCGCGCCGCTTCTCGTGTCGGGGCTGACGGCGAATGCGCAGACCAATGTCGAGTTCTCGAGCGGCACGATCCTGCGGCCGCAATTGGAGCCCGGGGTCTATGCGACGAGCTTCGAGAGGCGGCCGCCGGGCGTGGAGCTGCCGATATGCCAACGCTATTTTCAATCCTTGCTGGTCTCGCATCTCTTCACGGCAAATGCGGGCACGCAGTTCGGGGGCTCGGTCATGACGCTGCCGGTGACGATGTTCGGCACGCCGACCTTGTCGGCGCTGTCGGGCGGCGTGCAGACCAATGTTCTGATGGACGGCCTCAATTCGATGGGCAAGGCGGCGATCAGATATTTCATGGCGTCCACTGCTGCGGGATCGGTCGAAGCCTATGATCGCGCATTCACGGCGTCAGCGGAAATTTGAGACGGAGAGTTGTGACATGACCTATTCGATCATTTGCGATTTCGCTGGCGAGCCGCTGCAGGACATGGTGCGGCGAGACGCAGATGGCGCGAGCGTCCCGACCAATGCGCAAACGGCCGACAGCCTCGCCTATCGTGATTGGCTCGGCGGCGGAAATGCGCCTACGCCTCTGTCGATCCCAAGTCTCGCGGAGGCGAAGAGCAAGCGGCTTGCCGCTCTCGCGGAGCGTCGATGGCGCGCCGAGACGGCGGGAACCTCGGTAAATGGCATGAGCCTTCCGACCGACGAGAGAACGCAGGCCAAGCTCACCGCGGCTGTCGTGGCCAGCGTGCTCGACAATAATTACACGGTGAATTGGAAGCTGGCCGATGGCGCATTCGTCGCGTTCGATCATGCGACCTTGATCGCTGTCGCGCAGGGCGTGCGCGCGCATGTGCAGAGCTGCTTCGATCGCGAGGCGCAGCTCGTCGCTGCCATTGTCGCCGCGCAGGACGGCGCGGCGCTCGCGGCGATCGACATAGACGCGGACTGGCCGGGCTGACGCGGCGCCGCGCGCTTTTTCTCGAGCGAAAGGACATCGATATGATCGATAAGAAAGCGCCGGCGCGCTCCGCGCCGCGCGCCGGCTTTGTGCTGGACGAAGCTTGCGAGGCGAAGCTCGTCGGCGTGCATCCCGATCTCGTGCGCGTGGTGCGCGGCGCGGCGGCGCGCTGTGAGCAGAGATTCGTGGTCTTCGAAGGCGTGCGGACAATCGCGCGCGAGCGCGCGCTCATCGCGCGCGGCGCGTCGGCGCTGAAGAATCCCTTCCGCTGCCGGCATGTGCCGACGCAGGACCAGCAGCATGGGCTCGTCGGACATGCGGTCGATCTCGTTCCGCTCATCGAGGGACGGCCGCAATGGTCGTGGCCGCACATTTATCCGATCGCGCGCGCGATGAAGGCGGCGGCGCAGGCGGAGCATGTGACGATCGAATGGGGCGGCGATTGGCGTACGCTGAGGGACGGTCCGCATTATCAGCTGCCCTTCGCCCTCTATCCGTGATCGCCGCGCATCGATATCCGCGCCGGGCGGTCTCCTGGCGAAACGAAAGGATGACGACTATGGGTTTTTCGCTTTCTTCCGCTTACGCGTGGCTCCGTTCGCGAGTCGTGGAGCCTTCGACCTGGGCCGGGACCGGCGTGGTGGCCGCGATCGTGCATTCGGTCGCGCCCGGCGCGCTGGGCGACGGCGTGCTGGCGACGGGGGCGGCGCTCGGCGGGCTGATCGCGATCGTCGCGCCCGAAAAAGCGTCGGATTGACGGGTGGGCGGCGTCGGAGAGGTTCGACGCCGCCCCGCTCACTCCGTTTCGGGCGTTCACATTCGTTTGTGGCGTTCACTTGGCGTTCAGCAGGCGCATCGCATAGATTTTGTGGGGAAAAGCGAGAATGCGTCGGATCGTGTCGAAAATTTTGGCGTTCATCGTCGCCGCGCCGCAGGCCGCATCTGCGATGGCCGCGGATCGGCCGGCGCTGCAATGCCTGCCGATCGCCGAGACCCGCCAGCTCATCTCGGATCGGCGGCTCGGCGATCCTTTCGCGCTGATGCAGGCCGCGAGCGTCGCCGCCCATGCCGAGCCGATCAATGCGCGGCTCTGCCGCGAGCAAGAGGAGCTCGTCTATGAGATCAGCCTGCTGCGCCGTGACGGGCGGGTGGTGCGGATTTATCTCGACGCGGCGACCGGCCAGCCCCATGCTGGCCATAAAGAACATTAAAAGACGATTCGTCTGGGTGACGGAGGCGGGGCTTGCGGCTTCTGGTCGTGGAGGATGACAAGGATTTGAACCGGCAGCTCGTCTCTGCGCTGGAGCAGGCGGGCTATGCGGTCGATCGCGCCTTCGATGGCGAGGAGGGGCATTTTCTCGGCGACACCGAGCCCTATGACGCTGTCGTGCTCGACATCGGCCTGCCGAAAAAGGACGGCGTGACCGTGCTCGAGGAGTGGCGCGCCGCCGGGCGGATCATGCCGGTTCTGATCCTCACCGCGCGCGACCGATGGAGCGACAAGGTGCAGGGCTTCGACGCCGGCGCCGATGATTATGTGGCCAAGCCCTTCCATATGGAAGAGTTGCTCGCGCGGCTGCGCGCGCTGCTACGCCGCGCCGCCGGCCATGCGACCAGCGAGATCGTCTGCGGCCCGGTGCGGCTCGACACCAAGGCGGGACGCGTCGTCGTCGATGGCGCGGCGGTAAAGCTCACCTCGCATGAATATCGGCTGCTCGCCTATCTGATGCATCATTCCGGGCGCGTCGTGTCGCGTAGCGAGATCGTCGAGCATCTCTACGATCAGGACTTCGACCGCGACTCAAACACGATCGAGGTCTTCGTCGGTCGGCTGCGCAAGAAGCTCGGCGTCGATCTCATCCAGACGGTGCGCGGGCTCGGCTATATGGCGGCGCCGCCCGAGCCGGCGAAGCGCTGAAGACGGGATGCGGCGGCTCGGCTTTCCGGGGCGATCGATCGCGGCGCGGCTGTTCTTCGCCGCCGCGGCGCTCAGCTCCGTCGTGCTGATGATTGCCGGCCTCGCCCTCACCGAATATTATCGCCGCACGGCGGAAGATGTGTTCGAGCAACGGCTCGGCGTCTATCTGCGCGCGATCGTCGCCGATGTTTCGGAGTCCGGCGAGGATGGGCGCAGCGGGCCAGGGCAGCTCGGCGATCCGCAATTCGAGCTGGCGCGCTCCGGCTGGTATTGGCAGATCACCCGCCTCGACGATGAGGCGCATGAGATAAAGGCCTCGCGCTCGCTGTTTGCCGCGAAATTGCCGAAGCTCTCCGATCTGCATGTGCCGGCGGAGACCGGGGGCGTCAGACGCGGCGTCGCGCTGGGGCCGGACGGGCGCTGGCTGCGCATCGTCGAGCGCGTCATCGATGTCGGAGATATCGGCGTCTATCTCGTGCAAGTGGCGGCGACGACGGAGGAGACGGAACATCAGATCGCGCGCTTTCGCTGGTCGCTCATCGTCGCTTTCTCGCTGCTCGCCATTGCGCTGGCGCTCGCCACCGCGGTCCAGGTGAGCGTCGGCCTGCGGCCTTTGAAGCTGCTGCAAAGGGAATTGTCGCTCATTCGCCGCGGCGAGCGCGGACGCATAGAAAGCGCCTATCCGACCGAGGTGGCGCCGCTCGCCGAGGAGCTCAATCTGATGATCTCCGCCAATCGCGACATTGTGGAGCGCTCGCGCACGCAGGTCGGCAATCTCGCCCATGCTTTAAAGACGCCGCTCAGCGTCATCGTCAATGAGGCGGACGCCGCGCCCTCGCCGCTCGCCGCCAAGGTAGGCGAGCAGGCGACGCTGATGCGCGATCAGATCTCCTTCTATCTCGAGCGTGCGCGGGCGGCGGCGCGCGCCGGCGCGATAGGCGCGACGACGGAGGTCGCGCCCGTTGTCGCGGCGCTGCTGCGCACTTTCGGCAAAATCTACAGCGAGCGCGGCGTCGCCTTTTCCGGCGAGGCGGCGGCGGAGCTGCGCTTTCTGGGCGAGCGGCAGGACCTCGAGGAGATCGTCGGCAATCTGCTCGACAATGCGGGCAAATGGGCGGCGAGCGAAGTGCGGCTGTCCGTGGCGCTGGAGAATGCCGAGGCGGGGCGCAGCCGCCTCGTTTTCACCATCGACGATGATGGTCCGGGTCTCGCGGCGGAGTTTCGCGCGCAGGCGACGCGACGCGGCCAGCGCCTCGACGAGACTCGGCCGGGGACAGGGCTCGGCCTTTCCATCGTCGCGCATCTCACCGCCGATTACGGCGGCGCGCTCGCGCTCGACGACAGTCCGCTCGGCGGGCTCCGGGCGCAGGCGCGATTGCCGGGCCTTTGACAGAGTGAGGGCCTTCCGGCAAGAGGAGAGCCGATTGCGCCAGCGGAGAGAAGTCATGTCGAGACAGGCGAATTCGGCGATCGTCAGAATCGCGGCGGCCGTGGGCCTGTGCTGCGTCGCGCTCGCCGTCTCGGGCTGCAATTCTACCGAATCTGCCGCTCCGGCCGCGGCCGTCGTCGTCGCGCCCGAACCTCCCGCGCCGGGCGTCATCGGCGCCGCCATCGGCCGCGAGCTGGACGCCGCCGATCGCGTGACCGCTGTGGCCGCGCAACAGGAGGCGGTCGCCTCCGGTCAGCGCAAGAGCTGGCGCGGAACCCGTGGCGCTTATGGCTTTGTCGAGCCGGGGCCGGAAGCGGCCTTGGGCGGCTGCCGGGATTATACGCATAAGATTTTCATCGACGGCCGTCCGCAGCAGGCCAAGGGCCAGGCTTGCAAGAAGCCGGACGGCGCTTGGCGCGTGACGAGCTGAGAAATCGTCGATCTCCTTCCGCTTTTGATCGATGGGATCGCGCAGAGCGTGCGCGAGCGGGCGAGCCACGCCTCGAGCGCGGCGTCGCTTTGAAAGCTCGCTCCTCGGAGCGATGATGCGAAGCTTGGTGCGGACGGCGGGGATCGAACCCGCATGGGCATGGCCCGAGGGATTTTAAGTCCCTTGCGTCTACCGGTTCCGCCACGTCCGCGATTCGCGCAGTGATAGCGCAGCGCGCAGGCCTCGGCAAACAGAGACCTCAACCTCGGGTTAACCATGAGGACGATAAGTCTTTGCGGTTCGCCCGGAAGCCGCCACGCGCTGCCGGGCCGCGAAGCGCCGGGGAGTCGATTGCTCAGCTCGACCGATCAAGCCTTCCGCCGCGACATAGACGCGCGGCCGTCGCGAATCGCCCTCGGCGCAATCGCGCCGCTCGCCGCTTGTGCGGCGATCTTTCTGCTGCTGCGGCCCTATTACGGGCTCGAGCATGACGCGGTGATCTATATGGGCCGCGGCCTCGCCGATCTCGATCCGCAGGGCGTCGGCCGCGACATCATGTTCCGCTACGACGGCCAATCGAAATTCAGCGTCTTCTCGCGGCTGGTCGATCTGCTCATTCCCGTTCTCGGCCTCGCCGCGGCGGCCAAGGCGCTCGCTTTGACGGGCTGCGGGCTCTGGTTCGCGGCGCTGGCGGCGCTCGCCTCGCGCCTCGCGGGAGGGGCGGCTCTCTTAGCGCTGCTGCTGCTCGTGGCCGCTTTCGACAGCTCCTATGGGGGATTCGGCGTCTTTCATTTCGCCGAACCTTTCGCGACGCCGCGGCCTTTCGCCGAGGCTTTCGTTCTCGCCGCTCTCGCGGCGCTGCTCGCCGAGCGGCGATGGGTTGCGATCCTCTTTCTGCTGGCGGCGGCGGCCTTTCACCCGATCATCGCCGCGCCGGGCTTTCTGGTCGCGCTGCTCTATGAAGGGATGAGAGATCGCCGCATTCTCATCGCCGCGCTCCTCGGCGGGGCAGGGGCGCTGGTCGCGGCGCTCGCTGGCGCGCCGTTGCTCGGGCGGCTGACCGCGCGCATCGATCCGCAATGGGCGGCGATCATCTCCGTGCGCAGCGATTATATTTTCCTCTCCGACTGGCCGGCGAGCACATGGATCGCAATGCTGCGGCAGGCGTGCACGCTGCTGCTGGCCGCGAGCCTTTCGCCGCCTCCCGTGCGGCGTCTTCTCTTTTGCGTGATCGGCGCGGTCGGCCTCGGACTTTCGGCGAGCTTTCTGCTCGGCGACGTGCTGATGCGCGAGCTGGCGGCGCAGGCGCAGGCCTGGCGCGCGCTCTGGCTCGCCGCCGCTTTCGCGCCGCTGGCGCTCGGCCTCGCCGCGCCGGCGTTGTGGCGGGACGGCGTTCAGGGACGCATCGCGCTCGCGCTTCTCGTGACGAGCTGGATTTTGCGCGCGGCGCCGGAGAGCGCCTTTCTCGCGCTCGTCGCGGCGCTCGCCTGGTGGGACCGCGCGCGCTGGCGCCATATTCCGCTCGGCTTGCTGGAGCGTGCGCTCTTCGCGCTCTGCGGCCTCTGCGCGGTCATCGTGCTCGGCGCGGCGCTGTGGTTCGCGCGGGAGTATGTCCGCGTCGCGCCGAGCGAGGATTCGATCCTGCCATCAGTAATGCGCGCCGGCGAGCCGGCCTTCGTCCCGCTGTTGTTCCTGGCGCTCGCCATTCTGATCGCCGCATGGCGGCCGCGGCCGCTCATCGCCGCGGGCGTTGCGGCTCTCGCCGCGCCGCTGGCGGCCTATTGCTGGATATACGAGCCATTCCCGCTGCGCTCGGCCGACGTCCATCCGCCGGAGCTGGAGGCGATGGTCGCGCCCCGCGAGGGCGAAGTGCTCTGGGTCAACGACAAGCTCGCGCCCTGGGTGTGGCTCGGCCGCGCCAATTGGGCCTCGCGCGTGCAGGGGGCGGGCGTCGTCTTCTCGCGGCCGCTGGCGCTGGAATGGCGCGAGCGCATGGGATTTCTGCGCGATCTCGGCTGGGTGGCCGATAGCGCGCTGAAGCCGCGCACCGATGATGTGATCGATTTTCCGCCCTTCACGCGCGCTTCGCTCGAGCGCCTCTGCGCCCGCCAGGATGCGCCGGCCTATGTGGCGGGGGCAGTCGAATCGCCGGGCGCGCTCGCCGAGGGTCTGGAGGCGCGCTTCTGGCGCGGTCCGCCGCGCTTCTCGCTGCATCTTGCCGGCGGGGCGCCGCATTGGACGCCGATCGAGCATTACGCCATCTTCGATTGCGCCGCCTATCGGCGATAGGCGGCCGTCAGGACGATTCTCTGGCGATCGGCGCCTGAAAGCTGAGGCCGGTGTCCCAGGGGAAAAAAATCCAAGTGTCCTGCGAGACCTCGGTGACGAAAGTGTCGACCAGCGGCCGGCCCTGCGGCTTGGCGTAAACCGTGGCGAAATGCGCGTTGGGCAGCAGGGCGCGCACGACCTTCGCCGTCGCGCCGGTGTCGACGAGATCGTCGACGATCAGCACCTCCTCGCTCGGCAGGGTGAGGATCGTCTCGGAGAGTGGCTTCAGTACGCGGACCTCGCCGCGCTGGGTCTCCTCCTGATAGCTGGCGACGCCGATCGTATCGATGACGCGAATTCCGAGCTCGCGCGCGACGACGCCGGCCGGCACCAGCCCGCCCCGCGTCACCGCGACAATGGCGGAGAAGCCGCCCACCGCCGAAAGCCGCCAGGCGAGCGCGCGCGCATCGCGGTGGAAAGCGTCCCAGGATACCGGAAAGGCTTTGTCTTCCATTTGTGGTGACCTTCTCGCCTCAGAGCGGGGTTCCATTGGCGGTGAGCTCGACGATCAGCTTGCGCACTTTCTGCGTCGCCGCCTCCAGCTCGGCGCCGTCGCGGCTCCGCAGCACGATCTGATTGCGCACGCCGGCGCTGGAGAAGGAGGGATAGGAGCCGACCGTCACCCGCTCATGCTCCTTGGCGATGCGCTCGAGATCGGCCGCGTAGCGTCCTTCTGGAATATTATGGGCGTCGACGGTCGCGACCTGCACCTTCACGCCTTTGACAATGCGTCCCGCTGCGGCGTCCAGCATGGCCTGCATGATGATCGGCACGCCGGCCATGACGATGACATTGCCGATCATGAAGCCCGGCGCCTTGGAAATGGCGTTCTCGATGAGATCCGCGCCTCGAGGAATGCGGGCCATGCGCCGGCGGGCCGGATTGAGGTCCTGCGGGGCGATGCGCTCCAGCAGCATGGCGATGGCGCGCTCGTCCTCGCCGATCGGCACGCCGAAGGCCTTGGCCACCGCATCGGCGGTGATGTCGTCATGGGTGGGGCCGATGCCGCCCGTGGTAAAGACATAGCCGTAACGGGACCGAAGCGTGTTGAGCGCGGCGACGATCTCCTCTTCTATATCGGGCACCACGCGCACCTCGCGCAGGTCCACCCCCAATTCGCCCAGATATTTGGCGATATAATTGGTGTTGAGGTCCTGCGTGCGGCCGGAGAGGATCTCGTCTCCGATCACGAGCACGGCGGCCGTAACGATCTCTTCGCGCTCCATCGGGCCGCTCCTCGAGGTCAGTCTCGCCCAAAGTCTATGCCACCGGCGCCGCCGAGGCCAGCCTCCGAGCCGACTCCCAGCGGCGTCGCGCGCATCTTGCTTTGCGGCGTCAATTTCTTAATTTATAAGCTGAAGCCGGCGACGACCAACAGAGAGTTCAGCATGACATTCGTCGAGTCCCACCTCGCGGGCTCGGGCCGCAAGAGCGGCCAGATCAAGCTTCACGGCCCCGAGGACTTCGAGGGCATGCGTCTCGCCGGCCGGGTGACGGCCGAGGCGCTGGACATGCTCGTCCCGCATGTGAAGCCCGGCGTCACCACCAAGGAGCTGGACGATCTCGTCTTCGACTTCGCCATAGCCAACGGCGCCTATCCGGCCCCGCTCGATTATCGCGGCTACCGCAAATCAATCTGCACCTCGATCAACCATGTGGTCTGCCACGGCATTCCGGACGACAAGCCCCTGCGCGACGGCGATATCGTCAATGTCGACGTGACCTTCATCATCGACGGCTGGCATGGCGACGCCAGCCGCATGTTCGCCGTGGGCGAGGTGCCGCGCCGCGCCCAGCGGCTCATCGACGTGACCTATGAGAGCCTGATGCGCGGCATATCCGTGGTGAAGCCGGGCGCCACCACTGGCGACATAGGCGCGGCGATCCAGCGTTTCGCCGAGGCCGAGCGCTGCTCCGTGGTGCGCGATTTCTGCGGCCATGGGCTCGGCCGGCTGTTCCACGACGAGCCGAATATTCTGCATTACGGCGTCGCCGGGCAGGGCGTGGAGCTCAGACCCGGCATGTTCTTCACCATAGAGCCGATGATCAATCTCGGCCGGCCGCAGGTGAAGATTCTCGGCGACGGCTGGACCGCCGTCACCCGCGACCGCTCGCTCTCGGCTCAGTTCGAGCATTCGCTCGGCGTGACCGAGACGGGGGTGGAAATCTTCACCGCCTCGCCCGCCGGGCTCGACAATCCCAATGGCGCCTCGTCCAGTGGAGCCTCGCCGGACGCGGCCGCCGGCGCCGAATGAGCGAGACGCGCGTCCCTCGGCGCCGACCGGCCGGCGACAAGCCCGCCGACGGTCTGCGCGAGGAGGCGCCGCATTTTCATGGCCATAGGCAGAGGCTGCGCGACCGTTTTCTGGAGGCGGGGGAGGCCGCGCTCGCCGATTACGAGCTTTTGGAGCTGGTGCTTTATCGCGCCATTCCACGGCGCGACGTCAAGCCTCTGGCCAAGGCGCTGATCGCGCGATTCGGCTCTTTCTCCGAGGTGGCGGCGGCGCGGCCGGAGCGGCTGCGCGAGATCGAAGGGCTCGGCGAGGCGGCGATCTGCGAGCTGAAGCTGATGGAGGCGACGGCAAGGCGCCTCGCGCGCAGCAATCTGCAGAAGCGGACCGTGCTCGGCTCCTTCGTCGATGTGATCGACTATTGCCGCACGGCCATGGCCTATGCCGAGCGCGAGGAGTTCCGCATTCTCTTCCTCGACAAGCGCAACGCCTTGATCGCCGATGAGGTTCAGGGCGTCGGCACGGTGGATCACACGCCCGTCTATCCGCGCGAGGTGGTGCGGCGGGCGCTGGAATTGGGCGCTTCCGCGCTGATATTGGCGCATAATCACCCGTCCGGCGATCCGACCCCCTCCACCGCCGACATTCGCATGACGCTGGACATCATCGCCATAGCGCAGCCTTTCGGCATCGCCGTGCATGACCATCTGATCGTCGGGCGGAACGGACATTCGAGCCTGAAAGGGCTGAAATTCATTTGAGGCGCCGCCTCAAAACTCGATTCCGGCCTGCGCCTTCACCCCGGCCTGGAAGTGATGCTTGACCATTGTCATCTCGGTGACGAGATCGGCCGCCGCGATCAGCTCCGGCTTGGCGTTGCGGCCGGTGACGACGATGTGGAGATCGGCGCGCCGCGCCGTCAGCGTCGCGATCACCTCGTCGAGCGGCAGATGCTCATAGCGGAGCGCGATCGACAATTCGTCGAGCACGAGCAGCCGAATCGACTTTGAGGCCATCAGCTCCTTCGCCTTCTCCCAGGCGCGCCGAGCCGCCGCCTCGTCGCGGGCGCGGTCCTGCGTCTCCCAGGTGAAGCCCTCGCCGAGCGTGTGCCAGGCGAGCAGCCCGTCCTCGCCGCCGAGCTTCTCGAGAATGCGGCGCTCGCCCGTGTCCCAGGCGCCCTTGCCGAATTGCACGACGCCCACCGCGAGCCCATGCCCCATCGCCCGCAGAGCGAGGCCGAAGGCCGCGGTAGACTTGCCCTTGCCGGGGCCGGTATGGACCATCAGCAGGCCCTTTTCGGCGATGCTCTTGCCGGCGACCTCGGCGTCCTGCACGGCCTTGCGCTTCTCCATCTTCTCGCGATGGCGGCGGGCGGCGTCTTCTTCCGCGAATTCCGACATGATCAGCGCCTCCTCGCCGTTTGACGGCTCCTTCTCTCCGTCATATGACTGTTCGCGACGGTCCTCCGCAAGGAGGCGAAGAGGGAATGCGGTATGGGGTTCGCCCCTGATCCGCGGCTGCCCCCGCAACTGTGAGCGGCGAGCGCGAGCCCGTGTGGCCACTGGGTGAAAGCCCGGGAAGGCGGCGAGCGCAGCGACCCGCGAGCCAGGAGACCTGCCGTCCAGCGAAACCACGAATGCCGCCGGTGGGGCGGCGAGGAGCCGAGAATGACCACGAAGACCCTTTCCGCCGACGCGATCGTCTCCGCCAGCCGCCTCGAGATCCTGCGCGCCGCGCTGGTCGTCTTCACGCTCGGCGCCGGGCTCGTCTATCTCGCCGGCTTCTCCTACGCGAGCGTCGCGCATAACGCCGCGCATGATTCGCGCCATTCGCTCGGCTTCCCTTGCCATTGACGCAGCGGTGATCCAGCGACTCCTCGCGGTCGGCCTTTTGGCCGGCCTTCTCGCGGGGCTCGCGGTCGCGGCCCTGCAGAATGTCACCACGACTCCGCTGATCCTCGCCGCCGAGGTCTACGAGACCGCGGCCGAGCAGGCCCATGCCGGAGTCGAGGCGCATCAGCACGAGCACGCCGCCGAGCCGGTTTGGGAGCCCGCACCCGGTCTCCAGCGCACAGCGGCGACCAGCGTCGCCACCAGCGTCACCTCGGTGGGCTACGCTTTCGTGCTGCTCGCCTTGATGCTGCTCTCCGGCGAGACGATCGAGCCCAAGCGCGCCGCGCTCTGGGGGGCCTGCGCCTTCGCCTCCACCGGCCTTGCGACCAGCCTCGGCCTCGCGCCGGAGCTGCCGGGCAGCGCCGCCGGCGATCTCGCCGCGCGCCAATTCTGGTGGATCGGCACGGCGGCTGCAACCGGCGCCGGGCTCTTCGCCGTGCTGCGCGTCGAGCGCCCGCTCGTCAAAGCGCTGGGCGTCGCGCTCATTATCGCGCCGCATCTCATCGGCGCGCCGCAGCCGCCGGCGCCCGAGAGCACCGCGCCGGCCGAGCTGGCCGCGCGTTTCGCCGCCGCTTCTCTCGCCATTCACGCGATCACCTGGATTCTGGTCGGCGCGGCCGTCGGCTTCGTCTGGCGGCATCTCCCGACAAAGACCAGCGCAGAGGCTGCGGCGTGAGCACATTCGCCAAAATCCCCGCGACCATCGTCACCGGATTTCTCGGCGCCGGCAAGACGACGCTGATTCGCCATATCCTCGAGACGGCGCGCGGCCGCCGCCTCGCCCTCGTCATCAACGAGTTCGGCGATGTCGGCGTGGACGGCGATATTCTTCGCGCCTGCGGCGTGGAGAATTGTCCTGAGGAGAATATCGTCGAGCTGGCCAATGGGTGCCTCTGCTGCACCGTGGCCGATGATTTCGCGCCGGCGATCGAGGCGCTGCTCGCGCATCCGAACCGGCCGGAGCACATTATCATCGAGACCTCCGGCCTCGCTCTGCCCAAGCCTCTGGTCAAAGCCTTCGAATGGCCGACGATCCGCCCGCATCTCACCGTCGATGGCGTCATCGCCGTGGTGGATGGCCCGGCGGTGGCGGCGGGCCGCTTCGCCGACGATCTCGACGCCATCGCGAAAGAGCGCGCCGAGACCCTCGCGATCGACCACGACAATCCGCTCGAGGAAGTGTTCGAGGATCAGCTGCTCTGCGCGGATCTGATCGTGCTCAACAAAACCGATTTGCTGAGCGCGGAAGAGGAAGCGCAAGTCACGGAGCGGATTCGCGCCACTGCGCCCCGCGCGGTAAAGCTGCTGCGCGCCTGCGAGGGCAGGCTCGACCCCGCCATTCTGCTCGGCCTCGGCGCCGCGGCGGAGGACGATCTCGCCAATCGCCCCTCTCACCATGATACGGAAGAGGGCCACGATCACGACGATTTCGAGAGCTTCATCGTCGAGATCGCCGCCGCGCGCGACCCGGCCGAGCTGATCGAGCGCCTAGCCCGCGTCGCCGAGGCGCATGACGTTCTTCGCATGAAAGGCTTCGTCGAGATCGCCGGCAAGCCGATGCGCCTATTGGTGCAGGGCGTCGGCGCGCGCTTTCGTCATCAGTTCGACCGCCCCTGGCGCGCCGATGAGAATCGCGCCAGCCGCCTCGTCGTCATCGGCGAGAAGGGTCTCGATCGCGCGGGCGTGACGGCCATGCTGACGAGCTGAGGACGCGCCATGCATCTGCTCGCGCGCGATCTCCATGGCCTCGACGACAATGAGGCGGCGGTCGACCTCGGGCAGACTCCTGCGGAGATCGTCTTCCTCTCCTTCTCCGACGCCGAGCTTTCCCTCCTCGCCGAGCTGCAAGAGCAGAACGCCGCGCTCCCATCGCTGCGTTGCGCCTCGCTCGCCAGGCTGAAGCACCCCTATTCGGTCGATCTCTATATCGACAAGGTCGCGCGCTATGCGCGGCTCGTCGTCGTGCGCCTGCTCGGCGGCAAGGATTATTGGGCCTATGGCGTCGATGAGCTCGCGACCGCAGCGCGCATGCGCGGCTTCGCGTTGGCCATCGTTCCGGGCGACATGCACAGTGATGAACGGCTGGAGCGCGCCTCCACGCTTTCTTCCGACGCGCTCGCGCGCATCTGGTCTTTCTTCCACGACGGCGGCCCGGATAATCTGCGTTCCTTCCTCGGCTACGCCGCGACTCTCGCAGGAACGCCCACGCATTGGCTTGAGAGCGCGCCCGCGCCGCTCGCCGGCCGCTGCGAGCAAGCCTGCCGCACCGCCCTTGGCGCTAACCCTCCCCCTCATGCTGAGGATGAGGGAGCCTCCGGCCAATCGAGCGGCGCACAGGCGGCATCGGCTCCGCGCGCGCTCGTCACCTTCTATCGCTCTGCCTGGCTCGCCGGCGATTTCGCGCCGATCGTCGCGCTCGCCGATGCGCTGCATAAGCGCGGCTTCGCTGTCGAAGCCTATTTCGTCGCCAGCCTCAAGGACGCCGCTTGCGAGACGCTGCTCGCGCAGACGATCGCAGAATTCTGTCCCGATGTGATTCTCAACGCCACCGCCTTCTCCGCGCGCACGGAGGGCGGCTCGGTGCTCGATCGCGCCGACGCGCCTGTTCTCCAAATCGCGCTCGCCACTTCGACGCGCGAAGCCTGGGAGAACTCCAAGCGCGGCGCCAATGGCGCCGATCTCGCGATGAATGTCGTGCTGCCCGAGGTGGACGGCCGCATCTTCGCCGGCGCAGTCTCCTTCAAGGCGCAGACGCGCGCACGCGCCGCCAGCGAGTTCGACGAGATTCGCCATTCGCCCGAGCCTTCGCAGATAGATCATGTCGCGGCGCTCGCGCAGAATTGGGCGCGCCTGCGCCGGCTCGGACATAGCGAGAAGCGCCTCGCGCTGGTGCTCTCCGATTATCCGGCGCGACGCGGACGCGGCGGCTACGCCATAGGCCTCGACACGCCGCGAAGCGTGATCGCAATATGCGATCTGCTGCGCGACGCGGATTACGAAATCGGGTCACTTTATCGTGACGGCGATCTCGTCATGCGCGCGCTGGAGGAAGCCGCGCATTACGCCGAGCTGCCGCTCGCCGAATATCAGCGCCTCTTCGCCACGCTGGCGGACGACTTCACGCGGCAAGTCCTCGCCGCCTGGGGCGCGCCGGAAGAAGATCCGGCGCTCGCGAACGGCGCCTTTCGCTTTTCCTGCATAGAGACCGGCAAGCTCGTCATCGCATTGCAGCCGGATCGCGGAAGCAGAGTGGAACGTCGCGAGACCTATCACGACGCCGAGCTCGCGCCGCGCCACGCCTATATCGCTTTCTATCTGTGGCTGCGCCACAGTCGAAACATAGATGCGATGATTCATCTCGGCACGCATGGCACGCTGGAATGGTTGCCCGGAAAATCGGCGATGCTCGGCCCGTCTTGCGCGCCGCAGGTTTTGCTCGGCGCCACGCCGCTCGTCTATCCGTTCATCGTCAATGATCCGGGCGAGGCCGCGCAAGCCAAGCGCCGCGCCGGCGCGGTGACGATCGGCCATATGACACCGCCGCTCGTCGAAGCGGGACTCGCCGCCGAGGCGGAGGAGATAGAGAGCCTGCTCGACGAATATGCGAGCGCCGCGACACTCGACCCGCGCCGCGCCAAGCTGGTGGCGGAAACGATTCTCGATGTCGCCGAACGCAGCGGCCTCGCGCAGGAATGCGAGGTCACGCGCGACACGGATCGCGCGGAGGCGCTGGCGCGGCTGGATGCCTGGCTCTGCGATGTGAAGGAAATGCGCATCGGCGATGGGCTGCACATATTCGGCAATGGGCCATGCGGCGCGGCCGAATCGAGCGGTTTGCTGCGCGCGCTCGCAGGCCGTTTCGTCGAGCCCGGCCCGGCCGGCGCCCCCTCGCGCGGACGCGCCGACGTTGTGCCGACAGGCCGCAATCTCTTCTGCATCGATCCGCGCCATGTTCCGACGCGCACCGCCCATGATATCGGCGTCCGCGCGGCGCGCGAGGTGATGATGCGTCATGCGCAAGAGCATGGCGAATGGCCGCGCAATATCGTGCTCGATCTCTGGGGCAGCGCGACCATCCGCACCGGCGGCGAGGATTTCGCGCAAGCGCTAGCGCTGATGGGCGTCGCGCCGCTCTGGGACAACGCCAGCGCGCGCGTCTGTGGCTTCGAGATATTGCCGCTCGCGAGCCGCGATTTTCCGCGCGTGGACGTCACGCTGCATATATCGGGGCTCTTTCGCGACATGTTCCCCGGCCTCATCGCGCTCTTCCACGACGCTGTCGCGGCCGTCGCCGCGCTCGATGAGGACGACGAGTCCAATCCGCTCGCCGCCGCGCGCCGTGACGGCCGCGCGCTTGAGCGCGTCTTCGGCGCCGCGCAGGGAAGCTATGGCCTCGGCCTTTCCGAGGCCATCGCGCGCGGCGACACGCGCGATGCATTGGGCCAGGCCTTTCTCGCGGCCGGCGGCCATGCCGTCTCGCGCAATGGCGAGAGCGCGCCGGCGCGCGAGGCTTTCGGCGAGCGCGTCGGCGTCGCCGATGCTCTGCTGCATGTGCAGGATATGGCGGAGACGGATGTGCTCACCGGCGCCGCCTTCGCGGAATTCGAAGGCGGATTTTCCGCCGCCAACGCCGCGCTCGGCGGCTCCGCGCAGATCACGCATATCGACGCGACGCGCCCCGCAGCATTGAAGCTGCGCTCGCTCGAGCAAGAGATCGCGCGCGTCATTCGCGGTCGCGCGGCCAATTCACGCTGGCTCGAGGGGCAGATGCGCCATGGCCATCGCGGCGCGGCGGAAATCGCCGAGACGCTCGACAATCTCTTCGCTTTCGCCGCGACGACGCCGCATGTGCGTGACGCGCAATGGGATCTCGTCTTCGATTCGACGCTCGGCGCGCCGAATGTTCGCGATTTTCTGCTCGCCGCCAATCCGCGCGCGGCGGCGGCCATTCGCGACATGTTCCAGCGCGCCATCGCGCGCGGCTTCTGGCGCACGCGGCGCAACAGCGTCGCCGCGGCGCTCGAAGGGCTTTCGCTATGACCGCCGCGCCCAAAATCCAAGGCTGGTGCCCCGGCGCGCTGCGGCCGATGCAGAGCGGTGACGGCCTTCTCTTGCGCGCGAAAACGACGCATCCGCGTCTTTCGGCGCAGCAGGCGCGCGAGATCGCATCGATCGCGCGGGATTGCGGCAATGGCCTCATCGATCTCTCGCAGCGCGCGCAACTGCAATTGCGCGGCGTGAGCGAAGAGAAGCTCGAGCAGGCGCAACGGCGCCTCGCCGCGCTCGGCCTGCTCGCGGACGACGCGGCGACAGAGAGCCTGCTCAACTTCCTCGTCTCGCCTTTCGCCGATGCGCAGGCGAGCGCCCTCGTCGCAGGTCTCGCACAATCGCTCGTGAAGGACGCTTCTCTGCTGGCGCTTCCTGGAAAATTCGGCTTTCTCGTCGATGACGGCGGCGCGCTCGGCCTTTCCGGCTCGGCGATGGACATTCGCCTCGAGGCGCATGGCGACAATGTCGCCATCATCGCCGATGGCGCGCGCGCGCATGCTTTTCTCGCGACGCCGGAAACGGCGAGCGATGTGGCGCTGACGCTGGCGCGCGCCTTTCTCGCCTTGCGCGCAGGCCGCGAATTCGAATTGCGTCGCATGCGCAATGTCGTCGCCACCTTCGGCCTCGAGGCGCTGGCCGAGGCGGCGGCTCTCACGCCGACGCCGTATAAATCGCTCTGTCGCGCCGCCTCCGCCGCGGAGATTTTCGGAGCGCGGCTGTCTCGTGACGGCGGCGAAAGAGGAGAGGGGGCTTTTGCCGGCATAGGCGCGTCCTCGGGACGATGGCGCGCGGATGATCTCGATGCGCTCGCGGCGCTGGCCGAAGTCCATGGCCTGAACGAATTGCGCCTCACGCCCTGGCGCGCGCTGCTGCTGCCCTGCGCCGATCTCGAGGCGGCGCAATATATCATCGAGGTCGCGGCTTGCCGCGGCTTCGTCATTGCGGCGGATGATCCGCGCCTCGCCGTCATCGCCTGTCCCGGCGCGCCGGAATGCCCACAGGCGCATGCGCCGACGCGCGATCTCGCCGAAATTCTCGCCCCTCTCGCGGCGCGGCTTGCGTCCGAGGGCGCGACGCTGCACATATCGGGCTGCGCCAAGGGCTGCGCCTCTCCCGCTGCGGCAAAGGTCGCGCTGGTGGCGACGCCGCGAGGATTCGATCTCATCGACAATGGACGCGCGAGCGATGCGCCGACATTGCATGGCCTCGGCGTGAACGAGATAGAAGACGCAATGAGCGCGCGCATCATGCGCGCCACAAGCAGGGAGCCATAATGTCCGGCGCATTGACCTACATACGCGACGGCGCCGCGATCTACGACCGCTCCTTCGCCATTATTCGCGCAGAGGCGCGGCTCGAGCGTTTCTCGCGCGAGGAGGAGCGCGTCGCCGTGCGCATAATCCATGCTTGCGGAATGGTGGAGATCGCCGACGATATCGTCTTTTCGCCCGACTTCGCGGAGGCGGCGAGCGCCGCGCTGCGCAATGGCGCGCCCATTTTCTGCGACGCCAATATGGTCGCTCACGGCGTCACCCGCGCGCGCCTTCCCGCGAATAATGAGGTGATCTGCACCCTCGCCGATCCGCGCACGCGCGCGCTCGCCGAAGACATGAAGACGACGCGCAGCGCAGCGGCGATGGAGCTGTGGCGGGAGAAGCTCTCTGGCGCCGTCGTCGCCATCGGCAATGCGCCGACCTCGTTGTTCCGACTACTGGAGATGCTCGACGAAGGCGTAGCCCCGCCCGCTGCGATCATCGCAATGCCGGTCGGCTTCGTCGGCGCGGCGGAATCCAAAGAGGCCGCGCTCGCCGACGGGCGCGTTCCGACGGCGATCGTGCGCGGACGCAAGGGCGGCAGCGCCATGGCCGCCGCGGCGATCAACGCGCTGGCGAGCGAGAAAGAATGAATATCGTCGATCCGAATCTGCGCGCCGACGATGGCGCGCGCGTTTCGCTGGGCGCGCTGCTCGGGGTCGGCCTCGGCCCCGGCGATCCCGAGCTGATGACGCTGAAAGCCGCGCGTCTGGTGAGCGAAGCGAAAATCGTCGCCTATTTTTCCAAGCGCGGAAAGCCGAGCCATGCGCGCGCCATCGCCGCGCGCTTCATCGCGAAGGATTGCGAGGAGATCGCTCTCGCCTATCCGCTGACGACAGAGATTCCTTTCGATCACCCCGACTATGTGGCGGCGCTCGCGTCTTTCTATGAGGAGAGCGCGGAGCGCCTCGCCTTGCATCTTTTGCTCGGCCGTGATGTCGCGCTGCTCTGCGAGGGCGATCCGATGCTCTACGGCTCCTTCATGCATTTGCAGACGCGCTTGTCGCCGCGCTTTCGCGTGGAGGTCTGCGCGGGCGTCTCCGGCATGTCGGGCTGCTTTGCTTCGGCGCGCCAGCCGATGACATGGGGCGACGATGTGCTGACCGTCATTCCCGCGACTCTGCCGCGCGAGGGTCTGGTGCAGCGACTCGTCGCGACCGACGCCGCTGTGGTGATGAAGCTCGGCGGCAATCTCGGCAAGCTGCGCCTCGCGCTCGAGGATGCGAAGCTCATCGATCGCGCCATCTATGTCGAGCGCGGCACGATGGCGGAGGAGAAGATCATGCGCTTGGCCGAGAAGCGCGACGATGACGCGCCATATTTCGCGCTCGTCCTCGTGCCCGGCGCCGGACGTCGGCCGTGACGGGAAAGCTCTTCGTCATCGGCCTCGGTCCGGGCGATGCGCGTTTTCTCACCGCGGAAGCGCAGCAGGCGTTGAGCGCCGCGCAATATGTTATCGGTTATGCGCCCTATGTCGCGCGCGTTCCCGTCACGCCCGGCCAGACGCGCCTTGCGAGCGACAATCGCGTGGAGATCGCGCGCGCGGAAGACGCGCTGCGCCTCGCCGCGAGCGGAAGCGACGTGGCTGTCGTATCGGGCGGCGATCCTGGCATTTTCGCAATGGCGGCGGCGGTGCTGGAGGCGATCGACAATGGCGAGCCGGCGTGGCGCGATCTCGACATAGAAATTCTTCCCGGAATCTCCGCCATGCAGGCGGCGGCGGCGCGGCTCGGCGCGCCACTCGGCCATGATTTCTGCGTGATCTCGCTCTCCGACAATCTCAAGCCGTGGGAGGTGATCGCCAATCGTCTCGAGCTGGCGGCGCGCGCCGATTTCGTCATGGCTTTCTACAATCCCGCCTCGCGCGCGCGGCCGCAGCGCATTCACGATACATTCGCGCTGCTGCGCCGCGTCTTGCCGGCAGATCGCATCGTGGTCTTCGCGAAATCGGTCGGCCGGGCGGAGGAGAATATCGCGATCGCCACGTTGGGCGACGCCGATCCGAGCGTCGTCGACATGTCGACCTTGGTGCTCATCGGCGCGAGCGGCACCAAGCTCGTCTCGCGCGAGACAGCGACGCCCTTCGTCTACACGTCGCGGAAGGCGATATGAGCGCGGGGCGCTGGCTTTCGCTCATCGGCATTGGCGAGGATGGCGTCGAGGCGCTGACGCCGGCCGCGCGCGCGCTCATCGCCGACGCCTCGCTCATCATCGGCGGCGCGCGGCATCTCGAGCTGATCGGCCCGCAGAAAGCGGAGACGCTCCTCTGGCCCTCGCCGCTCTCCGCGGCGATGGAGACGATCCTCGCGCATCGCGGCGCGCCGACCGTGGTGCTGGCGAGCGGCGATCCTTTTTTCTTCGGCGTCGGCGATATGATCGCGCGCAATGTGGCGGCGGAGGAGATTCTCTGCCTTCCGGCGCCGTCCTCCTTTTCTCTCGCCGCCGCGCGGCTGAAGTGGAGCCAGCAGGATTGCGCATTGCTGTCGCTGCATGGCCGCGCTTTCGAGCGTGTGACGTCGCATCTGCAGCCTTCGCGCCGATTGCTCATTCTGTCATGGGACGAGACGACGCCCGCGCGCCTCGCGGCGCATCTGACCGCGCTCGGCATGGGCGAGTCGCGCATCCATGTGCTCGAGCATATGGGCGGCGCCAAGGAGCGCATTCGCAGCGCGCGGGCGGAGGCGTTTTCGCTCACCGACATTGCGCCGCTCAACACGATCGGCGTCCAAGTGATCGCGGGGCCTGGCGCGCGCATTCTGCCGCTGACGCCAGGCCTGCCGGATGATTGGTTCGAGCATGACGGGCAGATCACCAAGCGCGACATTCGCGCGGTGACGATCGCCGCGCTCGCGCCGCGCCGTGGCGAATGCTTGTGGGACATAGGCGCGGGCTCCGGCTCCATCGGCATCGAATGGATGCTCGCCGATCCTGCCAATCGCGCCATTGCGATCGAGCAGAATGCGACACGCGCGGCGCGCATCGCGCGCAATGCGGCGGCGCTCGGCGTTCCCGATCTCGTGATCGTCGAAGGCGCAGCGCCTGGAGCGCTCGCCGGATTGCCGACGCCGGATGTGATCTTCATCGGCGGCGGCGGGGAAGGGGAGATCATAGAGGCGGCGTGGAATGCGCTGCCCTTGCGCGGACGCATCGTCGCCAATGCGGTGACGATAGAGACTCAGGCGCTGCTGATCGACGCTTTTGGACGCATGGGCGGCGAGCTGGTGAGCATTGCGATCTCGAAAGCGCGCCCGATCGGCTCCTATCACGCGCTGGAGCCGGCGCTGCCGGCGCTGCAATGGCGCGCGGTGAAGAGTTGAGCGCGCGCTACGCGATCGGCATAGGCGCGCGCAGCGGCGTGGATGCGCGCGAGGCGGTCGCGTTGATTTGGAAAGCTTGCGAAATTTATGTGCGCGATCCTTCTCCTGCTCGCGGGAGAAGGCGCCCCGGCGTAGCCGGGTCGGATGAGGGATCGCCGTCACCTAAGCATCTCGAGGATAAGCGCGGCGCGGACCCTCATCCGACCTCGCTTCGCGAGGCCACCTTCTCCCACGAGTGGGAGAAGGAAACGAACGGCGAGATTGCGCTTTTTACCATCGAGTCGAAGCGGGACGAGAAAGGACTTCATGACGCGGCGCGGCAGCTGAATTTGCCGCTGGTCTTTCTTCCTCACAAAATGCTCCTCGCGCGCAAGGACGAGCTTCTCACCCGCTCGCCGCGCGTGGAGGCGCTCACCGGCGTCGGCAGCGTGGCGGAGGCGGCGGCGCTCGTCGGGGCAGGTACGGGGAGCCGTCTGCTCGGGCCGCGCCTCGCCAGCGCCGGCGTCACCTGCGCGATCGCGCGAAATGCGTTAGAGGAAGCGCCATGACCATACATTTCATCGGCGCCGGTCCGGGCGCCGCCGATCTGCTGACTCTGCGCGGCCGCGATATTCTCACGCGCTGCCCCGTCTGCCTCTATGCCGGCTCGCTGGTCGCGCCGGAAATCCTCGCTCATTGCCCGCAGGACGCGCGCATCATCGACACGGCTCCGCTATCGCTCGACGCCATTGTCGCGGAGATGCAACAGGCAACCGCCGCCGGGCAAGATGTCGCGCGGCTGCATTCGGGCGATCTCTCCATATGGAGCGCCGTCGGCGAGCAGACGCGGCGGCTCGAGGCGCTCGGGATCGCTTACACGATCACGCCGGGCGTGCCGGCTTTCGCCGCCGCCAGCGCCGCGCTGAGGCGCGAGCTGACCTTGCCGGAAGTGGCGCAGTCGGTGGTGCTGACGCGCACCTCGGGCCGCGCCTCGGCCATGCCGGAGACGGAGACTTTGGCCGCCTTCGCCGCCGCGCGGGCGACAATGGCCATTCATCTCTCCATCCATTCGCTGCAGCGCGTCGTCGCGGAGCTCACGCCCTTTTATGGCGCTGACTGCCCCATAGCGCTGGTCTATCGCGCCTCCTGGCCGGATGAGCGCATTGTGCAGGGCACGCTCGCGACCATTGAAGCGCTGGCCGGCGAAGCGCCGATGGAGCGCACCGCGCTCATACTCGTCGGCGAGGCGCTGGCAGCGGAGGATTTCCGCGAGAGCGCGCTCTATGACGCGGGCTATGACCGCCGCTTCCGGCCTACGGGAGCCGGACGCTGACCGCGCCCGGAATTCTGATCGCCGCCGTTCGCTCCGGCGCGGGCAAGACCACTGTGACGCTGGGGCTGATGCGAGCGCTGGCGCGGCGCGGCCTGCGGGTCTCGGGCGTCAAATGCGGGCCGGATTATATCGACCCCGCCTTTCACGCCGTTGCCACCGGACGCGCGAGCTTCAATCTCGATTCCTGGACGATGGAGGCCGAGATGCTCGCGCAGCTGGCGCTGCGCGCCGGCGAGGACGCCGATCTCATCGTCGCGGAAGGGGCGATGGGGCTTTTCGACGGCGCGCCCGGCGCGCCGGCGCAGACGGGCGCCTCGGCGGACATCGCCGCCCATCTCGGCTGGCCCGTGCTGCTGGTGATGGATGTCTCGGGACAGGCGCAGAGCGCGGCCGCTATTGCGCGTGGCGTCGCGCTGCATGACGCGCGGGTGAGGCTCGCCGGCGTGCTGCTCAACCGCACTGGCTCGGAGCGCCATCGCAAGCTCGCGCAGGAGGCGATCGAGGCGGTCGGTATAAAAGTGTTCGGCGCGCTGCCGCGCGATTCCGGCGTCGCTCTGCCGGAGCGTCATTTGGGTCTGGTGCAGGCCGGCGAGACGAGAGGGCTCGAAGCTCTGCTCGATCGGCTTGCCGAGCGCATAGAGGCCCATGTCGATCTCGACGCCTTGCTCGCGGCCGCGGGTGGCGGTCTCGCCGATCTCGCGCCCGGTCCTCTCGAGGTTCCGCACCCGCCGGGAGGACGTGTCGCTGTCGCGCAGGACGAGGCTTTCTCTTTCTTCTATCCGCATCTCGCCCGCGCCTGGCGCGAGGCGGGCGCGCAGATCGCTTTCTTCTCGCCGCTCGCCGATCAGGCCCCGCCGGAGGACTGCGACGCCTGCTGGCTGCCGGGCGGCTATCCAGAGCTTCATGCGGGCCGGCTCGCCGCGGCGCGGAATTTTCTCGGCGGGCTTCGCCGTTTCGCTGCGACGCGTGCGGTCCATGGGGAGTGCGGCGGCTATATGACCCTCGGGCGGACGCTGACCGACGCCGCCGGCGAGGCTCATGAGATGGCCGGCCTGCTCGATCTGGCGACGAGTTTTGCGCAGCGCAAACTTCATTTGGGCTATAGGCGCGCAAGACTCCTCGGCGATTGCGCGCTGGGCGTGGCGGGCGACGAGCTCGCCGGACACGAATTCCACTACGCGACGATCGTGAGCGAGAAGGGCCAGCCCTTTGCGATGGTTACAGACGCCTATTCGCAGGAGCAGAGGCCGGCGGGGCTGCGGGCGGGGCAGGTGACGGGAAGCTTCTTCCACGCAATGACGAAAAAAAAGGGCCGCCGGTAACGCCAGCGGCCCAAGTCAAGGGAGGAAACGCCCAAGGAGGGCTACGGAGCGAGAGAAGTTCTCGCTGCGTCGCACTGTTGTATTGCTGCGGCGCACAAGTGTCAAGCGCCTTTTTGGAAGCCCGCCACAATGTCGCATCACGACAGAGTTTTCGGCGGAAGTTCCGGCGCGGGGCCGCAGCGATACAGCAACGCTCGGGGCGCCTTTTTCCGATCAATGCAGGCAAAATTGCGACGATCCGCCCTCGGGCGGATCGTTTGAGCAAAAAACTTGTGAGTTGCTCGTAAATCAGGGGCGAGCAGAGACCGGCGGCAGCGCCGGAACGCCGGCAGTGGCCGAAGCGACCTTGGCGTGGCGTTCGGCTCCGAGCGAGGCTTGCGGCTTTTTGGCCGGATCGGCGCGATGCGACGGCGCTGACGCGGGGGCCTGCGAGGCGGCGGCCTGGCCTGCTGCGGTCTTCGTCACGGCAGGCTTCGGGGCCGTGGCCTTGGCGGTCGCCGGCTTGGCCGCGGATTTGGCGACCTCCGACTTTTCGCTCTTGGGGCTCTCGCCGGCCTTGGCGCTTTCGAGCTTGGCGGCCTCCGATTTGATGGGCTCGGCTTTGGCGACAGCGGGCTCGCTCGGGGCGGGCTCCTTGCGGAAGCCGAGCAATCCGCCGATCGAATCCGTCGCCCCGGCGAAGGCTCCGAGCTTGGCCGGCTCGGCCGGGGCGGGGGCTTCCGCGGCCTTCGCCACAGGGGCCTGCTCCGCAGCCGCGGCCGCGACCTTGATCTCCGTCTCTTTCTTGGCCTTGGCGGCGAGCCTCGTCGCGCTAATGGCCAGCACGGGAGAACGCGACTTGCCGCCGCTGCTCTTCTCCTCGAGGGCGATCTCGAGCGGCGCGACCAGCGTCTCGGGCCGGCTCACCTCGGCGACACGAGCGTAGAAATCGGGGTGCTGGCCGCCGTCCTGATAGACGACGCGCACCGGCCTGACGCCAGCCGCCGCCAGCTCGGCCACTTTGGCGTCGTCCACGGCGGCTTTCTGCGCGACCTGCGTCTCTATCTCTGCATTGCGGCGCAGCGGCGGGCAGGCGGCGCCGGCGTCGAGCGGCTGGCCATTGGCCGAGGTCGCGTCGAAGACATAGCGCCGATTGCAGACGCCGACGCTCGGCTCCTTGCCGGCGACCTCGAAATGGTCGGAGCCTTCCTTCAGCTGCTTCCAAAAGCCGATATTGGGATCGAGCCTGTGCTTGGCCAGATTCTCCGCCGTCATCTTGAACGGATAGGACTGCATCTGGATCGAGCGCTGGCCATTGTTGAAGGAGGTGCGCAGGATCGCATAGATCTCGGCGATCTGCCGATCGGTCATGGAGAAGCAGCCGGCGGAAGAGCAGGCGCCATGCACCATGATGGAGCCGCCGCTATGGCCGTAGGCGCGGTCATAGGCGTTGGGATAGCCGACGTTGAAGGAGAGATAATAGGCGGAGTTCGGATTCATCTGCCCGGGGGTGATGGAATAGAACCCCTCCGGCGCCTGGCGGTCGCCCTCGCGAACCTTCGGCCCGAGCTGGCCGGACCAGCGGCACATGGGGAAGGTCTTGAGATAGGCGTAGCGCCCGTCGGGCCGCTGCTTCCAGATTTGGAACTCGGCCTCTTTCTTATAGGAGCGGATGAGCGTCGGCGATTCCTTGGTGACGCCGGCCTGCTCCATCAGCGCCAAAGTCTCGGGCGGAATGGGCGACAGCGCGCGCTGCGAGCCGGAGCCGAGATCATTGCAGGCGGAGAGCGCGAGCGTCGCGCCGACGAGACCCCAGGGGGCGAGCCGCCCGACGTTTCGGAAGAGATTCATTCTCGCCCCGCTTCTCGTGATCCGCGCGCGAAGGCGCGAATCACGCGCAGTCACGCTAGCATGACAATAGACGTCGAATTACCAACGTCGTTCTAACGCAAGAGGAAGAATAAGGCCAGAGCGTGGCTGTCGCCGCCGGCAAGAGGGCGGCGATCGTCTATGAGGTTAACGATTGGTTGACGCCGGGAGACCAGAGCGGGTCAGCGCTTCGAGGCCGCCGAATGCTGAAAGGCGCCGAATCTCGTCTGCTCAGACCTTGCGGCCGACAGAGAGAAAGCGCTCGGCGCGGGCGTCGACGATTTGCGCGCGGGAGAGATTGGCGAGGCCAGCCAGCGCATCGTCTATGCCCTCGCCGACGGCGGCGACGGCCGTCTCCGGATCGCGATGGGCGCCGCCCGGCGGCTCGGCGACGATGACGTCGATAATGCCGAACTTCAGCAGGTCCTGGGCGGTGATCTTCATGCTGGTGGCGGCGTCCTGCGCCTTGGACGAGTCGCGCCACAGAATGGAGGCGGAGGCCTCCGGCGAGGCGACCGTATAGACGGAATGCTCCAGCATCAGCACCTTGTTGCAGCTGGCGATGGCGATGGCGCCGCCGGAGCCGCCTTCCCCCACCACCACGGCGACATTGGGCACGCCCAGCGACAGCGAGACGTCGATGGAGCGGGCGATCGCCTCCGCCTGTCCGCGCTGCTCGGCGTCAATGCCGGGAAAAGCGCCGAAAGTGTCCACGAGCGAGATGACCGGCAGGCCGAATCGGTCGGCCAGCTCCATGAGCCGGGCCGCCTTGCGATAGCCCTCCGGCCGCGCCATGCCGAAATTATGCTCGAGCCGGCTCTCCGTATCGGAGCCCTTCTCCTGGCCGATGAGGCAGACCGGCTCGCCGCGAAAACGGGCGAAGCCGCCGACGATGGCGGAGTCCTCGCCGAACAGGCGATCGCCGGCCAGCGGGGTGAATTCATTGAACAAAAGCCGCACATAGTCGGAGAAATGCGGCCGCTGCGCATGGCGTGCGACCTGGATTTTCTGCGTCGGCGTGAGGCTGGCGTAGAGATCGGCCAGGGCCTTGTGCGCCTTGGCTTCGAGCTTGGCGAGCTCGTCGGAGATCGACACGCCGTCGCCCTTGGACGCCAGCGCGCGGAGTTCCTCCACCTTGGTCTCCAATTCGGCGACGGGCTTTTCGAAGTCGAGATAGGAGCGCATGAGGCGAACGACACGGGATTGCGGCTGGAAAGCCTAGCGAAGCGGCGCGGAAACTGGCCGTAACGGCGCGGGAAGTCAAGAACGCGCCCCTTTTCCTTCCTCGCTAGACGCGAAAACGCCGAATTTTTTCCTCGCCGCCCGAAAGCCGGCAATATCTTCTCCGCCAGCAAGGCGGGAGCGGCTGCCGTCTCCTCGCATCGGCGCAGCTCCAGCAAAATCCTTTCGCGGCGCAGGCGCGCGGCGCGGCGCGACGATTTGCCCTTTCGCCTGAAAGCGCGCTATCGCAGGGAGAAAGCGGCGCGCCGAGCCCAGCGCCACGCCAGTGGCGCAATCTCGAGATTACTGCGCCCGAATGCGACGCCCGCGCGAATGCGGCGCGACCAATGAGAGGACAGGACATGCAGGGACTCGGAGCGGCCGTCGCCGTCTTCGCGGCGCTAACGCTCGCAGCGGGCGCTCACCTCGGCGACGCCAATCTCTTCCTCCTCGCCGCCACGGCCGGGCTCTGCGCCTTCACCACCTGGCGCAGCGCCGCCATCTCGAGCTTTCTGAAGATATTCGTCTCCATCTTCTCGGTCGAGACGATCGTCTTCGGCGTCGCGCGGCTGCTCGCGGAGGAGAGCCTGTGGCCCGCCGCGCTCGCCGATTATGCGCTGCCCGAGAGCCTGCCGCTCACCGTCGCCGTCTTCTCGATCTCGGTCTTCGCCGTCTCGCATATTCCCGTCGTGCGCGAGATGACGCGCATCGCCGATCTCTATTTCGACAGCAGCGACCGCGGCGAGGGGAATGTCCTCGGGCTCTTTCGATTCGGCGCGCGGGAGCGCAGCATCGCCGTCGCGATGATCGTGCTGCTGGTGCTCATCAATCAGGCGCAGGTCGGCGTCAATGTGCGCCTGTCCTTTTTCAATCGCGACTTCTTCAACGCGATCCAGGAGAAGAACGCCGACGCGTTCTGGAGCCTGCTGCTCTATGTCTTCACGCCCTGGGCCTTCACCTACATCATCAGCGCGGTGATCGAATTTGTCGTGCAATCGCTGATGATCATTCGCTGGCGGCGCTGGCTCACCGAGCATTACGTCTCCCGCTGGCTCGGCGATCACACGCATTATCGAATGGCGCTCGCCGGCAGTCAGACCGACAATCCGGACCAGCGCATCGCCGAGGACGTGAACCGCTTCATCGACGGCGGCACCGACGGCTATGGCATCTACTCCTATACGATCCTGCTGATCCAGACGCTGAGCTCGCTCGTCTCCTTCTCCATCGTCCTTTGGGGGCTCTCCGGCAATTACGCCTTCCCGGGCACCGATATTTTCATTCCCGGCTTCCTGTTCTGGGTGGCGCTGCTCTATGCGGCGGTCGGCACGGTGGTGACGCATCTTCTCGGCCGCACGCTGTCGGGCCTGTACTTCGAGCGCCAGCATCGCGAGGCGGACTTCCGCTTCTCGCTGGCGCGCTTGCGCGAATATAGCGAGCAGGTCGCGCTGCTCTCCGGCGAGACGGCCGAGCGATCCTCGCTGGTGAGCCGTTTCACGGCGATCATCGTCAACTATCTGCGCATCGTCACGACGCGCAAGAAGATGATCAGCTTCACGGCGACCTACGGGCAATTGTCGCCGATCATTCCCTATCTGCTCACAGCGCCCTTCTATTTCGCCGGCAAGATCAATCTCGGCGTGATGACGCAGACGTCCGGCGCCTTCGACAAGGTGCAGGATGCGCTGACCTTCTTCGTCACCTACTACACCTCGCTCGCCAATTTCAAAGCGGTGCTGGACCGTCTCGCCTCCTTCGACGAGGCGATCGAGCGCGCGGCGACGATGGGCGCCGCGGCGCCGAAGATCGAGCACGGCGCTTCGCCCGAGATCGCGGTCCATGATCTCGCTTTGTCGCTGCCCGACGGGCGGCGCATCGTCGAGGCGCGCGATCTCGTGTTCCGGCCGGCCGAATCGACGCTGCTGACCGGCCCCTCGGGATCGGGAAAATCGACTCTGTTCCGCGGCATCGCCGGCATTTGGCCCTATGGCGAGGGCCGCGTGCGCACGCCGGACGACGCCAAGCTGCTGCTGCTGCCGCAAAAGCCCTACATCCCCATCGGCACTCTAGCCGAGGCCATCGCCTATCCGAGCGCGCCTGACGCCTTCTCCCGCCGCGCGGTCGAGGAGGCGCTCGACGCTGCGCGGCTCGGACCGTTCAAATATCGGCTGGACGAGGAGGATTCCTGGTCGCAGCGCCTCTCCGGCGGCGAGCAGCAGCGCGTCGCCGTTGCGCGGGCCTTGCTGGCCGAGCCTGATTGGCTGTTCCTCGACGAGGCGACCTCTGCGCTCGACGAGAAGCTCGAGGGAGAAATCTACGCCATGCTGCGCGAGCGCCTGCCCAATACGACGATCATCTCCATCGGCCATCGCTCGAGCCTGCTCGCCTTCCACCAGCGCCATATCGCGATGGAGCAGGAAGCCGACGGAACCTTCGCGCCCCGGGAAGCGGTGCTCGCATGACGAAATCCGGCGCAGGGGGGCGGGAAGGCGGCCGCTCGCTGAAGGAACGCGTGAAGACGGCGAGGAGGCGCTCGCTATCCTCGACGCTCTGGCTCGAACGTCAGCTCAATGATCCCTTTGTCGCGCAGGCCAAGCGCGACGGCTATCGCTCGCGCGCCGCCTATAAGCTGCTCGAGATCGACGACCGCCACAAGCTTCTCACGCCCGGAAAGCGCATCGTCGATCTCGGCGCCGCGCCCGGCGGCTGGTCGCAGATCGCCGCCACGCGCGTGAAATCCGCCGATGGCAAGAGCAAGGGCAAGGTCGTCGCCATCGACCTGCTCGAGATGGAGCCCATCGCCGGCGTCGAATTCACTGTGATGGACTTCAACGACGAGTCCGCGCCCGAGCTGATAAAGGCCATGCTCGGCGGCGGCGCCGATGGCGTCATGTCCGATATGGCGGCCAACGCCACCGGCCATAAGCAGACGGATCATCTGAAAATCGTGGCGCTCGCCGAGCTCGCCGCGGATTTCGCCAAGGAAGTGCTGGCGCCGGGCGGCTTTTTCGTCGCCAAAGTGCTGCAGGGCGGCACGGAGCATCAATTGCTCGCGGCGCTGAAGCGCGACTTCGCGCAGGTGCGCCATCTGAAGCCGGCCGCGAGCCGCCCCGATTCGGCCGAGCTCTATGTGCTCGCCACTGGATTTCGCGGCGGCTGAAATCAAACGTTTCTAGAGTGTTTTCGAGCGAAGCGGGAACCGGTTCGCGTGAAGAAAACATGACCGAACAAGGAGACCTAGAGTCATTCCGGTTCAATCTGAACCGGAATGACTCTAGGCCGATCCGTCGGCCTCGATCGGCTGCTCGATCGATTTCTTGCCGGTCAGCCCTTCTCCCGCCGTGGGCGCGAGCCTGCGGAAAATGAGGACGGAGGAGGCCGAGACCGCCGCCACCACCAGAAAAGCCGCGTCGAAATCCGTGAGTCGCAGCGCGCCGCCCCCTTGCAGCGCGCGCGCCGTCTCGAGGGTCGCGGCGCCGAGCGAGACGCCGGCCGACAGGGCCAATTGCTGCCCGGCCGAAGCGAAGCTCGTCGCCCGGCTCATCGCCTGCGGCTCTATATCCGCATAGCCGATCGCATTCAGCGCCGTGAATTGCAGCGAGCGGAAAAAGCCGCCGACGAGCAGCAGGCTCATGATGATCCAATGCGGCGTTTCCGGCGAGAACAGCGCGTTGAAGCAGAAGAAGCCCGCCGAAATCAGCGCATTCACGACGAGCACGCGACGAAATCCGAAGCGGTTCAGAATGGGCTGCGCCGTCGTCTTCATCGCCATGGCGCCGATGGCGGCGATGAAGGTCAGCGAGCCCGATTGAAAGGCCGTGAGGCCGAAGCCGGTCTGCAGCATCAGCGGCAGCAGGAATGGCGAGGCGCCGAGGCCCATGCGAAACAGAAAGCCTCCGACGATGGAGGCGCGGAAGGTCGGCACGCGCAGCAGATCGAGATCGATGATCGGATGCGGCGCCCGCCGCGCATGGCGCACATAGAGGAGGAGCGCGATCGCCCCCGCGGCGACCAGCCCCGCCGCGGCCGGCGCCGGAACAATGCGCTGGCCGAGCGCGCCGAGCCCGAAGACGAGGCTCGACAGGCCGAATCCCGAGAGCGCAAAGCCGCGCATATCGAGCGGCGGAACGCTCTCCTCGCGCAGATCGGGAATGTAGCGCGTGACGAGAGCGACGCCGAGAAGGCCGATCGGCACATTGATCCAGAAGATATAGCGCCAATGAAAATAAGTGGCGATGAAGCCGCCGAGCGGCGGCCCCACCACCGGGCCGATCAGCGCCGGAATGGTGAGATAGGCGAGCGCGCGCACCAGATCGTGACGCGGCGCGACGCGCAGCAGCACCAGCCGGCCGACCGGCACCATCATCGCCCCGCCGAGCCCCTGGACCACGCGCGCGCCCACCACGCCGGCGAGCGAGGCGGAGAAGCCGCAGAGAACAGAGCCCAAGGTGAAGACGACGATCGCCGCGCGAAACACGCGCCGCGCGCCATAGCGGTCGGCGACCCAGCCGGAGAGCGGAATGAAGACGGCGAGCGAGAGAAGATAGGAGGTGAGCGCGAGCTTCAGAGCGATGGGGTCTTCGCGCAGATCGGCGGCCATTGCGGGCAGGGCGGTCGCCAGCACGGTTCCGTCGAGATTCTCCATGAACAGCGCGGTCGCGATAATGAGTGGCGTGGCGGCGAAGGAAGGCAACGGACCCCTTGTCTTTCGAGCGGATCGGCGCGGCGCGGCCGCGGCCGGAGCCCTTCTTATGCTCCTATTCGCGAAATCCCGCCATTGGCGGGCGAGGCCTCCGAGACGTCCGCCCCGTCGCCGAGCGCGCGGCTTCGGCGACGAGGCGCGCTCTGCTCAGCTGCTCTGCTCTGGCGCCTTCCAGCTCGCCTCGCGCCAGCTCTGATCGAGGCCCCAGCGCCAATGATGATGGTGACGCCAATGGTGATGGTGGTGATGGTGATGGCGCCAGTGATGGTGGTGATGATGCCGATGGTGGCCGCGGGCGGAGGCCGCGCCGGGCAGCATCAGCGCGCCGATGAGGGCCGCCGCATAAACCATAGGTCGAAACATGCCGTTCTCTTCCCTTCTGGCGAGGCGGCCCCCCAGCGCCGCCTCGGCTGGGAAGGAACGTCGACCGCGAAAGGATCGTTCCCGCGCGCGTTGGGACGAAGCCCGCTCGCGGCGCAGCATGGTGAAGGGACGGTAAAAATCAGCCGGCGACCGCGTCGAAGATCAGCTTGCCGTTGAGCGCGATGATGGCCACGGCGATGACGGCGGCGACGATGGTGGCGCGGCGCGGCGCCGCGAGCTCGCCCATCAGCTTGCGAGAGGCGGTGAACCAGACGAGCGGCACGACGGCGAAGGGCAGAGTGAAGCTCAGCACCACCTGGCTCAGCACGAGCAGCCGGCCGGTCGCCGCCTCCCCGGCGATCAGCGTCACGCCGACGGCTGGGACAATGGCGATGAGCCGCGTCACCAGACGGCGAATGGTGGGCTTCATGCGCAGCTCGAGGAAGCCCTCCATCACGATCTGTCCGGCGAGCGTCGCCGTCACCGTGGAGTTGAGCCCGCAGGCGATGAGGGCGATGGCGAAGAGCTTGGCGGCGATCGGCGCGCCGAGGAGGGGGGCGATCAGCGTGTAGGCCTGTCCGAGCTCGGCGACCTCGGTATGGCCGGAGGCGTGGAACACCGACGCCGCCAGCACGAGAATAGAGCCGTTGATGACGAGCGCGAAGAGCAGAGCCAGCGAGCTGTCGAAAATGGCGAAGTCGATCGCCTCGCGTCGATCGGCCGAGCCGGCGCCGACGTCGCGCGTCTGCACGATATAAGAGTGCAGGAAGAGATTATGCGGCATCACCGTCGCGCCGAGAATGCCGAGGCCGATATAGAGCATCTCGGGATTTTCGATCAGCGCGCGGCTGGGGACGAGGCCGGCGGCGACCTCGTGGAGATCGGGCCGCGCCAGCAGCAGCTGCCCGCCGAAGGCCAGCGCGATGATTCCGAGCATTGCGACGACGAAGAGCTCGATCTTGCGGAAGCCGAGGCGCTCGAAGGCGAGCACGAGGAAAGTGTCGAGCAAAGTGACGACGACGCCGAAGGCGAGCGGCAGGCCGAACAGCAATTGCAGGCCTATGGCCGTGCCGATGACCTCGGCGAGATCGGTCGCCAATATTCCGGCCTCGGCCAAGAGCCAGAGCCCCACCGAGGCCGAGCGCGGAAACTGCCGACGGCAGGCGCTGGCGAGATCGAGGCCGGTGGCGAGGCCGAGCCGCGCCGTCAGCGATTGCAGCACGATCGCCATGAGGCTAGACAGAACGGCGACGAAGAGCAGGGCCGTGCCGAATTTGGAGCCGCCGGCGAGAGCCGTCGCCCAATTGCCGGGGTCCATATAGCCGGTGGCGACGAGATAGCCCGGCCCCAGGAAGATGAAGAGGCGGCGAAAGCCGGCGGTCTCGCGCGGCACGCGCACAGAGCCGCGCATGTCGCCGCGCATCGCGCCGAGCGTGGCGGGAACTTCGGGCGAGACGACGTGCATACGGCGACCTTTGTTGCGCCCGCCAGAAGGGGGGCCACTCGGGACGATATAGGCCCCTCCCGCCGCATGCGCCAGCAGGCTCGAGGTCGGCTTTTCACGCTCGCCATCGCTGCGCGCCGAAGGCGATGCGACGGACCGGGTCGTTTCTATGTCGCAATGCGTAGCCGGATGCGTCGAGTCGGCGCCGAGCCTGCGGCGAAACGCTAAAATTTGTGACCTTGTTGCAACAGTCGCCGAGATAGTTTTCCGCGAGCCGGGCAAAGAGCCACATGCCCCTTTTCAGCCATAAACGCTGCGCTAATCTCGGCTCGTCACAAGGTCATCGAGGACAAGGGAGACGCCTTCCGCGCCGGCTCGTCGCGGGAGAAGGGTCTTTACGTTCTCAAAGCCTGTCGTCGATTTCGGCGGTGACGATGGCGGTGTTGGTGCGCGGCGTTTTCGAGACGTCGGCGGCGTTGCGAAAGTCAGATCCTCGATGATCGTGTTTCTCCAGGCGATTGCGTCGACGGTGGGGCCGCGCGGGCGTCGTGGGACGCTGCTTCTGGCGCTCGGCTGCGCGACGGTCGGCTCTCTCGCGGCAGGTCGCGCCGCCGCCTTCGACGCGTCGGAGCCGCGCTCCATCGCCGCCGCCACCCAGCCATTGACCATGTTCAAGGACCCGCGCGCCGCTCTCGCCGCCGGGCTCGAGAGCTATCACGCCGGCAACACCAAGAAATCGGTGGAGGCGCTGCGTTACGCCGCCGACGGCGGCGAGTCGCTGGCGCAATGGAAGCTCGGCCGCATGTATGCCGATGGCGACGGCGTCGCCCGCGACGACGCGAAGGCCTATTCCTATTTCGCCAAGCTCGTCGATCATTTCGCCGACGACGAGCCGAGCCCGCGCGAGCGGCTGATGGCGGCCGGCGCCTTCGTGGCCGTCGGCGTCTATTATCTCGAGGGGATCGCCGCCGCGAAGATCATGCCGGACGCCGGCCGCGCTTTCGATCTCTTCCGCTACGCCGCGACCTATTTCGGCAACGCCGACGCTCAATATAATCTCGCGCGCATGTATCTCGACGGCAATGGCGTCTCCAAGGATGCGCGCCAGGCCGCCAATTGGCTCGATCTCGCCGCGCGCAAGGGCCATGCGCCGTCGCAGGCGCTGCTCGGCCATCTGATGTTCAACGGCGAGGCCGGCGGTCCGCCGCAGCGCGCCCGCGGGCTGATGTATCTCACTCTGGCGCGCGAGGCGGCCGGCGATCGGCCGACCGATCAATGGATCGTCGAGCTGCATTCCCGCGCGCTGGCGCGGGCGAGCGAGCTGGACCGCAAGTCCGCTGTCGCCATGCTCGAATATTATCTGACGCGCCGGGACTAAAGCCCCTTATCTCGAGCCGAGAAACACGAGGCGATCGCGGAGCCGTCAGGCCCCGGGATCGCCTTTTTGCGTCGCGCTCACGCTTCCTTTTCCCCGGCCTGACTAATTTTGTCGCGCGCGCACATGCCGCATTGTGTCTCGAAAAGAGTTGGTGTAGGCTGACGCCGATGCGACGCTTTGTCGTGCATCAAGTGCAAAAAAACAAAATAAAGCACCAACATTCGGAGGATCGTCACATGTCAACAATCGGACACAGCAGCGCTGAGATCGGCAAAACCGTTCTGTGGATGGTCGGCATCGTTGCCTTCGTCATCATCGCGCTGACGAAGGTTCCGGACTGGATTTCGCCGGCCGGCACCAACGGCACGGGCAATGGCAGCGACCCGGGCGTCGGCCGCACCGTGAAGATGATTCAGTAATAACGACGATCCTTCGCCTTTCGTCTGCGGCTTCGCCGACCCTTTTCGCGGAGCCCACGGCATGGCGTTGATCGCCGACTGTTAAAAGTCGCCACTCGATTCCGCCTCCTCCGCCCCATTGTCGCGACAAAGGGGCGGAGTGAGGGGGACGAGGAGGCGCCGGGGAGAAAGATCTCCCCGCCCGCGAGCGCGCCGCCTGCGGCCTCGCCGATCCCCCCTCGAATTGCAGCTCAAAATTGGAGCGCGGACGCGAAGCGCACGCCGGGAAGCGCTGCGATTTCGCGTATCGTCTCGCGCGGCGCGGGCTCATCGATCGCGACAATGGCCACGGCGCAGCCGCCGGGCCGATCGCGCCCCAGCGCGCAAGTGGCTATGTTCACGCCGGCCGCGCCGAGCAGCCCGGCGAAACGCCCGATGAAGCCGGGCCTGTCGGCATTCGAGACGAAGATCATCCGCTCGGAAAATTCCGATTCCACGCGCACGCCATCGGCGACGACGATTCGCGGCCGCCCGTCATGGAACAGCGAGCCTGCGAGCGTCCGCTCTCCGTCGCGCGTCTTCACCGATATTGCGATCAGCGAATCATAATCGCTCTCGCCGGAGCGCGTCGCCTCATCGACTGTGATCGCGCGCTCCTTGGCGATGGCGAGCGCCGAGACGAGATTGACCTCGGCCAGCGCCGGCCGCAGCACGCCGGCGACGACGGCCGCCGTCATCGCCGCCAAATTGCGTTGCGCCGCCGCGCCCTCATAGGCGACGGAGATGCGCTCGATCGGCGATTCCGTCGCCTGACCGAGGAAGGAGCCGAGCTTTTCGGCGAGATCGACGAAAGGCGCGAGTCGGGGCGCCTCCTCGGCGCCGATCGAGGGAAAGTTGACCGCGTTCACAATCGCGCCGCGAGTCAAAAAATCCGACATTTGCTCGGCGATCTGCACGGCGACCTTCTCCTGCGCCTCGATCGTCGAAGCGCCGAGATGCGGCGTGCAGACCACATTCGGGCGTAAGAACAGCGGATTTTCGCGCGCCGGCTCGGTCTCGAACACATCGAGCGCGGCGCCGGCGACATGGCCCTCGTCCAGCGCGGCGACCAGCGCCGCCTCGTCGAGCAGCCCGCCGCGCGCGCAATTGACGATGCGCACGCCGCGCTTGGTCTTCTTCAACGATTGCGCATTCAGCAGATCGCGCGTCTTGGCGGTGAGCGGCGTGTGCAGCGTGATGAAATCGGCGCGCGCCAGCAGCTGCTCGAGATCGACCGGCTCGACGCCCAACTTTATGGCGCGCTCCTCGGTGAGGAAGGGATCATAGGCGATGACGCGCATGGAAAAGCCGGCCGCGCGCGTCGCGACATTGGCGCCGACATTGCCGCAGCCGATGACGCCGAGCGTCTTGCCGGCGAGCTCGACGCCCATGAATTTGCTCTTCTCCCATTTTCCGGCGCGGGTGGAGGCGTCGGCGGCGGGAATCTGACGGGCGAGCGCCAGCATCAGCGCCATCGTATGCTCGGCGGTGGTGATGGAATTGCCGAAGGGCGTGTTCATCACGATCACGCCGCGCGCCGTCGCTGCGGCCACATCGACATTGTCCACGCCGACGCCGGCGCGGCCGACGACCTTCAGCCGCTCGGCCCGCGCGAGCAGCGCTTTGTCGATTTGCGTCGTCGAGCGAAGGGCGAGTCCATCATAGGCGCCGATGGCGGCGGCGAGCTTGCTCGGCTCCTTGCCGAGCTCTGGCCGATAGTCGGCCTCGATCTCGCGGGAGCGGAAAAGCTCGAGAGCGGCAGGCGACAGCGCGTCGGAGACGAGCACGCGTTTGGGCATGAAGGGCCTCCCTCGGGCCGAGCCCGAGATTTCGCCCCCTTCGGCGCCGCGCTCGCGCGGCGGCCGTCCCTTTCCCCTAGATCGTGACGAGCGGCCTTCGTCTCAAGCCGCTTTGGCCGATTGCGCCGCCGCCTCGGCATAGGCCCAGTCGATCCATTGCGTCAGCGCGGCCACGTCGCTGGCCTCCACCGTGGCGCCGCACCAGATGCGCAGGCCGGGCGGGGCGTCGCGATAGGCGCCGAAGTCGAAGCCCGCGCCTTCTTTTTCGACGAGGCCGACGATGCGCGCGGCGAGCGCCGATTGCTCGGCGCGCGGCAGGGCGGCGACGGCGGGATCGGCGAAAACGAGGCAGACGCCGGTGTTGGAGCGCGTCGCCGGATCCTGGGCGAGATGGGTGAACCAGGGCGTTTTCTCGACCCAGTCATGCACCACTTTGGCGTTGGCGTTGGCGCGCGCGAAAAGCGCGTCGAGCCCGCCGATCGATTTGGCCCATTTCAGCGTATCGAGATAATCCTCGACGCAGAGCATGGAGGGCGTGTTGATCGTATCGCCCTCGAAAATGCTCTCCACGAGCTTGCCGTTCTTGGTGAGGCGGAAAATCTTCGGCAGCGGCCAAGCGGGCGTATAGCTCTCGAGCCGCTCCACGGCGCGCGGCGAGAGGATGAGCATGCCATGGGCCGCCTCGCCGCCCATCACCTTCTGCCAGGAGTAGGTGACGACATCGAGCTTGTCGAATTCGAGCGGCTGCGCGAAGGCGGCCGAGGTCGCGTCGCAGATGGTCAGGCCCTTGCGGTCGGCGGGGATGAAATCCGCGTTCTGCACGCGCACGCCGGCGGTGGTGCCGTTCCAGGCGAAGACGAAATCATTGTCGAAGTTTATCTTCGACAGGTCGGGCAATTCGCCGAAGGGGGCGACGAAGCTGCGGGCGGCGCCCGGCTTCAGCTGCTCGATGATGTCCGTGACCCAATCCGCGCTGAAGCTCTCCCAGGCGGCGACATCGACGCCGCGCGCGCCGATCATCGACCACAGCGCCATTTCGACGGCGCCGGTGTCCGAGGCGGGGACGATGGCGATGCGATGGCTCGCCGGCACGCGCAGCACCTCGCGCGTCAGATCGATGGCTTCCTTCAGCTTCGCCTTGCCGGCCGGGGAGCGATGCGAGCGGCCGAGAGCCGCGCCCGCGAGCGCGTCCAGCGTCCAGCCGGGACGCTTGGAGCAAGGACCTGAAGAGAAACGCGGATCGGCCGGCTTCACGCCGGGCTTTTGGATGGGCATTTTTGTGCTGCCTCCCCGGGGCATGGATTTTCGGAGCCTGCGCTACGCGCAACACGTCTTCGCGTCAAGTCGGGCGCGAGCTGTGGCGGGGCGGGGGATAGCCGGTCGAGCGCGGCGGGGAGCTTTTCGCGAAGGGAGGGCCGCCGCCGGGAGGGGCCAGTCGTGGGGGCCGGTTGCGGCGGCGGCGGCGATCCTCAGTCGATCAGATAGCGGAAGCCGAGCCGTACCTGCTGAATGTCGAGCTTGCGGGTATGGCTGACGCCGAGCGCGTCCTTGCCCGAGATCGAGCCCAGATTGAGATAGCGATAGCCGATGTCGACAGACCAATGATCGGTGATGTCATAGGCGAAGCCGCCCATGAAGGCATAAGCGAATTTCAGATAGGTGTTGGAGTAGCTGCGGTCCCAATTGGCCATATAGGTGCCGAGCGTGTAGGGGTCGGTCCAGGTCGTTCCGGCATAGGGAACGAGATTGCCCATGTACCATTGCACCTGGGCCTTCTGGAACAGCACATCGACGCCCGCGCCGGCCCCGATATAGGGCGTTAGTCCGCCCCATGTGCCGAGATCGATATAGACATTGCCGAGGAAGACCGAAGCGGTTCCGCGGCTCTGCGAATAGGGGAAACAGTCGGTGGCGATGGCGATGGAGTCGGTGTAGGGGCCGCCGGCTGGCGTGCCCACCGCGCCGGTCTGGCAGGGCGTCGAGACATAGGAGGCGCCCGACCGGCTGTAGAGCGGCTGATAATCGGCGGTGACGTCGGTGCGCAGCCAGCTATTGTAGCGATAGCCGAAGCCGATGCCGGCCGACCAGTTGTTGACGAAATTATTCGCCGTCACGGCCCCGTCTATGTTCAGCACGGGCGTGCGCGCCGCGGCGATGTCGCCGCGCAAATACCAGCCGGTTCCCAGCTCGACGGGCTGGTATTCCTGCTCGGGCGGTGAGAAGAAAGGCATATCCGCGGCGACGGCGGAGCCGGCGGACAAAAGGCCCAGAGCCGCCACGAACAGCCCCGCCCCGGCGCAGGAACCGGAAAATCTCATTGGTTCATCCTCGCTACGCGCCGGGCGGCCTGAATCGGGCCGCGACGCGGGTGATGAACGATGAGTAAGTGATTATGCTTAATTGTTACTTAATGAGCGCCGCCGCGGGCCTGTCGCCACGGCGGCGCTCCAGCCTGTCAAATGAGATTGAAGAGGCGCGTCAGCAGCGGCGACAGGATCAGCAGAATGAAGCCGAGATAGATCGCGCCCAGCGCGAAGGCCGGAATGAAGCGCATCCCGGCGTGACGATAGATCCACAGGAATACGGTGAACTTCCACAGCACCAGCGGAAACAGCACGAAGCCGACGAGCTTCAGGGCCGGCATCGGCGGCGGAAATATCTGCGCCACTGCGAGCGTCAGCACGAAGGATACGAGGCCGATGACCGCGCCCGTGGAGGTGAGGGCGATCAGCGTCTGCTGAAAGCGCTCGCGCGTTCCGGTCAGCAGCAGCGCGCCGAAGGTCAACGCGGCCAGCAGGGCGGCGCTCACCAGGCCGTAGGCGACCGAGGGAGGAATTTCGGCGCTCACCAATTGGCCGCCCACCTCGGTCAGAAAATAGGCGGCGATGCTGATCCACAGCGCCTGCCGCGAGTCGGGCAGAGGGGCCGGCCCGGCCTCGAGCTTGATGAGATCGAGGAGCGCCTTGGGCGTCGGCGGCAGGCTGATGGACGGCGAGATCGACATTTGACGGCCTATCGGGTTGGAGCCTCGTCGGCGGAAGGTCGCGACCTGCGCCCCCGCTTTGCACAAAAGCGGCGAAGCCTGCGGTTCGAGAGAGCCGCAGGCGCCGCCGCCGCAGCCGCGTCTCTATCATGCTTTTCGGCGCGGCGGAACAATGGCCGTACGGGCGGGGCTCAGGGCAGGGAGCGCGTCCAGTCTTCGGTCGCGATCACCTGCGCGACGCGATGCGCCGCCTCCGCCCAGCTTACGCGGCTGACGGCGGAGGGATCGCCCGTCGCCCTTCCGTCGAGCAGCTCCCGAATGCGCTCGGCGAGAGCGGCCGGATCATTGACGCGGAAATAGAGGGCGCCGGCGCCGCCGACCTCGCGGAACACGGGAATGTCGCTGCAGATCACCGGCCGGCCGCGACGCGCGGCCTCGGCGATCGGCAGGCCGAACCCCTCCGCATAGGACGGGACGAGCGCCGCCGCGCTTTTGTCGTAGAGAAAGGCGAGCTCGGCGTCGCCGATATCGTCGAACCAGAAGAGGCGTCGCCCGAATTCGGCATGGCCGCGGATCTCGGCGGCGATCGCCTCCTCGAACCAGCCGCGCCGTCCGACGAAAACCAGCCGCGCATCGCGGCCCTCGCGCCAGAGCGCCTCGAAAGCCTGCAGGGCGACACGGTGGCCCTTTCGCGGCTCCACCGTGCCGACGCTCAGAAACATGGCGTCGCCCGCTGCTGCGGCGGCGATCTGCTGCCGCGGCGCGGCCGGCGCGCCATCGGCGATATCCGAGCCGCAATGGAACCAGCCGATCGAAAGGCCGGGTCGATGCGGCAGTCCCGTCTCTTCCACGAAATCCGCCAGCTCCTCGGCGACTGTGCGCGAGATGGCGAGAAAGGCGTCGCTCTCGAGCAGCGCCCGGCGCAGCCATGCCTCGTAGCGGGGCGGCGTCACCTCATGGCAAGCGTGCGGATAGAGGACGGGGATGAGATCGAAAATGCAGGTGACGATCTCGCCGCCGCCGGCGCGAATGCGAGAGAAGACAGGCTGAAACTCCTCGAAAGCGTTCCAGCTGTCCGAGAGCATGAAGAAGCGGTCGCCCGGCTCTATCTCTATTTCGCGATCCGGGCCGGCTGCGCCGCCGATGAGGGCGGCGACGAAAGCCTCGCAGGTGAAGAGCCGGCCGCCCTCGCAGCGCACGGCGATCACGGGAATGGGAAGCGCCGGATCGCGATAGAGCCCCTGCGTGATCTTCTTGACGACGCGCTGTATGCCGGTGCCGGCGTCCCGCCGCGCCGTCGCGGTCACATCGACCAGCAGCCGTCGCGGCTTTTGCGTCTCGCCCTGAGCGGCGGGCTCCATGGCGGCGGACTCGACCGCGGGCGCCGCGGTCTCGCGTGAGAATATTCGCAGCAGCGGCGTCGCCGCATCGACGAGCGCCGCCTCGAAACGGCGCAACGGCCGGAAGATCAGCCAAGCGGCGGAATACACGTTTTTCTCGCGCTCATGGACGAGATGCAGAAGCTCGGCGCGCAGAAAATCGAGCTGATGCTCGAGCAGGCGATTGCGTTCCTCGAGACGCCGCTCGCGTTCGCTGGTCATTTCGTCGCTTCTACGGCCGCGCGCCAATGATCGAGCAGATCGACGAGCGTCTCGTCGATCGTTCTGCGCGGGCTCCAGCCGGTCGCCGCGCGCATCTTGCCGGCGGCGCATCTGGCGATCGGAATATCGGCCGGCCGCAGCCTATCGGGATCGACCACGATCTCGAAATCGCGGCGCGCCAGCGCGCGCATCTTTTCGACCAGGGACGCGAGCGGGCGCGTCTCGCCCGAGGCGATGTCGAAGACATTGCGTGCGGGAAGATCGGGCGCGGCGGCGATGAGCCGCAGATAGGCGTCGACGACGTCGCGCACGTCCAGAAAATCGCGCTGCACGGATAGATCGCCGACCGAGAGGCGCGGCTCGGCGCGTCCCCTCTCGATCTCGACGATCTGCGCGGCGAAGGAGGCGACGGCGAAACGCTTGTCCTGCCCCGGGCCGATATGGCTGAAGGGGCGCGCCACGATGAGCCGCGCCGTCTGCGGCAGAACATCCGCCAGCATCGACTCCGCCGCCAGCTTGGAGCGGGCGTAGACGCTGAGCGGCCGCGGGATCATATCCTCATGCGCAGGGCCCTCGACGAGGCTCGCGCCATAGACATCGGCGGTGGAGGCGAAGAGCAGGACGGCCGCAGGCGCGTGGCGCGCGAGCGCCGAGGCGAGATTGAACGCGCCGTCGAAATTGACGCGCCAAGTCTCTTCCGCCGCCAAAAAGGATTGCGCGGCCGAGGCTTGCGCGGCGAGATGAATGACGAGATCGGGCCGCGCCTGCGCGATGGCGGCGTCGACCGCCTCGGCGTCGAGCAGATCGAAGGCGATCGGGGTCCAGCGCTGATCTGGCGCCGGCTCGCCCGGCCGCGCCAGCGACATGCGATGCGCCGCGGGATAGGCGCGCGCCAGCGCCTCCAGCACATAGCGTCCGACGAAGCCGGAGCCGCCGGTCACCAATATGCGTTCGTAGCGGGCCGTGGACGCGGGTTCCACGCTCATCGTGTCGCCGAATCCTGCTTCAGCCGCTCGAGATCGGCGTCGACCATCTCGCGGATGAGCTGGTCGAGCGAGGTCTCGGGCGCCCAGCCCAGCGCCTTGCGCGCTTTGCTCGAGTCGCCGAGCAGAATATCGACCTCCGCCGGGCGGTAGAATTTCGGATCGATCACCACATGCGCCTCCATGTCGAGGCCCGCATGGGCGAAAGCGATGCGGCACATGTCGCGCACTGTGGTGGTGACGCCCGTCGCCACCACATAATCGTCCGGCGTCTCCTGCTGCAGCATCAGCCACATGGCCCGCACATAATCGCGCGCATGGCCCCAGTCGCGCTTGGCGTCTATGTTGCCGAGGCGAAGCTCCTTGGCGAGGCCGAGCTTTATGCGCGCCACGCTATCCGTCACCTTGCGGGTGACGAATTCTATGCCGCGCAGCGGGCTCTCATGATTGAAGAGAATGCCCGAGGAGGCGTGCATGCCGAAGCTCTCGCGGTAATTGACCGTGATCCAATGGCCGTAGAGCTTGGCGACGGCGTAAGGCGAGCGCGGATAGAAGGGCGTCTTCTCGCTCTGCATCGGCTCCTGAATGAGGCCGTACATCTCGGAGGAGGAGGCCTGATAGAAGCGCGCGCCGGGGGCGCCGAGCCGCAGCGCCTCGAGCACATTGGCGACGGCGACGGCGGTGATATTGGCGGTGAGAATGGGCTGGCGCCAAGAGGAGGCGACGAAGGATTGCGCGGCGAGATTGTAGACCTCGTCGGGCTTCACCTCCTGGACGATGCGCAGCAGGCTGGAGAGATCGCCGAGATCGCCGTCGAGCAGCTGCACGTCATTGGCGACGCCGAGCCAGCGCAGGCGATGGTCCTCGACGCCGCGATGCGAGGAGCGGCGGATCACGCCATAGACTTCATACCCTTTGCCGAGCAGAAGCTGTGCGAGATAGGCCCCATCCTGTCCGGTAATGCCCGTCAGCAGCGCGCGTTTCGTCATGCGAAGAACCTCATAGCGGCCGGCTCCGCGCGCCCGGGAACGTCGCATCGCCTGCGTCTTGGACGCGGCGTCGGGCGGGGGCCGGCGATTCGGCCCGTGGAAGAGAGCCGTGGCGACGAGCGCACGCGTCTTACAAAAGGCCTAGCCCGAAGGCAAGTCTCACGGCTTTTGGCGGCTCGCGGCGCTCTCTTTCAGGGACGAGCCGATTCATGATAGCGCAAGCGAGCAGCGAAAGAGGCGAAGAAAATGGCGCAGGCGGAAGCATTGGCGACGGACGAGCGAGAGTTGGGCGCGCTGATGGCCGATATCGGCGCCGGCGCCCGGCGGGCGGCGCGGGCGGTCGCTCTGGCGCCGGCGGAGACTAAGAATGCGGCTCTACATGCGGCCGCGGCGGAGCTGCGCCGACGCATGCCGGAGCTGCTCGCCGCCAATGCGCTCGATGTCGCGGAGGCGAAAGCGCGCGGCACGGTCGCCTCTTATCTCGATCGGCTGACGCTCGATCCCGCGCGCGTCGAGGCGATGGCGCGCGGCCTCGAGGAGATCGCCGAGCTGGCCGATCCCGTCGGCCGGCTGCTGGCTTCCTTCGAGCGCCCCAATGGCCTCCTCATCGAGCGTGTGGCGACGCCGCTCGGCGTCATCGGGGTGATTTACGAGAGCCGGCCCAATGTCACCGCCGACGCCGGCGGCCTCTGCCTCAAGGCCGGCAATGCCGCCATTCTGCGCGGCGGCTCGGAGAGCCTGCGCTCCTCGCGCGCGATTCACGCCTGTCTCGTCGCCGGCCTCGTCGCCGCCGGCCTGCCGGAAGCGGCGATCTCGTTGGTCCCCATCGCCGATCGCGCCGCCGTCGGCGCCATGCTGGCCGGGCTGGACGGCAATGTCGACGTCATCGTGCCGCGCGGCGGCAAGAGCCTCGTCGCGCGTGTGCAGCATGAGGCGCGCGTGCCGGTCTTCGCGCATCTCGAGGGCATTGTTCATGTCTTCGTCCACGCGCAAGCCGATCTCGACATGGCGAAACGCATCTTGCTGAACGCCAAGCTCCGTCGCACCGGAATTTGCGGCGCCGCCGAGACGCTGCTGGTCGATCGCGCCTGCGCGGCCACGCATCTTTCGCCGCTGGTGAAGATGCTGCTCGACGCCGGCTGCGAGGTGCGCGGCGACGACGCGACGCAGGATGTCGACGCGCGCGTGCTGCCGGCGAGCGAGGAGGATTGGCGCGCCGAATATCTCGACGCCATTATCGCCGTCCGCATCGTCGATGGGCTGGAGGCGGCGATCGCGCATATAGAGACTTACGGCTCGCATCACACAGATTGCATCATCACGCAGAATGGGGATGTGGCGCGGCGCTTCATGGCGGAGGTGGATTCGGCGATCGTGCTGCACAACGCCTCGACGCAATTCGCCGATGGCGGCGAGTTCGGCTTCGGCGCCGAGATCGGCATAGCGACGGGCCGCATGCATGCACGCGGGCCGGTGGGGGTGGAGCAGCTCACCTCGTTCAAATATCGCGTGCACGGCGCCGGGCAGGTCAGAGGATGAGCGCGCGGAATCGTCGTGCGCGCTCCCTTCTCCCACTTGTGGGAGAAGGTGGCCCGACGCAGTCGGGTCGGATGAGGGTCGCCGAGGTTTTCCGCATGCGAGCCGAGTTGGTCCCAAAGAATGCTGTGGCCGCGAGGACCCTCATCCGACCTCGCTTCGCGAGGCCACCTTCTCCCACAAGTGGGAGAAGGAAGCGCGAACTTTCGAAGATCGTGCGATGATCCATTTGCCGCCTCACGCGCCGGGGATGCGCATCGGCCTCTTCGGCGGCTCTTTCGATCCGCCGCATGAAGGCCATGCCCATGTCTCGCAGGTGGCGTTGCAGAGGCTGGCGCTCGGTCGCCTCTGGTGGCTGGTGACGCCCGGCAATCCGCTGAAGGAGACCGCCGGCCTGCCGTCTCTGGCGCAGCGCATCGCCGCGGCGCAGAATATCGCTCGCGATCCGCGCATCATCGTCACGGGGCTCGAGGCGGAGATCGGCGCGCGCTATACAGCGGACACGCTGCGTTTTCTGCATCGGCGCTGTCCGGGCGTGCGCTTCGTCTGGATCATGGGCGCGGATAATCTGCTGCAATTCCACCGCTGGCGCGATTGGCAGGAGATCGCGCGCACGACGCCGATCGCCATCGTCGATCGGCCGGGCGCGACATTTCGCGCCGCCTCGGCCAAAGCGGCGCAACGCTTTGCGTCCGCGCGCCTGCCGGAGAGCGCGGCGGCGTTGCTCGCCGACATGCCGCCGCCGGCTTTCGTCTATCTGCATGCGCCGCGCGTCGCGCAGTCCTCCACCGCGCTGCGCAGCGCGAGATTATTTGCCGGCGCTGCGGCGCTGCCACCAGAGTAGAGCGGCCCCTAGGCCGATCATCGGCACCACGACCAGCACATAAGTCCAGACCGTGCCTTCGTCATAAGGGTGACTGTCGTAATAGCCGAACTCGACCGCCTGCTGATACGGATTGCGGAAGAAGAAGGTGACGAACACCCACAATGCGAGGATGACCGCCGTGAAGAACATCAGCTGACGGCTGGCGAGAAGACGCGGGATGTGGTCCTTCGGGGGTTCTTCTGTCATATCGGCCCTCCTGTGCGTGCATTATAGGACCGGCGGAACGAATGACGCCATAGGCCGGGGATCGCAACGGATATTTTTCGTCTTGCGCGCGCGATTGCGCCGCGAAATCATCGGCTCCGCTCGAGGCGGCCCGAATCGGAGCGCGCCGCGGCCATTCATTTTTCGCATTGCGGAGGCGTTCATGTTCGATGATTTGCTGGCCGGGTCGGAATTTCTGCACGGCGCTTCGGGCGCCGTGGTCTGGCTGTTCCTCGCATTCTCGGCGTGGTGGATCATGTTTCGCGCGCGTTTGGGACGGCGCGTGTTCCGTCATGGCGTCTCGATCGCGGCGCCTGTCGAGCGGGTCTGGTCCGCCTTCATCCTCGAGCCCTCGCCGCCCGGCGCGTTCCCGCTGGTCCTCGAGCAGACATTTCTCGAGGGAGAGCCGCTTCGGCACAAGGCCGTCGTCGGACTCGGCGGACGGTCGGGCAAGACGAGGACCCTGATTTCGCGCGTCGTCGGCATGAGACGATGCGAGCGGTTCGAGATCGAATATGAGACGATCGACGGAGCCGCCGTCGGCGCGGCCGATATGGTGCGGGCGCGCACGCGCTTCGCGGAAGCGGGCGGCGCGACGCAGCTGGAATTCGAGATCGACCAGCCGGTGAGAGGCGTCTTCGGCTATCTTTCGACCGCGCGCCTCTATCGGCAGGCCCTCGACCATTTGCGCGCGCATTGCGAGGACCGCGAGGCGCCGCGCGCGCAGCCGCTGGTCGGGAAAAAAGGCGCGGCCTGGCTCGCCGTGGCCGCCGTCGCGGCCACCACGCTCGTCGTCGGCGTCAACAATCCGAATATCGGCTGGCTCTGCGTGCTCGTCGCCGTCTGCGTCGAGCTTTCGATTCTCATTCACGAATATGGGCATTTTCTCGCCATGCGCTGGTTCGGCCATAGCGATGCGAGCGTTGTTCTCATTCCGTTCTTTGGCGGAGCGACGTTCGGCGCGCGCGCCGTGTCGAGCCGCTACGAACAAGCGATGATCGCGCTGGCCGGGCCCGCGATTTCCGCATTGGTCGTCCTGCCGCTGACGCCGCTCGCGCATTGGGGGCTACACGCCGCTCGGTCCGGAAGCGGCGACTCGACGTCGCTCGTCGGCTTTTCCGTGGTCGTTTTTCTGGGCGTTTCGGTTTCGATGAACCTGTTCAACCTCGCGCCGGTCGGAATGCTCGACGGCCGCAAGGTCGCCGACGCTCTCGCCCGCGGGCGCGCGGCGCGGCTGCTGATCAAATCCGCCATATCTGCGGCGATCGTATTTTCCTTGCTCGCATGCGAAAGCGAGAGCGACCTCGGCGTCGACTTGGCCCTGATCGTCGCCGTCTGGATCTATGATCTGAAAACGGCCGAGCCGCTCGACCTGCAGCTGGAGCCGATGACGCGCGGCCAATCGGCGACGACGCTGGCCGCGCTCGTCGCGACGTTCATCGTCTATGCCGGAGCGGCGCAATATTTTCTGCCGACGGCGACGGCGGCCTTGCAGAGCGATGCCGACGCTTCGACCACCGAATAGTCACACCGCCGCGCCATAGAGATCATAGGCGTCGGCGCGGTCGATCTTCACCGTCACAATGTCGCCGGCGCGCAGCGGGCGGCGCGAGGAGATGTGAACCGTTCCGTCGATCTGCGGCGCATCCGCCTTGCTGCGTCCGCGTGCGAGGCCTGTGGCGCCGCCGCCGGGCTCGTCCACCAGAACTTGCAGGCGCTTGCCGATCTTGCGCTTCAGCAGGCGGGCGCTCACCTTCTGCTGGCGCTCCATGAAGCGCTTCCAGCGCTGGTCCTTTACCTCGGCCGGGATGGCGTCGAGCGGCAGATCATTGGCCGGCGCGCCGGCCACGGGCTCGTAGCGGAAGGCGCCGGCGCGGTCGATCTCCGCCTCCTCCAGCCAATCGAGCAGATAGGCGAAATCCTCCTCCGTCTCGCCGGGGAAGCCGACGATGAAAGTGGAGCGCAGCGCGAGATCGGGGCAGATGCGCCGCCACGCCTTTATCCGCTCCAGCGTCTTCTCCTCATTGGCGGGGCGCTTCATCGCCTTCAGCACGGAAGGGGCGGCGTGCTGAAAAGGAATGTCGAGATAGGGCAGGATATTGCCCTGCGCCATCAGCTCGACGACCTCGTCCACATGCGGATAGGGATAGACATAATGTAGCCGCACCCAGGCCCCGAGCGAGCCCAGCTCGCGTGTGAGGTCCAAAAAGCGCGCGCGCACGCTGCGGTCGCCCCATTGGCTCTCGGAATAGCGCAGATCGCGGCCATAGGCGCTGGTGTCCTGCGAGATGACGAGCAGCTCCTTGACGCCCGCCTTCACCAGCCTCTCGGCCTCGCGCAGCACCTCGCCGGCCGGTCGCGAGGCCAGCGAGCCGCGCAGATGCGGAATGATGCAGAAGGAGCAGCTATTGTCGCAGCCTTCCGAGATTTTGAGATAGGCGTAATGGCGCGGCGTGAGCTTGACGCCCTGCTCGGGCACGAGATCGAGAAACGGATCATGGCTCGGCGCGGCGGCGGCGTGGACGGCCTCGACCACGCTCTCATAGGCCTGCGGGCCTGTGATCGCGAGAACGTCGGGGAAGCGCTCGGTGATCGCCTGCGGCTCGGCGCCCATGCAGCCGGTGACGACGACCTTGCCATTCTCCTTCAGCGCCGCGCCGATCGCCTCCAGCGACTCGGCCTTGGCGCTGTCCAGAAAGCCACAGGTGTTCACGACGACGACATCGGCCCCCGCATGGGTGCGCGAAAGCTCATAGCCTTCGGCGCGCAGGCGCGTGAGAATGCGCTCGCTGTCGACGAGCGCCTTGGGGCAGCCGAGCGAGACGAAGGAGACGCGCGGCGCCTCTTTGGCGGGCGCGGGCGGGTCGGCGGGGACGTTCTGCATGGGCGAAGGCTTGCCATGGCGCGCGCGCCGTGGCAATCGCCCCCGGCGCGGATCGAAACGTGAACTCGGCCGAACTCGAGCTGGGCCAATCTCGAGCTAGGCTTGGGGATTAACGAATTTTAAGGTTCGCGCCTCGCCGATCCCTGCTAGGCATGAGGTTTCCCCAGCGGCGCACGTCCGCCCGGGGTCAGAAGGAAGAGGCTGCACGCCGTTGCTCAGAACCGTCATACTCGGAACCGGATCCTACGCCCCCGCGAAGGTTCTGACCAACGCCGACCTCGAGAAAATGGTCGCGACCAATGGCGCCTGGATCGTCAGCCGCACCGGGATCGAGGAGCGGCGCATCGCCGCGCCGGGCGAATCCACCTCCGATATGGCCGCCGCCGCGGCGAAAAACGCGCTGGAGCTCGCCGGCGTCGATCCGCGCGAGCTGGACCTCATCATCGTCGCCACCGTGACCGGCGACGCTCAGACGCCCGCCTGCGCCGCCTTTCTGCAGGCCAAGATCGGGGCCGAGAACGCTTTCGCCTTCGATGTCTCGGCCGCCTGCGCCGGCTCGCTCTATGCGCTCTCCATCGCCGATCAGTTCATCAAGACTGGCAAGGTCCGCCGGGCCCTGGTCGTCGGGGCGGAGACGCTGAGCCGCGTCGTCGATTGGACCAATCGCGAGACCTGCGTGCTGTTCGGCGACGCCGCCGGCGCCATGGTGCTGGGGCCGGGCGAAGAGGAGGGCCGCGGCCTGCTCTCCACCAGCCTGCGCACCGACGGGACCATGACCGGCATTCTCGGCATTCCGCGCGCCTATGATCCGCGTCAGGACGGGCCGACGCCGGGGGAGGCGCATAAGATCAAAATGCGCGGCCGCGAGGTCTATAAGGTCGCGCTGCGCCTATTGCCGGAGATCGTGACCGAGGCGCTGGCCATGGCCGGCCTCGAGGCGAAGGATGTGGATCACGTCATCGCGCATCAGGCCAACGCCCGCATCATAGAGGCGTCGCTGGCGCAGCTCGGCGTGCCGCTCGAGAAATGCTGGATGAATATTTCCCGCTTCGGCAACACCTCGAGCGCCTCCATGCCGATCACGCTGGACGAGGCCAATCGCGCCGGCCGGCTGAAGAAAGGCGATGTGATCGCCATGATGGCGATCGGCGCCGGAATGACCTGGGGCGGCGCCGTGCTGCGCTGGTGAGGCGCTTTCAGCGTGGGGCCGTCTCCAGCGCTTGCAGCGCGGCGCGGCGGCCGGAGCCGATCGCGCTCTCGATAGATGGGGCGCCTTCGACATGCTGGCCCGCGAAAACGATCGGCCCCAAAGGCGCGCAGGCGATGCGTCGCGGCGCCTGCGCGCGGTCGAGCTTTCCGCTCGCGTCTCGCGTCGCGCCGAAGAGGAAATTCGGCGGCGGCCGCAACATGCTGTGCCCCCAGCGATAGAGGAAGAGCGCGCGAACGTCGCGATCGAAATCGAAATCCGCGCCGCGCATCAGCCGTGACAGATCGGCGCGGAGCGAGTCTTCGTAATCGGAAAAGGGTGTGTGCATCAGCTTCATGCGCGCTTCGGCGAGAGCGTCGAGCGGCGCGTCGCAGCCGCCATAGAAGGTGAGCGTCGTTTGCCGCTGCGGATCGGCGCGCGTGTCGCTCATCCAATCGGCGACGATGTAATTGACGAAATGCCGGCCGCCCCACCAGCTCTGACTGTAACCGAGCCCGAGCTGCGCCAAGGGCGCCGCGTGGCGCAACACCACATTGGCGGTGACGAGCGGCGCCGCATGGAATTGCGTCCAGGCCGCTTTGCGCGCGGCGTCGGAAAGATGCGCGACGAGATGGCGCGCGCTCTGCGCCGGCGCGGCGAGGATGGTCCGCTCGCCGAAGATTCGATGAAAGCGGCCATCCTGGAAATAGACGACGTTCGCGCCACGCGCCGTCACCTCGATCCGTAGCGCCGTGGCGTTGGTTTCGAAATGCGGCGGAGTCTCGCTCTGCGCCAGTCGGCGCGAAATGCGCCGCGCGATTTCCGACGTTCCGCCCGGATAGGTGAAGACCGAGCCGCGGGTCAGCTCGCTCGACAAGAATGTGATGGCGCTGTGAGCGTTCACCTGCGCTGCTGTTCCGCCGAAAGCGGTCAGCGTATAGGCGGTGAAAAAGCGCGAGACGATCGCGTCGCAGCCGAGCGTCGTCTCGAGATGCTGCGCGAGGCTGACGCTCGAGAGATCGTCGAGCGCGGGATCGCTCTCATCGGCCGGATCGGCGAGGCCTTTTTCGCCGAGCGCGCGGATCGCCGCGAAAGCGCGGGCGAAATCTTCGCGAAGGCGCGTGTCATAGGGGAGATGCGCGGCGCCGCGCTCGAATGTGTCTATGTTCCAGCCGCGCGCGCCGCCGAGGCCGGGCGCGAATTCATCGAAGTAGAAGCTGCTCTCCGGGCCGGGGACGCTCTGCGCCAGCCAATCGACGTCGATGGCGCGGTAGAATTGCGCGAGCCAATCGGCGGAAGGCGCGGCTCCATAGGCGCCGGCGGTGGAGGCCGGGCCGGGGAGGGGCGGGGCGTCGTCACGGCCGGCGTTGCCGCCGAGGACAGGCGCCGCCTCGAGGATCAGCAGGCGCGCGCGCGGGCGCTCGCGCAGCAGATGATGCGCGGCGGAGAGGCCGGAAAGGCCGCCGCCGATGATGATGGCGTCGAAGCTTCCGTTCGCATCGAGAACGGGAAAAGTTCCGGCGCTCTCGTCGCATCCCGGCGCGAGCGAGACGGAGCCTTTCTCGAATGTCAGGCGACCGTCGCGCAGCCAATGCGAGACGGCGAAGACGGAGGGAAGATTGCCGCCGCGCAGAGCGCGCGGATCGAGGCCGATCGGCCCGTCGCAGGTCCCGCCCGCGAATGCGCGCGCGGGAACGCTGCGCAAAACGGCGCCGCCCGCGGCGATCAGCAGGCCATTGAGAAAATCGCGTCGCGCTATGCCGTCGGGGAAGGGCGCTCGAGCCATTGGTCTCGCTCCTCCCTCGCCGGCGGCGGCGTCAGCGGCCGCCGGGCGTGAACATCATGCGCAAGCGCCCGCGATGGCCCCGCTCGCTCCAAGCGGCGGAGCGCTTGACGCTATGCGGGACCTGCTCCTCCGGCGCGAAGGAGAGCGCGGAATGGCTGTTGCGCGCATGGGCCGCCGGGCCGAAGGAGGCCAGGCACCGATTATAGGCGTCCGCGGCCTGTATCTGCTCGCAATCGCCTATGTTGCGCGGTTCGGCCGCCGCGGCGCCGGCGGCGAGGCAAGAACCGGCGAGGCAAGCAATGAAGACGAAGCGAATCATGCGAAGCATCGTCATCCTCTGAGTTGGGCGCCCGTTTTCTTGCCCGCCTCTGTGACAATTTTGTGGGCGAGCGCCTCGATCTCCACATCGGTGAGCGTTTTGTCGCGGGGCTGCAGCCGCACGGCGACGCCGACCGATTTCTTGCCCTCCGGCACGCCCGGCCCTTCATAAATGTCGAAGACGCTGACATCGGTGATCAGCGCGCGATCGGCGCCCTGCACGGCGCGAATGAGATCGCCGGCCGGCTGGCCGCGATCCAGCAGAAAGGCGAAATCGCGCGAGACCGGCTGGAGATCGGAGAGCTCCAATTTCGCCTTGGCCTTGGTGGGCTTGGCCTTGGGCGCCGGAAGCGCGTCGAGAATAATCTCGAATGCGGCGATCGGCCCCTCGACGTCGAGCGCCTGCAGCACGCGCGGATGCAATTCGCCGAAATGGCCGATGACCGCCTTGGGGCCGAATTGCAGCGTTGCCGAGCGGCCCGGATGGAGCCAGGAAGGCCCGCCGGCGACGATCTGCAAGCCGCCCGTGGCGACGCCGAGCGTCTGCAGCAGCGCGAGGGCGTCCGCCTTCACATCGAAGACGCCGACCGCGCGCTCCTTGCCCGACCAATGGCGGCCAGCGCCCGAGGGCAGAGCGAAGCCGCGGCGCAGGCCCGTGGCGGCGATCTTCTGGCCCTTCTCATCCTCGCCGAGGAAGATTTGCCCGACCTCGAACAGCGCGACATCGGGAAAGCCGCGCGCGGCGTTGCGGCCGGCGGCGGTGACGAGGCCGGGCAGCAGGCTCGGTCGCATGTCGGAGAGCTCGGCGGCGATCGGATTGGCGAGGGCGAGGCGATTGTCGTCGCCGCCGCCGAAAGCCTGCGCCTGCTCCTTGGAGACGAAGGACCAGGTGACGGCCTCGACGAGCCCACGCGCCGCCAGCGCGCGCCGCGCCGCGCGCGTGCGCTTCTGCAGCAGAGTGAGAACCGGCTCGGTCACGCCGGCGTTGCGCGGCAGCGGCGCGGCGGCGATGGTGTCGAAGCCGGCGATGCGGGCGATCTCCTCGACGAGATCGGCCTTGCCTTCAATGTCCGGGCGCCAGCTGGGGACGCCCACCAGCGCGTCCTCGCCCGCCGCTTCGACAGTGAAGCCGAGGCGCGTGAGTATGGCGGTCGATTCGTCTTTCGAGACGTTGAGGCCGGTGAGGCGCTTCGTCTCGCTCCAGGGGAAGCGCAGCTGGCGCGTCGGCGTTTCCGCCGAGCCGCAAATGGCGACATCCGAAGCCTCGCCGCCGCAGAATTCCAGCACCAGTTTCGTCGCCAGCTCGAGGCCGGGCAGAGCGAAGGCCGGATCGACGCCGCGCTCGAAACGATAGCGGGCGTCGGTGGAGATGCCGAGCTTGCGCCCCGTATGGGCGATATTGGCCGGATCCCACAGCGCGGTCTCGATCAGCACGTCCGTCGTGTCGTCGGAGCAGCCGGAATGCTCGCCGCCCATGACGCCAGCGAGAGATTCGGGGCCTTTGTCATCGGCGATGACGACCATGTCGGCATCGAGTCTATAGGTCTTGCCGTCGAGCGCGAGCAGCTCCTCGCCGGCGCGGGCGCGGCGCACCACGAGATCGCCGGCCACCTTCTTCGCGTCGAAGACATGCAGCGGACGCGCGCGGTCGAAGGTCAGATAATTGGTGATATCGACGAGCGCATTGATCGGGCGCAGGCCGATGGCGCGCAGGCGATCCTGCAACCAGGCCGGGCTCGGGCCATTCTTCACGCCGCGCACCAGACGCAGCGCGAAGAGCGGCGCGAGATGCTCGTCCGCATCCACGAAATCGAGCGTGACGCGCTGCGGAATGGCGAAGCCGCCCTCGAGCGTCTCGACCGCCGGCGTCTTCAGCGTTCCGAGGCCCGCGGCGGCGAGATCGCGCGCAATGCCGTAAATGCCGGCGGCGTCGGAGCGGTTGGGCGTAAGATTGATCTCTATGACCGGATCGTCGAGCCCTGCCCATTGCGCGTAGACCGCGCCGATGGGGGCGTCCTCTGGCAGCTCGATGATGCCGTCGTGATCGTTGGAGAGTTCCAGCTCGGCGGCCGAGCACAGCATGCCGAGCGATTCGACGCCGCGGATGACGCCCTTGCCGAGCGTGATCTTCTTGGCCGGAATATAGGTTCCCGGCGCGGAGAAGACGGTCTTCAATCCCGTGCGGGCATTGGGCGCGCCGCAGACGACCTGCACCGGCGCGCCTTCGCCCGTATCGACCATGCAGACGCGCAGGCGATCGGCGTTGGGATGGGGCTTGGCGTCGATCACATGCGCGATGCGGAAATCCTTCAGCTGCGCGGCGGGATCGTGCAGATGCTCGACCTCGAGGCCGATGCGCGTCAGAGTTTCGACGACTTGCTCGAGCGAGGCGCTCGTCTCGAGATGGTCTTTGAGCCAGGAGAGTGTGAGTTTCATTCGTCGAGCTTTCGAAAGCTTTCTGTCTATTGAATCGGCGGCGTCGCGCCCGGCGCTTTTTGACCGCGCAGCATGCTGGCGACGCTGATGTCTTCGTCGATCTGCGGCCAATGCATTCCCATCGGCATGAATTCGACGACATTGCGCGCCGAAGGCGACGCGCTCGCGAGGCCGGGATACCACCACAGAGGCGTGCGCAGCTCGCGGCCGTCGACGAGCGTCACATTCAAGAAGCCGTCGTCGCAATGCGCGGCGATCGGACGAATGGTCAGCGCTTCGTGGTGATATTCAACCATGGAATCACCCGCTCAGTCCGCCCGCCAGCGTCGGGAAATCCAGCGGCCGGAAGCCATAATGCGTCAGCCAGCGCGCATCGGCTTCGAAGAAGGCGCGCAGATCGGACATGCCGTATTTCAGCATGGCGAGACGGTCTATGCCGACGCCGAAGGCGAAGCCCTGATATTTGTCCGGATCGAGCCCGCAATTGCGCAGCACATTGGGGTGCACCATGCCGCAGCCCAAAATCTCCATCCAATCCTCGCCCTCGCCGAAACGAATGTCGCCGTCCTTGCGGCGGCATTGCACATCCACTTCCGCCGAGGGCTCGGTGAAGGGGAAGAAGGAAGGCCGAAAGCGCATCTTCACCGATTTCACCTCGAAGAAGGCCTTCAGAAACTCCTCCAGCACCCATTTCAAATGGCCCATATGGGTCGTCTCGTCGATGACGAGCCCCTCGACCTGATGGAACATGGGCGTATGCGTCTGGTCGCTGTCGCAGCGATAGGTGCGGCCGGGGCAGATCACGCGGATCGGCGGCGCTTTGGTGAGCATTGTGCGCACCTGCACCGGGCTCGTATGCGTGCGCAGCAGCTTGCGCTTGCCGTCGGCGCCCGGCGGGAAGAAGAAAGTGTCGTGCATCTCCCGCGCGGGATGCCCCTCGGGGAAGTTCAGCTTGGTGAAGTTGTAATCGTCGCTTTCAATGTCCGGACCCTCGGCGACGGAGAAGCCCATATCGGCGAAGATCGCGGTCAATTCGTCCATCACTTGCGAGATCGGATGAATGCGGCCGAGCTCCTGGCCGCTCTCCTGCACCGGCAGCGTCACATCCACGGTCTCGGCGGAAAGGCGCTTCTCCAGCGCCTCGGCCTGAAGGACGTCGCGACGCGCGGCGATCGCCTCTTGGGCCTTGTCCTTCAGCGCATTGATCTTGGCGCCTTCGGTCTTGCGGTCATCGGGCGACATTTTGCCGAGCGTCGCCAGCAGCGCCGAAATGCTTCCCTTCTTGCCCAGCGCGCCGACGCGCACGGCCTCGAGCGCGGCCTCGTCGGCCGCCGCCGCGATCGCCGCCAGAGTCTCGGTCTCCAGTTCCGCTATATCCGTCATCGTCCCGCCACGGCTTTTGATTTTCTGGGGCGGGTTGTGCCACGCTCGGCAGGCGATGTCGAGAACGCGGGCGGGGCGCCGCGCCCCGCCGCTCGATCCCTCAGCGTCGAGTTCGCATGTTCTTTTTACGAAAACCGCTTCGCACTATTCGGGAGCATGCTCTAGATTTTCCAGCGCAGCGCCATGCCGGCCTGCCAATTTTTGGAGAGCTGCGGCCCCTCGAGGCTCTGATAGACGGGAATGCCCGCCTCCAGCGCGATGGTGAGCGCCTCCTGGCCGATGAGGCCGCCGCCGATCGTCGCGCCGCCCCATAGCTCCACGCGCTGGCCGCCGTAGAAATTGGGATTGGCCGCCTGCGCCTTGCCGCGGATCATCGGATCGAGTCCGCGAATCTCGCCCTGCGTCGTCGCGTTGACGCGGAAAGTGGTGGTAAGGCCCTTTATCCAGCTATAGCCGGCCCAGCCGTTGAACTCGTGCAGATCGCCGTAGAGATAGCCTTCCGGATTGGCGGCCAGCGGAAAGCGGCCGCGGTAGGAGAGGCCCCAGGACCATTTGTCGATATGCCCGGCGTAGACGATTCCGGGCATGACGTCGAAAGTGCCGGCGCCGGGCTGCAATGCGTAGAAGGCGCGGCTCGTCGCATAGCTGCCGTCCGGCAGCAGCAGGCGGAATGTGTTGTGGGTGCTTCCCGTCGGGAAGCTCATGCCCAGATTGAGCTGAATGCGATGTATCGGGTCCTGATAGGCGCGATAGATCGTCGAGGCGGTGAAATCGGTGAGGCCGTCGGTTCCCGTATGGCTGAGCCCGAGTCGGTTGAGACTCGTCGGCCCTTGGAATGTCAGCATGTCGAGATTGCGCTCGATCATGCCGCCGGTAACGACAACGGACAGATAATTGGTGATTCCATAGGCGAGCGCCAGCGTTTGCGAGGCGACGGAGACATTCTGCGGCACCAGCCGGAGCTTCGATGTCGGATGGCCGAACCAGGGCGTCGTCGCGACGACCTCCTCCGAAGAAACCTGCCGCGTTCCCTTCAGCGTATGCGAGAGATTGGCGAATTGCGGAATGATGGAGACGACGAGCTTGCCGGCGGCCGGCATATCGGCGCCGAAGACGCCGAGCGGCGCGGGCGGCGGCGGAGCAGAGGCGGCGACATCGGGCGCGGGCGCGGCGACGAGCTTGGCGGGCGCGTCCGCCGCTGCGGCCTCTCCGACGCAGACGCCGAGCAGAGCGGCGGCGACGGCCAAAGTCTTCGCGCTCACAAAGATCGGGCGCGGCGGAGCGCTTCGTTTCATTCTCATCATTTTCGTGTCTGCCCCTCGTCGGCGTCGCGCTCCGTCGGGGCGCGACGGACAAAAAAAGCCGCCGTCCAACGATCGCGCTTTGGGCGCGACTCGATCGGAACAGCGGCGTTGCTGATCTTGGCCCCTCTTTGGGCCACGCCGAGGCTCACGCCACGGCGGGAGACTACTCGCAATCTGGGCGCCAGACCAGCGCCGCGAGCCTCATCTCGACAATTCAGCTATTTGTGAAAAGCGGCTCTGCAGCAACGCGAAAACGCGCCTGCAAATCATGCGACCGGCGCCGAATTGCTGTGCGATTTTCGGCGCTTCATCAGCCGCGAAGCAGCGCCCGCGCGGTCTCGGCGATCACCGCTTCCTCATTGGTGGGAAGCACGAGGGCCTCGATGCGGCTCGACGGCGCGCTGATGATCTGAGCATTCGCCGCATTCGCCTCATCGTCGAGGGCGAGGCCGAGAAAACCGAGATAGGCGCAGATGCGCGCGCGCATGGACGGCGAATTCTCGCCGACGCCGGCCGTGAAGACGAGACGGTCGAGCCCGTTCAGCGCGCTCGCCAGCGAGCCGATCTCGCGTGCGGCGCGATAGGCGAAGAGCGCCATTGCCTCCTCCGCCGCGGGGGAAGCGCTCGCCTCGAGCGCGCGCAGATCGTCGCTGATCGCGGAGACGCCGAGCAGGCCGGATCGCTCATAGAGCAGCGCATGGACCTCTTTGGGCGAAAAGCCCTCCTGCATCACGAGATGCAGCAGCAGGCCCGGATCGATCGCGCCGCTGCGCGTGCCCATCATCAGCCCGTCGAGCGCGGTGAAGCCCATTGTCGTGGCGACGCTCTCGAGATCGCGCATGGCGCAGAGGCTGGCGCCATGGCCGAGATGCGCGACGATCGCGCGGCCCGGCGCGCGCTCGAGGCGGCGCAGCTCTTCCGCGATGAATTGATAGGAGAGGCCGTGAAAGCCGTAGCGCAGCACGCCGCGCTCGGCGAATTCGCGCGGCAGCGGAAACAGCTGCGCGAGACGGGGCTGCGTGCGGTGAAAGGCCGTGTCGAAACAGGCGATCTGCGGCAGGTTCGGCGCGCTGTCGAGCAGGCTGCGGATCGGCGCGAGATTATGTGGCTGATGGCTCGGCGCGAGCGGCGAGAGCGCCTCCAGCTGCCGCAAAATGTCCGGCGTCACCAGGACCGGGCGGTCGAATTCCGCGCCGCCATGGACGATCCTATGCCCAACGGCGGCGAGGGGAAGCTCCGCCAGCCGCTCGCCGATCGCCGAGATGAGCCAGCGCGCCGCGCCTTCATGGTCTATGTCCGGCGCGGGGCCGGGGCCTGCGGAGAGCGCCGCCGCGACCTCGCCTTTGACAGAAAAGCGCGCCGGCTGGTCTTTCTCCTTTATGGCGGTGACGCCGCCGCGGCAAAGAGGCGCGAGCGTCGCCGCATCATAGAGCGCGAATTTGAGGCTCGAGGAGCCGGCGTTGAGCGCCAATAGGACTTTCGCCGCAGCGCTCACACACCCTCCACCACGCGATGGGCGAAGAGCTGCGCCAGCGCGCAGGAGACGATGCGGGCGCGCACGCCATCGGCGCGGCTCGTCAGCACGATCGGCGCGCGGGCGCCGAGCACGATGCCGGCGTCCTCGGCGTCGGCGAGATAGACGAGCTGCTTGGCGAGAATATTGCCGGCCTCGAGATCGGGGACGAGGAGGAATGTCGGCATAGCCGGCGACATTGGAGACAATGCCTTTCGCCTTCGCCGCCTCCGGCGAGATGGCGTTGTCGAAGGCGAGAGGCCCGTCCACATCGGCGCCGGTGATCTGGCCGCGATCGGCCATTTTGCACAGCGCCGCCGCCTCTATCGTCGAGGGGATCTTGGCGTCGACCGTCTCCACGGCGGAAAGAACAGCGAGCTTGGGGCGCTCTATGCCGAGCGCATGCGCGAGGTCTATGGCGTTCTGCGCAATGTCGCGCTTCTCTGCGAGCGTGGGGGCGATGTTGATCGCCGCGTCGGTGACGAGCAGAGGCTTGCAGTAATTGGGCACGTCGAGAACGAAGACATGGCTGACGCGCCGCTCGGTGCGCAGGCCCGTTCCCTCGCGCACCACGGCCCCCATCAGTTCATCGGTGTGGAGCGAGCCTTTCATCAGCGCCTCGAGCTCGCCGCGCCGCACCAGCTCGACGGCGGCGTCGGCGGCGGCGTGGCTATGGGGCGCGTCGATGATCTCGACGCCCTCGAGCGAGAGATTGGCCGCGGCGGCTGCGGCCATGATTTTGGCGCGCGGCCCGACCAGAACGGGAGTGATGAGCCCCTGATCGCGTGCGGCGAGCGCGCCTTGCACGGAAACCGCGTCGCAAGGATGCACCACGCCGATGCGAATGGGCCGCATCGCGCGGCAACGCTCGAGCAGCGACTCGAAATACAAGCCGCAAGGCGCGCCGGAGCCCGCGACATCGCGCCGGAACAGCATCAGACCTCCTTGTGACCTTCGCTCGCTCCCGCGATCAGTCGGCGGGCGCGGCTCCGGCCTCGCTTTCGGCGCGTAGCGCCGCCGCTTCGGTCCGCACGCAGGTGTCGCTCACCCGCTTCTCGGTCGGCTGCAGCCCGATCCAGGCGCCGATCCGCTCAGGATCGAAGCCCGCCTCGCAGCGGCCGCCGACCTTGATGAGCGGCCTGCGGATCAATATCGGATCGATGATCATCATGACCAGCGCCGCCTGCGGCGTGACGGTCTCTATGTCGATCTCGCCGGATTTGACGCGCGGCGCCGCGAGATTGAACCATTCGCGCACCGGCGTCTCGCCGAAATAAGGCCGCAGGCTGGAGACGCTCCAAGGCTCGGCGAGCAGATTGCGCACCTGCAGCGCATGGCCGGAGGAGAGCAGCAGAGCCTTTTGACGCGCATTTCCGGCGCAGCCGGGTTTCTCGTAGAAGATAACGTCGGCCATACGTCACCTCGATGAGCGAATACCGAAGAAGGAGCTTTGTCTCTTTCATAGCGCATTTTTGTGCGCCGCGGAACGGCCGTGATTCGTTCGGGAGGAGAATTTTAACGAATCAGAAACCATTGGCGGTGAAGCGCCGATGACCGCGCGTCTTTACTTAGAAGGGCATGACGCGCCGATGACAGCGCGTCTCGCGAAGGGGCGGGCCGCGCGTTTCATAAAGAGGCATGCCGCGCCGATGACGGCGCGGTCGTTTCATAAAGAGGAAGGTGAGAAGGCCGCGTCTATTCGGTCGCGCCGAATTTATGCAAATGCGCGCCATGCGTGGAGAGCCAGCCCTCGGCGCGATCCGTCTCCGCGCAGAGGCGCCGCGTCAGCGCCCAGAATCGATCCGAATGATCGAGATATTCGAGATGGGCGACCTCATGCGCGGCGAGATAGTCGAGCACGAAAGCGGGCGCCATGATGAGCCGCCAGGAGAAATTCAGCGAGCCCGACGCCGAGCAGGAGCCCCAGCGGCTCACCGTGTCGCGCAATCCGACGCTGCGCGCGGGCAGGCCGAGCGCGCGCGTGTGGCGCTCCACCGCCGCCTCGAGATCGTGGCGCGCCTCGCGCTTCAGAAAATCGACGATGCGGCGATGCACATGCTCCTCGCGGCCGGCGACGCAGAGGTCGAAACCGTCGCAGAGCGCCGTGTCGAGAGCAAAACGCGTCTCCGCCCACACGGTCCCGCGCGCGCTGGGGCGATGCGCGATGGAATGATCGACGCCGCGCAGCGGCACGACGGCGCCGTCGCGAAAGGGAATCGTGTCCGGCAGCCGGTTGAGCCGCGCGGCGATCCAGGCGGCGTGACGCTCGGTGAACTCGCGCGCCTCGCGTAAGGAGGCGCGCGCGGGCATTGTGAGCACGGCGTCGCGCGCAGCGAAGCGCACGCGCAGCGTGAAGCGTCGCGCGCTGCGCAGACGGCGCAGCGAGACGGTGAGCGTCTCGCCCGCATGTGTGAGTGTCAGGGCGGTGGAGCCCGCGGCTTTCGCGAGCCCGTCGCGTCGAAGACGAAGCATGATTCGATGCTAACGCAAAGCCGCGCCGAGTCGCGACAGGGAAGTTCGCGACTTACGCAAAAAAATGTCGACTGTGTCGTTTCTGCGTCTCTGCGTCTTCGCGTCTCGGCGTCTCGCGTCACAGAAAGCGTTCGAGATCGCGCGCGGCGTCGGCGGGCTTGCGTCCGACATTGAAGGAGCTGACGAAGCGGCCGTTCTTGTCCATCAGATAGACGACGGTCGTGTGGTCGACCGCATAGTCCTCGCCGCTTTCCGCAGCCTTCTTCGAATAGATGCGATATTCCTTCAGCATCGGATCGAGCTGCGCGCGCTCGCCGGAGACGCCGACGATGCGCGGATCGAAATTGGAGAGATAGTCCTTGAGCACGGCGGGCGTGTCGCGCTCCGGATCGACGGTCACGAATAATGCGCCGGCATTGGCCTTCGGCCCCAGCGCGCGCAGCACCTCGGAAATCTCGAACAGAGTGGTGTGGCAGATGTCCGGGCAATGCGTGTAGCCGAAGAAGACGAGGAAGGGCCTGCCGAGAAAGTCCTTCTCGGTGACTGTCTGGCCATTGTGCGCGACGAGCTGGAACGGCCCGCCGATGGCGGAGGCGGGCGGCGGCGGCGGCTTGAGGCTGGTGAACGCCACCAATGCGGCGAAGGCCGCAAGGAAGACTCCGCCGATCGCGAAGAGAGGCAGCTTGGGAAGGTCGCGGCCCTTGGCGCGACCCTTTTGCGAACTCTTGGCGTAGCTCTTGGACATGCGTTTCTTCCCGAAGATATGGCGTCGTTTCTCGTTATCGCCGCGGCCGAGGGGATCGCGGCGTATCGCGATCATCGGCGGCTCTGAAGAGCTGCTGGGCCGGGCGGCGGCGATCTCGCGTGACGCTCCTCTCTATGCGCGGAACTTAGCCTGCGGAGGGGCGTTCGCCAAGCGTCACAGCAGAGCGTCACAGCAGAGCGTCGCCGCGGAGCGAGGCCGTCGCCGCGGCGCCGCGCCGCAGCACGCCTTACGAAATCGCCCGCGGCGGCGACGGCTGGATATATAATGTCGGCGCATCGATTCTCCCATTGAGCGCAGGCGCGAGAACATGACTGACGATCCGAACGCCAGCCCCGGAAAAATCCTCGTCGGCGCGAGCACTGACGGCGTTTATAGTTACCTCACCCTTTCCGTCGGCAATCGCCACGGCCTCATCGCGGGCGCGACCGGCGGCGGCAAGACGGTGACGCTGCAAAAGCTCGCGGAAGGCTTCTCCAATGCGGGGACCGCCGTCTTTCTCGCCGATGTGAAAGGCGATCTCGCCGGCTTGTCGCAGCCGGGCGAGATGCGCCAGGCTTTCGTCGATCGTTCGCTCGAGATCGGCCTCGCCTATGCGGTGGACCGTTTCCCCGTCGTGTTCTGGGATTTGTTCGGCGAGCAGGGGCATCCGGTGCGCGCCACCATTTCCGAAATGGGGCCGCTGCTGCTCGCGCGCCTGCTCGAGCTCAATGATGTTCAAGAGGGCGTGCTCAATGTGACGTTCCGCGTCGCCGACGAGCAGGGCCTCTTGCTGCTAGACCTCAAGGATCTGCGCGCCGCGCTCACCTATGTCGCCGACAATGCGGGCTCTTTGAAGACAAAATACGGCAATGTCGCGCCCGCGACCGTCGGGGCCATTCAGCGCCAGCTGCTGGTGCTGGAGACTCAAGGGGCCGAGAAATTCTTCGGCGAGCCGGCGCTCGATATTTCCGATTTTCTGCGCGTCGATCGCGACGGCCGCGGCGTCATCAACGTGCTCGCTGCCGATAAGCTGATGCGCTCGCCGCGGCTCTACGCCACCTTCCTGCTGTGGCTCTTGTCGGAGCTGTTCGAGCAGCTGCCGGAGGTCGGCGATCTCGCGCAGCCCAAGCTCGTCTTCTTCTTCGACGAGGCGCATCTTCTCTTCGACGACGCGCCCAAGGCGCTGCTGACGGCGATCGAGCAAGTGGTGCGGCTCATCCGCTCCAAGGGCGTCGGCGTTTATTTCGTCACGCAAAATCCGCTGGATGTGCCGGACAGCGTGCTCGGCCAGCTCGGCAATCGCGTGCAGCATGCGCTGCGCGCATTCACCCCCCGCGACCAGAAGGCGGTGCGCGCGGCGGCGGAGACCTTCCGCCAAAATCCCGCCTTCGACACGGCGGAGGCGATCATGCAGCTCTCCGTCGGCGAGGCGCTCGTGTCCATGCTCGACGCCAAGGGCAAGCCGGAGATCGTCGATCGCGTGCTGATCGCGCCGCCCGCCGCGCGCGTCGGGCCGATCACCGCCGAGGAGCGCGCGAATGTTCTGGCGGAGAGCGCGCTGCGCGGCAAATACGACACGCCCATCGACCGCGAATCGGCCTTTGAAATATTGCAGAAGCGCGCCGAGGGCCATTTGACCTCGGCCGGCGCCGGCCCCGCCCGACCCGAGGCGCAGACGACGCAGGCGAGCGCCGGCGGCGGCCTCATCGGCACGCTCGGCGGCGTGGTCGGGGGATTGTTCAAGCGCGAGAATCCAAAGCGCATGTCCACCGGCGAGCTGGCCGTGCGCTCGGCGGTGCAATCGGCGGCGCGCTCCATCGGCACGCAGATCGCGAAGGAAGTTTTGCGCGGCGTGCTGGGCGGTATATCGCGCTGAGCGCGCAATATTGCCGCTCTCAGTCGATGGAAGGCGTCGGGGCGCGACGACGGCGGATTTGTATCGTCAAAGCTCGACGTCTCGCGACGGCCAGCCGTCGCGTTCCAATTCGCCGCCGGGAAAAGCTTTCAAATAGCCGACGAGGCTTGGTCGATCGCGCTTCATCGCCGCGTGGGCGATCCCGGCCGCCTCGATCGAGACGAGAGCCGCCGCCGGCTCGCCGTGACGCGTGATCGTCTCGGGCTCCCCGCGCATGGCGCGATCGACGAGATCGGAGGGGTTCGCCTTCGCGTCGTTCAGATCGATGGTCGCCATGCAATGACCCGCCTGATGGTCAGCTATCAGCCGCGCAGCTCGCGACCGCGCATCTCTCTGTCGCGCGGCTCTCGCCCGCGCATGGCGATCAGCCAATAGATCGTCCCCGTCAAAGCCCCGGCGAGGAAGAACAGCAGCGCGAAGCGCCCTTCGGCCGGGCTCGCCTCGACGAGGCGGCCGCTCCCACGCGCGGCGCGGAGAATCGTGGGCGCGGCGGCGGCGAGCAGCGCTGTCGCCCCGGCATACCAAGTATAGGCGCGCGCCCCGGCGATCTCGCCGATGAGCGCTACAATGGCGAGCGGAGCCGCGCAGCCGGCGATCCCCATGGCCCACAGCACATAGCCGAAGGCCGCCGCCACATCATCGGGCTCGGCCCAGAACAGCGCGCCCATAGCCAGGGACGAGCCGGCCTCGCGCGTCGCGGTATCGCTGAGCGCGGCGATCGGCAGGAAGATCATGCCCGCGCCGGCGGCGAGCACGAAGGCGAAAGAGACGACGAGAAGGCGACGCAGCATGTGGCTCGATTGCGATCAGGGCTCCAGCACCGAATCCCAATAGAGATAATCGAGCCAGCTGTCGTGGAGATAATTGGGCGGGAACAGCCGTCCATTGCGGTGAAGATCGGCGACGCTCGGCTGAAAGGGCGGCTGGGCCGGCAGCATATGCGCCTCATGCGGCAGCCGGTCGGCCTTGCGCAGATTGCAGGCCGAGCAGGCGGCGACGACATTTTCCCAGGTGGTGGCGCCGCCCTTGGAGCGGGGGATCACGTGATCGAAGGTGAGATCGTCCTGCTGTCCGCAATATTGGCAGGTGAAGCGGTCGCGAAGAAATACATTGAATCGGGTGAAGGCGGGATGGCGGGCGGGCTTTACATAGGCTTTGAGCGAAACGACAGAGGGCAATCTTATTTCGAAACTCGGACTTTTGACCGTCTTGTCATATTCCGAGACGATGTTGACCCTGTCGAGGAAGACCGCCTTTATCGCGTCCTGCCACCCCCATAGGGACAGAGGATAGTAGCTCAGCGGCCGATAGTCGGCGTTGAGAACCAACGCAGGACAGGCCTGCGGCGAAACATTTGACTGGCGAAAGTGAACGGTCACCTCGGCCCTCTTTCCGCGAATCGTTCGGACGCCCTCCAGCCCCCGAGCCGCGGCCATAGTCTATAGGCAGGATGACGCCATTGTGAAGGCTTCTCTCGGCGCCGCGGCGCCGCGGCCGCGCGATTTCGCCCTGAAATATGGTAAATATTTTATTTATCAATGAGTTGGGCGCGGTCTTCGCTTTCGCCTCCCCGCCGCTCGCTCCGATTCGCCGCTTTTTCGCCGCTCTGCGGGCAGGCGGCTTGCAGCTTCCGACCCGAAAGCCGGCCAAAACGGGGGAATTGCTCCATTACGGCACGGTGGCAGTATCGGGTTGGAGACGAGCCGTGTCGAGTATCGCCGATCTTCCCTTTTCGTCGCTCCGCAAGGACGACGCTCGCGTCAAAGCTGGAACCGACAGCGCAGCATTGCGCAGCGGCTGGTCGCGCGCCATGCCGAGCCCGAATGCGGCGCTGATGCGCGCCTCCTTCTCGGTGATCGCGGCGCTGATCGATGTGGCGGTCATTCTCGCCACGGCCATCGCCTGCGAGACGCTGTATCATTATTTCGCCTATGGCTATGACGGCTCGACGCTTCCCAATCTGCGGCTGTGCATGTTCGCGGCGATCCTCTTCGTGCTCTCCAACGTCATGCGGCACGAATATGCGATCAAGAATTATCTGACGCTGGACGGCCATGGCTGGCGCGGCGCGGTGCTGTGGAGCGTCGCTTTCGTCTGCGCCTTGACCTTCGGCTTTCTCGCCAAGGCGACCGAGGAATCCTCGCGCGGCGCCTTCGTGCTCTTCTATGCGACGGGATTTCTCTCCGTCTATGCGGCGCGCGCGGCGCTGGTCGGCGTGGTTCGGCGCAGCGCCGAGCGTGGCGGAGCCTCGGCGCGTCGCGTGTTTCTCGTCGGTTTCGAGAGCGACATCGACGAGTTCATGCGTCGCTATCAGCCTTGGGAGAGCGGCATGAATGTCGTCGCCGCCGTGGCGCTGCGCGACCGCGCCGACGCCATGCAGGACGATCTCGCTCTGGCGCAGGCCTCCGCGCGCATGCTGCTGCCCGACGATGTGTTCATTCTGGCGCCCTGGAGCCGCACCGACGTCATCGACGATTGCGTGACCGCCTTCCTGCGCGTCCCGGCGTCGATTCATCTCGGGCCGGAGCGCGTGCTCGACCGTTTCGTCGATGCGCATATCAACAAGATCGGCTCGATCGCCAGCCTCAATCTCAGCGGCCGCCGCGCCGACTCGCTCGAGATCATCGCCAAGCGGCTCTTCGATATCGTCTTCTCGTCGCTCGGCCTCATCGCTCTGTCGCCGCTGCTGCTCGCCGTCGCGGCGGCGATCAAGCTCGACAGCAAAGGCCCGGCGCTGTTCTTCCAGCGCCGCCACGGCTTTAATCGCGAGCCCTTCCGCATCGCCAAATTCCGCTCCATGACGACGATGGAGGACGGCCGCGAGATCACCCAGGCGACAGCCGGCGACAAGCGCGTGACGCGCGTCGGCCGCTTCATCCGCCGCTACAATATCGACGAGCTGCCGCAGCTCATCAATGTGCTGCGCGGCGAGATGTCGCTCGTCGGCCCGCGCCCGCATGCGCTGGCGCATGACCAGATCTTCGAGCGCAAGATCGCCCTCTATGCGCGCCGCCACAATGTGAAGCCCGGCATCACCGGCTGGGCGCAGGTGAACGGGCTGCGCGGCGAGATCGACTCGCCGGAGAAGATCCGCCTGCGCGTCGAGCATGATCTCTATTACATCGACCATTGGTCGCTGCCGCTCGACGTGTGGATCATCTTCATGACGATCTTCTCGCGCAAGGCCTATCGCAACGCGCTGTGAGGCCATTTCCAAGTGATTGCTTCGCTCGAAGAAGCGATGATCGCCGTGGCCGTCATTGCGAGCGAAGCGAAGCAATCCAGAGCCGTGAGGCGGCAGAAAAAAAACGTATGACACGGCCGTCCCGGCGCGCGTCAATTCAGTCGATCGCTTGCTCTCCGATGGTCAAGGCGGCGAGAATGCCGAGGGAGACGACAGGAAACGCCAGCAAAAAGCCGAGCAGAAGCGAATCGGCGTGAGCAATTTTGGCGAGGCGGATCGAGCAGGCGGCGAACACCGAGTAGACAATCACGAAGGGTATCAGGATTTGCGGGTAGGTCGATTCGTTCGGCAGTCCGATGAAACGAAACAGTGTCGCGACCAGTGTCGCCATCCAGATCAGGATCGGGAAGGCGAACACTGTTCCGACAGAGAGTCCGAGCAAGAATCCGATGAAGAACCGCATTTGATATTCCCATTTTCGAACGACCGTCGGAGGCGCCGCGTCATCATGTCGGTTGCAGCGCAGCGATCCATCCTCCTCGCGCCTCTATGCGCACCGCGCTGCGGCCGCCGCCGCGTTTCTCGACCCTTATCTGCACAGGAATGCGCTGACGCAGCGACTCGACATGGCTGATGACGCCGACCTTGCGGCCCTGCCCATGCAGCCTCTCCAGCGCGTCCATGGCGACGTCGAGCGTTCCTTGATCCAGCGTGCCGAAGCCCTCGTCGATGAACAGCGTGTCGACGAAGGAGCCGCGCCCCTCGAGGCTGCATAGGCCGAGCGCCAGCGCGAGCGACGCCAAAAAGCGCTCGCCGCCGGAGAGCGAGCGCGTCGAGCGGCGCTCGTCGCAAAGATCGCGATCGACGATCTGCAGACCGAGATCGGCCGTGTCGCTGGCGGAGCGCTCCAGCCGATAGCGCGTCGTCAGCGTCGCCAGATTGCGATTGGCGAGCACGACGAGATGCTCCAGCGTCACGCTCTGCGCGAAGCGGCGGAACTTGTCGCCGCTCGCCGAGCCGATGGCGGCGTCGACCTCGGCCCAGCTCTTATGCGTCGCCTCCGCTGCGGCGATCTCGCCGGCCAGCGTCTGCGCGCGACCATGCGCGAGATCATCGGCGGCGAGCCGCTCGCCGATCTCGCCGAGCCGCCGCGCCAGCGCTTCCAATTTCGCCTCCGCCGCGGCGCGGCGCGTGTCCGCAATTGCGACATCCTGCTCCGGGCGTCCGGCGGCGAGCGCATCGGCGAGATCGCGCCCGCGCGCTTCTTTTTCCGTGCGTGCGGCGGCGAGCGCTGCGTCCGCCGTCGCCAGCCGCGCGCGCAATTCGGCTCGCTCCTGTGGCGAGACGGCGAGCAGGGTGAGCGCCGCCGCTTCGTCGATTTGCGCGATGGTCAGAGCGTCGGCGAAATTCCGCGCATCCGTCTCGCTCCGCGCGCGCGCTTCTGCGAGCGCCTCGCCGGCATGGGCGAGATCGCGCTCGGCGCCCGTGCGGCGCGCCTCGGTCTCGGCGCTGTCGCGCGTGGCGGATTCGAGCGCCTGCTGCGCGAGGAGACGCGCGTCATTGCAGCGTGTGCGATGGATCGCCGTCGGCTCGCCGCCGAGCAATTCGCCGCGTTGCGCGCGACGCTCGGCGAGGACGCTGGCGCGCTCGCTCTGCTGAAACTTCGCCGCCGCCGCCGCCTCGGCGCGCGCGCGCGCCTCTATGCGCAGGCCGGCGAGATTTTGCGTCAGCTCCTCGAGGCTGCGCGCCATATGCGCGGCGCTCTCCTGCGCATTGCGAAAATCCTCGCCTTTCGTCCTCAGTCGCCGCATGGCGCCCTCAGCATCGCGATCGAGATCGGCGAGCGAGAGATCGCAGAGCGGCAGAAAGGGCGCGAGCGCACGATCCACGGCGCTCAGACTCTCGGCCGCGGCGGCGCGGGTCTCGCCGATGCGCGCCGTCTCTTCACGCGCGGCGGCGATGTGCGCGACAATTTCGTCGCGCCTTTGCCGGCGCTCGTCGATCGCGGCGGCGAGACGATCATGCGCGAGACGTAGCGCATCCATATCGGCGCGCAGCGCCCGCGCGCTCTTCAGCCGCTCGTCGAGCGCATTGCTCTCGCGCTCGAGGCTTTCCGCGAGGCGCGCGAGCAATGCGCTATCCTCGATCGAGGTCGGCGCCGGCGCATCCGCGGGCCAGCGCGCGCGCGCTTCATCGTAATCTCTCGCGGCCTCGTCGCTTTCGGCGAGCGCCTCGTCGCGTCGGCGCGTGGCGTCGGCGGCGCGCTCCTGCGCTGCGGAGAGGCGGCCGCTCGCCGCGGCGATCGCGCGCTCGGCTTCCACCATCTCGCGGCGCAGCGCGTCGCGTCGCGCGCGCAGCTCGGCGATCAGCGCATCGGCGGCCTCGCTCTCATGCGCATGGGGATGCGCGCGCGCGCCGCAGACCGGGCAGGGCGCGCCATCGACGAGGCTCGCGCGTAGCGCCAAAGCCTGCTTGGAGACGGCGGCGTCGGCGATCTCGCCCAGCCGCTCCACCTCGCCGCGCTTCGCCTCGCAAAGCTCGCGCGCGTCGCTCGCATCGCGCAGCGCGCGCGTCTCGCTTTCCTGCACGACATTCGCGCCCTCGAGATCGAGCATGGCGCGGCGCCATAGGTCTCGCGCCTTCGCATGGCGGCGCATTTGCGTCTCGATCTGCGCGGCGAGACGCGCGAGCGCGTCCAGCGCGCGGCGGCGCTCGCTCGCCTCGTCTTCCTTCAGCTGCGCGAGCGCGGCGCTGCGCGTCTCTATCCGTTCCGCCAGAGTGGCGCGCTCGGCTTTCGCCTCGCGATCCGCGCCATCGAGCGTCTCCATCTCGCGCGTCGCGGCGTCGATCTCCGCGCCGAGCGTTTTCGCGCGCGTTGCATCGCGGGCGAGCGACTTCGCCGCCTCGCCTCGACGTCCAAGCCATTCGGCGATTTCGCTCCAGCGCGTGAGCAGCGGCTCTGCTGTGGCGAGACGCTCCAGCGCGGCGCGCACCGTCTCGGCTCCTGCTCGCGCGGTCGCGACTTGCGCGATCAGCGCGGTCTCTTCGTCGGCTTTCTGCTGCGCGATGCGCGCGGCCTCATGCGCGATTTTTTCGGCTTGCATCGCCTCTCGCTCCGCCGCGAGGATTTCGGCGTCGAGATGTTCGGCCGCCGACCATAGCGGGCCGAAGTGTTTGAATTCGGTTTCCGCCGCCTCCAAACGCGCGCGCTTTTGCGCTTCTCTCTCGCGCCCCTCCTCGAGCGCGGCCTGCGCTTTCGCTGCGGCTTCGCGCGCGGCGATCTCGCTGATCGTCGCACGCGCGAGATTTTGCGTCGCCGCCTCGCGCGCGGCGAGGGGCGCGCGCAGCGGCTCGGCGAGATCGAGTGTCTTCGCCCGCTCGCGCGTTTCCGCCAAGGATTCCTGCGCGGCGAGCGCCGACTGCTCGCGGGTTTCCGCCTCGGCGAGGCGCGTCTCCATTTGCGTGATCGCCGCATGGCGCTGCAGCAGAGCGGCGGCTTCGTCGCGCTCGCGCGCAGCCTCGGCGCGGGCGGCGGCGGAGGTGTCGCGCTCGTTCTCCAGCGCGGCGCGCGCTTCCGCCGGCAGCAGGCCGATCTCGTCGCGGCGGCGGCGCAGACGATCCAGCGCCTCCAGCGCAGCCTTGGTGCGCAGATAGACGCGCTTGGAAATCTCCGCATAGACGGAGGCGCCGGTGATCTTCTCGAGCAGATCGGCGCGCTCTTTCGAATCGGCGCGCAGAAAAGCGTCGAAATCGCCTTGCGCCAGCAGCACGGTGCGGCGAAATTGCTCGAAGGTGAGATCGGTGAGCTCTATGACCTTGGCGCGCACAGGCTCGACGCCCGAGGCGACTGCCGCAACCACCGCGCCTTCCGCATCCAGCCGATGCAGCGCGCGGCTGCGCTGCTGAAGATTGCCGGTCGCTCGCCCGCGAGCGCGCGCAATGTCGCAGCGGGCGCGATAGCGCTCGCCGTCGCGGCCGAGAAAATCGACCTCCGCGAAGCCGCGTCCGGCGCCGCGGCGCAGAATGGAGCGCGGATCGGCGGCGCTCACCGTCTGGCCGCTGGGGTCGGGAACGCTCTCATTGACGCCCTGCGCGGCGACGCGCGGAAAAGCGTCATAGAGCGCGAGGCAGAGCGCATCGAGAATCGTCGATTTGCCGGCGCCGGTCTCGCCGGTAATGGCGAAGAGGCCGGCGCCGCGCAGAGGCTCCTTCTCGAAATCGATCTCGAAACGCTCGGCGAGGCTTGCGAGATTTTCGCCGCGGATCGCGAGAATGCGCACTATTCCTCCATCGCGGCGGAATGGAACAAAGTGAGATGCTCCGCGGTCGGCTCGGCTTTGTGGGTGAGCGCGAAAGCCTCGCGAAACAGCTCGACCGGCTGGCGTTCCGAAAGGCGCAGAGCGGCGGGCGCCGGCGCCTCCGTCTCGGCGCGTTGCGGGCGCTCCACGGTGAGCGAGGCGAGGCGGATCGGAAATTTCTCCGCTATCGCGTCGATCTCGGCGTCCAGGCCGACGATCGGCCCTTCTGCGGCGATGGTGAGGTGAATAAACGGCTTCTCATCCGCTGGCGTCGCCGGATCGAGGGCGAGCGCGGCGAAAGCGGATTCGACATCGTTCCGCGCCATGCCGCCGCGCGGCGGAATGCGCAGGCAAAGAGTCGGACGCGGCAGCGGGACATGCTCGACCGTCGTCGCCGCGCCCGCGATCGTGACGATCGACACGCCGTGACGATAGTCGATCTCGGTCTTGGACAGCGGAAACAGCGAGCCGGAATAACGGATGCTCTCGCGCCCGATCGCTTGCGGCCGATGCAAATGGCCGAGCGCGACATAGGCGACATCCGGCGGAAACACGTCCGGCGGAACGGCATGCTCGCCGCCGACGAGAATGCGGCGCTCGGCGCCTTCCGATTCCAGGCCGCCGGCGACATGCAAATGGCCGGTGACGATGAGCGGCGCCGCGCCGATGCGCGCCCGCGCCGCGGCGATCAGCTCGCCATAGAGCGTGCGCACGGAGCGCACGACCGGCGAGCCCTCGCTCTCGCCTTCCAGAACCGGCAGATCGGCGGCGCGCGGATAGGGCACGGCGAGAAGATGCGCCTCGATCGCGCCGTCGGCGCCGCGCAGCGGCACGAGATGCACGTCGACGTCGATCTCGCCATTCTTGCGCGCGATCGTGCCGACGCCGGCGACATTGACGAGATCGAACAGAGCGCGCGGCGCTTCTATGCGGCCGGCGGGATCGTGATTGCCGGCGAGAAGGACGATGGTCGCCGCGGGCAGGGCGGCGCGCAGCTCCTTGAGCGTGTCGTAGAGGAGCTTCTGCGCCTCGGCGGAAGGGTTGAGGCTGTCGAAAATGTCGCCGGCGACGATCACCGCATCGACGCGGCGCTCGGCGGCGATGGCGACCAGCGCGCGCAGGACCTTGCGATGCTCCGCCTCGCGCGGCCAGCCTTGCAGCTGCGCGCCGAGATGCCAATCGGCCGTATGGAGGAGGGTGAGCAGCTTCGGCGTCCTTCGTGTCCTTGTGGTTTCGATCTACCACGAAGACACGAAGAGCACGAAGGCGATCAGCGCTGTGGAGCGGGCTTTGGCCACAGGCTGGCGCCGGAAGGGCCGACGCCAGTCTCGAGCAATAGGACCTCACCGTCCTTCGCCCAGCCGAAATGAACCGTCTCCGCCGGCACGACGATGGAATCGCCGGGGCCGAGGAGGCGCAGCGATTTCTCGTCGAGCTCGCCGCCGACGCCGGCGTAGAAGCGCCCGGAGATCACCGTCACCAGGCGCGCATCGGGATGCGTATGCGGCAGCGATTTCGCGCCGGCCGCATATTTCACCGAGAGCGCATAGAGCGCGCCCGGCTGCGTCGCCGTGCCGCTGACCGGCGCGGCGCTGACGCCTGAAAAGATCGGCACGGGCGCATATTTCAATTCGCTCTGCAGCATGGCCGGCGGCGGGCCGTCGGCCAGCGCCGCGCCGGCGAAGAACGCCAGCGCGAAGCCGAGAAGATTGCGCGCGCGCATGAGGCCTCCGTCAGTGGAAGAGGACGAAGGTCTTCTGCAGCGTGATCGACACGCCCCAGGCGAGCGGAATGCCGACGGCGGCCCAGGCGGCGAAGAGCAGAATGCGCGAATTGCCATTCTGCGCGGCGGCGGCGCGGCGCGCCTCGGCCGCAGCGGCTTCCGCAGCCTGTCCTTCCTCGACATAATCCTCGAAATCGGCGTGCGGCTCTCTTTCTTCCTGCGCGATGGCGGCGACGCTGGTCTTTTTTTCCGCGGCGACCTCCTCATCGGTCATGAACAGCTTCTCGGCGACCGGCCGCACCGAGAGATCGCAGATGAGGCCGAGAATGAGCAGGCCGGCGAGAATATACATGGTCTGATTATAGACCGCGTCACGCGCGACGCCGTGGTCGAGCTGATAGTCGCGCAGATAATTGACGAGCACCGGACCGAGCACGCCCGCCGTCGACCAGGCGGTGAGCAGACGGCCGTGAATCGCGCCCACATAATGCGTGCCGAAAATATCGGCGAGATAGGCGGGAATAGTGGCGAAGCCGCCGCCATACATGGACAGGATCACGCAGAAGAACAGCACGAAGAGCACGATATTGCCCTGCTGCGCGGCCCAGGGCGCGGCCGAATAGAGAATAATGCCGAGGATGAAGAAGACGGCGTAGGTGGTCTTGCGGCCGAGCTTGTCGGACCATGTCGCCCAGGCGAGGCGGCCGCCGATGTTGCAGAGGCTAAGCAGGCCGGTGAAGCCTGCGGCGATGGCGGCGATCTTCGCCTTTTGCGCCGCGTCGAGCTCGGAAAAGCCGATGTCGAGGCCGATGAGCTTGCCGCCGAACACTTCCTGCAGCATGGGCGAGGCCATGCCGAGCACGCCGATGCCGGCGCTGACATTGAGCATCAGCACCGCCCACAGCAGCCAGAATTGCGGAGTCTTCCAGGCGACGTTCAGATGTACGTGGCGGCTCGTCACCATCTTGTTGGCGGCCGTCGTGGACGGCGCCCAGCCCTCCGGCTTCCAGCCGTCGCGCGGCACGCGATAGCCGAGCGAGCCGCCGACCATGAAGACGAAATAGATCGCCGCCATGGTGACGAAGGTCTGCCACACGCCGACGGAGCCCGGAGCGGCGTAATAGGACATCAGCTTGTCGGCCAGCGGCGCGCCGATCATCGCGCCGCCGCCGAAGCCCATGATCGCCATGCCGGTCGCCATGCCGCGCCGGTCCGGGAACCATTTGATGAGCGTCGAGACAGGCGAAATATAGCCGAGCCCGAGGCCGATGCCGCCGATGACGCCGGAGCCGAGCCACAGCATCCAGATCTGATGCAGATAGACGCCGGCCGCCGAGATCAGCAGGCCGCCGCACCAGCATACCGACGCCGCCAGGCCCGCCTTGCGCGGACCGGCGGTCTCCAGCCAATGGCCGAACACCGCCGCCGAGGAGCCGAGAAAGACGAAGAACAGCGTGAAGGTCCAGCCGAGCATGCTGATCTTCCAATCGCAGCTCGTGGCGAAGACGCTGGCGAAAAAGCCCATATCCGCGGGGCAGGCCTTCGGCTCGGCGCCGCCGATGACGCGCGACAGCGGCAGCCAGAACACGCTGAATCCATAGGCCATGCCGATGCACAAATGCACGGCGAGAGCCGCCGGCGGCACCAGCCAACGATTGAAGCCGGGCGCTGCGATGGAGCGCTCCCGGCTGAAAAATTGCCGGGATGGCATAGCGGCTACCGACATGAAATCCTCCGAAAATCGAGCCGCGCTTCCTCTGCGGCGTCGTGAGCGGTCCCCCGAACGCCGCCCCCGCGGCGCCCGCTTTTTCGCGATGAGCGCCCTTGCGGCGCGTGCTGGTTTTCGACAATGCCGAGCGTTGCGACTTTTTCAACTCTTTCTATCGGAAAATCGTCACAGCGCCGATGATCGATCAATATGTTTTTCTCGTCGCTTTATTTGATTTCTCTATTATGACGCCCATCCGCCGGATTGGACGAGGGCTTTCTATCGGCCGACCGAAATTCGCGCGCGACGCCAATGTTTTTGCGCTTGCGGGCGGCCTTCGGCGTCCATATCCTGTATGACAATATGTAACTGCCGTATATAGCCAAGGCGCGCATGGGATCGGCGGCGCGCATCTCGAGGCCCTCGCCATGCGGTTCGGCGTCTTCACCACTTACGAAAACCCGCAGCAGGATTTCGCGCGCTGCTTCGAGACGCAGACGCGCCTGGTGCGCCACGCCGAGGCGCTCGGCTTCGAGGAGGCCTGGGTCGCCGAGCATCATTTCGAGCCGGACGCCGCCTGTCCCTCCATTCTCACGCTTCTCTCCTATCTCGCCGGCGTGACGAGCACGATACGGCTCGGCTCGGCGGCGGTGCTGCTCGCTTTCCGAAATCCGATTCAGGTGGCGGAGGATGTCGCCACCATCGATCTGCTCTCCAAGGGGCGGTTCGATTTCGGCGTGGCGCGCGGCGGGCCTTTCGAATTGCAGAACCGCCATTTCGGGGCCGGCAAGGATTCGACGCGGGAGATGACTCTGGAGGCGCTCGGCCTCGTCAACCGCCTGCTCTATGAAGACAAAGTGACGTTCACCGGCGCGCATTACGAGGCCAATGGCCTCAGCCTCACGCCGCGCCCGCTGCAAAAGCCCATCCCCACCTATCTCGCCACCACCACGCCGGGGGCGATTCGCTACGCCGCGCGCAATGGCCATGGCGTGATGGCCGGCCCGCCTTTCCCCATAGAACAGATCAAGGAGACCTTGCGCATCTATCGCGAGGCCGCGGGACCGGAGGGCGATCCGCGCTTCACCATGGCGCGCTTCTATTTCGCCGCGCCGCGCCGCGAGCAGGCGCTGGCCGAGGCTGTTCCCTTCCTCTCCCGCTTCGCCGAGCGCATGCGCGGCAATTTCGCCCGCCAGGACGGCGCGGCGCCGGCCTCGCTGACCGAGGAAGGGCTGCTGCAACGCTCGCTGATCGGCGATTTCGACGAAGTGGCGGAGAAGATCGCCGCCTATCGCGAGGAGACCGACGCGCGGGCGATATTGCTGAAGCCGATCTCACGGGATGCGGAGAAGAACTTGCGCTCGCTAGAGGATTTCGCGCGGCATGTGCGGCCGATGCTGGGGGTGGAGGCGGCGGCGGCGCAGTAGAGGGGCGGAACCGTAGGATCGTAGCCTGTGTGAGCGACTCTTCGAATCAAGCAAGAACTCTGCTATTCTTAGCGAATGGAAACTAGAGAATCTGAGCCCGCAACGGCGTCACATCAACGGATAGTTGATGTTATAATAAATGCCGGTTCGCAAATTTGGCCCTTTGCAACCTCGTTGCCGGCCCTCGTTTCCGCCTACTGGGAAGGGTTGCCTATCGCGGCGACCGTCGTTCTCCTAGCCGCTGCCGTGGCATCCGGGTATCTAGTTTTTCTTGCTCGAAATGACATGAAGGGGCGTCTGATATGGTTCGTGGCTGGCGCCGTCTTTTCCGCAATAATTCTTGGCATTTTTCAGCTAAATAAAGATAGGTTTTTCTTATCGAATATTGACCGAGAAGTTTTTGACACGGCTAAAGAGTTTGGGGGAAAATTATCGGTTGAGCATTGGGCTGTTCAGAAGAGTGATGTGGCGTCGCAGACCCATTTTGACAGTGGGGCTACTATTTTATTTTTTAGCTCACGATCTGATCTTTATGTATTGTTATCAACAAACGAGGCTTTTATGTTCCCGCCAGCAGAAGTTGTAGTCGAGAAAGAGTGGTTCGATGAGGCGTATGTGAGACAACAACTAGGGGTCCCGCCAAACAAAGTTTCTCCTCGCGGAGGGGTAGCAAAATACTGGCATGAAATTAACAAGCGTGTGCCTGGAGGCGTGCAATTGGGTTGGCCTGATTGGTTTTGTGATACCGACAAGTTTAGCGTCATCTCAAAGGGGTATGAAAACGGGGTGATTGCGGGGCCATTCCGTTCTTCGGGACGGGACAATGTTAATGACCGAGGGCAGTGGTTTGTCATTAACAGTCGGGATAAATCGCTTGAATGGCGTTCTCAGCGAGCCCGAATAGATTTGGATCACGATGTTTCTGACTGGAAATGCATTCATGCTCCCTGACCAAGGACCGCCGAAGAGTCTCCCTTGCGGAACGCACCGAGAACGCCTATCCTCCCGTTCATGATTTGTTTATGAACCCGCGCCATCATGGCTAGGTTCGGACGTGGCGCGACGCGGGCGGGCGGCGCCGGGGGGCTTCCATGCTGACCAAGAAACAGAGCGATCTGCTGCGCTTCATCCATGAGCGCCTGAAGGAGACCGGCGTGCCGCCCTCCTTCGACGAGATGAAGGACGCGCTCGATCTGCGCTCCAAATCCGGCATTCACAGGCTCATTCTCGCGCTCGAGGAGCGCGGCTTCATCCGCCGTCTGCCCAATCGCGCCCGCGCGCTCGAGGTGCTGCGCCTGCCCGAATCGGCGACGCCCCGCGTCGCCGCGCGCGGCGGCAAATTCTCGCCCTCGGTCATAGAGGGCGCGCTCGGCCGCGTGCGGCCCGTTCCGGCCGGCGAGCCCGAGTCCGATCAGCAGGTGGCGATTCCGGTCATGGGCCGCATCGCCGCCGGCACGCCCATCTCCGCGCTGCAGAATCGCAGCCACACCATCAGCCTGCCGCCGGATATGCTCGGCGGCGGCGAGCATTTCGCGCTCGAGGTGCGTGGCGATTCGATGATCGAGGCCGGCATTCTCGACGGCGACGTCGTCGTGGTGCGCAAGCAGGACAGCGCCGACACCGGCGATATCGTCGTCGCCCTCATCGACGACGAGGAGGCGACATTGAAGCGCCTGCGCAAGCGTGGCGCGTCAATAGCGCTCGAGGCCGCCAATCCGGCCTATGAGACGCGCATTTTCGGGCCGGATCGCGTCCGCATCCAAGGCCGTCTGGTCAGCCTTCTGCGCAAATACTGAGGGCCTCGCGCCGCCACGATCTCGCCGCCCTTTGCCGCCATGGTCCGGCCTCGCGCGCTTTTGGCGCGCGGGCCTTTTCGCGTAGCGGCAGAGCGATAAAGGCATGTTGTTCTCGTCTCGCGCCCTCGCCGAGGGCGCGCGCTGCATCGCCAGCGGCCCGCGGCCGCCCGCTTTTTTCTACATGGACGATGGAATGTCGCACTCGACCGGCCCGATGCGCGAAATCGAAGGATCCAAGCCCTTGGGCCAAAGCCGCCGCCTGCCTTTCCCGCGCCTCTCGCGCCGCTGGCTGATCGCTCTCGGCGCCGTCGCCGCAGTGGCGCTCGGCGCGGCGCTCGCGCCTTGGACCTTCTCGACCAATGCGCTGCTCGAGGAGATTTCGGGCCAGCTCAACGCCTCATCCGGCCTGTTCATCGCCGCCAAAGGCCGCTCGACCTTCTCGCTGCTGCCGCGCCCGCACATCACCATAGACAGCATCGCCTTCGCCGATCCCACCGCCGCGCTGACCATCGAGGCGGAGAGGCTGCACGGCAATGTGCTGCTGCTGCCGCTGCTGGCCGGCCGTTTGGAAATCGCCGATATCGAGCTCATCCGCCCCGCCATAGAGGTCGATCTCGATCGCAAGCCGATGAGCACGTCCGGCGCAGCTGTGCGCGCCGCGGCGGCGCGGCCCTCGACGCCGGCGGCCGAGAAGGCCGATCGCGCCCGGCTCGGCGGCGTCTCCATCGTCTCCGGCGTCGCAAGGCTCAAATATTCGGGCGGCGAGGAAACGCTGCAGGACATTGACGCGACGCTCGATTGGCGCACCGTCGGCTCGCCGGCGACGCTCGACGCCGCTTTCTCCTGGGGCGGCGAGCGGCCGCGCGCCATGCTCTGGGTGCTGAAGCCCGGCGCGCTGCTGCGCGGCGAGCAGACGCCGGTCACTGTGCGGCTCGATTCGGACAGCGTGCGGCTGGAGGCGGAAGGCTTCGGCCAGATCGGCGCCAAGCCGCGCTATATGGGGCGGCTCAACGCCTCTTCGCCCTCGCTGCGCCATGCGCTCGGCCTCGCCAAGGTGAGCGCGCCGCTGCCCGGCGCCTTCGAGAATGTGCAGCTCTCCGCCAAGGCCAGCGTCGGCCTGCGCGATTTTCAGCTGACCGATGTGAAGCTCTCGGCCGACGACAATGAGTTCGAGGGCACATTCGCGCTGCGGCACGAGGGCGAAAAGCCCATCGTCCATGCGACTCTCGCCAGCAATTTCGTGTCGCTGAAGCCGATGATCGCCGATCTGCCGCCGCTCTCCGGCGCCGACGGCCAATGGAGCCGCGACGCTTTCGTCCTGCCGAATATTCAGGACGCCGATGTCGATCTGCGCCTTTCGGCGACGCGCGCCCGCATATTGCGGCTGAATCTCGAGGACGCCGCTCTATCGCTGCTGCTGCGCGGCGGAAGGCTCGAGCTCTCGCTCGCCGAGGCGCAGGCCTATAAGGGGACGGTGAAGGGCCGCGCCACTTTCGCCGCCAATGCGGCGGGCGCGCTGGAGTTTCACGGCAATGCGCAGCTGACCGGGGTCGACGCCGGCGCGCTCGCCTGGGACCTCGCCGCACGGCCCGATCTCGGCGGCGCGCTGGACGCCAATTTCACGCTCGACGCCACTGGCGACAGCGTCGCGCAGATCACGCGCGATCTCGACGGCCGCGCCAGCCTCACGCTGAGCGAGGGCGAGGTCGGCGGCATAGATCTCGAGCGCGCGCTGCGCCGCGTCGACAAGCGGCCTTTGTCGAGCGCGATGGATATTCGCTCCGGCCATTCGCTGGTGGATCGCGCCAGCGCGACCATCAAGATCGTCAAAGGAACCGCGAATATAGAGGACGGCCAGGCGCATGGGCCGGGCTTCGCGCTGGCCTTCGCCGGCCAGACGCGCATTCCCGAGCGCAGCCTCGCGATGAAGGCGCAGGCCAATGAGGCCGACGCCGCCGGCAAGCCGCGCGAGAAGGGCGTGCAGATCGGCTTCGATCTCTCCGGCGCCTGGGACGATCCCGTCTTCGCGCCGGACGCCGCCGCGCTGATCAAGCGCTCGGGCGCGGCCGCGCCGCTGCTGCCGCGCGTCGAGCCGGAGGCGGGCGCGGCGAAGGAGCGGTGAGAGCTTCCCGCTGTTTTTCTCGTTCACTCGCGCGAGCGTCACGAGACCGCAGCGAGCTCGGGGGCGGCAATGATGGGTCGTGAGGAGCTTTTGGGCGCATTGGTTGCCGCCTCTGGTGGCGTGCAGGCTGCATACGAGGAAATCCTCGACGCGTGGGGGTCGGAAGAGCCGCCTGTCACGACGCTCCTCGCCGCCCTAGGCTATCGGATCGCCGAGGACTTCGATAGCACGGACGTCGACGCCAACCGCCGCCTGTTCTCGTTGATCGAGCAGGCTATGGAGAGTGGCGATAACGGATTGAGGACCGTTGTCGCTACAGGCCTGATCGAAGCTTTGGCGGTTCGGGCTGTCCAAACTGAGGGCCTGTGGAAGCGGATGGCGCCACTTCTCGGCCCGCGATCTCTGTATCACGCAGAGGCTTGGTTGTCCGAGTGACGTAGAGCGCAGAGAGCCCGGCTAGCCCGCCCCGCCGCCCTTGGCGCGCCCGCGCGTGAGCAGCGCCGAGAGGCCGAGCGCGATGGCGACGAAGCCGAGCAGCAGCGTCGAAATGGCGTTGACCTCAGGCGACACGCCGAGCCGCACTTGCGAATAGATGCGCATCGGCAAGGTGGTGGCGCCGGGGCCGGTGGTGAAGCTCGCGATCACGAGATCGTCGAGCGAGATGATGAAGGCGAGGAGATAGGCGCTGACGACGGAGGGCGCGATCAGCGGCAGGGTGACGAGCGCGAAGGCGCGGACCGGCGTCGCGCCGAGATCCATCGCCGCTTCCTCGAGCGTGCGGTCGCAGCCTTTCAGCGCGGCGTGGATCATCACAGTGGCGAAGCACATTGTGAAGGAGGCGTGCGCCAGCACGAGGGTGAGAAAGCCGCGCTCGACGCCGAAAGCGACGAAGACCAGCAGCAGGCCGAGGCCGAGCACCACTTCCGGCATCACCAGCGGCGCATAGATGGAGCCCGCGAAGAGCGTGCGCGAGCGGAAGCCGCCGAAACGCGCCAGCGCCAGCGCCGCCAGCAATCCGTTGAGCGTCGCGATGAGCGCGGAGAGCGCCGCGGCGGAGAGGCTGATCTGCGCCGCGCGCAACAATTGCTCGTCATGGAGGAGGGCGGCGTACCATTTGGTGGAGAAGCCGCCCCACACTGTCACCAGCCGCGAGGCGTTGAAGCTCATCGTCGCCAATATGACGATCGGCCCATAGAGAAAGCCGAAGCCGAGAAGCAGCGCGGCGAGGCGCAGAAGACGCGCGCCGCTCATCGCGCGCCCTCGCGCAATTGCGCGCGCTCATAGAGAAGAATGGGGACGAGCAGCAGCGCCAGCAGCGCCACAGCCGCGGCGGAGGCCGCCGGCCAATCGCGATTGGCGAAGAAATCATTCCATAATGTGCGGCCGATCATCAGCGTGTCGGAGCCGCCGAGCAGATCGGGAATGACGAATTCGCCGACCGAGGGAATGAAGACGAGCAGCGCGCCGGCGACGATGCCGCGGCGCGACAGCGGCAAAGTGACATGCAGAAAGACTTGGAACGGCGTCGCGCCGAGATCGGCGGCGGCCTCGCGTAGCGAAGCGTCTTGCCTCTCGATCGCCGCATAGAGCGGCAGCAGCATGAAGGGCAGATAGGAATAGACGATGCCGACGACCACCGCGCCGCTGGTCGCGAACATGGGCAGAGGCGCGTCGATAACGCCGAGCGCCATCAATGCATGATTGATGATCCCCTCGTCCTTCAGCAGCGTGATCCAGGCGTAGACGCGGATCAGAAAGCTCGTCCAAAAGGGCGCGACAGCGAAGCCGATGAGCACGGGGCGCAAGCGGCGCGGCGCGCGCGCTATGGCGAGCGCGAAAGGATAGGCGATGAGAAGGCAGACCAGCGTCGCGCCGCCGGCGATGGTCAAAGAGGAGAGATAGGAATCGAGATAGAGCGTGTCCTCGGCGAGGCCGCGATAGGCGTCGAGGCCGAGCTGCGAGAGCTTCTCGAAAAAGCCGGCGAGGCCGGCGCCATCGAAGACGGGCTCATAGGGCGGGCGCGTCTGCGCCGGATGCGACAGCGAGATTTTGACGATGAGCGCGAAAGGCGCGAGGAAGAACAGCGCGATCCAGGCGTAGGGCGCGGCGATGACGAGCGTCTCGCCGCGCGTGAGCCTGCGTCTTTTGCCGCCCTCCGGCATCACTCGCTCGCGAAGATGCGCCCGGCTTCGGGCGCGATGGAGATGCGCGCCGTGTCGCCGACGCAAAAAGGCGCGCCGCTATCGGCGCCGCGCGAGACGCGCAAGGCCTCGCCGCCGGAAAGGCGCAGGCGAAAATGCGTCGTCTCGCCGCGAAAGGCGACGTCTTCCACCACGCCGTCGAAGCCTGGGGTTTCTTCGGTCGTTGGCGCGATGGCGATGCGCTCCGGCCGCACGGCGAGCACGGCTTTCGCGCCTTGCGAGAGGCCGCCGCCTTCCGCCGGCAGACGGCCGAAGGCGCCGACGAAAGCGCCGTTCTCGATATGGCCCTCGAGGAAATTCATCTGGCCGATGAAGCCGGCGACGAAGCGCGTCGCTGGGCGCTCATAGACCTGCGTCGGCGCGCCGATCTGCTCTATGCGGCCGGCGCGCATCACGGCGATGCGATCGGCCATCACCAGCGCCTCGTCTTGATCATGCGTGACGACGACGAAGCTCGTCTTCAGCCTGCGCTGGATTTCCTTGATCTGAAATTGCGTCTCCTCGCGCAATTGCCGATCGAGCGCGCCCAAGGGCTCGTCGAGCAGCAGCAGCCGCGGGCTGGGCGCGAGGGCTCTCGCGAGCGCGACGCGCTGGCGCTGGCCGCCGGAGAGAAGGTCGGGCCGGCGCGCCTCGACGCCCTCGAGCCGCACGATTTGCAGCAGCTCGGCGACGCGGGCGGCGGTCTCCGCTCTGCCCTTGCCCTGGCGGCGCAGGCCGAAGGCGATATTGTCGAAGACGGAGAGATGCGGAAACAGCGCGTAAGATTGGAACATGAGATTGACCGGCCGGCGATGCGGCGGCGCGCCGCTCATATCGGCGCCGCCGATCTCGATGCGGCCGGCGTCCAAGGTCTCGAAGCCGGCGACGAGGCGCATCAGCGTGGTCTTGCCGCAGCCCGACGGGCCGAGCAGCGCGAAAAACTCGCCGGCGCCCACCTCGAGCGAAACGTCCTCGAGCGCCGCGATCGCGCCGAAGCGCTTGGACGCGCCTTTGATCGAGAGTAGCGGCGCGTCGGTCATATCGCTCCCGTCCCGTCAGCCGTCCCGGCGGAAGGCCGCGCGCCAATGGCGGACCATGGCGTTCGTCGCGGAAATATCCTCGAGCGTCTCGCAACGCAAGCCGCCCACGGCGAGCGCTTCCATGCGGCTCGGCGGCAGAGGCCAGGGCGGCCCGCCCACCTCCTGGCCCTCGTCGCGGGCGCGGGCGATGACGAGCAGCAGCCCGCCCGGCGCGATGAGGCCGGCGAGCGCCTGCGCCGCCGCATCCAGCAGCGTGTCGGGCAGCGCCTGCAGCGTGTAGCATTCATGGACGAGATCGAAGCCGCCGCGCCATTCCTGAGGCGTGGCGAAGAGGTCGGCGGCGCGATAAGCGACGGCGCTCTGCGGAAAACGGCGCCTCGCCCAGGCGACGGCCTCGTCTATCAGATCGAAAGCGGTCACATTCGCGCCAGCGGCGGCGAGCGCCTCGGCGTTGTCGCCGAGCCCGCAGCCGATATCGAGCGCGCGCAGACCGTCGAGGCGCCGGGTCGCGAGCCAGTCGGCGAGCAGCGGATGCGGCGCGAGATGCGCCCAGGGCACGCCGGCGGCGTCGCCCTCGGCGAGGCGATAGACGGCCTCGAACCAATCCTTGCGCTGCGGATCGGCCTCGACGCCGCCGGGCGTTTTATGCGGGTCGATCTCGTCGAGACGGGCGCGCGCGGCGGCGCGGCGCGCGACAAACTCTTCGGTCACGCCTGTTTCTCCCATTTGCCTTCCTCGCTCTGGCGCCAATAGGAGAGCGTGTGGCCTTCCGTCTTCAGCTGCCGCCATTGCGCGCGCGCGGCCTGCACCGCCGCCTCGTCATTGCCGTCGAACATGAGTATGGCGCGCGCTTCCGGCGCGCTCGCGGGGTCGGCGAGCACGGGGGAAAGCTCCGCATTTTCCACGAAGAAGCGGACATGGGCGCGATTGGGATTGTCGCGGCCGATGGCGAGGAAGATCGGCTGCGTCTCGGGATCGTCGTCCTTCGCCGAGCCATGCGGCAGAAAGCTCTCCCCCGCATAGGACCAGAGCAGATCGTCGAGCGCCTCCAGCCGCCGCGCGCTGGTCGCCTGCACCACGACGCGCCAGTCGCGCGCCAGCGACAGCTCGAGCAGCTTGGGCAGAGCGCTCTCCAGCGGGAGGCGCTGGAGATGATAGAACCAGACATCGGTCATGGCGTGAGCGTCCATGCTTCGCGCGTGATGATGGGAGTCATTCCAGCTCGCATCTTATCGGCACATGGTCGGAGGGCTTTGCGCCGGCGCGCAGCTCCTTGTCTATGGTCACGCTCTGCAAGCGGTCGGCGGCCTGCGGCGAGAGCAGAAGATGGTCGATGCGAATGCCATTGTTCTTCTGCCAGGCGCCGGCCTGATAATCCCAGAATGTGTAGAGGCCGGTGGCGTCGGTCGAGGCGCGGAAAGCCTCCGTATAGCCGAGGTTCAGCAGCTCCTGGAATTTGGCGCGGGTCTGCGGCAGGAACAGCGCGTCGCCGGCCCAGGCTTTGGGGTCGTGGACGTCGCCGGCCGCGGGAATGACATTGTAGTCGCCGGCCAGAACCACCGGCTCCTCCAGCGCCAGAAGGCTCGCCGCATGGGCGATGAGGCAGTCCATGAAGGCGAGCTTATATGTGTATTTCTCTGTGTCCGGCGGATTGCCATTGGGCAAATAGATGCTGGCGACGCGCACGGCGCCATGATCGGTGGAGACGACCGCCTCTATGTAGCGGGCCTGCGGATCATGCTCGAATTTCGGCAGGCCGCGCACCACCTCTATCGGCGTCTTGGAGAGAATGGCGACGCCGTTGAAGGTCTTCTGCCCATGCGTCTCGACATTATAGCCGAGATCCTCGATCTCGGCGCGGGGGAAGGCCTTGTCCTCGCATTTGATCTCTTGCAGGCACAGCACGTCCGGCGCGACCTCGCGCAGATAGGCAGTGAGCGGCTCTAGCCGCTGGCGGACGGAATTGACGTTCCAAGTGGCGATGCGCAAGGCGGGCTCCCGGTCATGGACCGGACCTCGTCATAGCGCGCGCGCCGCCGGAATGAAACGTGCCGCTCCAATTGTCGTCACAGGCCGTCGGTATATGCTCCCCGCTAGCCCGGAGCCCCCGAATGTTCGTGAAATCCCACGTCACCACCGTCGTCTTCGATGTCGGCAATGTGCTGGTCGATTGGAATCCCCGCTATCTCTATCGCAAGCTCTTCGACGATTCGCAGGCGATGGAGCGCTTCCTCGGCGAGGTCTGCACCTCGGATTGGAATCTGGAATTGGATCGCGGGCGCCCCTTCGCCGAGGCGGTGGCCGAGCGCGTCGCGCTCTTTCCCGATCTCGCCGATCTCATTCGCGCCTATGATACGCGCTGGAGCGAGATGATCACCGGCCCCATCGCCGGCACGGTGGCGCTGCTGGAGCGGCTCGCCGCGCGCGGGACGCCGCTCTATGGGCTCACCAATTTCTCGGATGAAAAATATGTGGAGACCTTCCCGCGCTTTGATTTTTTCCAGCGCTTCGCGGGCGTCGTCGTCTCGGGCAGGGTGGGGCTGCTGAAGCCCGACGCCGCCATCTATCGGCTGCTGCTCGAGAGCTATGGGCTCGATCCGGCGGCCTGCATTTTCATCGATGATTCGGCGGCCAATGTGGAAGGCGCGCGCGCTGTCGGCATGCATGCGACGCGATTCGAGAGCCCGGAACAGGTCGAGCGCGATTTGCGGGAGCTGGCGCTGCTGTGAAGGGCGCGCTCAGCCGCCCATAGCGGCGGAGATTTCCGCAACGATCATGTCCGCGGCGGCGCGTGGGGCGGGCGCCTGCGTCACCGGCCGGCCGACGACGAGATGATCCGCCCCGGCGGCGATGGCCTCGCCCGGCGTCATCACGCGTTTCTGATCGCCGAGCGCGGCGCCGGCGGGGCGCACGCCCGGCGTCACCAGCGCCATTTTCGGCCCGACGAGCGCGCGAATCGGCGCCACTTCCTGCGGCGACAGGATCAGCCCGTCGATTCCCGCGTCCTTCGCCTGAATCGCGCGGCGCGAAACCAGCTCGGCGACGCCGATGGAATAGCCGGCCTCGGCGAGATCGGAATCGTCATAGGAGGTCATCACCGTGACGGCGAGCAGCCGCAGGCCGCTATCGCCCGCGCCCTGGCGGGCGGCGCGCATCGTCTGCGGAAAGCCGTGAATGGTGAGGAAATCCGCGCCGAGCCGGGCGATCTGCCGCGTCGCGCGCTCGACCGTCTGGCCGATGTCGTGCAGCTTCAGATCGACGAAGACCTTCTTGCCGCCGGCCTTCAGCTCCTCGACCAGCGGCAGGCCGCCGCCATAGGCGAGCTCCATGCCGATCTTGTAGAAGGAGACCGAATCGCCGAGCCGCGCGACGAGCACGCGCGCCGCTTCCACACCGTCGACGTCCAGCGCGACGATGAGGCGATCTCGCGCCGGGATCGTCGCGCCATTCGTCATGTCAGCCCGCCCGCCGGCTGTAGCGCCACACGCGCGCCGGCGGAATATTCGCCCAGACCTGCGAGCCCGTAGCCGTGAAGGCGGAGCCATTCGGATGGCGCTTCAGCGGCATGGGCGAGAACAGGCCATAGGTGAACTGAATGATGATGCCGCCCGGCGCCATCATCTCGAAGCCCTGATCGAGCAGGCGCAACCGGTCCGATTCGGGCTGGTTGAGCAGCGGCAGGCTCGAGACGATGGTGGAGATCGGCCCTTCGACCTTGCCGGCCAGCGTCTGCTTCAGCGAGTAGGCGTCGCCCTGCACCACTTCGACGCCCGGAAAGCGCTGGCGCAGGAGATCGCAGAAGGCGGTCTCATATTCGACCAGCAGCAGGCGCGAGGCGGGAACCCCATGCTCCAGCAGCGCCTGCGTGACCGGGCCGGTGCCCGGTCCGAGCTCGACGATCGGCCCCTCGCGGGAAAGATCGACATAGCTCGCCATGGCGCGGGCGAGCATAGGCCCCGAGGGCGAGACGGCGCCGACGCCGCGAGGATTTTCCATCCAAGACCGCAGAAAGCGCGCATTATCGGCGAGAGCGGATTTCAGTGGCTCGATATTCAGTGACACGCTGAGACAGCCTCTCGATCGTTCCAAACGCGCGCGAACATGTATGAGGTCGCACGCCCGGTCAATGGCGTCCGCCTCATTTGCCGAACAGGTCTTTCATCTTCGCGAAGAATCCGGTCGCCTCCGGATGCGTCTGGTGGGACGATTCCTCCTCGAATTCGGTGAGCAGCTCGCGTTGGCGCTTGGTGAGACTTTGCGGCGTCTCGACGCTGATCTGCACATAGAGATCGCCCGATTCGCGACCGCGCAGCAGTGGCATGCCCTTGGCTTTCACCTTGATCTGCTTGCCGGTTTGGGCGCCTTCGGGGATTTTGATCTCGGTCTCGCCGCCGTCGATCGTATGCACTGTGATCTTGCCGCCGAGCGCCGCGCGCACCATGGAGATCGGCACGCGGCAATAGAGATCGGCGCCGTCGCGCTGGAAGAACGTATGCGGCTTCACCGACAGGAAAATATAGAGGTCGCCGGAGGGGCCGCCGCGCAGCCCGGCCTCGCCCTCGCCGGCGAGGCGGATGCGCGTGCCGTCCTCGACGCCGGGCGGCACATTGACCGAGAGCGTGCGCTCTATGGTGGCGCGGCCGGTTCCCGAGCAGGCGGTGCAGGGATTGTCGATCACCTCGCCGCGGCCCTGGCAGGTGGGGCAGGTGCGCTCTATGGCGAAGAAGCCCTGCTGGGCGCGAACGCGGCCATGACCGGCGCAGGTAGGGCAGGTCTTGGGCTTGGAGCCCTTTTTGGCGCCTGTGCCGCCGCAGGGCTCGCAGGAGACGGAGGTCGGCAGCTTCAGCGTCGCCGCCTTGCCGTGGAAGGCCTCCTCCAGCGTGATCTCCATATTGTAGCGCAGGTCCGAGCCGCGCTCGCGAGCGGAGCCGCGGCCGCCGCCGCGCCGTCCCATCACCTCGCCGAAGAGATCGTCGAAAATATCGGCCATGGAGGCGGCGAAGCCGTCGCCGCCGCCGAAGCCGCCGCCTTGCTCGAAGGCGGCGTGGCCGAACCGGTCATAGGCGGCGCGCTTCTGCGTGTCGGAGAGGCATTGATAGGCCTCATTGACCTCCTTGAAGCGCGCCTCGGCCTCCGAGTCGCCGGGATTGCGATCCGGATGATATTGCATCGCGGCCTTGCGAAAGGCGATCTTGAGCTCGACGTCGGTCGAGGTCTTGGCGACGCCGAGAATTTCGTAGAAGTCGCGTTTGGACATGGGGTCGGTCGATAGGAGTTGGGGAAGGCGTCCTGCGGGCGGAAGCGCCGAGGATCGCAGCCGATATAGGAACTCGGAAATTTGTTACCACGGTTTGGCGGACGCGCCAAAGTCGCGTTTCCGAACCCGCTGGGGTCTTTCGCGCCTCGGCGAAATTGCGCCCGATCCTGTTTGTCAGCGTCGACTGTCTCAGCGCGAAAAGCGTGGCGGGCGTGAACCGAGGCTGGCCGCGCTCGCTCTCGACGCGCCTCTCCTTCTCCCACTCGTGGGAGAAGGTGGCCCGACGCAGCCGGGTCGGATGAGGGTTCCGCGAGCTTAGAGCGCTTTCCGATCGAATGGAATCGGTCGATCGATTAGAATTCGCTCCAACGAAAAAGGCGAGAGCGCCATCCGATCCAGTTGGATCAGGTGGCGCTCTACAGCGTCGTCGAATGTTGGCGGAATGCGATAGGGACCCTCATCCGACCCTCGCTGACGCGAGGGCCGCCTTCTCCCGCGAGCGGGAGAAGGGAGCGCCCTTTCGACGAACCGGCTTACTTCTTCTTCTCGTCGCCGCCGACTTCCTTGAAATCCGCGTCGATGACGTCGTCCTGCGCATGGGTCTCGCCCGCCGGGGCGGCGCCTTCGGACTGCTGGGCCTTGTACATCGCCTCGCCGAGCTTCATCGAAGCCTGGGTCAGCTCATTGCTCTTGGTCTTGATCGCCTCGGCGTCCTCGCCCTCGAGCGCGGTCTTCAGCGCCGCAATGGCGGCCTCGATCGCGCTCTTGTCGGCGGCCGACACCTTGTCGCCGAACTCGGCCAGCGACTTCTCGGCCGAATGCACGGCCGCCTCGCCATGGTTCTTGGTGTCGACGAGCTCGCGGCGCGCCTTGTCCTCGGTGGCGTGCGCCTCGGCGTCCTTGACCATCTTGTCGATGTCGGCGTCCGACAGGCCGCCGGAGGCCTGGATGCGGATCTGCTGCTCCTTATTGGTGGCCTTGTCCTTCGCCGTCACATTGACGATGCCATTGGCGTCGATGTCGAAGGTCACCTCGATCTGCGGCACGCCGCGCGGCGCCGGCGGAATGCCGACGAGATCGAACTGGCCGAGCAGCTTATTGTCCTGCGCCATCTCGCGCTCGCCCTGGAAGACGCGAATGGTGACGGCGGTCTGATTGTCCTCGGCCGTGGAGAACACTTGGCTCTTCTTTGTCGGGATGGTCGTGTTGCGGTCGATGAGGCGCGTGAACACGCCGCCCAGCGTCTCGATGCCGAGCGACAGAGGCGTCACGTCGAGCAGCAGAACGTCCTTCACATCGCCCTGCAGAACGCCGGCCTGCACCGCCGCGCCGATGGCGACCACCTCGTCCGGGTTGACGCCCTTATGCGGCTCCTTGCCGAAGAACTGCTTCACCACCTCCTGCACTTTCGGCATGCGGGTCATGCCGCCGACGAGCACCACCTCGCCGATCTCGGCCGCGGAGAGGCCGGCGTCCTTCAGCGCCTTGCGGCAGGGCTCGATGGTGCGCTGGATGAGATCGTCGACCAGCGCCTCGAATTTCGCGCGCGTCAGCTTCAGGGTCAGATGCTTCGGACCGGAGGAGTCCGCGGTAATGTAGGGCAGGTTGATCTCGGTCTGCGTCGCGGAGGAGAGCTCGATCTTCGCCTTCTCGGCGGCTTCCTTCAGGCGCTGAAGGGCGAGCTTGTCCTTGGTGAGATCGATGCCCTGCTCCTTCTTGAACTCGCCGGCGAGATATTCGACGAGACGGCCGTCGAAGTCCTCGCCGCCGAGGAAGGTGTCGCCATTGGTGGACTTCACCTCGAACACGCCGTCGCCGATCTCGAGGATGGACACGTCGAAGGTGCCGCCGCCGAGGTCATAGACCGCGATCGTGCCGGCGCCCTTCTTGTCGAGGCCATAGGCGAGCGCGGCCGCGGTCGGCTCGTTGATGATGCGCAGCACCTCGAGACCGGCGATCTTGCCGGCGTCCTTGGTGGCCTGACGCTGAGCGTCGTTGAAGTAAGCGGGAACGGTGATGACCGCTTGAGTCACGGTCTGGCCGAGATAGGCCTCGGCCGTCTCCTTCATCTTCTGCAGAATGAAGGCGGAAATCTGCGAGGGCGAATATTGCTTGCCGTCCGACTGCACCCAGGCGTCGCCATTGGGGGCCTTGACGATATTATAGGGGACGAGGCCGATGTCCTTCTTGGTCATCGGATCGTCGAAGGAACGACCGATGAGTCGCTTTATCGCGAAGAAGGTGCGCTCCGGATTGGTTACCGCCTGACGCTTGGCGGGCTGGCCGACGAGACGCTCTCCGTCCTCTGTGAAAGCGACGATGGACGGCGTCGTGCGCGCGCCTTCCGCGTTCTCGATGACCTTGGGGCTCGACCCTTCCATGACGGCCACGCAGGAATTGGTCGTGCCGAGGTCGATGCCGATGATTTTAGCCATATCGCCGTTCCTTTCGTTCTTTCGAAATCGGGTCCCGAAGCGGCCCGTATGTCGCCGATCCTTCGGCGGCTCGCATTTTCAGCCCGCCGCGCATCGGCTGTTCATCGTCACTTCAGATTGTAATCGGCCTGCATCGGCGCAAGTGCGATCTGCATATAGAGCGCGCCGGGCATATAGAATGAAGGCTCCCATTGCGGCAAGCGCCGTCGGGGCCGGGATTTTCTGTTCTTCCGTCGGCTTTGCCGCTCGGGCTCGCTTTCGCTTATTCTCCTCGCAGCGATTCGCGAAGCGAAGCTCGGCCGCGGACGAGCCCGCGCCTATTTCCGAACTCTGATTGCGAACAGGCCGACGCGTGCTTCCCCACTCGATCGAACCCATTCTGCGAATCGTCGCCGTCCTCGGCGACGCCGGCTTCGTCCTGCCGGCGAGCGGCGGCCTCGCCGCGGCGCTGTGGGCGGCCGGCGATCGCCGCGCGGCCGTCGCATTCCTCGGCGCCATAGCGGTCTGCGGCGTCATGGCGACCTTCGCCAAGATAATCTCCATGGCCTTCGGCCCGCCGGCGTTGCACAGCCCCAGCGGCCACGCCGCGCTCGCGGCGGCCTTCTTCCTGCCGCTCTCCGCAATTTTCATGCGCGTTCGCGAGAAGCGCGCCGGAATTTTGGCCGCCGCCCTCTGCCTGGCGGCGGCCGTGCTCGTCGCCATCATCAGAGTGGCGCAGGGCGCGCATACGGAGCCGGAGGCTTTCGCCGGATTTTTCATAGGCTTGGCGTCATTCGGCGTGTTTCTGCGCGCCGCCCCGGCGCAGGTCTCGATCGGCGCTCCGGCGATCATCGTCTTCTTCATCGTCGCTGTCGCGATTCAGTCCCAGATCGGGCTCAGCATAGAAGTAGAAGGGCCGCTCGAGCGCATTGCGACACGGCTCGCCGAGATGCTGTCGCTCTAGCTCCAATGTTTCTATCTTGTTTCTTTTGCGCTTTCGAAAAAACCTCGGGGCCGGAAGCGGATAGGCTCTTCTCGCACGGCGCGGCTGACGCCTGACAATATTTGATTTTCATCACGAAGCGTGCGATTCGACACGATAGGAATAGCGTTTTTGGCGGAGAAACGCCGCAATGCAGAAGAGTCGATTGTTGCGGTCCGCGGCGGCGTTATCCATTCTCCTCCTGCTTTCCGCCTGTGACAATTCCGGCCGCAAGGCCGAGGACCCGGCGCGGGTCGTGCTCGTCGCGCCGGTTCATTACGCGCCGCGCTCGCCGACGCGCCAATTCGTCGCCGCCATCCGTCCTCGCGTCGAGACCGACCAATCCTTCCGCGTCGCCGGCAAGGTGGTGCGCCGCCTCGTCGAGAATGGGCAGGCCGTCAAGGCCGGCGATCTTCTGGCGGTGCTGGATGAGGCCGATCTGCGCCTGCAGAAGGAGCAGGCCGAGGCGGAACTCTCCGCCGCGCGCATGGCGCTGGAGCAGGCCGCCGCCGACGAGCGCCGCGCGCAGACCTTGCGCAAGGATGGCTGGACCGCGCAGGCGGCGCTCGATCGCCAGAAAGCCCAGGCCGAGGAGGCGCGCGGCCGCCAGCAGCGCGCGCTGCGGGCCGTCGAGCTCGCCAAGAATGCGCTGGATTACGCCTCGCTGCGCGCCGATTCGGACGGCGTGGCGACGGCGACCTTCATCGAGCCGGGGCAGGTGGTCGCGGCGGGTCAGGCGGCGGTGCGCGTCGCCCGCGCCGGCGCGCTCGAGGCCGTCGTCGCTCTGCCGGAGGCCTTCGCCTCCGTCGCCGGAGCGGGGGAGGCGAGCCTCTTTCTCTGGTCCGATCCAGCCAAGACCTATCGCGCCAGCCTGCGCGAGCTCGGCGCTTCCGCCGACGCCGCCACCCGCACCTTCTCCGCGCGCTATTCGATCGTCGGCGCCGATGAGAAGGTCGGGCTCGGCATGAGCGCGACGCTGACGCTCGCCGGCAAGGATCAGGGCGTCGCCGCGGCTCTGCCGCTGGCGGCTCTGTTCGATCAAGGCTCCGGCCCCAGCGTGTGGAAGGTGGAGGAGGGCGGCAAGCTCACCCTCGCGCCCGTCTCCGTGCTGCGCTACGAGGCCAAGACGGCGCTGATCACCGCCGGCGTCGCCGAGGGCGACCGCGTGGTCGTGCTCGGCGCCCATAAGCTCGATCCCGGCCAGCGTGTGCGTCCGGTCGACGCCGAGAGTCTGTGAGGCGCGGGGCGATGGGCTTCAATCTCTCTCTTTGGGCGGTCAAGCGTCAGACGCTCACTCTGGCGCTGATTCTGGCCGTGGCCATCGCCGGGGTCTTCTCCTATTTCCGCCTCGGCCGCGCCGAGGACCCGTCCTTCACCATCAAGGTCGCCAATCTCACCGCGATCTGGCCCGGCGTCACCGCGCTCGAGATGCGCGATCAGGTCGCCGACCGCCTGGAGAAGAAGCTGCAGGAGCTTCCCTATCTCGAGAAGATCGAGACCTATGTGAAGCCGAGCTTCCTCGCCATGCAGGTGACGTTCAAGGACACGACGCCGCCCGCGCAAGTGCCGATCCTCTTCTATCAATTGCGCAAGAAGCTCCACGACATTCAGCCGGAGCTGCCGCAGGGCGTGATCGGCCCCGACGTCAATGACGAATTCGGCGACGTCGACGCCGTGCTCTACGCCGTGCATGGCTCCGGCGCCGATTATCACCAGCTCGACCGCGTCGTGGAGATGTTCCGCCAGCGCCTGCTGGAGACGACGGACATCGTCAAGGTCAATGTCTATGGCGAGCAGGATCGCAAGATCTTCGTCGAGTTCAGCCAGGCCAAGCTCGCCAATCTCGGCGTGACGCCGCAGGCGCTGTTCGAATCGCTCGCCAAGCAGAATGCGGTGAACGCCTCCGGCGTCTTCGAGACGCCGGCCAATCGCGTGCCCTTGCGCGTCACCGGCGCGCTGAAGGGCGCGGAGGCCATCGCCGCGACGCCGGTGGAGGCGAGCGGCCATGTGTTTCGCCTGGGCGACGTCGCCGATGTCGTGTCCGGCTATGAGGACCCGCCGAATTTCCTCGCCCGTTACAAGGGCGAGCCGACCATCGTCGTCGGCGCGGTGATGGCGCGCGGCGGCAATGTCCTCACCCTCGGCAAGAATCTCGAGGCCACAATGGCCGAAGTTCGCGCCGAGACGCCGGTCGGCATAGAGATCACGCAGATCGCCGATCAGCCGACCGTCGTCTCTCATGCTGTCGGCGAGTTCACGCGCTCCTTCGTCGAGGCGCTGGTCATCGTCCTTTTCGTGAGCTTCGTCTCGCTCGGCTTTCGCACCGGAATCATCGTCGCCCTGTCGGCGCCGCTGGTGCTCGCCGTCGTCTTCGTGTTCATGAACGCCTTTGGCGTCGATCTTCAGCGCATCTCGCTCGGCGCGCTCATCATCGCGCTCGGCCTGCTGGTCGATGACGCCATCATCGCCGTCGAGATGATGACGGTGAAGATGGAGCAGGGCGAAGATCGCATCAGCGCGGCGACCTTCGCCTGGACGTCCACGGCCTTTCCCATGCTCACCGGCACTCTGGTGACGGTGGCGGGCTTCATGCCGGTCGGCTTTGCCGCCTCCTCCACCGGCGAATATACGGGCTCGCTGTTCTTTGTGCTGGCCGTGGCGCTCGTCGCCTCCTGGTTCGTCGCCGTGCTGTTCACGCCCTATCTCGGCGTGAAGCTGCTGCCGGATTTCTCGCGCCATGCGCATCACGATCCCGAGGCGATCTATTCGACTCCCTTCTATCTCGGCCTGCGCCGGCTCATCACCTGGGCGGTCGACAATCGCCTGCTCGTCGTTTGCGCGACGGGGGGGATTTTCGTCGCGGCGGTCCTCGGCTTCGGCCATGTGCAGAAGCAGTTCTTCCCCATTTCCGAGCGGCCGGAGCTGTTCTTCCAGCTGCGCATGCCGGAAGGCTCGTCCATATTCGCGACGGCCGCGGCGGTGGACGAGGCCGAGAAGCTGCTGAAGGGCGATGAGGACGCCGTCCATTACACGAGCTATATCGGCCGCGGCCCGCCGCGCTTCTGGCTCGGCCTCAGCCCGGCGCTGCCCAATGAGGCCTATGCGGAGATCGTCATCGTCGCCAAGGATCTCGAGGCGCGCGAGCGGTTGAAGGTCCGCCTGTCGAAGGCGCTGGAGGATGGCGCCGTCTCGCAGGCGCGCGCCCGCGTCGATCGCTTCAACTTCGGCCCGCCGGTAGGCTTTCCGGTGCAGTTTCGCGTCATCGGCCGCGATCCGGCGGAGGTGCGCGCCATCGCCTATCGCGTGCGCGATCTAATGCGCGAGGACAAGGCCGTCGTTGAGCCGCATCTGCAATGGAACGAGCAGACGCCAGCGGTGCGGCTCGTCATCGATCAGGACCGCGCGCGCGTCATGGGCCTCACGCCGCAAGAGGTGGCGAATCGGCTGCAGATGATGGTCTCCGGCGTGACGATCACCAGCCTGCGCGACGGCATAGACCGCGTCGATGTGGTCGCCCGCGCCACGCCTGGCGAGCGCGGCGATCTCGGGCGGCTCGACGACATCGTGATATTGACGCGCGCGGGGGCGCCCGTGCCCGTCTCGCAGATCGCCAAGATCGTCTATGAGCATGAGGAGCCGATCATCTGGCGGCGCAATCGCAACATGCTCGTCACGGTGCGCGCCGATGTGAAGGACGGCGTGCAGGCGCCGGACGTCACCAATCGCATATGGCCGCGCCTCGCCGAAATTCGCGAGCATCTGCCGCCGGGCTATCGGCTCGAGATCGGCGGCGCGATCGAGGAATCCGCCAAGGCCAATTCCTCCATCGCCGCCGTGGCGCCGGTCATGATTCTCGTCATGCTGGTGATCGTGATGTTCCAGCTGCAGGACTTCACGCGGCTCGGCCTCGTTATGATGAGCGCGCCGCTCGGCCTCATCGGCTCCTCGCTGGCGCTCAATCTCGCGGGCGCGCCTTTCGGCTTCGTCGCTCTGCTCGGCCTCATCGCGCTCTCCGGCATGGACATGCGCAACTCGATCATCCTGGTCGATCAGGTGCGTCAGGACCTCGAGAAGGGCGCCAATTATCGCGAGGCCATCATCGGCGCCACGGTGCGCCGCGCGCGGCCGGTGGCGCTCACCGCGATGGCCGCCATTCTCGGCATGATTCCGCTGACGCGCTCGCTGTTCTGGGGGCCGATGGCGCTCACCATAATGGGCGGCCTCTTCGTCGCGACCTTTCTGACGGTGCTGTTCCTGCCGGCGCTCTATGCGATGTGGTTCCGCCGCAAGCTCGGCGACACGCTGGTCGAGACGCAGCCGCCGCCGGCTGCCGCGCAATTCGCTTATTGCGAGCTGCCGAGGGTGGCGGAATGAGCGGGAGCCCCGCCCGCCGCGGCTGAAGCGGTTTGCCGAGCGCGGAAGGTAATATAGCCGCATTCCGGTTTGCCAGAATGCGGCTAACGATAGAGTGGAACCATTGAGCGAGCGCTCTGCGTCGAGCGCGCAATATTTCTTCGGAGCGGCATATGCGTAAATCATTGGCCGTGGCGGCCCTTTTGACCAATTTCCTCTGCGGCGCGACCGTCGTTCGCGCGGATGCGTCGCTGGAGGATGTCCGCGTCGCGCGACAAGTCGTCGACGCGCTCCATTTGAGCGATCAAATGGCGGCGATTCTGCCGCAGCTCGTCGACGCCGTGGGGCGCGGGCTCACCGCGCATTATCCCCAGCACGCCCAAGAGATTTCCGAGATCATGCCGCGACTGAAAGTCAAAGCGGCGGCGCGGATCGACGAATTCATGAGCCTCATGGCCACGGCCTTGGCCCCGAAACTGTCGTCGATGGAGCTGCGCGAGTTGCGGAGCTTCGCCACCGGACCGCGTGACGTCGCGGCGCGTAATGATTTCGCGCGCTCGCCGACAGGAATCAAATTTTTCTCCCTGCGCGAAGAGTTCAAGCGCGAAATGCGGGAGCGGGGAGAGCAATGGGGCGCGAAAATCGGACGCGAGGTCGATGAGGAGTTCAAGGCCGAGCTGAAGAGCCGCGGCGTCCATTTATAGAAACTGCTATCGCGCCGTCTTTGAAAATGAATTGCGCCGCTCCTTCGTTAAGAAGGGCGGCGCTGAAACCTCCAGAGAATATGCGGCTCGAGGGGAGCGATTCCCGCCCCCTCAGCCGCCGTTCTTCTTCTTGCTCTGATCGCTGGCGATGGGCGAGGCGTCGGTGAGGCCCTTGTCGATCTTCTCGAGGATCTTCGGCAGATCGTCCGGATCGGGGCTCATGTCGCGCGCGTGATTCCATTGGAAGCGCGCCTCGAGCTTGCGATTGACGCGCCAATAGGCGTCGCCGAGATGGTCGTTGATGACCGGATCGGAAGGCTTGAGATCGACCGCCTTCTCGAGCTCGCGCACCGCCTCGTCATAGCGGCCGAGGCGGTAATAGGCCCAGCCGAGACTGTCGACGACATAGCCGTCGCGCGCACGCAGATCGACGGCGCGGCGCAGCATTTTGAACGCCTCGTCGAGATTGACGCCCTGATCCACCCAAGAATAGCCGAGATAATTCAAAACCAGCGGCTGGTCCGGATAGAGCTCCAGCGCCTTTTTGAGATCGGCCTCGGCGGTCGGCCAGTTCTTGCGGCGCTCATTGGCGATGCCGCGATAATAATAGAGCAGCCACTGGCTCTTGTCCGTCTGCGGCTGCAGGTCCAGCACCTTGGTGTAGGTGGTGACCGAATCGGCGAAGAGCTTGCGCGAGCGCTGTATGTTGCCGAGCGCGGTCAGCGCCTCCTGATCCTTGGGATGCTCGACGATCACCGCCTGGAGGTGGTCGGTCGCCTCCTTGGTCTTGCCGAGCGTCTCCAGCAGCAGCGCCGCCTGCACATCGGCGTTGACGCGCAGCGGGTTTTCCTTCGGCACGCTGTCGTAGAGATCGATGGCGATCTCCTCCTGCTTCATGCGCTCATAGATGTCGGCGAGGGTGATCGTCGCCAGCGCATTGTCGGGCGCGAGGAAGAGCGAGAGGCGCAGATAGATCAGCGAGGCGAGCTCGTCGCCCTGGCGGCCGCCGATCGCGCCGAGGCCATAGAGCACCTCGGCCGCGCCGGCGTCTGCGTCGCGAACGAAGGGCGTGAGCGGCTTGCCCGTGTCGATGTCGGCGATCGCCGCGGTGACGATGGGATGACGCGGGGCGAGATCGTCGAAGGCGCGATAGACGCGGCGCGCCTCCTCGCGGCTGCCATGCGCGACGAGGAAGCGCGCATAGGCGTCGACGAGGCGCAGCGTATTGCGCTCGGAGCCATAGGCGGATTTGAAGCGCTTGGTCGCCTCGGCCTTGTCGCTGTTCTTCGCCGAATCGACGATGAGCGCGGCGTGATAGTCGCGGAAGACGGCGAAGGCGTCTTCCTTGAGCTTGTCGGCCGTGGCCAGCGCCTGCTTGGTCTCGCCGGCGCCCGCATAGGCCCAGGCGGTGAGCAGCGTGGAGGTGACGTCATGCTTGCGGTCGAGCCCGCCTTTGGCGAGGACGGCGCGGGCCTTGGCGAATTTCTTGGCCTTTATCGCCTCGACGCCGAGCGTCAGATTGGCGAGGCCATTGTTTTTGTCGAAGGTCGCGACGCGGGCGGCGAGGGCGAAGGCCTCCTGCATATTGCCATTGGCGAGAGCGGCGACGAAGGCGCGCTCGGTCAGCTCGCGATTGCGCGGATCATTGCGCAGCGCCTCGCGGAAAAATGTGGAGGCGGCCAGCGTGTCGCGTTCCGCTCCGGCGACGATGGCGGCGAGGTAATTTCCGGACGCGCTCTCGCCGACTTCGAAGGGCGTCGCGATGGAGAGAGACGATTCGCGGGCGTGAGCCGAGCCCTCGCCGACGAAGGAGATTTTGCCGGCGAAATCATCGACCCCGAGCGAAAGCGCGCAAAACGCCGCGGCGGCATAGGCCGCGCGGGTCGAGAAAGAGCGAACGCGGCGCCGTCCAGGCGCATCGGACGAGAAGAATCTGTTCACGTGCTGTTTCCCGCAATCGGCCGCAGCGGCGCGGCGCCGGCGCGCCCCGAAAGAGGCCGCCGAGCGCCACCATCATGCGGGAAGATGGCTGTTTTGAGCCGCCCCCGCAAGTGCGAAATATCCCAACGGGGGCAGCCGTCTTTTGTCGCGAAAGCGTCGCGTCAGCTTCGTCCGCGCACGGCGGCGACGATCTTCTGCGCAGCGTCGTCGAGATCGTCGGCAGGGATCACATCGAGGCCCGAGCTGGAAATAATTTCCTTGCCGAGATCGACATTGGTGCCCTCGAGGCGCACCACCAGCGGCACGGCGAGGCCGACTTCCTTCACCGCGGCGATGACGCCCTCGGCGATGACGTCGCAGCGCATGATGCCGCCGAAGATGTTGACGAGAATGCCCTTCACTTTGGGATCGGCGGTGATGATCTTGAAGGCGGCCGTCACCTTCTCCTTGGTGGCGCCGCCGCCGACGTCGAGGAAGTTGGCGGGGTTCTCGCCATAGAGCTTGATGATGTCCATCGTCGCCATCGCGAGGCCGGCGCCGTTCACCATGCAGCCGATGGTGCCGTCGAGCGCGATATAGGCGAGCTCATATTTGGAGGCCTCGATCTCCTTCTCGTCCTCCTCGGTCTTGTCGCGCAGCGCGACCACATCGGGATGACGATAGAGCGCGTTGTCGTCGAAGGAGATCTTCGCGTCGAGGCAGCGCAGGCGGCCGTCCTTGGTGACGATCAGCGGATTGATCTCGAGCAGCTCCATATCCTTGGCGACAAAGGCCGAGAACAGGCGCTCGGTGAGCGAGACCGCCTCCTTCACCAGCGGGCCGGTGAGGCCGAGCGCGTCGGCGACGCGGCGGCCGTGATGCGGCAGCACGCCGGTCGCCGGATCGACGGCGAAAGTCACGATCTTCTCGGGCGTCGCATGGGCGACGGCCTCGATATCCGTGCCGCCCTCGGTGGAGACGACGAAGGAGACGCGCGAGGTGGCGCGATCGATCAGCAGCGACAGGTAGAATTCCTTGTCGATATCGGCGCCGTCCTCGATATAGAGGCGGTTGACCTGCTTGCCGGCCTCGCCCGTCTGCACCGTGACCAGCGTCGAGCCCAGCATCTCTTTGGCGAAGGTCTCGACCTCGTCGAGCGAGCGGGCGAGGCGCACGCCGCCCTTCTCGCCGGCCGAAGCCTCCTTGAACTTGCCCTTGCCGCGGCCGCCGGCGTGGATCTGCGCCTTGACGACATAGACGGGGCCGGGCAGGCCGCTCGCGGCCTGGCGCGCCTCGTCGGCGGCGAGCGCCGGAGCGCCTTCGGCGACCGGGGCGCCGAACTCACGCAGGATGGCTTTGGCCTGATATTCGTGGATGTTCATTTCTCACCGATCCTGATTGCGACCTTACGTCGCGACAACGCGCCCCTCGCCGGGGGCGGAAACGGGGCTCAGCGCGCTCAGGCGAAGGCGGGGTCGAGCGCCTTGCTGGCGGCGATCAGCGTCTTCACCGAGCCGACGGATTTGTCGAACATCTGCTGCTCGGCGGCATCGAGCGAGATCTCGACGATGCGCTCCACGCCATTGGCGCCGATCACCACCGGCACGCCGACATAGACCCCGCTGACGCCATATTGGCCGTCGAGATAGGCGGCGCAGGGCAGCACGCGGCGTTTGTCCTTCAGATAGCTCTCCGCCATGGCGATGGCCGCGGAGGCCGGCGCGTAATAGGCGGAGCCGGTCTTCAGCAGGCCGACGATCTCGCCGCCGCCTTTGCGCGTGCGGTCGACGATGGCGTCGATCTTCGCCTGAGTGGTCCAGCCCATGGCGACGAGATCGGGCAGGGGAATTCCGGCGACGGTCGAGTAGCGCACGGAGGGAACCATATCGTCGCCATGGCCGCCGAGCACGAAGGCGCTCACATCCTCCACCGAGACGTTCAGCTCCTCGGCCAAAAAGAATCGGAAGCGCGCCGAATCGAGCACGCCCGCCATGCCGACGACCTTATTGGTCGGCAGGCCGCTCGCCTTCTGCAGCGCCCAGACCATGACGTCGAGCGGATTGGTGATGCAGATGACGAAAGCGTTCGGCGCATAGGCCTTGATGCCGGCGCCGACCTTGGAGACGACGCCGAGATTGATGGTGAGCAGATCGTCGCGGCTCATGCCCGGCTGGCGCGGCACGCCCGCCGTCACGATGACGACATCGGCGCCGGCGATGGCGGAATAATCGTCCGCGCCGGCGATGCGCGCGTCGAATCCCTCGACAGGCGCGGATTGGGAGAGGTCGAGCGCCTTGCCCTGAGGCACGCCGCTCGCGATGTCGAACAATACGACGTCGCCGAGCTCCTTGAGGCCGATGAGATGGGCCAGCGTCCCGCCGATATGGCCGGCGCCGATCAGGGCGATTTTCTTGCGCGCCATCTTTTCTCCTATGGGCGTGCCTGGAAATAAACTGCTAGCGCGCTTTTTCCCGTCTGAAAAGGCGAGAGTCGCTTCTAGCGAAGCTTCGCACGAAAATTGAGCAAGCGCGCGAGCCTGCGCCGCGCGGCTGTGGAAATAGGCTGTTCCGAACCCGCTCTCCTTCCGACGCCGCTCCGTGGGTCTAGAGCGCGTCCACGCCGCCGAGCGAGAGAATGAGCTTCCATTCCTCCTCCGAGACGGGCTGCACCGATAGGCGAGAATTATTGACCAGCACCATTTCGGAAAGGCGCGGATCGGACTTGATCTCGGCGAGCGTCACCGGCCTCGCGAATGGCGCGACGGCCTTTATGTCGACCATGCCGAATTTGCCGCTCTCATCCGTATGGTCGGGATAATAGGTCTTGATGACTTCCACCACGCCGACGACGGCCTTGTCCTCGTTGGAATGGTAGAAGAATCCATGCTCGCCGATCTGCATCGCCATCAGCTGCTTCTTGGCGAGATGGTTGCGCACGCCGTTCCAGAATGTGCCCTTCGCGCCGGCCGCGACCTGCTGGTCCCAGGACCATGTTTTGGGCTCGCTCTTGAACAGCCAATGCGCCATCAGAGCTCGGCTCCCACCACGCGCTTCCAAGGCTTGACCTCGACGCTCGCGAACAGCCCGGCCTCGGCGTAAGGGTCCTCGGCGAGCAGAGCCTGCGCCGCGGCGACATCCGCCGCCTCGACGATCAGCAGCGAGCCGACCGGTTTCTCGGCCGAATCGAGAAACGGCCCGCCGAGCTTCACCTGCGCCGCATTGGCGGCGAGGAAGGCGAGATGCGCCTCGCGGGTGGCGAGCCGAAGCTCGACATGGTTCGGCTTGTCCAGGCAGAGAGCGACGAAGAGCGGCAAAGCGGCCTCGTGAAAAGGGGGTAGCGACGGCGGGGCGGTGATTAGCAGATCATGGCGCCGCGGTCGACAGAATTGGACGTGGGAAGCAGGGAATGCGTCGGCGTCAACGCCTTCCGCTCGGAGGGACGATAACGCGCCCGGGGTCGGATGAGCGACGTCGCATTTCGCCTCGAACGTGACGTGACGTCGCATGTCTCATTTCTCAGAGCGTGCAGCGTCAGTCGTTCGGGCAGGCTCGGATACGTTCAGGGGCGCCTATAGTTTAGTGCAGGAAACAGTTCATCCAATCGATGCGCCCTCAATCGATGCGCCCACCTTGCCCCTGCCGCCGTTCTCGCCTATAAGCCGCGCCATCCCACAGGCGAAAGTCTTACGGTTCCTGCTACAAGGCGCCGTTCCGGTGGCCGGTTCTCCGGCTTCTCCATGCTTTCGCCGAGGCTAGAACCGGAGAAAATACAATGGCGATTCCTGATTTCACGATGCGCGGCCTGCTCGAGTCCGGCGCTCATTTCGGCCACCAGTCGCATCGCTGGAACCCGAAGATGGCTCCCTATATCTTCGGCGCGCGCAACAACATCCACATCATCGACCTCGCCCAGACGGTGCCGCTGCTGCATCAGGCGCTGAAGGTCGTCTCCGACACTGTGGCGCGCGGCGGTCGCGTGCTCTTCGTCGGCACCAAGCGTCAGGCGCAGGATCAGATCGCCGACGCCGCCAAGCGCAGCGCGCAATATTTCATCAATTCCCGCTGGCTGGGCGGCACGCTCACCAATTGGAAGACCATCTCCGGCTCCATCCAGCGCCTGCGCAAGCTCGACGAGCAGCTCGGCGCCGGCTCCGCGGGCGTCACCAAGAAAGAGCGTCTGCTGCTCACCCGCGAGCGCGACAAGCTCGAGAAGGCGCTGGGCGGCATCAAGGACATGGGCGGCACGCCCGATCTGATCTTCGTGATCGACACCAATAAGGAGCAGCTGGCGATCAAGGAGGCCAACCGCCTGAAGATCCCGGTGGTGGCGATCCTCGACACCAATTGCGATCCAGACGGCATCACCTTCCCGATCCCCGGCAATGACGACGCTGGCCGCGCCATTGCGCTCTATTGCGATCTCATCGCCCGTGCGGCGATCGACGGCATCTCGCGCAGCCAGGGTCTTTCGGGTCTCGATATCGGCGCCATGGAGTCGCCGACGGCGGAGCCGGCGCTCGGCCGCGTCCACACGGATCTGCGCTCGGCCGATGAAGTCGCCGCCGATGCTGCGACCGCCGAGGTCGAGATCGCGCTCGAGCCCTTCGAGCTGCTCGCCGCTCCGCGCGGCGCTCCGGACGATCTCGCCAAGCTGCATGGCGTCGGTCCGCAGCTGGTCAAGAAGCTCAACGATGGCGGCATCTTCCATTATTGGCAGATCGCGGCCATGGCGCCGGCCGACGTCGAGAAGCTCGATCTGGACCTCAAGCTCAACGGCCGCATCGCCCGCGACGGCTGGGTCGATCAGGCGCGCTCGCTGGCTTCGGCCTGATTTCGCGCCAGAGCGCTTTCCGATCGAACGGAATCGTTCGATTGATCAGAATTCGCTCCCAAATAGAGAAATGAGAGCGTCATCCGATCCCGAGTGGATCGGATGACGCTCTAGCGTCACATTCACGAAAGATTATCGCGCCGGCTCCCAAAGGGGCCGGCGTTAGCTCTAGCTAGAGGTGTCTAACCCCATGGCCCAGATCACCGCCGCTCTCGTCAAGGAACTGCGTGAGAGCACGGGCGCCGGCATGATGGATTGCAAGGCCGCCCTCAACGAGACCAATGGCGACATCGAGGCGGCCGTCGATTGGCTGCGCAAGAAGGGCCTCTCCAAGGCCGCCAAGAAGTCCGGCCGCGTGGCCGCCGAGGGTCTCGTCGCTGCGATCGTCGAGGACGGCGTCGGCGTCGTCGTCGAGGTGAATTCCGAGACCGACTTCGTCGCCCGCAACGACGACTTCCAGAAGCTCGTCAATAATATCGCGCGAGTCGCGCTGGAGACCGGCGCCACGAGCGCCGAGGAGCTCGCCGGCAAGCCCTATCCGGGCGGCGGCGTCGTCTCCGAGGCGATCACCACCGGCATCGCCACCATCGGCGAGAATCTGACGCTGCGTCGCGTCGCGCCGCTGAAGGTGGAGGGCGCGGTCAATCGCTACGTCCACACGCAGATCGCCGACGGCCTCGGCAAGATCGCGGTGATCGTGGCGCTCGAGTCCAAGGGCGACAAGGAAGTCCTGTCGACGCTCGCGCGTCAGATCGCCATGCATGTCGCCTCGGCCAATCCGCTGGCGCTCGACGCCTCCGGCCTCGACCAGGCGACGGTGGAGCGCGAGAAGGCGCTGCTCGCCGAGAAGAACGCGGGCAAGCCGGCCAATGTGCTGGAGAAGATCATCGATTCGGGCCTCAAGACCTATTACAAAGAGGTCCTGCTGCTCGATCAGGTCTCGAACCACCCGGATCACGGCGGCAAGACCATCACCCAGACGCTCAAGGAGCATGAGGGCAAGGCTGGTGCGCCTATCGCGATCAAGGGCTTCGCCCGCTATGCGCTCGGCGAGGGCATAGAGAAAGAGACCAGCGATTTCGCCGCGGAAGTGGCGGCGGCCGCCAAGGGCTGATCGCATCTGTCAAATCCCCGGTCGCTGCGGCGGCCGGGAGCCGGTCTCCGGCGCAACTGGTCTTCCAAAAGAAAAAGGCGAAGCGGACCGAGGGTCGCTTCGCCTTTTTTGCTTTTATGCCTGCCGTCCGACGTCCGCATGGCCCCTGAGAGAGGCCATGCGGCGTTCCGACTAGAACAGGTTGAAGTGGTAGTTGATGCCGGCGCGGACCGTGTGGAACTTGGCGCGCTGCGGGCCGATGGCGAAGCCGCCATTGTTGGTGAGGTCGGTGTAGAGATATTCGACCTTGGCCGACCAGTTCGGCAGGAAGGCGTATTCCACGCCGCCGCCGGCGGTCCAGCCGGTACGGGTGTCGCTGCCGAACGGCGTGTTCAGCTCGCCATAGGCGAAGCCGCCCGTGCCATAGACGAAGAGCTTCGACTCGAGCAGGGCGAAGCCGGCGCGGCCGCGCACAGTGCCGAACCAGGGCAGGCTGGCGTTGCCGAAGCCATTGTTGGAGCGCAGGCTCGTGCCCTGGAAGTCGGTCTCGAGGCCGACCACGAAGAGCGGCGAGATCTGGTAGTTGTAGCCGATCTGGCCGCCACCCACGACGCCGCTGACGTCGCCGCCGAAGCTGTTGTCCGCCTTGAAGCCGCCGCCGACATTGAGGCCGACATAGGCGCCCGTCCAGGAGAAGACCGGCGGCGGCGGCGCGAAGGCCGGCGCATCCTTGCGATAGGGCAGGTCGGCGGCGTGAGCGGCGCCGACGGAGAGAGCGGCGGCGACCGCGATAGCCGAAAGGCTGTTCTTGATATGCATGGAAACCTCCGAAGAGCACGAAAAAAGGACGCCCAGCCGCCGCCTCGGCTAGAACGTGACCATAGGCCGAAATTCGTCGAGTCGGCCTGATTTGTCAACCACTGTTGATATCTTCGGCGAGAACCCCGTCGAGCGCGTCGGACGTCTGGTCCGGTCGAGCCCCGCCGGAGGCTTCACCATGCGGTGGACGAGCGTGACCTTGGCCTGCGAAAGGTTCACATTTCCCTAATAGGTAAAATACCGCGAAATTTTGACGAGAAGTCGGCCGGTCGCTGGAATGCCGATTGACGGCGCGTCGCGCGCGATCGATTGTAAATACATATCGGGAGAAGGATTCTCGATGCGGCCGGATAAATCGGAGAAGCGTTCGGGGGAGGCGACGCGGCGGCGTATTCTCGCCGCGGCGATCGCGCGTTTCGCGCACGCCTCCTTCGAGGAGGTGAGGCTGCGCGACATTGCCGCAGATGTCGGCGTCGATGTGGCCCTGGTGCATCGCTCTTTCGGCTCAAAGGAGCAACTGTTCGCCGCCGCCGTCGTCGAGGCGTGCCCGGCGACTCTCCTATCGGCGGATCGCAGCCGGCTCGGCGCGGTGTTCGCGAGCTTCGCGCTCGAATCGCAGCAGCACGACGGGCTGCAGATCTTCATTCGCTCGCTGACGAGCCCGCTGGCGCGCGATCTCATTCGCGCCTGCTGCTATCGGGATTTCATCGGGCCGCTGGCCGCCAAGCTCGATGGGCAGGCGGCGCAGCAGCGGGCGGCGCTGTTCGTCTCCTGCCTCATCGGCTTCTCCATCATGCGGGAGGTGCTGCGGGTCGAACCGCTGCTCGCCGACGCCGACAGCGGGCCGATGATCCAGCGCCTGCTCGCCGCCTGTCTCGACGAGATCGGACCGCTCGTCGCGAGCGATCAAAACTCCTCCCAATCGTCCTGAGCCGGCTGCGGCTTACGCGCCGCGCCGCCGCCGCGTTCGGCGGAGACCGTCTTCAGCGCCGCCCGCGGCGCGTTGGCGTGCGTGCGGGAGCCGTGCTTGTCGCCGAGCTCGAAGCTCGCCACAGAGCGCGTCAGCGCCTCCGTCTCCTTGCGCAGGCTGTGGCTGGCGGCGGTGGTCTCCTCCACCATTGCGGCGTTCTTCTGCGTGTTCTGATCCATCTGGGTGACGGCGGTGTTGACCTCGGCGAGGCCCGTGGCCTGCTCGCGGGCGCCCGCGGCGATGTCGGCGACCACCTTGTCGATCTCCGCCACCTGGGCGACGATGGTGTCGAGCGCCTTGCCCGTCGCGCCGACGAGCTCGACGCCCTGATCCACCTCTACCGTGGAGGTGGAGATGAGGCCCTTGATCTCCTTGGCCGCCTCGGCGGAGCGCTGCGCCAGCGCGCGCACTTCCGAGGCCACCACCGCAAAGCCCTTGCCGGCTTCGCCCGCGCGCGCCGCCTCGACTCCGGCGTTGAGCGCCAGGAGATTGGTCTGGAAGGCGATCTCGTCGATGACGCCGATGATCTGGCCGATCTGCTGCGAGGAGCGCTCGATGCGGCCCATGGCGTCCACCGCCCGGCGGACGATCTCGCCGCTCTTCTCGGCCTCCATCTTGGTGGAGCCGACGATATTGCTGGCGTGAACGGCGCCCTCGGCGCTCTTCTTCACCGTGGTGGTGATCTCTTCCAGCGCGGCGGCCGTCTCTTCCAGGCTCGCGGCCTGCTGCTCGGTGCGGCGGGCGAGATCGTCGGCGGCGACGGCGATCTGGCTGGAGCCGGAATCGATGGCTCGCGCGCCGCCGGCGACGAGGCCGAGCGCGGCTTCCAGCTGGCTCATGGCCGCGTTGAAATCATTCTGCAGCCGGCGATAGGTCTCTGGCATGGCGTCGGAGAGCCGATAGACGAGATTTTTGGAGGCGAGCTTCTCGAGACCGTCGCCGATCGCCTGCAGCGCCGCCTCGCGCTCTCTTTCGACCACGGCCTGCTCGGCTTTGCGCCGCGAATCGGCCTCCTCGCTGCGACGGCGCTCCTCGGCGGCGCGGGCCTCGGCGGCGCGCAGCTCCTGCGCATTGCGCTTGAACGTGTCCAGCGCGCGCGCCATCGCGCCGACCTCGTCGCCGCGCTCCACGCCCGCCACGACGGCGCCGAGATCGCCCTTGGCGATATCGCCCATCTGCCCGGTGAGGCGCGCGATCGGCGCGCCGATCTTGCGGCCGGAAACATACAGCGACGCCGCGCAGCCGATGAGAACGGCGAGGGCGCCGACGCCGATCATCGTCCAGATCGTCTGCGCGGTCTGGCGGCGCAGCTCCTCGCCGACGCGCTTGTCCTCCGCCTCGGCGGCCCTATAGATGGAACGCATCTCATCGACGATGGCGCGGATTTCCTCATCGGCGCCGCGCAGCAGCGACACGCATTTGGCGAGCTGCTCCAGCTCATGCGGCTTCAGGCGCGCGCCGAGCTCGAGCGCCGGCAGCTCCTGAGCGATTGCGATCGCGGGCTTCGCCTGCTCGAAGACCTTGGCGAAGCGGTCGCGATAACCTTTGATCTGCGCCGCATGTGCGGGATCGAGCTGCATCGCCTCGCCGAGCAGCGTGTCGACGCGCGGGCCGATAGAGGCGGCCTCCTGCGTGGCGGCGCGCGAGATAGGCGTATCCGCGTCATAAGCGATCATCTGATGTACCGAGAGGCCGAAATCGGTGATGGCGCGATTGGATCGCAGCAGCTTCACCACGGCGGCGTAGGAATGCTCGGTCAGATCTTCGTAGCGTCGTCCGAGTTCGCTCATGCGATGGACGCCCAGCCCGGTGACGCCGATGAAGAGCAGGCAGGTCAAAGCGAGTGGAAGAAGGCTCTTGGTGGTGAGCTTCAAATTGTCGAACCGCATCGAGAAAGCTTCCTTATGATCGACGGCGAGCCGGCGCAGTTGTCGCGGGAGTGGCGCTCGCGGGAATACGGTGGAGCCTAAGCAGCAAAAGGTTTCTGAAAAATCTATGTTTTCCTCTTTCGCATGCGCCGGTGCGGCCGGCGCGCAGCAGCCTCGGCGCCAAAAAAGAGAGGCCGCCGGGGCGTCCCCGGCGGCCTCTCGGATCGTCGAAAAGCGAGCGTCCGGTCAGAACTCCGTCCAATCCTCCTGCGCCGGGAGGGGCTGCGGCTTGCGGACCGCGCCGCCGCCGTCGGCGGAGACCGTCCTCAGCGCCGGGCGCCGCGCCTGCGGGCGCTCTGCGAGCCGGAAGCTCGCCACCGAGCGCGTCAGCCCCTCGGTCTCCTTGCGCAGGCTGTGGCTGGCGGCGGTGGTCTCCTCCACCATTGCGGCGTTCTTCTGCGTGTTCTGATCCATCTGGGTGACGGCGGTGTTGACCTCGGCGAGGCCGGTGGCCTGCTCGCGCGCGCCGGCGGCGATGTCGGCGACGACGCGATCGATCTCCGCCACCTGGGTGACGATCTTCTCCAGCGCGCGGCCGGTCGCGCCGACCAGCTCGACGCCTTGGTCCACCTCGATCGTCGAGGTCGAGATGAGGCTCTTGATCTCGCGCGCGGCCTCGGCGGAACGCTGCGCCAGAGCGCGCACTTCCGAGGCGACCACGGCGAAGCCCTTGCCGGCCTCGCCCGCGCGCGCCGCCTCGACGCCGGCGTTGAGCGCCAGAAGATTGGTCTGGAAGGCGATCTCGTCGATGACGCCGATGATCTGGCCGATCTCCTGAGAGGATTTCTCGATCCGCCCCATGGCGTCGACGGCGCGGCGGACGATCGCGCCGCTCTTCTCCGCCTCGGTCTTGGTGGAGCCGACGATGCCGCTCGCATTGACGGCGCCCTCGGCGCTCTTCTTCACCGTGGTGGTGATCTCCTCCAGCGCGGCGGCAGTCTCCTCGAGGCTGGCGGCCTGCTGCTCGGTGCGACGGGCGAGATCGTCGGCGGCGACGGCGATCTGATCGACGCCGGAGCCGATCGCCTCCGCGCCGCCCGCCACCACGCCCAGCGCCGCCTCCAGCTGGCCGATGGCCGCGTTGAAATCGTTCTGCAGGCTGCGATAGGCGGCGGGCATGTCCTCCGAGAGGCGATAGACGAGATCCTTGGCGGCGAGCTTCTCGAGGCCTCTGCCGATCGCCTTCAGTGCCGCCTCGCGTTCCTTCTCGGCGGCCGCCTGCTCGGCCCGGCGCTCTGCGTCGGCCGCCTCGCTGCGCCGCTTCTCCTCGGCCGCGCGGGCCTCCGCCGCCCGCAGCTCCTGGGCGTTGCGCTTGAATGTGTCGAGCGCCTCGGCCATTGCCCCCACCTCGTCGCGCCGCGCGACGCCTTCCACGACGATGTCGAGATTGCCGCGGGCGATGGCGCTCATCTGTCCGGTGAGCCGCGCGATGGGCGCGCCGATCTTGCGGCTCGAGACATAGAGCGTGGCGGAGCCGCCGCCGAGCAGGGCCAGCGCGCCGACGATGAGCATGGTCCAGATCGTATGCTCGGTCTGGCGGCGCAGCTCGTCGCCGACATGCTGATTGTCCTCGAGCACCGAGTCGTTGAACTTCTTCATATCCTCGGTGAGCTTTTCCAGCTGCATGTCGACATTGCGCAGAATCGCCAGGCATTTGGCGAGCGCGTCGAGCTCGTGCGGCTGCAGGCGAGAGCCGACCTCGAGGCCCGGAACGTCCCGCGCGATGCGAACGGCGGGCTTGGCGTCCTCGATGATCTTGTCGATTCGCGCACGGAAGGTCTTGATCGCCGGGGCGCGGGCCGGATCGAGCTGCGCCGCCGCGTCGAGAAGCGCATTGACGCGCTCGCTGGCGGTCTCGAAATTCTTCTCGGCGAGCTTGAACAATTCCGTGTCGGATTCATAGGCGACCATCGAATGAACGGCATAGCCCACTTCGAAAGCGGTGCGATTCGTTCGCAGCAGCCGCACCAGGGCGGCGTCCGAATGGTCGGTCAGATATTGGTAGCGGTGGCCGAGATCCTGGATTCGATAGACGCCGAGCGCCGTCACGCCGAGGAACAGCAGGCAGGTCAGGGCGAGCGGCAGCAGGCTTTTGGTGGTGAGCTTGAAATCGTCGAATCGCATGGAGCCGGGGTCCTTCGAGACGGAGATCGGGATGCGCGCCGTCGTCCGGCGAGCGCATTCGCTCCGCGGTGAGATGGGGACAGTCGCCGACGCGCTCGGAATCTCCGGCGGGCCTCATGCCTCGGGTCGGTCGAACAATATCCAGCCTAGACCCGGAAAAGTTTCAGAAATCTCTATGTTTTTGACAATACAGATGATTTTTGTATTTGAGCGACGAGACGGGGCGTCTGCTGCGGCGTCGCGTCACCCCTCGGCGCGGCGTTCCGGCGCGGCCCACAGCTCCTCCGCATAGCCGCGTCTGATCCAGCTGCGGAAGCGATAGCGGCGGGAAAAGCCGTAATCGGGCAGCAGCGCGCCCACCACCGATTGCCGGCCGGAGGAGCCGACCACGCGATTGGCCTCCTGATTGACGCTCAGCAGCAGCGGCGCCCAGCGGCCGATGCGGGCGAAATAGCTTCGGCAGACGGCGTCGCCCATCTCGGGAAAGGAATCGCAATTGACGACGATGTCGCTCTCGATGAGCGCTTCGTCGTCGATCTCCGGCGCGAGGACGAGATCGACGCCCTCGCCGCGGGACGGCTCGCGCGGATGGCGGAACTGCACGCTCGCTTCGGGCAGGCCGCGCCGCAACGCGAAGAATTGCATGGCGGCGACCGTCGGCAGATCGACGATGGTGTAATGGCGCGCGCCGGCGAGCAGCGCATAGCGCGCCGCCTTGCCGAAGCCGCCGCCGATCTCGCAAATTCTGGGACGCGCGAGGCCGCTCGCCTCTATCGCGCGCAGAGCGAGATAGAGCGCCTGAATGTCGCGCCCATGCAGCACATTGCCGTCCATGGCGAGGCCATAGAGCCCGTCGAAGACGGCGGGCGGCGCGATGGGAAAGCCGAGCGCCGCCTCGATCTCGGCGACCAGCTCGCGCGAGGAGGCGACCAGCGTCTCGCCCACATAATCCTGCTCGGCGCATTCCACCCGCGCGAGGCCGATATATTGCGCGAGCGAGGCCAGCATGTCGTGGAAGGGCGCGACCGCGGCCCGGCGGCCCTCCGGCGAGGCGGCGAGAAAGTCCCGATAGGCCTGCACGCCCTGCTCGAGCCCGGTGGCGGCGGAGGATTTCTGCACATCGACGAGGCATTGCGCCAGCGCGCGAGGATCGCCGCCGTCGAGAAGCGCGAGCAGCGGCTGATGGCGATTCGAGACGATATCGGTCCACATGGCGCCGCCGCCGCCCAAGCGCCGCGCGCCGCGGCCGCTGGCGTGCTGCGCCCAGGCGCTCTGCAGCTCGGCGGCGATCTCTATGTCGCGCTCGTCGACCGGCCGCAGCGACAGCGTGGGCTCGAGCCGCGGCAGGCCGCGCCGCGTGGAATTGAGCAGCTCGGCCGCAAGGCTGCGCCGGCCCGCATTCTCCAGCAGCCAGAAATCCTCGCCGCGCACGCGGGCGGCCAGAGTCTCCTCGGGATAATCGCCGTTCGGCAGATCGAAATCGAAGCCGTAGCGTCCGTCGCCGAAGCCGGCGCGCGCCAAATCCTCGCGCGGCCGATCGGCGCGCGCGACGCCGATCACGGCGCCGGCGGAGCAGATCTCGACATCGAATCGATCGCGCGGCCGCAGACGGTCATAGACCCAGCCGGACACGCGGCCGCCGCTCGCGAGATCGACATAGCCCGAGAATTCCCGCAAGCGCTTGCGCGTGAAGAACATCGGCCGTGCTCCTATGGCGCGCGCGGGCGCTGCGTGTCACTTGCGCGCAAAAATCGAAAGCCCGGAGGAGTGGCCGCCCTCCGCCTCTCGTATGTTCGTAAAACCGGCTTCATGCAATGCGGCGATCAGATCGTCGCGGCGGAGCAAAGACGCCTCTCCACGCTGCGCGACTTGCGTGTGAATATACAGCGCGTCGGCGTGGCGCGCGAGAAGCGCTATGGCCGCGAGCGGATCGGCGAAACGGCGCAGCGCGTCGCAGGCGACGACGAGATCATAGCGCTTGTCCGTATCGCGCAGAAACGCCTCCATATCGCCGAGCCAGAAGCGCGTTCGCGAGAGGCGCATCACCTCTTTGGCGACGAGGCAGCGGATGAATGCGGCTCGGCTCGGCTCGATCGCCTCGACGCGCGCGCCGGCGGATTCGAGAAGGAAGCTGTGGCCGGCCTCGCCGGGCGAAAGCTCGAGCACCTTGCGGCCCTCGAGCGAGCCGAAGCAATCGATCGCCCATCGAATGCGCGCATCGTCGAAGGCTTCGATCCGACCGGCGGAGACGCCGCATGTCGGCGGAAAAGCGCAGCTCCATCCGCCGATCACATCGATGGCGTTCTGCAGGCGCGGAACGCTCGACACATAGGAGTCGAAAACCTCCGCCGGAGGACGCGACACTCCTCGTTTCGGCAGCATGTCTCGCAGCTTCCTCAGCATCGATACGATCATCCCTCGGCGATGAGCAGAAATGCTTTCGAATCGCATCGAAAACACGACTGATTTTTCTGTTTAAAGACATCTATTCCATGCGCGCCGGGAGCGCGCACGGGCGCCCGCGACGCGGCGCGACGGATTACGCTGTCGCGACGCTTTTGGCAATCGGCGGGCGTTACACGCGGAAATGACGGCCCGGCGGCAGGCTGCTGAGCAGTTGCAATCGCGGCGCCGCATTGTCGCGACTGTACCAGGGGTTGAATGCGGGATCGACATAATTGACGAGATCGTATTTTTTGCGCAGCGTGTCCTGCTCGCGGCGAAAGCGCGCGATATTGGCGTTCGTCTCGTCGCTGCCGCGGCTCGCCGATTCATGATGATAGAGCGTTGCGAAAGGCGTCCATACGACGCGAAATCCGGCGCGGCCGGCGCGCATGCAATAATCCGTGTCATTATAGGCGATGGCGAAATTCTCTTCGTCCAGTTCGCCGACCGTCTCGAGGCAGGCGCGTGTGATCAGCATGCAGGCGCCCGTCACCGCCGCCATGGATTGGCGGACATCGAGCCGGCCCATGGGGCCGGGATAATCGCCGGGCATGCCGCAGAACCAATGTCCCGCCACCGAGCCGAGGCCCATGATGACCCCCGCATGCTGCAATGTTCCATTCGGATAGAGCAGCCGCGCGCCGACAATTCCCGTCGACGGATAGGCGAGGCAGGAGACCATCTCCTTCAGCCAGCCGGCGTCCATGACCTCTATGTCGTTATTGAGCAGCAGCACGCAATCGCCGCGCGCCGCCCGCAGGCCGCGATTGACCTGCCGTGAGAAGTTGAATTTCTCCTCGACGATGTCGACAGAGAAGAAAGAATGCGCCGCCTTCGTCTGCTCATAGAGATCGAGAACGCGCTCGTCCTTCGTGCCATTGTCGACGACGAGTATCTCCATGCGCGGATAATCGGTCCGCAAGGTGAGATCGTCGAAGAGGCGGGAGACGAGCGCGAAGGAATCGCGGCTCGGCACGATGATGGAGACGAGCGGCCAGGCGTCGTCCTTCGGCGAAAAGCGAACGCGATGCAGATCGGCGTTGCGCGCCGGCTCCACCACCGCCTGGACGCCGTCGAGGGCGTAGCTCTCCGCCAGCGAGCGGCGCGCGCTCGTCGTGGCGCGATCGAGAAAGCTCACCGAATAGCTCTTTCCGTCTCGGCGCCAGAGGTAGGCGGGGTAGGGGAGATGGACGATCTCCTCCGTCGCGAGGCCGCGCGTGTAGCGCAGCAGCAGATCATAATCCTGCGAGCCTTCGTAGCCCTGGCGCAGGCCGCCGAGCGCCTGCAGCCGCTCGCGGCGATAGAGCGAGAGATGATTGACGTAATTGACGCCGGAGAGCAGCGCCGGATCGAAGGCGGGCTTCAGCGAGTAATGCTTGGGTTGCAGCTTGGCGTCGGCGACGATCTCGTCGGTGAAGACGAATTGCGCGCCGGGCGTGCGCTCGATCGTCTCCAGCAGCGCATCGACGGCGAAAGGCGCGAGCGCATCGTCGTGATCGATGAAGCCGACCCAATCGCCGCGCGCCGCGGCGAGGCCGCTATTGGTGGCGACGGCGATCCCGCCATTCTGCGCCGCGCGCAGAACCGTCACATGCGGCGTGTCGCGATGGCGCTCGAGCCAGTCGATCGTCTCGCGCGACGTCGAGCCGTCGTCCGAGAGGATCAGCTCATAGGCGCCGGCCCTTTGAATCCGAAAGGAGTCGAGCAGCTGATCGAGATAGAGCGCGGGCGCGTCATAGACCGGCGTTACAAAGGAGAATGCCGGCCGCTCGCCCGCCCATGCCGGCGCGCCGGCGTAGCGGGCGTTGGCCATGGCGATCACCTGCTCGAAATGCGGAGTCGCGCCGCGCACCTTGGCGACGCGCGCGCCGACGTCGGAAAGCTCCGGCGCGCCCGGCCGCGCTATGGTCTCGCAGAGCGGCGCCGCGCGCTCGCCCCGCGCGGCCTCGCGCAGCCTGCCGCCGACGAAGGCGCGCACGGATTTTTCATCATAGGCGATGAAGGCGCGAAAACGAAACCGTGAAGGGTAGGAGGAGGGATCGAAACGGACATGATGCACGCGGCCGAAGCTGCGCAGCGCGATCACATAGAGGCCGTCGCGCGTGTGCTTGAGCTCGATCTCGTCATCCGGCTCGAAGCCCTTGCCGAAATCGATATAGATGCGCGGGTCGAGCGTCTGATCGGCGTCGGCGACCTCGAGAATGATATAGGCGGCGCGCAAAAAGCCCGTGACGAAGACGAAGAGCGGGTCCGCATCCGTGGCCTGCCAGCTCTCCCAGCCGAGCCGGCGAAGGCCGGATCGACGCACAGAAGGAATTCTCAGCAACAAGACCGTGCTTTCCCGAATATGAGTCGCGGACCGGGGTTCCGCGCTCGCGTCATATAGTCGAGCCGCGGCGCCTTGGCCATAGCTCGGCGCCTGGCGCGCGTGATGCGGCCGTGGCGGAAAAGTGGCGAAATTAGGCCTTTGCGCCCGCGTGGACGCGGCGCTCGCGCTGGGCTATAAGGGCGCGGTTCGCGTCAATGGCGGTTCCCTGGCGAAGCCTGCTCGAAGAGAAGATGATCCAACTCTTAGACGTCTTCAAATTCTATAAGACCGAGCGACACTCGAAGGTCATATTGGATCATGTGTCGATGGTTTTCGACACGAGCTATTCCTATGGTCTGCTCGGCGTCAACGGCGCCGGCAAGACGACGACCCTCAAGGTCATCGCAGGCACCGAGCTGCCGAATTCCGGCAAGGTGCGACGCACGGTGCGCGTGTCCTGGCCGCTCGGCTTCGGCGGCGGCTTTCATCCGGCGATGACCGGCCGCGAGAATGTGCATTTCGTGGCGCGAATCTACGGCGCCGATCCGCGCAAGGCGGCGATGTTCGTCGAGGAGTTCTCCGAACTCGGCGATTATTTCGACGCGCCGGTGAAGACCTATTCGTCCGGCATGGGCGCGCGTCTGGCCTTCGGCATGTCCATGTCCATCGACTTCGACGTCTATCTCATCGACGAGATCACCGGCGTCGGCGACATGCGATTTCAGAAGCGATGCCAGGAGGCGTTCGACCAGCGGCGCAAGAATTCGAGCGTCATCTTCGTCTCGCATTCGATGCAGGCCGTGGCCGATTATTGCGACCGCGGCGGCGTGCTCGTCGACGGCCGCCTCTTCATGTTCGACACGGTCGCCAAAGCGATCGAAATGTACAATCGAATGAACCGATAGAGGCGAGGATGGACCAACCTCCGAAGTCTCCCGATCTTCGCACGGTCAATGCGCTGGAGCGCGCCGAGGCCGTTCAGCGCTTCCTGGCCGAAGCCGCGCGGCGCGCGCGATTTTCGGCGCGGGCGCGCGGCGCCTATCAGAAATCCAGCTTCGCCGAGCGTCGCGGCGCAAAGGCGATGCGCATCGCCTTTCTCGTCCTCGCGATCGCCATGGTGGCGATCCCCAATGTCGTGGGCGGGCTCTATTACGGGCTGCTCGCTTCGGACCAATATGTCGCCGAGGCGAAATTCACCGTGAGCAGCGCGGCCATTCCTAAGCTCGACGGGCTCGGCTCCGTGACCGGCCTGCCGCAGATGATGATCTTTCAAGATTCGATGATCATCATCGAATATATCGAGAGCCGGACGCTGGTCGAGCAGCTCGAGCGCCAGGTGAATCTGCGCGAGCTCTATGGCTCGGATCGCGTCGATTGGTGGGCGCGCTTCAAAAAGTCGAAGCCGATCGAGAATTTCACCGAGTACTGGAAGAAGATGGCCACGGCGACGATCAGCTTCCCCTCCGGAATCGTCACGCTGACTGTCCGCGCCTTCTCGCCGGCCGACGCCAAGACGATCGCCGACAAGGTGATCGCCGACTGCGAGACTCTGGTCAATGATCTCAATGAGCGGATGCGTCAGGACACTGTGCGGGCCTCCGAGCAGGATGTCGAGCGCGCCGCCGAGCGGCTGAAGGTCGCGCGCGTGAATTTGGAGCGCGCGCGCAATACGGAAGGGCTGATCGACGTTCGCCAGACGAGCAAATCGCAGAGCGAAGTGCTCTCCGCCGTCCAGATCGAGCTGCTGAAATATCAGCAGGAATATCTCACCCAGTCGCGCTACGTCGATGAGAGCGCGCCGCAAATTCGTCATCTGAAGCGACAGATCGAATCGCTCGAGAAGCAGGTCGCGAGCCTGAAGGCGGAGATCACCACGCGCGAGCAGCAGGGGATCGACGCGCTGGCGAGCAAGACGCTCTCCGGCAAGATGACGACCTTCGCCAATCTCGACCTAGAGCATAAGATCGCCGAGACGAGCTATCAGATCGCGACCGCCTCGCTCGACGGCGCGCGGCTGTTCAGCGATCGCAAGCTGCTCTATCTCCATCAGATCGAGGCGCCTGCTCTGCCGGAGGACGCGCGCTATCCGCGGCGCTGGCTCTATACGGGCCTGCTGCTCGCCATTTCGCTCACCCTTTATGGCTTGGTCGTCGGACTCATCGCCTTCGTGCGCAACCATATGGCCTGAGCGCGCGTCAGCGCTCGCCCGCCACTTGCGTCAGATAGGCGCCATACTGGCTCTTGGCGAATTTCTGCGCGGCGGCGCGTAGCGTGTCGGCGTCGATCCAGCCTTGGCGAAAGGCGATCTCCTCGAGGCAAGCGATGCGCTGGCCCTGTCGCAGCTCGATCGCGCGCACATATTCCGCCGCCTCCAGCAGCGAGGCCGGCGTGCCCGTGTCGAGCCAGGCGAAGCCGCGACCCAGGCGCTCCACATTCAGCTCGCCGCGCTGCAGATAGATATTGTTGAGATCGGTGATCTCCAATTCGCCGCGCGGCGAAGGTCGCAGCTCCGCCGCATATTGCGGCGCGCGCTCGTCGTAGAAATAAAGGCCCGTGACCGCCCAATTGGATTTCGGCGCTTTCGGCTTTTCCTCGAGCGACAATGCGCGGCCCTGCGCGTCGAAATCGACGACGCCGTAACGTTCCGGATCGGCGACGTGATAGGCGAAGACGGTGGCGCCGCGGCGCGATTGCTTCGCCTTGGTCAGCGACTCCGTGAGGCCGTGGCCGTAGAAAATATTGTCGCCCAGCACCAGCACGGAGCTTCGCCCTTCGACGAAGCTCGCGCCGATGACATAGGCTTGCGCCAGTCCATCCGGGCGCGGCTGCGCGGCATAGGTGAAGGCGACGCCCCATTGCGCGCCGGAACCGAGCAGGCGCTTGAACGCCGCTTCGTCATCGGGCGTCGTGATGACGAGTATCTCGCGCACGCCGGCGAGCATCAGCGCGCTCAGCGGATAATAGATCATCGGCTTGTCATAGACCGGCAGCAATTGCTTGGAGACGGCGAGCGTCGCCGGATGAAGCCGCGTGCCGCTGCCGCCCGCGAGAATGATTCCGCGCATGTCATGCTCCTCCATCTGTGGGGCCGGCGAGCAGCCTGTCGACGCAGGCCGCGAGCGATGGGCGCCAGTCGGGCAGAGCGACGCCGTAGATTTGCGAAAGCTTCGCATTGTCGAGACGCGAATTGGCCGGGCGCCGCGCCGGCGTCGGATAATCCGCCGTCGTGATGCGGCGAACGCGCACTGGCCTGCGACCATGCTCCGCAGCGCGCGCGAAGATCGCTTCGGCGACATCGGCCCAGCAGGCTTCGCCCGCGCCGGTCATGTGAAAGACGCCGCGCAGCTGCGGCGCGCCGTCCTCGCAAAGGCGCTTCGCAATGCCCAATGTCGCCTCGGCTATATCGAGCGCGCTCGTCGGATTGCCGAGTTGATCGGCGACCACGCCGACCTCCGCGCGCGTCTCTCCGAGCCGCAACATTGTGCGCACGAAATTCGCGCCGAATGGGCTGTAGACCCAGGCCGTGCGCAGCATAGCGGCGTTTGGGCAGAGCGCCGCGACGCGCCTCTCGCCCTCGAGCTTGGAGCGGCCATAGGCGCCGAGCGGCGCCGTGGGATCATCCTCACGATAGGGGCGCGCAGCGGAGCCGTCGAACGCATAATCGGTCGAGAAATGGATGAGCGGAACGCCGAGCGCCGCCGCAGCCTCGGCGACATGGCCGGCGCCTTCGCCATTGACGCGCATGGCGAGCGCTTCTTCCTGCTCCGCCTTGTCGACTGCCGTATAGGCGGCGGCGTTGACGATCACATCGCAGCGCGCATCGTTCAGCGCCGCGCGCACGCTATCGCGATCCGTCAAATCGAGCTGCGGCCGTCCGAGCGCGATGACTTGTGTTTCTTCGAGAGCGCGCTCACGCAGAGCGGTGACGATCTGGCCCTGCGTTCCAGTGACGGCGATGCGCATGCTCACGCGAATGTATCCGTGAGATCGCGCAGGCGTGGCCAGCGGCGATCCTTCTCCGACAGTATGGCGCGCGCGGGCGCGATCGGCCAAGCGATGTCGAGATCGCCATCGTCGAAGGCGAGGCCGCGATCATTGGGCGCCGAATAGAAATTCGTGACCTTATAGACGACTTCCGTATCCGGCTCGAGCGTGCAGAAGCCATGCGCGAAGCCGATGGGAACGAGCAATTGCCGCCAATTCTCCGCGGAGAGCTCCACCGCGACATGACGCCCGAAGGTCGCAGACGAGCGGCGAATATCGACAGCCACATCCAATATGCGGCCGCGCGTGACGCGCACCAGCTTGTCCTGCGCGAAAGGAGCAGTTTGAAAATGCAGCCCGCGAATGACGCCCGTCTCGCGCGAGAGAGAATGATTGTCCTGCACGAAGCGCAATGGCGGCAGGCCGCGCTCCTCCCAGCGCCTTTCATTATAGCTCTCGGAGAAAAAGCCGCGCGCGTCGCCGAAGCGATCGGGCGTGACGATCTTGACGCCATCGAGCGCCGTATCCTCGACCTTCATTCTGTCCTCACGCGCGCGTCAGGCGACGCAACCGAGCCGCTCGCCGCGATATTTGCCGGAGCGTATGGCTTTCCACCACGCTTCATTGTCGAGATACCAGCGCACCGTCTTGGCGAGACCGCTCGCGAAGCTCTCCTTTGCGCGCCAGCCGAGCTCACGCTCGATCTTGGAGCAATCGATCGCATAGCGCAGATCATGGCCTGGCCGATCCTGCACGAAGGCGATCAGCTCACGATAAGAGCCGCGCGCGCGGGGCCGCAGCTCGTCGAGACTGTCGCAGATCGCCTGCACCACTTCTATGTTGCGCATCTCCGAACGGCTGCCGACATTATAGGATTGTCCGACGACGCCGGCGCGCGCGACGGTGAGCAGCGCCTCGGCGTGATCCTCGACATAGAGCCAATCGCGCACATTCTCGCCGCGTCCATAGACGGGCAGCGGCTTCTCCTCGAGCGCATTGAGAATGGTGAGCGGAATGAGCTTTTCCGGGAAATGATAGGGGCCGTAATTATTGGAGCAATTGGTGACGATGGTCGGCAGCCCATAGGTCTCGCGCCATGCGCGCGCGAGATGATCCGAGCCCGCCTTGGATGCAGAATAAGGCGAGTTGGGCGCATAGGGCGTGTCCTCGTGGAACAGCCCTTCCGCGCCGAGCGCGCCGAACACTTCGTCGGTCGAGATATGCAGAAAGCGAAAACCGGCGGCGGTCTGCGCATCGAGACGGCGCCAATAATCGAGCGCCGCGGCGAGCAGAGTGAAAGTGCCGACGACATTGGTCTCGATGAAAGCGCCCGGCCCGTCGATGGAGCGATCGACATGGCTCTCGGCGGCGAGATGCATCACGACGTCGGGCCGAAACTCCTCGAAGGCGGCGGCGACGGCGTCGCGGTCGCATATGTCGGCGCGGCGGAAGCAATAGCGCGGATCGCCGGCGATGGGCGCGAGCGAGTCGAGATTGCCGGCATAGGTGAGCTTGTCATAGACGAGCAGCTCATGCGGCGTCGTCTCGATGATCCGGCGCGAGACCGCCGAGCCGATGAAGCCGGCGCCGCCGGTGACGAGAATGCGCATCTAGCGCCCGATCCGGGCGGCGTTCGCCGCTGTCTCATGGAGGAAGCGAGAGGGAAGACGCATCCGCGAAAAGCACCTTGTTCCTGGTCCCGAGGATTCGCCTCGTCGCCGCCGCCGCAAGATTTTTCTCTTCTATTCACGCCTATTGAAAGATCGCGGCGCTGGCTGTCAACTCCGGCGCGCCGAGCGAAAATATGTTTTTTATGCGGCGTTTTCCGGCGCGCTGGCGTCGGTTGCGAGAATTTGGACTCGTTCCAGACTGCTTGCGCAGCGTGTCGGTTTCGCGCTATCCCGCGATAGATCGGGCCGCGACGGATCGCCGGCCGTACAGAAGAGTAGTCGATGTTTCAGCGTCCCGGCAAGGCGGCCTTCGTCTTCATCCTCATCACTGTCGCGCTCGACATGCTGGCGCTCGGCGTGATGATCCCGGTGCTTCCCAAGCTCATCGTGGAGTTCGAGGGCGGCGATCTGCAAAGCGCTTCTATAGCGACGGGCGTCTTTGGTTTCGCCTGGGCCTTCATGCAATTTTTGTTTCAGCCCATGCTCGGCGCGCTGTCGGATCGTTTCGGCCGTCGGCCGGTCGTGCTGCTGTCCAATCTCGGCATGGGGCTCGATTATGTGTTCATGGCGCTCGCGCCGTCCTTGCCCTTCCTCTTCATCGGACGGCTGATATCGGGCGTGACGGCGGCCAGCGTCTCGACGGCGACGGCCTATATCGCCGACATCACCGAGCCGGAGAAGCGCGCCGGCCGTTTCGGCATGATCGGCGCGGCTTTCGGCGTCGGCTTCATCCTCGGCCCGGCGCTCGGCGGCGTGCTCGGCAATCACGGCTTGCGCTACCCGTTCTGGGCCGCGGCGGCGCTGAGCCTGCTCAACGCCGCCTATGGCTATTTCATCCTGCCGGAGTCGCTCTCGCCGGAAAAGCGCACCAGCTCGGTCCTCTGGCGCAGCGCCAATGTGCTCGGCTCGCTGGATTTCCTGCGCCGCGACCGCTCGCTCGCTCTGCTGGCGCTCGCCATATTCCTCTCCTATCTGGCGCATGAATCGCTGCCGAGCCTCTTCGTGCTCTACACGGAATATCGCTACCATTGGGACGCGGAGACGACCGGCTGGGCGCTCGCCATCGTCGGCGTGTCGCAGACGGTGGTCTCCGGCGGATTGGTGCGGCCGGCGGTCAAGCGCTTCGGCGAGCGCGCGACGCTGGTCGTCGCTCTGGCGGCGGGGGCGCTCGGCTTCGCCGCCTACGCTTTCGCGCCCACGGGCGGGATCTTCATGGCGGCGCCCCCGCTCATCGCCCTCTGGGCGATGGCCAATCCGGCGTTCCAGGGCCTCGCCACGCGCTTCGCCTCGGCGTCGGAGCAGGGGCGGCTGCAAGGCGCGCTGTCGAGCTTGCGCGGCGTTTCCGGCATGGTGGGGCCGCTGTTCTTCACGCAGATTCTTTCCCTCTCCATCGGCGCGGGCGACTTTCCGGGGGCGGGCTATTTCGTCGCGGCGCTGCTGCTCGCGGCGAGCCTCTTCGTGGCGCGCAACGCCGTGAGCGGAGCCGTGCAGCCTCCCGCCGTCTGACGTCGCATTCCGCCGCGCGGCCGCTTATATTGAGGCCGCGCGCGGTCCATCGGCCGGCGCTTTCGGAGATGCGCATGAGCTTCGTCGCTGCGGCCGTTTATTTCGCCATTCTCGCCTCCGCGGCGCTGGGCGTCTATTTGAAGGCTCGCCAGAGCCGCGCCGCGCGCGCCGATCGCGATGCGCCTCCACCCGAATTCGCGGAGACGATCACTCCGCAAGAGCATCGCCGCTCCGCCGATTACACGGTCGCGCGCATGCGCCTCTCCGTCGGCGAGACCTTGCTGGACGCGGCGATCTCCGTCGCTTGGCTCGCTTTTCTGCTCGGCCCGCTCTATGCGCTGCTCGTGCAATTCATCGCGCCGGGCCTGACGCTCAGCGTCGCCGTCGTCGTCGCGGTGGCGATCGTCGATCATCTGCTGCGCCTGCCGCTGTCGCTGGTCGAGACTTTCGGCCTCGAGGCGCGCTTCGGCTTCAACCGCACCACGCCTTTCATGTTCGTCCTCGATGAGGCGAAGGGCGCGGCGCTCTGGCTGCTGTTCTTCATTCCCTTGCTCTATGGGCTGTTCTTCGCGGCGCGCTTCTCGCCCGATTATTGGTGGCTGGCGGGCTTCGTCGCGGCGGTGGCGCTGCTGCTGGCCATGACGGTGATCTATCCTTCCGTCATCGCGCCCATGTTCAACCAGTTCTCGCCACTCGAGGATGCGGCGCTGAAGGCGCGCATGGAGGAGCTGCTGGCGCGCTGCGGATTTCAGTCGGGCGGGCTCTATGTGATGGACGCCTCGACGCGCTCCACTCATGGCAACGCCTATTTCTCCGGCTTCGGCAAGGCGAAGCGCATCGTCTTCTTCGACACGCTGCTGCGCAAGCACAGCGCCGACGAGATACTCGCCATTCTCGCCCATGAGCTCGGCCATTATAAATTCGGCCATGTGCGGCAGCGGATTTTCCAGGCGGCGGGCTTTCTCTTCATCGGCTTTGCGGCTCTGCACCTCGCCTTCACCCGCGGGCTCGGCGGCGCCTTCGGCCTGCCGAATGATCCGGGAATTATTCTCGTCATCGCGCTGACGGCGGCCGCGCCCATTCTGCATCTTCTGTCGCCGCTCACCAATTTCCTGTCGCGCCGGGCGGAGTTCGAGGCTGACGGCTTCGCCAAATCCATCTACGGCAAGGAGCCCATGGTGAGCGCGCTCACCAAGCTCTCGCGCGACAATCTCTCGACGCTGACGCCGGATCGGCTCTATGCGCTGTTCTATTACTCGCATCCGCCGGCGCCGATCCGCATCGCCGCGCTGGAGGAGGCGAGGGGCGCCTGACCTTCAGGCGGCGTGCGCCTTGCCGCGGAAATAATGGAAATCGCCGCGCGTGATCAGCGCATCGCCGGGCGCGATCTCATGCGGCGCGAGATCGGCTTCTGACCGCAGACGGTCGTAGATGGGGCCGAAATCGCGATAGCAGGCCTCGAGCAGGCGCTCGAATCCATCGACGACGAAATAGCACTGCTGGAAATCGTCGATGATGTAATTGGTGCGCATCACCCGCTCGAGATCGAAGCCGATGCGATTGGGCGAGGTGTCCTCGAGCGAGAAGACCGTCTCCGCCGGCGAGGAGAGAATGCCGGCGCCGAAGATGCGCAGCCCCGCAGGCGTCGCCAGCAGTCCGAACTCCACCGTATACCAATAGAGCCGCGCCAGATTGGCGAGCTGGCCGCGCGCCAGCGCCCGCCGTCCGCCCTCGCCATAGGCCTGTAGAAAGCGCGCATAGACGGGGTTCGCCAGCAGCGGCACATGGCCAAAGACGTCGTGGAAGACGTCCGGCTCCTCGAGATAATCGAGCTCCTCCTCCGGGCGAATGAAGGCGCCGGCGGGAAAGCGCCGATTGGCGAGATGCTCGAAGAAGACGTCGTCGGGAACGAGGCCGGCGACCGGAACGACGCGCCAGCCCGTCAGCGGCGAGAGCCGCGCGCTCAGCACGTCGAAATCGGGAACGCCGGCGGGCGAGAGCGCGAGCGCGTCCATTGCGGTGAGATATTCGTCGCAGGCGCGGCCGGGCAGAAGCTCGGCCTGGCGGGCGTAGAGCCGGCTCCAGCGATCATGCTCGGCCGCGCTATAGGAGGGCCAATTCTGCTCGATCGTCCAATCGGCGCGGCGGGGCGCGTCGGCGTAGCGGTTCGTGCCCTTCTCCATGCGGCCCTCCTTTAGCGAAAGCCGGGTTCTCGAAATAGATAGGCGCGCGCCGGCCGGCCGCAAAGCCGCTCAGCCGGGCGCGAAATGCGCGGTGAAATGGCGCAGGAAGGGCGCCTGCCTCACGATACGAAACGGCGGGATGGCGGCGCGCTCGCGGAATACGTTCTCGATCGCCTCGATCACATAATCGAAATGGCTCTGCGTGTAGACGCGGCGCGGAAAGGCGAGGCGCACCAATTCGCGCGGCGCCGGCGTCTCCGTTCCGTCTTCCGCGCGGCGGCCGAACATCACGCTGCCCAATTCGACGCCGCGCACGCCGCCCTCGAGGTAGAGCGCTGCGGTGAGGCCCACGCCCGGAAAATCCTTCGCCGAAAGATGCGGGCAAAAGCCCGCGGCGTCGATGAATACCGCATGGCCGCCGGCCGGCCGCACGATCGGAACGCCGCGCGCGATGAGGCGGGAAGCGAGATATTCCACCGTCGCATGGCGATAGCGTTGGTATTCCTCCTCCAGCGCTTCCTCGAGCCCAACGGCGATCGCCTCGAGATCGCGGCCCGCGAGTCCGCCATAGGTGGGAAATCCTTCCGTCAATATCAGCAGATTACGAAAATCCTCCGCCCAGCGATCGTCATTGCAGGCGAAGAATCCACCTATATTGGCGAGCCCGTCCTTCTTGGCGCTCATCGTCGCGCCATCGCAGAGAGAGAACATCTCCCGCGCTATGTCGATGAGCGCGCGATCCGCATAGCCGCGCTCCCAGAGCTTGATGAAATAGGCGTTCTCGGCGAAACGGCAGGCGTCGAGCACCAGAGGTATTCCGCGCCGCGTCAGCAGAGCCTTGGCCGCGCGAATATTGTCGAGAGAGATCGGCTGCCCGCCGCCTGTGTTGTTTGTCGCGGTGAGCATGCAGAAGGGAATTTTCTTTCCCTCGCGCTCCAGCGCACGCTCCAGCGCCGCGAGATCTATGTCGCCTTTGAAATGCGTCTCCGCATGAATATCGGCGGCCTTTGCGCTGGGCAGATCGAGCGCCGTCGCGCCGACATATTCGATATTGGCGCGCGTCGTATCGAAATGGCTGTTGTTGGGGACGATATCGCCGCGCTTCAGCCGCGTCGCAGCGAGAATGCGCTCCGCCGCGCGGCCTTGATGCGTAGGAAAAATATGCTTGAAACCCGTGATGTCGCGAATGGTCTTCTCGAAGCGGCGCCAGGACCTGCTTCCCGCATAGCTTTCGTCGCCCATCATGAGCGCGGCCCACTGCCGATCCGACATGGCGCCCGTGCCGCTGTCGGTCAGAAGATCGATGGTGATGTCTTCCGCATCGAGCAGAAAAACATTGTAATGCGCGGCCTTCAGCCGCTCCTCGCGCGTGTTCCGCCTTGTGATCGGCAGAGCTTCTGTCATCTTGATGCGGAAGGGCTCGATGATGGTGCGCATATGCCGCCTCCTTCGAGATGCGAAATAGGGCGCGGCGCCGACGCCGCTTTACGTAGCCTCGCCGGCTGTGGCAAAACCGTCGGCGCGATAAGAGGAGACCTCATGGCGGCCGACGTCACTTATCCTGCCGCTGCTGCGGCGGGCGTGCTCTCTTTCCTCAGCCCTTGCGTGCTGCCATTGGTGCCGCCCTATCTCACCTTCATCGCGGGCGCGACGCTCGAGGATCTCGCGGTCGAGGGAAAGAAGCGCGCCCGGCGTGACGTGTTCCTGGCCGCGATCTTGTTCGTCGCCGGCTTCTCCACCGTGTTCGTGGCGCTCGGCGCGACGGCGAGCGCGTTCGGACGAGCGCTGCACGCCTACCAATGGATATTGGAGAAAGCCTCAGGGTTCGCCATCATCCTGATGGGCCTGCACTTCCTCGGTGTCTTCCAGATCGGCCTGCTCTATCGTGAGAAACGCCTCGAGGTCGCAAAGCCGGTCGGCCTCCTCGGCGCCTATGTCATGGGCCTCGCCTTCGCCTTCGGTTGGACGCCCTGCATCGGTCCGATCCTCGCCGCCATTCTCGCCGTCGCCGGCTCGCAGGAGACGGTCGGCCGCGGCGCTGTCCTGCTCGGCGTCTATTCGGCGGGTCTCGGCCTGCCCTTCCTCGCCGCCGCGGCGGCGATGGGGCCGTTCATGGGCTTCATGCAGAAGTTCAAGAAGCATTTCGGCAAGGTGGAGAAGGTCGTCGGCGCGCTGCTGGTGCTCACGGGACTCGCCTTCCTCACCGGCGGAATGCAGAGCTTCTCCTTCTGGCTGCTCGAGACCTTTCCGGGTCTCGCGAATTTCGGATGATCGCCATGTCACAGCGCATCGATGAAAATCTCTTCACCGGACCGATCGGCGCCGAATATCGCATGCTCGAGCTCATCTGCCCCAATGCGGCGCTGCTCGCCCGCCGCGTGGCGGAGCGCGTCGCGCATTGGCGGGAGGGCGCCGCGCTCGAGGTATTGGAGATCGGCTGCGGCACCGGCGTGAGCACGCTTCCCTTGCTCGCGGGACGCGACGATCTCCATGTCACGGCGATCGACAGCGCCGCCAAAATGCTGGATCAGGCGCGCTCTCACCTCGCGGATTTCGTCGCCGCCGGCCGCGTGCAATTCGTGGAGGCCGACGCGCTCGCCTATCTTCGCGGCCTTCCCGCGGCCAGCGTCGACATCGTCTCCTCCAATTACGCCGTGCATAATTTCCTCGACGATTATCGTCGGGAATTTCTCGCTGAGATTTTCCGCGTGCTGAAGCCGGGCGGCATTTTCGTCAATGGCGACCGCTATGCGATGGACGACCGCGCCGCGCATCTCTCCGCGACTCAAGCGGAGGTGCGCAGCTGGTTCGCAAAGCTCGGGACGATCGGCCGCTATGATCTGCTCGAGGATTGGGTCGCGCATCTCTTCAGCGACGAATCGCCCGAGCATGTGATGTATCTGGCGCCGGCGCTGGAGCGCATGACGGCGGCAGGCTTCGCCGATGTTCGTGTCGAATATCGCGAAGGCGTGGACACGCTGCTGACCGCGGTCAAGCCGTAACGGGTCCTAGAAAAGAAAAACGCCGGACGTACCTCCGGCCCGGCGTTAGAGCCCGCGACGGCATGTAGCCGTCGTTTGCTCTTCGTCACAACTAGCGCCACGCCATGACTGGACAATGACAAGAGCGCGGCAATCCTGTGATTGTCGCGCGTGACTTCTGCTGCGGTCGGTCAGGGTGAAGCGCCGCGGCGGCTACGCGCCGTTGTTGCGAAGACCGCGCTCTTACGGGTCTCGCCACGCCGATATCGGCTTTGATTTTAATGGTGGGCGCACAAGGGCTCGAACCTTGGACCCGCTGATTAAGAGTCAGCTGCTCTACCAACTGAGCTATGCGCCCGTCCGTCGCTTCGGCTTGCGCTGAATGAGCGGAACGAGGTGGCAAATACCCAATGACGCCGCTCATGTCCAGCGCTGAAAAGAAAAATTGTCACATTTTCTGTGTCGACCTTCTCCTCACGGCGCGAGCGGCGCTCTTCGCCTTCAGGGCCGCCATTCCGGCGCGGGCTCGGCGGCCTTCGCCTCCTCATGCGCCGCTGTCTCCTTGGCGGCCGCCAGGGCGCGCAGGGCCGCCGTCACGCCTTCGCTGGTGGCGGAGGACAGCAGCAGCAGGGTAGGGCGCTCAGCGGCGCCCGCAGGCCCGGCGGAGGCCATTGCGCGTTTGAGCCGCTCTTTCTGCTTCTTCAAATGCTCGGGGTCGGCGGCGTCGATTTTCGACAGCGCGACGATCTCCCGCTTCTCGTCGAGCTCGGCGCCATAGGCCGCGAGCTCGCGGCGGACGATCTTGTAATCCTTGCCCGCGTGCTCGCCGGTCGCGTCGACGAGATGCAGCAGCGCGCGGCAGCGTTCGACATGGCCGAGGAAGCGGTCGCCGAGCCCATGGCCGTCATGCGCGCCCTCTATGAGGCCGGGAATGTCGGCGAGCACGAATTCGCGATCGTCCACCCGCACCACGCCGAGGCCGGGATGCAGGGTGGTGAAGGGATAATCGGCGATCTTGGGCTTGGCGGCGCTGACCGTGGCCAGAAAGGTCGATTTGCCGGCGTTGGGCAGGCCGATCAGCCCGGCGTCGGCGATGAGCTTCAGCCGCAGGATGAGCGTGCGCTCTATCCCCTCCAGACCGGGATTGGCGCGGCGCGGGGCTCTGTTCGTCGAGGTGGTGAAGTGCAGATTGCCGAAGCCGCCATTGCCGCCGCGCGCGATGATCGCGGTCTGCCCGACCTCCGTCAGATCGGCGATCAGCGTCTCGCCGTCCTCCTCGAGGATCTGCGTGCCGGCGGGCACTTTCAGCACCGCGTCGGCGCCCTTGGCGCCATGGCGGTTCTTGCCCATGCCATGAACGCCGGTCTTGGCCTTGAAATGCTGCTGATAGCGATAGTCGATGAGCGTGTTGAGCCCATCGACGCAGATCGCCAACACATCGCCGCCGCGGCCGCCGTCGCCGCCGTCCGGCCCGCCGAACTCGATGAATTTCTCGCGACGGAAGGAGACGCAGCCGGCTCCGCCATCGCCCGAGCGCACGTAGATTTTCGCCTGATCCAGGAATTTCATGGCTGTTTCGAACTCATGTCGCTTGCAGCTTCGGGCGCCGCGCGCCGAAGCTCGTCGGAATGGCGCCGCGGCGCAGGTCGAAAAGCTCCACATCGACCTCGCCGCCGCGCGCCGGCGCGGGGAATTTGCCCTGTCCCGCGCGGGTGAAGCCCAGCTTCTCATGCACCCGCAGCGAGGCGGCGTTGCTCGGCAGCGCGCTGGAGACGATTCGCTCCAGCCCGGTCATGCCGAACACCATATCGATGAAGGCGCCCGCCGCTTCGCTCATCAAACCGCGTCCCCAATAGGGTCGTCCCAGCCAGAAGCCGATCATGCCCGCCCCGCGCGCATTCGCCCCATGCACGCCGATCACGCCGATCGCCTCGTCCGCCTGGCGCTTTTGCGTCAAGGCGAGGGTGAGGCCGGCGCCGCTGGCGTTTTCGGCGCGCGCGGCGAGAATGAAGCCTTCCGCGTGATAGGACTCATATGGGTGCGGAATGCGCGCCGTCTTCAAGGCGACCTCGGGATCGCCGGCCAGACGGCAGATCGAGCCCTCATCGGCGGCGCGCGGCCAGCGCAGCCACAGCCGCGAGGTCTCCAATCTGAAAATGTCGTCGCGGGCAATTTCCGGAAACATCCGAGGCTCCATGGCGGCCGAGTGCGAAAAAGGGCCGAAAAAAGACGAAGGGGAAGCGGGCGTTCCGCTTCCCCTATCGACCCTTTGAGGCCTTTTTCCGGATTTTGCGCCTGGAGCGTCGCCTTTATCGCGACTGCTCGAAGACCAAATCCGCCGGGGATCGAAACGCCGGCGGAAGGTCCTCGCAGATCCTCCGCCTATTCGGCGGCTGCGGCCGCCGGCTCGACGACCGATACCGAAGCGCGGCCGCCGCTGGATTTGAACAGGACCACGCCGTCGACGAGCGCGAACAGCGTGTGATCCTTGCCGATGCCGACATTGCGGCCGGGATGCCATTTCGTGCCGCGCTGGCGAACGATGATGTTCCCGCCGATCACGGCCTCGCCACCGAACTTCTTCACGCCGAGACGGCGACCGTCGGAGTCGCGACCGTTGCGCGACGAGCCGCCCGCTTTCTTGTGAGCCATTGTTCTCGCTCCTTAAATTTTCACGCCGAGCCGGCGCCCGCCGCTCGGGGGGGCCGCGCAGGGCGGCCGCTGAATTGGTGCGCGCGCCGAACGCGCGGCGCGCTTGGTTCTTCTATACGCCGCCGGGCGGCGTTACGCCAAATTCTCAGGCGCCGGCTTCGATGCCGGTGATGCGCACGATCGTCAGGTCCTGACGGTGGCCGCGCTTGCGCTTGGAGTTCTGGCGGCGGCGCTTCTTGAAGGCCAGCGTCTTGGGGCTGCGGGCCTGCTCGGCGATCTCGCCGGTGACGCTCGCGCCCGCGACCAGCGGCGCGCCGATCTTGGCGGAGCCCTCGGCGCCGACGAACAGAACCTCGTCGAAGGTGATCTTGTCGCCCGCCGCGCCCTCGAGGGCCATGACGGTTATCGTGTCTCCGGCGGTGACGCTATATTGCTTCCCGCCGGTCTTGATGACTGCGAACATCTCTTTTTCCTGTGTTCGTCCCGGCTCTGGCGACGATGCGCCGGCCGGCTTTTTTGCAGTTGACCGGTTTTGCTCCGCTCCTCGCGCCGAAGCATCGACGCAAAAAGAAAATCGCGGCGAAACCGCCGCGACGAAGCGGGAAAGCCCTAGACGGGCGCGGCGTCTTTGTCAATCGCCGGTCGCGGAGCCGATTCGGCCGCCGCCTCGATCTTCTGCCGCTCATAGGCCGAGATGATCGACTGCACCATGGGGCCGAAGCGCTCGGCCAGCTCTGCGCAGCGAGTCGAATTGATCAGCTCCACGCCGCGGCGCTCGCTGCGGATGAGCCCGGCCTCCCGCAAAATGCGGAAATGCTGCGAGAGCGTCGATTTGGCGAGCGGCGCCTGCTCGAGAACATTCAGGAATTGCGAGCAGTTCTGCGCGCATTCCGACGCCGCCAGCCGGGTGAATATCTGCACGCGCACAGGGTCGGCCAGGGCGTAGAGAATCCCTTCGACAGTGATCTCGTCCAGCCGCGGATGGTGGAGCTTCCTCATGCGCCACGCTAGCACGATTGACATTCATTCAGTAGTTCCGTATTTCAGAACTAATGAATTTAGCGCGAAAGGAGCGCGGACATGGGTCGTCTTTCAGGAAAAATCGCGGTCGTTACCGGCGGCAATAGCGGCATAGGTCTCGCCACGGCGGAACTCTTCGCCAAGGAGGGCGCGCAGGTCGTCATCACCGGCCGGCGGAAGGCCGAGCTCGATGCGGCGGTCGCTCGCATCGGCGCGAGCGCCGTCGGCGTGCAGGGGGATGTTTCGTCGCTCGAAGATCTCGATCGGCTCTACGCCGAGGTGAAGGAGCGCTTCGGCCGCATCGACATTCTCTTCGCCAATGCTGGAGTCGTCCGTCTCGCGCCGATCGAAGCGGTGAACGAGGCTTTCTTCGACCACATGTTCGACATCAACGTAAAAGGCCTGCTGTTCACCGTGCAGAAGGCGCTGCCGCTGTTTTCCGACGGCGGCGCGATCGTGCTCAACTCGTCGATCGCCAATACGGTGGGCACGCCTGGATTCGGCGTCTATTCGGCGACGAAGGCGGCCGTGCGCTCCTTCGCCCGCACTTGGACGGCCGAGCTGAAAGACCGCAAGATTCGCGTCAATGTCGTGAGCCCCGGCCCGATCGAGACGCCGATCTTCGACACGATGGGCCTCTCCGAGCAGCAGCACGACGAATTGGCGGGACAATTGGAGACCAGTGTTCCGCTCGGCCGCTTCGGCAGATCGGAGGAGGTGGCCGAGGCCGTGCTCTTCCTCGCCTCCAGCGCGAGCAGCTATGTCGCCGGCGTCGACCTCTATGTCGATGGCGGGATGGTGGCTGTCTGATCGACTCATTCCGCATGAGCCGCCGCCGCGCGTCGGACCGACGCGCGGCGGCGGCTGTTTGGCTCAAGCGCCGAGATCGCGCCTGATCTCGTCATTGGCCCGAGCGAGATGACGCTCGACGGTGCGCACCGATACGCCGACGCGCGCCGCGATCTCGGCGCTGGTCAGATGCTCGAGGCGTTTCAGCAGAAGTATTTCCCGATAGAGCGGCGGCAGCCGCTCCAGCGCGGCGCGCAGCTTTTGAAATTCCATGAGCGTGGCGATCGCGTCGCCGGAGTTCGACCGCTCCGCCTGATCGGCGTCGCGCGCGGCCTCCTCTGCATAGCGCGAGCGGATGCGATCCCGTCGCACGGCGTCGACCGAGAGATTGGCGGCGATGCGGAAGAGATAGGCGCGCGGGCTGTCGAGCGTAGCGACATCGACGCGCTGCAGCGCGTGGAGATAGATGTCCTGCACCATATCTTCCGACTCTTGCATGCCGACGCGGCGACGCGCGAAGCGGCGGAGGGCCGGCGCATAATCCTGATAGAGCGCGCCGAGGGCTTTCTCCGAGGCGGTCATCGCACGCCCTCCCGCGGCCCGATGTGAGAAAGTCTCGCGGCGACGCCGCTTGCGGATTTCGTTCTCGGCATTGGAAAATCCCTTCATCGAGGGCGGGGCTCCGTCGAGCCGCCATTGTTTTTCAAAAAAAAGCGACGTCGGGCGCTGCGCGCGACGAGCGTCGCGCACGACAAATCTCTGGCCGCGCGACAGGGCTCGCGGCGCGACATGTCCGGCCTCGGTGAGCGGCGACGCGCGAAGGGAATCGATAATGAGCGGTAGATGGAGATCAGATCGCGGCGGGCGGCCCGCGCGCGACGAAGAGAAGATGTGCAATCAGCGGGCGCGACCGCGCATCGCCCGGACGGCGCGTCGGCGTCGGCTTCGACCACGGGACGAGATGCGCCGAGGCGAACGCCGTTTCGAGCCAAGACGCGTCATGCAATGCGCAGCCGAACATGCAGCAGTCGAGCGTTCGGCAATGACGATCTATAGGCGCATCGCTCTTTTCCGTCGCGCTCGACGCGCAGGTCGAAGCCACAGCGTCATGCTGCGGCCGCGGCGCGGGGACGAGCGCGAACAGCGATTGAAAGACGAGAATGCAGAGCAGCATCGCGATATTTCGCGAAGCGCGGCGAGACAGGAACAATCGGCCGAAGATGCGCTGCATGTCGACGAAACTAGCATCGACGGCGCACAATTACAACTAATACGTGCGTTCAGAAATATTGCAATCTCATGCCGTAGGAGCCCGCCGCGTTTCGCGCCCTCAGGCGGCGCGCCAATGTCCTGCATCCGCGAGAAAGGCGCCGATCGACTCGGCGATATAGGCGATATGCGCCTCGCTCAATCCGGGATAGACGCCGACCCAGAAAGTGCGGCGCATGATGACATCGGTGGCGGAAAGCGCGCCGGCGACCCGATGCGGGCGGTCCTTCATATAAGGCTGGCGCAAAAGATTGCCGCCGAACAGCAGCCGCGATCCGATGCGGCGCTCGGCGAGATGCTGCAGCAGCGCCTCGCGTCCAAAAGGCGCATTCTCGCGCAGCGTCAGCGCGAAGCCGAACCAGGAGGGATCGCTGCGCGGCGTCGCCTCGGGCAGCAGGAAAACATCCTCATAGGGGCGCAGCGCCTCTTTCAGCAGCGCGAAATTGCGCTTGCGGGCCTCGATGAAGCCCGGCAGGCGCTCCATCTGCGCCAGCGCCACGGCGGCCTGCATATCGGTGATCTTCAGATTATAGCCGAGATGCTGATAGACATATTTGTGATCATAGCCGAAGGGCAGATCTCCTGATTGCCACTCATAGCGCTTCTTGCAAGTGTCGTCCTTGCCCGGCGCGCACCAGCAGTCGCGGCCCCAGTCGCGGAAGGATTCGACGCTGCGGCGCAGCACGGAGCGCGAGGTGAACACCGCGCCGCCTTCGCCCATTGTGATGTGATGCGCGGGATAGAAGCTCAGCGTGCCTATGTCGCCGAATGTGCCGACCTGGCGTCCATCATAGAGCGAGCCGAGCGCGTCGCAGCAATCCTCGACCAGCCACAGGCCGTACTTCTCGGCGATGCGCGTCACCTCTGCGAGATCGAACGGATTGCCGAGCGTATGGGCGATCATTATGGCGCGCGTGCGCGGCGAGATCGCCGCCTCTATGAGATCGGCGCGGATATTATAGGTCGGTATGTCGACATCGACGAAGACGGGCGTCATCCCATTCTGCAAAATGGGATTGAGCGTCGTCGGAAAGCCGGCGGCGACGGTGATGACCTCGTCGCCGGGCTGAAGCGCGCGCTCCTTCAGCAGCGGCGAGGTCAGCGCGGTGAGCGCCAGAAGATTGGCCGAGGACCCGGAATTGGCGGTCAACGCATGCCGGACGCCGATGAACTTTTCCAGCGCCTTCTCGAAAGCCGCATTGAATCGTCCGGTGGTGAGCCAAAAATCCAGCGCCGAATCGACGAGCGTCTGCATCTCGCGCGCACCATAGACCTTGCCGGAGACCGGGACGGCCGAGGCCCCGGGGCGAAACTCCGGCGTCGCATGGGCGATCTCGGCGTAGCGGCCGACAAGCGCCAAAATCTGCTCGCGCAGCGCGTCTTTCTCATCCGCCGTCTCGGCGGGGGCGTGCGAGGCGGCGGCTGCGGGCGGGGTCATATCATTGCTCCGGGCGTGCTCGCGCCGCGCTCAGCGGCGTCCATGCGTCTCTCATAGGCGTCGATCTGGGCGAGCGATGTGGTCGCCACATCCTCGCCGCGGCGGCGGCGCGATTCCCAATCGACGATCGCCTCCAGCGCCTCGAAGATCGACCATTGCGGGAGCCAGCCGAGCCGGCTGCGCGCCTTGGCGGAATCGAGCTTCAGCAAATGCGCCTCATGCGGCTCGTCGCCGCCGCTCTTCATCCAGCCGGCGCCCTCGCCATAGGCGCGGCAGAGCGCGTCGGCGATCTCTCCCACCGTGCGCTCGCCGGAGGGATCGGGGCCGAAGTTCCAGGCTTCCGCGAAGGGCGCGCCATCGCTCCACAGGCGCTCGGCGAGCGTCAGATAGCCGGCGAGCGGCTCCAGCACATGCTGCCAGGGACGCACCGCGCGCGGAAAACGTATTTGCGCCGTCTCGCCGCGTTCCAGCGCGCGCAAAATATCGGGCACGAGGCGATCCGCCGCCCAATCGCCGCCGCCGATGACATTTCCGGCGCGGGCCGTGGCCAGCGCCGCCCCGCGCGAGGGGTGATCGGGCGTCGCGAAATAGGAATTGCGGAAGGAGGCGGCGACGAGCTCCGCGCAGCCTTTGCTGGCGCTATAGGGATCGAAGCCGCCCATCGCCTCGTTTTCGCGATAGGCCCAGGGCCATTCGCGATTCTCATAGCATTTGTCGCTGGTGACGATGACGATGGCGCGGGCCGAGGGCGCGCCGCGCAGCGCCTCCAGCAGATGCGCCGTGCCGAGCGCATTGACCTCGAAGGTCTCGATCGGATTGGCGTAGGAGTAGCGCACGAGCGGCTGCGCAGCGAGATGGAAGACGATCTGCGGCTCGAGCTCCCGCACCGCGCGCGCCAGCCGCGCGGCGTCGCGAATGTCGCCGATGACGCTCGTCATCTTATGGTCGAGGCGCGCGAGCGCGAAAAGGCTGGGCTCGGTCGGCGGCGCCAGGGCGTAGCCCGCCACATTCGCGCCGAGTCGCATCAGCCATAAGGAGAGCCAGCCGCCCTTGAAGCCGGTGTGTCCGGTGACGAGGACGCGCTTGCCGGCCCAAAATTGCGGCGTCATTGGGCGTTCGCCAATTGCGGAAGAGCGAGCCTGAAGGCTCGCGGTCCAAACAGCGCCCTGGACCGCGAGCCTTCAGGCTCGCCTCGATCGCCACGAATTCTGCTCACGCCCAGACCTTCCAGGGCGCCTCGCCGCCGCTCCACAATTGCTCGAGGAAACGCTTGTCGCGCAGCGTGTCCATGCATTGCCAGAAGCCGTCATGGCGATAGGCGCGCAGCTGCCCGTCGGCGGCGATGCGGGTCAGCGGCTGCTGCTCGAGCGCGGTCAAATCGCCGTCGATATAATCGAGCGCCTTCTTCCACATCACGAAGAAGCCGCCATTGATCCAGCCGCCGTCGCCGCGCGGCTTTTCATCGAAAGAGAGAATGTCGTCGCCATCCATGGTGACGGCGCCGAAGCGGCCGGGCGGACGCACCACCGTCATGGTCGCGAGCCGGCCATGGGCGCGGTGATAGTCGATCTCGCCGGCGATATCGATATCGGCGACGCCATCGCCATAGGTGAGGCAGAAGGGCTCGTTGTCGGGGAGATAATCTGCGATGCGCTTCAGACGTCCGCCGGTCATCGTCTCTATGCCCGTGTCGACCAGCGTGATCCGCCAGGGCTCGGCCATTTTATTATGGACGATGGTCTTGTTCTCGGCGAGGTCGAAGGTGACGTCGCTCATATGAAGGAAGTAGTTCGTAAAATAGTCCTTGATGAAATAGCCTCTATAGCCGAGGCAGACGATGAACTCATTGACCCCGTGCTGCGAGTAGATCTTCATTATGTGCCACAGGATCGGCTTGCCGCCGATCTCGATCATGGGCTTGGGGCGATTGTCGGTCTCCTCGCTGAGGCGCGTGCCGAGACCGCCTGCGAATATTACGGCCTTCACGCGCGGTCTCCTCGAGAATGCGAGGGCGGTCCTCGGCGAATCGGGACGCGCCTTTCACGCAGTCTAGCCGCGCGCCTTGCGCGAGCCTGTCGCGCGGCGCGAGTGGCCATGGGGCGGGGTCCTTGCGTCCTCTCGTGCGCGGGCGCACATTATTTTCCGTTGTGGCGGGCGAGAAGATCGCTCGGCGATCGACGTAGATTTTAAAAGGTCCCGAGACGCTCAGATCGTCCTCCTTCGCTCGGCGGAACGATCGAAGCGGGATTTGAACGATCGTCTCTTCAATCGAGGGCGGGGGCCGCGAATGCGTTGGTGTGTCTGCAAATCACACGGCATTATCGATTATCGTTCCGCGGATGCGCCGCCCGCGCGCAAGCCGGACGAGGTTCGGATTTCCGAATCGGTCGGCCTCGGCGGCGTCAATTCCTATTCGGATGTGCTGAAGATTCAGCAGCTTCTCGACAAGATTCCGAAGATCAACGGCGGTCCCGCGCCGCTGTTGGCGACAGACGGAATATGCGGGCCGCTGACGCGAGGCGCTATTCTCGACTTCCAAAAGAAGCAGTTTCCGGCAAATCCGCAATTCCATGACGGCTGGCGCCCGGATGGGCGCGTCGATCCTGGAAAATGGACGATCGACAAGATGAATGTCATCGCCAATTGGGGGAGCCGAACCGATTTGCTGGAGATCGCGCGGAAGCAGGCTCCGGTCGCGCGAGCGCGGGTGATGAACGCGCTCCACCGCCTTTCGGTCGTGCGGTCCTCCTACGCATTGCCGAGCCCGCTATTCTCCAACGCGCAGCTGAAACGCGAGGCGGATTGGCATTTCAAATTCCATAAGGCGGCCTATCCGCTGGAGAATATCGACGCGGTGTCGACGATCTACCAGCGGATGAACGCCGCTCTGACCAAATTCATCGCCGGCAGCTTCCCGCTTTTCCAATTGTCGGATCACTATCGCGAGGACGCTCTCGCCTATGCGCATGTGGGCGGATATTCTTTCAGCATCGCAGAAATCGAATCCGGCGAGCAGGGCGCTTACATTTATGTCGCCAATGAACGGTTCGGCAGCCTCCCGGTGATCATCCACGAGCTGGGTCATTATTGTGGCGGCCGTTTCCGATCCGGGCGCGAGATCGATCACGTCAGCACGCCGCATCCCAAGCCGAATGGCGCGGCGCGCGAAGCGGGACGGCACGACTACCGGCGCATGACGCCGCAGGAAGCATTGAAAAATGTCTATAGCTATCAGGTCTACGCCCTGCCGGAGATGGGCTATGGCCCGCCCGAGTCGGGACAGATCTGAGCGCGGCGGCCGGAACCGGCCGATGAGGCGGCGTCAGGGTTAATCGCCCCTTAACCCCGCCTGCCTACCCTCGGCCGTCACGTCAGCCGAGCGCGCCCGTTTTCGGCGCGCTTCGCTGTATTTTTCGATTCGTCGCACGAGTGGGCTCGTTCGTCATGATGCGCAGCAACGCATTCCGTCACGTTTCCGAGCCGGTGCGCGAATTCACGGCGCGCCGAGCCGCGGAGCTCGCCGGCGCGGCGCTGATAGCGGCCTCGGTCGCGGCGGCTCTGGCGCTGGTCTCCTGGTCGGCGCGCGATCCCTCCTTCAATCATGCGACCACCGGGCGGGTGCGCAATCTGCTCGGCTCCGGCGGCGCGGTCGCCGCCGATATATTGATGCAGCTGTTCGGCCTCGCGGCGATCGCGGCGATATTGCCGATCGCCGCGCAGGGCCTGCGGCTCGTCACGCAGCGCGCGCTGCATCGGCCGCTGCTGCGCTTCGGCTTGTGGATCATCGGCGCGCTCGCGGCGGCGGCGGTCGTCTCGCTTCTGCCCGTCACCGACCGCTGGCCGCTGCCCACCGGGCTCGGCGGGGTGCTCGGCGACGCCGTGCTGGCGCTGCCGCGCCGCTTCTTCGGCGATTCGGCGGCGGCTATGGCGCTGGTGGCGCTGGTCGGCGCCGGAACCGCCATTCTCGCCCTCACCGGCGCCGCCGGCTTCGGCTTCGAGGCCGCCGCTCCCGCCCATGCCGAGGACGAGCCCGCCGACCGCAGAATCGACGAGGAGGAAGAGGATGACGAGCCCGGCGCCGCGATCGTCTCGCTGGGCGCGCTCATTCACGCCGGCCTCACCATAAAGACGCTGGTGACGCGTCGTTTCGCCGCGCTGCTGGCGCGCCGTCGTAAGCCGGTCGAGATCGAGGAGCCGTCCGGCCCGCCTTTGCTCTCCGCCCGCCGCGAGCCGGTTTTCGACGCTTTCTCCTTTGTCCCGCCGCCGGCGCCCGCGCGCGCCGCCGCAGCCGCCGCTGCGCCGCGCGAGGAGGATTACGACGAGCCGCCGCCGGCCTCCGCCCGCGTGATGGAGCCCGTCGGGCCGCTGAAGCAGGGCAAGCGCGTGATGCGCGAGCGCCAGCCCACTCTGTTCGAGAGCCGCAATGAGCAGCATCGCTACGAGCTGCCGCCGCTGCTGCTGCTGAGCGAGCCCAAGAAGCAGGCGGCGGCCGCCAAAATCTCGCAAGACGCGCTGGAGCAGAACGCCCGCCTGCTGGAAGGCGTGCTCGAGGATTTCGGCGTCAAGGGCGAGATCATCAATGTGCGGCCAGGCCCGGTGGTCACGCTCTATGAGCTCGAGCCCGCGCCGGGAATCAAATCGTCGCGCGTGATCGGCCTCGCCGACGATATCGCCCGCTCGATGTCGGCGGTCTCGGCGCGCGTCGCCGTGGTCTCCGGCCGCAACGCCATTGGCATAGAGCTGCCCAACCATCGCCGCGAGACCGTCTTCCTTCGCGAATTGCTCGCCTGCGAGGATTTCGAGAAGACCAAGCATCGTCTCGCCATAGCGCTCGGCAAGACGATCGGCGGCGAGCCGGTCATCGTCGATCTCGCGCGCATGCCGCATCTTCTCGTCGCCGGCACGACCGGCTCCGGCAAATCGGTCGCCATCAACACGATGATCCTGTCGCTGCTCTACCGGATGAAGCCGGAAGAGTGCCGCCTCATCATGGTCGATCCGAAAATGCTCGAGCTTTCGGTCTATGACAACATCCCTCATCTGCTGACGCCCGTCGTCACCGACCCCAAAAAGGCGGTGGTGGCCCTCAAATGGGCGGTGCGCGAGATGGAGGACCGCTACAAGAAAATGTCCAAGCTCGGCGTGCGCAATATCGAGGGTTTCAATCAGCGCGTCGTCGAGGCCCAGGCCAAGGGCGAAATCATCACCCGCACGGTGCAGACCGGCTTCGACCGCGAGACCGGCGAGGCGATCTTTGAGCGCGAGGAGATGGAGCTGCATCCTCTGCCCTTCATCGTCGTCATCGTCGACGAGATGGCGGATCTGATGCTCGTCGCCGGCAAGGATATCGAAGGCGCGATCCAGCGTCTCGCGCAAATGGCGCGCGCGGCCGGCATTCACCTCATCATGGCGACGCAGCGTCCCTCGGTCGATGTCATCACCGGCACGATCAAGGCCAATTTCCCGACGCGCATCTCCTTCCAGGTGACGTCGAAAATCGACAGCCGCACCATTTTGGGCGAGCAGGGCGCCGAGCAGCTCTTGGGGCAGGGCGACATGCTCTATATGGCTGGCGGCGGCCGCATCTCGCGCGTGCACGGGCCTTTCGTCTCGGACAATGAGGTCGAGAAGATCGTCGCGCATCTGAAGACGCAGGGGCAGCCGCAATATCTCGACGCCATCACCACGGAGGACGAGCCCTCCGAGGAGGCGGTGGAGAGCGCCGCGCCGGGCTCCATGGATGCGGAGGAGGGCGCCGATCTCTACGATCGCGCCGTGGCGATCGTGCTGCGCGACCGCAAATGCTCGACGAGCTACATTCAGCGGCGCCTGTCGATCGGCTACAATAAGGCCGCGTCGCTGGTGGAGCAGATGGAGCGCGAGGGCGTGGTGGGCCAGGCCAATCACGCGGGAAAACGCGAGATATTGGTGGGTGGCGGGATAGATCGCGGGGCGTTCGATATAGACGCGGCGTGACCGTTGCGACTGCGCCGCCCCATTCTTCATCTCACGAGCATTCGGCCCATCTCGATCGCTTCCTTGGCGAGGTTCGTCGCGACGATACGCACGCTCAGCACGGCGCCTTGCGCAGGCACGATCCGAACCCAGCTCTGCGCGCCGACTTTCAACGTCTCGACGGCCGCTCCGGCGGCGACCTCTATGTCGATATAGGTTCCGACGCCTGTCGCTCCCGCGTGCCAGGCGTAGACGCCCTCGCCATAATGGGCCGCCGCGCCCGTCGAGAGCCGCAGCGAGCCTTCCATCTCGATCCGCGCATAGCTGACCCCCGGCAGTTCCGATGTGAGCGTATGTCGAAATCGACGCGGCGCGGTCAGCAATTCGGCCGTTCGAATTGGGTTCTTGCCCTGCAGATCGGCAGCCGTCTTGGCGAGGCGGACCATCGCAGGGTGTAGAGCGTTGCGCTCCAAGGCCTTGCGGGCGGCCCTTTGCGCGAGCAGCTTCAAGACGACTCTGCCGCCCTTCGCAGCGAGCTTGACGAGACCATAGCCCGCTATCACATAGCTCAGCGGGTCTTCCGAAACGAGTCCGGGCTCGCTCCCGCCGGAACCAAGGATCGCCAGGATTCGGCCCTCGGGGTCGATCAGCAGCTCGAAGTAATTCGGCCCGATATTGTTGAAGTGAGCGAAGGAGCCCCAATCGCCCGCATTCGGATAATCCTCTTCCACATAGGCGATATCTTGATCCAATATCGCCCGAAGTTCCTTTATGCGCGTCTCGCCGTCGTTCTTGGTGGCGAATTTGCGTTGAACGATGATGTTCTCGACCAACACTCTTCCGATATGTCCGATCACCGGATAGGCGGCGAATTTGCCGACGACCGGATAATCATAAGCGTAGAAGGGCTTTTGATCGACGACCGGCGCGAGCGACATTTTCGTGCTGCGGTTGGCGAAGAGGAGGCTGTAGCGCTTCTCCCACCTCGTCGCGAAATCCTCGAATTTCGTGCTCGGCGAACGATAGAGATCCAACGGCCGCATTTGCGCGGGAAGCAGCTGAAAGCCCTGGATGGAATCCTGAAAAGGCACGCGAACCCGGCCGCCATGGGCGTTGTCGCCCACGGTCACCCATTCCTGCCGCGCCCATAATGTGGCGTCGAGCAGGCTGCGGTTGGCAATGGCTTCGTAATCCATGAAATTCTCCGGCGGCAATTGGAGCGTTCTCGCTCCGGCGCCGTGATCTTGCGCGGATGCGCGCCGGCGACTGTGCGTCAGAGCACGCTCGCGCGAGAGCCGCCGCTCGCCGAGAGGGCGCCGACGTCAGGGCGACGCAATCGTGCTCGGCGTATATGATCCAACATTAGCCATATCGCCGTCCTAGTGAGGACGGCGGACGGCTCCCGATCAGCCGCGCCGAAATCGTCCGGAGCACCAATTCCTGTGAAATCGCCTCTCGCCGCCGCGCTGGTTCTCACCCTTCTCGCCGCCTCCGGCGCTCAGGCCGTGGAGCAGAAGAAAAAGCCGCATCCGACGCCGGCCGCCAAGGCTCAGGCGGGAAAGCCGGCGGCCAAGGGCAAGCCGGCCGCCGACGCCAAAGCGAAGCCGAAGCCCGCCGATCCCAAAACCGCGCAGGCCAAGCCGGCCGACCCCAAAGCTGCCCCCCCCGCCGCCAAGCCGCCGGCCTCGGCGCCCGCGGTTCCGGACGCGGCCAAGGCCGCGGTGGGCGCCGTCGCAGTGGGCGGAGCCGCCGCCGCCGTCGCTGTGGCGGCTCAGCCCCAGGCGCCGCTCACCCGTGACGAGGCGATCAAGCGCGCCGAGGCCTCGCTCAACTCCTCTCCCGTCATGACGGCCGATTTCGTGCAGATCGGCGGCGACGGCCGCCGGGCCGAGGGCAAGCTCTATGTGCATAAGGTCGGGCGCATGCGCTTCGAATATGCGCAGCCGGCCACGATGGAGGTTGTCTCCGACGGCGTGCAGGTCGCCGTGCGCGATCGCAAGCTCAATACGCAGGACCTCTATTTCATCAATCAGACGCCGCTGAAATTCCTTCTCAACGAGAAGATCGATCTGCAAAAGGATGTGAAGCTCGTCGATGTCGTGATCGACGACGCCGGCGCCTCCATCTCCATAGAGGACAAGGCGACCTTCGGCGGCACGTCGAAGATCAAGCTGATCTTCGATTCCAAGACCTTCCTGCTCAAGCAATGGCAGGTCTCCGACCCGCAGGGCTATGAGACCTTGGTGTCGCTGTTCAACGTCGACCGCAGCAGCGCGCCGGACGCCAATCTGTTCAAGATCGACAAGGGCTCGCTGCTCGACTTTCATTAGAGCGTTTCCAGCCGAAGTGGACGCTGGTTCGGCGTTGGAAACGCGTTGAAACTAGAGCCGGCGAGCCCTCGTGATGCTCACGCGGCTTTCAGCGACGCCATATCGATGACGAAGCGATATTTCACATCGCTCTTCACCATGCGCGCATAGGCCGTCTCGATCTCCTGCATGGCGATCGTTTCTATATCGGCGACAATGCCCTTCTCGGCGCAGAAATCGAGCATTTCCTGCGTCTCCTTTATGCCGCCGATCAGCGAGCCGGCGATCTGCCGCCGCTTGAAGATCAGCCCGCCCGCCGATGGCGAGGGATGCGGCGTCTCCGGCACGCCCACCAGAGTCAGCACGCCGTCGCGCTTCAGCAGATTCACATAGGCGTCGAGATCATGGCTGACGGCGACCGTATCGAGAATGAAGTCGAGGCTGCCCGCGCGGGCCGCCATGGCCTCCGCATCCTTGGAGACCACGACCTCGTCGGCCCCGAGCGCGAGAGCGGCCTCGCGTTTCGACGGCGAGGTGGTGAAGGCGACGACATGCGCGCCCAGCGCATGGGCGAGCTTCACGCCCATATGGCCGAGCCCGCCAATGCCGACGACGCCGACCTTCTTGCCCGGCCCGACGCCCCAATGTTTGAGCGGCGACCATGTGGTGATTCCGGCGCAGAGCAGCGGCGCGACGGCGGCGAGCTGCGCCTCCTCGTGATGAATGGCGAGCACGAAATGCTCGTCGACGACGATCGCCGTCGAATAGCCGCCGAAAGTGTTCTCGCCGGAGCCGTCGAGCGCGCCGTTGTAGGTGGCGACAAAGCCATGCTCGCAATATTGCTCGAGCCCATCGTCGCAGGAGACGCAGTGGCGGCAGCTGTCGACCATGCAGCCGACGGCGGCGATGTCTCCCACTTTGAACCGTGTCGCCTCCGCGCCGACGGCGGTCACGCGGCCGACGATCTCATGGCCCGGCACGCAAGGGTAACGCGTGCCCGGCCATTCGCTGCGCGCCGTGTGCAGATCGGAATGGCAGACGCCGCAAAAGAGAATGTCGATCGCGACATCCTTCGGTCCCGGCGCGCGGCGCTCGATGGAGAAGGGCGCGAAAGGCGCGGTGGCGGATTGGACCGCATAGGCCTTGGTGGGCATGGGTGGGCCTCGGGATTTTCGAAGGGGGGACTCGCCTCGGGCGGAGGCGGTTTCCAATAGCATGTTTCGAGGATTGGGTCGAAGGTGCGGAAGGGCGATCCCCCTCGCCCCTCACACTGAGGAGGCGGCGAAGCCGCCGTCTCGAAGCGCGAGGGCTCCAGAGGGCGGCGCTGACGGCTTCCTCGTCCTTCGAGACGCCCGCTTCGCGGGCTCCTCAGGATGAGGAAACCTTCGACCGGCGCCGTGGGGTGGACAATAGATGTCGATTTCATCGACTATCACTGATGAAGGCGCGGGCGATGATGAAAAATCCTGCCCATCCCGGTGGGCTCATCCGAGACAATATCGAGGAGCTGGGCCTGAGCGTCGCCGAGGCGGCGAAGGGGCTCGGCGTGACGCGGCAGCAGCTCTATCGACTGATCAACGGTCATCACGGACTCACGCCGGAAATGGCGCTGCGGCTCGAGCAGGCTTTCGGCGGATCGGCCGACGCCTGGATGCGGATGCAGATCGCCTATGACCTTCGCGCGGGCGCGGGCGCGCGCGAGCGTTTCCATTGCTCGGCTCGCGCCGAAGGTGGCGTGAATTCGTCAGGCTCTGCGAGGTCACATGCTCGAACGCGATAGACGAATTTATGGTCGATGTGTTCGACTGATGATCGATGGCGTCGAATCGCTTCTGTGTCATGAACCCGGCGAACTGTTTCGCGACGGGCGCGAAATCCCGCTCGCCACGCCATATTTCTTTCATGCATTTCAATCGGATCTGGAAGACTACGCCGAACAGCTCGAAAAGCTCGGACTGTTGCGGCCCTTGATCGATCCTCCGGGCCATGCCTGCTGCTTCGAGCTTGTTTGCGGTTCCGAAGAAGCAGAGCGGATCGCATATGAGCGCGCTTCGTCAGGGGCGCCGCTGCCGAGGCTCCTCGCGAGCCTGTTCTATTTCGCGAGCGACAAAGTAGGCATGACCGACGAAATCGGGGTCGAGTTTCCGCTCGGCTGCTACGCGCGTGACGTGATGCCCGATATGTGCGAACTCGGCTACGCCGCTCGAAAAGGGCAGGGGTACGTCTGGCTGCCTCGATTTCAAGAAATTCTCGATATCAAAGTCGTATAGCCGCGTCTGACGTCGTTGGTCTCGCTCCTTCGTCGCTCACCCCCACAGCTCCTTCTCCGGAGGATACACCAGCGACCCCTCGTACCGCAGCCCCGGCTCGCGGTCCTTCGCCAGCAGCAGCGGTCCGTCGAGATCGACGAACTCCGCCCCTTGCGCGACGATCAGCGCTGGGGCCATGGCCAGCGAGGTGCCGACCATGCAGCCGGCCATGATCGAGAAGCCGAGCCGCCGCGCCTCGGCGGCGAGCGCCAGCGCCTCGGTGAGGCCGCCGGTCTTGTCCAGCTTTATGTTCACCGCGTCATAGCGCCCGACCAGCGCGACGAGGCTGATGCGGTCGTGGACGCTCTCATCGGCGCAGATCGGCACGGGGCGGGGGAGGCGCGCGAGCGCTTCATCGGCGTCCGCCGGCAGCGGCTGCTCGATCAGCTTCACGCCGGCTTTCGCGCAAGCTTCGCTATTGGCGACGAAATTTTCTTCGCGCCATGCCTCGTTGGCGTCCACGATCAGCGCCGAATCGCTCGCACCGGCGCGCACGGCCGCAATGCGCTCGGCGTCGCCATCGCCGGCGAGCTTCACCTTCAGCAGCGGGCGATGCGCGGCCTTGGCCGCGGCCTCGCGCATTTCTTCCGGCGTTCCGACCGAGATCGTATAGGCGGTGACGAGCGGCTCCATGCGCAGGAGGCCGGCGAGCCGATAGGCGGAAACGCCGGTGCGCTTCGCCTCCAAATCCCAGAGCGCGCAATCGGCGGCGTTGCGGGCCGCGCCCGGCGGCAGCAGAGCGGCCAGCGCTGCGCGATCGGCGCCGGCCTCCAGCAGATCGCGCACGCTCTCCAGCTGATCGACGACGCTCTCGACGCTCTCGCCATAGCGGGCGTAGGGCACGCATTCGCCGTGGCCAATGGCGTCGCGGTCGGCGAGCTGAGCCACCACCACGACGGCCTCGGTCTTGGCGCCGCGCGAGATGACGAATCGCCCGGCGATGGGGAAACGTTCGACGGAAATGGTCAGTTGGACGCCCATAGCGATTTTTCCAGTTGAAACAGAGAGACTGCGGGCGCCGCGGCCAGGCTCGCGCTCGACTCTGGCTGCGGCGGAAGTTAAGACGCTGCGGGGCGCGGAGAAAGGGAGCCGCCGGCCCATAGGGCCGAAAATAGGCATGGCCACGGACCTCGACCATACGGCCCGCCTCTCGTCGCGACGAGAGGGCGAGACCGCGCGCTTCGCGCTGGGCGGCGAATGGGTGCTCGCCGATTCCGCCGCGCTGGAGAAGGACGCCGCCGGCATGGCCGCCGCCGCCCGCGGCGCCGCTCGCGCTATCGTCGATCTCGCGCAAATCGTCCGGCTCGACACCGCCGGCGCCTGGATCATCGGCCGCGCCATGGACGAGCTCGCCCATGCCGGGGTCTCCGTCTCGCTGGAGGGCGCGCGGCCGGAGCATGTCATCTTGCTGCAAGAGACGAAGTTTCGTCCCTTCGAGGCGCCGTCGCGCTGCCGTCGCCTGCTCGTCGTCGATATTCTCGCCGATCTCGGCCGCTCCGTCGTCTCGGCGGCGCAGGACGCCTATAGCGGCGTGGGCTTTCTCGGCGAGTTCGTCGTCGCCTCGGGCGTCTCGCTCATGGCGGCGGGACGCTTTCGCTTCACCTCGCTCGTCTATCATATGGAGAGCTTCGGCTTTCGCAGCCTGCCGATCATCGCGCTCATCAATCTGCTCGTCGGCGCCATTGTCGCGCAGCAGGGCATATTCCAGCTGCGACGCTTCGGCGCCGGCGCCTATGCGGTCGATCTCATCGGCATTTTGGTGCTGCGCGAGCTCGGCGTGCTGCTCACCTCCATCATGATCGCCGGCCGCTCCGGCTCCGCCATCACCGCCGAGCTCGGCTCGATGAAGATGCGGGAGGAGGTCGACGCCCTGCGCGTCATGGGCCTCTCGCCGGTCGAGGTGCTGGTGACGCCGCGCGTCTTGGCGCTGGTTCTGTCGCTGCCGCTGCTCACCTTCATCGCCGATATGTCGGCGCTGTTCGGCGGCCTTCTGGTGTGCTGGGTCTATGAGGGCATCAGCCCGGCGGCCTATCTCTCGCTGCTGCAGGCGGCGATCGGCCGCAACACTTTCATCGTCGGCCTCATAAAGGCGCCATTCATGGCGCTGGTCATCGGCATGGTGGCCGCTATGGAGGGCATGGCGACCAGAGGCTCGGCCGAATCGCTCGGCCGCCATGTCACGGCTTCTGTGGTGAAGGCGATCTTCATGGTCATCGTGCTCGACGGCTTCTTCGCCATCTTCTTCGCCGCGATCAAATATTAGCCCGATGACCGACCTCGCCTCGCAGACGATCGAAAAGCCCGCCGCGACGCGCGAGACGGTCATTCGCGTGCGCGATCTCTTCGTCGCCTTCGGGCAGAGCTTGGTGATGCGCGGCCTCGATCTCGATGTCTATCGCGGCGAGGTGCTGGGCTTCGTCGGCGGCTCGGGGCAGGGCAAATCGGTGCTGATGCGCACCATTCTCGGCCTCGTCGATAAGCGCTCCGGCCTCATAGAGCTGTTCGGGCGCGATCGCGACGCGCTGACCTCGGCCGAGCGCCGGCGCGTCGAGCGGCGCTGGGGCGTGCTGTTTCAGAACGGCGCGCTGTTTTCCAGCCTCACCGTGCGGCAGAACATTCAAATGCCCATGCGCGAGACCGGGCATATTTCGGCGCGGCTGATGGACGAGCTGGCGATGCTGAAGCTCGAGCTGGTCGGCCTGCCCGCGAGCGCGGCGGACAAATTTCCGGCCGAATTATCGGGCGGCATGATCAAGCGCGCGGCGCTCGCCCGCGCGCTCGCCCTCGACCCGGAGCTGGTCTTTCTCGACGAGCCGACCTCCGGCCTCGACCCCATAGGCGCGGCGGAATTCGACGAGCTGATCGCCACTCTGCAACATACGCTCGGATTGACCGTCTTCATGGTGACGCATGATCTCGACAGCCTCTATTCCATCTGCGACCGCATCGCCGCGCTCGCCGAGGGAAAGGTTATCGCCGCCGGGCCGATGGAGGAGATGCTCGCCTGCGAGCATCCTTGGCTGAAGGCTTATTTCCACGGCGTGCGCGGATCGCGCCTCTCCGGCGCGCTCGACGCGCGCAAGACGAATATGCGAGGACGAGAGTAGGCCCCATGGAAACCCGCGCCAATTTCGCCCTCATCGGCGCTTTCACCCTCGCCGTGGTGTTCGCGGCCTTCGGCTTCGTCTTCTGGTTCTCGGGAGCGAGCCAGACGGCGCAATACAAGACCTATGAGGTTCATTTCAACGGCTCGGTCAGCGGGCTGCTGCGCGGCGGCGACGTGCGCTTCAACGGGCTGAAGGTGGGCGAGGTGACGCAGCTCGCCATTTCCGAACAGGATCCGAGCCGCGTCGACGTGCTCGTCAGCATAGACCGCAAGACGCCGGTGAAGACCAACACGCGCGCGCGTCTCGAGCAGGCCGGCTTCACCGGCGTCTCCTATGTGTCGCTCACCGGCGGCACGTCGGGCGCGGAGGAGCTGCGCGCCAAGCAGGGCGAGACCTATCCCGTCATCGAGGGCGAGCGCTCCGAGTTTCAGAATATTCTCGAGAATGTGCAGAAGCTCTCGTCCACCGCCACCGAAGTTCTCGAGAGAGTGGGCAAATTGCTCGACGCCAATTCGCAGACCATCTCGGACACGCTGCGAAACACCGAGAAATTCACCAAGGCGCTCGCCGATAATTCGGGCGGAATCGACTCCTTCATCCATGACATGTCGGAGATCAGCGCCTCGATGAAGCCGCTGCCGGCGCGTATCGACAAGCTTCTCGCCGCGATCGATCCCAAGAAGCTGAACAGCATTGCTGCCGACATCGCCGGCGCCTCGGCCAATCTCAAGAATTTCTCCGGCGGCGGCCTGAAGCAATATGAGCAGCTCGCCGTCGATGCGCGCAAGACGCTGGAGACGGTGGAGCGCGCCGTGCGCTCGCTGGAGAAGAATCCGCAGCAGGTGATCTTCGGCGCGAGCCCGTCTCTGCCCGAATATCGCGGCAAGTGACCGAGCGCTCGGGTGAGACGCCACGATCCTCGCCCTCATGCCGAGGAGGCTCCGCAGGAGCTGTCTCGAAGCACGAGGGCGAGCCCCAGAAGGCGGCGCGTGACGCTTTCCTCGTCCTTCGAGACGCCGGCTTCGCCGGCTTCTCAGGATGAGGAAAGCTTCGTTCAGCCGTTCTCGAGCGGCTTTGATGACCAGCGACGTTCGAGTAAGCTTGGAATCACGACAGCGTTCCAGCCGAAGTGGACGCCGGTTCGGCGTTGGAAACGCGTCGAAAAAGGTAACAGGGAAAGCGGCGCGGCGTCGCGCGCGATCAGCGGGAAGGATCGGTCCATGACGCCGTCGAGAGCGTCGCTCTCACTCATTCTGCTCGCCGCTCTGGCGCTCGCGGCTTGCGGCGGCGCGCCGCAGCGCGAGAGCTTCGATCTCGGCGGTCCCGGCGAGGCTGGGCGCGCGCTGGCGCGGCCCTTGCGCGGCACGCTCGCCGTCGCCGAGCCGCAGGCGGTGCAGCCCATCGACTCCGATCGCATCGTCGTGCGCACCGGGCCGAACGAGGTCGCCAATCTCGCCGAGGCGCAATGGGTGGATCGGCTGCCGCGGCTCGTGCAGGCGCGGCTCATCGCCGGCTTCGACATCGGCCGCCGCGCCGGCTCGGTCGTGCGCGCCGGAATGATCGCGGATCATGTGCTTTCGACCGAGATTCGCCGTTTCGAGATCGATGTGACGACTTCCGAGGCGGTGGTCGAGATCGCCGCCAGAATGCTCGATTCGCGCGGTGCGCCGGTGGGGCAGGGCCGCGTCTTCTCGAGCCGCGCGCCGGCGCCCCATTCCACCGGCGCGGCGGCGACGCAGGCGCTGGACGAGGCGCTGACCGCGACCGTCGGCCAGATCGTGCGTTGGACCGCGGCGCAAGTCTGAGCGCGAGCCTGCGACATGACGCCGTCGCAGGCTCGAGGAAAGACTAGCGCGTCCGCCCTACCGATGATAACTGATCGCGCGATAGGACGAGCGTCGGGCCGAAGCTTCGGGCGAGGGACTTCGGCGGCCCGCCGAATTTTGCGCCAGCGGCAGGCGCGCCGACACGTCAACGGAAGAGACAGAGCACCATGGTGAAGACCAGCCTCTACGACCAAGCGAACCGCTATGGCGCCGAGCCCGGCGGCGGCGCTCCGACCAAGGCGAAGATCACTTTCGTCGATTCGCATGGTCAGGCCCGCACGGTCGAGGGCGAGACAGGCTCCACGGTCATGGAGACGGCGCGCCGCAACGACATTCCCGAGATTCCGGCCGAATGCGGCGGGGCCTGCGCCTGCGCCACCTGCCATGTCTATGTCGACGAGGCTTGGGTCGAGAAGGCCGGCAAGCCGTCGCAGATGGAAGAAGACATGCTGGACTTCGCCTTCGACGTGAAGCCCAATTCGCGCCTCAGCTGCCAGATCACCGTGCGGCCGGAGCTCGACGGCCTCGTGGTGACGACGCCCTCGCAGCAGGGCTGAGGGCTCCGCGAGGACGCAAGCCGCCGATCTTCGAAGGACGAAAACGCCGCCCCGTCGCGGCGTTTTTTTTTGCGTTCGTTTTGATCTCCCGAAGACATTTGCATGACGGCGCGGATGCTATAGACCATGGCCGTGAAGGGATCGGGTTTCGACCGGAGCTGGCCGCGCCGGCCTGCCTGTTTCGATGGCGGCGGCCATGGTCGATCGAAGCGCGCTCGGCGCATTTTGGTCCGACGAGAGTCGCCCCGCCCTCGCGAAATTTCGTTTCGAACGCGGCGAAGGATGGACAATGACTGAGACAATCGAGACCGACGCGCTGATCGTCGGGGCCGGCCCGGCCGGTCTGTTCGCGGTTTTCGAATTGGGCCTTCTCGATATTCGGGCTCATGTCATCGATATTCTGCCGCGCGCAGGCGGCCAGTGCTCCGAGCTCTATCCGGAGAAGCCGATCTACGACATTCCCGGCCATTCGCTCGTCACCGGCCAGGGCCTCACCGATAATCTGCTGGAGCAGATCAAGCCCTTCAATCCGACCTTCCATTTCAATGAGATGGTCGAGACGCTGACACCCACGGGCACGCCCGAGCAGCCCTCCTTCGAGGTGACGACCGACGCCGGAACGAAATTCAAGGCCAAGGTCGTGCTCGTCGCCGCGGGCGGAGGCTCCTTTCAGCCGAAAAAGCCGCCAATCGCCGGCATCGACGCTTATGAGAACAAGTCGGTCTTCTATGCGGTGCGCCGCATGGAGGATTTCCGCGACCGTGACGTCGTCATCGTCGGCGGCGGCGATTCGGCATTGGATTGGACGCTCAATCTGCAGCCCATCGCCAAGAGCCTGACGCTCGTCCATCGCCGCGATCAGTTCCGCGCCGCGCCGCATTCGGTCAATGCGCTGCAGGAGCACATCGCCGCCAAGCGGGTGGACTTCCGTCTCGGCCAGGTCACGGCGGTCGAGGGCGTGGACGGCGAGCTCTCCTCGGTGACGATCCGCGGCAATGACAATGTCGACACGGTGGTGTCGGCGCATCGCCTGATGCCCTTCTTCGGCCTGACGATGAAGCTCGGCCCGGTGGCGGATTGGGGGCTCAACCTGCACGAGAATCTCGTTCCCGTGGACACGGAGAAATTCGAGACCAATCACCCCGGCATTTTCGCCATCGGCGACATCAACACCTATCCGGGCAAGCTGAAGCTCATTCTGTGCGGCTTTCACGAGGCGGCGCTGGCCGCGCAGAAGGCGCATCGCTACATCTTCCCGGACAAGAAGCTGCTGTTCCAATACACGACGTCCTCGACCAATCTGCAGAAGAAGCTCGGCGTCTGATCGCCGAGCCTCGTCCTTTGGTCGCGCGGAGGAGGGGCGAATGTCATCGCAGGCCTGGGGTGAAGTCGACGCCTATATCGCCGATCGGCTGATCGGCGCCGACGCCGATCTCGATTCGGCCCTCTCCGCCAATGCCGCCGCCGGCCTGCCGGCGATCGACGTCTCGCCGCCGCAGGGCAAGCTGCTGCATCTGCTGGCGCGCTCCATCGGGGCGAAGCGGATTCTCGAGGTGGGCGCGCTCGGCGGCTATAGCACCATATGGCTGGCGCGCGCTCTGCCCGAGGGCGGCCGGCTGGTGACTTTGGAGCTCGAGCAGAAGCACGCCGATGTCGCTGCCGCCAATCTCGCGAAGGCCGGTCTCGCGAGCCGTGTCGAGATTCGCGTCGGCGCGGCGCTGGACACTCTGCCTAAGCTCGCGGCGGAGGCGGCCGGTCCCTTCGACCTCGCCTTCATCGACGCCGATAAGCCCAATAACGCCAATTATTTCGCCTGGGCGCTGAGGCTCGCGAGGCCGGGGAGCCTCATCATTGTCGACAATGTGGTGCGGGACGGCTCGGTGCTCGCGGGGACGGACGCCAACGCCGCCGGCGCGAGAGCGCTGTTCGAGGCGATCGCCGCCGAGCCCCGCGTCACCGCGACCGCCATTCAGACGGTCGGCTCCAAGGGCTGGGACGGCTTCGCCATCGCGATCGTGAACGGCTGACGCGGCGCTCCGATACGAGGACGGATGCAGATGGCGCGCCTCTACAGCGACCAAATGGTCGGCTATTGGCGGAAGGGGATGCGCGAGCTGAATTTCGGCGATGCGCTTTCCGAGCTGCTGTATCGAGAGCTGACCAAGCGCAGCATGCGCGACCGACGCGCCGGACGCTATAAAAGCGATTTCGACGTCGTTCGCTTGATCGGCAGCGTCATTTCCGATCATCAGATCGAGATCGATCTCACCCATTCCCGCGCCTATCGCGCGCCGAAGATCGCCTTTTGGTGCTGCGGCAAGCGCGACCCGCATCCGCTGAACGAGGAGTTCCGGCGGCATTGCGTCTTTCTGGGCGCGCGCGGACCGCTCACGCGCGATGCGCTGGGCCTGCCGGCGGAGACGCCGCTCGGCGATCCCGCATTGCTGCTGCCCTTGCTCTATGCGCCGCGCATCGATCCGGGCCTGGCCGACAAGGCGATCTGCGTGCCGCATTTTCTCGAGCCGAAAACCGATCGGCAGCTGATCGAGGAAACCGGCGTCGATCTCGTCGTGCGGCCGAATATCGCCGCGAGCCTGGACGCCATTCGAGCGACGATCGACCAGATCGTGAGCGCGCGTTTCGCGCTCTGCGGCGCTCTGCACGCAGCTATCCTGCGCTGCGCCTATGACGTCCCTTTCGGCTATCTCGACAGCGGCTACGTCGATGTTCCATTCAAATGGGACGATTTCGCCGCCTCGATCGGCGTCGGCGCGCGCTTCGCGTCGAATCTGCCGCAGGGCGAGGCCTTTTATGCGGAAGATTTCGCCGGAAAAATCCGTAAGCCCGATCTTCTGGCGATTCTCGATTGCGCGCCCATCATCGCGCCCCGCGCCTTGCGCGCCCGCGTCAAGGCGCTGAAAAAAGACTAGGCTGGAGGTCGGTCGCGTCTTTCGGCTACGCCTCCGCCTGCGGAAGCGCCGCATCGGCGGGGGCGGGCGAGCGCCAGCGCGCAACCGGCCGGCCGCAGAGATCGACGCGGTGGTCTTGTCCGCTCGAAAAGCGCCCTGAAAATGCGAAAGCGCGGTCCGGTTCGATCGGATCGCGCTTCGAGGCCGAGGGCGGCGCTTCGGCCGCCCCTGCCGATATCGATATTTCGATCTGCTCTCAGCAGGCGTCGGCGAGCGCCCGATCGCGCGCAGCCGCGCCCTTTTGGACCGGCTCGCCGGCGGCGTCGAAGAAGGAGGCGTCGATCTGGCGGCCCCTCTCGTCATAGCGCCAGGCGATTTTGGCGACGCCGAGGCCCTTGCGCAGGGTCGGCTTGCCGTCAGCGTTGAAATAGGCTTCCTCGACCTTATTACCGCGCTCGTCATAGCGGCGGGCGACACGCGCCGCGCCTATGCTCTTGCGCTTCACAGGGCGGCCGTCGGCGCCGAAGTAAGTCTCCAGCACCTCGATCCGCCGGCGCGTCGGCGTATTGGACTGGTCCTGAGCGGGCGCGGCCGCAGTTCGCGCGGCGCGCCGTCCTTCGCGGGGGGCAACTTCATAATCCATTGTCTCGACTCGGCCTCTCGAGCGATTTTCGAGTCGATCCCCGCGCATCGTGGCGCATGCGGAATCGATCACGAATTCGCTTTTGTCTTCTGATGGATGCGCCTTCACTCCGCTGGGGGCGGGAGCGGAAAGGCGCGCCAGCGGCGCAGCCTCCGGGCTGCGTTCAGACGGCGAGGACGGGCGGAGCGCGCGCTCCGACAGGAAGTTGGGCGAGACGTTTATGACCGCCGGATTCGCGCAGAGGCAGGAGAATTCCCGCCTCGGGCGAGTGCGGCGGCTCGAGCTCGGCGAAGCTGCCGATGACGCCGCCGTCGAGCCCCGTGCAATGCTGGATGCAGCAGGCGTCCATGCCATGCGCGGGAGCGCGCGGACCCTGCGAGCGCTCGTCCACCGCCTTGGCGGTGACGCAGATCGCGCTGCCGAGGGCGTTCTGTCCGGCGCGGGCGCCGACGACGAGGCCCGCGGCCAGTCCCTGCAGCACGAGCAGATAGGCGACGAGCAGCGTCGCCGCGGTCTGTCCATACTGCCGAGATTTGTCGCTCTGCTGGGTCACGATCGCTCCAAGATAGGCGGGCCTGGCGACATGGTCAATGGAGCCTTGCGGGGCTATCCTCGGAATTTGCTGAAAATGCGAGGATTTCTGGCGGAAAAAAGACCGCGCGGCGCCACGTTGGCGCTTTTGCCGGAGGGCAAATCTCGAATTGCGGAGCGGAGGCGACTGTTCTATTCCTAGCTTTAGGAATGAGGTCCGCCAATGGCTGAGATCCTGACGCATGCGCAAATCTGGGCGGCGCTGGACGCGCTCGGTGAGCGCTATGGCCTCACCGCCTCCGGCCTCGCCCGCAAGGCCGGGCTGGACCCGACCACTTTCAACCGCTCCAAGCGGCAGACCGCCGATGGGCGGCTGCGCTGGCCCTCGACCGAATCGATCGCCAAGGTTCTGCAGGCGACCGGGGCGAGCCTGGACGAGTTCATGTCTCTGGTCATGGCCAAGGGGCAGCGGCCGACGCGCAGCGCCCGCCCGCTCATCGGCCTCGCCCAGGCCGGGGTCGGCGGCTATTTCGACGACGCCGGCTTCGCCACCGGCACGGGCTGGGACGAGATCGACGTCTTCGCCGACGCCGACGAGCATTCCTACGCGCTCGAGATTTCCGGCGACTCTATGGCCCCTCTCTATCGCGACGGCGACATCGTCATCGTCTCGCCGGCGGCCCCGGTGCGCCGCGGCGACCGCGTGGTCGTGAAGACCACCTCAGGAGAGGTGCTCGCCAAAGAGCTGAAGCGCCAGACATCACGCACGGTGGAGTTGAAATCCTTCAACCCCGCCTATCCGGACCGCGTCCTGCCCAAGGAGGAGGTGAGCTGGATCGCCCGCATCCTTTGGGCGAGCCAGTGAGCCGGCGGCGTCATGTTCCCTCGACGTCGAGACGCTAGAGCATTATCCGATCCGATCGGATAATGCTCTAGCGTCTCTCTTTTGGAGCGAATTCTGATCGATCGAACGGTACCGTTCGATCGGAACGCGCTCTAAATTGCGTCCCGACGCATGATTTCCGGCGCCATTGGTCGGCGCGTTTTCACCAAGGAGCGCGAATGTCTCTCGCCAAACGCAACGCCGTCGTCACCGGCTCCACCAGCGGCATCGGCCTCGCCGTCGTCCGCGCCCTCGCCAAGGAGGGGGCCAATGTCGTCCTCAACGGCTTCGGCGACTCCGCCGAGATCGAGAAGGAGCGCGCGGCCATTGAGAAAGAGTTCGGCGTCACCGCCATTTACGACGGCGCCGACATGACAAAGCCCGAAGAAATCGCCGCCATGATCCAAAACGCCGAGGCGAAGCTCGGCTCGGTCGACATTCTGGTCAATAACGCCGGCGTCCAGTTCGTCTCGCCGATCGAGGATTTCCCGATCGAGAAATGGAATCAGATCATCGCCATCGATCTCTCCTCGGCCTTCCACGCCATTCGCGCGGCGACGCCGGGCATGAAGAAGCGTCGCTGGGGCCGCATCATCAACACCGCCTCGGCGCATTCGTTGGTCGCCTCGCCTTTCAAGGCCGCCTATGTCGCGGCGAAGCACGGCATAGCCGGGCTCAACAAGGTCGTGGCGCTGGAGCTCGCCACTTTCGGCGTCACGGCGAATTGCATCTCGCCCGGCTATGTGTGGACGCCGCTGGTCGAGAAGCAGATTCCCGACACGATGAAGGCCCGCAACCTCACCCGCGAGCAGGTCATCAATGATGTGCTGCTGCAGGCGCAGCCGACCAAGGAATTCGTGACCGTCGATCAGATCGCGGCGCTGGTCCTGTTCCTGTGCTCGGACGCCGCGGCGCAGATCACCGGCTCCAACATTTCCATCGACGGCGGCTGGACCGCGGGATGACCGACGAAAAGAAGAAGGTCACTCTGGCCTTGCAGGGCGGGGGCGCGCATGGCGCCTTCACCTGGGGCGTGCTCGACGCTTTTCTCGAGGATGGGCGGCTGGACGTCATCGGCATCAGCGGCGCCAGCGCCGGCGCGATGAACGCCGTCGTCTATGCCGATGGATTGCGCGAGGGCGGCCCGGCGCGCGCCCGCGCGCAGCTCCAGGAGTTCTGGCGGACGGTCAGCCTCGGCGGCGATCTCAGCAAGGCGCAGCGCGAGCTCTGCGACATGGTGTTCGGCTTCTGGGATCCGTTGAAGCTGCGCAAGACGATCGCCCAGAACGCCGCCAATTATTTCTCGCCCTATGAGTTCAATCCGCTCGACATAAATCCGCTGCGCGATCTCATCGACGGGCTCGTCGATTTTACGGCGCTGCGCGCCACCGACAATCTGAAGCTGTTCATCTCGGCCACCAATGTGCGCACCGGCAAGGTGCGCATCTTCCGTCGGCCGGAGCTCACCATAGACATGCTGATGGCCTCCGCCTGCCTGCCCACTCTGTTCCAGGCGGTGGAGGTGGAGGGCGAGGCCTATTGGGACGGCGGCTATATGGGCAATCCGGCGCTCTTTCCGCTCTACACGGAGACCGATTGCTGCGACATTATTCTGGTGCAGATCAATCCGGTCGAGCGCGACGAGATTCCGCGCACCTCGCAGGAGATCATGGACCGGCTGAATGAGATCACCTTCAACGCCTCGCTCCTGCACGAGTTTCGCGCCATCGACTTCGTGGCCCGTCTCATCGACGCCGGACGGCTGAAGGGCACGCATTATAAGAAGGTGCTGCTGCATCTGGTGGAGGGCGGGGCGGCGATGAAGCGCTTCGGCGCGGACACCAAGCTCGACGCCGATTATGATTTCCTGCGCTCGCTGTTCGATATCGGCCACGAGGCGGGCAAGGCTTTTCTCGATGAGCATTATGACGCGATCGGCGTCACGGGAACGGCGCAATTGAAGGAGCAGCTCGTCTGAGCGGGCCGGGGCTCGCCGGGTTTTTCGTAGAAAACCGCTCCGTGCCGCCCGCGGGCGCCGCAGCAATCGGCGGGTCGTGGCAAAGATCGGCCACATTTCTCTCTATTCCTGGTGGAGCGCGGCGAAGGCCGCAATGGAAATTTCACGCCGAGAGGGGTGTTTCGCGAATATTCGTGAAGGCCGCGATCGACGAAAATCGCGAATGATGGCGTCGAGCGCCGCGGGCTTCGGACCGACGCGCCGACGCAATCGGAGGACTGAAGATGAACGCGCCCGCCGACGAGAAGCTCATCGCCGAGTTCGAGGAGTTCAAGGAGCTGTTGCGCCACACCCCGCAGCCGGCGGAGGAGGCGGCTCATCTTCGGCTCGATCATCCGGCCGAGCCGCCGCCGGCCGCCACCGCGCCCGAGGCCGTGCGGGCGCCGAACGAGGTCGATCGGCAGCTGCGCGCGCGGCGCAGGCCGAAGGCGGACGACTCCCAGAGCGAGCGCCGCGCGGCGCCCCGGCGTGGGCGCGGATGGCTGATCGCCGCCGCCATCGTCATTCTCGTGGTCGGCGCGGGCGCTATCGCGACCGTCTTCTTGCCCGGCGACTCGGAGGACGAGCCTCTCGTCTCGGCGACGCAGCGCGATTCCATCGACCCCGCCGAGCCCGCCGCCATGGACAATGCCGATGGCGGCAGCGCGGCGGAATCGGCGCCCGCCGCCGCGGAGGCCGCGCCCGAGACCGAGCCGCCCGCTTCCGCCGCCGCCGAAGAGCCGGCCGTCGCCGCGCCCGCCCCGGCCCGGGCGCCATCGGCTCTGCCGGAGGGCGCGCTGAGCCCGCCGGCCGCCAATGCCGTCCCGCTCACCACGCCGACCGCCGCGCCGATCCGCGTCATTCCGACGCCCAAGGCGCCGCCGCCGGCCGCGCCGGTCGCCGTCGAGCCCGTGATCGCCGAGCCGCCGGCGCCGGAGCCCGTGGTCGCTGCGTCGCCGCCCGCCGCCAAGCCTCATGCCGCCAAGGCGGCGCCGCAGCCCAAGCCGCCGGCGGCGCAGCCCGCCAAATCCGTCGCTGCGCCGCCAGCCAAGCCCGCCGCTGCTCCGGCCAAGCCCACCGCCCAGGCGAAGCCCGCCAAGCTCAAGCCCGAGACCAAGCCCGCCGCGGTCGCTCCCATCGCCGCGCCGGCCGCGACCGCTCCCGTGGCGGAAGCGCCGGCCGCCGCTCCTCCGCCGCCGGCCCCTCCGAGAGAGCAGCCCGGCTTCATGGAGCGCGCGGTCGATACGGTCACGGGCGCGGTCGGCGATCTCGGCCGCATGGCGACCGGCGTCATTCCCTGATTTTAGGAAGATAAATGGCCGCGTGGCTCAGGCCACGCGGCGATCGGCGCGTCGGCGGCGTAGCAGTTTCGAGGCGTCGCCGATGGTCATCGCCTTGCCGAAATAAAAGCCCTGGCCGATCTCGCAGCCATTCTCGGCGAGGCGACGCAGCACCTCCACGGTCTCGACGCCCTCGGCGACCGTCGTCACGCCGAGATGCTTCAGCAGGCTCAATATCGCATCGACGATTCTGCCGGCCTCTTCATCGTGCTGCATGGCCAGCACGAAGGAGCGATCGATCTTCACCTTGTCGAAATGAAAGGCGCGCAGATGATAGAGGCTCGAATAACCCGCGCCGAAATCGTCGAGCGAGATGCGCACGCCTTCCGCCTGCAGCGCGGCGAGCGTCGCGCGCGCAGTGTCGACTTCGTCGATGAGCGCGCTCTCGGTGATCTCGACATCGAGACGCGAGGGCGGAAACCTCTCCTCCTCCAGCGTCGACAGCAGGCGTGAGGCGAGCAGCGGATCTTTCAGCTGCATCGGCGAGACATTGACGGATAGCCGCACCTGCGCCCCCCATTGCAGCGCCTCGCGGCAGGCGCGCCGCACCACCGACCAGGTGAGCTCGGCGATGACGCCGATCTGCTCGGCGAGCGGAATGAAGACGTCGGGCGGGATAGAGCCGAGCTTGTCGTGCGTCCAGCGCGACAGCACCTCGAAGCCATAGACGCGATTGTCGCGCAGATCGACGAGCGGCTGATAGTAGGGGCGGATGTCGCCGGCGGCGACGGCTTTCTTCAAGGCGGATTCGAGCTCGGCGCGCCGGCGCAGATCCTCGTCCATGCTCTGCTCGAAGAAGCGGAACCGGCCGCGCCCATCGCGCTTGGCGTGATACATGGCGATATCCGCGGCGCGTAGCAGCGTGCTGACGTCGAGACCATTCTCCGGACACAGCGAGACGCCGATGCTGGCGCTGAGCTCCACCCGCCGCTCGCCGATCTCGATCGGCTCCGCGATAGCGGAGAGCGCGCGGCCGGCGACGCGCATCGCCTGATCCATATGAGTCGCTGGAGTCATCTCCATCAAAATCGCGAATTCGTCGCCGCCCATACGCGCGACGACATCGCTCTTGCGCGAGGCGTGGCGCAGGCGCCGCGCGATCTCGCAGAGCACGGCGTCGCCGAAGCGATGGCCCTCGAGATCATTGATCGGCTTGAAGCGATCGAGATCGACGAAGAGCAGAGCGCAGGCCGTGGCGCCGTCCTCGACGCGCTCGATCGCGGCGTGCAGATCGGCGACCAGCATGCGCCGATTGGGCAGGCCGGTGAGCGAATCCTGACGCGCGAGAATTTGCGCATGCTCCTGCGCCGCGCGCGTCGCCTCATGCGCGCGCTCCAGCGCCTGCGCATTGGCGCGGAACACGTCGAGCGATTTCGCCATGGCGCCGATCTCGTCGTCGCGGCCGATCTCGGGAACCTCGACATAGTGTTTCCCCGCCGCCAGCTCGGTGAGCGCGGCGGTGATCGCCGCGAGCGGACGCGTGATCCGCTCCTTGACGCGAAACAGCAGCCAGGCGGCCAAAGCGAGGGCGAGCGCGGAGGCGAGCAATGTGGTCTTCAGCGCGCCTTCGGTCACGCGCGCGGCCGTGTCCGCCTCGGCGCGCGCCGACCATTTCAGCTGGTCGATCGCAGCATCGACGGCTTCATCGGCAACCCTGTAGGGCTGGTGCAGAGCATTGACGCCGCGCGCGGCTCGGATCGCGGCGACATCCGGCTCATTTGCGATCCAGGCGTCATGAGCGCCGAGATAAGCGGCGAGCGCCGTGCTGAATTTGGCGAGGTCGGGACGCGGCTCCGCGCCGAACAGCGCGAAATAGTCGCGCTGAAGCTCTTCTATGACGATGCGATGCTCGGCCGCCCGCCGCTCCGCGGCGATGCGTTCTTCTTCCGCCTCCGCCAGCCCGCGATAGGCCTCTTGGATTCTGAACTCGGAAATCCGGTCGGATAATTCGCCGAGAATGCGCGTTCCTTCGATCCATTTCGACGCGAGCGCGTCCGTCTTGGCGTCCACAGCGCGCAGGCTCAGCGTGGACAGAAGCGCCAATCCCAGAACGATCGCCAGAAAAGCGCCGATGAACAGCGCCAATTGGGCTTGCAGCGAGAAGCGAAAGCTCGTCATGGAGCGCGGCCGAGGCGGTGAATTTGTCTCATCGACAATGATAATTGTAATATGAGCGGCATATGTCCAGTTGCGCCGGGCGCTATCGCGAGCGCTCGATTGTCGCGGGGGCGGCGTCGCAGCCTTGCTCCAGCAGCGGAGCCGAAGGATAGGCGCGCCGAGCTTTCGCCTGCGTCAGATAGAAGCGCTCGCCCTCGCGAAAGGCCGCGTTTCCGCTCACCACCTCGAATTCGCAGAACGCGCGCGCCTCCTGCGGCGTGGCCAGCAGCCGCACGCTGCGCGGCAGCAGCGCGAAGCCCGCGCCATCGTCCTTCTCCAAAATCGTCAGCAGAGCTTCCATAATATTCGCCCCGTTCATTCGTCACGCTGACGCATATGGCGCGGAGCTGCGGGGCGGTCCAATTGTCAATTTCGATTCCATGATGCATTTCTCGCATCATGGAGCTGCAGTGGATCGACGATTTTCTGGCGCTCTGCCAGACGCGCAATTTCACGCGCGCGGCGCAAGCGCGCGGCACGACGCAATCCGCCTATAGCCGCCGCATGCAGCGGCTGGAGGAATGGCTCGGCGCGCCGCTGTTCGATCGCGAGCGCCGCCCGGTGACGCTGACGCCGGCGGGAGAGGAATTCCTCGCGCGCGCGCATCGGCTGCGCGACGAGATCTATGATGCGCGCCGCGCCGTGCTCTCCGTGTCCAGCCATTTGGAGAAGGCGCTGCGCATCTATGCGACCAACACTCTGGCGGCGACCTTTCTGTCGCCGTGGTTGATAAAAAATGAATTGCGCAATTACTCCGTCGTCGTTGCCTCCGTCTCCGGCTGCGTGGAGGCGGTCAAGCGCGGCCATGGCGATCTCGCCATGGTTCCCGATTTCGGCGACGCCGATCATCTCGCCGGGCTCGCGCTCGAGGTTATCGGCGAGGATCGGCTGATCCTCGCGCAGCGCCGCGGCGGCGAGAAGGTCGTGGCGCTGGAGGGCGACTCTCTTATTGGACGCCTCATGGTCTATGCGCCGGGCACGCATTATGGCGCGCGCATCGCCGCCATGCTCGCCGCGCATGGAATTCGAATGCGCGATCCGCCGATCTGCGAGAGCGCATCGGCGGAAGCGCTGCTGGCGCAGGTCGAGGCCGGGCTCGGCGCCGCCTGGATTCCCGCCATTCTCTTGCGCGGCGAGAGCGTCGCGCGCTGCCCGCTCCCCGGCTATTTCGATATCGCTTATAAAATTCTGCTGGCGCGTGCGCCCGAGCGGGAAGATGCGTGAGCGCGGCTATTTCTGATCGAGATAATCGAACACGACCTCGCCCAGCGCGAGCGTGAGATCGGCGGTGAAATGCGTCGCGGAGACGATCTCGCGCACGGGCAGGCGGGCGACGTCGCAGGCGACATGCGGATGCAGAGCGAGCGCCGCCGGCGAGGCCCAGGCCCCTTTCACCTCGACATCCGTCATATGGTAGCGCACCAGCTCCAGCACGCGCGGCGAGCCGTCGACATGGGGGATGATCTTCAAAAGAAAATTCGGCTGCTGGATCGCCTCGGCGATCGGCGCTGTCTCCAATATGCGATGCTTATAGCCGACCGAAGCCTCGACGCAGAGCGCCGGCCCATATTTCAGCGTGCAGAGAATGACGTCGCCGTCATGCTCGATCTTGGGCGAGGCGAGCTTTTTGGGAAAGCCCCACAGCTCGCGGCCGCCGGCGATGGGCGCGTCATCGTCGAGATACATGGCGTGGACATAAGCGCCCTTCTGCCCGTTGAAGCGCACCGGGATCACTTGTCCGCTCTCGGTATAGTCGCCGAAGCCGGTCGAGTCCGGCATGCGGATGAACTCATATTTGACGATGGGCTCGTCCACCTCGAGCGGCTCCGGAACCACGGCCCGCAGCGCCTCGAGATCGGTGCGATAGGTGATGACGATGAATTCGCGATTGTAGAAACGATAGGGTCCGCGCGGATAGGCGGGATTGGTGAGCGGCATCGCAAAAGCCGTCTTGCGCACCTCGTCGATCTTCATCTTCGCGGCTCCCTATCGAACATGGTCAGACAATGAGGCGAGTAGATAGCGCGCTTTCGTGACGATCCGACGCTCGCGCGCCGGCGATCAACGCGCCGAGGCGTCCAATTGCACGAGCACCCATTGATTGCCGTAGAGGTCGTGGAAACGAAAATGGAACGATCCTTCGTCGCTCTGGACAGTTTCCGCGACCTTCACGCCCTTGTCGGTAAGGCGTGCGAAATCGCCATGAATGTCGTCGGTGTAGACCACCCCGACGGGCTGACCGCCGGTCTGGTTTCCGACTCGCGCGCGCGCCTCGGCGCTATCGGCGAGAAGCAGCCAGACGCCGCCCTGACCGAAACCGAGATGCAGGAAGCGCCGGGCGCCTTCGCCAGCGTCGAAGAGCGTCTCCAGTCCGAGCTTGTCCCGATAGAAATTCGCGGCCTCGTCATAGTCGTTCACCAGAATGACGATGCGTCCCAGCGCCTGCATAGCGATCCTTTTCCTGCGTCGAGGCCGCAAAGAGCGGGCGCTGAAGCGGCGCGCTCGCTCCGCGAGAGTCTTTCCGGTTCAGATTGAACCGGAAAGACTCTCGCCCTTGTTCTGTCGTGTTTTCTTCACGCGAGCCGGTTCCCACTTCGCTCGAAAACACTCTAGGGGCCTTTGTCAGCGAGCTGCGGAAGATTTGCGAAAAAGTCGAGCGCTTCTGGATTGGAGAGCGCGCCGATATTCTTCACCGGCCGCCCATGCACGATCTCCTTGACCGCGAGCTCGACGAGCTTGCCAGAGCGCGTATGCGGCAGATCGGGCGCCTCGACGATGACCGAAGGCACATGGCGCGGCGAGGCCTTCTCGAACAATTCGCGTTTGATGCGCGCGGCGAGCCCGTCGTCGAGGCTCGTCCCTTCGCGCGTCTTCACGAACAGCACGATGCGCGTCGTGCCTTCCCACTCTTGATCGATGGCGAGAGATTCGAGAATCTCCGGCAGGCGCTCGACGATATTGTAGATATCCGCCGTGCCGATGCGCACGCCCTGCGGATTGAGCGTCGCGTCCGAGCGGCCATGGATGAGGAATCCGTTGTGCTCGGTCTCCGTGGCGAAATCGCCATGGCGCCAAATGCCCGGATGTTCCGAGAAATAAGCCTTGCGATATTTCTCGCCGTCGGCGTCGTTCCAGAAATAGATCGGCATCGAGGGGAAGGGCTGCGTGCAGACGAGCTCGCCCTCATGTCCGGTGACGCGCTTGCCCTCGTCGTCCCACACTTGCACCGACATGCCGAGGCCGGCGCATTGAATCTCGCCGCGATAGACCGGGCTCCACGGATTGCCGAGAACGAAGCAGGAGACGATATCGGTGCCGCCGCTGATCGAGGCGAGCTGCACATCCGCTTTGACGTCGCGATAGACATAATCGAAGCTGTCCGGCAGCAGCGGCGAGCCCGTGGAGGCGATGCTGCGCACGGCGGAGAGGTCGTGGCTCTCGCGCGGCTTCAGCCCGGTCTTCTCTATCTGCTTCAGATAGCCGGCCGAGGTGCCGAAGAAGGTCGCCTTCTCTTTGGCGGCGAAGTCGAGCAGAATCGCGCCATCCTTGCCGGAGTTGAAGAATCCGTCATAGAGCAGCAGCGTCGCCTCGCTGGCGAGGCCGCTCGCCAGCCAGTTCCACATCATCCAGCCGGTGGAGGTCGCATAGAAGAAGCGGTCGCCGGGCTTGATGTCGCTCAGCAGGCGATGCTCCTTCAAATGCTGAAGCAGCGTGCCGCCGGCGCCATGCACGATGCATTTGGGCGCGCCCGTCGTGCCGGAGGAGAACATGATGTAGAGCGGATGGTCGAAGGGCAGGCGCTCATAGCGCAGCGCTGCGCCCTGATGCGCCGCGACAGCCTGCGGCCAGAGCTGCGCATCGGCGAGGCCGTCGAGCGCGGGCGACGCGCTCGTGTAGGGGACGACGAGGATTTTCTGCACGGTCGGCAGCTTGCTCGCGATCTCGCGAATATTATCGGCGCGGTCGAGCGTCTTGCCCTTGTAGAAATAGCCGTCCACCGCGATGAGAATGCGCGGCGCGATCTGGCCGAAGCGATCGAGCACGCTCTGCACGCCGAACTCCGGCGCGCAGGAGGACCACACCGCGCCGAGCGAGGCGGCCGCCAGCATGCCGATGATCGCCTCCGGCCCATTGTGGATATAGGCGGCGATGCGGTCGCCGGGCTCGACGCCCTGCGCGCGGAAGAAGGCCGCGAGCGCGCCGGCTTGGCGCTCGATCTCGCCGAAGGTGAGCCGCCGCTCGACCTTGTCCTCGCCCCAGAAGACGATGGCCTCGGTCTCCGCCGGGCGCGGGCGCAGCAGATTTTCCGCGAAATTCAGCCGGGCGTCCGGGAACCAGCGCGCGCCGGGCATTTTATCGGCGTCGATGAGGACGCGCTCGCCCTTCTCGCCGGTGACGCCGCAGAAGTCCCAGATCGCCGACCAGAACTCGGGCGAATGGGTCAGGCTCCAGCGATAGAGCCCGTCATAATCGAAGCTCTCGGCGAAGGGCTTGGTCGCCTCGATGGATTGCGCGAAGCGGGTGAGAATGGCGTTCTTCTGGCGATCGAGGTCGGGCTTCCAGATCGGCATCGATAAGTCCTTGGGGCGCGGTATGGGGCTGTGCTCGTCATAGAAGCTCCCAATTGCGCGCGATAGGGGATCGGCCTGCGTATTTTGGGACTGCGGCCGGCGCTGCGACAAGCTTTGGTTTCGGGCTCGGCGCCGCTATGTTGGGCGCCGCGGCGGTTCGTTCGGCATTTATTCATCTTGGCCGCGGCATTGTCATGGGGCCGTCCCGCGCCGTGGACGCCCCCTCATAGAGGAGATCGATTATGACGAAGAAGTTGATCGCCGCGCTGGCTCTGGGTTTCGCCGTGGCCATGACTCCGCTCGCCGCCTCGGCCCATCCGCGCGCCCACAAGCATCATCATCACCACCACCACCACCACCATCATCATCATCGCTGACGATCACGGCGGGGAGGCGCTCGGCTTCGGGCGCCTCGGCCTCGCTCGGACGCGCCCGCGCCGCCGGAACGCCGAACCGGCGTCCGCTTCGGCTGGAAGCTCTAGCGCCCGAGATCGCGTATGCGCGAGGTCAGCTCGTCCTGGTCATAGGGCTTGGCGAGGAAGGGCGCGCCGCAGAGCGGCTCCGGCAATTGCCGCTGCAGATATCCCGACAGCACGAAGAAGGGGAGATTGCGCGCCCTCAGCGCGTCGGCGATGCTGGCGCTGCTGGCGCCGCGCAGATTGGCGTCGAGGATCACGCCGTCTATGTCCTCGTCCTCGAGCAGCTTCAAGGCCTCGTCCACCGAGCTCGCCGTGCCTCCGATCTCATATCCGACCTCCTCGACGACGAAGCAGAGATCGGCGGCGATGGCCGGCTCGTCCTCGACGACGAGAATGCGGATCGGCTCGTTACCCTTCATCTAATCCTCTCCTTGCGCGGGCTCGATGACATTGTCGAGCGGAGCGCTCACCTTCCAGACGACGCCGCTCGGCGCATAGTCGAGCGTCACCTGTCCGCCGAGCGCATGTTTGGCCATTTGCAGAATCACCATATGGCCGAAGCCGTGACGCTTGGGCGCGACGACGGTCGGGCCGCCGCTCTCGCGCCACTCCATCTCGAAATGCGGCGCATCGCCCTCGCCGACGACGCCGAAGGCGATATGCACGACGCCCGTGTCATTGGAGAGCGCGCCATATTTGCCGGCGTTGGTGGCGAGCTCGTGCAGCGCCATGCCTATGGCTTGGCTCGCCGCCGGCTTCACCACCGTCGTCGGCCCCTCCATGCAGATGCGCGAGCCGAACAGATCGCGGAAATGGGCGAGCTGCGAGCGCGTCAGCGCATGCAGCTCGACGCCGCGCCATTCGTTCTGCACCAATAGATCATGGCTCGCGCCGAGCGCCGCTATGCGCTGATCGAAGCGCTGCGCGAAGGCGATGGGTGAGTCGCGCCGCGCCGTCTGCCGCGCCACGGCGCGCACGACGGTGAGGAGATTCTTGGCGCGATGCGTGACCTCGCGCAGCAGCAGCTCGACGCGCTCCTGCGCGTGCTTGCGCTCGGTGATGTCCTGAATCGTGCTGCGCAATCCGACGATGGCGTCGCGCTCGTCGCGCACCGCCTCGCCGCGAATGGTGACATGAATGGCGACGCCGTCGGCGCGATGCGCGGGCAGGTCGAGCTCGAAGCCTTCGCCGGTGCGCAAGGTCTCGCTGGTCGCGGCGTCGAGCCGCTCCCAATCGGCGGGGGCGTAGAGCAGGCCCTTCTGCTCTGCAAAGCTCGGCGGCGGCGCATCGGGGTCGAGGCCGAAGATGCGCGCGATATAAGGCGAGGCGCCGCCGCGATCGTCATGGCGTCCGCTCCAGCGCCAGCTGCCGATGCGGCCGAGCCTCTGCGCCTCGCGCAGCTCGGCCTCGGTTCGCTGCAGCGCCAGCTCGCGCACGCGGATTTCCTCGGCGCGCTCCCGCTCGGCCGCATAGGCGCGGGCGTCGGTCATGGAGGAGGCGATTTTCGCGGCGACGCGATCGAGGAAATAGGCATAGGCGGCGTCGAGCCGCTTGAACGGATTGATGGCGGCGATCAGCGCCGCAGCGGCGCGGTCCTGGCCGAGCAGCACGATGGGAAAGAGCACGGCTTCATCCGCCGCCGCCGGCCAGGGGCCGCAAGGCGGCTCGCCGAAGCGCGCGTCGATCGTGCGAATGGCGACGCGCCCCGGCGTCAGCCGCGCGACCTCGGCGAGGCCCCAAATGTCGCCGCGGATCGGATCGGGATCGCCGAGCGGGATGCGAAGCGGCGCGATGTGGCCGCCCGGACGCACGCCGGTCGCCGCCATCAGCTCCGCCTCGCCGCGCTCATGGTCGAAGCGATAGATGGCGGAGAAGGGCAGGTCATAGCCATTGACGGCGAGCACGCTGGCGGCGAGGCGGCAGGCCTCGCCCTCGTTCTCGGCCCGGCTCAGCGCGGCGAGATCGCGCAATGTGCGCAGCCGCCGCTCGCCGATGACGCGGTCGGTCGTCTCCACCACCGGGCAGAAGACGCCGCCTATGCCGCCGTCGTCATCGGGGATAGGGCTGTAGGAGAAGGTGAAATAGCCTTCGTCGCGGCGGCCGTTGCGGATCATGTGCAGCTGCAGATCTTCCGAGCGCGTCGGCGCGCCGTCGGTGAACGCGCCCTGCAGCATGGGGCCGATGACATCCCAGACTTCCGGCCACACCTCGCGGGCCGGCCGGCCGAGCGCGCGTGGATGCTTGTCGGCGAGCAGGCCGTGATAGGCGTCGTTATAGAGAAGGCAGAGCTCGCCGCCCCAGAAGATGGCGATGGGAAAGGCGCTGTTGAGGCAAATCTCCAGCGCTACGCGCAGGCGCTTCGGCCAAGTCTGAGGCATGCCGAGCGGCGACCGCGCCCAATTGGCGGCGGCGATGGCCGCCGCTGTCTCGCTGTCTCCGAAGAAAAATTGTCCGCCGGATCGCCTCTCCGAGACGTCGATCCAGGCTGCGCCGGCTGTCACTGCGACGACCCCGGGTCGTTCGAGGCCAGCCCCCCACGTCTCATATCGAGCCGCCATTCGGCCGCTTCAACCCCGGCGCGGCGAAACGCGCCGCTGGCTCTCCGGCGCGCCCTGGTGTAGCAATCGGCCGCGACCGCGAGGTACCATGAGCGAAGCCGAAGAAAAAAAGGGACTCTTCGCGCGGCTGTTCGGCCGTGGAGGAACGCCCGCCGAAGAAGCCGGCGCAGATCGTCCGAAAAAGCGTTCCTGGTGGGAGCGGCTGACCGGGGGGCTATCGCGCTCCTCGCAGGCCATCGTCCAGGGCATTTCCGATCTCTTCAGCAAGCGCAAGCTCGACGCGCTCACGCTCGAGGAGCTCGAGGATGTGCTGATCCGCGCCGATTTGGGCGTTGCCGCCGCGCAGCGCATCTCCGGCAAGGTCGGCGCGGCGCGCTATGAGAAGACCATCGGCCCGGACGAGGTGCGCGCCATTCTGGCGGAGGAGGTCGAGCGCGTGCTCGAGCCGGTCGCGCGCCCCTTCGAGCTGGATCAGACCAAGAAGCCGTTCATCGTGCTCGTCGTCGGCGTCAATGGCTCGGGCAAGACGACGACCATCGCCAAGCTCGCCGCCAAATGGACCGGCGAGGGCAAGAAGGTGATGCTCGCCGCCGGCGACACTTTCCGCGCCGCCGCCGTGGAGCAGCTCCGCATCTGGGGCGAAAGGCTCAACTCGCCCGTATGTTACGCGCCGGAGGGCGCCGACGCCGCCGGCCTCGCCTTCGACGCCATCAAATCGGCGCGCGAGCGCGATTCCGACATTCTGCTGATGGACACGGCCGGCCGGCTGCAGAACCGCGCCGAGCTGATGGCCGAGCTCGCCAAGATCGTCCGCGTGATGAAAAAGGCCGAGCCGGAGGCGCCGCACGCCGTTCTGCTGGTGCTGGACGCGACCGTCGGGCAGAACGCGATCGCCCAGGTCGACGCCTTCGAGCGAACGGCCGGCGTCACCGGCCTGGTGATGACCAAGCTCGACGGCACGGCGCGCGGCGGCATTCTCGTGGCCATCGCCGAGAAATACGGCCTGCCCATTCACTTCATCGGCGTCGGCGAAGGCTCGGACGATCTCGAGCCCTTCACCGCGCGCGATTTCGCCCGCGCCATCGCCGGGCTCGACTCCGAAGCCGAGGCGGGCGAGCAAAGCTCATGACAGAAGAAACGACCGCAGCGCCCGCCAAGAGGCGCCTTCACCCGGGATTGAAATTCGCGCTGGAGATGGGGCCGCTGGTCCTGTTCTTCATCGTCAATCAGAAGTTCGGCATCTTCCAGGCGACGGCGGCGCTGATGGTCGCCGTGGTGGCGACGCTCGCCGTCTCCTATTCCATCACGCGCCATTTGCCGACCATGCCGATGGTCACGGCGATCTTCGTGCTCGTCTTCGGCTCGCTGACCTTTTTTCTGCAGGACGAGAATTTCATCAAGCTGAAGGTGACGATTCTCTACGCTCTGTTCGGCTCGGCGCTGCTCGGCGCGCTGTGGTTCGACAAGCTGCTGCTGCCGGCGGTGTTCGAATCCGCCTTTCGGCTGGACGACGCCGGCTGGCGCAAGCTCACCTGGCGCTGGGCGCTTTTCTTCTTCTTCCTTGCCGCGCTCAACGAATTCGTGCGGCGCGGCTTTCCGACCGACGTCTGGGTGAATTTCAAGGTCTTCGGCATTTTGCCGCTGACGCTGCTCTACGCTCTGTCGCAAATCCCGCTGATGATGCGCCACGAGCTGAAGGAGGACGCCGGCGAGGAGCCGGACAGTCACTTCTAGAGCGCTCTCGGCCTCCTGATTCTCTACTCTTTCTCGTCCGGCGCGCTTTGTGCGGTCTCGCACAGGCGCCCCCGGACGGCGGCGCTAATTGTCATGGCGTTCGCCGCCGATGCGGCCGTTCCGACGAGAAGGAAGCCCGCCATGACCGAGTTCGCCCAGCTCTTCGCCGCTCTCGTGGCCGCGATCGTCATCGGCGCCGCTTTCTCGCTGCTCGATGCGGACGCGGCCGTCGCCTCGGCGCCGGCGGGCGCGGGGGCCGTCCATTCGGTACTCTGCGGTGGCGGCTGGTGCGGCTGAAGGCCGCCGTGCGCACACCCTAAAATCGCTTCTTTCTGTGCTAGCCGGGATGCGATCTCGATGAGGAGCGCATTCTTATGGCCGAATATAAATTGCTTTCGTCGCTCAGCCGCCGCGTGCTGCTCGGCTCGCTCGCCGCAATGGCGGGGGGCGCGGCCTTCCGCCCCGCTCGGGCGCAGGAGAACAGCCTCTTTCCGATCATGGCCGACGATGGTCAGCCGATCGCCAATTATCGTCTGCCCTCGGAAGTCTCGCCCGCCGATCTTCCGGGCCTGCTCTGGCATGGGCCGGCCACCGCCGATGTGGTCGTGTTCGAGTTCTTCGACTATAATTGCCCCTATTGCCGCAAGGCCGCGGGCGATCTCGACGCGCTCGTCGCCAAGGACAAGAATCTGCGGCTCGGGCTCGCCGACAACGCCACGCTCGGCCTCGGCTCCTTTCTGTCCGCGCGGGTGAAGCAGGCGGTGCTGCGCCTCTATGGCCCGGAGCGCGCCTATCAGTTCCATAAGCAATTATTCGCGCATCGCGGCGCCATTGACGGGATCTCCGCTCTCGCGGTCGCCAAAGCCATGGGTCTCGATACGTCCAAGATCGAGGAATCGGCGAATTCGGAGATGATCGGCGGCGTGGTGAAGCGCCATGTCCAGCTCGGCGCCGATCTCGGCTTCGCGGCCTCGCCGTCCTTCGCCGTGAGCTCGGTCGGCGTGCTCGGCTATCCCGGCCCCAAATCGATGGCGCGCATGATCGCCGCCAGCCGCAAATGCGACGCGCCGGTCTGCGGCTGATTCAAGGCCGAGCGGATCGGCGTTCGAGCGAGGACGAGGATGATGAAATATGCGTTGACGATCGTGCTGACGGTCTTGGCGGCGGGCCTCGGCGGGCGCTCCATGGCGGAGCCCGCGGATTATTACAAGGATCAGAAGGTTGTCTATCACAATGACGGCGGCGGCCCGGACAATGTCGCCTATTTCAAGCGCATGCTCAATTCGATCAAGAACCACATAGAGGCGGTCGGCAAGGATCATGTCGAAATTCGCGTCGTCGATCATGCGAGCGGCGTCGAAATGTTTCAGATCGCCAGGGCCGACAAGGAGATCGCCGCGCGGCTCGACGCGTTGAAGGCGCAAGGCGTGCGCTTTCTCGTCTGCGCCAATACGCTTCGTGAGCGCAACATCGATCCATCTACGCTCTATGGCGTGACCGAGCGCGACATCGTTCCGAGCGGCGTCGCAGAACTCGCACGGCTGCAGGGCATGGGCTTCGTCTATATTCATTTGTGAGCGGACGCGGGAGGTCGCGAGCGCTATCGGACTAGACTTTCGCGGCGATCTCCCGCAACCTCGAAGAATATCCGGCGTCGGGCCGGATAGATTTCGAGATGCGCCGCATGACCATTCGAACCATTTCCGTTTCGCTCGCCACCGAAAATGTTTCCCGTTCCGTCAAATTCTATGTCGAGGAGCTCGGCTTCGTCTGCCTGCTCAAATTGGAGGAATTCGCGCGTGTGCGCTCGGGCGCGGCGGACATAATGCTCGTCTCGCCCAATACGCATCGCGATTGGCAGGGCCAGCAGTTCACCGGGGCCATCTATCTCGGCGTCGACAATGTCGATGAATTATGGGAACGGCTGAAGGATCGCGCGCGCATCGTCTATCCGATCGCGACCATGGATTATGGCGTGCGCGAGTTCGGCCTGCTGGACGACAGCGGCTATCAGCTCTCGCTGGCGCAGCCTGTCGCCGGCTGAGCGAGCGAGGCGCGGGTCAGACCGCCTCTTCCGCGTCGATCTCATAGGCTGCGAGCCGGCGGTCGTGAACGCCGAGCGCCTCCCACGAGTCGCGCCATTGGCGCAAATGGGCGGATTCGAAATGCGCGCTCAGCGCCGCGCGGCTCTCCCATATTTCCGTCACGCGGATGAGACCCGGCTCCAGCACGTCTTCCGCATAGGAATAGGCGAGGCAGTCCGCTTCCGCGCGGCTCGCGTGGATCATCGCCGTCATCGCCGGAAGCGCCCGCTCGAGCGCGTCCGGCGGGATACGAATGGTTCCGACGATCAGAATTCGGTTCTGCGGCATAGGAAGCCTCCATTCGTCCGCGCGAAGCGCTGTCGCATCATTGAAACAAACGTCGTGCAGTGCTTATACTTCACGACGCCGGCGTCGCCGGCCATTGTGTGAAACGGCTTTTTCGCCTTCGTCCGGGCGCTCACCTATGAAGCTCGCATCCTATAATCTCGAAAATCTCTTCCTTCGCGCTCACGCGCTGAATGGCGAAACCTGGTCCGACGGCAAGAAGGCGCTGGAGGCGCAGGCCGAGCTCTCCGCCATTCTCGGCAAGTCGGTCTATGCCGCCGCCGACAAGAAGAAGATCATCAAGCTGCTCGGCGAGCTGAAGCTCGAGAAATCCGACGACGGCGGCCCTTTCGCGATCCTGCGCCAAAATCGCGGCCATCTCGTCAAGCGCGCCAAGACCGGAATCGAGGTCGTCGCTGGCGGTCGCAACGACTGGATCGGCTGGGTCGAGCTGAAACGCGAGGAGGTGAACGAGGAGGCGACGCGCAATACGGCGCGCGTCATCATCGATATCGACGCCGATGTGCTCGGCGTCATCGAGGCGGAGAGCAGGCCGGCGCTGGTGCGTTTCAACGACAATATCATCAAGGGGGAGGGCGGAAAGCCCTACGCCCACGCCATGCTCATCGACGGCAATGACGATCGCGGCATCGACGTCGGCCTCTATGCGCGCGCGGGCTATGAGATCGTCGCCATTCACAGCCATGTCGACGACGTTGACAACACCGGCCGCATCTTCAGCCGCGATTGCGCGCATTATGAAATCCGCACGCCCAAGGGCAATTTGTTGCATCTCTTGATCAATCACTTCAAGAGCAAGGGCTTCGGCTCGCAGACGACCTCCAACGCCAAGCGCGAGCGGCAGGCGGCGCGGGTGAAGGAGATTTACGACGTGCTGAGCAAGAGCGACGAGCATGTCGCGGTCATCGGCGATTTCAACGACACGCCGGACAGCGCGCCGCTGGCCCCGCTGCTGCATCAGACCGATTTGAAGGATATCAGCGAGCACGCCGCTTTCGACGATGGCGGCCGGCCCGGCACTTTCGCCGCCGGCGCGGCGTCCAACAAGATCGACTATATTCTTCTCTCGCCGGCGCTATTCGCCGCGGCGAAAGGCGGCGGCATTTTCCGCAAGGGCGTGTGGGGCGGCAAGAACGGGACGATCTTCCCGCATTATCCGGAGATCACCAAAGCCTCGGAGGCGGCCTCCGACCATGCGGCGATCTGGGCGGATGTCGATTTGTGATCGCGATCGGCTCGCAGGCGATTCTGTGCGGAATAGCGGCGTGCGGCGCTGACAAAATCAGGAAAAACAGGAAGGATTTGTCGGGGGAATTTCCGTAGACCTTCGGCAGAGCCGCGTGGCACCGTCTCATGATCGACGAAAAGCTCGCATTTCGTCGCCGCTGTTCGCCGAGACGGAGACCGTGATGCTGCGTCGCCCTATCGACCGTCTCTCGCTCCGGGCGGGACTGAGCTGGCTCGTCGGCCTCGTTCTATCGGCGACGCTTCTGATCAATGTCGCGGTTCTCGTTCTGCACGCCGGACCGCGCATTCGAGCGGAAGACGAGACCATGCTGCGCTTGACGCATGAATTGCTCGCGACGGCTTTGGTAAGTCTTCAGGAAACGGCCGATCCAGCGCCGGCGATGCGTCGTTTCTATGAAAGTCTCGGCGCGCTTCGCCATGTCGACATCAAAATACTCGCGAATGCGGATGTGGCTTCGCTCGGCAAGCCGACGCCCAAGCGTCGCGACAGCGCCGGCGTGCCCGATTGGTTCGTGTCGCTGGTCGACGCGCCGACCCGCGTCTCGATCCTGCGCCTCGGCAGCTTGCCGACCGTGCTGATCCGCGGCGTCGACGACGGCCGCATCGCCATCGTCTCCAATCCGGTCGACGAATTGGCGGAAATCTGGTCCGATCTGTCCTGGCTCGCCTTCGTCAGCTTCGCGGCCACCTTGCTCTTCTTCGCGCTCGTTCTCTGGCTCGTCCATGTCTCGCTGGCGCCGTTCGAAGACATGCGCCGGGCGCTCGCCGATCTCGAGGCCGGCAGAACCAATGTGCGCGTCGCCCTGCGTGGCGCGAGCGAATTCCGCGGCATTTCCATTGCGTTGAACTCGCTCGCCGCGACGCTGGATCAGGTGAAGGCCGAAAATCGCGGCCTGATGGCCGAGCTGTTCAGCGTTCAGGAGAAAGAGCGGCGAGAGATCGCCCGTGATCTGCACGACGAGGCAGGCCCTTGTCTCTTCTCCATCCGGGCGGGCGTGGTCGCGCTCTCTGAGGCGGCGGCTGCTCCCATGCCGGATCTCGCGCGCTTGCGTCGTATCGGCGTCGAGATGGACGAGGCGAGCGAAGCGATGCAGGCGCTCGTCCGCGGCCTGCTCGGCCGGCTGACGCCGCGCGGGCTCGCGGAATTCGGCCTCGCCGCGGCGCTCGCCGAACTCGTCGCGTCATGGCGGTCGAAGCGACCCGATGTCGTTTGCGCCCTCGTTGCGCCGCACGATCTGTTGTCGCTCGAGGAGCCTATTCTTTCCGCCGCCTATCGCATCGTTCAGGAGGCGACGACCAATGTGTTTCGCCATTCCGGCGCGCGCCGCGCGCTGGTCGGGGTCGAATTCGCGGCGAGCGAGGAGAGCGACGGCGGCTCGGTTCTGGCGATCGTCGTGGAGGACGATGGCGTCGGAATGCCGGACCGGCCGAGCGGAGGCGGCCGCGGCCTGCTGGGGATGCGCGAGCGCGCGCAAGCGCTCGGCGGGCGGATGACTGTGGAGAATCGACCGCTTGGCGGCGCGCGAATACGCGCGTGGTTGCCTGTGCCGGACGCCGAGGAGGAGATCGAGGAAAGCGATCATCGCCCATAGGCTCGACGAAACGTCCGCGCTCACCCAGCGGGCGCGAACGCCGGTTCGGCGACCGAACATGGAAAGCTCCCGAGCCGGAGTTACCGGCTCCACTCGCGCTGATGCAGCTCCAATTCGAGATGGCGCAGGAATTTCGTATCCGGCAGCGCACGCAGCGCGTCTTCGATGCGATCGACGTCGGCGCCGTCGACATCGGCCGCAAACAGCACCATCAGGCCGCCGTCGCGGCTTTCGACGATCGCATCCTCGAGCCGCGAGACATCGCCGCCGCGCTCCCCTTTGACCACGGCGAAATCGAAGACAATCCGCAAATCGTCGGACAGCAATATGATCGCCTCGAGGCTTTCCAGCTCCGCCTCGGGCGCCTCATGGGCGAGCCGATAGGCGAATTCGGGATCGCCGGCCGCGAGGACGGCGAGCTGGAGCTCCTGGCTCCAGCCCTGCTCGCGCAGGCGGGAGAGCGCTTCGACGAGAGACAGGGGATCGGCGGGCAGGGAATGGGCGGGGAGGGAATAGGCGCGCTGCGCCATCGCTTGCGGCATAGGCGGGGCTCTCTCTTCTTCTTATTCAGCGTCGTGAGCGCTGTCTCGAGTTTGCTACAGAATGTCGCGTCGAAGGTCGTCCGGCAAGTCCCCGGCAAAAGCTGCGCCAGCCGGCGAGGGCAGATAGGGCGGGCGCGTTCCGCCGGCCGGCGTGAGCGCGGGTGTTTTCTATTCGTCAACCATAAAAATTGCTTCAGATTTACGATTAAAATTCAGGGTTTATTCTTCGCCCGGTCCAGCTAGAGCGTTTCCAGCCGAAGTGGACGCCGGTTCGGCGTGGGAAACGCGTCGAAACAGTCTAGAGCAAGATGATCGCGTCGGCCCTCGGGCGGCGCGGCGGGCGGTGCGTTTCATGTCCAGAAGAGTTTCCTGTCTCCTCGCCATCCTTCTTTCGTCTTCGGTCGGCGCAGCCGCCGCGGCTCCGCGCGTCATCACCGGGATCGGCGAGCGCGAGGCCGGTCGGCTCTTTCCGGCCGCCCCGGCCGAGGAGCCGGCGCCCGAGCCGGCCTATGTCGCTCCGCCGCCGGTCCTCGCCTATGTCGCGCCGCGACCAGCGCCGCAGCCGCGCGTCGTCACGGCGCGCGCCGAGCCGCCCGTGGCCCCCGGGGCCTATGGCGGCGGCTTTATCGAATTGCTCGTCACCGGCCAGACGCCGGAGCCGCAGCCGCAAGCGCGGCGGCGCGTCGCGGCCCTCGGCGCGGGCGAGGCCAATGTTCAGCGCCAGATCGATCCGGCCTTCTTCCGCACCGAGGTCGATTATGCCGGCGCCGAGCGTCCCGGCACGATCGTCATCGATTCAGAGAATAAATTCCTCTATCTCGTGCAGGGAGGCGGGCGCGCGCTGCGCTATGGCATAGGCGTCGGCCGACCGGGCTTCACCTGGGCCGGCGTCAAGTCCATCTCACGCAAGGCCGAATGGCCGGATTGGACGCCGCCCGGCGAGATGCTCGCCCGTCGGCCCGATCTGCCGCGCCATATGGACGGCGGTCCGGCCAATCCGCTCGGCGCGCGCGCCATGTATCTCGGCTCCTCGCTCTACCGCATCCACGGCACCAATGAGCCTTACACGATCGGCCAGAATGTCTCCTCCGGCTGCATTCGCATGATGAACGACGATGTGGCCGACCTCTATGATCGCGTCCATGTCGGAACCAAGGTTGTGGTTCGTTGACTCTGGCGAGCGATCGCCGGTGGCGAAACAGCCGCCGCGCGCCTATCTCACGAGACGCGCGGACGGTTGCAAAACAACCGGCTTCGGGCGATAGCTGCCATTCGTTTTCTTCGAAAGGGGCCGATTCTTGCCCAGCCTCATCCGCTTTTTGGTCATTGTCGGCGTGCTCGTCGCCCTCGCCTATGCGGGGATGCTGGCGATCGTGGCCTATGTCTCGCCGCAGCCGCGCGAGATGACGCAGACGATCTCGCCACAGCGCCTCAACAAGTGAGACCTTCTGAATGGGCGACGGCAAGCGCCATCCGCTGATCGCCGCCTTTCTCGACATGCTGGCCGCCGAGCGCGGCGCCGCGCGCAACACGCTCGACGCCTATCGCCGCGACCTCGAAGATTATTTCGCATTTCTCGGCAAGTCCGGCGTCGATCCGCTTCGCGCCGACACGGACGGCCTGCGCGCCTATCTCGCGGCGCTGGAGGCGCGCGGCATGACCGGCGCGACCGCCGCGCGGCGGCTCTCGGCGCTGAAGCAGTTTCACAAATTCCTCTATGTCGACCGCTATCGCGCCGATGATCCGGCGGCGCCGCTCGAGGGTCCGCGTCGCCATCGCAGCGCGCCGGATATTCTCTCGGTCGACGAGGTAACGCGCCTTCTCGACACCGCGCGGGAGGGGATAGACGATGACGCCCGCCCCATGGGCGAGCGCATGCGCGCCGCGCGTCTCTACGCCGCATTGGAGACTCTCTACGCCAGCGGCTTGCGCGTGTCAGAACTCGTCTCTTTGCCGGCGAGCGCGGCGCGCGCGCGCGAGCCCTTCGTCACCGTGCGCGGCAAGGGCGCGAAAGAGCGTCTCGTCCCGCTCTCCGAGCAGGCGCGCGCGGCGCTGAACGTCTATCGCGCGCTGCTCGCCAAACATTCGCCGGGCCTCGCAGCCTCGCCCTTTCTGTTTCCGTCCGATGCGGCGGAAGGGCATCTCACGCGCCAAGCCTTCGCGCGCGATCTCAAAAGCGCCGCCGCAGCCGCGGGGCTTCCCTCGCGCGACATCAGCCCGCATGGGCTGCGCCACGCCTTCGCCAGCCACCTTCTGCAAAATGGCGCGGATTTGCGCGTCGTGCAGGAATTGCTCGGCCACGCCGATATCTCGACGACGCAAATCTACACGCATGTGCTGGACGAGCGCATCCGCGCCATGGTGCGCGATCTGCATCCGTTGAATGCGGCGAATAGCGAATAGCGAATAGCGAATAGCGAGTGGAGAGTAGGGGGCGGTCGCCTGTGGGTGACTATTCGCTATTCGCTACTCGCTCACCCGACTCTCTCCACAAAATCCCCTATCGCCCGGATCGTCCCCTCATCCAGCAGCAGCGGCGCATGGCCTTGGCCCGGCACGGTGAGGCGCTCGAGCAGCGGATGGCCTTCGCCCATCGCCGCAAAGGTCTCCACCGAGAGAAGATCGGAATTGCCGCCGCGGAGCACCAGCGTCGGAATGGCGGCCACGGCATTCCATTCGTCGTGGAAGAGGATCGGCCCGCTGTCGGGGCCGACCTCGTCTAGCGTATGCGAGAGCGCGGGATCATAGCGCAGCTGCAGACGTCCGTCGGTCTCGACGAAGGTGCTGCGCGCCCATTCCTCCCACTCCGCTTGGCTGAGGCTGGTGAATTGCGGCCCGGCGATGAGCTTCAGCGCGGCGAGCGCGACCGCCATTGTGGCGGAGCCCGGCTCGCGGCCGACATAGCCCTTTATGCGTCGCAGCCCGCCGGCGTCCACCACCGGGCCGATGTCGTTGACGACCGCGGCCTTTAAAATCTCGGGCCTTCGCGCAGAAAAGCGCATCACATGAATGCCGCCGCGCGAGGTGCCGACGAAAACCGCTTTTTCGACGCCCGCCGCCGCGAGCGTGGCCAGAATGTCGGCCTCCTCGACATCCAGGCTGTAATGCGTCCAGTCCTCGTCCCAGTCTGAGAGGCCGCGGCCGCGATAGTCGAGCGCCAGCACGCGGCGTCCGCGCTCGGCCAGCGCTCGAGCGAGAGCGTCGAAATCCAACGCCGTGCGCGTGAGCCCGGCCAGGCAGACGACCGGAATGGCCGCGCCGTCGCCCGCCGGAGCGTAATCGACATAGTGGAGCCGCAGCCCATCCCCCGCAGTGAGAAATCGGCTTTCGCGCCGCACGCTCTGCTCCGCCATCCACGCCCTCGGTTTTGGCCTCTCGCCTGTGCGGCGGGCCTTTCGCGGATATAGGCGCTGCGGCGCCGGAATGTCTTCCCCCGCCTGGGCGGCGCCTAGAAATTCTCCGGCCTTGGCGGCGGCTGCGCATTCTGCCGCTATTTCGCGCAGGAGCCGAGCCCGCTTCCGCGCCAGTCAGCCTTGATGCGCGCGTCGTTTCTCAATAATTTGCGATTACCGCTCTTCGAAACGGCAAATAGCGGGTTTCGAGTGAGCAGATCGTCGCGCCGCCCGTGTTTCGAGCGGGCGCGCTTCCCGAATAAGACTGGCGGCGCTATTGCGCCCCGACGCCCCAGGGGCTCGAATGTCCGTCCTCATCGACAAGAACACCAAGGTCATCTGTCAAGGCTTTACCGGCAAGACCGGCACTTTCCACTCGGAGCAGGCGGTGCGTTACGGCACGCTCATGGTCGGCGGCGTCTCGCCCGGCAAGGGCGGCTCGACGCATCTCGACCTTCCCGTCTTCGACACTGTGGCGCAAGCGCGGGAAAAGACCGGCGCCGACGCTTCGGTCATCTATGTGCCGCCGCCGGGCGCGGCCGACGCCATTTGCGAGGCGATCGACGCCGAGATTCCGCTCATCGTCGCCATCACCGAGGGCGTTCCTGTCCATGACATGATTCGCGTCAAGCGCGCGCTGTCGGGCTCCAAATCCCGCCTCATCGGCCCCAATTGCCCGGGCGTCGTCACCGCGGGCGAGAGCAAGATCGGCATCATGCCCGGCAATATTTTCAGCCGCGGCTCCGTCGGCGTCGTCTCGCGCTCCGGCACGCTGACCTATGAGGCCGTGTTCCAGACGACGCGCGAGGGTCTCGGCCAGACCAGCGCCGTGGGCATCGGCGGCGATCCGGTCAAGGGAACCGACTTCATCGAGGTCTTGGAGTTGTTTCTGGCCGACGAGGCCACCAAATCCATCATCATGATCGGCGAGATCGGCGGCTCCGCGGAAGAGGACGCGGCCCAATTCTTGATCGACGAGGCCAAGCGGGGCCGCAAGAAGCCGATGGTCGGCTTCATCGCGGGCCGCACCGCCCCTCCCGGGCGGCGCATGGGCCACGCCGGCGCGATCGTCTCTGGCGGCAAAGGCGACGCCGAGAGCAAGATCGCGGCGATGGAATCTGCCGGGATCGTGGTCTCGCCGTCGCCGGCGCGGCTCGGCAAGACATTGGTCGAAACGCTGAACCGCTGAGGTTCGGCGACCATGCGCGTCGGCGAATCGCCGGCGCGTTCCCCCGAAAAAAGAGCGCGGGGCGAAATCTTTAAAGAATTGTTAAAATGATTTCGCTCAACTTCGAGAAGTTTCGGCGCTCGGGAGACTGAACAGAATGGCGCGTCTCGAGACGAATGGCGGACCGGCGGGCGGCGAACAGCAGCCCTCGCCGCGCGGGAACGCTTCTGCCCAGAACAGGCTGCTGCAGAGCGTCGACCCGAGATACCTCGAGCATCTGCTCGCGGCCTATGAGGCCGATCCGTCCTCGGTCGGCCCGGCGTGGCGCGACTATTTCGCGAGCCTCGGCGCCGACGCCGCGCTCGCGGAGGCGGGCGCGGCGGCAGGTCCGTCTTGGGCGCGGCCGGGCTGGCCGGCGACGCCCGCGGACGATCTGGTCGCGGCTCTGGGCGGCGAGGCGCCGCGTGAGACGGCCAAGTCCATGGATGGCAAGCCCGCGGCCGGCAAGGGGGCGGCAGGCGATCATGCCCCTTCGGCGGAAGAGATTCAACGCGCCGCGCGCGACAGCGTGCGCGCGCTGATGATGATACGCGCCTATCGCATGCGCGGCCATTTGCACGCCAATCTCGATCCGCTCGGTCTCGAGCAGCGCCACGACCATGGCGAGCTGCATCCCGAGACCTATGGCTTCACCGATGAGGACTATGATCGCAAGATCTTCATCGATGGCGTGATGGGCATGAAATACGCCAGCGTCTTCGAGATGGTGGCGATTCTGCGCCGCACCTATTGCGGCCCCATCGGCTATGAGTTCATGCATATCTCCAATCCGGAGGAGAAGGCCTGGATTCAAGCGCGCATCGAGGGTCCCAAGAAGGAGATCGTCTTCACCGAGGAGGGCAAGAAGGCGATTCTACGCAAGCTGGTCGAGGCGGAAGGCTTCGAGAAGTTTCTGGACGTCAAATATACGGGCACGAAGCGTTTCGGCCTCGACGGCTCGGAAGCCATCATCCCGGCGCTGGAGCAGATCATCAAGCGCGGCGGCGCGCTCGGCGCCAAGGAAATCGTGCTCGGCATGGCGCATCGCGGCCGGCTGAACATTCTCTGCCAGGTGATGGCCAAGCCGCATCGCGCTCTGTTCCACGAGTTCAAGGGCGGCTCCTTCCTGCCGGATGAGGTCGAGGGCTCGGGCGACGTCAAATATCATCTCGGCGCATCGTCCGATCGCGAGTTCGACAATAACAAGGTGCATCTCTCGCTGACGGCCAATCCGTCGCATCTCGAGATCGTCGATCCCGTGGTGCTGGGCAAGGCGCGCGCCAAGCAGGATCAATATCGCTGCACGGAGACGGATCGGCGCGAGGTGATGCCGCTGCTCATTCACGGCGACGCGGCCTTCGCCGGCCAGGGCGTCGTCGCGGAATGCTTCGGCCTCTCCGGGCTCAAGGGCCATCGCACCGGCGGCTCGGTGCATTTCATCATCAATAATCAGATCGGCTTCACCACCTATCCGCGCTACTCGCGCTCCTCGCCCTATCCGTCCGATCTCGCCAAAATGGTCGAGGCGCCGATCTTCCATGTGAATGGCGACGATCCGGAGGCGGTCGTCTATGCTGCGCGCATAGCGACGGAGTTTCGGCAGCAGTTCCACAAGCCCGTCGTCATCGACATGTGGTGCTATCGCCGCTTCGGCCACAATGAGGGCGACGAGCCGGCCTTCACCCAGCCGCTGATGTACAAGAAAATCCGCGCGCATAAGACGACGCTCGAGCTCTATAGCGAGAAGCTGATCGCCGAAGGGGTGATGACGCGCGAGGAGGTCGACGCGGTCAAGAACGAATGGCGCCAGCGCCTCGAGCAGGAGATGGAGGCGTCGCAATCCTACAAGCCCAATAAGGCCGATTGGCTCGACGGGCGTTGGGCGGGCGTGAAGCCCGGCTATCAATCCTCCGAGGACGAGCGGCGCGGCAAGACCGGCGTGCCGGTGGAGAGCCTGCGCCGCATCGGCATGGAGCTGACCAAGGTTCCGCAGAGTTTCCACATTCACCGCACCATCCAGCGCTTCCTCGACGCGCGCCGCACGGCGATCTCGAGCGGCGCCGGCATAGATTGGGCGACGGCCGAGGCGCTGGCCTTCGGCTCGCTGCTGGCGGAAGGCTATAATGTCCGCCTCTCCGGCCAGGACAGCGAGCGCGGCACCTTCTCGCAGCGCCATTCCGTGCTGATCGATCAGGAGGACGAATCCCGCTATCTGCCGCTCGACCATGTCGGCGTGGGGCAGGGCCGTTACGAGGTCATCAATTCGATGCTCTCGGAAGAGGCGGTGCTCGGCTTCGAATATGGCTATTCGCTCGCCGAGCCGCGCTCGCTGGTTCTGTGGGAGGCGCAATTCGGCGATTTCGCCAATGGCGCGCAGGTGGTCTTCGATCAGTTCCTCTCCGCGGGCGAGCGCAAATGGCTGCGCATGTCCGGCCTCGTCTGCCTGCTGCCGCATGGCTATGAGGGGCAGGGGCCGGAGCATTCTTCCGCGCGGCTCGAGCGCTATCTGCAGCTCTGCGCGGAGGATAATCTGCAAGTCGCCAATTGCTCGACGCCGGCCAATTACTTCCACATTCTGCGTCGGCAGCTACATCGCGACATTCGCAAGCCGCTGGTGCTGATGACGCCGAAATCGCTGCTGCGCCACAAGCGCTGCGTCTCGCGTCTCGATGAGATGGGCGAGGGGACAATGTTCCATCGCTTCATCTCGGACGACGCCGAGCTGCAGCCGTCGGACAAGTTCCGGCTCGCGCCCGACGACAAGATCGCGCGCGTGATCCTGTGCTCCGGCAAGGTCTATTACGATCTGTTGGAGGAGCGCGAGTCGCGCGGCGTCAACGACGTCTATCTCCTGCGCGTCGAGCAGCTCTATCCCTTCCCGCTGAAGGGGCTGGTGACGATGATGTCGCGCTTCAAGCAGGCCGATATCTTCTGGTGCCAGGAGGAGCCCAAGAATATGGGCGCCTGGTCCTTCGTCGAGCCCTATCTGGAATGGGTGCTGACGCAAGTCGGCGGCAAGTCCAAACGCGCTCGCTACATCGGCCGGCCGGCTTCGGCCTCGACGGCGGCGGGCACTATGTCCAAGCATCAGGCGCAGCTGCGGGCCTTCCTCGACGAGGCTTTTGCGACGCGCATTTCTCTCGCGGCGGAGTGATCATGACGGAAATTCGCGTTCCGACCCTGGGCGAGTCGGTGAGCGAGGCGACGATCGGCCGCTGGTTCAAAAAGCCCGGCGACGCCGTCGCGGCGGATGAGGCGCTGGTCGAGCTCGAGACCGACAAGGTGACGCTAGAGGTGAACGCCCCCGCTGCTGGCGTGCTGACCGATGTCGTCGCCAAGGATGGCGAGACGGTCACGCCCGGCGCGCTGCTGGGGCAGATCGCCGAAGGCGCCACGGCCGCCGCGCCGCGTCCGGCTCCCGCCGCGCCCATCGTCGCGCCGCCGCCGGCCGCTCCGGCGCCCGCGCCTGTCGCCGCCGCGCCGGCCCGTCCGCCGGCGCCGTCCGCCGCCAAGATCGCGAAAGAGCAGGGCGTCGATCTCTCCGGAATCGTCGGCTCCGGCAAGCAGGGTCAGCTGCTGAAGGGCGATGTTCTCGCCCTCGCGGCGCGCCCCGCGCCCGCCGCGCCAGAGCCGGTGAGCGCCCCGCCGGCGCCGCGCCCGGCCGCCCCGCCGGCCGACGCCGAGCGCGAGGAGCGGGTGCGCATGTCGCGCCTGCGCCAGACCATCGCCAAGCGCCTGAAGGAAGCGCAATCCAACGCCGCCATGCTGACCACCTTCAACGAGGTCGACATGTCCGCGGTGATGGCGCTGCGCAATCGCTACAAGGATTTGTTCGAGAAGAAGCATCAGGTGAAGCTCGGCTTCATGGGCTTCTTCGTGAAGGCCTGCTGCAAGGCGCTGGAGGAAGTGCCGGCCGTCAACGCCGAGATCGACGGCGCCGACGTCATCTACAAGCATTATTGCCACATCGGCGTCGCCGTCGGCACGGACAAAGGCCTCGTCGTGCCGGTGGTGCGCGACGCCGACCGCATGAGCGTCGCCGAGATCGAGAAGGCGATCGGAGATTTCGGCAAGAAGGCGCGCGACGGCCGGCTCGATCTCGATGATCTGACCGGCGGCACTTTCACCATCTCCAATGGCGGTGTCTATGGCTCGCTGATGTCGACGCCCATTCTCAACGCGCCGCAATCCGGCATTTTGGGCATGCATAAGATCGAGGAGCGGCCGGTCGTCATCGCCGGCAAGATCGAGATTCGCCCGATGATGTATCTCGCTCTCTCCTATGACCACCGCATCGTCGATGGCAAAGAGGCCGTCACCTTCCTGGTGAGGGTCAAGGAGCAGCTCGAGGACCCCGCGCGCCTCGTCCTTGATTTGTGACGGTTTCGCGAAAAAATCTGGGACGGCGCCCTCAAAATCCGCCGTCCTGATGCACAGATATCTCCCGTGCTACGATTGTAGGCGTCCGCCGGGCGGGTCGATACGACCGCCGAGGAGTGTGAGATGGAAGTCAAGACCGCGACCGAGAGAAGAATTCCCCTGCTGACCCCCGAGCAATTCGCGCATCTGGGCGATGGAGCGATCGCCTATGTGCGGACGATGAGCTCGGAGGATGTCAAGCGGCTCTATCCTCAGGCCCCGGCCATAGAGCCCGGCCTGACGCTTTTCGCGCTGCTCGGCGCGGACGGCACGCCGATCGTCCTCGCCGACACGGAAGAGGGCGCCCTCGCCAACGCCTGGCAGCAGCAGCTGCAGACCGTCAGCCTCCATTGAGGCTGACGGGTGGACGAAAATCCGCTAAGCTCTGCTCGTGACGCGCTGCGGCGCGGCTCCTATGGTCGAGGCCAATGGAGGTTTTCATGAGCGATTCGCTGTTGGATCGAAACAAGATCATGATCGAGCCACAGACAGACGAAAGCGCGAAAGCGGGCGCGGCCGGCGACGGGCTGGAGCGGCTTTTTCGGCCGATCGTCGATTTCATCCGCTCGATGGCCGATGGAGTCGAGTCGATAAGACCGCTCGAGGACGATATTCGGACGATGTCGGCCCAGGCGCAAAGACTGTCGAAATCGATGCAGGATTATGGCTCGGAGCTGCGCGGTTACGGAGCCTGGGCGAAAAAGTTCTAACGTTTTTTTCAGTCGGTTTATTTTACGGAGCGGGCCGCTTTGTTCGGAGGCACGAAGGATACTCTGGCGCAGCTCGCGGCGCGGCTGGCGGAACTCTATAAGGAAATCGTGACGACGACGGTGCAGTTCGACGAGTTGCGTCGATACACCAAGGAATCGCTCGACGAATTCAAGCGCCTGCTCGAGCGGCAGAGCGACAAGATCGACCGCATAGAACGTGAGCGGATCACGGCCGAGGCCGAGCTGACGGCGAGAATCAGATTTCTGGAGGGGCGGTTGGATGTGTTGAGCGAAAAAGCGCTCCATATCGCCGTGGCGGACATAGCCGCGGGCTATGTGAAGCGCGGAGGCGACGGAGAAGCCGTCAAGCGGCTCACCGACGGGAGCTGACGGCGCCGAGATTGCTTCGCTCTTCCGGACTTTGTAGCGATTCCGAGGAGGGAACGGTATGGAAGAGCCGACACGCGAAATCTTCGCCGTTTGCCATGTGAATGATGTCGCAAAACGCCGGGCCGTCGGCTATGTGCTGGCCCGTGTCAATGACGAGGGCAAGACTGTGCCTTTCCCGGTCGTCATCGTGCGGCACGTCGGCAAATATTATGGCTATGTCAACCGCTGCCCGCACCAGGGCAGCCGGCTGGATTTCGAGCCGAAATCCTTCCTGGACCCGACGCAGCGCTTCCTGCTCTGCGGCAAGCATGGCGCGCAATTCGACATTCCGACCGGCGTCTGCAACGACGGTCCCTGCGTCGGCGCGCAGCTCGAGAAGGTCGAGGTGGTCATAGACGATAGCGAGGTCTGCCTCGCCGGCGTCACCATCGCCGAGGAGGACGGGCTCGATCGCGAGGAGAACGACGTCTATCCGGAGGTCGTCATCACCGCGGACTGAGTCGTCTCGTTCTGGACCTTTCTGCCCGGTCGGCGGCGGCATAGACTGCGCCGATCCGGAATCGTCCAGCGAGGAAACGATGAAGACCGCGCTCGCCATACGCCATGTCGCATTCGAGGATCTCGGCAGCTTCGCCGAGCCGATCGCCGCGGCGGGCTATTCGATCCGCTATGTCGAGGCGGGGATGCAGCCGATCCCCGCCGAGGCGGCCGACGCCGATCTCGTCATTGTGCTCGGCGGGCCGATCGGCGTCTATCAGACCGAGGAATATCCGTTTCTGTCGGATGAGGCCGCGCTGCTGCGCGCCCGGCTCGGGCGTGACGCGCCGACGCTCGGCATTTGTCTCGGCAGCCAGCTGATGGCGGCGGCGCTCGGCGCCCGCGTTTATCCGGGCGGCGCCGGCAAGGAGATCGGCTTCGCGTCGATAAGCCTGACGCAGGCCGGGCGCGACAGCGCGCTCGCCGCTCTGGTCGAGCCCGAGGCCGAAGTGCTGCATTGGCACGGCGACACTTTCGACCTGCCGGACGGCGCGGTTCTTCTGGCCTCTTCGGCGCTCTATGCGCATCAGGCCTTCGCCGTGGGGCGACGCGGCCTCGCTTTGCAGTTTCATCCAGAGGCGGAGAGGGACAGCCTCGAGCGCTGGTTCATCGGCCATACGGCCGAGCTTTCCGCCGCCGGCGTCTCCATCGCCGGCCTGCGCGCCGCTGCGGCGGCCAAAGCGCTGGGCCTTTCCGAGCGCAGCCGGCGCTTCATCGCGCATTGGCTCGCCGATATCGTCGAATAGCCGACAAAAAGGCGCGGTCCGCGGACGCCGGGAATGCGTCGGTGGACCGCGCGAGAGCGACGCCGTCGGGCCGAGACGACGTCGCTGCCTTTCAAGCAGAAATCAGCCGCGAACCGAGACCTTGCGGAACGGATTCTCGTGGTTCGTCAAGAAGGCGTGACCGAACTCGGTCTTGTTCCACTCGACGGACTCGGCCGGCAGGAATTTCAGCGCGGTGATGGTGATGGGGAAATCCTTGGTGGCGGAAACGCTCGCCAGCTTGATCTCCGTATTGCCGGGGCCGACCGAGAGATCGACGACGGCCGCGCCATCGGCCTTGGAAAGGCGCGCCCAGCCGGGCGTGCCGATGCCAGAGGCGACGACCGTGGCTTCGGCGAACAGCGGCGCGGCGGCGCCATCGGCGGCGTCCGGGCCGAAAGCGGGAGACTGGAACGTGAAGGTCGCCATCACCTCGCTGCGGGTGATCTTATGGTCCGGTCCGATCGGACGTCCCGTCGAATACAGAACCAATTTACCGCCATCGAGCGCCGCCTTGATATCGTCGAGCGTCGCCGAAGCGAAAGCCTCCGCCAGTCTCATATCGCTTTCTCCACTTTGCGAAATGCACGCCGCTTTTGCGACAAAAGCGACATGCGGGACAGGTTCTCATCCCGAGCGTCGCAATTGTCGTGCCGCGCGTCTCACAATTTCAGGAGATCATAAGTCTCAGCCGCCGAATAATTTCTCGAAAATGTTCTTCTCCTCCCGTGAAGGGCCGCGCCGGCGCGCCGGGGTCTGGTTCGGAATGTCGGCCGGCGGCAGCAGCGCCTCGACCCCATGGACCGAGCCGGTGGCGCTGTCGTCCTCCTCGTCGCGGGCCTGGCGGCGACGCGAGGGCTTTGGCGGCTCGGGCTCGGGATCGGAGGAGAAGAAATCGAGCAAGGGCGCGATCGGCGAGGCGCTCTCCGCCGTGGCGGGCGAGCGCCATGAGCCGGAGGGCAGCGCCGCGACCGGCACGCCCTGATGCGCGGCCTTCATGAAGCGGCTCCAGACCTCGACCGGCAGATTGCCGCCCGAGACCTTCTTCGTCGGCGAATTGTCGTCATTGCCGAGCCAGACGCCGGCGACCAGATGTGGCGTGTAACCGACAAACCAGGCGTCGCGGAAATCCTGGCTGGTGCCGGTCTTGCCGGCGGCGCGCCAGCCCGGCAGCTCCGCCTTGCGCGCCGTGCCGGTGGAGAGCGTCTCTTCCATCATCGTGTTCATCATCGCCACATATTGGGGCTCGATCACGCGGCCATTGCTGGAGCCCTTGCGGAAGTAGAGCTGCTTGCCGCCGGCTGTGCGCACCTTGACGATGATGTGCGGCTGCACCCCGACGCCGCCATTGGCGAAGGGCGCATAGGCCGTGACCAGCTCGAGCGGCGTCACCTCCGACGTGCCGAGCGATATGGAGGCGTTGGGCTGCAGCTCGGAGGCGACGCCGAGCCGATGCGCGGTCTTCACCACCGTTTTCGGCCCTACCTCGAGGCCGACGCGCACCGCCACCGTGTTGAGCGACAGCGCCAGCGCCTTGGTGAGCGTGACTGGGCCGAAATATTCGTGGCTGTAATTCTCCGGCTGCCAGCCTTTCACATTGATCGGCCCGTCCTCGCGCACCGTGTCCGGCGTGAGGCCGTGCTCGAGCCCGGCGAGATAGACGAAAGGCTTGAAGGCCGAGCCCGGCTGCCGCTTGGCGGAAACAGCGCGGTCGAACTGGCTCTCGGCGTAATTGCGGCCGCCGACCAGCGCGCGAATGGCGCCATTGGGATCGAGCGCCACCAGCGCGCCCTGGCTGACGCCGAATTTGTCGCCCTTCTTGTCCAGCTCTTCGGCGATCGACTTCTCGCCGACATCCTGGAGCTTACGATCCAGCGTCGTCGTCACGACAATGTCCTGGTCGATGGCGCCGATCGTGTCGTCGAGCATGTCCATCACATAATCGGCCGCGTAATTTATGGAGCCCGCGCCGCGCTCCCGATGCGCGACGGCCGGGCGGCCGAGGGCGAGCTTGGCCATCGCCTCGGTGATATGGCCTTCCTGCGCCATCGCAGTCACCACCTGCGCCGCGCGCTCGGTCGCCCCTTCCGGATTGCGGTCCGGCGCCAGCTTGCTCGGCGCCTTCATCAGGCCGGCGAGAACGGCCGCCTCGGCCAGCGTCACCTGGTTCGCGCCATGGCCGAAATAGCGCTGCGCCGCCGCCTCCACGCCATAGGCGCCGGAGCCGAAATAGACGCGGTTGAGGTAGAGCTCGAGAATCTGGTCCTTGGAATATTTATGCTCGAGCCAGAGGGCGAGGATCGCCTCCTGGATCTTGCGCGTGATGGTGCGCTCCTGGGTGAGGAACAAATTCTTGGCGAGCTGCTGGGTGAGCGTCGAGCCGCCCTGCATGCCGCCGCGGCCGGTGACATTGCGCGTCAGAGCGCGGGCGATGCCGATCGGATCGACGCCCCAATGCGAGTAGAAGCGCCGATCCTCTATGGCGACGAAGGCCTTGGGCAGATAGGGCGGCAGATCGCCGAGCCGCACCGCCGCCCCGCCGGTGTCGCCGCGATTGGCCAGCAATTCGCCGTTCGCCGCCAGAATGGCGATATTGGGCGGGCGCTTGGGCACCGCCAGAGTGTCGATCGGCGGCAGCTGCGCCGCATGATAGACAAAGACGCCGCCGACGCCGATCGCGCCCCAGATGGAGAGCACGGCGCCCCAATAGACCAGCCCGCCGAGGCCGAAGCCACCGCCCCGCTTGGACTTTTTCGGCTTGGCGGCGCGCGGCGGCGGAGCGTCGCCCGGATCGTCCTCCGGCGGCTGCGCGCTTTTGCCCGATGCGCTCGTGCCTTTGCGTTTGGGTTTCGCCATGCGATCCTCTCGCGGGTCGGCGCGAAGCTCGCCGTTCCCGTCGCCGTCGAAACGCGGTTCGCGGCGTTGTTTCTCGCGCGCCATAGGGGTCCGCCGCCTCGGGTTTCCTCTGCGCCGCGGCGCCATGCGCGCGGTCGACGCCGACACTAGCTGTAATGCTGTCGATTTAAGGGCCGGTTAAGCAAAGAAGGCGGGGGCGCCACGCTTCGCCGCAATAGGAACTTATGCACAGAGCGCCGTCGATCCTCCTGCAGGTCTTGCGCTATCCGTCGCGGCTTGCGAAAATCCCGCCCTTGGTATGAAAAACGCGGCACGGATCGAGCGCAATGAAAGTCACCATCGAGAGAGCGGCGCTGCTGCGCGCCCTCGGCCATGTTCACCGTGTGGTGGAGCGGCGCACGACAATTCCGATCCTCGCCAATGTGCTCATCGACGCCACGGCGGGCACGCTGATGCTCAAGGCGACCGATCTCGATCTCGAGATCACCGAGAAGGTCCCCGCCGACGTCGGCCAGCCGAGCGCCACCACTCTGCCGGCCCATACTCTTTATGATATTGTCCGCAAGCTGCCGGAGGGCGCGCAGGTCTCGATCGAGGGAACCGGCGAGCAGGGCCAGCTCACGCTGCGCTCGGGCCGCTCGCGCTTCAATCTGCAGAGCCTGCCGGAGAGCGATTTTCCCGATGTCACCTCGGGCGAGTTCTCGCACAGCTTCTCGCTTGCGCCGGCTGACCTCAAGAAGCTGATTTTAAAGACGCAATTCGCCATCTCCAGCGAGGAGACGCGCTATTATCTGAACGGCATCTTCCTGCATTCGACCGAGGTGGAAGGCCATCAGCTGCTGCGCGCCGTGGCGACGGATGGGCATCGTCTGGCGCGGGTCGAGCTGCCGGCGCCGGCCGGCTCGGCGGGAATGCCGGGCGTGATCCTGCCGCGCAAGGCGGTCGCCGAGGTGCTGCGCCTCGTCGAGGACGCCGAGGGCGCGGTGGCGATCGAGCTCTCCGCCAATAAGATGCGCTTCTCCTTCGGCGAGACCGTGCTGACGACCAAGCTCATCGACGGCACTTTCCCGGACTATGGCCGTGTCATTCCGGCCAATAACGACAAGCGCCTCACCGTCGAGCGCGGCGTGTTCCGCGAGGCGGTGGATCGCGTCTCCACCATTTCATCGGAGCGCGGCCGCGCGGTGAAGCTGGCGCTCTCGGAAGGAAAGCTGGTGCTTTCTGTCACCAATCCCGACCAGGGCTCGGCGGTGGAGGAGATCGAGGCCGATTACGACGGCCCGCCGATCGATATCGGCTTCAACTCCCGCTATCTGCTCGATATCGCCGATCAGCTCGACAGCGACACGGCGCTGTTCCGCCTCGCCGATCCCGGCTCGCCGACGCTGATCCAGGACCGCGACGGCGCGAGCGCGCTCTATGTGCTGATGCCGATGCGGGTGTGAGGTCCGCGCGGGCGGAGGGGAAGCGGCTCTCGACGGTTGCGAGATTTCAGGCGTTGTCCAGGCCGAGCTCGACGCGCTTCTTCCGTGGGAGCCCTCGCGAGACGATCGAATACGATTCGCGGATGTAGACGCGCAGCTCGGCGTCCGAGAGGCCCGGCTCCGCGAAATGCTGTATCCATTTCAAGCCGCGGGAGGCGAGATAGGGCGCGGGACGCAGGCCGGGTTGCTCCTTGAGCATCTCATAGGCGACGTCGCCGACCTTGAAGGTGAAGCGCGGCTGGCCTTCGTCCCAGCCGCCGATCGCGAAAACCTTCCCGCCGACCTTCCAGACATGCGAGCCGCCCCATTGCACCACATGGCTGGCCGCCGGCAATGCGCCGCAGAACGCGTTGTAATCGTCATATGTCATGTGCGCCGACTTTCTGGGGGCCTCGTCACTTCACCTCGAATTCCACCATCTCTATCGTCGTCGCGCCGGCGTTGCGCAGCGCGCGGGCGGGGCCGGCGTCGCGCCATTGGAAATCGCCCGGCTGCAAGGCCATGTTCTGCCCGGCGCCGGCGGCGTCCATCTCGATCAGCTCGCCGCCTTCCACCACGATCCGCACGCCGGCCGCGCTCTGCGTGAAGGCGGGTGTGGTCTCTCCCGGCTTCAGCGAGAGGCGCCAGCCGCGTAGGCGCTCATTGTCGATGATCTGCATAAAGCCGGCGGGACGCTCCGAGGGCGCACGGCCGAGCGGCGTCTTTTGCAAAAGTTCGAAGCCGACGATGCTCAGCGGCGCATCCCCGACATTTTCCGCTCTGTGAGTGAGGCTCTGTTTGGAAAAAGCCCCGAAGCCCACCGCGCCGCGGGGCCAACGGATCGACGTGGGCGCGGGGTCGCCCCAATTCTGGACGAGGGTCGGGCTCTCGCGCACCACCACATAGGCGAAATCGCGCGAATGCTCGTGATAGGGCGCGACGCGATGCGGCGGCAGCAGCACATTCAGCATGGCGACCGTCTCATTGCGGAAGGCCGGCACATGAAAGGGCGTCCGCTCCACGGGAAGGATTTGCCCCTGCGCCGCGCCGCCCGCATCGAGCGCCGCGGCCGGCGCGGCGGCGAGCGCCGCGACGAGCAGAAGGGAAAAAGAAAATGTCCGCGTCACGCGCGTCTCCTGATGAAAGCCCGAGCCTTGCCAAAGATAGGGCCGTGACGCAATCTCGCCGCGCAGGCCGGACCATGCGAGCGCCATGACATATCTCCTCACGCATTTCTGGGCCTGGGGCGTCTCGGCCTTCGCGGTCGGCGTTGCGACGGCGCTCTCTATAGCCCGGCGCTCCGAGCGTGGACCGGTCGCCGGCTGGCTGGTGTGGTTCGCCCTCGCTTTCGCCGCGGGCGCGCCGGTGGCGATGCTCGGGCTGCTGCCGGGACGCTCCGGCTTCTGGCTGGAGACGGCGCTGCTGCTGTTTCCCGCTTTTCTCCTCGGCGCGGTGGTCGGCGCGCTGATCGGGAGGCATTCGCTTCGGGATAATGAGGGCTGGGCGCTCGGTCTCATTCCTTTGGCGCTGATCTGGATCGCCGCCGGCTTTCTGGCCGGCCGCTCGATGGAGCAGGATTTGCGGCGCAAGGCGGCGAGCGCGATCGAGAAGATCGGCGGCGATCCCGCCTATCTCGACGTCGCCGGCCGCGATGTTCTGCTGCCGCGCAATGCGCCAAATCGCGCCGTGGCGGCGGAAGAGATCGCGCATATCCCCGGCGTGCGGGGAATCGCCGATGTGGACGCGCTCACCGGCGCGGCCGCCAAGAATTACGAGAACGCCGCCATTGCGCGGCGCGCGGCCCGAGAGGGCGAGCCGTCGCCGCTCGGGCCCGCGCCCGCGCCCAATGGCGTCGCCGGACCGGCGCAGAATGGCCAGCCGCGATCGTCCAATGGCGGCTCCGCCGTGGCGCCTAAGCCAACGCTCGAGCCGAAGGAGCAGGGGCGGGGAGGGGTGAAGCCCGCGCCTTCGACGCCATCCGCCGCCGCGCCGGAGCTGGCGCGGCCCTCCATATCCGCGCAGCCCTCCGAGCCTGCCGGCGCGGTGGAAGCCGGCAAGAAATATGAAGCCGGCAGAAAGGCGGAGACGGGCAAGCCTTCGGCGCCGGTCGAGCCGTCCGAATTCGCCAAGCCATCGGAGGTCGCCAACCCTTCGGAGGCCGCCAAGCCTTCGGAGGCCGCCAAGCCTTCGGAGGCCGCCAAGCCTTCGGATGGCGCCAAGCCTTCAGACCTTGCCAAGGCGCCCAATTTGCCGAAGCCGGCGGCAGGGGAGGAGCCGAGCGCCGCGGTTCCGGCCAGCGGCGAGCTGGACCTTCCCACTTGCCAGAAGGCGCTGAGCGCCGCTCTCGCCAGCGAGCCGGTGCGCTTCGCCAAGCATGGCGCTGGCGTGCGGCGCGGCGCGACCGGGGCGCTGGACAAGGCGGTCGGCCTGCTGCAGCGCTGCCCGCAGACCGAGGTCGATGTGCGCGTGCGGGCCGAGGGCGGCGATCGCGCCGCGCGGGAGAAGGCGCGCGACCGCGCCGCTCGCGTCGTCGATTATCTCAGCCGCATGGGCGTCGAGCGCGGGCGTCTCTCCGTCGCCGGCGAGAGCGGCAAGCCGGTCGCCAAGGGCGCGCCGGAGGGCGAAAGCGGGAGCGGCGTCGATTTCCTGCTGTCGCCGCGCCGATAGCGCTTTCCGATCGAACGGAATCGTTCGATCGATCAGAATTCGCTTCCAACGAAAGAATATAGAGCGCTATCCGATCCAATTGGGGATCGGATAGCGCTCTAGGCGCCGCCTTCGCCGCAATGTGGACGCTATTGAATAGCCAAACTGCAGCGAGATTCGCACGCCGGCTTCCGGCGGGCGCAAAGAGTTGCGGGCGGAGCGGACGCCGTTCATGAGGCATGAGGCGAGCGGCGGGATTATGCGACGGAGAGCGGAGCGTTGGGAGTCGGGCGCCTGCTTTCCCGCCGTCTATCTTCCCGCCCTTTGTCTCGCGCTGACGGCCGTCGCAAATCCCGCGCGGGCGGAGCATCTTCGCGGCGCCATAGCGACGACGACGTTGAAGCCGACTCCGGTCGTCGAGACGCGAGACGCCGCCGATAATCCGGACTCCCCCGATATTTCGGGAAAACGCTCGGAGCTGCGCAGCCTCGAGGAGACGATCACCGTCTCCGCCGAGAGCCGCCGCAAGATCGAGACGGAAATCGAGACGCTGCGCGCCGACCGCGCCAAATTCAACGCCGCGCTGGTCGATGCGGTTCAGCGGGTCGGCGTGCTGGAGAAGCGCGTCGAGGATGTGAGCGCCAAGCTCGAGGCCTCGGTGCGGAGCGAGCAGGCGCTGGTCAAATCGCTCGCCAGTCGCCGCGCGCTGATCGGCGAGGTGCTGCTCGTGCTGCAGCGCATGGGGCGCAAGCCGCCGCCGGCGCTGCTGGCCAAGCCCGAGGATATTCTGGAGAGCATTCGCGCCGCCATGCTGCTCGGCTCCGTGCTGCCGCAGATGCGCGCCGAGGTGGAGACGCTCAAGACCGATCTCTCCGATCTCATCGCGCTACGCGGGCGCATAGAGGCGGAGAGGACGAGCCTCATCGCCGAGCTCGAGCATTTGAAGGAGGAGCGCGTCCGTCTCTCCGCTCTGGTGGAGACGCGGCAGAAGGCGCTGATGCTGGCGCAGAGCGCGCTGGATTTCGAGGCCGAGCGGGCGCGTAATCTGGCCTCCAAGGCGACGAGTCTGAAAGAGCTGGTCGCCCGCATGGAGAGCGAGGTGGAGGCGGCCAAGCGCGCGGCGGAAGCGGCGCGGCGGGCCGACGCCGAGCGCGCCGCGGCCGACGCCGCAATGTCGCTGGACAGTCGCGCCAAGGCGCTGGCGGCGCCGTTCAAGGACCCCGCCCGTCTCGCTCCAGCCGTCGCCTTCGCCGATCTGAAAGGTCGATTGGCGCTGCCTTCGGCGGGGAGCATCGTCAAGCGCTTCGGCGCCTCGGACGGCCAGGGCGCGACCGAGAAGGGCGTGTCCATAGCGGCGCGTGAAAACGCGATCGTGGCCGCGCCCTGCGACGGCTGGGTGGTTTTCGCGGGGCGCTACCGATCCTATGGTCAACTCTTGATCATCAACGCCGGCGGCGGCTATTATGTCACCTTGGCTGGAATGGACCAGATCTCCGTCGCCGTCGGGCAATTCGTCCTCGCCGGCGAGCCGGTGGCGAACATGGGCGGCGGCGCCGTCAGGACTGCGGCGGCCATTGCTATCGGCGCGAAACAGCCCATTCTCTATGTAGAGTTTCGCAAGGACGGAACGTCCATCGATCCGGGCCCATGGTGGGCGAAGCCGGAACTTCAGAAGGTTGGCGGATGATGCGCAAGGCCTCATTGATCATAACGGGAATCGTCATCGGGGCGGGATGCGCCACGCTCGGACAGAATGCGCGCGTGTTGATCGGCTCCCCGGCCTTCGCCGCCGCCGCCGATACGTACAAAAATCTGAGCCTCTTCGGCGATGTCTTCGACAAGGTGCGCGCCGATTATGTCGAGAGGCCCGACGAGCAGAAGCTCGTCGAATCGGCGATCAACGGCATGCTCACCTCGCTCGATCCGCATTCGAGCTACCTCGACGCCAAGGGCTTCAAGGACATGCGGACGCAGACCGAGGGCAAGTTCGGCGGCCTCGGCATAGAGGTGACGCAGGAGGACGGCCTGGTGAAGGTCGTGACGCCGATCGACGACACGCCCGCGTCCAAGGCGGGCGTCATGTCCGGCGATCTCATCTTCGCCATCGACGACGACAATGTGCAGGGCCTCTCCCTCAATCAGGCCGTCGACAAGATGCGCGGCCAGATCAACACGCCGGTGAAGCTAACCATCCTGCGCGGCAAGGACAAGGAGAAGATCGAGGTCAAGCTCACGCGGGCCGAGATCCATATCAAATCCGTGCGCTCGCATAAGGAGGACGAGGATATCGGCTATATCCGCATCTCCCAGTTCAACGAGGAGACCTCGGACGGGCTGCGCACCGCGATCCACAAGTTCCAGCAGGACATGCCGGGCGACAAGCTCAAGGGCTATATCGTCGATCTGCGCAATAATCCGGGCGGATTGCTCGACCAGTCGATCCAGGTGGTCAACAGTTTCATCGACCATGGCGAGATTGTCTCGACGCGCGGCCGCACGGCCGATGAGACGCAGCGCTACAATGCGCGGGCGGCCGGCGACATCTCGCGTGGCAAGCCGGTGGTGGTGCTCATCAATGGCGGCTCGGCCTCTGCGTCGGAGATCGTCGCCGGCGCGCTGCAGGACCATAAGCGCGCGACCATTCTCGGCACGCGCTCCTTCGGCAAGGGCTCGGTGCAGACCATCATCCCGCTCGGCGGCAATAATGGCGCGCTGCGCCTGACCACGGCGCGTTACTACACGCCGTCCGGCCGCTCGATCCAGGCCAAGGGCATCGATCCGGACATCACGCTGCTGCAGGACGTGCCGGACGAGCTGAAGGGCAAGGACGACACCAAGGGCGAGGCCTCGCTCAAGGGCCATCTGAAGAATGGCGAGGACGAGAAGAGCGGCTCGCAGGCCTATGTGCCGCCGGACGCGAAGAAGGACAAGCAGCTGATCGCGGCGGTCGAGATTCTGCACGGCAAGTTCAAGCCGCAGAGCGCCGCCGAGCAGTCGAAGCCGTCCGATTCGTCGAAGCCCAAGGCTTCTAACTGATCGACTTCCAACTGATCGACTGGGCGGAGAGGGCGTTTCCCTCTCCGCCCGTCGCGTTTCGTTCGGCAGGCCGTCATGATCGCGTTCTCGTCCTTAGCCAATCCCGCCGTGTTCCTGCGGCTGACGCAGCGCGTCCTGCCCTGGCTGGGCGCCGCGAGCGCGCTGCTCCTGGGGCTGGGCCTCTATCTCGTCTTCTTCGTCTCGCCGGCCGATTATCAGCAGGGCGAGACGGTCAAGATCATGTATATTCATGTGCCGGCCGCCTGGCTCGCCATGTTCGCCTACATGGTCATGACCTCCGCCTCGCTCGGCGTGCTGGTCTGGCGCCATCCGCTGGCCGACGCCGCGCAGAAGACCGCCGCGACGCTGGGCGCCGCCTTCACCTTCATCTGCCTCGTGACCGGCTCGCTCTGGGGCAAGCCCATGTGGGGGACCTATTGGGTGTGGGACGCGCGTCTCACCTCCATGCTGATCCTCTTCCTGCTCTATCTCGGCCTCATCGCGCTGCGCCAGACGATGGAAGACTCCCCGCGCGGGGCGCGCATAGCGGCGATCATGACTCTGGTCGGCTTCGTCGATATTCCGATCATCAAATTCTCGGTCGATTGGTGGAACACGCTGCATCAGCCGGCCTCTGTGTTCCGCGCCGGCGGGCCGACCATCGCCGGCTCCATGCTGTGGCCGCTGCTGATCATGGCGCTCGGCGCGACGGCGTTGTTCCTCGCGCTGCATCTGATGGCGATCCGCAATGAGATTTTGCGCCGCCGCGTCGCGCGGCTGGCGCTGCAGGTCGCCGCCGCCGGCGAAGAGGGCGGCGCTTCTGGACAATTGCTGGAGCCGGCGCAATGACCGACGAGCATTGGGGCTATATTCTGCTGGCCTATGGCCTGACCGCCGCCACCATCCTCATCATGGCCTTTCGCATTCTGCTGGAGCATAGACGCCTTGCCGCCGAGCTCGCGCGGCTCGAGAAGAACGGCTCCGACGAGAGAGGGGAGGCGCTATGAGCGCCGAGGAGTCCGCGCCGCGCAGCCGTCTGGCGCTATTCCTGCCGCTCGCCGTCTTTGCGGCGCTCGCCGGTCTCTTTCTCGTGCGGCTGTTCTCGGGCGACGCCTCGCGCCTCCCTTCGGCGCTCATCGGCAAGCAGGCGCCGCAATTTACGCTTCCCGCTTTGCCGGGGCTCGCGGGCGTCGGCGGCCTTTCCGGCGACGATCTGCGCAAGGGCCGCGTCAGCGTCGTCAATGTCTTCGCCTCCTGGTGCTCGCCCTGCCGGGCGGAGCATGCGCAATTGCTCGCCCTCGCCAAGGATCCAGCGCTCGCGCAAAAGGGCGTCGCGCTCGTCGGCCTCGCCTATAAGGACGAGCCGGCCAATTCGCTGCGCTTCCTCGCCGAGGTCGGCAATCCCTTCGTGGCGGTCGGCGTCGATCTTCCCGGACGCGTCGCGATCGACTTCGGCGTCTACGGCGTGCCGGAGACTTTCATCATCCGTGGCGACGGCGCCATCGCCTATAAGTTCGTCGGGCCTTTGACCCGGCAGGCTCTGGAAGAGACCTTGCTTCCCGAGATCGAGAAGGCGCTCGCCAATACGCGCGCCGCAGCGCTCGCCGACGCGCAGAAGTAGGTTTCTATTAACCTTAACTTAACGTCGGCTGAGCCATTTTAGCTTCTGGCGGCGGTTCAGGATTCTCAGTCGTCCGGGCCTCGTCGCGCGGGGCGGGCGGTCGATCGGCCGCGACTGCGCGCGCTTCCGGCGCGTCGCGAATTATTGCTTGCGGATAGGCGCAAATTAAAAGGGTGATCGGCTTGCGCGCTATTGTTCCGACGGGGTTGCGAATGCGGTCGGCCGTGCTGCTGTCCATCATCGCCGCCATCGCATTCGCGCAGGCCGTCGTGAGCTGGCTTCTGTTCGCCGGCGGCCTGGACACGGCGCGCGATCCGAGATTGGCGGCGCTCTTCGTCGGGCCGGTCCTCATCGCGCTTCTCTGCATTCTCGGCGCCGTGGCCGTGCGCACGCGCATCGTCCGGCCGCTCGTCGCCGTGACCGAGGCGGTCCGCCACCTCGCCGATGGCGACACTTCCTATCGGCTCGAGATTGAAGACTGTTCCGAGAGCGTGCGGCGCCTCGCCGACGCTTTTGTGAATCTTCGGCAGGTCATCCTCGCGCATCGCGCCGATGAGCATCTGATCGCCGAGGCCAACGCCACTCAGGCGCGCATCGTCCAGCTGCTTGGCGACGGTCTGGCCAAGGTCGCCGAGAAGGATTTGACCTATCGGCTGACCGACGAGGTTCCCGGCTCCTATCGCCGGCTGCAGACGGATTTCAACACCGCCGTCAGCCAATTGTCGGAAGCGATCGGCGAGATGGCCGATAGCACGCGGCTGCTGGGCTCCGGCATGCAGGAGACCGTCGCCGCGGCCGATGATCTGTCGCGGCGCACGGAGAGCCAGGCCTCCAATCTCGAGGAGACGGCGGCCGCGCTCGCGCAGATCACCGAGACGGTCACACGGACCGCCGAGGACGCCGGCAATGCGCGGCAGATCGTCTCCAATATGAGCTCGGAGGCGCAGGCGAGCGGCGGCATCGTGCGGCAGGCCATCGGCGCCATGGGCGATATCGAGCAATCGTCGAAGAAGATCGCGCAGATCATCGGCGTCATCGACTCGATCGCGACGCAGACGAATCTTCTTGCGCTGAATGCGGGGGTGGAAGCGGCGCGCGCCGGCGAGGCGGGACGCGGCTTCGCCGTGGTGGCGGCGGAGATTCGCGATCTCGCGCGCCGCAGCGCCAAGGCCGCCAAGGAGATCGACACATTGATCTCGGTCTCCAACGCGCAGATCGGCCGCGGCGTCTCGCTCGTCGGCGATACGGGCGAGGCCTTGTCGCATATCGTCGAGGAGATCGCCCGCGTCAATGGCGTGGTGGCGGAGATCGCCGATCGCGCGCGCCAGCAGGCCGCGGCGCTGAACGAGGTGAATGGCACCGTCCGCCAGATGGATATGATCACGCAGCAGAACGCTGCAATGGCGGAGCAGACCACCGCCGTCAGCCATGGGCTGAGCGAGAAGACGCGGCGGCTGATCGAGCTGATCTCGCGCTTTCGCATCGCCCGCGATCTCGACGCCGCCGCGCGCGCGGCCGGGCCGCGTCTCGTCGCCTCGGGCGGCGAAAGCTTCTACGAGCCGCGCCGTGTCGGAGCGCCCGACCGGCGGCTCGGCGCGAGCGACCGTCGCAGCAGAGCCTGGACGGATTTTTGAACGCGCATGACAATGAGAGCGAAGCAATTCACCTGCATCCTTCCGCGCCGCGCCGTCTTGGCGCTGGCGGCCGCGCTCGGCCTTTCGGCCTGCGCCAAGACCGCATGGGACATAGAGCCCGCGCCGGTCGATCCTGCGCTCTTCGTCGGGACCGATTGCGCGCATCTCGTGGCGCGGCGCGCCCGCATCTCGCAGGCGCTGATCTTCGCCGGCTCGGCGCAGGACCAGCTCGCCGCGGACGATCGCATGCGCACGCTCGGCGTTCCGACGCCGATGGGCACGCCCTTCGGCGACGATCGCGAGCCGCAGATCGCGCGGCTCAAAGGCGAGCTGCACGCCATCAACGCGCAGATGGACGCGCAGCGCTGCGGGCCGGACTTCCGATGACGCAAAACGCGAATCGGCGGCGTCGCCGCAACGACGGGTTGTCCCGTGGATTGATTCTGGTGGGGCCTTGCTATAGGGCTCGAATTGAGCGGCTGTCGCAGGTCAGCGTTTGGAGGTCGCCGTGACGCGTGTCGATCCACCGTCCTCGCCGGGCGGTGACGCAGGGTCGCCCTCCCAGGGTGGGCTCGGACCTATTTCTATCGCCGAATGCCGCGAGCTCACGCCGCAGCTGCGTCGTGATTTGGAGACGCTCGATTACGAGCTGCGCGGCGCCGCCAATCGCTTGCTGGCCGAGGTGGACGACGCCAAGGGAGACGCGGCGACCTTCCTGCGCGCAGCGACGACCGTGCTGCTGTCCGTCGCCGCAGGGCTGATGGAGACGGCCTCCGAACGCGCGCATGAGCCCGTCGACGTCGCCGCGTTCAAGAACGCCGCCGAGGATGCGGCGCAATGGGCGAAGAGCCGCAAGCTGCGCGATCTGCTCGCCGACGATGAGTGAGCGCGCGATCGGCGCTCAGAAGAATTCCAGCTCGCCGGCGGGGTGATCCGTTCGCCCGTCGTCGTCATGATCGCCGAGGCGCGCCGCCAGCTCCGCGAGCTTGACGCTGCGCGCCGCCGCGCCGCCGCAGACCTGCCAATCCGCCGGCGCCAGCTCTGCGAGCGCGCAGACGAAATCCGATAGTCCCGAGAGCGTCTGCTCGATCGAGTCGATCGCCTGCGCCGAGTGGATGAGCTCGTGCTTCTCCTCCACATTGCTCCATTCGACGCCGTCGACCAGGCAATGAAGGCGGTCCGTCTCCTTGGCCGCGTTGCGCAGCTCTGCGGCCAGCCGCGAGAGGACCTCGACCAGCGGTTGGGATCGCTCATGCGCGCCGCAGGGCGAGGTCGTCTTCGGCTCCGTCATCAGAACAGCTCCAGTGAGCCCGCGGCCGGCAGCTTCGGCATGACGACCGGCGCCGGAGCGGCGTGCGGCGTCGGACCGGAGAGAAGGCTCTGCCGCGCGCGTCCGGACACGGGCTCGTATTCGACGCGCCGCCCTCTGTCGCCGCCGAGATGCTCGGCGACGAGGCGAATGCCTTCGTTCCTCAGAAAGCGCTTCGCGAATTCGGCGTTGCGCGCGCCAATGTCCGAGAGGCCTTCCATCATGCGCGCGCCGCCGAACAGCTTCCCTTCGAGACGGTCGCGGCGCGCGCCTTTCTTCAGTAGGCCGTTGACGAGCAGCTCCATGAGATGCACGCCGTAACGCTCGGCCTCGCCATTGCGCGACGAGGTGAAGTCGCCGGGCAGCAGGAAGTGGTTCATCCCTCCGACGCCGGCGCCGGCGTCGCGGAGGCAAGCGGCGACACAGGAGCCGAGCACCGTCGCGAGGACGGTGGTGGGATCGTCGACCACCCGATACTCGCCTTGGATGATGTGGACTCGTTTCATGGCTGCGTTCATTTGCGTCACGCGATTTTGCCGATGATCGCTTCGAGCGCTTTTTTGAGAGCCGGAACGGTGAAGGGCTTGGTGAGGAAGTTATTGACGCCGAGCTTCACCGCATTCTCGAGCAGCGCCTTGTCGGCGCGTCCCGTGAGCATGATGAAGGGGACTTTCTTGGTCGGATTGTAATTGCGGATCGCCTTCAGCAGGCCGAGCCCGTCGAGCTTGGGCATGTTGAAGTCGGAAATGACGAGATGCGCGGGAGTGGCCATCATGAATTGCAGGGCCTGCTCGCCGTCGCCGGCAAAAAAAATGTTGCGAACGCCGAGTTCCTCGAGACCGTCGCGAATGAGCATCCGGCTCGTGCTCGTGTCGTCCACGATCAAGACTCTCAACTGGTCGGCGATGGACATGGAATTCCCCCGTACTGTTACTGGTTCGTCGAAGTGAGGATATGGGCGGCGATGCGCTGCAGCGTGAGCTGCTTGCCGACGCCGCCGATCTCGAAGGCCGCTTTCGGCATGCCGTAGACGAGCGAGCTCGCTTCGTCCTGGCCGATCGTCTCCGCGCCGATCTTGCGCATGGCCAGCAGGCCTTGCGCGCCATCGCGGCCCATGCCGGTGAGGATCACGCCGAGCGCGTTGCGACCCGCGCTCTGTGCGACCGAATTGAACAGGACATCCACCGACGGACGATGCCCGTTCACCGCTTCCGCATTGGTGAGGCGGCAACGGTATCCGCCGGCGCTCTTCACCACCTCGAGATGCGCGGCGCCGCCGGGCGCGAGATAGACGCGGCCGGGCAGGATCGGCGCACCGTCCACCGCTTCGGCGACATGCGGCTTGCACATGCGATCGAGCCGCGCGGCGAAGCTCGCCGTGAACACCGGCGGCATGTGCTGGGTGACGATGGTCGGCGGACAATTTTCCGGAAAATGCGAGAGAATGGTGAGCAGCGCCTCGACGCCTCCGGTGGAGGAGCCGATGGCGACGAGACGTCCGTCCGGCGCATAGCGCGACGTGGCTGTCGGCGCCTCGCGTCGCGCCGCCGCGGCGGGCTCGACGCGGATCGGCTCGCCGCGCAGCGGCTCGTGGCGGCCGATGGGCGAAGCGGCGATCGCCTTGATCTTCGCCGGCAGCTCGTCGAAAGAGCGCGGATCCTTGGACGACGGCTTGGCGACGCAATCGAAGGCGCCGATCTCGAGCGCCTTGATCGTCGTCGAGGCGCCGCGCTCCGTCATGGTCGAGACCATGATCACGCGCGTCGGACGCAGCCGCATGATCTTCTCGAGAAATTCGAGGCCGTTCATATTGGGCATCTCGACGTCGAGCGTCACCACATCGGGATCGAGCGTCTTGATGGCCTGGCGCGCCTCCAGCGGATCGGCGGCCTCGCCGACGACCGAGATGGCGGGATCACGACAGAGGGTCGCTGCGATGAGGCCGCGCATGGTTGCGGAATCGTCGACGATCAGCACACGAACAGGCATCTTACGAAATTCCTCTGGAACGAAGCCGATAAGTGGTGACGCCGTCATATTCGAAGGCGGATGTGGCCGCGCCGGACACGCGCTCGGAATGGCCGATGTAGAGACGCCCCTCCGGATTGAGGAGAGGAACGAAGCGGCTCCATATGTTCTCTTGCGTCTTCTCCTCGAAATAGATCACCACGTTTCGGCAGAAGATCGCATCGAAGCGGCCGCTCATCGGCCAATGGCCGATGAGATTGAGCTCGCGGAAGGAGACGAGCGAAGCGAGCTCCTCCGTCACGCCCCATTCGTCGCGGCCGCCGCCGAGCGGCGTGAACCAGCGGCTGCGCAGATGCGGCGGCACCGCTTCCATGATCTCGCGGCCATAGACCCCATTGGCGCCAGCGGCGACCATGTTCGGATCGATATCGGTGGCGAGAACCTTGACGTCGAGATCGGCCGCGTCCGGCATGACGGAGAGGATCGACATGGCGATCGAATAGGGCTCCTGGCCGTTAGAGCAGGCCGCCGACCAGATGCGCAGCCGAGCGCCCTTGCGCACGGCGGCGGCGTGCTTGGCCAGCACATTCTCCTCGAGATGCTTGAAGTGATGCGGCTCGCGGAAGAAGCGCGTCACATTTGTGGTGAGCGCCGCCATCATCTTCTGCCGCTCATCGACGCCATCCGCGCTGACGATGAGCGCGCAATAGTCGCGGAAGCTCTCGAGGCCGAGGCTGCGCAGCCGCTTGGCCAGACGCGAATAGACGAGCGTGGCTTTCGAGTCCGGAAGATAGATGCCGGCGTCCTCATGCAGGATCGAGGCGATGCGCCGGAAATCATCCTGCGTCAGCAGAAATTCCCCAGGGACGAGCGGAGCCGTGGCGAGGTGGCGGGTTTTCATTCGGCTGCTTGCGATTCTATCTGGAGTGGCGCCCCACGCGAGGCGGGGCGCGATGTTGGCGTCGAGGCGGCCTATTCCGCCGCCGCCGGCATTTCCGCGACGATCATATCGGCGCGTGGCCGCGCGACGATCGCATCGACGTCGAGAATGAGAGCGACGCGGCCGTCGCCGAGGATCGTCGCGGCGGCGATGCCATGCACATGGCCGTAATTGGTCTCGAGGCTCTTGATGACGACCTGGCGCTGACCCTGGATCGCATCGACGAGCAGCGCGCATTTGGCGCCGCTCTCGGACTCGACGAGAAGCGCGACTTGCGACGTCGGCTCGATCGGCTCGTCGCGATAGAGCAGCACGGCCCCGACATCGATCAGCGGCGTGAAAGTGTTGCGCGTGGCGATCACGCGCGAGCCGGTGCCGAGCTCGTGCACGCTCTCCTTCTTGGGCTGCAGCGTCTCGATGATCGCCGTCAGCGGAATGACCAGCGTCTGTCCGCCGACAGTGACGACCATGCCGTCGAGAACCGCGAGGGTGAGCGGCAGGCTCATCGAGAAGGTGGAGCCGCGGCCGGGAACGGAGGAGATGGAGATGCGGCCGCCGAGCGCCTGAATCGCGCGCTTGACCACATCCATGCCGACGCCGCGCCCGGAGATGTTGGAGACGGAGGAGGCGGTGGAGAAGCCGGGCAGGAAGATGAGATTGTCGATCTCATCGTCGGTGAGATTGGCTTCCGCCGGTATGAGCCCCTTGGAGACCGCGATCTGCCGCACGCGCGCGCGATTGATGCCCGCGCCGTCGTCGGCGACCTCTATGACGATACGCCCCGAGCGATGCGTCGCCGAAAGTCGCAGCGAGCCTTCCTCCGGCTTGCCGGCGGCGATCCTGTCTTCCGCCTTCTCGATGCCGTGATCGACGGCGTTGCGGATCATATGGGTGAGCGGATCGGTCAGGCGCTCGATGACGGTCTTGTCGACCTCGGTCGTCTCGCCGTCCATGACGAGGCGCACGGCTTTTCCGGTCATCGACGCGACCTCGCGCACCGTGCGCGACATGCGTTGGAACACCGGCTTCACCGGCTGCGCGCGAATCGCCATCACGCTGTCTTGAATGTCGCGCGTCAGCTGCTCGAGCTCGTCGAGGCCGATCACGACAGAGGAGGCGCGCGAGAGGCCAGCCTCCGAAACGCGCTGCGACAGCATCGCCTGATTGATGACCAGCTCGCCGACGAGATTGATGAGGCGATCGACGCGATCGAGATCGACGCGGATCGTCGCCTGCACGGAGCCAGAGCCTTCGCCCTTCGCCGATTCCGCCTTAGCTGCGGCAGGATGCTCGTCGCTCGGCGCGGCGAAGGACGCCGGCGCGGGATCGATGGCGACGCTCGTCTGCTTGGGCTCCGCGACGGCGACGGGCGCCTCGGGCGCCTCATGTGGCTCGAGCGACTCCTGCAGAGCCTCGAGCAGCTTGCCGACATCGGCCGTCTCGACCGATAGCTCGCAATCCCATTCGACGAACTCGAACACCTCGCGCACCTCCGCTTCGGAAGCGGTCGTCGTCAGACGAATCGTCCAGCACAGATAGGCGCCTTCCGGATCGAGCTCCGTCAGCTGCGGGATCTCCGATATGTCGCATTCGACGCTCATCTCGCCGAGGCTGCCGAGCTCGCGCAGCAGGCGCAGCGACTCGTTGGCCTTGGCGTAGAGCCCTGCGCTCGGCTTGAACCGAACGATGAAATCCTGCGTCGCCGGCGCCTCCGGCTCGCCGATGTCGAAGATCGAATCGAGCGAGATGCAGACAGGCTGGAAATCGAGCGCCTCGACGCTGACCTTGCCATCATCGTCGCCATGTCGCGGGGCGCCGCCGAGCAGAGCGCTGAGCTCGTCCGCGATGACCTTCACCGCGCCGGCGTCGGCGCTGCCGTCTTCACGCGCGGCGCGAACGAGGTCGGCGAGCACGTCGGAAGCGCGCAGCAGCGTCTTGGTGACGGCCGGCGTCGCGGCGAGCTTGGCGGATCTTATGAGATCGAGCGTGGTCTCGAAGACATGGACGAATTCCACGAGCTCGTCGAAGCCGAATGCGCCCGCGCCCCCCTTGATCGAGTGAACGGCGCGAAACACGGCGTTGACGGTCTCGAGGTCGTCGTCTCCATCCTCCATTCGGAGCAGCCCGCTCTCCAGCTCGACGAGCTGCTCCTCACATTCTTGAAAGAATGTCTGCTTGATGGCGGCCATCGGATCCACGGGCGATCTCCCTTGCAACGCTACGCTTTACACAGCCACGCGGCGAATCGCGTCCACGAGCTTCACGGGATTGAACGGCTTGACGATCCAGCCCGTGGCGCCGGCGCGGCGCGCGCGGTCCTTCTTCTCGCCGTCGCTCTCTGTCGTCAGCACCAGAATCGGCACGCCGCGATGCTTCTCGTGCCGGCGCACGCCTTCGATGAAGCCGAAGCCATCCATGCGCGGCATGTTGATGTCGGTGACGATCACATCGGGCGTCGCCTTCTCGAGCACTTCCAGCCCATGCACTCCGTCTTCGGCCTGCACGACGCTGAAGCCGGCGTCGGACAGTGCGAGCATCAGCATCTCGCGCATGGTTCGGGAATCGTCGACGGTCAGAATAGTCTTGCTCATTTCGTGCTTTCCTGTTCGGAAATATCGGTGAAGGGAATGCCGAGCGTCTCCAGGGCGTCGAGGAGAGGCTCGGACGGATGGACGACATTCAGGGGCAATCCATCCGCCGTCCAGGTCGCATGCGCGGACAGCAGGACTTGGATGCATTGCGCGCCGACCTTGGCGACGCTCGAGGCGTCGATCATCAGCGGATTGCCGCGCGCTTGCAGAAGCTCCGTGGCGAGCGGAGAGGCCGCGCGAATGTCGAGGATCTCGGGTAGGCTGACAGTGACCATCGGCTCGTCTCTATGTCGTTGCGGGGGAGGGCGAGGCTATGGCTCAAGCCGCGTCGAGAACCGGCTCCGGCAGCAGATTCTGGATGGTCAGCACGCTGATCATCTCGTCGCCCGCGGCGACGACTCCCTTCACGAATGTCCGCGCGATCTCGGAGGCGACCTCCGGCGTCGGCTGAATCGCGTCCTGCGTCAGCGTCAAAATATTCGACACCGCATCGACGAGGAGGCCGACGACCTGTCCGGCCGATTGCACGACGATGACCGCATGACGCGCCGTCGGCTCGCTCTGCATCAGTCCGAGACGCGTGGCGAGATCGATGACCGGCAGCACGGCGCCGCGCAGATTGATGACGCCGCGCACGAAAGTCGGCGCATGCGGCAATGGCGTCGCCGGCGTCCAGCCGCGAATTTCGCGCACCGCCATTATGTCGATGCAGAATGTCTGGGCGCCGATGTGAAAGGCGATGAACTCTTTCGCCTCACTCGTCGCCACGCGGGAAATCGTCTCGGCCATGATCAGAACTCCTCCCAGCCTTCCTCGACCTGCGCAGGCTGCTCTTTCGGAAGCGCGCCGCCACGCATCGTGACGCGCCGCGGCTGCGGCGGCGCTTTGTTCGTCGAAAGCGGCTTTTGCCGCTTGGGCGCGAAAGCCGCGGCCTCGCCACGCTCGCCGAGATCGAAGGCGGCGACGGATGTGGCCAACCGCTCGATGTCGCTCTTCAAGCCATGGCTCGCGGCGGTCGTCTCCTCGACCATTGCGGCGTTCTGCTGCGTGAACTGATCCATTTGCGCGACGGCCGTGTTGACCTCGGCGAGGCCGGTCGCCTGCTCGCGCGCGCCATTGGCGATCTCGACCACCACCTTGTTCGCCTCGACCACCTGGTCGACGATGCGACCGAGCGACTTGCCGGTCTGCGCGACCAGCGCCACGCCATCCTCGACTTGCGAGGAGGATGTCGAGATGAGGCTTTTGATCTCGCGCGCGGCTTCCGCCGAGCGCTGCGCGAGCGCGCGCACCTCGGAGGCGACGACGGCGAAGCCGCGTCCCGCCTCACCCGCGCGCGCGGCCTCGACTCCTGCATTGAGCGCGAGAAGATTGGTCTGAAAGGCGATCTCGTCGATCACGCCGATGATCTGCCCGATTTGGCGCGAGGAGGTCTCGATGCGCCCCATCGCCTCGATCGCATTGCGCACGATCTCGCTGCTGCGCGTCGCGTCGGCCTGCGCCTCTGAGACGACGCCGGCCGCGCGCTGCGCGCCATCCGACGTCTTGTGAACTGTCGAGGTGATCTCCTCGAGCGCCGCGGACGTCTGCTCGAGGCTCGCCGCCTGCTGCTCCGTGCGCTGCGCCAGCGCATCCGCCGCTCCCGCGATCTCGCCGGTCCGTGAGGTGAGGCCGTCGATATGGCCGAGCATATCCGCGAAGGCGCCGCGCAGCTTGTCGAGCGCGACATTGTAGCAATGCCGAATCTTCTCGTAATCGGACGAGAAAGGATCGTTCAGCCTGTGCTTCAGATTTCCGGCCGCGAGCCGCTCCAGCCCTTCCGTGAAGGACTTCATGAAGAATTCGTGCGCCTCGACATAGCCGCGCGACTCGGCGTCCTGCGATGCGCGGCGCTGGGCCGCCGCGCGCTGCTCCGCGCTCGCGGCGTCGGCGCGACGACGGACATCGCTCTGCAATGTGGCGCGAAGATTTTCCAGCGCGTCGAAGACGGCGCTCAGCTCGCCGCTCTTGCCGCTTTTCACCACCGGAGTCTCGAGATCGCCATTGCGAATGCGATCGAGCGTCGCGACGAGAGACGTCGCCGGGCGAGACACGCGGCTCGAGATTACGCGATAGGCGGCGATCGCGCCGATGAGCGAGACGCTCGCTCCGGCGGCTCCCCATAATGGATCGAAGGAGGCTCCGCCTTGCAGCAGATGCGGACCGAGGGATAGGAGCGGTCCGACCGCGATCCCGATGACGGGCGCAAGAAGTGTCGCGTATGTTTTCACCGCTCTGCCCCCGCTGCTGATGTAACGAAGATCGGGTTCCGCCACGGCGGACGACCTCGCGATCACTGAGGCAGGCGAAAGGACGCGAGGTCCCGTCACGCGCGCAGGGCTCTCGCGCAGAGAGCGGCGTCGCGTTGGTTCGACTGATCGTGCGGAAGGAGGCGCCCCCACGGGGACATGCCGGATCGCCGGCATATCGAGGCAGCTTCATGCTTTTGACCGACGTTTGAACGGTCAACCCGATATGCTTCGAGCCTAGCGATGGGCGGTTAAATCTTCATTAGCGGGCAATAGAGGCGCCCGCCGCGGGCGGACGCCGTGATTCGAGACAATGGACACGCCGCTGCGCCGAAGAATAGGCGCATCGCTCCACGCCTGGATCAGGCCACGCGATGCGCGGGAATATAAGGCGTGACGCGCGGGGAAGAGGCCCCAATGTCGCTCTTGTGACGATTGTCGAGCGCCGACACTGTCGGCTTGTGCATGGGAGACTCGCTCGCTTGACCGTTGGAGCTGTCATAGATGCTCGACAGCTCGCCGATGAACCGCTCCATGGCCTTCAACGCCTGATACTCGGGAATCTGCGTGAGCTGTTCGATCATCTGCTCGCGAAGCTGCTTCAATTCATTGATCGGGTGCATTGTGGGGTCTCCCAGGAACGGCGGGTCGTTAAGAATTTAGTAATCAAATCTGGTGCGAGCCTTGCGCCGATCCCGCGCTACTCATTGAAGTGAATAGTACGGGCCGCTCATCCGCAGGAGCAATTTCTCATTGTGCGGCCAGCGGCCCTTCATTCGACAGCCGGCGTCGACGCCATTCTGCCATATCACATTGGCGGACAGCAGAGCCCCTTGCTGATCGTCGTAGAGAATGATGGAGCGCGGCAGCGGCACACGCTGCGCGAGGCGCAGCCTGATGCCGCCGCCAGTCTTGTTCTTATAGAGAAACTCCGTCAGGAAGCGCTCGCCGCCGTCGAGGATCTTGCCGGACTGCAAATGCACCGGACGCCGCGCCTCTCGACGACGCTCGATGAACGACGGCGGCTCCTCCACGACGACAGAATAAGTGACCACGCCCTCGCGCGGAAGCATGCGCGACGTGACCGAGCGAAGCCAGGCGCCCGCGCCCATGTCCCGCGCCTTCATGCCGTTCAAAAGCGGCTTGATCGCATCTCGTCTCGTCAACTCCAACGCCCCTCTATCGATCGCGCCGAACATTTCGAGAAGTCGAGCCTCTCGTCGGCGTGTCAAAGATAGGAGCGCGATATTATTTCAAGGTTAACCGTTTTCACCGAAAGCTTCATTCGCGCGCAGTCGACAGCCTCACGCAAGCCTGGAGACTTCTAATCCCGGCGTCTCACGGATATGAAGGAATGACAGATGACGGCGAGCGCGCTTTTCAACACGTCGGTTATGGGCATGTCGGCGCAGACCACGGCGCTCAGCGCGGTCGCGGAGAACATCTCGAACTCGAACACGGTCGGCTATAAAGAGGCGACCACGCAATTCCAGACTCTGTTGACGAGCTATCAGGGCGGCAATAACGCCGACGGCGGCGTCAGCGCGAGCAACGTCATCGAAGTCACCAAATCCGGTAGCACGCTCACCACGACGTCGGCGACCGATCTCGCCATTCAGGGTGACGGATTTTTTGTCGTCAGCGACGCGGCCGGCAACACTTATCTGACGCGCGCCGGTTCGTTCCTTCCCGACTCGCAAGGTCGACTCGTCAACACGGCCGGCTATTATCTCATGGGCTACAGCTCATCGGCCGCCTCCGCGCCGACGGATCCGTCCGAACTCAGCACCGTCACCATTCCCTATGGCAAGGAGATCGGCACGGCTTCGACGGAGGGCTCGCTGACCGCCAATCTTCCCTCCACCGCCGACGTGATCGCGGCGGCCGACCTGCCGTCCGCGAATTCCTCGACGTCGACCTACACCGACAAGACCTCCGTCACCGCCTATGACAATCTCGGCAATGCGGTGACGCTGGACGTCTATTTCTCCAAGACGTCTTCCAACAATTGGGAAATGTCGGTTTACAACGCCGCGGATGCGACGAGTGGCGGCTTCCCATATTCGTCTGGCCCGCTCACCACTCAGTCGCTCACCTTCTCCGCCACCGACGGCAGCATAAGCAGCGGCTCCAGCGCTTCGATCGCCGTGCCCGATGGCTCCACGCTCGCGCTCGATCTCAGCGGGTTGACGCAGCTCGGCTCTTCCTTCTCCGTCTCCAATCCGACGATCAACGGCAATGCGGCATCGCAGGTCAGCAGCGTCAGCATCGCGAAGGACGGCACGCTCAGCTATGTGCTCGGCAATGGACAGTCGGTGTCCGCCTATAAGATTCCGCTCGGCACGGTCGCGAGCCCGAGCAATCTGCAGGCGCTCTCCGGCAACACATTCGCCGTCACCAAGGAATCCGGCGCGGCCTATCTCGGCGACGCCAATTCCGGAAGCATGGGCGCGATCGCATCCGATCAGCTCGAGGGCTCGACGGTCGATCTCGCGACGCAATTGTCGAACATGATCGTCGCCCAGCGCTCCTTCAGCGCGAACAGCCAGGTCTTCCAGGTCGCGTCGGAAGTGATGCAAGTGCTGAACAATCTGAAGTAAACGACACAAAGATAGGCGGTCGCCATGTCACTCACGAATGCCGGAGCGATCGCCAATCAATCGCTCGGAACGATCGCCGCGCAAATAAATGTCGTATCACGCAACATAGCCGGAGTGAATGTCTCCGGCTATGCGACCAAGACGGCGCTCGTTTCCACGAGCTCCAATGGCGGAACGCAGATCGATGGCGTCGCGCGCGCCACCAACGCCGCGCTCGTTCAGAATTCCCTGCAGGCGACCGCGACGCAAGCCTCGGCGGCGGCGCTGTCTTCTGGTTTCGACCAGATCGATCAGGCGCTCGGGCTATCCTCCGGCACAGCGTCCGACACGAGCACAAATCGCTCGCCGGCGTCCCTGCTCTCGGCGCTGAAAAGCGCGTTGCAGAGCTATAGTGCGTCGCCTTCGAGCACGACGGTCGCGCAAAACGTGCTTTCGAGCGCCAAGGCGGTGGCGCAGGCGCTCAACACGGCGGATTCGACCGTGCAGCAATTGCGCACGCAGGCCGATGGCGAGATCGCATCCTCTGTCGCGAATATCAACTCGATCCTGTCGCAATTTCAGCAGGTGAACGCCGAAGTCGTCGCCGGAACGCAGGTCGGGCGCGACGTCTCATCCGCTCTCGACCAGCGCGAATCTCTTCTCAAATCGCTCTCGTCCGAGATTGGCGTGACCACGGTCACGCGCGCCAATAACGATATGGTGATCTACGCCGACGGCGGCGCCACGCTCTTCGAGACGACGGCGCGATCGGTGACCTTTCAGGCGACCGGCGCCTACGCGGCCTCGACTACCGGAAACGCGGTCTATGTGGATGGCGTGCCAGTGACCGGCGCCTCCGCCTCCATGGCGATTCAGTCCGGCAAGCTGCAAGGCCTCACGCAGCTTCGTGACGTCGTCGCGCCGCAATATCAAAATCAGCTCGATGAAACCGCACGCGGACTGATCACTGCTTTCGCGGAAAGCGATCAATCCGGATTTGGAACGACGGCGCCGGGATTGTTCACCTATTCCGGCGCAACATCAGTGCCGGGGGCGAGCGTCGTGCCCGGTCTCGCCGGCCAGATCATCGTCAATCCCAACGCCGATCCGAGCCAGGGCGGCGATCTCACTCGGCTGCGCGACGGCGGCATTTCTGATCCGACCAACTCCGCCTATCTCTATAATACGACTGGCGCCGCGGGCTTTACGGATCGCATAAACCAGCTCGTCGACTCTTTCTCGACAGCGCAGAGCTTCGATCCCTCCGCAGGCCTCGGCTCCAGCCTGTCTCTCACAGACTATGCGACATCCTCGCTCGGTTGGTTCGAGGCCCAGCGTCAACAGGCGACGGATACCGAATCCTATCAGTCGACGCTGCTGTCGCAGACGACCGACGCGCTCTCCAGCGCCACCGGCGTCAATCTCGACGAGCAAATGTCGAAAATGCTCGATCTCGAAAACTCCTATCAAGCGTCGGCAAAGCTCATCTCGGCCATAGACGCCATGTATACCGCGCTCTTCCAGGCGCTCTGACGAACGGACGGACAAATGGTCTCGATCACCTCGACCCAATCGCTCACCAATGCGCTGCGACGGTCTGTCCTCGACGTTCAGACGCAATTGTCGAAGACTCAGGCGGAAGTCTCGACCGGACGCCTCGCCGATATCGGGCTCGGCCTCGGCGCCGCGATACAGCAGGATTATTCCTACGGCTTTCACGCCGATGATCTCGCCGCGCTGACAGCGAGCAATAATGTCATCACGACTCGTCTCAGCGCGACGGATACGGCGCTGAGCTCGATAGCCAGCACGGCTCAGAACTTTCTGCAGACGCTGGTCAGCGCGCAATCGGGCGCCGGCAGCGATCCCGGCGCCATCAAGGGCTATGCCGAGACTGGACTGAAATCGCTGATCTCCGCGCTCGACACCAGCGTCGACGGCGTGCAGATTTTCGGCGGCGTCAACACCGCCGTCGCGCCGCTCGCTGACTACTTCTCCACTACTCCGTCGACCGCGAAGCAGTCGGTCGATCAGGCGTTCTTCGGCGCCTTCGGGGTCGCGCAAGGCGACGCCGGCGCGAGCGCCATCACAGATCAGCAGATGGCGACCTTCCTCTCGGGCTCATTCGCCGATCTGTTCTCTTCGTCCGGGTGGAGCAGCAATTGGTCTAGCGCGACCGATGAGACGGCGACGAACAGAATCTCCTTGTCGCAGACTTCCGAGACCTCTGTGTCCGCAAATGAGACATCGCTGCGTCAGCTCGCACAGGCTTACACAATGGTCGCCGATCTCGGCGTCGAATCTTTGAGCAGCTCCGCATATCAACAGATTCTCAAGACTGCATCTGCCACAATGTCTGACGCTATATCGGGGTTGACCAATCTGCGAGCGACAGTCGGCGTGATGCAGAAGGGCGTCTCGGATGCGAATGAATCGCTTTCGGCGCAGAGTGACATGATCAAGACGCAGATCGGCTCGCTCGAAAACGTCGACCCATATGAAGCGTCGACGCGGCTGAACAACCTGACCACTCAGCTCGAGACGTCGTACACGCTGACCGGAAAGATTCAGCAGCTGACGCTGTCGAAATATATCTGAGCGCACGAATGACCCGAAGAGAATCGCATGTATCGTAATGTCTATGCTCAGACGGTCGAAGACTCCCCCGCTGTGGCCCGCGGCCGAGAGCGCGCCGTGCTCGAGAGGGCGATCCGGCTGCTCGCGGTGGCCAAGGTCAAAGGGGTTCGAAGCAGCGAGTCGTTCGAGGCGACCGGGAACATGCGCCGAATATGGACCGTGTTCATCGAGGACCTCGGCAGCGACGGAAACGCGCTTCCCGAAGCGTTGCGAGCTTCGCTCATCTCGATCGGCCTGTGGATTCTTCGTGAGCTCGAGGCGATCGACTGCGGCAGGTCGGACAATTTCGACGGCGTCATCGAGATCAATCAGATGATCGCCGATGGACTGAGCTGAGGGCGGCATGAATATTTCGTTACGGCGGGGCGAGAAGCTCTATCTCAACGGCGCGGTGATCCGCGCCGACCGAAAAGTCTGCATCGAACTGCTCAACGACGTGACGTTCCTGCTCGAGAATCACGTCATGCAGGCGAAAGACGCGACGTCGCCTTTGCGACAGCTCTACTTCGTCGTGCAGCTGATGCTGATGTCGCCGAACGACACAGCGGCGGCATCGGACATGTGCCGCGGCATGCTGGCCTCGCTCAACACCGCCTTTCCCGATCCGCGAATTCTCAATGGGCTGGCGTTGGCTGCGAAATATGTCGAGGACAAGCGAATGTTCGATGCGTTGAAGACGATTCGTACGCTTTTCCCATTCGAGTCCGAAATACTGGCGCCGAGCGCGGCGCAGGACAGCGGCAAAGCAGCCTGAGGAGGCGATACAGTGACTGTGACCTCGACGACCTCCGTCACCAATGCGACCGCGACCTCGAGCACGAGCTCGACGTCGTCTTCCAGCAGCTCGACGCAGACGCTCGGCTACGACCAGTTTCTGACGCTTCTCGTCACCGAGATGAAGTACCAGGATCCGACAAAGCCGATGGATCCGACCGAGACGGTTTCCCAGCTCGCCTCGTTTTCGTCGGTCGAGCAAGCGGTCAAGACGAACACGACGCTGACCTCGATCCTGAATTCCAATCTGCTCACGCAAGCCAGCTCGTTCATCGGCAAGACAGTGTCGTCTTCCGACGGCTCGACCTCCGGCGTCGTCGCCTCGGTCTCGACATCGAGTTCCGGCGTGACTGCGACGCTCACTGACGGCAAGACCATCTCTCTCGGGTCGGGCGTCACGGTGAGCGAATGAACGAGGCGGACGCGCTCGAGATCATGCAGCGCGCGATCTTCACCGTGCTCATTGTCTCGAGCCCGGTGGTCGGCGCCGCAATGGCGGTCGGCATCGTCATCGCGCTGCTTCAGGCCCTCACGCAGGTTCAGGAAATGACCTTGACCTTCGTGCCGAAGATCATCGTGATCTTCGTCGCGCTCGGGCTCTCTGCGCCGTTTCTCGGCGCGCAGATTCAAGCGTTCACTGATTATGCGTATTCGCGTATCGAAAAGGGATTCTGAAGGCGGCAGCGCCCGCGACGTCGCGGGGTGCGAGGAGCCGCTGGGAGCGAGAGATGACCGACGTCGCATTGGCTGGGGGCGCGCCCGAGGGACGCGTGAAGGACGTCGGATTCGCTCTGGCGATCATTTTCATCCTCTGCATTTTCTTTCTGCCGATTCCACCCTTCCTCATCGACATCGGCCTCGCATTCTCTATCGCGCTCGCCGTGCTGATATTGATGGTGTCGCTCTGGATCCAGAAACCGCTCGAATTTTCGGCCTTTCCGACGATTCTCCTCGTTGCGACGATATTGCGTCTCTCGCTCAACATAGCGACGACCCGCCTCATTCTCGGACATGGCGCGGAGGGAACCGCCGCGGCAGGCTATATCATCGCCGGCTTTTCCAAATTGGTGATGAGCGGCGACTTCGTCATCGGTCTGACGGTCTTCGCTATCATCGTAACGGTTAATTTTTTGGTCATCACCAAGGGCGCGACGCGTATCGCCGAAGTTGGCGCGCGTTTCACGCTCGACTCGATTCCCGGCAAGCAGATGGCGATCGACGCCGATCTCTCGGCCGGGCTGATCGACGAGAAGCAGGCGCAGCTGCGCCGCCGTGAGCTGGAAGAGGAGAGCTCCTTCTTCGGCTCCATGGACGGCGCGTCGAAATTCGTGCGAGGCGACGCAATCGCGGGCCTCGTGATCCTCGCGGTCAATATTTTCGGCGGCATCGTCATCGGCGTCACGCGCCATGGCATGCCTTTGTCGAACGCCGCCGATGTGTTCACCAAGCTCTCGGTGGGCGAAGGTCTCGTCTCGCAAATTCCCGCGCTCATCGTGTCGCTGGCTGCAGGCCTTCTGGTGTCGAAGGGCGGCACACGGGGCTCGACAGAGCAAAACATCGTTCGGCAGCTCGGCAATTACCCGAAGGCGCTCTATGTCGCCTCGTCTCTGCTGTTCGTGCTGGCGATGATGCCGGGTCTCCCGCTCACTCCGTTCATGATGCTCGGCGGTGCCATGGCGTTCGTCGCCTATTCCACGCCGAAGCAGGCGGCAAAGCTCCGCGCCAGCGAGCAAGCCAAGAAGGCTGAGGACGACAGGCGCGCGCAGGCGGAAGCCAAGGATTCGATCCGGGAATATTTGAAGACGCCGGGCGTCGAGCTTTGTCTCGGCAAGCAGCTGTCCTCCCGTCTCCTGATGTCGCAGGACGAGCTCGCGCATCGCGTCGGCAAGATGCGGCGCAATTTCGCTCGTCAGTATGGATTTGTGATTCCGGAGATCAAGCTCACCGACGATCTCGCGCTGAAGCAGAAGAGCTATCAGATCAAGATCCACGGCACAGTCGTCACCACGCAGGAATTGCAGCTCGGGCAGCATCTCATCATCGTCGGGCAGGGCCGCCAGCCCGATCTTCCGGGCGATGAGACGGTCGATCCCGCCTTCGGTCTCAAGTCGTTCTGGATTCCCGATGCGCTCGTCGCCGAGGCGCGGCGCGAGGGATTCGAGCCCGTCGATCCGATCTCGGTGCTGCTCACGCATCTTTCGGAAGTGCTGCGCAATAATCTCTCGCAGCTCTTGTCCTATCGCGACGCGCGCATGCTGCTCGATCGTCTCGAGCCCGAATATCGCAAGCTCATCGACGAGATGGTACCGAATCTCATCTCCAATTCCGGCCTCCATTCCGTGCTCAAGCTGCTGCTCGCCGAACGTGTGTCGATCCGCAATCTCGATCTCGTTCTCGAGGCGGTCAGCGAGGTGGTTCCCTATGCGCGACGCGCGGAGCCGATCGTGGAGCATGTGCGGACGCGGCTGGCGCCACAAATTTGCGGCGAGATTGCAGTGAACGGGACGCTCGGCGTGCTGCGGCTCGGCGCGCGTTGGGACCTGTTCTTCCATGAGAGTCTCCGCCGTGACGCCAAGGGCGAGATCGTCGAGTTCAACGCCGATCCTTCGCTCATCGAGCAGTTTGGCCAGGAGGCGGGGACTGCGATTCGCGAGCGCATAGAGCGCGGCGATGTATTTGCGGTGGTGACGACGCCAGAAGCGCGGCCTTATGTAAAAATGATCGTCGGCCGTCTCTTTTCGGCGCTTCCCATTCTTTCGCATCTCGAGATCGCTCGCGGCGTCGAGATCAAATCGCTCGGGACGATTTCGTGACGGCGGGGCTGACGAGCGTCGTCACGACGCTCTTCGTGCTGTTCTGCAGGATCGGCGGCTGCATCATGACGATACCTGGCTTCGCGAGCCAACGGGTGCCGGTGCGCGCGCGGCTGTTTATCGCCATCGGATTGACGGTCGCTTTGGCGCCGGCGCTCGCGGATGTCGTCACGCCAGTGGTGGCGAACGCTACGCCGGGCGGCGTGCTCTTCGTCGTAATCGGGGAGCTTGTCATCGGCGTGCTCATCGGCTCGATGGCGCGTCTTTTCTTCTTCGCGCTGGAGACGATGACGACAGCGGCGGCGATGACGACCGGGCTCGGAAATATATTGGGGTCGGCTGTGGAGGAGGCGGAGCCGCTTCCCGCCATGAGCTCGTTCATCATGCTCGGCGCGACGACTTTGGTCTTCGTGCTCGATCAGCATTGGGAGATGATTCGCGGCCTCTTCGCATCCTATTCCGCGATTCCTGTAAGGGATGGAATGCCCGCGGACGGAATGTTGCGGGAATATTCGAATGTGCTGTCCCAATCGTTTCTGCTCGCGCTGCGCATCAGCAGTCCGTTTCTTTTGTTCGGCTTCATCGTCAATCTCGCCTTCGGCTTTCTCAATCGCATGACGCCGTCGGTCCCCGTCTATTTTGTTTCGACTCCGCTGCTGATCGGGCTCGGCATCTATTGGTTCTATGTGATGGCCGATGACTTCTTCACGGCTTTTTCCTCGGCGTTCGGCGCTTGGCTCTTGTCGGGATAATGGCGATGAATTGGAAAAATCAGCGGCGGATTCTCGCAGTCCATGAGCAATTGCATCGCATCGAGGTGGGGCGCCTGTCTCAGCTCGAGCGAAGGGCGCGCGAATTGAAGGAGGAGGAGACGCGAATCGTCGAATGTCTCGACGGAAATCGCAATTTGATCACGCTCTTTCCGGAAGTGGTGCTGCAAAGGCTGAAAGCCAATATTCGCCAGCAGCAGGAGCTTCGCAAGGAGGTCGATCGGCAGACGAATGTGACCTTGGAGCAGGCCAAGCGCGTGAAGCAGGCGGAACGGCTTGTCGCCGACGCTCAGATGGAGCGAGACCGCGCGATGGAGCTGGAGGCGTTGCGCGAGGTGATCGAGCATTGCACGACGCCGCGCGACTTCAGCGCGCCGTAAGTCTGCTCATGTAGAAAATTCGCTGTCGAAGGATTGGAGACCGATGTCGATCTTTCCCGCTACCGATCTCGTCACCGAAGTCGCCAGAGCCGCGGATCCTGTTCGTCGCAATGCGGCGGTCACGCGCCTCAGCGAAGTTTCTAACGCTACGCCGAGCAATGTCGATGGCTTTGCTGCGGTCGTCGCGGACAATGGCAAGGCGTCGCCCTCCGCGAAGCTCGCTGTCGCGGCGCCTGTCGTCTGGGATGGGACGGCAGCCGCGACGCGGGCGCCAATTCGGCCTGGCGAGGCGACGCAAAAGTTCGAGGCCTTCATCATTCAATCGTCACTGGAGACGATGCTTCCGAAATCGGAAAACGGCTATTTCGGTCATGGGACCGCGGGCGATGTGTGGCGCTCGATGATCGCCGAGCAGATCGGCGATCAGATCGCGAAAGCGGGCGGCCTGGGGCTGCGCAAGCTGCTCGATCACAATTTGTCTTCGAGCAATGAGCGCACAAAGACGTCGTGAGGTCGTCGGCGTTATCCGCGACTGTGATTGGAACCGGTTCGAATGGATATGGGACATGGCTGCGCATCGATATAGCGATGAGAGAATGAGTGGAGCGCCGTTCCGGAGCGATCATGCACAGGAGGCGCGGCGTGCGGCTTTCGTCGGCTGCGTCGATCGATTGACGCGGCTGATCGAGCGCGAGACCGAGGCGCTGCGATCACGCGCCAATGTGGACTTCGAGGATTTCAACGCGCGCAAGACTCATGCGCTGCTCGAATTTTCGCGCGCCTCGCGGGCCTATGCGGCGCCGCGTTCGTCCGCGATCGAAGCGAAGGTCGAACTATTGCGCGCCACTCTGGTCGAAAATGGAAAGCTGCTGGAACGGCGCCTTCGCGCGATGCGAGAGATTGCCGGCATCATGATCTGCACGATCGAGATGGCGGAGTCCGACGGAACCTATTCCACGAGAGCATCGGTGGAACGTTGATTTTGGAGCCCTATCGATGATGCGCATGGTTTTGATCGGGATCTGGGCCTGCGTGGTGACGTTGGGCTCGACCTTCGGCGCGTCCTATTGGAAATCGCATCGCAGCGCGCCGGGGGAAGCGGCGCAGCATGCGGAAAAGCTCGAGGTGAAGAAGGTCAAGCCGATCACCGTTCCGATCATCTCGGACGGGACGCTGAAGGGCTATATTTCGGCGGAATTCGCTTATGTCGTCGAGGCGTCCAACAAGGGAGGCCATGGCGGCGGCGGCGCGCCGGTCGATGCGGACAGCTATGTGATGGATGAGGCGTTTCGTCGGCTCTATGCCGACAACAACCTCGATTTTCGGCGAATCGAAAAATACGATCTCAATTCGCTGACGAAGGAGCTCACCAAGAGCATCAACGAGAGGCTGGGCGGCGAGCTCGTGCGCGAGACATTGGTCAAGAGCTTCGCCTTCGTCCCGAAGGACGATATCCCACACTGAAAAAAGGCCGGCCGGCGTAACGCCGGCCAGAGCCTTTCTCTCAATTATCGAAGCTTAGAACGCTTTTCAGCCGACCATCATATAGCCGAGGAAGCGTTGCGAATCGATCGGGTCATAGCCGAGGCGCGCACGCAGCTTCTTACGCAGCTTGCTCACATGGCTCTCGACGACATTCTCCTCGACCACATCGTCGAAGAGACCGTAGACCGCGTTGAAGATTTGCGACTTGGTCAGACGGCGCCCGCGATTCATCACGAAATATTCGAGAATCCTGCGCTCGCGTCGCGGCAGGTTGAAGGGCTCTCCGCGCACCAGTGGATCGCGGCCGTCGAAGAACACCTGCATCGGCCCGACCACCGCATGATCGCGACGTGTCTCCGCACGGCGACGAATAGCGTAGACGCGCGCGAGAATCTCTTTCACGTGAATCGGCTTGCGGACGACGTCGTCGACGCCGGCCGTGAACAGCCCGAGCGTCTGCTCGAGAGACGGCGCCTCGTTCATCGCGATGACGGGCGCCTGAGACCGCTTGCGAATGAGCTTCGGCAGCTCTTCGCGCTCCGGGCACTCCCCGATCAAAAAGGCCTCCACGGCGAGCATATCCGTCTCGACCGCGGAGTCGACCCAATCGATGAACTGCCCGGAACAGAACCCCGCCGAGGAGATTCCCTCCTGGCCGAAGTGGCGCGCATACCCACTCGTCACCAGTTCACGCTCATCGACGATTATGAACATTGCCGTCCCCTTGACATCTGTCTCGCCCTGGCAATCTGCGCGAATCACTATACGGACTACTTAGCCGCATCGATTCCGTGGCGTCAACGAAATAGTAACCAAATAAAGTAATGCTTTCTTTACCAGCCTGTGTCCGCGGTGTTCGCCGCGCGCTGCGTCTCGAGCAAGCCACACGCAAGGCGGATCGGTCAGCCTATGGTTCGTCGAACATAGACGTCGAGCCAGACCCCGGGCCAGATCCAATGTCAAATTTGCGAAAGGCGCTTCCGCTCGTCGCCGCGGCGGCGTTCGTCTCATGCGCCTTCGCCGTCGGAGCGGAGCAGAAGAAGGCGGAGCCTGTCGCCAAGGAGGAGCCTCCGCGGGCGCGAGAGGCGCGCGCCGCGCCGCCGCCTCCCGATGCGCGCCAATATTGCGCCGATATAGCCGCCGCCGCCGGCGCCGCTCGCAATGCGCGGCAGGAGAAGGAGCTGCTGGATATCGAGCAGCGAATCGCCAAGCGCACCGCGGAGCTCGAAGCCAAGCGCGCGGAGCTGCAGGATGTGCTCGATCGCTACGACACGCTGCTGAAGCAGACCGACGAACGGCTCGTCTCTATCTATGGACGCATGCGGCCGGAAGCCGCCGCCGCGCAATTCGCGAATATGGAGGAGGACATGGCGGCGGCCATGCTCATGCGGCTGCAGCCAAAGCAGTCCAGCGCGATTCTCAACGAGATGGAGGCCTCCCGCGCCGTCGTGCTGACCAAGAAGGTCGCCGCTCTGTCGAGCCTCGTCGGCGGCGGAAAGAAGCAATGAAGCGGCTTGCTATAGCGATCGGCTCGGCGCTGGCGCTCGCCGGATGCGCCACGGACCCGCGCGACATCGGGCGCGAGCCACATATGAGTCCCGTCGGCAGCGGATTGTCCGCTTATGACGATCAGCTGCCGACCGGCTCGACGCGTCCGCCGGCGCTCGGGCCGCAGATGCGGCTGGACGAGAACAGGGTCAATCTCTATCGCGATGTGCGCGCGATGACCGTCGGCGATGTCGTCACCGTGAACATATCTATGGACGACAAGGCGGTGCTCGGCAATTCGACCGATCGCTCGCGCGATTCGAAGGTCAAGACGACCTGGTCGTTTCTGTTCGATTTCCTCGCTGGCGCGTCATCCGCTCCGCCGGAGCGCAAATGGACAGGCACGGTCAATAATGATCTGCAGTCGAGCAGCTCGACGCAGGGGCAGGGGTCGATCAACCGCTCGGAGCAGATTCGGCTTTCGGTCGCCGCCGTCGTCACCGCGGTTCTGCCCAATGGCAATCTCATGCTGCGCGGGTCGCAGGAGATCCGCGTGAATTACGAGCTGCGCGTGCTGACGATCGCCGGCATCGCGCGGCCGCGCGACATCGGCAAGGACAATATGATCTCCTACGACAAGATCGCCGAGGCGCGCGTCTCCTATGGCGGACGTGGGCGATTGACGGAGGTGCAGCAGCCCGCATGGGGCCAGCAGGCCTACGACATATTCGCGCCGTTCTGAGATAGGAAGGGGAAGGAACGTGGCCGCGCCGTCTGGCACCACCACCGCCGCCGAAACGCATTCGTCGTCCTCCGGTCAGCTGGCGCTCGCGCTCATCGTCGCGACGGTTCTCGGCGCCGGAGGCGGGGGCTTCCTCGGCTTCACGCTGACCGGCGATCCGTCCACGGCCGCCAAACCCGCCGAGCCGGCGCCGGCCGAGAGCGCGGCGCCGAAAAAAAGCGCGGAGTCCGCCGATAAGGGGCATGGCGCGCAGGGACATGGCGGGCAGGCGCATGGCGGACATGGCGCCGCCGCGCCGAACGAAGGCGCGAAGGATGCGCCGCAGGCGAAGATGAAGCTCAAGGAGCTCGCGCCGATCGTCACCAATCTCGCCCTGCCGGAGACCGGATGGGTGCGCCTTCAGGCGTCGATCGTCTATGATTCCCAAGCCGTGCCGCAGCCGGACATATTGATCTCGCAAGTGACCGCGGACATCGTCGCCTTTCTGCGGACGATGACGCTTTCCTCGCTCGAGGGCTCGGACGGGCTGCGGCGCCTGCACGAGGATCTGACGGATCGGGCGGCGACACGTTCGGAAGGTCACATTCAGGAGGTCATCATTCAAGCCCTGGTCGTTCAATGAAGCGCGCAGCCGCGATCCTTCTCCTCCTCCTCCTTGCGCCGACCGCCGCTCTGGCGCAGGGGTTCGACCTCAACGCACTGCTGCCCGCAGGAGGCGGCGCGGCTAGTGGCAGGATCGTGCAGATCCTCGTCCTGTTGACGGTCCTCTCCATCGCGCCGGGCCTGCTCATCATGGTGACGAGCTTCACCCGCTTCGCCATAGCGCTGTCGTTTCTGCGCAGCGGCTTGGGGCTGCAGAGCACGCCGGCCAATCTCGTGCTCATCAGCCTCGCTTTGTTCATGACCTTCTATGTGATGGCGCCGACTTTCGACGCGGCCTGGAAGGACGGGCTGAAGCCGTTGATGGACAATAAGATCACCGAGGTGGAGGCGTTCGACAAAATCTCGCAGCCGTTCCGCAAGTTCATGATCGCCAATGTGCGCGACAAGGACATCAAGCTGTTCGAGAATTTGACCAAGGACAAAGGGACGACCGGAGATTACGAGAAGCTCGGTCTCCAGGTTCTCGCCCCCGCCTTCATGATCTCCGAGCTGCGTCGCGGCTTCGAGATCGGCTTTCTCATCGTGCTGCCCTTTCTCGTCATCGACATGGTCGTCGCGGTGATCACAATGTCGATGGGCATGATGATGCTGCCCCCGACCGCGATCTCCTTGCCGATCAAAGTGCTGTTCTTCATCCTCATCGATGGGTGGAATCTCCTCGTCGGCAGCCTCATCCGCTCCTACGGCTGAACCAGCGTCCCAGGGAGCGCCAAGCCGGCAGCGCGGCTCCAAATCCCTGTTAGCCCTTCATTAATCGCATTTTCCGCGATTTGTGGCGATCCTGCGCCCTACGTGTAATATCCGATTGTCCGGCGCGGCTATGCGAGACCGCAGGCGCGCCGTCGACAGAGTTCTTCGGATAGGGCAGGGCGCCCAAGGCATGATGCCGCTTCCGTCGAGCCGGTGAGTTTCCGGGATGTCGCGTTCACCTCATCCAAGGATCGACGAGTCATGACCAGCATTTTGACCAACGCCTCCGCCATCACCGCTCTGCAATCGCTGCGCTCGGTCCAGTCGTCTCTCGCTTCCACGCAGAAGGAGATTTCGACGGGCCTGAAGATTTCTTCGGCCACTGACAACGCCTCGACCTGGTCGATCGCTCAGACGATGAAATCCGATCAGGGCGTTCTCTCGACGATCAGCGACTCGCTGTCGGTCAGCTCCTCTGTGCTCAACGTCGCTACGGCCGCGGTGACCAACGCCATTTCGGTCGTCAACAACATCAAATCCGCCGTCGCGCAGGCCGCTCAGCCCGGCGCGGATCTGGCCAAGATCGGCACGAGCCTCACCGGTCTCAGCGATCAGCTCAAGAGCATTGTCAGCTCGGCGAATTTCAATGGCTTGAATCTGCTCGACGGCTCGCGCAGCACCTTCAACTCCATCGCCTCCTATAGCGACGGCACCGGCACTTCGGCCTCGGCGCTGAACACGATCAACCTGTCGGTCTCCGCCCTGATCGGCGGCGGCGGCGCTTCTCCGGCGGTCGCGGCCGGCGCGGGCATATTGGAGGCCGCTCAGGCCACCGGCGCCACCGCCGCGACGAATTTCACGAGCCTGTCGTCCTCCGACGTCGCTTCGAGCTCGACGATCACCGACACTCTGTCGAACGCCGACAAGGTGATCGCGGATCTGACGCAATATGCGTCGAAGATCGGCGCGACGCAGACCAGCGTCAATGGACAGGCCGCCTTCGTCAAGACGCTGAACGAAGGTCTGACGGCGGGCGTCAGCTCGCTGGTCGACGCCGACATGAACGAAGCTTCGACCCGCCTGCAGGCCTTGCAGACGCAGCAGCAGCTCGGCGTCCAGTCGCTGTCGATCGCCAATCAGAACAGCCAGATCATCCTGCGCCTGTTCCAGTAATACGCCACTCTCCAAACCCGAAAAGAAGCCGCGCCCTTCGGGGCGCGGCTTTTTTTGTCGCGCGTGCGCGGCGGACGCTTTGCCCGTTTAGACCTTTATTAAGGTTATCTAGTTAGGTTAACCACCGTGCAGGCTGTGCTGTAACCGTCGAGACCGGAACGGTTTCGACGGGTCGTCGAGTGGATTGGCTCCCGCGATGTGGCGCTCCGCCGATGATTGCTTCGGATAGGGCTCCCGAGCCCAAAGGCATGATGCCGTTTCCGTCGAGCCGGTGAAATTCCGGGATGCCTTTCGTCACTAGTTTCACCCCAAAAGGGATCGATGAGTCATGTCCAGCATTCTCACTAACCCCTCGGCTATCACGGCCCTTCAGTCGCTGCGGGCGACGCAGCAGGCGCTTGCGAGCACCCAGAAGGAAGTTTCGACCGGCCTCAAGATTTCGAGCGCCACCGACAACGCCTCGACCTGGTCGATCGCCGAGACGATGAAGTCCGATCAAGGCGTGCTGTCGACGATCGGCGATTCGATGACGGTGAGCTCATCGCTCCTCAACATCGCCCAGACCGCCGTCACAAATGCGATCTCGGTGCTCAACAATATCAAATCGGCGGTCGCGCAGGCGGCGCAGCCCGGCGCAGACACGGCGAAGATCGGCACGAGCCTGACCGGCCTCAGCAATCAGCTGAAGAGCATCGTCGCCTCGGCGAGCTTCAACGGCCTCAACATTCTGGACGGCTCGCAGTCTTCCTTCGCCTTTATCGCCTCTTACACGGATGGCGGCGGCTCGACGGCTTCGGCGCTCAACACGATCAATCTTACGGCGACCGCGCTGATCGGCGGCGGCGGCGCGTCGCCTGCGGTTGCGGCCGGCTCGGGCATTTTGGAAGCTGCGCAGGGAACGGGCGCGACCGCGGCGACCGATTTCACCAATCTGTCGACGACGGACGTCTCCTCGAGCTCGGTCATCACCGATTCGCTGACCAACGCCGACAAGGCGATCTCCGATCTCACCAAATATGCGGCGCAGATCGGCGCGACGCAGACGACGATCACCGGTCAGGCCGCCTTCGTCAAGACGCTGAACGAAGCCCTCACCAATGGCGTCAGCTCGCTCGTCGACGCCGATATGAACGAGGCGTCGACACGCCTGCAGGCTCTGCAGACCCAGCAGCAGCTCGGCGTCCAGTCGCTGTCGATCGCCAACCAGAACAGCCAGATCATCCTCAAGCTGTTCCAGTGACGATTTCGACGATCCGAGCAAGGGTCTCGCCGCCGACGGCGAGGCCCTTCCTCGTCTGAGCCGAGACGATCGGCAAAGTTCGCGCAAGCCACCGCCTGCACATTGGGGAACCGCATCGCGTCAACCCGATGAAACGCCCCCGATGGATCGCCTTATTCAGCTGCGAGACAATCTGCTCGGACTTGGTCCCCGCAAGCTTGCCGCACTCGCTATGATCTTTGTCCTCGTCCTGGCGGTGACCGGGGTCGCGGCCTATTACCTCTCACGTCCGAACTTCGAGGTGCTCTACGCCGGCCTCGATCGAGAGGATGTGAGCCGCATCGGCGCCGCGTTGAAATCGAACGGGACTCCATTCGATATCAATCCCGAGGGCAACGCCGTCTCGGTCCACTACGGCCAGACCGCGCAAGCGCGCATGATGCTCGCCGAAAGAGGCCTGCCTCAGAGCGCCAACGCCGGCTACGAGCTGTTCGACAAGGTCGGCTCGCTCGGCCTCACCTCCTTCATGCAGGAGGTGACGCGCATACGCGCGCTGGAAGGCGAGCTGGCGCGAACCATTCAGCTGATTCGCGGCGTGAAGGCCGCACGCGTGCATATCGTGCTCGCCGACGAAGGCTCGTTCCGCCGCGCCAAGCAGCCGCCCTCCGCCTCCGTCGTCATTCGCACGGAGAGCCCCGACGACTCCAAAGCGGCACATGCGATCCGCCATCTCGTCGCCGCATCCATTCCCGGCATGACGGTCGATCAAGTCACAGTGCTCAATACCGACGGCATGCTGCTCACGACCTCCGAAGGCGATGAGAATGACGCCGTGCCCGGCAAGACGCTGACGCTCGAGCGCACCGTCGCCAAGGATATTCAGGACAATATCCGCCGTACCCTCACGCCCTATCTGCGCTTGTCGAATTTCCAGGTGAGCGTGCGAACGCGGATAAACACGGATCGCAAGCAGACCAATGAGACGATCTTCGATCCCGAGTCGCGGGTCGAGAGATCGGTGCGCGTCGTCAAGGAGAATTCGACGTCGCAGAACAACAGCACCACCGGATCCACCGGCTCGGACCGCAATATTCCGCAGGACAATAAGCCGTCCGCATCCGAGGGCAAGCAGTCCAACGACGAGAACAAGAAGAACGAGGAGCTCACCAATTTCGAGCTCTCGTCCAAGACGATCACCACGGTCAGCGGCGGCTATACGGTCGAGAACATCTCCATCGCCGTTCTGGTCAATCGCGCCAGCCTCGGTGGTCCCGGCAAGGATGCGCCGAAGCCCGATGCGGTCGAGCGGCAGATCAAGGAGATCGAGCAATTGGTTTCGACGGCCGCGGGCCTGCACAAGGAGCGCGGCGATACAGTGAAGGTTTCGGCTGTCGAATTCATGCCCAATGAAAACGATATGGGTCCGGTCGAGGCGCCGGGCTGGGCCGACGCGCTCACGCATCAGCTCGGCTCGGTCATCAATGCTCTGGCGCTGATCGCCGTCACTGTGATGCTCGTCATCTTCGGCCTGCGTCCCGCGACCCGTGCGCTGCTCGCGGAGACTCCGAGCGCGGCGCTCGCCGAGAATGCCTCGCCGATGCTCGACCTCGATGGAGGCATAGAGCTGCCCTTCACTCCGCTCGAGGCGCCAGAATTCACAATGGCGGCGGCGATCGATACGGGGCTGATCGAGGATATCGCCGATCAGGAGACGTTCACCCAGCAGAAGCGGCTCGAGCAGCTGATCGAGGCCGATGAGATGCAGGCCGTGGCGATTCTGAAGCAATGGATGTATGCGGAGGGACGCGTTTGATGGCGCGCTCGGTCGCCTTCTATCTTCCTTGTTTCGACGAGCAGCCGAAAATCCTCGCGCCCGAGCCGTCCCCGCTCGCCATCGAATTCGACGAGCCGGAGCCGGAGCCGGCGATCGATCTCCCAGAGCCCGAGCCGGAAGATATCCGACCCGTTCTCACCGATGAGCTGCGCGAGCAATTGCTCGAGGAAGGGCGCGCCGCCGCCAAGGCCGAATGCGACGAGATGATCGCGCGCGAGCGCGCGGCCGTCGCGCAGCGGCTAGAGGAGGAGCGGCGTCGCTGGTCGCGCGAAGAAGGCGAGCGGCTCGGTCGTGAATTTCGCGACTCGCTCGGCCGCTACTCCGCGCGCATCGGCGAAGACGTCGAGCGCATTCTCGAGCCCTTCGTGGTGCGAGAGATCAGAGAGAAGATGCTCGTCGCCCTCATGGACACTCTGCGCATTCTCATCGCCGATCGGGAAAATCCGGTGATTCATCTCAGCGGACCCGTGGATCTGCTCGAGGCGGTCTGCGCCAAGCTCAATGGCGAGGATATCGCCACGAAGATCGAGGATGTCGGCGGCGTCGACGTGCGTGCGCGTCTCGACGCCACGACGATCGAGACCCGCCTCGGCGAATGGATGGCGCAGCTGCGCGAAGGAGATGACGCCGCATGAGCGATCACGAGGAAAGCGAGATCATCTTCATTCGCAAGAAGCATGGCGATGAAGAGGAAGCGCATCATGGCGGCGTCTGGAAGCTCGCCTTCGCCGACTTCATGACAGCTATGATGGCCTTCTTTCTGGTGATGTGGCTCATCAATTCCACATCGAAGGAGACCAAGGCGGCGATCGTTCAATATTTCAATCCCGTGCAGCTCATCGACTCTAACCCCGCGCATAAGGGGCTGCGTGATCCAGCCGAAGCGGGGCAGGGAAAGAGCCAGCAATCCAACACTGCGCCGGACAAGGGCGCGCCGGCCTCGGCGCCGCCGGCTTCCGCGGAGAAGGACAGCCCACAGCGCGAGGCCGCGCTCCTTTACGACCCGATGTCGACTCTCGACGAGATCGACAAAAAATCGGCGCAGCCTTCGTCCTTCGGCGACCCCTTCGATCGCAGCGCCCATGGCGTCGGCTATGTGGACGAGCGCATCGAGGACAGCGGCTCGCCGGACAAATCGACGACGGCCGAGCCGCTGGAAGCTCCGCGCGCAAAGCCCGCGCCATCGACGCCGCAGAGCAAATCTGCGGCGCAGCCTCCGCGCGGGGCGGCTTCGGCGCAAGGCGAGGACAAGAAGGGCGACGCAACGGCCGCCAGTGTGAAGGCCGCAGTGGAGAAGGTCGTGAAAGCCGAGCTCGCCGCATTGCGCGCGGCTCCGCATGTCGAGGTTGCGGAGACGTCCGAAGGGCTGCTCATCAGCCTCACGGACGACGCCGCATTCTCGATGTTCGCCGTCGGCTCCGTCGAGCCGCGGCCGCAGGCCGTCCGCATCATCGGCCAAATCGGCCAGCTCCTCGCCAAGCAGAGCGGCGAGATCGAGCTGCGCGGACACACGGACGGTCGATCTTATAAATCGGCGACCTATGACAATTGGCGTCTCTCTTCCGATCGCGCCAACATGGCCTATTACATGCTCGTGCGCGGCGGGCTTCCCGAGAAGCGCGTGGTGAAGATCGCCGGCTATGCCGATCGTCGGCCGAAGACTCCCAAAGAGCCGCTCGCGGCGGTCAATCGCCGCATCGAAATCTTGCTGCGCAGGAGCGATCGGTGAGGATATTCGCGCGAGCCGTCATTCTCGCCGCTGGCCTGAGCTTCGGTCCGGCATATTGCGCCGAAGCGGGCGAGCTCACCGAGCAGGTGCGCGCGCTCAACACTTTGCAAGGGTCGATGGTGCAGGGCGCGGCCGGCGCCCGTGGCGCGATTCCTGCGCAGATCGAGCGCATAGAGCAGGTCGTCGCTTCGCTCGAAGCCGACGCCTGGAAGGAAAAGAGCAATTCTGTCGCCGCAGCGATCTTCCTGTTCTGCGGCGGCCCATCCCGCTCGATCCGCAAAATTCTCGACGCCCATCTCATCCCCGATGCCGAAACGCCGCTCGTCGCCGGCGCCGTCGCCTATGCGGAAGGCCATAATGACGAGGCCGCCAAGCTGCTGGCGCCGATCGATGCGCGAACGCAGTCCGACACGCTCGCCGCGCATCTCGCATTGATCCAAGGCGGATTGCTGATCGGCTCCGATAGAGCGAAGGCGCGCGAGCTGTTCGATCTCGCGCGTTTGCTGATGCCGAGCTCCCTTGTCGAGGAGGCCGCCCTGCGACGCGAGATGTCGATCGTCGATGTGACGCAGGATCCCACAAAATTTCTCGTGCTCGGCCGTCGCTATGGCTCGCAATACGCAAGATCGCCTTTCTCCCGCAATTATTGGGACGAAATGCGCGCCGCGACGCTGCGCGCGGCCGCCAATGGCGACAATTCCCGCTTGAGCGAATTCCGCGGTCTGCTGAAAGGCGCCTCGCCAGGATTGCGTTTCGAGACGCATATGGGCGTCGCGCGGCAAGCGATTCTGAGCGGCCGTGTCGCCCTGGCGACGACGGAGACGCAATATGCAGGGCCTCTCGCAGACACGCCCGCCGCCCGCGCGCGCGTAGAGCTCTATCGCGCTGCGATCGCCGGGCTCACTGGTGAGTTCGAGACGGCGGAAGCGGAGTTCCAAAAAATCGATCCGAGAATTCTGCCTTCGGCCGATGTCGAAGTTCGCAACATCGTGACCGCCGCGATCAGCCGTCTTCAGGGCGTGACCGACGGCGTCTCTTCCGCCGCGGCGACCACGCCGGCCCAAGAGGCGACGCGTCCCGATTCGACGGTCGAGCGCTCTGCGCAGCAGGCGTTGAGCGACGCCGACGCGCTGCTGCAGCGGGCGACACGCAGATGACTCTCGACGCTCTTTTTCCCAATCTTCAGACCGCACGTCTTCTTGCTCGTCAGACCGACGCGGCTTCGTCCGGGCAGCGTGATTCTGACGGCGCGGACGCCGATCAATTCGCTTCGCTGCTCTCCGATCTCGACGATCGAAGCACTGTCTCTGCGCGCCTCCCTGCCGCGGAAGCGATGGCAGATCATAGGGTGTCGGATTCCGAGGAAGCTGCGGCCGCTGAGGCGACGAGCAATGCGGCGCCGCAGATGCTGGCTTTCGTCGCGGTCCCGGCATTCGACATGAGCTGGCGGCCCGCTGTCGATGCGCAATCGGCGCCGGCTCCATCCGATGGCGCATCCATCGATGAGACAGCGGCGCCGATGCGCGAGGAAGCGGGTGGATCACGAGCGGATAGTGGCGCGAACGAGGTTGCGCGCCGTTTCTCCGCGCCCATGTCTTCACCGCGACCGAGCACGATCGAGTCCGGCAGGCGTATCGCGGACAGCGCTGGTCCTGACGCTTCGCCGCCGGCACGGACGTCGGATGCGGCGCCCTCGTTGCAGCAGGCCGACAAAATCGATCAGGCCGTCGAGCCGCGCGTCTGGTCTTCCGGCGTTGTGTCGACGATCCCATCGACAACTGGCGCTTCCAGCGGACTCTCCGACATGGCTTCTCAGTCGACGCCAGCGGCGTCCGCGCAAGCCTCCGTGGAGCGGCAGAGCGAAGCTCCGCTTGCATCCGCATCGCGGCCCGCCTCTTCTTTGCGCTCCGACTCGACAGCCGGGCGGAGCGTCATCGCTTCGGCGGCCAATGTCATGATGTCGCGCAATCTCAGCGGCCGCGCATCAGACGACGAAAAAGCTGTCGTCGCCACGACGCCCGATCCACGCAGCGCTCCGGTTGCGGCTGTCTCGTCGGGGCTAGCGCCCGCCGCGGCCGCGCCGCAGCGAGACTCGTCCATGGTTGGTGCGACGAATTCGCAAACGCCGCCGATCGAAGCGCCTCCGTCGGTCCAATCTGCCGCGCGAGAGGCCACCGGGCCGCAACCGGTCGCTGCTTCGGCAGTCGCGACTTTGGTCGCCGAACCTCTGCGCGTGGAAGCCTCCTCGCGTGCGAATTTCGTCCACGTCGATGCGATTGTTTCGGCGCCGTCCACGGGCGAGGTGAGCGCAGAGCAAGGAACCGACAATCGTGTGTCGGCGCGCCTCATCGGTATCGATTCAGAGGTCCCGGATTCATCGGCGCCGACAGAAACTATCGACATTCGACGTGCGAGCCGGCCGGTATCGGGCGATAAGATGTCCGCCACTTCGCTCGGCGCGTCGATCGCTCAGCTAGGCGTATCACCCACAGCGACGCCGCAAGCGACATCCGTAAGATTTGCTTCGCCGAACGACTCGCCGTCATTTTCGACGCCCATCGTGATGCTCGGGGCCGGGCGCTCATCGGCAATAGAAGCGCCTGCCGTGTCGGAGCTCGCCGCTTCCGCGCCCGTCCCGAATGACATTTCGGCGTCGCTCGACGAGATTGAGGCGACGACGCAGAGACAGCCGCTTCCGGCCTCCGCATCGCCGTCCGCGGAAACGTCGTTCGCGCCGCGAGCCGCCGCCGTGGATGCGCGCCTGGATTCCGTCGCATCGTATGATCTGGATCGTGCTCCCGTGCGGTCGGCGTCGTCTGCGCTCGAGATGCAGACGCAGACCCAGTCACTCGCGCGAAGCTCGGACGAGAGCGCTCTGGAGGCGCCGATCGCTCGCACGAGCGCATTCGCGCCGTTCGATTTGCGTGCTCCCGCGCGTCCATCAGCTCCCGCGTCTTCGCAAACCAATGCGCCAACTCCAACGGCGGACCCCGCTGCAACGCTTTCCTCGGCGCAAATCGATTCGGCTAGAGGCGAGAACGCTTACGCGCCATCCGTGTCATCGAGCCCCGCCTCGGCGCCTCGCGCGGCGCAGACATCCTCGGATGACAGCGCTCTTGCAGCCGCTGATCGATCTTCGGTCGCGCAGGGACGGCGCGCCGCGGTTGCGCTCTCGTCTGTCGATTTGCAGGGAGACGCTTTCGCAGCGGCTGCTCCGCGTTCACCAGATGTCGCGATCGAGGAGAGATCGTCCGACTCTCCAGAATCGACGCCTTCAGTCGCCTCCAATTTTGGCGCTCGGTCGTTCGCGCCCTTCGAGCTTCGCGGCGATGTGGCGCCGTCGGCTTCCGATCTCCTTCGGCAGGCTCGATCGACGAGCGTTTCTTCGCAATCCGAGCTCGCGCCCTCGACGTTCTATGCGGCTCCTGCTCCTGATATGCGCGGGAGTCCGTCCGACGATCTCGGCGGCGTCTCAGTCGCGCAAGCAGACAAAACGAGTGTCGTCGCTCCGTCGGCGCGCATCGAGATCGGTCCCTCGGCCTCAGCTGTTTCGCCATACGAAACGCCAACGACGTTGACGCCGTTCGATCCGCGTGACCCCGTGGTTGAAGCTGTTCCGACTTCGACGCGCGCTTATACGCGCGCTGCTTCGCCCAGCACGGAAATCGCCGCCGACATCGGCGCACGCTCTACCTCGGACAGCGCCGAGCCGACTGTGCAGGACACATCAACGCGCGCGGCGGCGTTCCAATCGCGCGCCTATGGCGAGGTGACGACCGCGGACGCTTCCGCCCGTCGGCAGGCGACGTCTTTCGAAACCTCTGATCGTAGCCGAAGCGATGTTCCTGCGACATTGGTCGATGTCGATGATCGGCGCTCGGACTGGATGGGGACGACGAGCGCCACATCGACGCGCGCGTCCAGTTTCACCGGCGGAACGTTGGATCGAAGCGCGCAAGTCGACCGAACCGCTCGCGCCGCGACCGAGGCGCCGGTTGCGGATACGTCGAGCCCGTCGCTGTCGATGCTGCAGCAGGATGCGGCGACCGCCGACACGGCCGCGTCGCAGCGAAATGTCGCGACCGCAGCTACCACACCCGATTCGCAGATTTCGAGCGAAAGGCGCCGTTCGACGCCTGCCGCGGACGTCGCTCGGTCCGTCGCCGCCGCATCGCGCGCCGCGCCATCCCCTGCTGCGAGCGCCGCAGACCCCAGCGTTCCGCAGCAGGTTGTGCGGCGATCGTCGGATGCCGGCGCCTCGCAGTCCGCGCCGACTCCCGCCTCGAGCGCGCCTGCCGATCGTGGGCGAGCGCGAGATCTTTCTTTCATAGAGTCGATCGACGATCGCGCGCCCGCATCGGCGCTGGCGGATCACATCCAGAGCGATGATCGAGCGCCGGCCGCATCGACAGGCGCGGCGCAGATCCAATCCTCTTCGGCTCCCGCCAGTGGCGATGCGCCGCGCGCGGCCATCGTTGCGTCGGGCGCCGCGCCGACCGCATCCGCGCCACAGCGCGATCGTATGAGCGCCGTTCGGTCGAGCGATCGAATCTCGGCCAATGATCGGCGCGCGAGCGCATCGACCGTGGCGGAGTCCGTCGATCCCACCACTGTCGCAACTTCATTCGGCGATGCGCGCAGCGTGGAAGCCGCTTCATCCAGCGGCGACGGAAGTTCGGATCGCCGCCCCGCGGCGGCGACCGCCGATCGGCCGGCGCCGTCCGTCGAAATGAGAGCCGCGACATTCGACGCGCGTGACAATGTGGCGACGCCGACGACAGCGTCTGCTGTGACGGGCGATGCGCCGAATGTCTCCGCAGCGCCGAGCGCGGCGACGGTCGATGACGGAGCAGGCGCCGCTGCGCCGGAGCCGATCGGAACGCTCGCCATTCTCGCGCCTGCGACACAATTGCCGACGGCTTTCGCCGAGCTGCTCGCGCCGCAAGCGCGCAGCCTGATCGCTTCTGCTTCTCTGGCGCCTTCGGCTACGGTAACGGCGGCGCCCGCCGCGAACGTCGGCGAAGCGCAGCGGCAGAACGTTGCGCCCAAAATTCTGACCATAGAGCTCGAGCCTGCGGCGCTCGGCGCGGTCACTGTGAAGATGAAGCTGGCGCATTCGGGAATAGACATGCGCATCAGCGTCGAATCGACCGAGGCGCTGCACCGGCTCGATGCGACGCGCGAGAAGCTCGTCGAGGCGATGCAGTCGTCCGGCTGCACCATCGACTCCTGCACCATTCAGATCGGCCAGAGCGTCGCCGACGCCGCCAATGCGCAAGCCGCGTCCGATAATGGCGGCGCCTTTGCGCAATCGGGCGGAGCCGGACGCGAGGAGCAGAGCGTCGGTCGACAGGGAGCGGGCTATGGGGGATCGGGCGGTGAGCGCAGGCAAGGCGCGGGCGCGGAGAATGGCGAGCGGGGGCCGAATGGCGAGCCTCGCCGCGTCGCTGATCGCCGTGGCGGCGACGTCTATCTGTGAGGCGCACGCCGAGGGCCGGCCGACATCGAGCAATATTTGCGAAAGGGAGATGATCCGCGCCTCCAATGAGAATGCGGTTCCTCTCGCAGTGCTCTATGCGGTGGCGCTCACCGAGACCGGGCAAAAGGGCGCGCTCAACGCTTTCGCGATGAATGTCGAGGGGCGGGCGGTGTTCAGCGCCGATTTCCGCGAGGCAATGATGCGATTTCTCGCGGCGAAGCGTTCCGGCGCCGTGCTCATCGATATCGGCTGCATGCAGGTCAATCATCACTATCACGGCGCGCGCTTCGCCAGCGTCGAGGCGATGTTCGATCCGCGCGCAAACGTCGATTATGCGGCGCGCTTTCTCAAGGATCTTCACAAGCGGGAAGGGACATGGACCTCCGCCGTCGCGCGCTATCACGCAGGGCCGAAGAATGCGCCGGCGCAGAAGAGCTATGTGTGCGCGGTGATCGCCAATATGATCGCCAGCGGCTTCGGCGCCTGGACCGACGCCTCGCGCGATTTCTGCCGCCCGCGGCGTGAGGCCGCGTCGCGCTGAGCGGGGCCGGCGCTCAGCGTCGCTCGCCCTCGACCGCGGCGCGATGCAGATAGGACGCGAAAGCGTCGAATATCTTGCGCATCTGCGGCGGCTTGTAAGGGAACACGTCTACGGGGTCCATGTCGTGGACCAGCAGCGTGTGATCGACCTTGAAGACGACCAGCTCGCCGCTCTCCGTCTCTGCGCAATCCACGCCGAAATAGGTGAGGCCGACGCATTCGACCAGCGCCTCGAAGGCGCCGGAATGGCGCGTCACGAAGTCGGTGTCGAAGGTCGCGAAGAAATGCTCCTCCTCGCGCCGGCGCCGCAGGTCTGCTTCCATTCGCGCATCGACATAGGAGCCGTTCCAGCCTTCGGAGACCGCGAGATGGCAGGCGTAGGGGCGCCGGTCGATAAACAGCAGGCGAATTTTTCGATAGAGACCGTCCTGTCCACGGCAATCCACGAATGGCGACACGAGATAGGCCCGGTCCGAGCGCTTCCCGAGATAGAGGCCGAGGCCGAGCGCCGTGTCGACTTTCTCGGCGCCGCGCTCATTGCGCTGCTCGATCGCGCGGATGACGATCGGAAAGCTTCCGTCGGCCTCGCTCGCCTCCGCGACGTCGCGCAGCTCGTTGTGCAGCATGCGACGCAGATTTGGCGTGCGCAGCCCGGCTTCCGTCAGATTGGCGGCGAGTTCGATCGGCTCCAGCATGGAGACGCGGCCGGGAAGGTTGACGACCGGCGTCGGCCAATAGGCGAGCAGATCCTCGAGCTCGGCGAGCAGGCGACGATTGAGGGTCGTCGCCGCGATCGCGACAAAGGCGAGATCATGATCCGGCAGGACGGTGGGCAGCTCGCGGCCGGGCATCACATAGACCATCGTCAAGGCGATGTCGGAGCCTTCCAGCAGAAATTCGAGCGGCGTGTTGGCGCCTATGTCGGCGGCGGCGACGAATGCGAGAACGCGCAATCTCGGATTGGCGCCGCAGCAGGTGCTGCGGAACACGCGCTGCTTGCTCAGCGCCATGGCCTGCCGCTTCAATCCGGTCGCGAGATTGCCCTCGAGCTGATCGATGACCGCGAGATCCATCAGCGCGCCGGCGTGGTTCGGGTCGCGCTCGCACATGCCGAGCAGGCGGCCGGCGACACGGCTCAGATCGACGCCGGCGAAAGCCAGCCGCGTCAGCTTGGCGAGGCCGATCGGCAGCGCATTCATGGGATCCGACGATTGCTCGATACGCATAAATTCACCGTCTGTCCGCTCCGATCGCTCAACGGAACTCGGCGCATCCTTCGCCATCGACGCGCCTCGCGTCCGATGCGATAGCTAACGATCCAAGATTTCCCGAAGCTTGTCGAAATTTCGAAGCTCGATTCAACTTTGCTCGATTTTGAGCTATCCATTTCTAGTTCATCGATTCGAGGAACGATCGCATGGTTGACGCTCCGACATATCGCTCCGATGGCCCGCGCCGCGCGTCGCCGCTCGGCAAGCCGAAGGTCGCGCCGCCGCATCTCTTCGCGGAGCGCCGCACGCCGCCGACGCGCCCGACGCGCGATATCGGCGAGCTCGCCTTGCGCACTGTCGGGGTCGCTCTCGCGGTCGTGTCGACGGCCTTCGCCGGCTATATGATTTCGGATGCGGAGCGGCGGCCGCAATTCGCCGGTCTCGAGCATCTCGCCATCTACAGCCGCCCCACGGTCATCGCCTCCAAGCGCATTCAGACGCAGATCGCCGATCAGCGCGGCAAGGTCGACTTCACGCCCGTCGGCTCGATCGGCGAGCCGCAATCGGAGGCGGGCGTTCCCGGATTCACGCTGCTCAGCGTGCGATCGGGAGTCGCTCTGCTGCAGACCCCGAATGCGATCATCAAAGTATCGCCGGGCGATCTCGTGGAGGGGCTCGGCCGCGTCACCGCGCTGGAGCGTCGCGGCGAGAAATGGGCGCTGGTCTCCAGCGCCGGAGTCGTCATCGGCGAGTGATCAGCGCCGCGCGGCGCGCGCATTGGCTCGCGCGACGGCCTGATCGATCTGCGCGTTGAACTCCGCGAGCAGGCGCTCCGCTTGCCGCGCGCGCGATTTCTCCTGCCGATCCGGGTGGCAGGCCCAGGCGAGCCGCCGCCGTAGCGCGCCGAGCTTCGCAATCGAGCCTTCGGCGCGCAAGAGCTCGACGAGAACCTCCTCACGCTCCGGCAGCCGCGCGGCTTTCGGCTGCGGCGGCGCGGGCGGAGGCTCCTGCGGTATTGCGGGATCGGCTCCATAAGCGCGGGATATTCGCGCCGCGCGATCTTCCTGCGATAGCGGCGATGGCGCCGCCTTCTCGCGCAGCAGCGTTCCCATCGGCGGGGGACGCACAGGCCCGGCGTCTCGCTCCGTGGGGCGGGGCGTTTTTTCCAGGCTATCGAGGATCGTCGCGAAATTCGTCATGGTCCCGAGCCGCAAGCAGGGCCGGGATCATGACCGCGAAGGAGTGAAAGATTGGTTGATCGGGCGAGCGCGCAGCGCCGTTCAGCCGTGCGTCGCGTGCTGCAGCCTGTCGGCCACCTCGCGGAAGGGGTCGACGCTCGGCGGCGATTGCGGCGACTGCGTCAGCGCCTCATAGAGCTTGGGAACGAGCTGCACGGCCTGGTCCAGCTCCATGTCGGCGCCGCGCTGATAGCCACCGAGCATGCGCAGATCGCGCGTGTCCTCATAGCGCGACACGAGCGCGCGCAGCTTCTGGATGAGATGCCGTTGCTCCGGCTTCCAGGCGTGATGCGCGAGGCGCGAGATCGAGGCCTTGAGATCGATCGCCGGATAGCGCCCTTGCTCGGCGATGGCGCGGTCGAGCACGATATGGCCGTCCAGCGTGCCGCGCACGCAATCGGCGATCGGATCATTGTGATTGTCGCCGTCGACCAGCACGGAATAGACGCCGGTGATCGATCCGCGCCCTTCCTCGCCGGGGCCGGCGCGCTCGAGCAGGCGCGGAATATCGGCGAATATGCTCGGCGTGTAGCCATGCGCGACCGGCGGCTCGCCAGCGGCCAAGGCCACCTCGCGCGAGGCATGCGCGAAGCGGGTCACCGAATCGACGATCAGCAGGACGTTGCGGCCGATGTCGCGAAAATATTCAGCTATGGTGGTCGCGGTCAGCGGCGCGAGACGCCGCATCATCGGGCTCTCGTCGCCGGTGGCGACGACGACGATCGATTCGCTCGCCTGTCCGGCCAGCACCTCGTCCAGAAATTCCCGTACCTCGCGACCGCGCTCGCCGACGAGGCAGATCACCACCGTGTCGAAGCCCGGCGCCCGCGCCAGCATGGCCAGCAAGGTGGATTTGCCGACGCCGGAGCCGGCGAAAATGCCAATTCGCTGGCCGGCGCAGATCGGCGTGAAGCAATCGACGGCTTTGACGCCGGTGCGCACGGGCACGCTCACACGGCCGCGGCGCATCGCCTTTGGCGCGGAGGCGTCGACGTCGAAGGCGGTGTCGCCGTCGGAGAGCGCGCCGCGCTCGTCGATGGGGTGCGCAAAAGCGTCGAGAACGCGCCCCGCCCAATCGGGGCTGGGCGCGACCGCGATCGGCCCCGTGCGATAGGCCGGCGAGTTGAGGCCGATGCGCACGCGATTGTCGAAGGATTTGACGATCGCGCCGTCCTTGCCGACGCGCACCACCTGTCCCAGCGCGCCGTCCGGCGGCGCGCCGATGCGCACGCATTCGCCGAGCTCGACGAAATCGGAGAGGCCGCTGACGCGGCAATGTGACGGCGTCACCTCGGTCACGAGGCCGAAGACGCGAATGTGATCGGCGCGGCGCTGGTCGCGCTCGACCGCGGCGCGCAGGCGCTGTAGCGAGGTCATGAGCCCCCGAGCGTGCGAATGGCCTCACGCTGCGAGCTGTCGAGCATGTCGTTCATCGAGCTCACGCTGTCGAAAGCGCGCGATGTGGCGATCAGCTTGGCCATCTCGTGAATCGGATTGACGTTGGAGCCCTCGATAAAACCCTGCTGCACGCCATTGCGGACGAAATCGAGCACCGCTGTCGCTGGCTTGGAGGGAATGAGGCTGGCGTTGGGGCCGCGGGTCAAATCCGCGGACTCGTCGAGGGTGAAGAGGCCGACGGCGCCCACCTGGCGACCGCTCTGCGTGATCATGCCGTCGCGCGAGATCATCGGCGGGCCGCCATTGGGATCGAGCACGACGGCGGAATTGCCCGCGTCGAGAATCGGAAAGCCAGAGACTGTCTGCAGATCGCCGGTCTCCGTCATGCGCATGCGGCCGTCGCGCGTGTAGGCGGTCCCGTTCGGCGTCCGTATGGCGAAATAGCCATTGCCCACTATGCCGATATCATAAGGATCGCCGGTCTTGGTGAGCTCGCCGACGGCGCGCGAGACGAAATCCTTGCCGGCCGACACATAGGCGGTCTTGCTCGTGTCCGTTTGGGAGACGACCTGCTGAAAGCTCACGCCATCGGCGCGATAGCCCGGCGTCGCTGCGTTGGCGATATTATTGGCGAGTGTCTCCAGCCGCTTGTCGACGGAGACTTGCGCCGAAAGCGACACGTAAAAGGCCGATTGCATGTTGTCGAGGTCCGTGCCTGCGCTGCGGCCGCATCGCGCCGCTCCGTCATGAAGCTGCCCGGTTTTGCTTGCGTGAAGCTGAAAGAAAATGTCAGCCTCGCGCAAGGGAGGGTGACTAATTCGTTAATACGAATTTCCATCGGGAGACTGGCGTCATGGGCTTTCTCGTCGGGCTGATCATCACGATGGGCTGCATGTTCGGAGGCTTCGCCGCGCTGGGCGGCCATTTGATCGTCCTATGGCAGCCATGGGAGTTCGTGATCATCATGGGCTCCTCGCTCGGCACTTTCGTCGTCGCCAATCCGACCAAGGTGATCATGGACACGGGCAAGGCGCTCGGCCAGGCGGTCATGGACAAAGGCCCCAAGCATCGCGACTTTCTCGACATACTCGGCCTGCTGCACGCTCTGATGCGCGAATTGCGCAGCAAGCCGCGCAACGAGGTCGAGGCGCATGTCGACAATCCGGCGGAATCGAAGATATTCACGGCGTTTCCGAAGGTGCTCGCCAATAAGGAAATGACCACCTTCATCTGCGATTACTGCCGTCTCTTCATCATTGGCAATGTCCGCACCTTCGAGATCGAGGCGCTGATGGACGAGGAGATCGCCGCCATTCGCTACGATCGGCTGAAGCCGTATCATGCGCTGACCTCGGTCGGCGACGGCCTGCCGGCGCTGGGTATCGTGGCGGCCGTGCTCGGCGTCATCAAGGCGATGGGCGCGCTGGATCAATCGCCGGAGCTGCTCGGCGGCCTCATCGGCGCCGCCATGGTCGGCACATTCGCCGGCATCTTCGTTTCCTACGGCATCGTCACGCCGCTCGCCTTCAAGGTGAAGGTCGCGCGCAGCAAGGAATGCCACCTCTATGTCATCGTCAAGCAGACGCTGCTCGCCTTCATGAATGGCGCGATGCCGCAGGTGGCGGTCGAGCACGGACGCAAATCCATTCCCGCCTATGAGCGTCCCTCGATCGACGAGGTCGAGAATGAGACGCTCTCCGGCGGCGCCGCCGCCGAGGCGGCGTGATCGATATGAGCATGGACGGCGTCGTCGAATTCGCCTCGCAGGGAGTGAGGGAGCGTCTGCTCTCGGGCGGTGGCCCCTCGCTCGATCGCATGCCGCTGTTGCGCGCGGTGTTCGACGCCATGGCGTCGCAGATGCAAGATTCGATGCGTGGTCTCGCCGAAGGCGCGATGCAATTCGTCATCGAGACAATGACGGTCGCGCGGTCCGGCGAGATAGCGCTCGAGACGGAGCGCGCCGCGCTCGCCGCATCCTATGTCGCGGGCGCCGATCCAGAAGCCAAGACGACCATCGCCGCCGACCGGCGCTTCGTGTTCACGCTGCTCGAGGGATTGTTCGGCTCCGACGGTTCAGAGCCGCCTTATGACGCGGAGCGCGAGCTCACGGCGATCGAGACGCGCGTCGGCATGCTGGCCTTCTCGCGCATCACCAATTCATTGCAGGCGGCTTTCGCCGCGCTCGTCGGAGCGCGCTTCACGCTCGAGCCGGCGGAGGCTCGGGCCGAACCCGCAGGAGCCGCGCGCAAGAGCAGCGGCTTCAGCGTCGTTTGCCGGTGCCGGCTGCGCGCCTTCGGAACCGAGGGCGCGCTGCTCATCGCCATTCCGCAGGCGACGCTCGATCCGATGCGCGACGCCTTGTCGCAAGAAGCGCCGACTTCGGCGCCGGCGACGGATCCGCAATGGGCGAAGCGGATGAAAGAGCGTGTGACCGAGACCGAGGTGACGCTGAGCGCAGTGATGGAGAAGGCCGATCTCACGCTCGCCGATGTCGCGCGCTTCGAGGTCGGCCAGGTCATCGAGCTGCCGGTGTCGCCGACAGGCCTCGTCGCGCTGATGTGCGAAGGCCAGTCGCTGTTCTGGTGTGAGATCGGCCAGAAAGACGGCTCCTACACGATACGCATCGACGATTTCGTCGATCAGCAGCAGGAATTCATCGACGACGTGCTGCGCGGATGAGCGCTGGCGCGATTGCGGCGTCGACAATGGAGAGATCGACATGGGTGAGTTCGATTTGGAGAGCTCCAAGAGCGAGGAGCTCGAGAGGCTGATCGGCGGCTCGCGCGCGATCGGCGAAGATCTGATGATGGAAGAGCGTGTGCGCGAGCCCGAGATCGACGCGCGCAAGTTCGAATCGATTCTGCGCATTCCGGTCGTCATGCAGGTGGTGATCGGCTCCGTGACCATGCCGGTCTCCAATCTGCTGAAGCTCGGGCGCGGCGCCATCGTGCCGCTGGACCAGAAGATCGGCGAGCCGGTCGATGTCGTCGTCAACGGGCGTCTCATCGCGCGCGGCGAGGTGGTCGTGGTCGAGGACGACAATACGCGCTTCGGGGTCTCGCTCACCGAGATCATCGAGCCCGGGAGCGGCGCGCGGCGCATGTGACGGAGGCGGGAGCCCGCGATGACCAATCTGATTGCGGCCGATGCAGGCCGCACGCTCAACGGCCCGGAAAAAGTCGCGGCGCTGCTGTTGTCGGTCGACAAGGATGTGGCGCAGCGCGTCCTCAAGCATTTCGATCGGAACGAGCTGCGGCAGATCACCAAATTCGCGGCCGGCCTCGGCGCGGTCCCGGCGAGCACGATCGAGCCGCTCATCGAAGATTTCATGTCGCAGCTCGAGAGCGGGGGCTCTGATCTGCGTGGCACGGCGGGCGAGGCGGAAAAGCTGCTGGCCGGCGTGATACCGCCCGATCAGATCGCCGAGATCATGTCAGATGTGCTCGGCAGCTCCAACAGCGCCGTGTGGGATCGTGTCGGCGCCGCGCCGGAGGCGACCTTCATCGAATATCTGGCCATGGAGCATCCGCAAACGGCTGCGTTGACGCTGTCGCGGATCGATCCGACGCGCGCCGCCAAGACGCTGTCCGTGCTGCCTCCCGATTTCCGCGACGATGTGATGCGCCGCATGCTGTCGTCCAAGCCCGTCACCGATGAGGCGCTCCGGCTGGTGGAGACGACATTGCAGGAAGATCTCCTGCAGAATTCGGCGGCCACCGCCTCGGCCGCGAAGAACGCCAAGCTCGCGGCGATCATCAACAAGATGGAGCGCGAGCATGCCGAAGGCGTGCTGCGCAGCCTCTCCGAACGCCGCCCGCGCGACGCCGAAGCGCTGAAGGGCATGCTGTTCAACTTCGAGGACATCACCAAGCTCAATGTCCGCGCCCGCATGATTCTGTTCGACGCCATTCCCGCCGATCGCGTCATTCTGGCGCTGCGCGGCGCAGAGGTGGACGTTCGCGACTTCGTGCTCGCGGCGCTCTCCGCGCGCACGCGGCGCATGGTGGAGGCCGAGCTCTCCAGCGGCGCGTCGCCGTCGCGTCGCGATATCATGGAGGCGCGCCGCGTCATCGCCGACACGGTTCTGCGGCTCGCAGAGCAGGGCAAGATCGATTTGTCCAACGCCGCTCCGGAGGAGGCCGCCGAATGACGGCCTCTGATCGATGAGCGATACGGAAGACGACGAATCACGAACAGAAGAGGCGTCAGAGAAGAAGATTCTCGACGCGCTCGAGCAAGGCAAGACTCCCGTATCGCGCGATCTGTCGGTCGCCACGCTCTTTCTCACCTTTCTGCTCTGTTCCGTCTTCGTCGTTCAGACGGTCGGCCCGCAGCTCGCCAGCGCGCTGGGGCTGATGCTCGGCAATGTCGGCCAATTCGCGGTCGCCAATGGCGCCGACGCGTATATGCAATCGCGGGTGGTGGTGCTGGAGACCGCGCGATTTCTGACGCCGATTCTCGGGATGTTCATCGTCTCGGCGCTTGTCGCAGCTTTCATTCAGGGCTCGCCGCGCCTCGTCTTCCAGCGTATCGAGCCCGATCTCTCGCGCATCTCGCCGCGTGAGGGGCTGAAGCGCATCTTCAGCGTCACGGGCCTCGTCGAGCTCGCCAAATCGGTGGCGAAAATCATCATCATCGCAGGCGCGGTCATCTTTTCGCTCAATGTCGACCGCGGGCTCATCACCGATGCGATGCGCGTCGAGCCCGGCCAGGTGCCCGGCCTGCTGCTCAAGCTCGTCATTCGCCTCACCAGTGTCGTTTGCATTCCGGTCGTCCTGCTGGCCATGGCGGATTTCGCCTGGAGCCGCATGAAGTGGCGTCGCGACATGCGCATGAGCCGCCAGGAGCTCAAGGAGGAGCATCGGCAATCGGAAGGCGATCCGATGATGAAGGCGCGCCTGCGCTCCATCGCGCTGGATCGCTCGCGCAAGCGCATGATGGCGGCGGTTCCGCGCGCGACCTTCGTCATCGCCAATCCGACCCATTACGCGATCGCTCTGCGCTATGTGCGCGAGGAGGGCGGCGCGCCGCTCGTCGTCGCCAAGGGAACCGATCTCGTCGCGCTCAAGATCAGAGAGATCGCCGAGGCGAACGGCGTTCCCGTGCTCGAGCGTCAGGCGCTCACGCGCGCGATGTACGATCTTGTCGATGTCGATAAGATGATCCCGTCGGAATTCTATCGTCCGATCGCGGAGCTCATTCATTTTCTGCACAACAGTGGCCAGGCGTCGCGTCCTGCGTCTCGCTGATTGCTGGCGGAAGTCCAGCTTGACGCAAGACCGAACGGCTAATTTTCCGTTACCAAATCTGCGCGAGGCATCATGGTCGAGCCTGTTTATCTCTTCGATCTCGTCGAAAAGCAGCGGAGCTGGCTTTCTGCGCGTCAATCGGTGGTCGCTCAGAACATCGCCAACGCGAACACGCCCGGCTACAAGGCGGTCGATGTCGCGCCTTTCTCCAAAGTTCTGGATCATAGCGCATTGGAGCTCGCGGGCACCAATGGTCTGCATATTCAGACAGCGGCTTTCGATCCACGCGCGTCCTCGCCGAAGGAAGGCGCGAATTGGGAGACGAGCCTCTCCGGCAATTCGGTCAGCCTCGAGCAGGAAATGATGAAGGCGGGCCAGATTCGTGGCGCCTTCTCGCTCAGCACCAGCATCATGAAGTCGTTCCACGGAATGTGGATGGCGACGTTGAAGGGATAATGCGAGATGGATGCTCTCGAAGCCTCCATGAAAATCTCCGGCGCGGGTCTCGAGGCGCAATCCTCTCGCCTGCGCATCGTCGCGGAGAATATGGCCAATGCGCGCTCCACGGGCCAGACCGCGGGCGCTAATCCTTACGTGCGCAAGACTGTCACCTTCGCCAATGAGCTGGATCGCGCGAGCGGCGCCGAGCTTGTTCATGTCGGCGCGGTCGGCATCGATCGCACGCCGTTTCGCGTCGAGCATGATCCGGGCAATCCGGCTGCGGACAAGGACGGCAATGTGAAGTTTCCGAATGTGAACATTCTCACCGAAGTGGCCGATATGCGCGAGGCCAATCGCGCCTATGAGGCCAATCTCCAAGTCATGAAGCAGACGCGCGATCTGCTCTCCATGACGGTCGATCTGCTGAAGGGAAGCCAATGATCGGACTCGTCCCCGGAATCGTCGCCTCCGTCGCTTCCAACGCCGGCGTCTCGGCGCTGAGCGGCGCGACGAAGAGCGCAGCCGCTTCGTCTGTCGACGGAGCGTCCTTCTCGCAAGTGCTCGATCAGCTCACGACGGATGTCGTCGACAAGGTGAAGTCGAGCGAGGCGACCTCCATCGCCAGCGTGCAGGGCAAAGCCTCTGTGCAGCAGGTCGTGGATGAGATCATGTCCGCCGAGCGGGCCTTGCAGACGGCGATCGCGGTGCGCGACAAGGCGGTCGGCGCCTATCAGGAAATCAGCCGGATGACGATTTGAACAAGGATCGGTAGAACCATGCGAGCGCTCGCCATCGCGGCCACGGGCATGAACGCCCAGCAGCAGAATATCGAAGTTCTCTCCAACAATATCGCCAATATCAACACGACCGCGTTCAAGCGCTCCCGCGCGGAATTCACCGATCTGCTCTATCAGGCGGACCGGCTTCAAGGCGTGTCCAACCGCGGCCGTGACGCGACGATTCCGGAAGGCTCGCAGACCGGCCTCGGCGTGCGCCTCGCGGCGATCCGCAGCCTGCAGACGCAAGGCTCGCTGTCGCAGACGGGCAATCAGCTCGATCTCGCGCTGCAAGGCCGCGGCTGGTTCCAGATCGTCGGCGCCGACAGCGAGACTGTGTATACCCGCGCCGGCTCGTTCAGCACCAACGCCAATGGACAATTGGTGACGGGCGACGGCTATCTGGTGACGCCGACCATCGTCATTCCCAATAACGCCACCGCGATCACCGTCAATCAATCGGGCATTGTCTCGGCGACCATCGGCGGGCAGACGACTCCGCAGCAGCTCGGCCAATTGACGATCGCCAATTTCGCCAATGAATCGGGCCTCGAGGCGTTGGGCGGCAATCTCTTCCGCCAGACGGTCGCCTCCGGCGCGCCGGTCGTCGGCGTGCCGGGCGATCCTGGCTTCGGCACGATCAGCCAATATTATCTCGAGAGCTCGAATGTCGATCCGGTCAAGGAGCTCGTCAATCTCATCTCCGCGCAGCGCGCCTTCGAGCTCAGCTCCAAGGTGATCCAAGCGGTGGACGAGATGGAAGGTACTGTCTCGAAGGGAATCAGATGATGCGGCCGCCGCGGCTCGTCGTTCTCGTGCTGGCCGCGGTCGCCTGCGGCCTCTCGCCGCTCGGCGCGGAGGAGCGCATGCTCCCCGTGCCGCTGGGCGTCATCTATCCCGGCGACGTCATTCGTGAATCCATGCTCGGCGAGCGCGCCTTCGGCTTCGGCGGCGGCGCCGATGGCTCGGTCGCGGAGACCAAAGGCGCGCTCATCGGCAAGGTCGCGCGGCGCACGCTGCTGCCGGACCGTCCGGTTCCGACGATCGCCGTCGATGCGCCCAAGGTCGTCACAATAAATGCGTCGGTGAAGATCGTCTTCAATGAAGGCGGCATGGTCATCATCGCTTACGGCTCGGCTCTGCAGGCCGGCTCCGTCGGCGATCTCATCCGCGTGCGCAATCAGGACAGCGGGCTCGTCGTCACCGGCCGCGTGCAGGCGGATGGCTCCATCCGCGTGAGCGAGGGCTGATGCGCAGGCTCGTCGCGATCGCTCTGCTCGTGCTGATGAGCGCGCCGGCGCTCGCTTCGGTGCGGCTCAAGGACATCACCTTTCCGCGCGGCGTGCGGGAATATCAGCTGCTCGGCTATGGCCTCGTCGTCGGCCTGCAAGGCACGGGCGACACGCTGCGCAATGCGCCTTTCACCGAGCAATCCGTTTCCTCCATGCTGGATCGCCTCGGAGTCAATGTGCGCAACAGCTCGCTGCGCACGCGCAATCTCGCCGCGGTGATGGTGACGGCGGCGCTGCCGCCCTTCGTCGGCTGGGGCTCGACGATCGACATCACCGTTTCCGCAATGGGCGACGCGACGTCATTGATGGGCGGGACGCTGCTGCTCACCTCGCTCACCGGCATAGACGGCAATGTCTATGCGATCGCGCAAGGGCCGATCGCGGTCTCGGGCTTCGCCGTCGGCGGCCAGAACGAGACGTTGACGCATGGCGTCGCGACTGTGGGGCGCGTGCCCAATGGCGCGACGATCGAGCGTGAGGCGCCGCGTCCCTCCGGCGAGGATGGCGCGCTGATGCTGGAGCTGCGCAATCCGGATTTCCAGACGGCGGTGCAAATCGTCGATGCGATCAACCGCTACTCGCAGGCGAAATATCATCAGCGCATCGCGCGCGAGCGCGACAATCGCACCATCGCGCTGACGACGACGCGCGGCGGCGCGACGCGCCTGCTTGCCGAGATCGGCGAATTGCGCGTCGAGCCGAGCACGCCTGCGCGCGTCGTCATAGACGAGCGCACCGGCACTGTGGTGATCGGCCAGGATGTGAAGATCTCGCCCGTCGCATTGACGCATGGCGGCCTCACCGTGCGCATCAATGAGACGCCGGAGGTCTCGCAGCCGGCGCCTTTCTCCAATGGCAGGACGACTGTGACCACCCAGACGCGCATCACTGCGACCGAGGAGGTCGGCGGCGTCGCCACGCTGGAAGGGCCGACATTGCGCACGCTGGTGCGCGGGCTCAATCAGATCGGGCTGAAGCCGACAGGAATCATCTCGATCCTGCAGGCGATCAAGACGGCCGGCGCCTTGCAGGCGGACCTCATCATTCAATGAGACTCAGTGTGGGCGGCTCGCGCGCAAGGCGCTCTCCAACGCCATAATGACTGGGATGATGGCGCTCTTCTCACGTTGCGCCGCGGAATAGAGCTCGGCGCCATCTGTGTGCTCGATCTTCTGCAGAGCCTCTAGCTGACGCTCGAGGCTCTCGAGCAGCGTCGCTGCGTCGATGCGCTCGAGCGTGAGCGAAAGCTCGATCTGATCGCCCATATTCTCCTCCGCTATGCGATCGGCCGCCACGCCTCATTTGGGCGCGGAGCCCGTCCCGCGGTAGGGGCGTCAATGCGCGCGTTGATGGCCGGCTAGGAGGGCGTCAGCGGGAGGTCGCGCTCGCGCGTGTGACCGTTGTTGCGCTTTCCCGAGGCCATGGGCCTGAAATAGCCCGGCCGCGGCGGCGAGGCCGCAGCGAGCGAATGTCATGGAAGGTCCTGGTCGGGAATAGGCGAGAACGCGACAGTCGCGACGCAACGCGTTGAATCGTCGAGAGCGAATCTATCGATGCGTCGCCGCTTCGCCATTGGGGGATTTGCGCAGCGCTGCGCCTAGATAACCTAATAGATTCAAGCGATTGTGCAATAATCATACGCTACCGACGTGGCGTCGCCGAGTGGCCGCCGCGTAGCTTTCGAAGGGCTCTGCGGCCGGATTGCGGATCGGCGAAACTTCAAAGATAATCGCCACGACGCTCGAGCGTGAGCGTTCGAAAGAACCGAGGGGCCTCGGATGCAGGCCCGACCGGCGAATCTGATTGAGGCCCGCAAAGGGAATTCGAGCGTTGTTTTCGCTCCCGCTCTCAGGCTCGCCCAAGCGAGTGAGAGAGCAAGAAAATGGCAAAGAATTCCCTGATCGCTCTGTTGCAGGAAAAGCTCGATTCGGCGCGCCGCGAATTGCGGGCGGCTTCGGTCGATTTCGAGGTTTCGGACGAGCAGCTGCTGGATCTGCGGGCGAGCGCGCGGCAGATCTTCCTCGAGCTCAAGGAGCAGGATCGCCAGGTCACGCAAAAAGGTCTGCTCGCCGCGTTGAAATTCTGGTGAGCGGCGAGGGGCGGCGGAAAATCCTACTGATGGGCTAGCAAGGCGCCCCCATTTGCATTTAAATGCAGGACACGATCATCGGCGGCCGCGATAAATCGATACGTTCAGTGACGATGCGCGCGCCGCCGGATCATGAGGAAACGACCATGAAGCTCAAAACCGCCGCTCTCACGCTCGCTTTCGGCGGCGCGCTTTTCGCCTCGACAATGGCCCGCGCCGATGACCGGCTCGACCGGGCGTCCACCCACGTCGAGGAAGCGATCACTCAGATCAAGCTGAAGGATACCGGGCTTCTCGCCTATCATGCCGATCTCGCGCTGGAGAAGGCCGAGTCGCTGCAGAAGTTCAAGCCCGACGCGCATCTCGCCGCTGCGATCGACCATCTGAAGGCCACCATCGACGAGGCCCGCCAGAACCATCTCGCTCAGGCCGCCGAGCATGTGAAGGCCGCCGATGCGGAGCTCAAGCAGGTCGCGAAGTAATTTCTCGCCCCTGGTCGGCGCGCCCCCTCTTCGGGGGCGCGCTGCTGATTTTTCATGCCTTTCCGCCCCGATAGAGCACCAGCTCCGGCCGTCCCGACGCGGCGGGACGCACCACGCGGCGACCGACCGGCTCCGACAGACGAAAATGCGCCTCGCTCGGCGCGATCACGCGAAAAGACGTCAGCCGCAGCGGATTGGCGGGCGCGACGCCGAGCCAGCGCGGACGGCGCGCGGGCGCGATGGCGCCGAGAACGCGGGAATGCGTCTTGCCGAAATGACGCAACGGCAGCAGCAGCAGCTCGAGCTCCAAGACGTCGCCCTCGTCGCCGGCGCGTCCCTCGACTCCAGCGACAACCGGAGCCACGCCGTCGATGACGGTCAGCATGACCGAGGCGAGCGTGCGGCGGTCCTCGGGAGACCACAGATCGAGAAAGGACTTCCCCTTCTGCTCGTCGAGCCAGAGCGCGTTCAGCCGTGTGCCGCAGAGGCGGATCGGAAAGCGGCCCGCTTCGTCGATCTCGATGATGAAGGAATCGGGCAGCGCCTCGCGAATTTCCGCCGGGTCGATCTCGGACCGCTCGGGCGCCGATCGCGCCCCTTTCAAGCGGCTCCAATAGGCGTAGAGTTGCTGGTTGACCTTGTGTCTCATTTTGTTTCCAAAACGGCGTATCGTGAAGGACTTTGCGTCGAATCGGCGCGCCCTGCCGCCCGCCCCCGAGCGGCGAGAGCTGAAGAGCAGGCGGCATGCCAGCGGCAAGAAATCGGTAACCACGCGCAATGGCTCCGGCGAGCCGAGGACGGGCTCTGAGATGAACGATCGTTTCGAGGCGAGGCCGCAGAGGGAGAAAATCCTCAATCTGCCCGGCGAGGTCACGGCGCTGCTCGCCGTGCTGGCGGCGATTCAGTTCGCGCTCGGCGCATTGCCGGGCGCGACGGTCTCCGAGATCTTCTCCGCGCTGGCTTTCGTTCCGGGACGAATCTCGATCGTTTTGGCGCCGGACGCTTTCATGCGCTCCATAGCGGGGCAGCTCGCTCCGGGCGTCGAGGCCGGCGATATCGCCGAGGCTCTGGGCGCGGAGCGCCTGCCCTGGTGGACCTTCGTCACCTATGCGCTGCTGCACGCCAATTGGACGCATCTCGCCGTCAATGGCGTGACGCTCGCGGCCTTCGGCTCGCCGCTGGCCCGCCGTTTCGGCGCGGCGCGCTTCCTCGCCTTTCTGGCGCTGACGGCGGCGGCGGGCGCGGCGGCGCATTTTGCGATCCATCCTTTCGATCTCGGCCCGGTCGTCGGCGCCTCGGCGGCCATATCGGGAACCATGGCGGCGAGCGCGCGTTTCGCTTTCGCCCAGGATTCGCGGATCGGGGCGCCCTATGCGTCGCGGCGCGCGTCGAGCCTCGCCGAGCTCTGGTCCAACCGGCGCGCGCTCGCCTTCGTCGGTCTCTGGTTCGCGGCCAATCTGATCTTCGGTCTATTTCCCGGCGCGGCGGGGTCGACGGAGCAGATCGCCTGGGAGGCGCATGTCGGAGGCTTTGTGGCGGGGCTTCTCCTGTTCGGCGCCTTCGACCGTCGGCGCGAGGGAGGCCGTGAGTAACCGCAACAACTAGCGGCAAGTCGAGAGCGACAAGTAAACTAGCGAGAGGGGAGGGATTTCATATGAATGTCGCCCGCATACTCGCCCGCAAGGGGGCCGAGGTCGTCACCATCGCGCCTGGACGGACATTGCTGCAAGTGGCGGAAGAGCTGACCCGCCGCGGCATTGGCGCGCTCGTCGTGGTCGACGCCGATGACGAGGTCGTCGGCCTCATCACCGAGCGCGACATCGTCGGCGCCATTGCGCGCGGCGGCGTCGAGGCGCTCCGCGACGAGGTCGCGCGCTTCATGACCGCCGATCCCATGTCGATCGCCGAGGATCATTCGCTGGAAGCGACGATGGAGGCGATGACGGTGGAGCGCCGCCGTCATCTGCCGGTTCTGCGCGACGGGCGTCTCGCCGGCCTCGTCTCGATCGGCGATGTCGTCAAATGCCGTATCGACGAGATCGAGTCCGAGCGCCAGGAGCTTCGCGCCTATATCGCGACGGCCTGAGAGCCGCCGCTCCGCGAGGGTGACGCCGGAGCCGCTTGTCTGCGGCTCACGGCGTCGCGCCGACCAGCGGTATGTGGGCGAATATATTGGGCAGCGAGCGCCTGGTCGCCTCATGGCCGAGCTCGATCAACTCCTCGGCGCGGTGGAAGTCGAACATGCCGACATCCTCATGGCGGGCGTGGATGGTTGCGTCCGGCGGATCTCCGGCCATGCGCGAGCGCAATATGCGGTCCTGGATGATGTTGAAGGCGTCGATCATCGAGGCCGCGACATTGGGCGCGGCGCCGGGGCGGCGCTGGAAATAGCGCGGCAGCAGATGCGCCGCGAGGCCGGGCTCCGAGGCGTCGGCGAAGGGCGCGCTTTCTTTCGCGCGGCCGCCGCCGGCATGGGCGTGATGATCGTGGATCACATGGGAGCGATACATCGTATCGGCTGTGACGTTCACCGCTATCACGAAATCGGCGCCCAGCGCCCGGCAGACGGTGATCGGAATCGGATTGACGAGCGCGCCGTCGAAGAGCCAACGGTCGCCGATGCGCACGGGCTCGAAAATGCCGGGCAGAGCGTAGGAGGCGCGCACGGCCGGCGCCAGCGCTCCGCGCTTCAGCCAGACCTCGTGTCCCGTGCCGACTTCGGTGGCGACGGCGGCGAAGCGGACCGGCAGATCCTCGATCGTGACGTCGGTCAGCTCTTTCTCGAGCGCCGCGCGCAGCCGCTCGCCGCCGATGAGGCTCATGCCGGAGAAGGACAGGTCCATGAAGGTGAAGACGCGCCTTTTGGTCATGGAGCGCGCGAAGGCTTCCACGGCGTCCAGCTTGCCGGCGGCGTAGCAGCTGCCGACCACGGCGCCGATGGAGGTGCCGGCGACCACATCGGGCACGATCCCATGCGCCGCCAATTCGCGCAGCACGCCGATATGCGACCAGCCGCGCGCGGCGCCGGCGCCCAGCGCCAAGCCGATCTTGGGCCGCGCTATAGGCGGAGCGGGCTCGCGCGCAATGGGCGGCGCATCGACCCCGCCGCCGCCATCCGGCGCCCATCTGTCGAAGGGATTGCGAAAAAAGGCCGTCATCGCGCCTCTCCTGCCTGCCGTCTCCGCCCGTCTTGATCTTTCTTATATTGGGCGGAAGGCTGCGCGCTGAAAGTAGCGGGGCGGTTAACGGCGCCGCCGCAGCGGTGAGGGGCCGGATCGCGGCTTCGGCTCAGGCCGGCTCGGTTCCGAAGATCGACCAGCCCATGCGCCGCGCGAGCTTCTCCAGCGCGATGCGGCCGAGATGGGAATTGCCATTGGCGTCGAGGCCCGGCGACCAGACTGCGATGGACGCCTTGCCGGGCGCGACGGCCAATATGCCGCCGCCGACGCCGCTCTTGCCGGGCAGGCCGACGCGATAGGCGAATTCGCCCGAGCCGTCATAATGGCCGCAGGTCAGCATCAGCGCGTTGATGCGGCGGGCGCGCTCGGGCGAGACCACCGACGATCCGGTCGAGGGCGATCCGGTAGAGGGAACACGGCCCGAATGGGCGAGATAGCGCCCCGCCATCGCCAGCTGCCGGCAGGTCATGGCGATCGCGCAATGGTGGAAATAGACGCCGAGCGTGAAATCCACCGGATTGGCGATCACGCCGAAGGATTTCATATAATTGGCGAGCGCGATATTGCGAAAGCCGGTGCGTTTCTCCGATTCCGCCACGGCCCGGTCGACATAGATCGTATCGTCCTGGGCCAAAAACTGCAGAAAGCGCAAAATCTCGCCCAGAGCCTCGCGCGGCTGATGGCCGGACAAGATCACATCCGTCACCGCTATGGCGCCGGCGTTGATGAAGGGATTGCGCGGCACGCCGCGCTCGCGCTCCAGCTGCACGATCGAGTTGAACGGATTGCCGGAGGGCTCGCGGCCGACGCGCCGCCAGAGCAGATCGCCCACCATGCCGAGCGCCAGCGTCAGCGTGAAGACTTTCGATATGCTCTGAATCGAGAAGGGCAGGTCGGCGTCGCCGCCAGCGGCGACGCGGCCTTCGGCGTCGATCGCCACCATGCCGAAAGCGCCGGGGTCGACCCCCGCCAGCTCGGGAATATAGCTCGCGACCTCGCCGCGATCCGGCCGCGCCGCCATTTCGGCGGCGATCTCCTGCACGGCTGTTTCGAGCTCGGTCACTTAGGCCTACCAGAGTGGGACGTCGTGGCTTTTAGCTCTCGAGAACGAGGCGGGGAGCGGCGCCGCTCTCGCCCAAATTCTCGACATGGCGATAGAAGCAGGATTTGCGGCCGGTGTGGCAGGCCTTGCCGTCGCCGCCGGGCTCGACAGCCAGCATCAGCGCGTCCTGGTCGCAATCGACCTTCAGCGACACCACTTTCTGCACTTGGCCGGAGGTGTCGCCCTTGCGCCAGAGGCTCTGTCGGGAGCGCGACCAATAATGCGCGACGCCGGTCTCCAGCGTCTTCTCGAGCGCCAGAGCGTTCATATAGGCGACCATCAGCACCTCGTTCGTCGCCGCCTCGACGGTGACGCAGACGATGAGCCCTTGGGCGTCATAGCGCGGCGCGAGGGCGAGCCCTTCCTCGAGCGCATGGGCCTCGGCCGGCGGCAGAGCGGACATTGGATTTCCCCAGGGAAGCGGTCAGCGGGCGCCGCGCAGCAGCGTGTAGAAATGCACCTGCTCGGCCGGATCGTCGCGGAACACGCCCGAGAACTGCACCGTCACCGTGGAGGAGCCCTGCTTCATCACGCCGCGCATGGACATGCACATATGCTCCGCCTCCACCAGCACGGCGACGCCGCGCGGCGTCAGATGCTGGTTGATCGCGGTGGCGATCTGCGCCGTCATCGCTTCCTGCGTCTGCAACCTGCGGGCGTAGACGTCGACGAGCCGCGCCAGCTTGGAGAGGCCGACAACGCCGCCGGTCGGATAATAGGCGATATGCGCTTTTCCGACAAAAGGAACGACGTGATGCTCGCAATGCGAGAAAAACGGTATGTCGCGGACCAGCACGAGGTCGTCATAGCCCTCGACCTCCTCGAAGACGCGGGCCAGCTCCTCGCCGGCGTCCTCCTGGTAGCCGCGGAAGAACTCCTCATAGGCCTTCACGACGCGGCGGGGCGTCTCCTTGAGACCCTCCCTTTCGGGATTGTCGCCCGCCCAGCGCAGCAGCACGCGCACTGCCGCCTCCGCTTCCTCGCGGGTCGGGCGCTCGACGGGAGTCTCGGCCGTCTCGTTACGGTCGAGCAAGGACTTAACCACGGCATCCATGTGGCGCCTCCAGATAGACGATTGGCCCGACCACTTCGGGGAAGACGGCCGCTTTCAACGCGGCCTGCGGAATTATATACTCAGTGGAAGGATTCCACGTAACCCCCCGCTAGCAACTTATCGGCCACAATGCTCGATCAAGTGTACAACCAGCGCATACTGGAGCTCGCCGCGCAGATACCGCGCGTCGGTCGGCTCAAAGCTCCAGATGCAAGCGCCACCGCCCATTCCAAGCTGTGCGGATCGACCGTCACGATCGATCTCACCCTATCGGATGGAAAAGTGGCGGATTTCGCACATGAGGTCAAAGCCTGCGCTCTCGGCCAGGCGGCCTCCTCGATCATGGCGCGCCATATTGTCGGCTCCACGCCGCAAGAATTGCGCGCCCTGCGCGAGACCGTCCGCAAAATGTTGAAGGAGAATGGCGCTCCCCCCGATGGAAAATGGGAGGAAATCGCCATTCTGGAGCCGGTGCGCGATTTCAAATCGCGTCACGCCTCGACGCTCCTGACCTTCGACGCCGTCGTGGACGCGATCGGGCAGATCGAGAAACGACAGGGCTGAGAGGGGCGCTTCGGCGCCCCTCTCATCCGGCGATGAGGCCCTGCATGGGCGCGACGCCGGCGGAGTCGGGAAAAGCCTTCTCCGCCAGCGCTTGCGCCGTGAGGCCGAATTGCTCGGTCAAAAGGCCCTTCAGCACGGCGCGCAAATCATGGGTCGGGGCGAGATCTCGCTCCTGATAGAGACGGCTCGTCTTCAATCCGGGCCAGTCGGCGATGACGCGCGCGCCTTTCACTGCGCCGCCGGCCAGAAATGCGGCGCTCGCCGTCCCATGATCGGTTCCGCCAGTGCCATTGACGCGCGCCGTGCGGCCGAATTCGGTGATGGCGACGACGGCGGTGTCCTTCCAGGCCTCGCCGAGGCCTTTCTCGAATTCCTCCAGCGCGCCGTCGAGGCCCGTAAGGCGCGTCGCCAGCAGGCCGTTCTCATTGGCGTGCGTGTCCCAGCCGTCGAAGGCGAGGGCGGCGACGCGCGGTCCGTCCGGCGTCGCCAGCAGCCGCGCCGCGCCCATGGCGGCCTGACGCATGCCATTGGGCTGGTCCATGCCGCCGCGCGACTTGGCCATATCGCCGGTGAGCCCGCCCGAGGTCGCGATTCTATCGGCGTCCAATCCGGCCCGCAGCGCGGCGGCGAGCGTCGGATCGCTATGCGTGTAGAGATCGAGCACGCGCTGAGCGAGGTCTTCGCCAGCCGGCGGCAGCACTTGCGGCGCCCAGCCGAGCGCCGGCGCCGGCCCGCGCATCACAAGCGGCGGCGCCGCGCCGACGCCGAGCCCGCGACGCCGCGCCGGCTCCGATGATTGCAGCGCGAAGACGGCGCGATTGAGCCAGCCGGATTCCGTGTGCCCCGGGCCGGCGAAGCCGCTCTCCAGCACATCCTGCCCGTCGAAATGCGAGCGCTCGCGATAGCTCGTCGCCACCGCATGAACGACGCTCGCTTTTCCTTCCTTATACAGACGCGCGAAGACCGGCATTGCGGGATTGAGCGCGAAAAATCCGTCGAGCGGCAGAGCGGGCTTGTCGCCGATCGGCGAGAGAGCGAGCGACCCGCGCAGCGCCGCGTAATCGGGATCGCCGATCGGCGCGACGGCCGAGAGTCCGTCCAGCGCGCCGCGCAGCACGATGACGACGAGGCGTGGATCGCGCGCCGCCGCGGCGCTCGCCGCTTTCGGAAAATGCGCCAAAGCAAGAGAGACGCCGCCGAGCGCGAGGAGGCGGCGGCGCGAGAGAGTGGAGGAAGAGGGAATGCGCATCGTCACCTCCGTTGAAATTCGGGGGACATGAAGAGAATTGCGAGCGCCTGCGGGCGCGATTCCGCGCGCGACGCCGCTTCCCGCGTCTCGCGGGAGGCGGCGAGGCCGGCGGCGGTGTCGAGCACGCTCAGCGGATGGCCGATGTCCTTCAGCCTCTGCGCCATCTGCCAGGCGACGTCGAGGCGCAGCTTCATCGCCTCGGGCGAGGCCCAAGCGTCGAGACTGTCGGGATAGCCATTGGGGCCGGGCGGCTGCCACAAGGGCATGCCCATGGCGTTCAGCATGTTGAGATATTGGCCCGGATCATTGGGCAGGACGCCCGTCGCCCGCGCCACCGCCATGAGATATTCGTCCGGCGTGCGGATTTTCGCGAGAGGCTCGCTCCAGGCGAGATCGCTCGCGATCAGCGCCTCCGCCACGGCCGAGAGATCGCCCTCCGTGTCGCGGAAGGTTTTCGCCAGCGTTTCGACGATCGGCTTCGGCGGCGCGTCGGCGATGAAATGCCGCGCGAGCTTGGTCGCTATATGCGTCGCCGTCGCCGGATGGCGGGCGATGTCGGCGAGCGCCGCCGCGCCTTGCTCGCGTCCCGTTTGCGGATAGTCCTTGCCGAGCAGAGCGGGCGCGCCCGGCTCGTGCCAATTGGCCTTGAACACGAAGCCGCCCGGCTCGCCGATCTCGCTCTCGGCTTCCGCGAAGCTCCAACCGGTGATGATGCGCGCCAGCGCTGTCACATCGGCCTGCGAATAGCCGCCGCCGACGCCGAGCGTATGCAGCTCGAGGATCTCGCGCGCGAGATTTTCATTGAGGCCCTTGCCGGCGAAGCGCCCCGCCGCCGAGCCCGGCCCGATGGAGCGCTGATTGTCGAGATAGTAGAGCATGGCCGGATGGCTCTCGACCGCCGCCAGCAGATCGGCGAAGCGGCCGAGCGCATACGGCCGGATCGCCTCGCGCTCGAAGGGGCCGGCGGCGACGCGGAGGATTTGTCCCTTGGCGACCGAAACGGCGAAATGATTGGACCAGAAAGCGACGAGACGCTCGACGAAGCCGGCCGGCGCGCTCGCCTGTTTCTCGAAACGCGCCATCGCCTCGGCGCGAAACAATTTCTGCTCGACAGGCGGCTCTTGCGGCTTGGGCTTGCCGTCGGCGCCTTGCGGCGGCGCGGCGGGGCCGGGCGCGGCCATCGCCGCTCCGGGACCGGCCATGGAGACGCGCGTCGCCTCCGTGGCCATGGCGCGCTCGCGCTCCATGCGCTTTTCCTGCTGATCGGCGAACAGCGCCTGCAGGGCGACATTGGACGGGGCGAGCGAAGCATTTTCCAGCCGGCCGACATTGGGCCGGCGCAGCTCTTCCAAGAGAAAACCGCGCGGATCGGCGGCCGCCGCGGCGAGATCGCCGGGCTTGGCTCCGAGGCCGAATCTGCAGAGAGCGATCAGCGCGCCGCGAGGATCTGGACCGATGGCCATGTTCCCCCCTCGATCGTGAGCCGCAAAATAGCGGCGCTCGCTCTATGCCCCCGCGCAGATGACCAGGGGATGAACCGCGAGCGGAGCGACCTATAATTTTCGGGAGGCGGCGTCGCCATCTCTTACGGTGTAAGAGTCGGCGCGCGATTCTCGAGGAGGAGAAGCCGAGCGTGCCGACGACCTATCTCCCGCGCGTCACTGCGGCCGATCACGAGCTTTTGCGTCACAGCGTCGATAATTATCCGGCCGACACTCACGACAAATGGCTTCGCCTCCAAGCGAAGGAAATCGCCAATTGGCGCGCGAGCGGCTGGGATGTCGTCATGATCGACGTCAGCGCCGAGGATTTCGACCGCTATTGCCGCGAAACCCGAGCGAGCCCCAATTTCCACACTTTCCGCGGAATCGCCTCCGCCAAGGCGATCGGCAAATTCGCATGAGCGCCGCGCAATCCTCGAAGGACCCGCGATGATTATTTCCTCGGCCGCCGATTATCGCGAGGCCGCAAGGCGGCGCCTGCCGCGCTTTTTGTTCGACTATATAGACGGCGGCGCCGGCGCCGAGCGCACGCTCGCCGCCAATATGGCCGACCTTCAGAGCGTGACGCTGCGCCAGCGCGTGATGCAGGGCGTCGCCGGCGTCGATCTTTCCACGCAGTGGCTCGGCGTCGCGGCGGATTTGCCGGTGCTGATCGCGCCCATCGGCATGTCCGGCATGTTCGCGCGGCGGGGCGAGGTTCAGGGCGCGCGGGCGGCGGAGAAAAAGGGCGTTCCCTTCATTCTCTCCACTCTTTCCGTCTGTCCGCTGGAGGAGGTGGTCGCGGCGAGCGCGCGGCCGATCTGGCTGCAGCTCTATATGCTGAAAGATCGCGGCTTCATGGAGAATATGCTCGCCCGCGCCCGCGCCGCGGGGATAGAGCATCTCGTCTTCACCGTCGATCTGCCGGCGCTGGGGCTGCGCTATCGCGACGCGCATTCCGGCATGGCCGGGCCATTCGCGCCGCAGCGGCGCCTGTCGCAGGCGCTGGTGAGGCCCGCCTGGGCCTATGATGTCGGCCTCATGGGTCGGCCGCATGATCTCGGCAATGTCGCGGCCTATCTCGGCGGCGCGATGAAGCAGAAGAATTATCTGCGCGACATCGCCGCCAATGTCGATCCCACGCTCGATTGGTCCACGCTGGATTGGGTGCGCGCGCGCTGGCCGGGCCGCATCATTCTGAAAGGCGTGCTGGACGAGGCCGACGCGCGCGACGCTATGCGCTGCGGCGTGGAGGCGATCATCGTCTCCAATCACGGCGGCCGCCAGCTCGACGGCGCGCCCTCCGTCGCCCGCATGCTGCCGCGCATCGCCGATGCGGTGGGCGACGATCTTCTGCTCCTCGCCGATTCCGGCGCCCGCTCCGGTCTCGACGTCCTGCGCCTGCTGGCGCTGGGCGCGAAGGGCGTGGCTTTAGGCCGCGCCTACGCCTATGCGCTGGCCGCGGCGGGGCAGGCGGGCGTGGAGAACATGCTGGATATTTTCGCGGCGGAGCTGCGGGTGGGGATGATGTTGTGTGGGGTGGGGGAGGTGAGGGGTGTGAGTTTGCACGGCGATGTCAATTTGCGCGTATGAGTCTAGAATGAAAGTCCGCCCGTGCCGATAGCGAACTAATGGCCCTTATGATCGAAGTCAGCGGAATTAACCTAAACTCTCTCGACGAAACCAATCTGTTACTTCGAGCGTTATGGGCGCGTATGCGCGGTCGGTTCGGAGGAATGGGTTGGCTTTATATGCCTCATCGGGAGGGAAATCGACAGCTTATTCGGTTTGGATGGGCGACTTTAGGTTCTCATTCACCAAGGTTAGAGGTCTCTGTGCGTTATCGACAGCGTGGAGTGCTGGAATCCATTTTATTTGATCCCGACATGGAGCTTTATCGTTTCTATCCAGACTTGGACAAATTGTTAACAGAGTGTACAAGGGAAGCCGAGAACTCGATGAGAATGCTTTCACAATTCAGCATGAAAGCAAAATTTTCTGTATTTCCTCCTATCGAATTCGGGTCATTTGGATCAAATAATTGGTCGATCGTGCCTATCGGTAAAAAGTTCGTAGAGATTCGTTTGGTGCTTGATGCGTTCGATCAGGTGGATTGTGAGTATGTGTTCGCGTTGAGAAGTAAAATTCTAATGGATTCCCTCTCAGTCTGGACAAATTGTGCATTTTACCAGACCGGCATCGAGAGTGGTGTGCCGCATGTCGATGATCTGTGTCGTAATATTTTTTTTGATCAAATAGATTGGTTGGAAGACCACCCCATCATGAGTGGAAAACTTTGTCTATCTACCGACCAACTGAGTTATGGAAATAGCATTGTAGCGGGCTCAATTGGGCAGGGGGAAAGGCTAGCGCGCGCCGCGCAGCTGTTTCATGAGGCGCGGATAATGCTGCTATCCGCTCCGCACCTGCATAACGATACCGCTGCAGCCCTTCTGATCTCCGCTCTCGAAGTGGTGAGCTTAATCGACGAGCCGCCGAAAAATTGTGCAAGTTGCGGGCAGCCAATCTATAAGATTTCGAGACGTGTTGCAGACCTGGGAGTTCGTCACCTCGGCGCGGGAGCAAAATGGATTTTTGACCGCCACTACAAACGGCGGTCTAGTTATCTGCACCGGGGCGTGCCGCACGCGGCACAGCCATATACCGGTAGCGCGATTCCCCAGCTGGACCCGCAGGGGATCGAGGGCTGCGCGTTGCCAACCCCGGTCGGCGCTCCCATGAATTTAATGGAATTCACAAGCTGCATTATTAGGGCAGAAATGCGCTCCGAGGTCGCGGCCCGATCTTTGGCTGCCCCCTGAAGGGGAGGGTAAGCGTGTCCCTTTCGGCATTCGTCCGACCGCCTGCGACGGCCGCGGCGTCTCGCGATGTTGTCCACATTCGACAGCCCCTCGATGGGTCGCCTCGGCGTGAGGCCGCCCCTTGACACATGCGGACTAAATTCCTATTCTCTGTCTGCCTCCACCGGTGGGGCGTCGCCTTGAAGGGTAGGCGGCGTCGACGGGGGCGCGGTTCGCAAGGGCGGGGGCAGACCCTCTCTCGTCTCGAGCGACGCCACGCCGCCGGCACGGCTTCTCCTTCGTGCGGAGGCATGTGGGAACACATGCGAAAGTCGGCCGAATTTCCGAGGCTCGCGCGGGGATAGACTACCCGAAAGGGGAAAACAACCCTGAGCCCGCAGGCGGCGAACAGAAAAGGCGGCCGTGGTCCGGGATGCTTCCGGCTTCGATGCGCAATTCCTTTTACGCGACGGCCAAACGGAGCCGCCGCGTCCCGGACCTCCCATCCTCCCGCGCCGAATTCCGGCGGCGGGCGCGAAGCCGCGCGCTTTCGTCGCTCGCGGCGCGCCGCATCCAAAAAGCTTCGCCCTCCACCCTCCCCTTTAGGGGGAGGGTCGGACCGCGGAGCGGTCCGGGGTGGGGTCAATGCCCGAGACTCGGGGATCACCCCCTCCCGCTCGCCTTCGGCGATCGACCTCCCCCCTCGAGGGGGAGGTGGGCGCGCCGCCCGGCGCGAGAGACGCCGCTACCCCTCGCCGCCCTTTCCCCCTAACCTCCCGCCATGACGGACGAGACGATTCGCATCCTCGGCATAGATCCGGGCCTTCGCAACACGGGCTGGGGGGTCGTCGAGGCGTCGCGCGGCTCGCGGCTCTCCTTTGTCGCTTGCGGCTCGCTGCATTCGGACGGCGACGCCTCCATGGGCGAGCGGCTCGCGCAATTGCAGCGCGGCCTTGCGCGCATCATCGAGGATTATGCGCCGCATGAGGCGGCGATCGAGGAGACTTTCGTCAATCGCGATCCGCAATCGGCGTTGAAGCTCGGACAGGCGCGGGGCGTCGCGCTGGCGGCGCCGGCGCTCGCCGGGCTCGAGGTGGAGGAATATGCCGCCAATGTCGTCAAAAAGACCGTGGTCGGCAATGGCCACGCCGATAAGGCGCAGATCGGCATGATGGTGCGCGTGCTGCTGCCGTTGAGCCGGGCCGACAGCCCCGACGCCGCCGATGCGCTGGCTGTCGCCATCTGCCACGCCCATCATCGCGCCGGCCGCATCGCCGCGCGCAAGCTCGCCGCGGGGGCGCGATGAGCGTCTCGCGCGGGGCGATGTGCGAGCCTGAAGGCTCGCGGTCCGGGCGCGGCTCGGCCATGGACAATCATCCTCGCCCTCATGCTGAGGAGGTCGCGAAGCGACCGTCTCGAAGCACGAGGGCGAGCTCCATTGGGCGCCGCGTGACGCTTCCCTCGTCCTTCGAGACGCGGCCTGCGGCCGCTCCTCAGGATGAGGGAAGCTTCGTCCCATCATCCGGTGGGCGCATCGGATCGGCCTTCATCGCGGGGGCGAGATGATCGGCAAGCTCAAGGGAATCGTCGATTCCTATGGCGAGGATTTCGTCATTATCGACGTGCATGGCGTCGGCTATGTGGTGAGCTGCTCGACGCGCACGCTGCAAAAGCTCGCGCCGGTCGGGGAGGCGGCGGCGCTCTCCATAGAGACGCAGGTGCGCGAGGACGCCATACGTCTGTTCGGCTTCTCGTCGGAGGCCGAGCGCGATTGGTTCCGCCTGCTGCAGAGCGTGCAGGGGGTGGGCTCGAAAGTGGCGCTCGCCATTTTGTCCATTCTCTCGCCGGGCGAGCTGGCCTCCGCCATTGCGGGCCAGGACAAAGCGATGGTGGCGCGCGCCTCCGGCGTCGGCCCCAAGCTGGCGGCGCGCATCGTTGCGGAGCTGAAGGACAAGGCCCCGGCCTTCGCCGGAATCGATCCGGTGGTGGCGCGGCTTTCCGGCGAGGAGCCGGCGGCGGCGCCCCAGGCGGCGCAGGACGCCATTTCCGCGCTGGTCAATCTCGGCTATGGGCGCCCGCAGGCGGCGGCGGCCGTCGCCAAGAGCCTCGAGGCGATGGGCGAGGGGGCCGATACGGGCGCGCTCATCCGCCGCGGGCTGAAGGAGCTGGCGAGCTGACGGCCGCGCCTCTCACCGCTGCGCCGGCGCGATCTGATTGCGCGGATCGTCCTTGGGATTGACGTAATCTATGCTCCAAGGCCCCATGGCGTCGATCTGGAGCACTGTCTCCGCGTCGAAGAAAGCGTAATGCGCCACGCCCGCCGGCATGACGGAGAAGGCGCCCGCAGGCAGCTCCTCGACGCTCGCCCGATCCGCCGCCTGACCGAGGCCGAGCCGCATCCGCCCGGAAACGATCGTGACGACCTCCGCCTTGGGATGCGTATGCGGCGGAATGCGGTAGCCCTTGGGCGCCTTCAGCCGCATCACGAACATGCCCTCCTTGGCGGGATCGCCATAGAGGACGGCGGCCTCCGCCCCGGCCGGCAGCGACGGCGGCCCGGCCGTGAAGGGAATGTCGCCCGGCAAGAGGACCTTATGCGTCCCCACATGATCGGCGCCCGACGGCGCCGCCGAAAGGAGCGCGGCGACCCCGGCCGCCGCAATGACTGCAAAGGCTCGTCTCATCTCCGCCTCCTCTCCAGGTCAGAAACCTCAGGACGGGCGGCGCCCGCGGCCGCTGATATAGGGCGCGGCTCCGACTGGCCGAGTGGGATGATTGAAATTGCGGCGCTTTTTTGTTTCGGCGCGAGAAACGTCGAGCAGTAACACTCGAGCAACCTCCTTGCGCCATATTTCCGCTCGTCTCGCGAAAAAGCGATTGTGTTCGCATGTGTCGTAAGTAACTTGTGCCGGAGAGTAGTGTCATGAAGTCGCGAGATGCCTTGGTTCGGCTGAAACGTTTTCACGCCGAAGAGTGCCGGCGCCGCGTGGCGCAGCTTCAGACGATGATCGCCGAATTCACCCGCATGACGGGCGATCTCGATCGCGAGATCGCTCATGAGGAGCAGCGGGCCAATATCACCGATCCCAATCACTTCGCCTATCCGACCTATGCTCAGGCCGCGCGCACCCGTCGCGACAATCTCCTGCGCTCTGTCGCCGATCTCAAGGACCAGCTGGTCGAGGCGGAGACGCATATGAAGGACGCGGCCGAGGAGCTGGGCAAGGCGCAGGGCCAGGAAGCCCGCGACCGTGGCGGCGATCGCGTCATCGATCTCGTCGCCGAACGACGCGTCTGAGGTCTTTCTGGCTCAGGCCAGAAAATAGAAGAGGCGCGAGCCGAAAAGCCGCAGCCAGACGCCGACGCTGGGACGCCTCGTCGCGCCCGGCGCAGCGCCGTAGGCGAGCTGCTCCGCGATCTCGGCGACCGGATAGCGGAAGAACCGCAGCGCAAAACAATTGTGGCGCGCGCCCGCCTCGACAAAGGCCAGCTCGAAGCGCGCGAGATCGCCGATCCATTGGGGCTCGGCGCGCGCGAGGCGCGCTGCGAGCGCGGCCGCATCGGCGCGATGGCGCCCCGGCCGCGGCGGGCCGGAGATGGCGGCGAAAAGCTCGCGATCGAAACGCGCGCCCAGCGCTGTATGGGTCAGCGGCAGCGTCTTGCGCGCGTCGAGCGTCCGCTTTCCCTTCAGACAATCGGCGAAACGCGCGACGGCGGCGGGATCGATGCGGGCGAAGCTCTCGGCCTCCGCCTCGCCGAGCCCGAATTGCCGCGCGCGCTCGAGCGGCGCGCGGAAGAAGGCCTCGCGGAACGTCTCGTCCGTATAGAGAAGCGCCAGCAGCGCCTGCGTCTCCTTCAGCGGCATAGGCGGCCGATCGCGCGCGCATGCGCGACCTCCTCGACCAGGTCGCCGAAGGGCGGCAGATTTTCGTCCCGCTCCAGCACCATCGCCCGCGCATTCGGCGCGCGGGGCAGGATTTTCTCGAGCAGGCTCCAGATTTCCGGCGGCGCCGGGGCGTCATGGCTGTCCATCAGCAGGCCGCGCAGCCGCCGCCCGCCGGCGATGTGGAATTGGACCACGCGCTCGAAGGGCCAGCGGTCGAGCTCGGCCTCGAGATCGACGCCCTGATTGACGGCGTTGGTGTAGAGATTGGTGACGTCGCAGAGCCAGCCGCAGCCGGTCAGCTCCAGCACGCGGGTGAGGAAACCCGCCTCGTCCATCTCACAGCCGGGGACGAGCGCGATGACGGTCGGATTTTCGAGGATCAGCGGAGTGGGTATCGCCCGGCGCACGGTCTCGACATTGCGCGCCACCGCCTCCGCCGCCTCCTGCGTGTAGGGCAGGGCGGCGAGATGGCCGATGGAGATTCCGCCCGCCCTGGTGAAGGCGAGATGCTCGCTCCACCAGGGCGGGTCGAGCCGCGCGACGAGCGCCGCCAATTTCTTCAGATAAACGGGATCGACGCCCTCCGCCGAGCCGAGCGAGAGATCGAGTCCATGCGGCACGATGGGGAAATGATCGGCGAGGAGATCGAGCTCGGCGCGCTTTTCCCGCGAGGCGTCGAGATAATGGTCGGCGATGACCTCGACGATCTCGATCTTTTCGCGATTGGCGAAGAGATCGGCGCAGAACTGCGGCCGATAGCCGAGGCCGGCGCGCAGCTCTGCGGGCGTCGCCATGCGGTTCAGTCGCCGCCGCCGCCGCAGCCGCCGCAACCACCGCCGCCGTCTCCGCCGCCGCTGCAGGACGAGCCGCAGGAGCCGGAGGAATCGCTCGCCGACTTCCTGAATAGGCTCATGAATTCCGGCTCTAGGGCGCCCTTCAGCGCCTCATAGCCGAAGACCGAGACGAGGAAGAGCGAGCCGGCGTCGAAAGCCGCAGCCCCGGCGGGCCGCGATTTCGCCTGGCCGAGCTTTTCGGAGAGGCTGCGCCCATAGGCGCGCTTGATCGCCGCGAGATAGGCTGTCCCGCGCGCGCTGGCGATGCGCTTGCGGGCCTTGGAGGTCAGCATCCAGAGGAAGATTTCGGCGGCCGCCGCCATGCCGATGAGGAAGATCACATTGTGATGGCCGGCGAGGAGCGCCGCCGCCAGCTTGCTGGCCGCAAGGCCGAGGAGGACGATCGAGCCGAGGATAAAGGCCGTGCCGGCGGTCTGGCCGACGCCGAGCGGCGCGAGCAGGTCATTCTCGACGAGGCGCCGCCGCTCTGGCGCGCAGAGTCGTTCTATATCGGCCGCCAGCGCTGGATCGGCGAAGAGCTCGCCTGGCGTCGGCCGCGCCGAAAGCGCCATCAGCACGCGCGCCGAACGCGCGTCCAGCACGCGGCCGGACTGGGCGCCGGCGGCCCGCTCCAGCCGCCCGTCGGTTATGCCCACATAGCCTTGCTGGCGCAGATCGAACAAAAGCGTGCGGATGACATTATTGACGCCGCCCGAGAGATAGGCGAGCGCGATGGCGTCGGGCTCGCTCGGCACTTTCAGCCGGGCCATGTCGCGCGTCGGATCGGCCGCGCGGATGAAGAGAAAGGAAAGGCCGAGCGTTACCCCCGCCACGCCCGCATAGAGGGCCAAAAACTCCGGCCCCGGGAGACCGAGGATCGAAAAACCGGCCATAATCGTCCCCGCCACTCGCTCACTGAAATAACCGCGCGAGATTAGCAGCCCCTGCGCGGCGGACAAGCTACAGCCGACCGCCACAGCCGGCATTCAGGCTTGCGGTCGCGGCGTGGCCATGCCAGTGAGAGCGCGCGCTCCGCACCGGGAGCGCCGAACCCGCAGCGCCCCATGAAAAAAATTTTGGAATATGTCTGGCCCCTCGTCGGGCTGGCGGCGGTCATCGCCTCTTTCTATCTTCTCTATGGCGAATTTCGCGGGGAGTCGGTCGGCGAGGAGGTCTGGGCCGATCTTCGGGCCATTTCCGTCTCCCATTGGATCGCGGCCGGCTTCTGCTCTCTGCTCGCCTATGTGGCGCTCGCTTGGTACGATCGGATCGCGCTGCTGCACCTCGGCGTGAAGCACATCTCCATGGTGTTCATCTCGCTGTGCTCATTCACCACTTATGCGCTCTCGCATAATATCGGCGCGTCGGTGTTCTCCGGCGCCGTGGTGCGCTACCGGGCCTATTCCACCAAGGGCCTGACGGCCGGTCAGGTGGCGGTGCTGGTGGTGCTGTGCTCCTATACTTTCGGCCTGGGCACAGTGCTGCTCACAGGCATATTGCTCACCTATCAGCCGAGCCTGCTCGGCCGCCTCTCCGGCATGCTGCCGGAGATGCTCACCAATGAGCATACGGCGCTGATCATCGGCCTCTCCTGCCTCGGCGCCGTGGCGCTCTATGTCATCGGCTCGCTGATGCACTTCAAGCCGATCGATCTGGGCAAGATCCATGTGATGTATCCGAGGCCCGAGGTGATGATCCGGCAGATGTTCGCCGCGCCTCTGGAGCTGATCGGCGCCGCCGGCATCATTTATTTCGCTCTGCCGGAGGGCAGCGGCACGCCCTATATCGTCGTCCTCGGCACTTTCCTCCTGTCCTTCTCGGCGGCGCTGGTTTCCCACGCGCCCGGCGGGCTCGGCGTGTTCGAGCTCATCTTCATCAAGGCCATGCCGGATGTGCCGCGGCTCAAGGTGCTGACAGCGCTCCTGGTGTTCCGCCTGCTCTATCTCATCGTCCCGCTGCTGTTCGCGCTCGTCGTCGTGCTGGTGTTCGAGCGCGGACGTCTCGCCGAGACATTGCGCGGCCGCGCCGATAGCGAGAGCTGACGGCCGAGAGCGTTTCCAGCCGAAGTGGACACCGGTTCGGCGTTGGAAACGCGGTCAAAACAAAGGCCGAGAGTCTTTCCGTGTTTCAATGAAACCCGGAAAGACTCGAGCGGGCGAAAAAGGCCCTGAAACGACGAAGAGCCGGCCGCCTCGAAGGCGCGCCGGCTCTGCGTTTTTAAAGAGGCGCCGCGATCGGGCGCCGAAATCACATGCGATATTGCTGAAGGCGGGTCGTCCGCAATCCGGCGAGACCATGCTGGTCGATCGACATCTGCCAGCTCAGAAACTCGTCCACCGTCAGCGTGTAGCGGGTGCAAGCCTCCTCGAGGGAGAGGAGCCCGCCGCGCACCGCCGCGACCACTTCGGCCTTGCGGCGTATCACCCAACGCTTGGTCGTGGGCGGCGGCAGATCCGCGACGGTCAATGGGCTGCCATCGGGACCGATGACATATTTGACACGCGGACGATGCGTCTCGGTCATTTTGTTACTCGCATACTCTCACGATCACTCGACCCTCCTTCTATAGGCGAGGCGATTTAACATTTGCCTAAGCCAAACTCCTGTGTTTGCGGCCAATTGAGAAATCGCCGTTTACCATAGCTCACGGTCGGCGAGAGGGACGGCGTCGCTCCAGACGATCGCGCGGCGAGCGATCGGAAATCCCGAGCGATAGCGCGTCTATAGCTCGGGATTTCCCGCCGGGAACGACGGCGTCTCTGCGTGGGGCCGAAGCTACTCGCCCGCGACCCGCTCCACCTTCACACGGGCGACGCCCGCCGAACGGAAACCGAGGCTCTCCGCCGCATGGGTGGAGACGTCGATCACCCGCCCATGCACGAAGGGACCGCGATCATTGATCGTGACGACCACAGAACGGCCATTGCCGAGATTGGTCACGCGCGCTCGCGAGCCGAAGGGAAGGCTGCGATGGGCCGCCGTCAGCGCCCCCACATGGCCCCCGCTCGCCGTCCGGCCATGATAGCCGTAGTAGGAGGCCTTCCCCACCCAGGATTGGCCCGCCGCCGTCGCTGTCGAACCTGCAAAAATCGCCGCTCCGATGATCCATTGTTTCAATGCGCTATCCCCCTTGCCGTTTCTCTCCCGACAGCCGACCGAGCTCGGTCGAGACTGTCGAGTAGACCCGCGGTAAGGGTGAGTTGTGATCAAATAGTGGCGAGAGCGCCAGCGCCGGATTTTGCCTAGTTCCGCGCCAGGGCGCCAAGTATGCCGCATCAATATTTCGATGTAATCTATACTAAAGTCTCAAATAAACGTTTATGTATTTTGCAATATATTTGTCACAGAATTACTTTTCTGTGACTGAAATGACACAGGTTGCGAGAATCTGTCGCCTAGCTGTCAAGCCACCTCATGAACGGATCGATCCAGGGCGAAGCGGCCGGGGCCGGCGAGTGCGAAAAGCGCAAAGACGACGCCATAGACGAGCGCCAGCTCGCCGCCATTGTGGATCGGCAGAGCGCCGCGGGCGGCGTGGCCGACGACATAAGCGACGACCATTTCCGCCGCGAGCACGATCGCCGTCGGCCGGGTGAAGAGGCCGAGCAGAAGCAGCAGGCCGCCGAGAATTTCGATCGCGCCGGCGAGGCCGAGCAGAGAGACGAGCTTCAGCCCATCGAACATGGCCACATGCGGAAAGCCGAGGAGCTTGGCTGTTCCATGCTGAAGGAACAGCAGAGCGACGAAAATGCGCGCGAGACCGAGCAGCGCTTGCGCTCGGCCCGGCGAAACCAGCGAAACCATGGGCGTTTCCTCATTTGTCGAGGATCGCGCCTCACAGGATCGAGGCGACCTCCTCGAAGGCGAAACGCGGACCCCGCGGATAGAGTTTCGCCGGATCGCCATAGCCGATGTTGATGAGGAAATTGGATTTCACCGTCCCGCCAGGGAAGAATTCGGCATCCACCTTCGCATTGTCGAAGCCGCTCATCGGCCCGGCGTCGAGCCCGACGGCGCGCAGCGCCAGCAGGAAATAGGCGCCCTGCAGCGTGCCGTTGCGAAAAGCGGTCGTCTCGATGAGCGGGGCGTTGCCGACGAACCAGGCGCGCGCGTCTGTCGCGGGATAGAGGCGCGGCAGATGCTCGTAGAATTGCGTGTCATGGGCGACGATCGCCGTCGCCGGAGCGGCGAGGGTCTTTTCGAGATTGCCGGGGGACAGCGCCGGCGCCAGCCGCGCCTTGGCCTCCGCCGAACGTATGAAGAGGAAGCGCGCCGGCAGGCAATTGGCGCTGGTCGGCCCAAAGAGCGCGAGCCGTAGCGCCTGCTGGAGCAGGGCGTCGGGAACCTCGCGATCCGCCCAGCCGTTGTGGGTGCGCGCCTCGGTGAAGAGCTGCGCGAGCGCCTCCGCGCTCAAAGCTTCCTGCGAAATCTCGTTTTGCGCCATATCATCGCTCCTCGGCTCGCTCGCGTCACGGCTCGGCAGGGGGAACGCGCGCGCCGCTCAGATGTCGCGGCCCTCGACTTCCAATCGCAGCCGCTCCTCCGCCTTGCGCCATTCCTCGCGGCGCGGATCGAGCGCGCGGGCGCGGCGATAGGCCTCGAGCGCGCGCGCCGCGGCGCCGGCCCGCTCACGCAGCGCGCCCAATGCGCCGAGCGCATCGAAACGGCGCGGCTCCAGCCGCAGGGCGGATTCGAGATCGCGCTCCGCCCCGTCGAGATCGCCGAGCGCGATGCGGATATTGGCGCGGCCGACCAGCGCCTCCGCCCATTCCGGCTCGAGAATGACGATGCGGTCGAAGAGATCGAGCGCCAGCGAATCCGCGCCAATGCCGACCGCGACCAGCGCGCGGCGCATCAAGAGATCGACGGTGGGGGAGGCGGAGCGCGCCCATAGCCGGCCGATCGCCTGGGCGAGGGCGCTCTCCTCCTCCTCGCTCTCGGCGAGGGAGAGGCGGCGGATGAGATCGTCGAGCGAGTCGCGCGCCGTCTGCGGCGCCCGCTCGGGCGCGAGCTCTGGCTCGACCGGGGCTGTGGGCCGACGCTGCGGCGAGAACACGCGCGCGCCCGGCGGCAGTGGGATCGGCACGCGGCCTATGCCGGGAATGTCGAGATATTGCTGCTCGGTGAGCGGACGCTCCGCCCCGGCGGCGAGCGCCCCGGGAGCGGCGAGCAACGCGGCCGCGAGCATGGCGGCGAGAATGCGGGACGAAGGCGCGAGGCGCATGGGCGCGACTGTAGCAAAGGCGCCGGCCCCGAGACAAGAACGCCTCGAGACAAGAGCCCTGCAAAACGCAAAAGGGTCGCCGCGGAGCGACGACCCTCTCGTTCAAAGGTTCAGATCAATGGCTCAGAGCGCCTTGAGCTGGTCCGCGGAGGACTTGCCGGTGCGGCGGTCCTGAGCGATCTCGAAGCTCACCTTCTGGCCTTCGCGCAGATCGCGCAGGCCGGCGCGCTCCACCGCGCTGATGTGGACGAACACGTCCTTGTCGTCGCCATCCGGCTGAATGAAGCCATAGCCCTTCTGGGCGTTGAACCACTTAACCGTTCCAGTCGCCATTTGTCTCTCCAGACATAGAGGAGAAGGCCCGCCTGCGCGGGGCCGGGTCGATCGATGTAGGGAGAGGTCGTCAGCGGCTCCGTCTCCGAAGCGCGCCCAAGTCGCCGGCCGAAAATCGATGCAGGGGAACATAGAGGGCCGAACCGCGCCGGGCAATGGCGGATCACGCTATAGGCCATAAGTAATTCCCGAAAAAGAAAGGATTTCCTAACCTACACAATTGGAGGGGCCGTCCGGTTCACGCCACATTCATCCAAACGGCGCGATCTTAGCGTTGGGTTTACGATCATCGCGTCGAATTGTCGCCGAATGATCGTGATCTGCGACGGCGGGGGGCGGCCCCCGCGCGCAGCGAGAAGCGGAGAGTAAAAGTGATCGACCTCGTTCGGCAAGCGATCGACGAGAATGGACGCCTGCCCGTGCCGGCCCGCGACATTGCGGCCAACGCCGACCTCTATGAGCTCGGCCTCACCTCGTTTGCGGCAGTCAGGATCATGCTCGCGCTCGAGGACGCTTTCGGCGTCCAGTTCCCGGAGCATATGCTGCGCCGTCGCAATTTCGCCTCCATCGGCGCCATCGTCTCCTGCCTGCATGCGCTGGAGCGCAAGGCGGCCTGAGCCGAAGCTCTCACAGCCGCGCGCCCGAGGGACAATAGCGCGCCTTGCGATCGGCCCCGGCCGAGAGCGCCGCCGGAAAGGCGTCCTGCCGCGGGCCGAAGGCCAGCAGCGCCGGCGTCACCGGCCGCGTCGAGGCCGCCCAGCTCTGGAAGGCGGCGGAGCGTCCCTCGCGCGTCACGCGCGCGGCCAGCTTCTCCGTCCCCGGCTCGGGCGTCAGCCCCTCGAGCCCGCATTGGGCGAAGAGCGGAATGCGATAGGCCGGCGGCGGCGCGGCGCAGGCGCGCTCCATCAGCGCCACTATCGTGAAGAAGACCAGCGCCGAGAAGGCGACGAAAAGCGCGCCGATCTGACGCGCGCCCAAATCTGCTCGTGACATTTTGGACCCCCTTGGCCGCAAAACCGGCCGAAAGGGTCAAATGGAGCGCCGTCCTCGTCCCTCCAGCGCGAGCGTGGGACATGATTAGCAGGGAGTGACCGGCGGCTCACGCCGGCTGCTCGTCCAGCGCCTTCTCCTTGCGGTCCGCCCCGCCGAGGCGGCGATAGACGAAAGCCGGCGCCGGCAGCAGCGACTCGTTCTGTCCGAGCGCGGCGAATTCCTCGTGATGAGCCGAGCGATGGCACGCCGGATCGGTCGCCGCCGCGTCGCCGGTGACGGCCAGCGCCTGGCAGCGGCAGCCGCCATAATCGACCGTCCGCTTGTCGCAGCTGCGGCAGGGCTCCTGCATCCACTCCTCGCCGCGGAAGGCCTCGAAGGCCGCGCCATTGCGCCAAATGTCGCCGAGCGGGCGCTGGCGCGCATTGTCGAAGGAAAGGCCCGGCAGGGTCTGCGCGGCGTGGCAGGGCAGGGCCTTGCCGGAGGGCGTCACCACCATGATGCTGCGACCCCAGCCGCCCGTGCAGGCCTTGGGGCGCGAGGCGTAATGGTCGTGGATCACGAAATCGAAATTGAGCACGCCTTGCAGGCGCTTCTTCGCCTCTTCCACGATCCCGACCGTGGCGAGGAATTTCTCGCGCGTCGGGATCAGCGCGGCGCGGTTCACTTCCGCCCAGGCGTAATATTGAATATGCGCCACCTCGAGCCGCTGCGCGCCGACCTCGACCGCGAAATCGATGATCTGCGGCAGATGGTCGATGTTCTGGCGATGGATCGGCGCATTGATGGTGAGGCCGAGGCCCAATTCCCGCGCCCAGCGCGCGACGTCGCGCTTCTTGGCGACGCCGCCCTCATAGCCGGAAATATGGTCGGAGCTTTCCGGGACCACATCCTGCACCGAGACCTGCACATGATCGAGGCCGATCTCGGCGAGATGCGCCAAACGCTCGCGCGTCAGAAGCACGGCGGATGTCACGAGATTGGTATAGAGGCCGGCGTCGACGGCGTGGGCGAGAATCTCCTCGAGATCACGGCGAATGGTCGGCTCGCCGCCGGAGAGATGCAGTTGCAGCGCGCCGATGGAGGCGGCCTGTCGGAACACGTCGCCCCATTCGCCGGAGGTGAGCTCCGTATTGGCGCGCTCGAGATCGAGCGGATTGGAGCAATAGGGGCATTGCAGCGGACAGCGATGCGTCAGCTCGGCGAGCAGGCCCGCCGGGCCGCGCTCGAAAGGCGCATAGGATTTCGCTGTCTGCGAGAGGGGAGGGGGCGAAAATGCGTCCGGCCCGTCGCGCAGCAGGCGCTTGTCGGCGAGGCCTTGCAGCAGCTTGACCACATCCGTCTGGATCACATCGACGGGCGCCGAATAGGTCTGCGCGAGACGCTGCGAAATCTCGGCGACGCTGGCGACGCCATCCACATGGCCGAGCACGGCGAGGCCGATCGGGTCGAGCTCATAGGCGCGTTCGGGCGCGAGGATCACCTTGCGCTGCCGCACGACATCCTCGTGCAGGCGCGAATAGCGCGTGAAGGCCGGCTTCGACTCCGGCGTCACAATGAAACGCGCTTCGCTCATTCTCTCGTCCTTCACTTCTCTCCCGGCGTAAACGCGCCGGGCGGGATGAGGCCGGTCACATAGGCCTGATGCAGCGCGTCGAGCTGCGCCCAGAGCACGTCGCATTTGAAGCGCACGGCGCCGACGCAGGCTTCCTGCTCCGCCCGCGTATAGGCGTGCTGGAGAATATACGACAGAGCGAAATCGCTGTCGCGCGGCGCCTGGGCGAGGCGGCGCTTGAAATAGGCCATCACGGAATCGTCGACGAAATCGTAATTCTCGAGCATTCCGGCGATGCGCTCGCGATGGATCGCCGGCGCGAACAGCTCCGTCAGCGATGACGCCACCGCTATGACGAGCGGCTGCTCGACGACGAAGCGCACATAGGCTTCCACAGCGAATTTCGTCGCCGGCAGCGCGCCCTTGCGCGAGGTGACGTAGTCGCGCGAGAGGCCGAGTCCGTCGGTCAGCACGAGCCAGCGCTCTATGCCGCCGCCTTCCTCGCCCAATCCGTCGTGATCATGGATGCGGTGAATCCATTCGCGCCGCAATTCGCGGTCGTGGACGCGGCTCATGAAGGCGGCGTCCTTGCGCGGCACCGCCTCCTGATAGCAATAGCGGTTGAGCGCCCAGGCCTGCACCTGGCCTTTGTTCAGCTTTCCGCCATGCAGCATTTTGTGGAACGGATGCTTGTCGTGATAGCGCTCCTCGCCCACGGCGCGGATCGCGGCCTCGAAGGCCTCCTTCGACAAGGGCGGCGCGTCATGCCACTCGGCCGTCGAGAAGTCGTTCATAGCGTCACCTCCATGCCGTCCGCGCCGATCTCCCATCCGGCCGCATTCACGATCGCGCGTTCCTTCGACGATGCGTCGAGAGTCGGATTGGAGTTGTTGATGTGCACATAGATCTTGCGCGCGACGGACAGATCCTCGAAGGCTTTCATCGAGCCGTCCTCGCCGCTCATATTGACATGGCCCATGCGCGAGCCGGTCTTGCCGAGCAATCCTTGCTCGATCATCTCGTTCTCATGGAATAAAGTTCCATCGAAGAAGACGAGGCTCGCGCCGCGCAGGCGCTCCTTCAGCGGCTCGTCGATGTTCGCGCAGCCGGGAATATAGAAGCAGCTCTTGCCCGTCGCCGTCTCGATGATCTCGACGCCGAGCGTGTCGCCCACTTGCGTGCCGAAACCCGCGACGCTCTTGTCCTCGAGCCAGAGCGCGATCTTGCCATGCACGGGAAACGCCTTCACCGCGAGGCCGAGATCGACGCCGGCGCCATGCAGGGGGATCGCCTCGTCGAAGGGAAATTCGACGCGCGTCACCAATTCGGGGACCAGAATGTCGAAGATGCGATTGCCGGCGAGCACATTCAAAATGCGCTCTGAGGAATAGATGGAGAATGCCTGCGCCTCGCGCAGATTGAGCAGGCCGGCGACGTGGTCCACGTCGCCATTGGTCAGCACGACGGATTTGATCGGGCTCGCGCGCAGGCCATCATGCGGGCCGGGCGAGAGTTGCGGCGCATGCGCGATCTGCTGGCGCAAATCAGGGGAGGCGTTGAGCAGCACGAAATCGACGCCATTGGCGCTGACCGCGAGCGAGGATTGCGTGCGCGCCGAGAAGCCGGGCTTGCCCTCGCGCACGGCTCGGCAATTGGCGCAATTGCAGTTCCATTGCGGGAAGCCGCCGCCGGCGCCCGATCCGAGTATTTTGATGAACATGACGCGAACCGCGACGGCGCCGTTTTTTAAAGGCGCAGTCTCTCCTCTCGAGCCGACGTTCTAGAGCGAAACCGCCTCTCTTCGAAGCGCTGTTTCGCTCCCCTCCCGATCTTTGTTTATTTTTCCCGACGCTCGCGCGTCGGAAGGCGGCTTTTTCGGCCGCGCGCCACTATGTCCAGGCGGCGGCGGGACGGCAAGCGCCAGATGGTCGCACGCCCTGCTCTAGCCAGCGGCCCGCATCGGCGGCGCGCTCGCCCGCAGCGCGCGCGCCAGGGAGTCGTAGATGCGCGGATCGTCCGATTGCGAGACGTTGAAGCGCAGATAGTCGCGGGCCGTCTGGCCGAGGCTGAAGGCGTTGCCGGGCGCGAGCACGATTCCCTCCGCGAGGCATAGCCGCGCGATCTGCGAGGCGTCGGCCTCGCCCGGCAGGCGCGCCCAGACGAACATGCCGGCCTTGGGCTCGACGAAGGGCGTGATCCCGAGCGCTTCGAGACGGCGGATCGTCGCCGTCATGGCCCCGGTGAGCCGCGCGCGCAGCGCCTCGAGATGGCGGCGATAGCCGCCGTCCTTCAGCAGCGTCAGCGCGATCTCGGCCGAGAGGCGCGGGCTGCCGAATTGCGTGGCGAGGCCGATATCGGCGATCTGCTCGATCCAATCGGGGCGGGCGGCGATATAGCCGCAACGCGCCGCGGCGGAGAGAGTCTTGGAGAAGCTGCCGATCTGAATGACGTTGCGAAGTCCGTCGAAAGCGGCGAGGCGAGGCGTCGGCGCGGTTTCGAAATCGGCGAAAATATCGTCCTCGACGATGATGAGGCCGGCGGGCTCGGCGAGCGCCATCAGCCGATGCGCCGTCGTCGAGGAGATGGCGGCGCCGGTCGGATTGTGGACGGCGGCATTGGTGAGATAGAGGCGCGGCCGCTTTTGCGCGAGGCTTTGCGCGAAAATCTCGAGATCGGGGCCGTTCGGCGTCATCGGCACGCCGACGATGTCGGCGCGATGCGCCTGCAGCAGAGCGCGGAAGTTGAAATAGCAGGGATCGTCGATCAGCACCGTGTCGCCGGGCTCGATCAGAAAACGGCAGACGAGGTCGATCGCCTGTGTCCCCGAGCCGGTCAGCAGAATCTGATCGGGCGCGGCGGCTATGTCCCGCTCGCCGAGGCGGCGGGCGATAAAGCCGCGCAGCGGAGCGAGGCCGAGCGGTTCGGAATAATCGGCGAGGGAGGCGGCGCTCCCCCGCGCCACGGCTTTCAGCGCCCGGCGCAGCGCCGCCTCGGGCATCCATTCGGCCGGCAGCCAGCCGCAGCCGGGGCGGAGCATTCCCTCGCCGGCCTCCAGCGATTGACGCGACATCCAGAGCGGATCGACCTCGCGATCGAGGCGCGGGCCGATCTTGCCCAGCGCCAGCGGCGCGAGTGGCGCTGAGACATAGAAGCCGGAGCCGGGGCGGGACCTTATGACGCCCTCGGCGGCGAGCCGCTCATAGGCCTCGACCACTGTGGAGACGGAAACGCCCATCGACCGCGCCGCCTGCCGCACCGAGGGGAGGCGCGCGCCGGGCGTCAGCTGGCGCGCCGCGATCCGCTCGCGGATCGTCGTCATCACCAGCTCGATCCGTCTGGGTTCGATCCGTTTCGGCGCCGAGGATGTTTCGGTCAAGCGTATTGCCTCCAAAGGCAGCACAGTTCACGGATATTGTCGAAACAGTTTATGAAAATTGTATCCGTCTGTCTCTGGCCGAGCAAGAGGCTCCGTCCGATCCTTCGCCGATGAGGAAAGGATGTTTCGATATGGATAGGACGACGGAAGGCTGGCTGAACGGCGCGATCGGGGTCTTGATCTTCAGCGGATCGCTGCCGGCGACGCGCGTCGCCGTCGGGGGCTTCGATCCCTTGTTTCTGACCGGCGCGCGCGCCTCCATCGCCGGGCTGATCGCGCTCTGCCTGTTGACGCTTTTCCGCGAGAGCAGGCCGAGCCGTAGCGAGCTTCTCTCGCTCGTCGGCGTGGCTTTGGGCGTGGTGGTCGGCTTTCCGCTGCTCAGTGCGCTGGCGCTGACGCGCATGACCTCGGCGCATTCGCTGGTCTTCGTCGGGCTGCTGCCCTTGGCGACGGCGGCTTTCGGCGTGCTGCGCGGCGGCGAGCGGCCGCGGCCGGGCTTTTGGCTCTGTGCGCTCGCCGGCGGCGCGCTCGTCGCCGGCTTCGCCTGGATGCGGAGCGACGGCGCGATTTCCTCGGGCGATCTTCTGATGCTCGGCGCGATCTTCGTCGCGGGCTTCGGCTATGCCGAAGGAGGGCTGCTGTCACGCCGGCTCGGCGGCTGGCGGGTGATTTGCTGGGCGCTGGCGCTCTCGCTGCCGGCGATGCTCGTCTGGACCGCCGTCAGCGCGCCGGAGGGGCTGCTCGCCACGCCGCCGCGCGCCTGGGTCGCGCTCGCCTATGTGGCGCTGTTCAGCATGTTGATCGGCTTCGTCTTCTGGTATCGCGGGCTGGCGCTGGGCGGCATCGCCGCCGTAGGGCAGTTGCAACTGCTCCAGCCTTTGCTCGGCCTCGGTCTCGCCGCTCTGTTTCTCGGCGAGACCGTGGAGCTCCCGCTCGTTTTCGTCACTGTCGGCGTTATCGCCGCAGTGGCGGGCGCGAAGGCCTTCGCGAAATAGCCCGCTCAGGCGCCGCGCGTCTTCTCCGCCTCCTGCCGCTCCAGCTCCTTATAGCGCTTCACGCCGAAGGGGATGGCGACGAGATAGGCGAGGCTCGCCAGCACCAAGGTCTCCATCGGATAGATGGCGAGCAGCAGCGCCGTCACGCCGACGCAGAACAGCACGAGAATGACATATTCACGCGGAATGCGGCCGATGCGCTTGCCGGAGAAATGCGGAATGCGGCTCGCCATCAGAAAGGCGATTCCCAGCACATAGACGATGAACAGCGGCACCAGCGCCTTGGAGCCGGGCAGGTCGACGACCGAGAGGTTGAGATAGAGCGGCAGCAGAACCGCGACCGCGCCAGCCGGCGCCGGCATGCCGACGAAGAAGTCCGAATGCCAAGCCGGGCGTCCGGGATCGTCCACGGTGACGTTGAAGCGGGCGAGGCGCAGCGCGCAGGCGATGGCGAAGACGAGCGCGGCGAACCAGCCGAGCCCTTTGATCTCGTGCAGTGACCAGAGATAGAGCAGAAGCGCCGGCGCGACGCCGAAATCGACGAAATCGGCGAGCGAGTCGAGCTCCGCGCCAAAGCGCGACGTGCCCTTGAGCGCGCGCGCGATGCGCCCGTCGAGGCCGTCCAGCACGGCGGCGGCGATGACGGCGGTGACGGCCGTGTCGAACTTGCCTTCCGTGGCGTAGCGGATCGCGGTGAGGCCCATGGCGAGCGCCAGCAGCGTGACCAGATTGGGCAGCACCACGCGGATCGGAATGGCGCGAAAGCGCAGGCGGCGCCGTTCCGAGGGCGACAATTGCGCGTCGCGGCCCTCGGGGCCGGCGTCGAAGGACGAAGGTTCGGTCATTGGGGAGGCCTTTGTCGCGGCGACGGCTCAGCCGGCCTTGAAGCTCAGAGGGGCGGCGGTGGAGTTCACATCCGCCAGAATGGTCTCGCCGGCGATGGCGCGCGAGCCCACGGCGATGCGAGGCTTGGCCCCGGTCGGCATATAGACGTCGACGCGCGAGCCGAAACGGATGAGGCCGAAACGGTCGCCGACGCCGATCGGCTCGCCACCCTGCACGAAGCAGACGATGCGCCGGGCCACGAGGCCGGCGATCTGCACCACGCCATAGCGGCCCGAGGGCGCGTCGATGACGATGCCATTGCGCTCATTGTCCTCGCTCGCCTTGTCGAGATCGGCGTTGAGGAAGATGCCGGGCTTATAGGCGACCTTGCTGATGCGGCCGGTGATGGGCGCGCGATTCACATGCACGTCGAAAACGCTCATGAAGATGGAGACGCGCTGCATCGGCTCCGCGCCCAGGCCGAGCTCGGCCGGCGGCAGGAAGAAGCCGATGGAGCAGACGACGCCATCCGCCGGCGACACCACGAGTCCCTCGCGCAAAGGCGTGAGGCGCTGCGGATCGCGGAAGAAATAGACGCACCAGGCGGTGGCGATGAAGCCGACCCAGCCGAGCGTCGAGGAAATCCAATGTAGCAGCAGGGCGGCGATGGCGAAGGCGGCGATGAAGATATAGCCTTCAGGATGGATCGGGACGAGCGATTTGCGGACCGATTCGAGGATCGACATGGATGAGAGGCTCCGAATGCGGCCCGTCGCCGCAGGCGGGGCGAGTTCTGCCATTTTGCGGCGCGAAAGTCACGCGGGCGAGCCGTCTGCGCCCTTGCCCCTGCCGCGGATTCACGACAGATAGGCGCGGTCGAAGCCCAAAGAGGCCGACACCCCTCGGGGAGGAAACATGAAAGACAATATTCGCAACGGAACGGCCCTGGCCATAGCGGCCGTCTCTCTCGCGCTCGCCGGCGCCGTGACGACCGCCATCGCGGCGACTCCCGGCAAGGTGCAATGCATCGGCGCCAACAGCTGCAAAGGCAAGAGCGACTGCCACAGCCCCAAGAACGCCTGCAAGGGCATGAACGCTTGCAAAGGCAAGGGCTGGGCCTTCGTCGAGTCCGAGGAGGCCTGCAAGGCCGCCGGCGGCAAGACGCTGAACTGACGTTCGCGGGACCGGCGGAGCGCGCCGGTCCCTTCTTCTCGCCGAAATAATGGGGCGTCTGTCTGCGCCGCGCCGGCCGCGCGGCGACGCGTGGCATGGGCGGAAATCGGAGGCCGCGCCGTGGCGACGGCCGAAATCGCCCCTTCTCGACAAATCGCCTCTTTGGCTTCATGAGGGGGCGCATGTTCCGCCCCTTCATCGACGATTTCCTCGCCTGCCTGCGCTTCTACTCCCGCCTGCCGGTTCCTGCGCCGCGGGGGCATGAGATGCCGGACTTTCGCACCGCGGTGCGGGCGCTGCCGCTCGCCGGCGCGCTGATCGCCCTCGCGCCGGCCTGGACGCTGCTCGCCGCCCATGCGCTCGGCCTGCCGCCGTTCCTCGCCGCCACGCTGGCGCTGGCGGCGCTGGTCGTCGTCACCGGCGCATTGCATGAGGACGGCCTCGCCGATCTCGCCGATGGTTGCGGCGGCGGCGTGACGCGGGAGGAGAAGCTCGAGATCATGCGCGACAGCCGGCTGGGCTCCTACGGCGCCCTCGCGCTGATGCTCTCGCTGGCGCTGCGCCTCGGCGCGCTGACGACGATCGCGCAGCGCGGGGTCTTCGAGGCGGCCGCCGTTCTCATTTTCGCAGCGTCGCTCTCGCGCACCGCCGGGCTGCTGCCGATCATGATCCTCGCGCCCGCGCGTGCGGACGGGGCCGGACACGCCGCCATGCGGCCGTTCAAGGAAGCGCTGCAGACGGCGGCGCTGCTGGCGAGCGCCTTCTCCATTCTGCCGATCGCGCTCGGAGTCTCGCCGGTCGCGGCTGTGCTCGCCGGCGCGCTGTCCATCGCCGCGGCCTATGCGACGGCCAAGCTCGCCGAGCGGCAGATCGGCGGCCTCACGGGCGATGTGCTCGGCGGCGCGCAGCAGGCGGCGGAGATCGCGGCGCTGCTCGTGTTCGCGAGCGGCGGCTGAGAGGCGTCAGGCGCTCGCCGCCTCCGCCATGCGCGCCGTCGCGCGCCGCACTTCATCGACGGCGGCGCGCAGCGTCTCGACGCCGGCGCCGGGCCTCACCGCCTCGCCCGCGAGGCGTCGGCGAAAGGCGCGTGCGCCGGGCCTGCCGGCGAAGAGGCCGAGCATATGCCGCGTCATGTTGGAGAGACGCTCGCCACACTGCAGCTGCGCCTCGATATAGGGAATGAAGGCTTCCACCGCGGCGAAGCCGTCCGCGAGCGGAGCCGCCTCGCCGAATAGCTCTGGATCGACGCGAAGCAGAAGCTCCGGCTCGTGATAGGCCGCGCGGCCGATCATCACGCCATCGACATGGGCGAGATGCAAACGCATATCCTCGAGCGTCGCAATGCCGCCGTTGATCGCGATCGGCAGGTTCGGATAGGCGCGCTTCAGCTCATAGACGAGGCCGTAGTCGAGCGGCGGAACGTCGCGATTCTCCTTGGGCGAGAGGCCCGAGAGCCAAGCCTTGCGGGCGTGGACGACGAGCGCGTCGCAGCCGGCGGCGACGGCGCGCTCGGCGAGGCCGAACAGCGCGGGTTTCGGCTCCTGATCATCGACGCCGATGCGGCATTTGACGGTGACGGGAAGCGCGACCGCGTCCTTCATCGCCTTCACGCAATCGGCGACGAGATCGGGCCGCAGCATGAGGCAGGCGCCGAAAGCGCCGTTCTGCACGCGATCCGATGGGCAGCCGACATTGAGATTGATCTCGTCGAAACCATAGGGCTCGGCGATGCGCGCAGCCTTGGCCAGCTCGCCCGGATCGGACCCGCCGAGCTGCAGCGCGAGCGGGCGCTCGGCCGCGTCGAAGCCGAGCAGCCGATCGCGATCGCCGAAGATCACAGCGCCGGTGGTGAGCATCTCCGTAAAGAGCCGCGCGCGGCGCGACATCAGCCGAAGGAAGAACCGGCAGTGACGGTCCGTCCAGTCCATCATCGGCGCGGTAGAGAATCTAATATCTTGATTTGTAAGCGATTTCATTTTAGTCTCAAGGCCATAGGTCGGGTCGTGTGCACTCTCCGGTACGCCTCGATACGACACTTTTCGCTCCTTTTCGACTTCTCAGTGCACACAGAGCGCACACGAAATGGCGACCTTCACGAGGCTCAAATCCGGCTCCTGGCGCGCTCAAGTTCGACGCAAGGGGAAATACGTCAACGAGACGTTTCTCCGCCGGCGCGACGCCGAGGAGTGGGCGCTCGACATAGAGCGCCGGATCGACCGCGGCGAGTCGCCGTCGAAGCGTGCGCGAAAGGGAGCTCGAACATTCGGCGATCTCGTCCGGCTCCATAGAGACGATCTCACGGAGGTCGGAAAGCGGATCGGCCGGTCGAAAGCCGCGAGCCTCAAATCTCTCGAGCGTCGCCTCGGGCGATTGAAGATTTCGGAGCTCGATCGAGAGCGGCTCATTCAATTCGGTCGAGATAGAGCGAAGGAAGGAGCCGGTCCCGTCACGCTCGGCATCGACCTCGGCTACATCAAGACGATTTTGTCGCATGCGGCGGCGGTTCACGGCATTCAGCTTTCAACGGAGCCGACCGACCTCGCACGCATTGCGCTGAACCGTTTGGGATTGGTCGGGAAGGGAAACGAGCGTGATCGTCGGCCGACGCAGGACGAGATTGATCGCATCATCGCGCGATCCGATTTGACTCCGCAGCTGACAATTCCGTTGGGACGGATTGTACGCTTCGCGATCGCGACTGCGATGCGGCTCGATGAAATTTGCCGCGTCGCTTGGGATGACTTCGATCCCGACCATAAGATGCTGATCGTCAGAGATCGGAAAGACCCGCGTCGGAAGTCGGGAAACAATCAGAAGATTCCTCTTCTCGACGTGAGTGGCTATGACGCATGCGCGCTCGTTAACGAGCAGAAGGGAGCCTCGAAAAGCAGCAAGGGTCGAATTTTTCCATACAATAGTCGATCGGTGGGGACCGCGTTTCGTCGGACATGTCGCGCCCTCAAGATTTCCGACCTACATTTTCATGATTTACGGCATGAAGGCGCGAGCCGGCTTTTCGAGGCGGGCTTCTCGATCGAGCAAGTGGCGCTCGTCACCGGGCATCGAGACTGGAAGATGCTTCGTCGATATACACACCTCAAGCCGGAACAGTTGCATGCTCGGAAGAATGGGGTGGCAGCTTGAACTCTTTGCGCCAAGGGCGTTAGAAACGAAGGCATATCGCGGCTCGAAAAAATGTCTGTTTCAATCGGCTCCGGACGATGAGTCGAGAAGCTCGGCAAGGCCATCTTGAACTGCGGGTAGGTCGAGCCGTTTCCACCTCCCGAGGCCACGGCGTCGAGACCTCGGCCGGCAGCGCCGGCGACGGCTACAACAACGCGCTCGCCGAGACGATCAACGGACTCTGCGATGCGAGCCCTGGCGAAGCTCCGAGGCCATGGAGTTCGCCAGGCTCGAATGGGTTGATCGGTTCGACTAGCATAGACTGCTAGAGCCGATCGGAAACATCCCGCCGACGCCGAAGCGCGCTATCACGCGCAACTCGAGGAGCCCGCCATACCGGTCTGACTCAAACAAATTGGCCTCCAGCGATTCCCGGGGTGTTTCAACGTGATCCTCAGGCTCGCCCACGACCCTACAGGCCGAAAGGCGTGCCGGAGCACGCTGCAGAGGTGCGCCGCTAAGAGCTGCGCCCGTTCGTCAGGACTTGCGATATTTCTCATACAGGCGATCGGCGTTGGACCAATTGATCGCGGCCATGACGACCTTCACATAGTCGGCGGCTTTGGCTCCGAAGTCCATTTGGTAGGCGTGCTCGAACATGTCGAGAACCAGGATCGGATCGCCTCCGGCGATGCTCTGGGTGTGATCACTCGCCCATGAATTGACGAGCCTCTGCCCGTGCTTGTCATAGGCGAGGATGACCCACCCGGATCCGCCGCCGAGCGCCTTGCCCATGGCGGTGAATTCCGAGCGCCAGCGATCGAAGGAGCCGAAGTCGCGCTCGATTGCCTCGGCGAGCGCGGCGCCCGGCTTGCCGGCTTCGCCGAGGCCCGCGAAATAGATTTCGTGCAGGATCATGGAATTGGTCGCGATCAGCTCTTCGCGCTTCAGCCCGTTGATCTGGAACCCCGGCGCCTTGTCGAAGTCGAGCCCCGCGAGCTGCTCGGCGATGGCGTTCAGTCGTTTGACCGCGCCGCCGTAATTGTTCTCGTAATGAGAGACGAGAATCTTCTCCGAGAATCCCTTCACGCTTTTCGGATCGAAGGGCAGCGGCTTTATGGAGTGAACGAAGGGCTTTCGCGTGGACGCGGCGGCGTCTTCCGCTCGCGTGCGATTCGTCGCGAGCGCCGCGCTCGCCGTCACGGCGGCGCCGAGGAAAATTCTACGGTCGAGTTGATGGGTCATCGTCTGCCTCCTCGAGAATGTTCGGTCAGTGTTCGCCGCGCCTCGTTCAGGGCAGCGCGCCTTCATCCACATCGCGGTCGAAGCCATTGGATGAAGACCTACGCGTGCGATGCGTGCCAGAGCGCCGCGAAGGACATCGGCGCGAGCGAATAGTCGACGCCGACCCGCATCGCCTGCCTTTCACGCCGGGCCAGAGCCTGAGCCGGCGCCGCGCCGAAGATAAACAGCAATACCCCGGCCGCCGTGCATAGCGCGAGGGTGCGCGGCGCGCCGAGACCGAAACGAAACAAGGCGAACGCCGCGCCGATCGTCAAAAGCAACGCCAGAGGATCGACGCTCGCGAGCAAGGGAATCTCGAAGGAGAAGCCGAGCCCCCGCACGGGCGCCGTCTCGTGGAACAGGACATGGATGGAGAACCAGATGGCCAAATTGAGGATGACGCCGACGACCGACGCGGTGATGGCCGTGAGCGCCCCGGCAAGTGCGCGATTGTCACGCAACTGTTCGACGTAGGGCGCGCCCAGAAAAATCCAGAGAAAACACGGGGTGAAGGTCACCCATGTCGTCAACAGGCCTCCGAGAGCGCCGGCGAAGATCGGCGAGAGGACGCCCGGCTCCCGATACGCCGCGAGGAATCCGACGAATTGCAGAACGATGACCAGCGGGCCGGGCGTCGTTTCGGCCAGTCCGAGTCCGTCGAGCATCTCGTGTGAATGCAGCCAATGAAATTCATCGACGGCTTGCTGAGCGACATAGGCGAGAACCGCATAGGCTCCGCCGAAAGTCACCATCGCCATCTTGCTGAAGAACACGGCGATCTGACTGAAGACGTTCGCCGGCCCGAGCGTCAGCGCCAGGATCGTCACGGGCGCGAGCCAGAGGAACAAGCAGACAGTCACGCATTGCAACGTCTTTCGAGCGGAAGCAGTCGTATGGAGAGGGAGAAGGTCGCCGAGCAGGCTGTCGTCGGTTTTCGTGCCGCTCGCGTGAGCGCGGCCGGAGAATTGCGGCCATCCCCTCCTTCCGCCGAAATAGCCGACGAGGCCTGCGCCGAGAATGATGAGCGGGAACGCCACGTCGAAAAAGAAAATCGATGCGAAAGCGGCCGCGGCGATCGCTTGCAGAGCCCGGCTCGCGAGCGCGCGCTTCCCGATGCGGATCACCGCCTCGACGACAATGGCGAGAACGGCGGCCTTGAGACCGAACAACGCCGCCGCCACGACACCGATCTTACCGAACAGCACATAGACGACGCTCAGCCCCATGATAGCGGCCGCGCCAGGGAGCACGAAAAGGCCGCCGGCCATGACGCCGCCGAGCGTTCCGTGCATCAGCCAGCCGACATAGGTCGCGAGCTGCTGCGCTTCTGGACCGGGGAGCAGCATGCAGTAGTTGAGCGCATGTAAAAATCGACTCTCGGAGAGCCAGCGCTTCTCCTCCACGAGAACCTTGTGCATGAGAGCGATCTGCCCCGCTGGACCGCCGAAACTCAAGACGGCGATCCGCGCCCATACGTCGAACGCCTCGCGCAAAGAGACGCCGTGAGCGCGCGCACGACTTCCCGTCAGCGCGCTCATGGCGTCTTTCCCGACTTGGTCGGAGGCCAGTTGTGAGGTTCGTCGGCAGCGTCGCGGCGCCAACGATAAAAGGCGTCATAGAGCGTCATTCCCGCTTCGAGCAGTTCGAGATCATCCGCATACATTCGGGACAAACCGAGCGACGCCGCGAGCAGGCCGGCCGCTTCCGGCGCGAGATCGGTGCGGGCCGTGTCGGCTCCGCGCACGATGACGGCAAGCCCTCGCAAGGGCTCTATCGTCAGTCCCCATTCATCGAGCATGGTGTCGAATGTGCAGCGTTCGCCCCGGTGGCTCCAGAAGGCGCCGTCGATGTCGAACGCCGCGCCGCCGAAGCGTTCGGCGACCGAGGAGACTTCGGCGGGCGCGACAAAGAGAAACACCGCTTTCGGATCGACGAAGCGGCGGATCAGCCACGGACAGGCGATGCGATCGACCTTCGGCCGCGTCCGTGTGACCCATATCGTGCGACCCAGACGGTCGCGCGGAGGAAGCTTCGCTTCCGGGATGAGCGGGCCGCCGGCCTCAACCCATGCGACGTAGCCGCCGCTCAGAACGTCCGCCGACGATGCGCCCGCTTGCCGCAGCCATGCCGCAACGCCTTCGCCGGATGCGCCGCCGATCTGGTCGACGACGATGGCTGCGCGACCGGCGAACTCGGACGCCCACTCGGAAACAGAAGCCTGATCGCGGCGCAGGGCGCCCGCGACGAAACGCGGGTCCGCCTTGAATTCTTCCGTCGTCCGCACATCGACGAGCGCCGGACAATGGCGGACGCCGATGAGACGCGCGAGCTTGTCGGGAGAGATGGAGTTGATCGACGACATGATGCGCCCTTGGTGGAGAACCGGACGCGATTCTTGGGCATGTCGCCTCGTGGGGAGATCGCTTCCCCATGAGCGGACGTTACACCAAACCTGCCGAAGTCTGTCAATACCGTCCGGAATCCGGGTCGCCGCCGCGGCTCCTCGGACACGGGCGATGGGGCGATCTGGCAATTGGCTCCCGATGTGAGGCCCGCGGCCTACGGTTCGCGGCGGTGGCTGCGTAACGTAACCCTTCGCCGGACGCTGTCGAAGGGCAGGCGCGGCCCGCGAAATCCTCGGTGATCATGATGTCGATGGCGGCGGTCAGACTGCTGCGGCGCTTCCCGGCTGCCGCGCCCGTGCGCAATTCGGCCTCGGCCACCGCGCTAAAAACAGCTTGGTCGAGTCCTGCGCCGCGAACCAGCCTAACATCGGCTGTACGGGCTTAAGCCGCATCAGCTCGGAGACGACGTTTGTGTCGAACCGGATGACGGCGTCGCTCATGAGAACGATGGCGGTTCGCGCATCGGGCCGCGCGCGGGAAGCTCCAACTCCACGCCGCCGATGGCGGCGAAGCGGGCGTGAATAGCCTGGCCGAGATTCGTCGGGGCGATGACGCCGCCGATCGCGCGACGCAGAATTTCCCGCGCTTCTTCTTCCCTGGAGCGGCCATGTTCAGCCGCGCGCATGCGTAAGCGGCGCTTCAACGGCACTCAGGTTTGGCGTTGCCGGATGGATCGCGAGACGTGAATTTCGCCGGACGCGCCACTCGGGCCTTTTCTGGCCTCGCCAGCGAGGGGAGCGAAGCAAAAGCACCGTCCGCCCAACGATCCTTGATAGGGAGCGTTGCGGCTGTGGCGGTACAGTCGAAATTGCACGGATGTGTTCGGCACCGCAAGCGTCAAAGACGTCTCGTCGGCGGCGATGATATCGACTTCGAGCGCCTCTCCAGGGCGGTCTATGTCAGTGAGAGTTATTCGTCTTTCCACGACAGATGCTCCCAAAACGAATTTTTGAAATTGATCAACGTCAATCGTGCCGCTGGTCGGCTCCTGATGGTGCAAGCGCAATGCGTCGCCGTAGCCGGCGTACCGAGAGCGCGATCGACTAATTGTCCGTTCGCCGCATTCTCACGTTTTCCAATGCCTCTCGTATCATTTCGTCGACCGCGAATCGGACATTGCTCTCGAGCGCGTCGAGCCCATCTCTGCCGATCAGATAGAGAGCGTCGTCGACGTGCGATTCGAGGAAATAGCGGGAGATGATCGGCTGGTCGAAACCTGCGCCTCTCGATCTCGCTCTGATGCTCGCTATCGCAGCGTCACGCAGCGCGCGAGCGAACTGCTCGCGCGTGCTCAACAAAATCGTCGCCAAAGAGACGGCGTGACCCAGATGCTTCTCACGCATTTTCGGACTCTCGGTCGTTTACGGACTCGCCCCCTCTGCCGCGCCGGCGCTTCCCTTCCTCGAACCGGCGGCGATCGTTTGTAGAGTATACTCCGTAGATAAATACTCTTCAAGCTGGCTGGTTCTCGTCATGGAAATGCGAGAGACGCTGGCGCGCAATCTGAGGAAATATCGACGGGCTCAACGCCTGTCGCAGGAGGAGCTCGGCCATCGAGCCGAGCTCGACCGCACCTATATCAGCTCGATCGAACGCTGCGTCTATTCGGCGACGGTCGATGTCGTCGGGCGCCTCGCCGACGCTCTCGGAATCCCGGCGCTCGAGCTTTTGAGGCCGGCGAGCGAAAGCGCGGAGGCTAAATCATCTGCGGCATCGGCTGAAGGCGCGAGCACGAAGGCGCAGGCCAAGAAAGGCGGAAAGCCAGCTCGCAAAAGCGAGGGACCGGCGCAAAGGCGGGTTGCCCGAAAGAAGCCGGGTCCATAGCCGAGCGGCCATGGACCCGAGCACGAGGATCACATCGGCGAGACTGCCGCTTCCGGCGACGCCAGCCGGGCGATATCTGCGAGCGCCGAGCGCAGTTCCGGCCAGGGAAATTCGGCATCTGTCGGGCTCGGCTCGCCGAGCTGAATGAGGATGGCGAGCTTGGCCGCGACGCCCGGCAGGCTGGCGGCTTTCGTCTTCGGGACCGACGCCACAAAATCGCGCTCCTTGCCGAGAGCGGCTCGGAGTTCGGCGTCGACGGCGTCGAAGCCGAGCGTCGCCGCCGCCTCGTCCCATCGCTTTTGCTGCTCGTCGAACGCCGCGAGCAGCGCTTCTCTCTCGATCGCCGGCTCGCTCGCGACCAGCTCCTCGATCTCGTCGACAGATTGAGCAATTTTCGGCTGCTCCTCACCGGAAAGGCGGATCGTGACCTCGGGGATGCCGACCGAGTGAATGAGCTTCTTCTCGATGCGCTGCCACTGGCGCGTCAGCGCGACGACCTGAGTATGATTGGCTTGCCAGTTCCGCCAGAGCTGCAGCGCAGGGTCGGACGGCGCCCCTCCCGTCCTCTTCCCGGACGACAAGGCGCCGGTTCCGCGCAAAATTGCGCGCCAGCTAACGGCGGGCGGAGTCGTGCTATCTTCAGAATCAGCCATGATCCAGGCTCCTACTAAGCATGGGTTGTGGTCAGGCCGGGCGGGATGTTCTCAGCATCCCGTTCGGCCGCTGCTCATGAAATTGCAGCCGGAAGAAGGTAAGCCGGCTAGAACATTTTAGCAACGCATATTGGAAGCGCAGGCGTCCATAGCGTTGCGCCGCAGAGCGGTCGGGCTGTTCGAGACGGCGCATCGATTGAGGAGGAATCGGGTCCGTTCGCCGAAAAACCCATAGCTTGCAAAGCGATAGCCGCCCATTCGGCGGCCTTGAAAAGGCCGTTTATTTTCAATGAAGTAGGAAGCATTAGAACGGTCGACGGCATCCTGTCGTCGGCATATCCGATTCTGGAAATCAGCTTGTGAAACCGGGCTTTTCAAATGAATTCGGAACTTCGAGATCTGAAATGGGCTCTTGTCGCCTCGCGGCATCGAAGCCTTCGGCAAGCGGCGGAGACGCTGAACACGCGTCAATCCACCCTCAGCCGTCGATTGCACGATCTCGAATGTGAGCTCGGGGTGGACTTGTTCGAGCGCACGACCGGCGGAACGAAGCTCACACCGGTCGGTCGGGAATTTCTGGATGCGGCGCGGCCCATCGTCGATGAAGCGGACCGTCTCTTCCTCACGTTCAAGACGCGCCGCAACGGCGGACGTAGGCCATTGCGAATAGGGATTTGCTCGTCGCTTTCGGCCGGCAATCTGCGGGAGACGCTCGCGGAGTTGTGCCGCCAGATCGCGGATGCGGACGTTCTCCTGGTCGACGGCGCGAAGGAGGGATTGCTCGGCGAACTCGCCGCCGGCGCGATCGACGTCGCCATATTGACCTCCGGCGGGAGGTGGAACGACCGCGTTCTGCCGCTCTGGGGCGAACGGGTGGTCGTCGCCGTTCCGGGACATCACCCGCTCAATAATCGGCCGACGATCAAATGGCGGGAGCTTTGCGACAATCGGATATTGCTGACGCGGAGCGGTATCGATTCCGAGCTCGAGCAATTGCTGAGCGTGAAGGCCGGCGGCTCGGGTACTTTGCGTATCAGCTATCAGGATGTCAGCCTCGACAGGCTGCTGAGCCTCGTCGGCGCCGGCTATGGCGTCGCGCCGCTGCTCGAAGGCGCCGTTGGTTTCGTCTGCCCCGGAGTGGCCCATCGCGAGCTGCATGGCGACTGTGGGCAAATGCGGCTTCAGTTCGCGGCCTATTGGAAAGAGACGAACAGCAGCCCGATGCTGCAACCATTTCTCGATCTGTTGCGCGCCCGCTATCCCGACCTTTCGGTTTCCGCGACATCGGGTTGAGGTTTCGGACGCGTCCGAATCTTCGCGAAGGCTCTGTCGGTCGCGATGAAGCGCTGGAGCATGGGAATGATCAGCTTGAGCGGATCGGCGATGGTCTGCCCATTGGCTCTGCCGAGCGCGTCGGCATAGGCGACGAGATCGCGATGCAGAGAGGCGGGAATCTCGACGGCGATTTTGACGGGCTTGTCGTCGGCGAGCGGACCGAGCTTCAATTTCGTCACGGCATCGTCCCTTCTTTGTATGGAGCCAATAGAAGATCCCGCGTCACGAGCACGCGAACAGGAAAGCCCGGGCGAATGGTGAGAGTGGGCTGGACATTGAGCTGGCGTTGAACGAGCAGTTGGCCGGTCTGACTCGCGCTGTTGGAGCCGCCTCGACGTATCGCCTGGATGAGGCTGTTCTCGCTGCCCGTCGTTCCGGCTTCCGCTCCGATGCTGAGGAGCGTCGAGAGCGCGGCTCCTTTGAGAAGCATGTCCCAATGATTGTCGACCTCGTCCTCGAGGCCGGCATAGCCGGCGGCGTCGGCGCCGGGCTGTCGTTCCAGCACGATCGAGGTTCCATTGGGCATGATGAGCCGTGTCCAGGCGAGGAGAACGCGCCTTTGGCCGTAAGCGACGGAGCTGTCGTATTGGCCGATCAGCTTCGCGCCCTGGGGGATGAGCAGAAATTTCCCCGTGGGACTGTCGTAGACTGCTTCGGTCACCTGGGCGGTGATCTGTCCCGGCAGATCGGAGCGGAAGCCGGTGATGATCGCAGCGGGGATGACAGTTCCGGCCTGAACGACGTAAGGCGACGCAGGCTTGGCGAGCCGATCGAGACTGACGGTTCGTCGATCGGTCGAAGCGGTCAGAAAAGCGGTCTTGCGATCCTGCATATTCTGCGCGGAGCCGGCGTCGACTGACGACGCAGTTGTAGCGCCCGCGTCGACAGCGGAGATCGTTGTCGGAGCGATCGGCCTCTCACGCTCACTCGTCTGAGCAAAGAGGCGGCTCACTCGCGCGGCCTCACCTTCCTGCGCGCGGCGCTGCGCCTCGGGGTCGGACGCCGATGCGCCGACAATCGTCGTATTGCTGGCCGCGCCAGCATTCAGAATGGGTCGCCCGAGATCGCCCGGCAGAGGCGGTCCGAGCGGCGGCGCCGGGCGCGGCATTCCTGTATAGTCCTTGGGGAGACTCGCGAGACCGTCGGCGGCGGGACGATTCTGCGTGTTGTAGAGTTCCTGGGTCGCGCCGGTCCTGTCGCGGGGTTGCAGCGCGTAGCCGAGCGCGCCGGCGATCGCGAGAGCGGCGACGCTCGCCATGCCGATCAGCACCTTGCGCGACAGCCGCGTCACGCGCGGGCGTTCGCCGCGGAGGCGAAGGTCCGGCGCGATCGGCGGCGACGCGGCAAACCGCTCGTCATTCGAGTCCGGCGTCATGACCGCGGCCTTCCGTCGGTGCGGACGATGCGCACGCGCCGCTCGCTATCCGCATCACCGAGGCGGAGCTCGGCGGCGGCGAAGAGACGGTCGACGACGTAGTAATTGCGGCTCACGCGATAATTGACGAGTTCCGATCCGCCGGCCGGACCGATGACGAAGAGCGGCGGCGTCTCGCCCTGGCGAATGCCGGTCGGGAATTCGATATAGACTTTCGATCCGTCGTCGAAAGCGCGCAGCGGCCGCCAGGCCGGACTGTCGCCCTGGATCGCGTAGCGGAAATTCAGCGTGGAGACGTCGACGCCGGTCGCGATCGGCGCCGCGGATTCCGCAGTAACGTTTTGCCGGCGCAAGGCGATGAGCTGATCTTCGGGATATTGCCAGGAGACCGAGGCCATGTAGGTCTTCTCGGTCGATCGCAGCTCGAGCAGATAGGTGCGCCGATCGGTGTTGACGACGAGATTTGTGACGAGGTCGGGCCGCGTCGGCTTGACGAGGATGTGGATTTTTCTGGTCGCGCCGGCGCCGCTCTCCGTGTCGCCGATGATCCAGCGGACGGTGTCGCCCGCGGCAACAGGGCCAGAGCCGACGAGCTGCTCGCCCTCCTGCAAGGCGACGTCGGTGATTTGCCCGGGCGCGGCATAGACCTGATAGAGCGCGCCGCTCGAGAAGGGATAGACCTGCACGGCATTGATGAATCCATCGCGCGCCGGCTGCACACGGGCGGCGGCGTTGGCCTGATTGACGCGCACGGCCGGATCGGCGGGCTCGGGCGGCGCCTTGCCGGCATGCAGCGGCTTCAATTGGCCCGGCAGGGCAAGAGGCTTGGCGAGCGTGACGATTTTCACCGGCGCCGGCGGATCGGCGGAGAGCCGCGCCGGCGCGGCGTCGTCGTAATCGATGTCGGGCGGAATGAATTTCGCGCATCCGGCGAGCGACGCGGCGGAGATGAGCAGAGTAGCCAAGCCGGCTTTACGGAGAGATGCGTTTCCGCCTATCCGGAACCGCATGTTCGCGGCGATGTGCGAAGCCGGATCGCCGGCTTTCAGGAAATTCCGCCGAGTCATTGTCCGAGCTCCTTGGACCAGTTGATGGCGTTGACATAGACGCCGAGGGGATTTTTGCGGAGGCGATCGGCGTCGGTCGGCGGCTGGATGACGATGGTGAGGATCGCCGTCCAACGCGTGGTGTCGGCGAGCGCGCCGTCCTGATAGCGGCGCTCGATCCAGGCGACGCGGAACGAGTCGGTCGAGGCGCGGATGACGCTGGAGACGTCGACGGCGATCTGCTGCTTGCCGAGCTTGGCGAAGGGATCGTTGGCGCGGGCGTAATCGTTGAGCGCGGCGGCGCCCGCCGTCGTCGTGAAGTCGTAGGCTTGCAGCCAGTTCTGCCGGACGACGACAGGATCGGCCGGAGCGGCGCGCACATCCTTGATGAAGCGGGCGAGATACCAGGCGACCTGCGGATCGGACGGCGTGTAGTCGGCGGTCGCCGGCGCGACTGCGCGCGCCTCGCCGAGCTGGTCGATTTGAACGACCCAGGGGACGACGGTCCCATGCGTCGACTGCCAGACGAGGCCGGCCGCCAGACCACAGGACAAGAGCAGCGAGCCGAAAGCCATCAGCCGCCAGTTCTTCGCCTGGACGCGCGCCGAACCGATGCGCTCGTCCCAGACTTGCGCGGCTTTCTGATAGGGCGTCTCCGGTTCGGGCGTGCGGCCGTAGCGCACCGAGGCGCGTCGGAACATGGTCTATTCCTCTTGTGAGAGATCGACGGAATGGCCGCCGCCGTGGCTGTCGCCGGACTGAATGACATGCGCGGCGGTCGTCGCGCCGTGGCTCGCGAGCTGATTTCGTTTCATGCGCCGCGCCCAGGCGGGCGGCGCATTCCCAGGCGGAGCGCTGGCTGCGCCGTCGCCGACCGCGCCTGTGGTCGACGATCCGCCGGTCGCCGCGAAGGCGGCGCGCGCGCCGGCGGAATAGTTCTCGGCCAAGGAACTGGTCGCGCGAGCGGCCGCGCGGCGGAAGGGAGCCGCTGCGACGGCTCCCGCGGCGCGGCCGACGCCGGCAAGTCCGGCGGCGACAGCCGAAGGCCCGGACTCGGCGGCCGAACCGAGCGCATAGGCGGAAGCGGCCCCGCCGGCGAGCCTCGCGCCGCCGCGCGCGGTGGCGGCGGCTCCCGAGGCGGCGGCCGTCGCTCCCCTTCCGGCGAGGCCGAGCGCCGCGCCTCCGACCATTCCGCCGCCCGCGACAGCGACGCCGGTTCCGACGGCAGCGCCGGCGCCGAGTTGCGGCGCGCCGGAGACGAGGCCGGTCGCGATGCCGGGACCGAATATGCCGAGGCCGAGCATAGCGAGAGCGGCGAGCACGACGGAGAGCGTCTGCTCGATCGTCGGCTGCTCGCCGCCATAGCTCGTCGTGAATTGCGAGAAGAGCCCCGAGCCGATTCCGACGATGACGGCGAGCGTCATCACCTTCACGCCCGACGCGACGATATTGCCGAGCACCTTCTCGGCGAGAAAAGAGGTCTTGTTGAAGAGCGCGAAGGGAATGAGCACGAAGCCGGCGAGCGTCGTCAGCTTGAACTCGATCAGTGTCACGAAAAGCTGCACGGCGAGGATGAAGAAGGCGATGATGATCAGCAGCCATGAGATCATCAGCACGGCGATCTGAACGAAATTGGCGAAGAAGGACGCAAAGCCCATCATTTGGCTCGCCGCGTCGAGCAGCGGCTGACCGGCGTCGAGGCCGACCTGGGCGAGACGGCCGGGCCGCAGGAAATCGGCGGTCGAAACCGAAGAGCCGCCGGCCTTCAGGCCGACGCCTGCGAAGCTGTTGAAGACCACTCCCGAGAGCTTGTTGAAATTGGTGATGAGGAAGGCGAAGAAGCCGATATAGAGCGTCTTCCTGACGAGCCTCTGGATCACGTCCTCGTCCGCGCCCCAGGCCCAGAATAGGCCGGCGAGTGTGATGTCGATCGCGATCAGCGTGGAGGAAAGATAGGCGACGTCGCCCTTCAGCAGCCCGAAGCCGGAATCGATATAGGTCGTGAATGTGTTGAGGAAGGTGTCGATGACGCCGATGTTCATGGCGCGGCGCCTTTCGATGTAGCTGCGGCCGGCGCGGCAGTGGGAGGCGTCGGCCGCGCCGGCCTGCCGAAGAAGCGGCGGCGGTTCTCCGTCCAGACCGCCTCACAGCGCTGGTCTTCGGCATCCTGGAGACCGAGCGCGCTGCAACGGCGCAGCTCGGCGGAAAGATCGTCTCGATCGATGGCAGAGGCGGCGTCGGCGTCACCGATGATCGGCGCAGGCGCATCGAGAGTGATCGCCGAGAGTATCGCGATCAATGTGGCGATCAGAATGAGGATCGCGCCGGCGCGCCATATGTCCCATCGTTCCATGGCGGCGCCTCAATTGCCGTGGAACATGGTGACATTGCCCGGCTGATAGCCGGAGCGAGTCGAAAAGCGCCGATATTGCTCCTGTCCTTGCGATTCCGTCGCCGTGAGGCGTGATTGCTCGAGCGCATCGGCGCGGCTCTTCGCCGCGACCACGGCGACGAGATCGGAGAGCTGCTGCGATTGCAGCGCGAGCAGCTGATTGCCGGCCTGCGCCGCCTGCAGCGCGCCCGTCGCCGTTTGGCTCGCGGAAGTCAGTGACGACATGGCGGAGCCGTTGCTCGAGATATTGCCGACGACGCCAGCCTGCACCTTCAAGGAATCCTCGAAGGCCGCGACGGAATTGCGCCAGCGGGTCTGCGCCGTGGCGAAGAGCGCCGAACTTGAGCCGCTGCTCGACGCCGAACCATAGGTCGTCGAGAAGGCGGATTCGATCTGCTGGACATCGAAGGCAATGTGCTGCGCCTGGGCGAGCAGCGACTGCGTCTTCTGGATCGTCGTCTGGAGCTGGTTCAAGGTCGAGAGCGGCAGGCTTGCGAGATTGCGCGCCTGATTGGTCAGCATCTGGGCCTCATTGGCGAGGCTCTGGACCTGATTATTGACCTGCTGCAGCTCACGCGCGGCGGTGAGTACGTTCTGCGAGAAATTGGTCGGATCGTAGACGACGATCTGCGCGGGCGTCGGATCGGCGACGAGCGAGAGGGATAGAGCCGCGGCGCAAAACAGGGCAGCGTGGCGAAGAGACCGAGCAGCCATCAGGAGAACTCCAGATTGGTGAGGTCGGGAATGAGGTCGGCGGCCCATTCGAGGCCGCGCTCGATCAGCCACGCGCGGAGAAAGCTGTCCGAACCCTGCTCGGTGAGAATGCGCTCGATCGTGGCGTGATCGGTCTTGGAGGAGGCGGCGCAGAAGGCGAGGCCGATCGGCCCGAGCCCCAATTCGAAAAGGCGATTGCCGCGTCGCGATTGACAATAATAGTCGCGCTTGGGCGTCGCGCGGGCGATGATCTCGATCTGACGATCGTTGAGCCCGAAGCGGCGATAGATCGCGGTGATCTGCGGCTCGATCGCGCGCTCGTTCGGGAGGAAGATGCGGGTCGGACAGCTCTCGACGATCGCCGGCGCGATCGGGCTATTGTCGATGTCGGAGAGCGACTGCGTGGCGAAGACGACGGAAGCGTTCTTCTTCCGTAGGGTCTTGAGCCATTCGCGCAGCTGGCGCGCGAAAGCGGGATCGTCGAGGACGAGCCAGCCCTCATCGATGACGAGCAAGGTCGGACGACCGTCTAACCGCTGCTCGAGACGATGAAAAAGATAGGTGAGGACCGCTGCTGCTGCGCCGGCGCCGATGAGTCCTTCCGTCTCGAAGGCCTGGAAATTGGAATAGCCGAGGCGCTCCTCTTCGGCATCGAGCAGCCGACCGAAGGGACCGCCCACGCAATAGGGCTGAAGCGCCTGCTTCAGGGCCGTTGACTGGAGCAGGACGGCGAGCCCGGTGAGCGTGCGTTCGCCGGGCGGCGACGAGGCGAGCGAGGTGAGCGCCGACCAGATATGCTCTTTCGCAGTCGGATCTATGGTGGCGCCTTCCTTGGCGAGGATCCCGGCTGCCCACTCGGCCGCCCAGGCGCGCTCGGCCGCGTCGTCGATGCGGGCGAGCGGTTGCAGCGACACGCTGTCCTCGGAGCCCGCCGACAGGCCACCGCCGAGATCGTGCCAATCGCCGCCGCAGGCGAGCGCCGCCGCGCGGATCGAGCCGCCGAAATCGAAGGCGAAGATCTGCGCGCGGGCATAGCGGCGAAACTGCATCGCCATCAGCGCCAGCAGCACGGATTTGCCGGCGCCGGTCGGACCGACGATCAACGTATGGCCGACGTCGCCGACATGGAGCGAGAAGCGGAACGGCGTCGAGCCGTCGGTCTTTCCGAAGAGCAAGGGAGAGCCACGAAGATGCTCGTCTCTGTCTGCTCCCGCCCAGATGGCGGAGAGCGGAATCATATGGGCGAGATTGAGCGTCGAGATCGGCGGTTGCCGGACATTGGCGTAGACGTGACCGGGAAGAGAGCCGAGCCAAGCTTCGACCGCATTCACGCCTTCCGCTATGCAGGTGAAGTCGCGGCCCTGGATCGCCTTCTCGACGAGGCGCAGCCGTTCCGTTGCAATCGCCGGGTCATCGTCCCAGACGGCGACGGTCGCGGTGACATAGGCCTCGCCGACATCGTCTGCGCCGAGCTCCTGCAGCGCGATATCGGCGTCGGCCGCCTTGTTCGCCGCGTCGGAGTCGACGAGGGCCGAAGCCTCATTGGTCATCACCTCCTTGATGATCGCGGCGACGGATTTGCGTTTGGCGAACCACTGCCGCCGGATCTTGGTCAGCAGCCGGACCGCCTCGGTCTTGTCGAGCAGTATGGCGCGCGTCGACCAGCGATAGGGGAAGGCGAGACGATTGAGCTCGTCGAGAATGCCGGGGTGGGTCACGGTCGGAAAGCCGACGATGGTCAGAATCCGCAGATGCGCGCTTCCGAGGCGTGGCTCCAGCCCGCCGGTGAGGGGCTCGTCGGCGAGCAGCGCGTCGAGATACATCGGCGTTTCAGGGAGGCGGACGCGCTGGCGGCGCGTCGAGATCGTCGAATGCAGGAAGGTCAGCGTCTCGCCGTCATCGAGCCATTCGGCCTCGGGCATGAAGCTCTCGATCAATTGCAGCACGCGGCTGGTGCGATCGACGAAGCTGCGCAGCAGTTCCCAAGGGTCGACGCCGTCCTGCGCGCGGCCTTCATAGAGCCAATTCTCGACGCACGACGCGTCCTCCTCCGGCGGCAGCCAGAGCAGCGTTAGGAAATAGCGGCTCTCGAAATGCGTGCCCGCCTCCTCGAAGGCGTTTTGCCGCTCGAGGTCGACGAGCGCTGACGCCGCGTCTGGAAAACGGTCGTGCGGATAATGCTGTGCCGGCGCCCGATCGGCTTCGACGAAGATCGCCCAGCCGGAGCCGAGGCGGCGCAGCGCATTGTTGAGGCGGGCGGTCACGCCGACAAGCTCGGCCGGCGTCGCGCTGTCGAGATCGGGTCCGCGGAAGCGCGCGGTTCGCTGAAACGAGCCGTCCTTGTTGAGGACGACACCCTCGGCGACGAGGGCGGCCCAGGGCAAGAAGTCCGCAAGGCTCGTCGGTCGGCCACGATATTCGGCGAGATTCATCATGGCGGCCTCACACGCCGAAATAAGCGGGATAGCGCAGGTGGCGGCGCACGACCTCGACGAATTGCGGATCGCGCTTTGCCGCCCAGACCGCGGCGCTGTGGCTAACGGCCCAGAACAGCGCGCCGGGAAGCCAGAGGCGAAGACCGAGCGCGATCGCCGCGGCGAGCGTGCCATTGGCGATCGCAACCGCCCGCGGCGCGCCGCCGAGCAGGATCGGATCGGTCAGCGCCCGATGCACAGGGACGAAGAAGCCAGGAACGTCCTCGGCGCTGTTGAAGCCGCTCATCAGATCAGCGCTCCGCCGGAGAAGGAGAAGAAGGAGAGAAAGAAAGAGCTGGCGGCGAAAGCGATCGAGAGACCGAAGACGATCTGGATCAGCCGGCGGAAGCCGCCCGACGTGTCGCCGAAGGCGAGCGTCAGGCCGGTCACTGTGATGATGATGACTGAAATGATCTTGGCGACCGGGCCCTGGATGGATTCGAGAATTTGGTTGAGCGGAGTTTCCCACGGCATGGAAGAGCCGGAGGCATGAGCCGAAGACGAAGACATCACCGCGCAGCCGACGATGGCAGCGAGGATGGTAATGCGTCGGCCAAATCGGCTATTTGGAGTAAAGGGCATCATGATTGGTCTCCTGCGACATGTGCAGCGATCGAAAGGACTCGGTAATCGCCGGTGGATGGATCGAGGCCGTCGACGGTCGCGAGTTCGGCGAGGCGCCGCTCGCCGCCGCGGCCCTGCAGAACGGCGATGACATCGATGGTCTCGGCGATCAGCGCGCGCGGCACGGTGATCACGGCTTCCTGAATGAGCTGCTCGAGACGGCGCAGCGCCCCGAGAGCCGTTCCGGCGTGAATGGTGGCGATGCCGCCGGGATGTCCGGTGCCCCAGGCCTTCAGCAGGTCGAGGGCTTCCGCGCCGCGAACCTCGCCGATCGGAATGCGGTCTGGCCGCAGTCGAAGCGACGAGCGGACGAGATCGGAAAGGGAGACGACGCCGTCCTTCGTGCGCAGAGCGACGAGATTCGGCGCGCGGCATTGCAGCTCGCGCGTATCCTCGATCAGCACGATGCGATCGGATGTATGCGCGATCTCGGCGAGCAGCGCATTGGCGAGCGTCGTCTTGCCGGTCGATGTGCCGCCGGCGACGAGAATGTTCTTGCGGTCCGCGACGGACTTTCGCAGAACGTTGGCCTGTCCGAATGTCAGGACGCCGGCGATGGAATAGTCGTCGAGCGTGAAGACAGCTACGGCCGGCTTGCGGATCGCGAAGGTGGGCGCCGCCACGACGGGTGGAAGCAGTCCTTCGAATCTCTCCGCCGTCTCGGGTAGTTCCGCCGACACCCGCGGTGAACCCGGATGTACCTCGGCGCCGACATGATGCGCGACGAGCCGCACGATGCGCTCGCCATCGGCCGCCGACATTCTGCAGCCGCTATCATCGAGGCCGCTCGACAATCTGTCGATCCAGAGCCTCCCGTCGGGATTGAGCATGACCTCGACGACGGTTGGGTCTTCGAGAAAGCTCGCGACGGCCGGTCCGAGGGCCGTGCGCAGCATGCGCGCGCCGCGCGCGTGAGCCTGTGAATGGAGAAGAGAAGCCGCCAAATCCGCCCCCGCTTCGGTCGATCGCGCGAGGGCGATCCACCGTGGGGATGATTAGAAAAGGCAGGAAACCGGCGTAATCAACAAGGTTCCGGCGGTCGTAGCAGCCGGTCGTAGCTCGGCGAAAAAATACTTGCGTCCTATTCGCGCGGGTCGGTGGCGTTCTCGTCGGCTCGTTCGGTGCGGAGCATGTCTTTCGGAATCTCATCGAGCAGCGTCCGCCCCTGATTGAGTCGCCGCCCGAGCGCCTCGATGAATCCCTCGTAGCGTTCGCGTCCTTTCACTTGAGCGGCGGCTTGCGCCTCCGGCGGCAAGGGCGGCGTGACGGTCAACCAGAAGCGAACGAACAGCGCGAGCGCTTCGGTCGTCAGCCCGCTGTTGCGTTCGAGACGTTGAACCTGACGGGTCAGTCGGTCGAGGCGGCGCGTGAAAGCGGCCTCCATGCGATCCGCTCCGTCGGGCGACAGGAAGGACGCGACCGCAGCCTCGACGATAGCGGAGCGCGTCAGACGTTTCTGCGCGGCGACCTCGTTGATCCTCGCGATCATCTCCACGGGAAGCGAGACATTGAGGCGGTCGCGCATCATGGCCTCCTACAGATCGAGGCCGTCGGCCGGGTCCATTGCGCCCTGGCGGGCGAGGCCGCCCATGCGCTGCCGGATGATTTCCTGCTGGCGCGCGGCCTGCTCAGGCGTATCATCGATGAAGGCGAACTCATTCGCGTCCCGGCGCGACGGCGTCGTCTCCTTCACGATCGCCACATGATCGGGCAGCTCCGGCTCGCGTCGCAACCCGCCATTGGCCTCGTCCTCGGCTTTCGACAGCGCGACGAGGTCAGTGGACGGAGCCCGGACCGGCAGAGCAGACCAGTCGTCGAGCCGAGGCGTATGCAGTGCTTCTTTCGGCGGCGGCAGGATGCGCTCGGCGAAGCGGCGATCCTCATAATAGCGCGCTTTCTTCGCGCGGACCGGATGCAGGCCCGACATCATGACGATTTCGTCGGACGGCGGAAGCTGCATGATCTCGCCGGGGGTGAGCAGCGGGCGCGCCGTCTCGGAACGCGATACCATCAAATGACCGAGCCAGGGCGAAAGCCGATGGCCGGCATAGTTCTTCATCGCCTTCATCTCGGTCGCGGCGCCGAGCGCGTCGCTCACGCGCTTCGCCGTCCGCTCGTCATTGGTCGCGAAGGACACGCGGACATGGCAATTGTCGAGGATGGAGTTGTTCGCCCCATAGGCCTTCTCGATCTGGTTCAGCGATTGCGCGATCAAGAAGCTCTTCAGGCCATAGCCCGCCATGAAAGCCAGCGCGCTCTCGAAGAAGTCGAGCCGTCCGAGCGCCGGGAATTCGTCGAGCATGAGCAACATGCGGTGACGGCGGCCCGTCGGCCGCAATTCCTCGGTCAGGCGTCGACCGATCTGATTGAGCACGAGTCGGATCAGCGGCTTGGTGCGGCTGATGTCGGAGGGTGGCACCACGAGGTAGAGCGTGGCCGGACGCGGATCGGACACGAGATCGGCGATCCGCCAGTCGCATTGGCGGGTCACTCTCGCCACGACGGGATCGCGATAGAGGCCCAGGAACGACATGGCTGTGCTGAGGACGCCCGAACGCTCATTGTCGGATTTGTTGAGAAGCTCGCGCGCGGCCGAGGCGACGACAGGATGCGGGCCGACCTCGCCGAGATGCCGGGTCGTCATCATCGCCCACAGCGTCGTCTCGATCGGCCGGTTCGGATCGGACAAGAAGGCGGCAACGCCGGCGAGCGTCTTGTCGGCTTCGGCGTAGAGGACGTGGAGGATGGCGCCGACCAGCAGTGAGTGGCTGGTTTTTTCCCAATGGTTCCGGCGCTCGAGCGATCCCTCGGGATCGACCAGCACGTCGGCGACGTTCTGCACGTCGCGGACTTCCCACTCGCCCCTGCGCACTTCGAGCAGCGGATTATAGGCGGCCGAGGCGCCGTTGGTCGGATCGAACAGCAGCGTGCGGCCATGGCGGGCGCGAAAGCCGGCGGTGAGCTGCCAGTTCTCGCCCTTGATGTCGTGGACGATGGCCGAGCCCGGCCAGGTGAGCAGCGTCGGCACCACCAGCCCTACGCCTTTTCCGGAGCGCGTCGGGGCGAAGCAGAGGACATGCTCGGGTCCGTCGTGACGCAGATAGGCGCTTTCGTGCCGGCCGAGCACGACTCCGTCGGGGCCGAGCAGGCCAGCGGCTTTCATCTCGTCGGGCCGCGCCCAGCGGGCGGACCCATAGGTCTCGGCGTCGTCGGCCTCGCGCGCGCGCCAGATCGACATGGCGATCGCCGCCGCGATCGAGAGTGGCCCGGCCGAGGCTGCGATATAGCCGCCTTCGACGAAGATCGCTGGCGCATAGGCGTCGAAGGCATACCACCACCAGAAGAAGGCGGGCGGCGGATAGAAGGGGAAATGGGCGAACTCGAACCAGGGATGTCCGAGCTGCGGCTGGAAGCCGAGGCGCCAGGCCGTCCATTCGGTCGCCGCCCATATCGTCGTCAGCACGATGAGCGATACGACGAGGATCTGGCCCCAGAGAATCCTGGTCGCGGACATGGACGCCTCCATTCGAATAGAGCGAGGCGTCGAGACAAGGACGCGGTCCGAGCGTATTCAAGCGTGTTCGTGTCGCGATCGCAGCGTGGCGAACCGAGACGAAAAAATACTGGCGCGTGAACCGGCGATCGAGATTCACCGATCGTCATAGGCCCAATCCTCGTTTTCGGCCGAGGCTCCATTCGATGCCGCCATCGTCTCGCGTTGTCCCGGCGACATGCTGGCCGAGCTTTTTCTCGAGCGTCGGCGACCAGGGCACGAGCTGGTAGCCGAGACCGTCGTCGATCATGGCGAAGCGCCCGGACGCGAGCACGAGGCGCTGACGATAGACGCCAGAGACCTGATTTCCGGCGGCGGCCAGCGTGTGCGGAAGGCCGGTCTCGGCCGAGAGCTTCGCGGCTACGTCATTCAGCTCGCGACCGCGCAACGTCGCGAGCAGGTCGCGCTGGAAAATGACCTGCCCGCCTCGGCGCTGAGCCAGCCCCGCGGAGATGAGATGCTCGGCGCGCGCCCTCATGGCCTCGCGGACCTCGCCGCCGAAGCCGCCCCTCGCCAGCGGCGTCGGCGTGCGCTCGACGAGGCGGTGATCGAGCCAGGTGGCGCCCGAAGTGCCGATCTGGCGGTCGAGATCGAAATCCGAGCGCGTCGCCAACATGAGCGTCGGCTGCGGATCGTCGGCTCCGCCGAAGCGCCGCACCTCGACGACGCCGCCGATCGGCGGGGCATGCTCGAAGGCCTCGACGCCGCGGAAGCGGACATGATGGGCGCGGCCGTCGGTCCCGTCGATCACAGCATAGGCTTCTCCGCTCAGCTCATCGTGCAGTCCCTTGTCGACCAGCCGCCCGACGATCGGCGACTCCGAAGGCGCAGCATCGAGGGCATAATCACCGACGCCGCGGTCCTGGCCGCGCTCGACGAAGGCGCGGTGCATGGTCTTGATGATGTCGCCGCGCATTCCGAGATCGCGCAAGGTTCGTTCCGCTTCCAGTCCGATCATCCACTGGCCGGGACCAACGGACGCGGCGAGCCCCATTCGCTGGAGCTTCTGGACGCGGCCGACCATCAGGCGGCGCAATTCAGGATCGTCTGGACCTGGACTCGCCGGGCGCAGGTCGACCAGACCCGTCTCGTCGGCGGCGTAGCGGATGGCGGCGTCGAGCCGTGTCCAGCGGTCGGCGTCGACCTCGCGCTCGAGCGCCGAACGGATCGCATGTTCTGGACGCGGTCCGAGCTCGACGGCGACGAGGTCTTCCGCGCGCGAGCGCAGGCCACGGCTGATGTAATCGCGGGCAATGACAAGATCGGCGCCGGTCTCGTCGATGCCGCGCACCAGCAGATGGACGTGAGGATTGTCCGTGTTCCAATGATCGACGGCGACCCAATCGAGCTTCGTTCCGAGATCGGCCTCCATCCGCCCGGCGAGGTCGCGAGTGAAGGCTTTGAGGTCAGTCATCTCGCCGGCGTCCTCAGGCGAGACGATGAAGCGGAAATGATGCCGGTCGCCGTCGCATCGCTCGGCGAAGGCGCGATCGTCGGCGTGATCGTTCGCGGCATCGATCATTACGCCTTTCTCTCCATCGCGGCTGACGCCCTCGCGCTTCAGATAGGAAAAATGCGCGGAGAGCGGCGCCGATCGAAAGCTTCGGCCCTTGTGGCGGACGACGCGCGCCTTGACGACGACGCGGCGGCCCGGATCGAAGAGGCGGGCGCGGCCGAAGGCGGCGCGCCCGCGCCCGAAGCTCGAGTCGCTGGGTGAGACAGATCGCGCGCCGTTCGGTGGCGTCGCAGGTCCGGCCTTGCGTGCCGCTTTCAAAACCTCAGCGACGAAGCTCTTCGACTTCGGCGCGCGCGTCGTGCGGACCCGTCCCTGCCGGACGCGGAAATCGTTCTCCTCACGGCTCATCGGCGCGCCTCGCCGAGGCGAACGGCAGCCGCCAGAACATAGTGTGCAAGTCGAAGCCTTGTAACTCCACGAGGATTTACCGAAACCTGCCAACGACCGATCAGCCTGCCCGACGAAAGACGAGTCGCGACAGCGACTTGTCTGTCAGCGTGGCAGGCGCTTTTATCTCGCCGTAGCCCGGTCGCGTTCTGCGCTGAAATGCCTTCCGCGGCTTTCTCTTCGTCACATTGCGCTCGGAAACGCTGGAATGCGAAGTGGTCACAAACGGTGCTCTCAATGCGCCTGCGCGCTTTTGGCGCCATCCAGACGGCGGCCTCGAAGTCCCTCAGTGCCCAAATGTCGGTGGTCCGACTGCAACGGCGATGGCGGTTCATTGCGCGTGCTCCGCCGTCGGGCGCGCGACGAACAGGCCGTCCGAGCGAGGCACGATCGCGGAAAGATCGCGAGTGGCGGCGACAGCCGTCGTGGCCGGACGATTGGCGGTATGTGCGCTGTCGAGCTGCTCGACGAACAGCGGCGCCTTCGTCCAGCGCGACAGACCGGAGATCGCGCGAATGGCGGATCGAGCGCTGTCGTTTCCTTCGATAAGAGGGAGGACCGTCGCGACATAGGCGACGGTCTCGGATGGCAATGAACGGCGCCCATCGAGATAATTCTCGTAGCGGCGCGGTCCAGCATTATAGGCCGCGAGGAAGCCCGGCGAGCCGTAGCGCTCGTGCAGCTCGCGGAGATAGGCCGTGCCGGCGATGATGTTGTCGCGAGGATCGAAGGGATCGCCGGCAAGAGCGTAACGGGCGCGCAGCTCCGACCAAGTGTCGGGCATAATCTGCATGAGCCCGATTGCGCCTTTGGGCGAGACGGCGTCTCGCTGGCCGCGGCTTTCGATCTGCATCACGGCCCGGATCCATGCCGGGGGAATGCCGAAGCGCCGCGCCGCCTCTGCGACGTGGGCGGCATAGGGATCTCCACCCGTCGGGCGTTCGATCGGCGTTGCCTTTGCGGGCAGGACTCCGCCCAGTGTGCAGGCCGGGGCGAGGCCGATAAGAAGAAGGAGCGTGAATCGCGCGCGAGCGCAGGCACGGTTTGGGCGGTCCGGATTGCTCATGATCAGGAGTTCGGGACGCATGTTGTCAGTCCCGCTCGTTGCGCTTCTGGAGGCGGGTCCAGTGCAGAATCCAGCTGGACTTGTCTTCGCTCGATTGGAACAGATTGGCGCGGATCGGCTGCGTCAGGGTCGGATCGTCGAGGATCAACGACACATAGTCGCCAGCCTTCTCACCGATGCGCTTCCATGCCGCCCCGATCTCTGGTCCCTCGTCATCGCCGAGCAGGATGCGATAATCCGGCGCGTTCTCCGCACCGTCGCGGTCGGAGGGAACGAGAATGATCTGGGCGTCGAGCGACAGCGTGCGGATGGCGCCCGAATAGCCAGCCTTGGTGCGGGTGAATCGACCGATCTGCGTCATCGGAATTCTCCTTGATTGGAAGAGTCGCGCGGGCGTCAGTCGACCGCGGCGCGCCAGACAAAGCGGCCGTCGCCCTCTTCGTCGGTCCAGATCGGAACCGCGCGAGCGACGATCGACGTGACGGGGAATGGGCCGAAGTAGCGACCGTCGAGGCTGTCCTGGACGGTCGGATTCATGAGAAAGACCTCGTCGGGCCGAAGCGTCCGGCAGCCGGTCCAACTCGGCAGCGGACGACCGAGACGATCGCGCTCTCGCGCAGCGCCGACATCGACTCCATCGACTGTGACGATGGTGCCGGTGCGGCACACCGTCTGTCCAGGGAGCGCCAAGACTTGCTTCAAGAGCAGCACGTTTTTCGGCAGGAAGGCGCCATCGGTGAGGAAGCTCGCGATGGGTTCCGGCGGGCGGACCGCGACCAGCTGCATAGCGCGGAGTCGGCCCGTGACCTGAAGCGCATAGAGCCCGATCGGCGTGCTCGCCGTGGCGTTCCAGACAAGCCATGGTGTGGCGGGAGCCATGGACTGACCGCCGATCAGCAGCACAGAGGAGAGCGTCGCCGTGACATAGCCGAGGCGGGTCATGGCGCGACGGTCCGGCGCTTCAGCCAGGCGTCGTGCTGCTCGCGCGTGTAGGCGCGCGGTTCGTCGCCGACAGCGAGGCGGTTGTGCAAATGCCGCCAATAGTCGGGCGACGCCTCCGCGGGATCGACGCCGATCGCCTCTATGGCGTCGATCGCCTGGAGCGCTCGCTCGACCCTCGGCCAGGCGTCGACGCGCAGCAGGATCTCGCCGCCGGGCCGCACGAAAGGGAGAGTCTGATAGCGCTCGCCGGCTCCGACGGCGCGCACGATGTCCATCCGCGAAATCACCGTGCCATAGTCGTTCGACGCCCATCGGACGAAGCAGAAGATGCTGCCGGGGGCGAAGCTGGCGATGCGGCGGCGGCGGTCAATAATCTTGTCCGCGGCGCGATGGCCGAAGCGAATTCGGAACTCGATCTTCTTCTCGATCCAGGTCAGCTCGACATGGGTGAGAGGTGCGGCGCCGTGATGTGGCGGCGCTTCGACGCGAGGGGATCGCGGCTCGTTGTCGTTCATGATGTCTCTCCGGGATCGTCAGGGAATTCGCGCGCGAGCAGGTCGCGCAGCATGTCGGCGACGGTGGCACCGCGCCGAAAAGCCGCGACCTTGATGCGGCCGCGGAGCGCCGGCGTGACGTCGATCGTCAGGCGCGCGGTGAATTCGCTGGCGTCGTTCGCGCGCCGCGCGGGGACATCGGCCGATCTAATCCAGCCGTCGGCGTCGCCGGGACGCGCCGCGAAACCGCGCTTCGGAGAGCGCTCATTCATGCGGCGCCTCCGTCGGCGAACCGCGAAGCGTTGCGCGCCATATCCGCGAAGATCGTCATGGCGCGATCCTCCCGACCTCGGCGGCGAGCGCGACGATCTCGCGCGCCGCTGGCGTATCGTCGGCGAGCTCGCAGACGAGCCTGCCGGTCTGCGCGGCGTCGGCGAAAGCGATGCGTTGACCGATGGTGGCGGAGAGAGCTGGCGGATCATGATCGGCGAGCGTCTCGACCGTCTCGCGCGCGATGACGGTGCGTGCGGCGTAGCGGTTCAGGACGAAACGGGCGGCGAGCTGCGGGCGATAGATGCGCGCCTCGCCGAGCAACGCCAGCATCTCGGCCGACGCCCAGCCGTCGAAGGGCGACGGCTGCACCGGGATCAGCGCCAGATCGGCGGCGAGCAGCGCCGAGCGCATCAGGCCGGCGACGCGCGGCGGACCATCGATGACGAGGTGGTCGACGCCGCGGGCCAACTCGGGCGCCTCACGGTGGAGCGTGTCGCGCGGCAGGCCGACAACGGTGAACAGCCGAGGGAGATTCTCGCGCGCTCGCTGCTGTGACCAGTCCAACGCCGAGCCCTGAGGATCGGCGTCGATCAGCGTGACGCGCTTTCCTTGCCGAGCCCATTCGCCGGCGAGATGCAGGGCGAGCGTCGTCTTGCCGACGCCGCCCTTCTGGTTGAGCAGCGCGACGATCATGACGCGCGTCCTTCGCTTTCACCGAAAGGAAGAGGCGCTTCGGAAGTCGCATCGTCCGTAAAGCCGGATTTACGGAAAGTCGTATCAGGCGTATTCTTTTCAGACGGAGGTTTCGGTGTGCGGGAACGCTCCGATGAGTTTTCCACATTCGCCGGGCGCAAACAAAAGTTAGAGTCTATGTTAGACTCTAAGTTAGCAGCGCGGATTTTTCCTTCGGGCCATAGGGTTAGCTGGCCTTCGCGTTCCCGAAGTCCCGATAGGGCTGCTCCCGAAGTCCCGATACCATGTGTTCCCGAAGTCCCGAGCGTTTCCACAGGCTTATCCACAGGGGTTGTGGATAAGTCGATCGGCAGGATGCGAAGCAGCTCGCGCCGACCTTCGCGCTCGATCCGCAGGCGATAACCGGGGAGTGGTTGCCGGTGGACAATGAGTCGGATATCGAAGGCGAAACTTCTGAGCGTCGCGAGGCTGCCGGATTTTTGATGCAGATGCGGGATGTCGAAGGTCCAGCCCAACCTCTGCCGACCGGCGTGCTTGCGGGCCACGCGATAGAGCCAGCGCTCGACGCCGCCCGTCAGCCGGAAATAGGCAGGGTCGATGGCGAGCACCAGCGATCGGTCGACGACGCCACGGTAGAACCATTCCGGGAGAACGAATTCCATGCCTTCGACGCGGCCGTCGCGCGTCACGCATTCTTCCCATTCGTTGATCCAGGAGAACTGGCTGCGGCGCCAATGCTCGCCGTTGCGAATGGTGGTGCAGATGGCCGTCGATTGCAGGCGGGTGAGCGCACCCTTCAGGAGCTTGTAGTCGCGGGCGCCGGTCGCCCGTCCGACCGCCTTGAGGAGTTGATAGGGCGTGAAGCGGAGAAATCGGGAGGTCGTGAGGCCCTGGTTCTCGGCCTCGACAATCTGGCTCGCCGCCCAAATCAGCACGTCGGCGTCCCATATCGTCGCCATGCCGTGCTCGGGCATGGCGAAGACTTCCACGCGCGCGCCGGCCGCCTCGTAGAGGATCGGGGCCGTGCGCTTTGCCTTGGCGAGCGAGAAGAACGGCCGCTCCATGAGATCGCGCTGATCGCGAGGGGATGCGTCCCCCGTCGCGATGACGAAGGGGTGGAGCCGGCTTCGCTCGCTCGAGGTGGCGGGGAGGCGGCGCGACATGGCGGCGTCGCCTCAGCGGTGGAAGTTCAGGCGTGCGATGCGCACGCCAGTGTCGACGCGGACGGCGTCGCGCGCTTCGACATATTGCGGGTCGGACGTGGAGCGGCAGGCGGCCCCATCGGCCCAAGCCTGCAGATCTTCGATCGCATAGACGACGCGCCCGCCGAGCTTGCGGAAAGTCGGGCCGGCGCCGTGACAGCGGTATTTTTCGAGCGTGCGCGCGGAGAGGCTGAGCATTCGCGCGGCTTCATGCGTCCGGACGAAGCGCGTGGCGCCCTCGGGTGATTTGTCGCGCAAGAGACGCCTCCGTAGCGGTGAGGTGCGCCGCAGGGAGGTCGCGGCGTTTCGAGATCACCGTGGCGGAGAAGACAAGCGCAGGGGGAGGACGAAGTTTTGAGGCCGGTCCGTGTCCCCCTTCGGCGAGGCGCACGCTGGGATGTCCTAGGAAACGGAGAATGCAGAAGGTTCATCAGCCGCCGCGCAGCAGCCGCTTGTAGCCGCCGTTCATCAGCGCGATGGAATCATGGATGAGACGGTTCGCCTTGCGGCGCGTCGCCGAGCTCTTCCACTCGAGCGCGGGAAGCGCAGCGTCCTCGGTGTCGATCAGGGCCGCGGCGATGTCGCGTGGCCCTGCGCCGCCGAGCCGGAAATCCAGCGCGTGCAGCAACAGGATGAGACGCGCGCGTCGCTGCGCGGTCAATTGTAGCGCGCGAGGTAGCGGCCCTGCCGCCCCGCCCTGAAGGAGCCGAACGAGCCGGGACGCGCTTTCGAGCCGGATTTCGAGTGACGCGTCGAGCGGCAAAATGATCGCGGGACGGTGCGGCGCGCCTTCGTTCATCCAGACATGAATCTCGCTTCGGGCGTCGCCAATTACGACCCGCCTGTCGCCGTCGTCGAACCTGTCGGCGACGACGTAGCCGAGGGCCGTCGGATCGAAGGTCCCGTTCGCCGTGAAGCGGGGCGGCGCCGAAGCGATGATCAGCGTGCCGGGGTCGATCTCAGGGAGCCAAAGTACCGGCTCCGTTCCTGCCGGCGATTCCGGGTCATGAGCGAAACTGCAACCCCCAGCGACGCGCGAGGCTCGAAAGCGCGGTCGCTTCGTCGACGGCCCCGCGCTCGATCCGCTTCAGCGTCTCGCGATAATCCTGGCGATATTTGGGGTTCCGACGCAGGAATTCGAGCGCGAAACCGGAAGGATCCAGGTCGTTCAATTGCTTGATAGAATCAAGAGATTTCCAAAAATTCGTCGGCATGAAGCGCTCCTCGGCTTGGCCTCGTAGCTCGAGCGGCGGTCTCGACGATTCCGGAATGGCAGAACCAAAACTAGCCCAAAGGGCTGCATCGCGTGCCGCGAGCGCCCATGACGTTTTTGTGGCAGGCGAGCAGAGAGATTATTGCGGGCGCGTGCCCAAGAGCTGCCGATAGCCGGCTGCGGACATCCATCTCGCCCTGGTCAAATGGCTCTCATGGACGATCTTCGCCCGTTCTGGCTCGCGCTCCGGGTCGATCCCGAAAATCACCGCGACGACCTCTCGCCAATCGGCGCCTTCTTCGGCGGCGTCCAGCAGTTGCAGGTAGGTCGTGAGGTGACGCTCGTCGTAAGCGTTCACATGCTCGGTGAGAGGCGGACGATCTTCGAAGGCTGGCGTGCTCATTGAGGACCTGCCTGTCGCTCTATGCCGGCGAATTCATGGCTAGACGACGGGATTATATCCCAGGATTGGTTGGCATTCTATTCCGACGGTGATGCAATCGGCGCATCGCGTTGTTCGGTGGAAATGCAGACTCGCAGGTTTGGCAAAGGCCGAGCGTAGCGTGGTCACCGACGAATAGGAACGTTCATTCCTGGAATGAACGTTCTTGACTCGGTTTCCATGCCTCGATGGAGATCGAGGAGGTCATAGCGACGAATGTGCGTCGCCTGCGTAATGCCAGGAAATGGACGCAGGAAGCGCTCGCCGAGAAGGCACAGCTGAGCTCTCGGTATGTCGGTGCGATCGAGCGCGCCAATGTGTCGGCGAGAGTGAACATCATAGGTCGGATCGCCGATGCTTTCGGCGTAGAGCCCGCCGAGCTTCTCAAGCGCAGCAAGCCGAGAATTCGGGGCTGAACTCGCCAGACGACAGAAGGCCGGCCGGAACCGGCGCGACGTCTATTTGGCACCAAAAAAGTGGAAATTGGCCGTAACGGCCTTTTGGCTCCGCTCCTCAAGTCGGTCATTCAGACGCCAATTCTCCAAAGCGGACGTAGGCATTCTATTCACTGCGTGCGGCGTCACTGTTCCTGCCGTCTATGCAGTTGCAGGGCAGCACGCATCAAGGTCCGGAATGCGCTGGATGTGCGCAGGGCTTGGATCAGCTGTATCTCCAAGTCTTCCAACGAAGCATTCGACGACTCGCCGCCTTGGAGTAGGCGCTCGGCCTTGGCCCTGAGCTTGCTCGAAAGCGGAGCTTTGCCGGCGATCACCTTAGACAAATGCGCCTGGTGGATTCCCAAGGCTGTCGCCAACTCGGCCTGCGTCAACTCGTCCTTCCGCTGACGCGCTACCAGAGCCGCGATGATCGAGTGGTCCTTGTTTGTCATATGCATTGCATATATGCTTTGCATATAGGAGGGCAATGCCATGCATCATCGTCGTTTCGAACCCGAGGACGAGGTCGTCCCAGGCGTGCGATATGGTCGCCAGGAATGGGTCCCGACACCGGCCTTCTGGGCGGCCATGGCCGACCTCGAGGGCGACGAGGTGGATGACTACGTCAGCCCGAGGGGAACACCTCTGGCCGAGGACCTCGCATTCTGCCTCCTGGGCGGATACGGGGTGAAGATGGAGCTGAACCGCGCCGCGTGGGAGCGGCTAGACGAGGCCGGAGCACTGCGGGCCATTGATGTCCCAAGCGCAGCCGAGTTTGAGGCCTTACTCAGCGAGCCTCTTCGGGTGAATGGCAGGCTGCAGAAATACCGCTATCCGAGGCAGAGAGCCGGACGCCTGCACGTCGCGCTCAAGTTCCTTCGGGACAGCCCTCCCGACACGAACGATCCGATCGCATTTCGAAACAGGATGATGGAGTTGCCCGGCATTGGCCCCAAGACGGCGTCCTGGATAGTCAGGAACCATATCGGCAGCGACGAGGTGGCGATCTTGGATGTGCATGTCCTGCGTGCAGGTATAATGATCGGCCTCTTCCCCGAGACATACCGGCTTCCGCGCGACTACGAGTCGTTGGAGCGCAAATTCCTCAACTTCGCCCGGGCTCTGCAGGTTCGAGCATCAGTACTCGACGCTATCATGTGGCGGGAAATGCGCGTTTTGTTCAGTTGACTCTTTTCTTGCACCCCACTGCAGCTATGATTTAGGTGAGGGGGTGATTCTATGTCCAGCAAGAAAACGCCTACAAGGCCATCGTCTCAGGCTGGCAATGAAGGGGCGGCAGCCTCTGCAGGTAAGAACGTCGATGAGTGCGACCTAGTGATAGACGTGGACCTTGAGGGCATTCGTCTGCCCCGTCTGGCGCGACTGAAGACCGGCGATCTGCTCAAGGTCGAGCTGAAAGCCGAGGGGCCGTACCCGACCGTCATCTGCGTGGACGCCGAAGGAGAGATCGTGGGAGCCTTGTCTGCGTTCCTGAACCTGGTGCAGCTCATAAGGTGCCTTCGGGCCGGCGTGAAATACCAAGTGGGAGTCACTCAGCTTCGTCCGGGTGGTTGCCACGTCGTCGGGAGCCGCGTGGCCTGATGATCGTCGCAGGTGGCATCTACCGCGAGGAGTGCATTCGCCCAGCTTGGTCGCGCATATTCGGTTCTGGAGGCAGAGCTGCAGCCGCGGTCTCGCTTCTGTCACCCGGCACACGGCTCGTCGGATACGCCTGTGAGCAATGGGTGGAGGACGCAGAGCACTCGATCGCCGCCTTCGGCGTGACCGCCGAGATCCGGCCTATCCGCGAGGACATCGCATTCCACTACCTGCACCCACTCTCCCAGGCCGAACTTACCGGCGCTCCGAGTGCCCGCTATGACTCCTTGCAAGCCACAGGGGACACGGTGCTTCGGTTCGGCTTCGTGGAAGGCGATGCGCAGGTCGACGCCAAGCGCGTGATCTTCGATCCTCAGAACGCCGACGAGGTTCTTCGCTTCAGGGACAATGGCTCGAGGGCGGAATCGCTGGCGATCGTCCTCAACGAGTTGGAGTTGAAGCTTGCGACGGGTAACGCTGGCGAAGAAGGCGTTCGAGGATTGATGCGGCATTCCGGAGCATCGGTCGTGGTCGTAAAGCGTGGGCCGCGGGGAGCAACGGTGTTCGCCAAAGACGCTTTCGCACAGGTCCCCGCCTATGCGGCAAACTCGGTCTTCAAGATCGGATCTGGGGACGTGTTCAGCGCGATCTTCGCTCAGCGCTGGGGCGAGGCGGACGAAGACCCAGTGATTGCGGCAGACAGAGCGTCCCGCGCGGTCTCACGTTATGTGGAGACGCGAAACACGCAAGTGGATCTTTCCCAACTCACCGAGGCCCTGCCAAAACCAGCGCCTGATCCAGCGAGCACGATCTATCTGGCCGCGCCATTCTTCACCTTGGCCCAGCGCTGGATGGTGGAGGAAGCGCGCAGATGCCTCATGTCCCTTGGCGCGAGCGTCTTCTCGCCCATTCATGACGTCGGATCACATGGGGGTGCCGAGTACATCGCCATGCGCGACCTCGACGGATTGGCGCAATGCTCGGTGGTGCTCGCGCTACTGGACGGCGAAGATGCCGGGACCCTGTTCGAGGTCGGTCATGCGCGCCGGCACGGCATACCCGTCGTGGCGCTCGCTGAATCGCCGCGTCCGGAGAGCCTCACCATGCTCCAGGGTACTGGTTGCACGATCGTGTCGGACTTCTCGAGCGCCATCTACGAGGCGATCTGGGAGACCGCCCGATGAAGGCGCTGCTGATGTCCGGTGGGTTGGACTCGGCGGCGTTGGCGCATTGGCTGCGCCCGGACGTCTGCGTGACGATCGATTACGGTCAGATTGCCGCCAAGGGTGAGATGGCCGCGGCGACCGCCCTTTGCGCCGCGATGGAGCTTGAGCATCGCCGTATATCCGTCGACCTCTCCTACCTTGGCTCTGGTTCCATGGCGGCGCGCCCGACGGCGCCGAGAGCGGCAGCGACGGAGTTCTGGCCCTACAGGAACCAGATGCTCGTCACTCTCGCCGCCATGTTGCTGATGCCCGAAGGCGTGACGCAGATCATGGTCGGAGCTGTGTCCACCGATCGCCATGCTGACGGCAAAGCGCGCTTCTTCCACGCCATGGATCGCGTGCTCGCACTTCAGGAGGGCGGTGTACGAGTCATTGCACCGGCACGCCGTCTTTCGACGCCGTCGCTGTTGCGCAAGTCAGCTTTCCCGTACGACCTGATAGGGCTAACGTTCTCTTGCCACGTCCACGAGTTCGCATGCGGTCAATGTGGTGGGTGTCTTAAGCACCGTGAATGCGTCGACGCAGTCTATCGCAGAACGGATGAGCAGGTAATTTGATGGGAGGATACGCGCCCGATCAGATCAAGAAAACGAAAGGCGGCGCTGCGCCACCTACAATCGTTGGCGATGGATGCGATCTCGCATTCCAGACCGACCTCGTGGGCGTGCAATCCCGCATCAGCGGCGGGCTCAACAAGAACGACGAGCTCGTGATCAGCCTTCACGTCCAGGGCAGCATCAGAAGCGTCGTCTGTGAAACCAAAGCTGGCGCCGTCGTCGGAACCCTGGCTGCATTTCGTGGTTTGTCCCGGCTGATCGGTTGCCTGGAACAAGGCGTGGGCTATGTCGCCGTCGTCGAGGCCGCATCCTTCTCCCGCTGCTCGGTCAAGGTGTTCCGTCGATGATCTCCATTGCAGGCGGTGTTTATGCCGAACGATGCAAATATCCGGCCTGGGACCAGATTTACGGCTCCGGGCTGAGGGCCGCGATCGCCGTGAGTTCCTTGTCGGACGCGGTACGCTTGCACGCATACGTGCCCCGCGAATGGGTAGAAGACGTCCAGTTGACCTTGGCCAGTTTCGGTGTGGTCGGGAATCTTCACGAGTCCGAGCATCCGATGACATTCGAGTATCTGCATGCTTTCCTGCGGAAAGAGCTGCCCGAGCGGCCGCAGAAACCTTATCCCGATCTCTCGGTGCAGGACGAGGTAGTACTGCGGTTCGGCATGATGGAAGGGGATGCCTGCGTCAAAGGCGACCGGGTAGTCTACGATCCTCAATTGCCTAACGCTTTATTTTATTCCAACGGATCGATTGCCGGCTCGTTGGCGATGATCGTAGGTGGCTGGGAACTCCCTGGCACGGCGGCAGTCCTCGCCCGAAGAAGATCAGAGGGCAAACCACAGAGCCTCATGCCAGACGAAGGCACTCTTCTCCAAGCAATCATAGCGCTACGCGATTCTCCGCAGCCACCGCAAGTCGTCTTGGTGAAGGACGGTCTGGGCGGCTTGATTGTTTTTCAAGGTGACCAGCCAGTGTGGGTTCCAAGCTACGCGGCCGAGAGCTTTTTCCGAATCGGTTCCGGCGACGTCACCGCAGCGGCATTCGCGCATGCTTGGGGTGAGTCGGGTTGGGATCCTGTAGACGCGGCCCACTACGCAGCCCGCTGCACGGCGCACTTCGTGGAGGGACCTCGCCTCCCGCTCCCGAGCGCTGCTGAGGTGCGTGGCCGAATGCCCAACATAGCTCGTCGCGAAGAGATCCGCATCGTGGGCTTAGGTGACTTCGAACTGCACGCACTGGTCCTCGAGACACAGTCATGGCTGAGCTATCTCGGCGGCACCGTGAGCCACGTGAAATTTGGATTGGATGACCTCGACTCCAAAGTCCATGAGGGCATCGACCTCTTGCTGGTCGGATCAAGATGCTCGCAGAGAGAACTCGAAGCCGCTGCAAGAGCTGGTCTTCAGCCAACAGTAGTCTTTTGGCCCTCTGCCGATGCACGTTCTTCACTTGTCTATTTCCCGGGTGCAGTGGTGGCTCAGGACTATGCGACAGCGCTCTATCACGTCATGAGAAGCCCTGAACGATGAGACCACCTCAGTTCAGGGGCGGCGCTGAAGAAGCGGCTTCGCGCAGCAACAGCTCGACCAAGAATGGAAAGTCGACGGAGGATTTCGTTCGGGAGGCTCATGACCGATGGATCGAGTTCATCGAATTCATCGATGCACGCGCTCACACGCGGTGGGTGTTTCGAGGCAGCGCATCGCGCAGTCATCGGTTCGTGCCGTCCGTGGGTCGTAAGGCCGACACCTATTCCCCTTTGAACGAAGAACGCCTTTTCCGCGCGTTTCAGAGATCGGCGGACACGATGGTAGGTGCACGCCCCATGTCCGACTGGGATTGGCTGGCCGTTGCGCAGCACCATGGTCTACCCACTCGATTGCTGGACTGGTCAACCAATCCCCTGGTCGCCTGCTTCTTCGCCGTGGCGAGCCTTCCCATGGGAGAAGACGCCGTCGTGCATGCCTATAGCATTCCCGACGATGACATCATCGACCCGAAGAAGAACAAAGATCCATTCTCTATCGACCGTGTGATGTTCCTGTTGCCTTCGAAATCCGTGAGCCGAATTGTGAACCAACGCGGGTTGTTCTCAGTACACAATCAACCTAACGTGCCTTGGGACTCACCGAAGATGAACGAGTTCGTTATACCCGCGCCGATGCGGGCGCGGTTTCGGCGGGGATTGTTCAAAATGGGCATCGATCACAGCCACATCTATCCAGACTTGGGAGGCCTGTGCGAGACCTTGAAGTGGCGGTACGAAGCCGGCATCGGCATCGGTGACCCAATGATCGGGTGATAGGATGGACCAGTTGAAAGCTCTTCGAGAGAGCATCGTAGCCGCCGTGAAGGCCACGGAACTCACGGAGACCGAAGCCTGGCAGGACCTGTCTGCCCTATCGTCGAACACATACGTCGACACCATCGAAACCTTTGACGACGAAGTCCGGATCGACGGCGACCGATTTGAGGGGCCCCTGACATGGCATGTCACCCTGCATTATGGGCAGGTTGCGTCCGAGGATGAGCTCATCATCTCGGACAGCTTCCCAGGGAGTTTCCAGGGACGTCTCGAGGAAGGCGTTCCAGTGATCGAACGTATGTTGGCCGAAGTGTCATCCTTTTTTAAATGATGCTCGCATGGCGGCGTCGCCTCTCAGTTAAGTCGTGCTCCCAAACCGGACGTTCCGAACTCCGCCTTAGAGCCATATTTTGTTTTCGTGGAGCGCAAAGCACGCTCGGTTGCAGGGCACGCGCCCCGCCGGGAAGGCGGGGCGCGATATCGGTCAGTCGCCGTTGCGGCGGCTCGGGCGGGACCAAATCAAGCTGTAGCCTTCGCCGTTCTCGTCGTCGAAAAGGTTTGCGAAGATCGGGGCGGTAAAGCTCGGATCGTCGAGCTTGATACCGAGATAGTCGCGGCCCTCGTTGGAGCGCTTGGACCAGGCGGCGCCGATCTCAATTCTTCCGACATACACGCGATGGCTGGGCGCATTCTCGCCGGAGCGGCTGGTTTCGGGGATGATGCGAACGTTCTTCGCCTGGACGGAAAGGGTGACGATTTCGCCGGTGAACTCGTTGTTGCCGGTCTTCTTGAAGGTGCCGATGGTCGCCATTTTGAATTCTCCTCGATCTGAAGTTCCGAGTCCGCGCCATTGCGGCCTCGATGGCGATCGAAAGGCCGGAGGCGATCGACGCGGCATCGCTCGCGACCGCAGCGTCAGCGGAGGATGGCGCGAGAGCGACTTTGTTGTCTCGCGAGGAATGGCGGCGCAGCCGTCAGGGGAAGAAAGTCGATCGGCGCCATTGCCGCATAGGCGATCGAGGCGTAGCCGGCCTTCGGCCAGATCCGCCCATCAAAGAGGCCGTTATGGAGCGCTTGGCCTGAAGGGATCGGGGCGAATTCGGCGACGGCATGCGACCGCAAAGATTCGGCGACGAGTGCCGACGATGATGACGATCCTCTGTCCGGCTTTAAAATTTCGTCATCGTCGCTTCCGAGCCGCTTATCGCAATGCCTCCGACCCCGCTGATTGTCGGACGCCGTGAGATCGCTCTCGCCGAAGGATTGCTCCGAGGGGCATCACAATTTCGACCGCCTCGCCACGAGGATTCGAACTCGCCGCCGTAATAGCCGCCGTGTGTCACGACGAATAACGCGGAGAGATGCAGATCGACATGCGCCCACAGGAGCGGCTGCAACGGCGTCAGGCCCGCGCGAGACGCGCTTCTTCCCGCCCCGGCGGGGCGGTCCCGGCGATGCGGATCAAAGCGGTGACGCCGACTACGACCGCGCCGACGAGCGAAAAAATCATCTGCCATGTCGCGGAGGGCATAGCCATCTGGGCAATTCCGTGCGTGGCGTAATAGCCGGCGACCGTCGCCGGCGCAGCATAGACGAGTAAGATGGCGAGCCGGAGCCAGGTCCAGGGAACGAAAGCGAGCGCCAATTGCCCGACGCCAAACGTCACGCCTGCGGCGATGACGCCGACGACCGCGCCGCCGAGCCAGCCGGCGCCCGTGTGAAAAGCCCAGGCGCCGAGCGTCAGGCCGGCGTAAAAGGGGAGCGCGAAGACGGCGAGCGTGAACAGCAGCCAGCAGAAGAAGCCGATGCCGGCGATGACGAGCAGAGGTCCGAAGATGATCATGGCGGTGGTCTCCGTGAGACAAAGGTCTGACGAGCGCGCCTTCCACCACCGCCACGGCGCAGCGGCGAGTCTAGCCGGAAAGATAAGACAGGGCGAGCGAAAAACCCCGCGGATTTTCGCCGCTCATGGCCGCAGGTATCTTCATGGCTGGAAGGGATCGAATTCATGCACGATGGCGGCGGGATCGCCGTCATATTCGGTCGACGGCATGACGCCGTAGTCTCCCGCGCCGTCATGGAAGACGACGACGCAGATCATGAGGGTGTTGGCGAGATCCCAACCGCGAGCGTGGGCGAATGTGAGGTTTCGAGACATCGATCGGCTCCTGTGCTGAGGCGAGGGCCATCCCCGCGCGACAGGCGCCCGATGTGTCCGGCCGATGGCCGCGATCACCGCGCAGGTGAAACCGAAGCGGCGGCACGCTCGCGTAGCCGACCCCTCGAGGGTTGATGGCGTCAGGCCATCGGTCGGATAGAGGATCAGCGCCAATCAGAGCGGGGTGGCGCTCGCCGACAGGAGTCGATTGCTTCGAAATCATGAAGCCCCGTCGCGGATCGCGCGAACCTCGTCTATTGTCGGCCGACCACAGTGCATCTGCGGAGCGAACGGCTCGGGAGGTCGGCATGACGGAGTTCACGGGGCGAGATCTCCATCTCGTGAAGAAGGCGACTCGCCGTCGCGGCGCTGGCGATCGAGGGCGCCCGGGCCGTTTCGGTCCGGCGTGGATTTGAGCGACATGAAGGCATTGCTCGATGAGATCATCGAGAACGACACGGAATTGGCGTATTGCACGCGCGGCGAGGATCGCCGTGATCGGCGCGCCCGACTGGAATACGGCTTTACGGAAACGCGGTGACACGCTTTTGCGTTTCGGCGCATTTCCGGCTCTGTTGATCGGCGGCGCTCACGCGCCGCCTGCACCGAATTTCCAAACGGGGATTCCGAGCTTGCGCGCCTTATCGGCGAGGTTCTCCTGGATGCCGGTTCCGGGAAAGACGATGACGCCGATAGGCAGGATTTCCAGCATCGCGTCGTTGCGCTTGAAGGGCGCGGCCTTCGCGTGCTTGGTCCAGTCGGGCTTGAATGCGATCTGCGGAACCTTGCGGTGATCGGCCCAGCGGGCGGCGATCCGTTCGGCGCCTTTCGGACTGCCGCCATGCAGCAGCACCATGTCGGGATGCTTGGCGTGAACCTGGTCGAGCTTGGCCCAGATCAGGCGATGGTCATTGAAGTCGAGGCCTCCGGTGACGGCGATCTTCGGACCGGGGGGCAACAGCACCTCGCTTTCGGAGCGCTTCTTCGCTGCGAGAAAGTCCCGGCTGTCGATCATCGCCGAGGTGAGATTGCGGTGATTGACCATCGATCCGCCGCGCGGTCGCCAGGACGATCCGGTGTGGCGCTCGTAATGCTCGGCGGCCTGGTCGCGCATCAGCTCGAAAGCGTCCCGGCGCTCGAGGAGCGTCTGACCTTCCGCGGTGAGGCGCTCCAGCTCGACGGATTTCACCTCGCCGCCGTCCTGCTCGCGCTGCGAGCGGCGTTGCGCCTGCTCATTGTCGTCGAGCTCGCGCTCGATCCGCTCCACGGCGCGGTGAAAGAGATTGACGGTCGACCAGAGCAAATCGCCGAGATCCGGCTCGAGGCGGGTGTCCTGCAATGCCGCGATCAGCGCGTCGAAAATGTCGGCGACGGCGCCCGAGACGATGCGCCCTTCCGGCAATGGCCTCGGATCGGGTTCGTCCTGAAAGGGGCGATAGCCATAGAGCTGGAGCTCCTGGAGGATATGGTCGGTCGGGGATGACGCGTGCGGCGGCTCGTGGCGGTCATCGTCGCGATCGGTGATCATGGCGCTTCCTTTCGTCGGATCGACCGCGCCCATCGCGGCCTTCATGGCGACGAAAGCGGCGGGCGGAGCGGACCTGCACCCGCAGCGAAGCGAAGGGCCGGAGCGTAGCGGAGGACGGCGGAGGCCGGCTATTTTGTCTCGCGATGGAAAGCGGCCGCAGGCTGCGCCGGAAAATAGCCGGCCGCAGCCGTTGCCGATCCGAGCCGCCTGCCGATCGATCGCCCTCTGAAGAAGGCCGTGGGGGCGGACCTCTCCGACAGTTCAGGAAACGTCATCATCAACGTGACGTAAATCCGCCGGCGGCGAGCCTCCGCCCTTCAGCCCGAGCCTATGCCGCCAGCTCCATGAAGCGCGCGACGTCCTGCGGGGCGATCTGCACACGTAACGCGGCCCGGAGCGCATCGATGCCGAGCTGCCGTAGATCTTCGTTGAAGTCGCCCATCGCCGGAGACAGCACGATCGCCTCGATTCCGAGCTGCCGAGCCCGGTCGATCAACGCCGTCACCGCGCCATCGCCGGCCGGATCGTCGTCTCGCGCGATGTAGAGCCGGCGCAATGCGTCGGAGAAGAGGATGGCGGAGAGGTGTGCCGCGGACAGAGCCGCGGCCATCGGCATGGTCGGAAGCGCCGATCGCAGCGACAGAACGGTTTCGATGCCTTCGCCCGCCGCCAAGACCTCGCCCGCCACGCCGAAGCGGACCGCATGGCCATTGAGATCGCCCATCGCCCGTCGCGGCGTTTCGATCGGCGCCTTTCCGAGCGTCGTCTCCGAGAAGCCGCGAGGATCGAGCCAGGTGCGATGCACGCCGGTCAGGCGCCCGTCGAGGTCCGTGACGGAGGCGATCATGGCCGGCCAGATTTCGGTCGGGGAATGCTCGTCCGGCCGGTGATAGCAGCGCGGATGAAAGCGGAGCGATGCGGTTTCGTGCAAAGCCGTAATGCCGCGATTGCGCAGATACGCTTCGGCGAGAGTCCCGGAAATCGGCTGCGACATGGCGAAAAGCCGTCTTGCCGACTCCCGCGAGTCCGCAGTTGTCGAAGGTGATTTCGTCCTCTTCTTCATCGGCTCCGACTCAGGGCGCGATAGTCTCAGGAACGAGCGCGCCTCGTCCACAGTTTCCTTGAATTCGGCGAAGCCGCAACTCTCCTGGATGACGTCGAGCAGATCGCCGTGCTCGCCGGTCGCGGCGTCGGTCCATTTGCCGGCGGCCCCCTTGCCGCTCTTCGTCCCCATCAGCCGGACGAACATGGAGCGACCCGGCGTGTTCCGAACATCGCCCACCAGCCAATACTGGCCTTCGCGATGTCCGTTGTGGAGATAATGACGGCACACCGCCTCGGCCTGACGGCCGAGACGCTGCGCGAGATCGGAGGCGTCGGGACAGGCCATGTCACGCGGCCTCCCTTTCGCTGACGCGCTGGAGTGGATAGCGTTCCATCAGCTTCGCGAGGATCGCCGTGCCAGTCGCGTCGATCGGCATGAACATGCGCAGCTTCCAGGAGATGATCTCGTGGAACAGCCCATAGGCGGTGAGGCGCTCGCGCATCGCGTCGGTGAATCCCGACAGCTCGATGCGGTGCGCGCCCATGACGCGGACGCGGCGAAGCTGAAGATCTTCGGCAAGGTGGAGGATGGCGCGGCCATCCGTCAGGGCGGCGAATGCGTCCTCTGCGGAGAGATCGGCGGCGCCGCTCGCGAGAGTTCCCGCGACCCAGGCGGCCGTGACCCGGCGGCCGATGATGCGTTCGCCGTCATCGGTCTGGAGGCGATAGACCCTAGTCGAATCCTTCGGCAGGCGTTTCCAGATCGGCAGCAGCAGGCCGGCGACGATGTGGATCGTGCTGTCGGAAAATTCTGGAACGGCGGCGACCTCGACGCCCCACGCGGCGGCGAAAGCGTGTCCGTCGGCCTCGGTCCAGTGGCTTTCCTCCATCATCTTCAGCGACGCATAATGCTGCTCGATCGGCCGGACGAGGCGCACGCGCTGCTCGATCTCGCCATCGTCGAGCATCAGCGACGGGGCAGGCAGTTGGATCGCCGCTCGGCCCGAGCGCTCGTTGACGAGCGGTATCGCGCGCCGATCGGCGAGAAGATCGCGCGCCCGGTCGAGCGTCAGGGGATGATTGCGCTCGCGCTGCGAGATCGCCAACAGGCGCGTCTCCGCCCCGGTGCCGGGATGGACGTAAATGGTCCGGCGATCGGTGACGAGGAAACTCTCGGCCCGTAGCGTCTCGAGTCCGACGTCATAGACGCCGGCGGCGATGGCGCCTTCGACCTTGGCGTTCAGCAATTGCTCGAAGGCCGTGAACAGCACGCCCTGGAGCTCGATGGTGAGCGCCAGCAGTCGATTGAGGAAGGTCGTGATCGGCGGCAGATCGTCCTTGATTCCGTTGGAATCCGTCAGCGACAATCCCGTCGCCTCTTCGAAGGTCTGCAAGGAGCAGCCCTCGATCTTGCCGCGGGCGAGCAGCAGATAGAGCTGACGCAGCGCGTCGCGCGCGTAATGACTCTCCAGATTGTCCTCGGGACGGAACAGGCCCTGGCCGCCAGTCTGACGCTGGCCGCGCGTGATTGCGCCGAGCGTGTCGAGCCGGCGCGCGATGGTCGAGAGAAAACGCTTCTCCGCCTTCACATCGGTCGCGATCGGCCGAAACAGCGGCGGCTGCGCCTGATTGGTGCGATTGGTGCGTCCGAGCCCCTGGATCGCCGTGTCGGCCTTCCATCCCGGTTCGAGCAGATAGTGGACGCGGAGCCGCCGGTTCCGAGCGGAGAGCTCGGCATGGTAGCTGCGCCCGGTGCCGCCGGCGTCGGAAAAGACGAGGATGCGCTTCAGATCGTCCATGAAGGCGGCGGTCTCGGCGAGATTGGCCGAGCGGGCGCGGCTTTCGACGGCGAGGCGCTCGCCCTTGCGCACAATGCGCCGCGCGCGCCCGGTCACTTCGGCGACCATGTCCGTCCCGAAGCGCTGGACGATCTGGTCGAGTGCGCCGGGAACCGGAGCGAGGGAGGCGAGCTTTTCGATGAGCGCAGTGCGGCGGGCGACCGCCTCGCGGCTCTCGACCGGCTGGCCGTCGCGAAAGACGGGTCGCGACGACAGATTGCCCTCGCTGTCGGTGAATGGCTCGTAGAGCTGCACCGGGAAGGAATGGGCGAGATAGTCGAGCACATATTCCCGCGGCGTGATGTCGATCTGGATGTCGTTCCATTCCTCGGTCGGAATTTCCGAGAGGCGACGCTCCATCAGCGCTTCGCCGGTCGAGACGATCTGGACGACGGCGGCGTGACCTTCCGCCATATCGCGCTCGATCGAGCGGATCAGCGTCGGCGTCTTCATGCTCGTCAGCAGATGGCCGAAGAAACGCTGCTTGGCGGATTCGAAGGCCGATCGCGCGGCGGCTTTGGCCTGCCGGTTGAGCGTTCCAGTGGCGCCGGTGATGTTCGCCGCCTGCATGGCGGCGTCGAGATTATTGTGGATGACGGCGAAGGCTTCAGCATAGGAATCGTAGATGCGGATCTGCTCCGGCGTGAGTCGATGCTCGACCAGCTCATATTCGACGCCCTCATAGCTGAGCGAGCGCGCCGTATAGAGTCCGAGGGCGCGAAGATCGCGGGCGAGCACCTCCATCGCGGCGACGCCGCCGGCTTCGATCGCCTCCACGAATTCTGCGCGCGTCGCGAAGGGAAAATCCTCGCCGCCCCAGAGGCCGAGGCGCTGGGCGTAGGCGAGATTATGGACCGTGGTGGCGCCGGTCGCCGATACATAGACGACGCGGGCGTTCGGCAGGGCGTGCTGGAGACGAAGTCCTGCGCGGCCCTGCTGTGAGGCGGCCTGGTCGCCGCGTTCGCCCTTGCCGCCGGCGGCGTTCTGCATGGCGTGGCTCTCGTCGAAAATGATGACCCCGTCGAAATCGGGGCCCAACCATTCGACGATCTGCCGCACGCGGGAAACCTTCTCGCCGCGCTCGTCGGAACGCAGCGTAGCGTAGGTCAAAAATAGGATACCTTCTTGCAGCGAGATCGGCTTGCCCTGGGGAAAGCGCGAGAGCGGCGTGACGAGCAGGCGCTCCATGCCGAGCGCCGACCAGTCGCGCTGCGCATCCTCGAGCAGCTTGTCGGATTTGGAGATCCACAGCGCCCTGCGGCGGCCCTGCATCCAATTGTCGAGGATGATCCCCGCCGACTGGCGGCCCTTGCCGGCGCCGGTCCCATCGCCCAGCATGAAGCCGCGGCGGAAGCGAACGGCGTTCTCGACGTCGTCGCGCGCCGCCGCGACGACGTCGAAGGTCTCGTCGACCGTCCATGAGCCGGCGAGAAATGCCGAATGCGCTTCTCCGGCGTAGATGACTGTTTCGAGCTGGGCGTCGGAGAGCAGGCCATTGGAGACGATGTTCGCCGGCAGCCGTGGCCGATAGGTCGGCTTCGGCGGCGCGACCGAGGCCATGGCGGCCGATTGCACCAGCTTGGTGGGATGCGCCTGAGAACCGGGAATACGGATCGACTGCAATCCGTATTCTTCATAGATTGCATCCGTCAGGCGAGCGCCTTCCGGCGGCGTCCAGTCGACGATTTCGTAGGCGAGCGCGGCGCCATCGGGCGCGCGGTCGAGCGTCTCTCGGCGAACCGGAGCGTTTCGAACGGAAACGGCTGGCGCCGTGCGCGGCCGCGGACCGCTGGCCGGCGTCGGCAAGGCGACCGGCAGGCGCGGCGGCGCCAGCTCGTCGATCCAGGTGAGCAGTGTCGCGACATCGGGCGCCATGCCGGGCGATGCCGGAAAGCCGGTCGGATCGTCCGCTGGCAGCTTGTCGATGATGGTCAAGCGCGTGTCGATCATCGTGCCATGCTTGGTGTAGACGGCGCCATCGACCACGGCGGAAAAGACGACGCGGCCGCGCTGCTGAAGGTGGATGAAGGCGTCTCGCCAATCAGGCGCGTCAGCTACGAAATTCGCGCCCGTGATCGCGACCAGGCGGCCGCCATCGGCCAGTCGCGCCAGCGCAGAGGCGATATGACGATGGGCGGCGTCCGCTACGCGGCCGGACACATTCGCCATCGCCGAAAACGGCGGGTTCATCAGCACGACGGAAGGAACGATTGCCCGATCGAGATGATCGTCGATCTGCGCCGCATCGAAGCGGGCAACCGGAATGGAGGGAAAAAGAAGAGAGAGAAGCTCCGCGCGGGTCTCGGCGAGCTCATTGAGAATGACCGATGCGCCGGCTGTCTCTGCGAGAACGGCGAGCAGTCCCGTGCCGGCCGAAGGTTCGAGAACGCGGTCGGTGGGTGAAATCGCCGCCGCGGTGAGAACCGCGAGGCCGAGCGGGATCGGCGTCGAGAATTGCTGAAAGGACTCGCTTTCCTCCGATCGGCGCGTATGCGTCGGCAAAAGGCCCGCGATTTTCGACAGCATCGGAAGGACGGCGGCCGAAGAGCCGGCTTTGCGGAAAAGCGCCTTTCCGTATTTGCGCAGGAACAGCGCCGTCGCCGTCTCGCAGGCGTCATAGCCCATCTTCCAGTCCCAGGCGCCGGAGGCGTCCGACGCGCCGAAGGCGGACTCCATCGCCGCGCGCAGGATTGCGGCGTCGACGCGGCGGCCCTGTTCGAGATGGGGAAGGAGCCTGCGGGCCGCATCGGCGATCGCGGAGCTGGTAGAAGAATGACGGTCGGGGGTCGCAGCCGCGTCGGCGGCTGCGGGAGCGGACTTCTTGAACATGGAAGAGGTCTCGGGAGAGCGGGAACGGACGAGCCGGCTGGCGCTCTCTCTCGGACCCGCCGGCTCGCCGCCCTCCCGGCCGGACTCTTCCTCTCCCGGCGTCTCCGACGAACCGCGTATGGACCAGGTCATCGGAAATCGCGTGATGGGGGGTGATGATGGAGCTCTCGATCGCCGGCATAAAAAATGGCGGAGCGCTTTGCAGCGCTCCGCCGAAAAGATCATTCATCCGCAATCGGAATCGGCGCTCTCGGCTGCTTCATCGTCCGAGAGAAACTCAGGCAACTCTTCGGATTCGTCGGTCGCGTCGCCTGCCGAGAGCTCCGTCTGCACACCGTCATCGAGCCGCAAAGGCTCCGGCAGCCAGCCAGAGTCAGCGAGCAGGCGTTCGGCTTCGACCGCCATCTCGCCCTTTTTCAGATGTTCGATGAGTTGGACCGCCCGTTCGCCCTTGGCTTCGCGGACGGCGTCCAGGATTCGTCGCTTCGGCACGCGACCGAGATAATTGTCGATGGTCGGCTTCCAGCCGGCGTCGACCATGTTCAAGCCGACCGCCCGAGCGAGCCGGTCGGCATTCTTCAGGCGCTGCTGCACCGAATGCGCCGTCGCCGCGCCCCCGCCATAGCGGTCAGTCTTTTCGTAGACGGCGTTGACGCCATGGCTGACACAATGCGCGAGCAGCGCGAGGCGGTGCGTGTCGTCGAGGTCGACGAGCCAATCCCAGAGGCCCTGGTCGTCCCTGGGAATGCTCGATTTCCACGCGTCCTGCCGCTCCGCGATCGCCTGTGAGCTGGCGCTGTTCTTCAGATCCGTGGGTTGGATCGGAAAGGAGATCTGCCGCAAGGAAATTTCCAATCCGGCGGCCGAAGTCGACGCATAATGGAAGGTGTCGGCGACGAGCTTATGCAGCAGGGCCGTCATGGCGACACGCGGATTATTCGCGACGGCGTTCTGCAGCGCCAAAGTTCTGTGCGCCGTCAGCTCGATCATCAAGCGCTCCGGCAATGGCGCGAGCGCATCGGCTTCATCTTCCTCCGAGTGGACCGGGCGGCCTTCGATGGTGATGACGGACTGCTGCGTCGCGGGAGCAATGGCCGGTGAGAACTCGCCTGCACCCGCGTCATCGTTCGTGCTCTTCTCATGAGCGGGCGGCTCGTCCTCGGGCCGGACATAGCCGCGATCGACAGATAGAAGGCCTTCGGCGTCGATGCTGACGAACGCTCCGGCGCGCGCGACGGCGACCGGGTCGAAGCTCCGCGGTCGATTTTGCAGCTCGGCGAGCGCCGTCTCGATCTCGCCCAGGCGTCGGTCCACATCCTCCGGCAGCTCGTCGACTTTTTCATATTCGGTCTCCAGGCTCTCATGTTCGGCTTCGAGCGAATCGATCGTCGCCTGTTCGTCGTCGGTCAACTCGGTGGATGCGCCGACGAGTTCTCTCAGCCCATTCGTATGTCCGAATGGAAACGAGACCGCGACCTCGATCCATTTCCAGCCTTCCGCGGCGACGGATTCGGCCGCCGCCTTCAACTTCTCGACGACGAGGGTGTCGAGCAACGCGACATTTTCCAGCCAACCGCCGTCGTCGTGCTGGAACAGGTCGCGCATGACGAGTCCGCCCGCTGCTTCATAGGCGTCGAGGCCGACGAAGACGGCTCGCCGATCGGCGGCGCGCACGGCTTTTTCCGTCAGCATGCGACGGATCTGGTAAGGTTCCTTCGACCATGACTTTTCCAGCGCCGCCCAGACCTGCTCCTGGCGAGCGTGGTCCGACGAGACGGTGAAGGACATCAGCTGCTCCAGCGACATTCCGTCTTCGGCATAGATGTCGAGAAGCTTCTCCGACACGGTGGTAAGCCGCAGGCGCTGCTTCACGACATTGACGCCGATGAAGAAGGCCGCGGCGATGTCTTCCTCGGATTTGCCCTTGGCCCGCATCGCCTGAAAGGCGCGGAACTGATCGAGCGGATGCAGCGGCGCGCGCTGGACATTTTCGGCGAGCGAGTCGTCTTCCGCGAGGATGTCGCTCGCGGGATCCCGGACGACGCAGGGGACGGGCGCCGTCTTGGCGAGCCGCTTCTGCTTGACCAGAAGCTCGAGCGCCCGATAGCGGCGGCCGCCCGCGGGAATTTCGAACATGCCGGTCTCGGCGCCATCGGCGTCGAGCACGGGCCGCACGTTCAGGCTCTGAAGCAGGGTGCGGCGCGCGATGTCCTCGGCGAGCTCCTCGATCGAGACGCCGGCTTTCACCCGCCGGACATTCGCCTGGGAGAGGACGAGCTTGTTGAAAGGAATGTCGCGCGAGGACGACAATGTGATTTTCTGAGCGGCAGTAGCCATGGGGATAGACTCCGTGACGGGCGCCCGAAAGCCTCTCTCTCGGCTTGAACCGTCACGAAGCGCGGCGCCGCCCTCTCACTCTGAGGACGGTGCCGCGGAATCGATGATCAGCAAAATCGGAAATGTGCGGAGCTGGAGACACGGGTTTCCGTGTCTCCAGCTTTCCGGAATTCAGGCCGCGCGATCGAGGAGCTTCTTGGCGCGCGCCTCCAGATCGAGACGGGCGTCCTGATGTGTCTTGTTCCGCGCGACGGCGGTGATGCCCTGCACAAAATCGAAGATGCTCTCGGGCTTGCGGCCTTCCTCGGCCAACACGGTCTCGATGATCTTCGCAGTCTCCTTCTTGGAAAAACCGCGCCGTCGCAGGAACTCGTCTCGGTCCTCGTCGGTGCGGGCGACGATATTCTCCCGCGCCGCCTTGATGCCGTTCACGAAAGGCATGGGCGAGGAATCGGCGAATCGGGTCAGCGCCGGGGCGGCCTCATGCGCGAAGCGGGAGGCTGCGTATTTTGAGTGGCGGATGGTGATTTCCTCGAAATCTTCGACGCCCCACAGATTCCTATTTTGGCAGACCGCGCGGAGATAGAAGCTCGCCATGCCCAGCGTCTTGGCGCCGACCTCGGAATTCCAGCAGTAGAAGCCACGGAAATAAAGATCGGGCGAGCCATCCGGCAGCCGACCAGCCTCGATCGGATTGAGATCGTCGACAAGGAAGAGGAAAACGTCGCGGTCCGAGGCATACAGTGTCGTCGTGTCCTGGGTGATATCGACACGCGGATGGTAGATTCCGGTAGGCCAGTCGAGCACGCCCGGCACCTTCCAGCGCGTATCGCCCGTGCCGTTGCCCGCGATGCGTTGCACGGCCTCGACAAGTTCATGGTCGTAGATGCGGCCATAGTCCGGGCCGGTGACGGCGCGCAGCTCGACGCGCTCGTCTTCGATCTCCAACGTCTTGACCTGCTCGGCACGATTCGTCGTCAAGCCGTATTGGAGGTTGATGCCGGCGAGCGGCGCCGGGAGCTGGCGGAGGTAGGCGGCCGGCGCGCCGACCAAGCTCGCGAGCTGACCAAAGCTCCAATGCGTCGGAGCGATCGGCGCGTCCGAACCAGGCAATGCCAGAGTGAGGCGCTCCGCGTTACCGCGGTCGGCCTCCACCCGGATCGCCGTGCTCTCCACCGTCCGAGTCCGGCTGCGCTCGGTCCGTCCGCGCACCGCCGCGTAGAGGTTCGACAGGGAAAGAAAGCGCTCGTCCGGCGGCCGCGAGAACCACTCCGAGGATACGCGACCGACGCGCTCGCCACGCGTCACATCCACCTTGTAACCACCGGCGTGGTCGCGGTCAGCGCTCAGAATTTCGACTTGGGTCACGAGACATCTCCATGACGGGCGCCGGAGGCCTCTCCTCCAGCTCTCAAACCGCCACGGAGATCCTGTCCGCACTCTCACTCTAAACGAGCAGCCGTGGAGATCATGCCCGAAGCAGCGCGGTCGGCCGCCACAGCGGTGACCAGGGAAGAGGCTCGCCTCCGGCTCTTCTAGGCCGCAGCTCGCATTCGCCCGATTAGCGGGTCATTGACTTCCAATCAGCCGACTCCAGCCGTATCTTTCAGTGGTTTCAGCTATGCCCTTGTGCCACAGACTATATCGGTTAGCCAGGAGAACCCCATGGAAGACTGGCCGCCGACGCCGAGGATCTGTACCATACGAGCTGTCCGGTGCGACAGATACCATAACTCAAGCAGCGCAGAACGCTTCTCGATGGCGGGCTACGTACGCGGGATGCGGCCACAGCTTCTCATCCTTCGGTAAGTGGATACGATCCATCTGCTTGGCAAAGAGGTCGCGCAACTCCGCAGGGATCTTGTTGTGGGAGACCAGCAGCCGATAGTCGTCTGTGAGAGAGATAAGATGACGATCGAACAACCAATGCACGGTGCCCGAAAGAGCAAGGCCGTTTTGCACGACGTCCGGACCACCTAGCCGCGATTATGCAGCGCTTGACCGGCTCGCGCGGTGAAGTGGAAGATTTTTTGGGTTCGAGATAACCGCGCGCGCAGCGCCAGCGGCTCTGGCGGCGGGCCGGAGTTTCGAACGGCGAAGGCTTGCGGGTTGAGGGAAAAGGGTTCGGATTTCGGGGGCGCTCGCCCCGCGCTTCATGTCGCGAGGCGCGGGATGCGCGCGAGCGCAATGCGGAGGAATTGCCGGTCGGGACAGCTGGTCGGCAGATGGATTTTGATGGCGGTCTTCATCTCGACGACGCGCGCGGCGATCTTCACGAGGCGCAGACGAAGAGTATCGAACTGAGCCGTGCGCCAAGACGAGCGCTTGGGCGCGGCCATGCGCAGGCCCCACATGATCCAATAGGCGCCGGCGTGCAGGAACAGGCGAAGCTGATTGGCCGTCGCTTTCATGCATGAGGTTCGGTCGGCGCAAAGATGCGTCTTCCAGGATTTTATATGGTTCTCGGCCTGGCCGCGCCGGCAGTAGACATCTTCATAGAGACGGCGGGCGTTGCGGGCCTCGAGATTGGTGACGACGAAGCGCGTGTCGACGCCGTCGGGCCCGGCTTCGGTTCGCGCGATGATACGCTCGACGCGGCTCCAGCTCTGCGCGCCGTCGAGGAATTCCTTGTAGCGCCGCGCCTTGCCGGCCGAAGGCGCCGCTTCGAACACGGCCTTGGTTTTGGCTTCGAGCCCGAGGATATGCGACCTCAGCGTCGTCGTCGGGGCGACGCCGAAGATGAAGTCGAGGCCATTGGCGCGGCAGAAGTCGATCGTCTCGGGCGGGCAATAATGGCTGTCGGCGCGCAGCGGAATTTTCGTTCTCGGCCAATTGGCGCGGATGCTGCGCAGCAGGCGGCGCAGGAAGCGTTCGGCCTCTTTTCCGCTGGGGCGCTTGGCCGGCCGCAGCATGGCGGACACGAAGCGGCCGGAGCCGTCGAACACGACGATCGGCTGAAAGCCATATTCGTCATGATGCGCATTGAAGAGGCGGAGTTGCTGGCCTCCATGGACGGCGTCGAAAGTGTCGTCGATGTCGAGCGTGATGCGCTCTGGAACGCGATGGAACGACTCGCAATAGAGATCGGCCATGGCGCGGCCCATGCGCAGCAGAGCGCGAGCGTTCGGCAGATTCTCGAAGCGCGAGATCGTTGATTGCGAGGCGAGCTCGCGCTCGGAAGGCGCGAGCCCTTGCGCCATCTTGAACATCGGATCGCCGCGCAGCGCCGAGGCGTCGTTGCCGTCCTCATAGCCGGCGCCGATCATGAGGAGGCGAAAGCGAATGATGTCGGCGAGCGTATGGGTGACGAGATCGGGATCGCGCGGATCACGGATGCAGCCGGCGAGCCGCTTCGCGACGCGCAGGCGCTGCTCGATCTCACGCAGCAGCAGCACGCCGCCATCGGATGACAGCAGGCCGCCGTCGAATTTGGCGACGACAGCCTTGCCGGAAACAGGTGACAGGCCGGAAAGCGGCAGGGTAAAATCGTTCATGGCGGGGCGTGGCGGCTTCGAAATGGCGCGAGTTGGATTCGACACCCGAACTCTACGCCAAATCAAAAGGCTGTACCACCCCCGCCAACCTACGCTGAATTTTCCCGGCTAGCGCGACTGACCATATATGTGCTGCCTGAACCTCGGCTCTACCGCCACCATTGACAATTCGGAGACCCGTTACGGCGCATCGATCGTCATAGGCATCGCAAACTTGGCGACGAAAATTAGCGTCGCGAATCTTTCTATTCAGAAGAATCTGTTCGATCCGCCGGGCTTGTTCCTCGGGTGGCGCTCTAACGAGTTCCAAGGTATCCGGATCAACCTGACCGGGATCGAGCACCAGGCGCAGAGCGTTTTCGCGCGACAGCGTCTCGGCGAGACCGGCGCACGCAATCGTGGCAAAATCGGAGTCCGATATGGTCCGGACCGACTTGCCCTGCAAATAGGCTCCGACACGGGATGGGTCGGTTAATTCCCTCAAGGCGGCCTCGGCATAGGTACCTCCATCTGCGAAGGGAACGGGTCGATCGAACGGTAGATATTCGCTCATCAAAGCGTAGGAGTAACCTGGCCGCTCAGGATCGTTTTCCAACCGCAATAGCCTAGCGACCGCGATATACGCGCGTCGGCCCCGATTTCTCTGAGGCTCCCTATATATGATCCAGTCGCCGACAAGCCGTTCGGCCACTTCTCGGTACTGACGAGGAAAGTGGTATCGACGTGTTATCTCGTCGTCGTATCCCGAATCAGGCTTGGTATCGAATATCCCCTTCACCGTCGTTTCCGTTCGCGCCCTATGCCCTGGTCTTCTCATCGGAGGCGAGGGCATCGCCCGCTACTTCTCGTGGTTCCGATGAAAGCGAGGCAATCTCCGCGTTGAGTTCATTCAACCGCGCGCGCAAAGCGGATCGATCCGCCGTAACACTCGCGATCGAGCTACCTGGCGTACCTGACAGCGTCGCGACGAGCTGATCTCGCTCGTCCTCGAGCTGGCGAAGTTTGATCTCAAAATCCCTCGCCTCTGCGGCATCACTCTGTCTGCGCCTAGCGTTCTCGTCAGCGAGCAAGCTCTCTTCCACTTTATCGACATTCGCCTTGATCTCGGGATAGCGATCTGCGGCGAAACGAAGGAATTGACTAAACTCATAGATGTGGAAGTCCTGGCCGTTCTCCGCTTTGAATTCCTCGACGAGTTCAGGACGCGGACCAAGTTTCCGGCCCCTGTGGATCCACCACCAATCTTCCTTCGCGTCATCGGAGATAAAGATGATCTGCTGCCGTTTCCGTGGACTCCGCCGGGCTGACGTAGCCGATCGTCGAGTGCCTGCACGAAGCGAAGTAGAGCATATTCGCGTCGAAAAATCTTGGCGAAATAATCGCTCGGCGCGATTGGCCGCGCTTATCCCGCGGAGCTCGGACGCCATGTTTTCTGGGGCATTCGCCAATCGATTCCGTCCAAGAGAAAAGCCAGCTGCGCGGCCGATATCGCCGCCGCGCCGCTTGCCGCCGAAGGCCATATGAATCGTCCGCGCTCGAGACGTTTCGTAAACATGCATGCGCCCTGGCCGTCGTGCCAGATCAGCTTTATTCTGTCGCCTCGACGGCCTCGGAAGACGTAGAGATCGCCCGCATGAGGATTGCGCTTCATGCCTTCCTGCACAAGCAAGGCGAGAGTGTCGAATCCCTTTCTCATGTCGGTATGGCCGGCGCATAAGAACACGTGAACGCCGCCGCCGAAGGAAATCATCGCTCAGCGCTCCGCCTTCGACAAGGCGCCTATGACGCTCGCCAATATTTTCGCATCGAGCGCGCCTTCGATCTTCATACGTGCGCCGCCCGCGAACTCGATGGTGATCATCGACGGCGCCGACTCCGCCGCGGGCATAGGCGCTGGCGACGGAGGTGCGATCGTCACGGGAACGAAAGTCGGCGCGTCTCGCGTGTCGAGCTCGCTCGATATCAATGGAGCCGCCGAGAGCGCTCTTCGCCACCGATAGAGAAGGCTCGGGTCGACGCCGGCCGCCCGCGCGATCTCCACGACGTTCGCCCCCGGAGCCGCGGCCGCCATGGCCAATCGCTCCTTCTCGGCGAGAGAGTGTTTGCGACGTCGCTCGACCGACGTGATGACCTCGATGCGATCCATCGGCGCTCTGTGACTAACCTGTGGCTAGTCACAGTGTCTTATCCGACGCACTGATTCGTAAGGCGGTCGTCGTCGGACGAATAGTGCGCCAGTGAAACTGGTGAAGGATAGTCGATGAAAGTTCGACACAGGAAAGGAGTAGCGATCCATTCTGGCCCCGAGTCATGCGGGGGCGGCCGTGAGGCCGTCGTCGAAGCGTTGACAGGGGAAACCGTAGGCCAGCCATTGAGCCGCGAAATCGGAATGTCTGGGGCGCCGACGCTGTTATTCTATGCGGAAGGCAAAACCGAAGATGGCGCTAATCGCGAGCCGTCCGAGGGTCCCACGCGGTCGAAGACCCTGCGCATGCGGCGAAATCCTTCGCACAGGAACTGGGAGGTCTCGTCGGACCCCGGCTCGCCGGGAATGTCGGGGAAGGCCAAACGCCACAAGCCCGATATCACTGCCGACGAGAAGTCGGATGCCCGCGTAGTACCGATGAACGATCCGAACAACGGCGACGGGTCCACACCGACGCCAGCGGAGGATCGGGAGGAAAGGCGGGCAGCCAAGAGGAACGCCGTACATCCCCCCGCGCCCCGGACACAGAGCCGGGCCGGCGCGTCGATGGGGCTGGGCGGCGTACGTGAAGTTGCCCGCAAGGGCAGGGATGTGCGGTTCACCGCGCTCATGCATCACGTCACGCCCGACTTGCTGGCCGAGAGCTTCCTGGATTTGAAGCGCTCGGCCGCCGCGGGCGTCGATGGCGTTACGTGGCGCGATTACGAGAACGGTCTAGAAGATAAAATCGTGGCGCTTTGGGACGCGGTCCAATCGGGTCGCTATCGGGCGCAGCCGTCGCGACGGGTTTACATCCCGAAGGCGGACGGCTCTCAAAGGCCATTGGGCATCGCTGCGCTGGAAGACAAGATCGTCCAGCACGCGGTGGCTACGGTCTTGAGCGCGATTTATGAAACAGACTTCCTCGGCTTTTCTTATGGGTTTCGACCGGAGCGGGGCCAGCATGATGCGCTGGATGCGCTTTGTATCGGGCTCACTCGAAGGAAAGTGAATTGGGTTCTCGACGCCGACATCAAGTCGTTCTTCGACACGATCGACCACGACTGGATGATGCGGTTCCTCGAGCACCGGATCGCGGACGGGCGCGTTCTACGCCTGATCCGCAAATGGTTGACGGCCGGCGTCATCGAGAACGGGAAGAAGACGGCCTCGCTCGTAGGCACGCCGCAGGGAGCGGTCATTTCGCCGCTGCTTGCCAATGTTTACCTGCATTACGTTTTCGACCTGTGGATACATCGGTGGCGACGGCGCGAAGCCAAGGGGGATGTGATCGTCGTCCGATATGCGGACGACAGCGTCGTGGGCTTCGAGTTCGCCGAGGATGCTCGGGCATTTCTCGATGACCTGCGAAAGCGTTTGGGCCAGTTCGGGCTCTCGCTCAACGAGGCGAAAACCCGAATACTGGAGTTCGGACGCTATGCAATCGAGCGCCGCGCACGTCGCGGGCAACGCCGCCCGGAAACCTTCGACTTTCTCGGCTTCACGCATATCTGCGGGCAGCGGAGAAAAACTCGAAGCTATATCGTACGGAGGTTGACTGTGGCGAAGAGGCTCCGCGCGACATTGCAAGCGATCCGACTAACCCTGATGCAACGACGGCATGCGTCAATCAAATCGGTGGGCGTATGGCTTCGTCGAGTTGTGCAGGGCTACCTGAACTATCACGCTGTGCCCGGCAATCTGAAAAGGCTCGGAATGTTCCGCGCCGAAGTCTGCCGGGCTTGGATGCGCGCTCTGCGACGGCGCAGCCAGCGTTCGCGCCTGACCTGGGAGCGCTTCCAACGCCTCATCGCGCTCTACATCCCCAAAGTCCGTGTTCTGCATCCCTATCCGAACCAGCGCTTCGCGTCATGACTCGAGGCAAGAGCCGTATGCGGTAATTCTGCACGTACGGATCTGTGCGGGGGGCGTGGGGCAACCCACGTCCCTACCGCGACCGATTGATCTCTCCAAGCATCTGAAGCACACGCGGATCGGGCGTGAGATCGAATTCCTGAGTCATTCCCAACCCCGCCTCGTGCCCGATGAGCCGCCCGTAGTTCTCGGCGTCGCCAATTCTGAATTCTTGACGTCCGCAACAAGTCTTCGCAGGTGCTCGGGCTTGGTCTCGCATTCCCACACCTCGATAACCCGCCAGCCCTGGCTTTCCAGCGTCGCCTTCACACGCTCATCGCGCTGGCGATTACCCGTGAGCTTGGGTTCCCAAAAATCCAGTCTGGATTTCGGCATCCTAGCCAGTCGACAATCAGGGCTCGGATGTTGATGCCAAAAACACCCGTGAACGAAGATCACGATCCGGCGGCTGCGGAAAACCACATCCGGTTTTCCGGGAAGCCCTTTCGCCTGCAAGCGGTAGCGCAGGCCCGCCGCGTGCAGCGCTCGTCTGACACGCAGCTCAGGCTTCGTGTCCTTGCCGCGCACGAGCGACATTTGCGCGCTTCTGGCGGGATCGATCTCATTCGTCGTCGACACCACCAGCCTCGTCCGGTTCTGGACCAACGGCGCTCTCTCCAACCGGGGGCACGTCCTCGTCGGCACGGGGAGCGTCGTCTTGCCGAAAGCCCGCCAGTATCTCCTCAAGCAGCGCCGCGTGGTCACGACGCGCGGGCACACGTTCCAACGTGGCCTTGATGCGATGCGCGATTTCGTCCGGCGTGAGCGAGTCAGCCAAACGCACATCAAGGGCCCACGGTCGCCCCGGATGAACGACGTCCCAAGGGGATCGTTTGTTGGCGCGCGTCGTGGCCGCATCGCCATGCTTGCTCATTCCCCAGCAAGCTTTGGTCTCCGAATTCCAGATGGGCCAAAACGTCCGAATAAGGTGTTTTTCGGCAACGAGTTGCGCGTTCGTCGCGCACACAAGCCTCCGACAGGAAAAGTCGGAAAGTCGAATGACCGACAAATGAGGCGGTATCCGATCGGAGAAAGCCTCCGCTGTGGCGATGGTCCCGGCGTGTTCCATGAGCCGGCCCGTGAGTTTCGGTCCTTGCTCACGCGTCGTGCTCGCGTCGTCGTTCGCCGGGTCGGCCTTTCCGACATAAATCGGCGTCTCTGATCCGGTGATCCCTTCATAAAGCGGGTGATCGCCACGATAGTAGATGGCGTAAACGCCGGAGCCGTAGGCTGGACGGACATCGCCAAGCGGAAGCAGCGGCTGAGCCAACAGCGCGATGGACACCATCCGGCCGATTGCCTTTGGATCGGCGGGATCAAAGGTCGACCGCGGCATTCGTATTGGATCCGTCGCGGACCGGGCCGCCTCGACAGCATCCGCATGGGCGGCGAGGCCTTCTCGGATACGACGCACGGTCGCTGGCGACGGATTATTCCCCACAGCGGCCAAAACAGCCGCCACGGCGTCCTCCAGTGCCTTTATCGCCGCGCGATCTGGTGCGAGCGCCATAGATTAACCCCCCTCGGCTGCCGACACGAGGTCTCTCGCCCGCGACTCGCCCTCTGGCTCCAGTGGAAGCCTTAATTCTAAGCCACACGACGTCTGGGAGCCAGCGCGCCGCCCGCCGCCTCCGCCTGTGTCTTCAGCCATTTACCAGCCGCAGCTCCCAAGGGGGCCGGGACCGCATTTCCGAGCTGGCGCATGCTTTCTGTCCAGGACCGGGGAAACTCGTAATCATCGGGCAATCCCACCAAGCGCGCCGCCTCACGGGTCGTGAAATATCGAACCGTGCCGTCATCGCGGACCATCATATTCTCACCGCCCGGTACGCCATGATCCCCGGCTTTCAGCGCCTTCGCCGGCAAATCCAACGGGCTCCCGGTGTGCCCCGGATAGACTCGCGCGCCTGGCTGCATCACGTGGTTACGCCCTCCATTTGGTTCACCGAGCCCCCTCAGCGCGTCCCTGACAGTAACCCAGGCGGTTCCGTCGGGCTCTCGTCCCTCCCGCGCCAATTGTTCAACGCGAACCTGATCCTGCCGAAGAATCGCTTCCCGGCGTCGCTTCAAACCGTGTCGAGCCCAATACTCGCCAGTGACATATTGATCCCATAACAGGCGATCACGCGAGTGGGTTGGCTTCATCGGCACCGGAACCACGCCAAGATCTTTCCGAACTCCAAAGATCAAAACGCGATGTCGAATTTGAGCAGCCCCGAAGTCGGCCGCGTTCACAAGTTGCCAGACGACCTCGTAATCCGGCCTGGCCCTTGACGCGAGCAACCTCGCGCGATGCTCGTCATGGCTTTCATCTGGACGCCTGACCAAGGCCGGCCGCTCAAGATGCGCCACGATCCAGTCGAGATAGGATCGAAAGCGCGGTCCCGCGATATTCCTCACATTCTCAAACAGGAAGAGGCGCGGCTTTGCCTCGCGAATGGCGCGTATGGCTTCCGGCCACATATCGCGATGATCGTCCTGACCTCGCTTCTTCCCTCCGATTCCAAATGGCTGACAAGGCGGGCCACCCGATACAAGGTCGAGAGCACTTAATGCTTTCCAGTTGATCTCGCGGACATCCTGGAGCCCCATCGGCCAGTCCCGGACGTGCTCGACGCCCTTGTTTTTGTTGTGAAGCACGGTGGCGACGGCGTCGTGGTCAAATTCCGCCATATATCGATGCTTGAAGCCGGCATGGGACATGCCCAAAGCCAGTCCTCCACATCCGGCGAAGAGTTCAGCGCTTTGCATCCTCGCCTCCTTCGAGATCCAGCGGCAACATCGGTCCGCCAGCCGCTTCTTCCAAAAACTTTTCGACCGCCCGTCGGACAAGCCAAGCAACCTTCACGCCCTGCGTTTTCGCGAGGCGATCGAGTTCGGCCTTCTGCTTGCGCGATAAGGTCGTAGTGACCCTCTCAGCATCGCGGCCATCCTTACCCACTTCTCATCTCCGCGGCAATCCGCGGCGTTCCGCGGCTATGGGCAGCTTGCAGCGCAATCGTCAATTTTTCAATTACGAGATTGGACGAGGAGCGCGAACATATCAAGAACATTCACTGTCCTGGGCTGACTATCGCTGGGGACGACGGCGCACCCACCACGATTCGAGCGCGTGCCCCCACCTTCGTAGGGCATTGGTCTATGCAGCCAGACGGGGAGGCAGAGCAGCCCCCTGGGCTGTATCCACGGTGTGACCCATGGAGCGCATCAACGCTGTGCAGCGGGCGGTGGAAGTCACGCGGAGCCACCGAACGATGCCGCAATCGAATCCGGGAGCCAACGGATCGTGTGTCTGCCCATGAGGCGTCATCCGCACCAAAGTCACGCCATGACGTCCGAGAACGCTCTTTCTCGTGCTTACAACCTGCTGATAAAGAGCCGTCGGGTACGCGTTGTCAGCAAAAATGGATCCGAAGAGCCATTCTTATCTATCTACGTTGTTGATAAACGTGAGCGGGCGAAGGGGTTCGAACCCTCGACCCCAACCTTGGCAAGGTTGGGAATTCTGTCGGGACAAGGGCGTCCCGCTTGCCATGGATGCAGGCGAAGGCGGAGGACGGATCCCTTGACCCCCCAAATCTGCGCCTTATCCTTAGAACGCTGTGGTTCCCCCTGAGCCATAGCAAGCGAGACGCCCCGACCGTAGACCACGCGGCGGGGCGTTTCTTTTCTCCTCAAATTGTGTCGTATGGACGCGGTAGAGCAAGCACCAGTTGAATCCAATGCTCCCTATCTCACTGCGTGTGGAGGCGTCGGGTTTACGCTTTCGTCTCCCGCTGGTAGAAAGGATCATGGTTCGTCTGCTCCGCTCGCTTCTTCCCATCCTCGTGCTGGCTTCGCTGCTGGCTGGCGGGGGAGCGGGTCCGCGCGCCGATCGCGGATGCGATGGTATGAGCGCCGCGGCTGTGGAAGATTGCCATAAAGCTGTCGGAGATCACGGTGCCCAAAGCGCCGACGATTGCGCGGCAGTGTCTTGCGGCCAAGTCCCACCAGTCGCCGGCCCAATCGAAGCATTCTTCCGCCTGCCGGTCTTCGCCGCGGTGGTCGCTATCGTCGCCGCGAGCGACGTCGATCCCGCCTCCCTGGCCGGTTCTCCGGACCTTCGACCTCCGATCGCCTGAAGCCATATTCGCGGGCTCCGCCGCTCACGCGGCGCGACGGCTTCGTGAGCTTCAACGCAATCCGCCGCCGCTGCGGCTGGAGATCGAAATCATGCCTCCTTTCGCGCCTTTGTTCGGCGCGCTCGCGCTCGCCGCGAGCGTGACCGTGTCAGTGCTTCACGCTTTCCATTCCGACGCGGCCCAATCGAGTCGCCCGATCACGGCCGCCGCGCTCGACGATCCCATTCTCTTCTATCGTGATCCGATGGGCGGCGGCGAGGTCTCGCGCCATCCGCGCAAGGACGGGATGGGAATGGACTTTCTGCCGGTGCGCCGATCGCAGATCGCGCCGTTCATCGGAAAGCTTCCCGATCCGCCCGCGGCCTCGCGCGAGGAGCCGCTCTTCTATCGCGATCCGATGGGCGGCGACGATATTTCCGCAGGCCCGCGAAAGGACGGCATGGGCATGGACTATCTGCCGGTCCGGCCGGCCGATCTGCGCGCTGTCCTCCCCGAGCTCTCCGCGAAGCCGCGTGCGAAGCGAATCCTCTACTACCGCAATCCGATGGGGCTGCCCGATGTTTCGCCGGCGCCGAAGAAGGATGCGATGGGCATGGATTACACGCCCGTCTATGAGGGCGACGAGGCCGAGGCCGATGGCGCGGTGCGCATCGCGCCCGGAAAAATCCAGCGCACGGGCGTGCGCTCGGAACTGGTGAGGCGTCGGCCGCTCGTCGCCAAGATTCGCGTGCCCGGCGCGGTGCAGGTCGACGAGCGCCGCGTCGCCGTGGTCGCGACGCGCTCCGAGGCTTTCGTCGAGAAGGTCGCCGACGCCACGACCGGCGCGCGCGTCTCCAAGGGCCAGCCGCTGGTGAGGCTCTATTCTCCGGCCATCGCCGCGGCGGCGGCGGATTATCTGGTTTTAGCGGGCTCTCAGACGGGCGACGCGAGATTGCTCGACGGCGTGCGGAGGAAGCTCGAGACGCTGAACGCGCCGCCGGAATTCATCGCCGAGATCGCCCGCAGCCGCCGCGTGCCGGCGAGCGTCTCCTGGCCGGCGCCGCGCGACGGCGTCATTCTCGAGCGCAACGCCGTCGATGGAATGAAGGCCGAGGCCGGCCAAGTGCTGTTCCGCATCGCCGATCTTTCGGTGGTCTGGGCGCTCGTCGACGTCGCCGAGCAGGATTATGCGCGGCTGCGCGTCGGCCAGCCTGTCGAGATCAGAGCGCGCGGCCTGCCGGATCGCGTCTTCTCCGGCCATGTGACGGTCGTCTATCCGCAGATCAATCGCGAGACACGCACGGCGCGCGTGCGCATCGAGCTGGCCAACGCCGATCTGATCTTGCGGCCGGACATGTATGTCGAGGCGGAGATTCTGGCCGGCGACGCCGAGCAGATCGTGACCGCGCCCGAGAGCGCGGTGATCGAGACCGGCAAGCGCGCGCTTGTCCTCCTCGACAAGGGCGATGGGCGTTTCGAGCCGCGCGAGGTGATGCTCGGCCGGCGCGGCGAAGGATTCGTCGAGGTGCGGAGCGGCCTCGACGAGATGGACCGCGTGGTGACGGCGGCCAATTTCCTCATCGATTCGGAGAGCAATCTGCGGGCGGCGCTGCAAACCCTCGCCGGAGCGGAGGCGGCGCGATGATCTCCCGTCTCATCGCCTGGTCGGCGCGCAATCTCGTCCTCGCCTTTCTCGGCGCCGCTTTCGCGATCGGGGCGGGACTCTATGCGCTGCGCACGCTGCCGCTCGACGCGCTTCCCGATCTCTCCGACGTGCAGGCGATCGTCTACACGGAATATCCCGGGCAGGCGCCCCAGGTCGTGGAGGACCAGGTCACCTATCCGCTGACGAGCGCGATGCTGACGGTGCCGCGCTCGAAAGTGGTGCGCGGCTTCTCCTTCTTCGGCGTCTCCTTCGTCTATGTGATCTTCGAGGATGGCGTCGATCTCTATTGGGCGCGCTCGCGCGTGCTCGAATATTTGAGCGCTGCGGGCAAGAAGCTGCCGCAAGGCGTGACGCCGACGCTCGGCCCGGACGCCACCGGCGTCGGCTGGGTCTATCAATATGCGCTCATCGCCAAGGAGATGACGCTCGCCGAGCTGCGCTCGCTGCAGGATTGGACGCTGCGCTACGGCCTCTCCAAGGCGGAGGGCGTGGCGGAGATCGCCAGCGTCGGCGGTTTCGTCAAGCAATATAATGTCGTCGTCGATCCCAACCGGCTGCGCGCGCTGGGCGTCTCGCTGAAGCAGCTGCGCGAGGCGATCCGCGCCAGCAACACGGATGTCGGCGGACGCACGGTGGAGCTTTCCGAATTCGAGTTCATCGTGCGCGGCCGCGGCTATTTGAAGAGCGCCGCCGATATAGAGCATATCGGCTTGCGCGCGGAGAATGGCACGCCTCTGCTGCTGCGCGATGTCGCGCGCGTCGAGCTGGGGCCGGACGAGCGCCGCGGCGTCGCCGAGCTCGACGGCGAAGGCGAGGTCGCCAGCGGAATCGCGCTGCAGCGTTACGGCGTCAATGCGCTGAGCGTGGTCGAGAATGTGAAGGCGGCGCTCGCGCGGCTCATGCCCGGACTGCCGAAAGGCGTCGAGATCGCGACCGTCTATGATCGCTCGCCGCTCATTCATGCGGCGATCGAGACATTGCGCAAGGCGCTCGTCGAGGAGAGCGTCATCGTCGCGCTCGTCTGCGCCGCCTTTCTGATGCATATGCGCAGCGCGATCGTCGCGATCGTCATGCTGCCGATCGGCGTGCTCATCGCCTTTGCGGCGATGAAGGCGATCGGCGTCGGCTCCAACATCATGAGTCTCGGCGGCGTCGCCATCGCCATAGGCGCGATGGTCGATGCGGCGATCGTCATGATCGAGAATGCCCATAAGCATTTGGAGCGCGCGCCGCCGCAGAAGCCGCGCCTCGACATATTGATCGAGGCGGCGAGCGAAGTAGGGCCGGCGCTATTCGTCAGCCTGCTCGTCATCACCGTCTCCTTCCTGCCGATCTTCACGCTCGAGGCGCAAGAAGGGCGGCTGTTCGCGCCGCTCGCCTATACCAAGACCTTTGCGATGGCGGCGGCGGCGCTGCTCTCGGTGACGCTAGTTCCGGCGCTGATGGTCGTCTTCGTGCGCGGGAAGATCGTTCCGGAAGCGAAGAATCCGATCAATCGCGCGCTGATCTATCTCTATCGTCCGATCATCGCGCGCGTCCTGAGAGCGAAGACGGCGACGATCCTTCTCGCCATCGTCGCTATGCTCGTGACGATCGTCCCGGCGCGCCGGCTCGGCGGCGAATTCATGCCGACGCTGGACGAGGGCGCCTTGCTCTACATGCCGACGACGCTGCCCGGCCTCTCCGTCACCAAGGCCGCCGAATTGCTGCAGACGCAGGATCGCATCATCAAAAGCTTTCCCGAGGTCGCATCCGTCTATGGCAAGGCTGGCCGCGCGGCGACGGCGACCGATCCGGCGGCGCTCGAAATGTTCGAGACCATCATCGCGCTGAAGCCGAAGGAGCAATGGCGCGCGGGGCTGACGACGAGCAAGCTCGTCGCCGAGCTCGACGCCGCCTTGCAGTTTCCCGGCGTCTCCAACGCCTGGACCATGCCGATCAAGGCGCGGGTCGACATGCTCGCGACGGGCATTCGTACGCCGATCGGCGTGAAAATCTTCGGCCGTGATCTCGCGCAGATGGAAGGCGTCGCGCGGCAGGTCGAGGTCGTGCTGAAGCGCGTTCCCGGCACGGCGAGCGCCTATGCCGAGCGCGTCAACGGCGGCTATTTCCTCGACATCGTCCCCGATCATCCGGCGCTCGCGCGCTATAATCTGATGATCGGCGATGTGCAGGAGGTGATCGCCACCGCGCTCGGCGGAGAGACGATCACGACGACGGTCGAAGGGCGCGAGCGCTATGGCGTCAACATCCGCTATCCGCGCGAGTTCCGCTCCGATCCGCAGACGATCGCGAAAGAAGTGCTCGTGCCGCTGCCGCGTGGCGGCGCGGTTCCGCTGGGCGAGGTCGCGAGGATCGAGCTCATGCGCGGGCCGACGTCGATCCGCACGGAGAACGGCCAGCTCGCGGTCTATGTCTTCGTCGATGTGCGCGACCGCGATCTCGGCTCCTATGTCGCCGAGGCGCAGAAAGCCGTGGCGCAATCAGTCTCTTTTCCCGCTGGCTCCTATGTGACCTGGAGCGGGCAGTTCGAATATATGCAGCGCGCCGAGGCGCGATTGAAAGTCGTCGTTCCGCTGACGCTCGTGATCATCTTCCTGCTGCTCTATCTCAATTTCCGTCGCTTGACTGAGACGCTGATCGTGATGGCGTCCTTGCCCTTCGCGCTGGTCGGCGGCGTGTGGGCGATGTGGCTCATGGGCTTCGATCTCTCGGTCGCGGCGGCGGTCGGCTTCATCGCGCTCGCCGGCGTCGCCGCAGAGACCGGCGTCGTCATGCTGATCTATCTGGATCAGGCTTTGAAGGAGATCGCCGCCGAGCGCGCCGCGCAGGGGCGGGCCTTCACGCGCGCCGATCTGCATGATGCGATCATGCTCGGCGCCGTCGAGCGCGTGCGTCCGAAGATGATGACGGTCACGGCCATCATCGCCGGCCTGCTGCCGATCCTCTGGAGCCATGGCGCGGGCTCGGAGGTCATGCAGCGCATCGCGGCGCCGATGATCGGCGGAATGGCCTCCTCGACCGTGCTGACTCTCGTCGTCATTCCGGCGATCTATGCGCTCGTCAAGGGCTTCCGCTTGCCTCGCGCCCGAGTTACTTCGAACGCAGGCCGAGCAGCACACGGCCGTCCGACTCGGAATTGACGCTCGATCCCGTGATGGCCGATGGCTTCGATACGAGCGCCCGCGCGCGCAGTCGAGAGGCGTCGACGCCGAGCCGCGTCAGCGCCACGACGACCGTCTCCGCCCGCTGCTTCGACAGCTTCTGGGCGTCGCCATAGACGGCGACGATCGCTCTGGCGCGGGGATGGGTCGTCAGAATATCGGCGATTGCCTTCAATCGCGTTTGCGCAGTGGGTTGCAGGCCGGCTCCGCGCGGCTCGAAGACCACGCCGTCGAGCTCGAACCAGGCGAGCTTTCGCGCTGGCGGCGTTTCGCGGTCGAAGTAGGCGCGCAGCTTCGACTCCACTCCTTCGCTCGCAGCGACGCTGGATCGCGCATCCGTCTTGGGCGCTTCGGCCGATCGCTCCGTGACCGAGGGCGTCGGCTCGCGCTGCGCCGGTGGAGACGGCGGCGTCTCGGCGACGGGGAGGAAGCGCGGCCGCCAGTCGAGCCACGTCAGCCCCGCCGCGAGCGCCAGCGCGGCGGCCGTCATTCCCGCCAACGCCAGACGTCTCGATCTTTCCGGGCGACGCAGGGCGCCGGCGGCCGCGGCCGGCTCTTCGACTTGCGATCGGCGCAGCCGCAGCGAATTGGCGATCACGCTCACCGACGAGAGCGCCATGGCCGCGGCGGCGATCGTCGGCGACAGCAGCAGGCCGAAAGCAGGATAGAGCGCGCCCGCGGCGATGGGCACGCCGGCGGCGTTGTAGAAAAAGGCGAAGAAAAGATTCTCGCGGATGTTGCGCATCGTCGCGGCCGAAAGGCGCCGGCCGCGGACGATGCCCCGTAGATCGCCTTTCAACAAGGTGACGCCTGCGCTCTCGATCGCGACATCGGTTCCCGTCCCCATGGCGATTCCCACATCGGCGGCGGCGAGGGCCGGCGCGTCATTGACGCCGTCGCCCGCCATGGCGACGACGCGGCCGGACTCTCTCAGCCGGCTCACCACCTTGCTCTTGTCCTCCGGGAGTATCTCGGCTTCGACCTCGTCGATGCCGAGCCGCTTCGCCACCGCCCGAGCGGTCGTCCAATTGTCGCCCGTCAGCATGACGACGCGGACGCCATCCTTCCGCAGCGCCTGCAGAGCGGCGGGCGTTGTCTCCTTGACAGGATCGGCGATGCCGATCACGCCGGCGACAGCGCTATCGATGGCGACGAAAATCGCCGTGGCGCCGTCCTCTCTCAGCCGCTCGGCTTCCGCATTGGCGGCGCCGGCGTCGACGCCGATCTCGTCCAGGAAACGCCGATTGCCGATGGCGAGCAATCGGCCTTCGACCACGCCCGTCACGCCCTTGCCGACCGGTGAATTGAAATCCTTCGCCTCGGAGAGCGCGAGCCCGCGCGCCAGCGCCGATTGCACGATCGCCTGCGCCAGGGGGTGCTCGCTCGCGCGTTCGAGGCTCGCCGCCAGACGCAGGAGATCATTCTCGGCGAGCCCCGCAGTCGGGCGGATGGCGATGACCTGCGGCTTGCCCTCGGTGAGGGTGCCGGTCTTGTCGACGACCAGCGTGTCGATCTTCTCGAAGCGCTCGAGCGCCTCGGCGTTCTTGATGAGCACGCCGCTCTGCGCGCCACGTCCGACGCCGACCATGATCGACATTGGCGTCGCGAGGCCGAGCGCGCAGGGGCAGGCGATGATGAGGACGGAGACCGCGGCGACGAGGCCATAGGCCATGCGCGGCTCCGGTCCCCAGAGTGCCCAGGCGATGAAGGCGAGAATGGCGACGCCGATGACGGCCGGCACGAACCAGCCGGAGACCTGATCGGCGAGGCGCTGAATCGGCGCGCGGCTGCGTTGCGCCGCGGCGACCATCTCGACGATGCGCGCGAGCATCGTGTCGCGGCCGACCTTGTCGGCGCGCATGACGAAGCCGCCGCTCTGGTTGAGCGTGCCGCCGATGAGCCGGTCGCGGGCGCTCTTGGACACCGGCAGCGACTCGCCAGTGACCAGGGATTCGTCGATCGAGCTGCGGCCGTCGAGCAGCTCGCCGTCGACGGGCACCTTTTCCCCGGGGCGCACGCGAAGCCGATCGCCGACCACGACATCCTCGAGCGGAATATCCTCGTCCGAGCCATCGGCCGCGACGCGGCGCGCGGATTTCGGCGCGAGATCGAGCAAGGCGCGAATCGCGCCGCCGGTCTGCTCTCGCGCGCGCAGCTCCAGCACCTGGCCGAGCAGCACGAGCACGGTGATGACCGCGGCGGCCTCGAAATAGATCGGGACTGAGCCATCCGCATTGCGGAAGGCCGCGGGAAACAGCGACGGCGCGAAAGTGGCGAGCAAGCTATAGGCCCAGGCGACGCCCGTGCCCATGGCGATGAGCGTGAACATGTTGAGATTGCGCGTGACGAGAGACTGCGCCGCCCGCGCGAAGAATGGCGCGCCGGCCCACAGCACCGCCGGGGTTGCCAGAGCGAATTGAATCCAATTGGAGGTCTGCGGCGGAATGAGATGGTGAAGGCCGAAGAAATGTCCGCCCATCTCCAGAACGAGGAGCGGAACCGCGAGAGCGAGGCCGATCCAGAACCGCCGCGTCATGTCGACGAGCTCTGGGCTCGGTCCGCTCTCCGCGCTCGCGAGGACGGGCTCGAGTGTCATTCCGCAGATTGGACAATTGCCGGGCTGCGGCCGGCGGATCTGCGGATGCATCGGACATGTGTAGATCGCGCTCGGGCGAGAGCTTCGCCCAGCGCTTTCTCCGAGCGTAGTCTCCGCCGGAGCAGGCGCACGCTCCTCTTGCGAGTGGTGATGGGCGTGCTCATGGGCCATGGGAGAACCCTTCAGAGACAAGGGGGCGCGGATCGCCTCATTCGGAACGGCGGGTCGTCGATCGAAAACCAGCTATGGGAAATATAGAGGCGGAAATCGCTGCGTTCGACCACTATGTCGCCGGGGCATGGCGGCAGAGGCCGAACCGCTCGCCGACGGACCAGGCAGCCGATTCACGGGGAAGCGATCTCCCCCGTGAGGCGACATTCGAACCTCCGACACGGCGAACGCCGCCTGATGCTGGTGGCTTCCTCGATCAGCGGCGTATTGGGCCTATGGCGCCTATCGAATAGCCTTGCCGGCATGAGCGAGCTAACGTCGCTCGTGAGTGATTCGGTAGCTGTAGTATGAATCCCCTGCGACCGAGGCTTCTCCATGTCGTGGCGAGCACAAACGTCCGCCGCTGAGCTGCGGCTGCTATTTGCGTCCTTCCTTGATATTCTCGAGAAGCTCGGCGCTGTTTCATTGATTGTCGGAACAGTTCATAGCTGCACGCCAACTCCGCTGCCCTTTGTCGCCCCTGAACCCTTCGACGCCGGGGCGCTCGCGCCCGCGACACATTATCGATCGACGATCGGTTCTTACGTCAGCCAACGGCCGGTTCGACCGGGTTCCTGGAGAGAGCAAAATGCTCGGGTGACCCGATCATCGGATCACGGGCGTGACGGCGGCTCGGAGCATGCGCATTGACTTGGCTCCGACGCTTTCCGTCGACGTTGCGACGGCGTCGGCTCGGCTCGAGGCTTCGAGCTGGCGCAGCGCTGCTTTCGGCGATCACGCTCTCCGCCTGCGTCGGTTTTTCGGACGATCGCGGCATGAGCATTGTCGCGAGCGTCGCCGGTAGCCCGCTCGAAAAGGACGTGCTGGCGATCCGCACCCCGGAGGACGCCGCATCCGCTCGCGCTCGTGTCGAGCTTCTGCTCTCGCGAGCGCTCACCGCCGACTCCGCGGTGCAAATCGCCTTGCTCAGCAATCGCGGGCTCCAAGCGGCGTACAACGCCTTGGGCTCCGCGGAAGCGGCGATGGTGAAAGCGATCCTTCCGCCAAACCCGAGCTTTTCCATTTCGCGAATTGCCGGACCTCTGAAATTGGAGCTCGAGGCGATCATCGCCGCCGATATTCTCGCATTGGCGACTTTGCCGGCGCGGACGGAGATCGCCTCGGACCGGTTCCATCAGGCGCAGCTGCGCGCCGCCGAGGAAGTGCTCCGGCTCGCGAACCGAGCGCGCAAGGACTATTATCGCGCTGTCGCGGCGCGGGAGCTCGTCGACTTTCTCGCCAAGGCGAATTCGACGGCCGAATCGGCCGCGCAGCTCGCCAGAGCATTGGGCGAGACCGGCGCGATGAACAAGCTCGATCAGGCGCGCGAGCAAGTGTTCTACGCCGATCTCACTGCTCAGCTCGCGAAGGCTCGCCAGCGAGTGATCGCCGAGCGCGAGCAGCTGATCCGCTCGCTGGGACTGTGGGGCGATGATCTCGATTTCAAACTTCCCGGCTCCTTGCCGGCGCCGCTCTCTCGTCCACAAAGCATGCCCATGGTCGAGCAGGAAGCGGTAGCGCGCCGCCCCGATCTTTTCGTCGCAGGCATAGAGCTCGACGCGCTCGCAAAATCGTACGGGCTCGTCGACGCGACTCGCTTCGTTAATGTCTTCCAGTTGTCCGGCATCTACAAGGACACGCGGGAAATCGTCACCAGAGTTTCGAGCGACGGGACGATCGACACCGAGCGCGTTCGATTCAGGGTTTTTGGCCCCGGCGCCACGATTGAAATTCCGATTTTCGACTTTGGCGAGGCGCGCACGCGCGAGGCGGAGCAGAACTATCTGCAGGCGTTCAACCGCCTCGCGGCGAAAGCCGTCGACGTTCGGTCGGAAGCGCGCCTAGCGTATCAAACCTATCGCTCCGCTTGGGACGTAGCGAATCATTATCAGCGCGAGATTTTGCCGCTGCGCAAAATCATCACGGATGAGAGCCTGCGGCGTTACAATGCGATGCTGATCGACGTCTTCCCGCTGCTCGCCGAGGTGCGCCTAAGAATAATGGCGAATATCGCAGCGATCGAAGCCAAACGCGATTTCTGGCTCGCCAATGCCGATCTTCGGGCCGCGGTCATCGGCGGAGTCGAAATGCGAGTCGAAGAGGCGTCCGTATCGCGGATTGATGCAATCGGCCAGTGACGCAGAGGGGAGACAGACAATGATGTCTCGAAGGAACTTCATCGGCGCCGCAGCTGGATTTGTGGGCGTCGCTGCTCTGAGCGACCGCGCGCAGTCGGCGAGCATACCGGAAGCTCATTATGCGACGAGCGCGGCGACGCAGCCTCCGTTGTCCCCCCCGAATGGTCCCGAATACCGACCCGTCGTGACGTTGAACGGGTGGAGCTTGCCCTGGAGAATGAACGAGGGGGTCAAAGAGTTTCATCTCGTCGCGGAAGCCGTCGTGCGTGAGTTCGCGCCCGGGATGAAGGTGAATCTTTGGGGATATAACGGCCAATCGCCGGGTCCGACCATAGAGGCGGTCGAAGGCGACAAGGTCCGCATTTTCGTGACGAATAAGCTGCCGGAGCCCACCTCGATCCACTGGCATGGAATCTTGCTGCCGAATGGCATGGACGGCGTGGCCGGCGTCACGCAGCCCCATATTCCGCCGGGCAAGACCTTCGTCTACGAATTCGCGCTGAAGACGAGCGGGACATTCATGTACCACACGCATTCGGACGAAATGGTGCAGATGGCGATGGGCTTGATGGGAATGATCATCGTTCATCCACGCGATCCCGAGCAGCATAGCGTCGATCGCGACTTCGTGTTCATGCTGGCTACCTATGACGTCGATCCCGGGACCTATGTGCCCAAGGTCGTGGAGATGACGAACTTCAATATGTGGACATTCAACAACCGGGTCTTTCCCGGCATCGATCCGCTCGTCGTGCGCCTGAACGATCGGGTGCGTGTGCGGATGGGCAATCTCAGCATGACCAATCATCCGATTCACCTGCATGGACACCATTTTGTCGTCACCGGGACGGATGGGGGCTGGATTGCTCCGTCGGCTCAAAGGCCCGAAGCGACCGTCGACGTCCCTGTCGGAGCGACTCGCGCCTTCGAGCTCATCGCGAACAACCCGGGCGACTGGGCTTTGCATTGCCACAAGTCGCATCACACGATGAACGCGATGGGCCATGATTTGAGAACTTTCATCGGAGCAAAGCAGGGCCCCCGCATTGTGAAAGCCATCACCAAATTGGTTCCGGATTACATGCCCATGGGTTCATCCGGGATGGGCGAAATGGCGTCGATGCACATGCCTGGGCCGAATAATGCGCTTCCCATGATGACGGGAGCGGGCCAATTCGGACCTATCGAAATGGGCGGCATGTTCACGCTCATGAGGATCCGAGAGGGATTGGCGCGCAACGACTATAAGGATCCGGGTCCATATGAGTTCCCGCAGGGGACTGTCGCTCATGAGGTCCAGGGGCGCCCTGAAGACGCGCCTCGGCATGATGGGGTGGAGAAAACGAAGACCCCGAAGGCGAGACCTTCCGGCCATGAGCAGCATGAGCATCATTGAAAAAGAAAAACTTGTTAACGTGTGAGCGAACTTATGGGCAAGACGGTGTCGGTTCGCAGCAGCGGGCCAAAAGCGGCTGGTGATCTGCGGCCCACAACGAGGATGCGCTTCGCGCGCCTAAAATCGTGGCGGCCGTTCGGACGCGCCGGGGGAGGGGGCGGCGGGCGATCTGCACGTGGCTCCAATCCGGCTCCTGGCGCGCTTGAGCTCGACGCTAGGGGAAATCGCGGCCCGCGGCGGAATCGTCCCGGCGCGCGCCCTGTTTGGCACGCGCCTGCCTGCGCTTCTCGACGAATTGACCGATGCGCTGGTCGTATGACATCTATCATAGATAGACGCCATTCAACCGAGACGCGAGATGACCGCGAGCGCTGGCAAGCCCATCGAAGGGAAAGCGACCGCCAAGCTGTTCATGCATGGCCGCAGCCAGGCCGTGCGTCTCCCCAAGGAGTTCCGGTTCGAGGGGAAAGAGGTGCGCGTCAGCAAGGTGGGTGACAAGGTGATCTTGGAGCCCTTGAAAAAAGAGCCGTTCGACGTGGAGGCCTGGCGCGCGCGGCTCGACGCCTTGGGCGCACAGGACTTCTTGCCCGAGGGCCTGCCCGACGATCCACCGCTCGAGCCCGACGACTCGATCTCATTCGATTGATGCGGACGATGTTTTGTCTCGACACGAACATCGTCATCTTCGCCTTGAACAAGCGAAGGCCCTGGATCGCCACGAGGCTCGACAACGAGCTGAGGGCGGGAACAGCGCCCATCGTCCCCGCGATCGTGCTGTTCGAGCTCGATTATGGAATCGCCAAGAGTGACCGAGCCGAACAGGCGCGCGCCCTCCTCGATGGCTTTTTGTCCGCCAGGATCGGCAAGCCGGCGTTCGACATCGAGGATGCGCGCGAAGCGGCGGACATAAGGGCGTTCCTCGAAAGGCAGGGGACGCCGATCGGCCCCTTCGACTATCTCGTCGCGGCGCAGGCGCGGCGGCGCGGCGCGGCGCTGGTGACGCTCAATCGCCGCGAGTTCGAGCGCGTGCCAGGGCTGCTGGTGACGGATTGGGCGGCATGACGCTCGTGGAGGAGATGCCGAAAGCTGCGGGCGGCGAGCGGGGATGGGACGTGGGAGCTGCCCAAAGGATGGAGGCTTTTCTCCAAACGACCACGCTTGGCGCGCAATCGACGCGATGAAAACTGGAGGCAGGGACAGTGGCGCCTCAACCTGACACATCGACAGCTCCACAAAGGAGCTCTGGATCTACGATCTGCGCACGAACAAGCGATTCACGCTGAAAGAGCGTCCGATGGTTCGCGCCGATCTCGACGATTTCGTCGCTTGCTACAGATCCGGGCGGCGCTACGAGCGTGAGGACAGCGAGCGATTTCGTCGTTTCCCGCTCGATACGCTGCTCGCGCGCGACAAAGTCAATCTCGACATCTTCTGGCTCGAGGACGACGCGCTCGACGATCCCGATCTATTGCCGCCGCCCGATGAAGTCGCGGCCGAAATCGTGGAAAGCCTGGAGACGGCGGTCGATTCGTTTCGACGGGTGAGCCGAGCGCTGAGCCGCTGACGCGCCTCGCCAGCGTTGCTTCTATGCCGACGAGGACTCTTCCGCCTCCCTTTCGGTGACGACGGTCGATATACGGCCGCTGGCGAGTGGATCGCGGCGATCTGCTTCCGCGAGCGCCCACTGGACCCACGCCTCGATCTTATCAGGAGGCTGCGCTCCCGCAAAGGCCGCCTGTGTCGCCGCGACAAAAGCACGAATCGTGTCCGCCTCCCGCCACGCGACAGCATCGGAAAGCAATGCGTCGCTGCGCGCCTTCTGCCGCGCCGCGATACGCTCGCGCTCTCGCTGCTCCGCTTCGGCTTTGCGTCGGAGCTCCTGGCGGACTTGCTCCTCGCGTTGCTTCTGTAGCCATGCGGCATGCTCCGCGAGCCCTCTGCGGCGGCGATGCTCGCCGGCAACCGCCAAGCCGACAACGATCTCCGTTAGCATCTCTTCGAGCGGGCTACCCGGCCTGTCCTCCCAGCGAGTCGTCACCCCGGCAATGCTGCTTCCGCCAATCTCTAAATATAGCCGGTCGGCTGCTTCGGGCTCGCTGCGACCACCGCGTCGCGCGTTCTTCCCGATCGCATCCAGTTCGAAACTGACGCCGGCGTCGCCCATGTGGATGGAAAGTTCTCGCGCGTCGTCACCGCGCAACGATGGCGCGCCTCCTACTTTGGCAAAGGCGAGAAAAAGGCCATTGAGGAATTTCAGTCGCCGACGCTCGAAAGACGAGTCGAAGCGCGGTTTATTCCAGGGATAGGGGCTTTCCACGTACTTTTGCCGAAGCTCTTCGTCTTTTCGGAGAAGCTTCGCGATAGCGGGGTGTGGGTTTGAAAATCCTCGCGGCGCCGTGACTTTGCCGAGCCGCTTGCGGAAACGTTCCTCGAGAACATCGATAGCTTCGACCTCGCCCGCGTCTTCTCCGGGCTCGCCCACGACCCTCCTGCGGAGGTCCGACGTAAGCGTCCCGGAAATCTCGACGCGGGTGAACGTTCCGAGACAACGGGGCGGTAGCGGCTTGCGCTCGACCTTGTTTCCGGCCTGCAGCTTGGCCCAGTAGCCGCGCTCGGGCGTCGGGACGCCGAGCTTTCGGCAATGCTTCGCGATCGCCACGTCGGAGATTCCAATTTGCTTCGACAGGTTTTGCATGGATTCCGACCAGACCAAGTCGTAAAGCTGCTCTCGAGTGATACGGAAGGTCATAGCCAATCAACCTTTGGGCGCCGGCCCCGTCAGGGTCGCTCCAATCCGACCGCGCGAGGCCATCAGGAAGAGCGTCGGCCGTTCAACGACGATTACGCAAGGTCGCCTGGCGCGTCCAGGGATCGATGATGGCGCCGATGAGTCCTCAGTCCTGGAAGTTGGAACGGATCCCCCGTGAAAGCCGATCGCCGTCCGGACCGATTTTGGGCGACGGGCCGAGGTAGGACAAGCCGCGGCCAGTTTCCGCGGCGGCGACCGCGGGCGTCGTTCCGGCGCCGGAGCTGCATGACTCGGCAGGTGGCGAGCGATGTCACACTCGACGTGACGAGCATTACTCGGGCAACCCATGTCGCGCCACGGAAATCGGGCCGCGATGATCGAGCCACTGCGTCTCACGAGTGTAGGGCTTTGGAGATTCACGAGCCGTTCATCTGCGGAGCGCGATGCTGGCTCAGGTCGTCGCCGGGTCGAGCAAGTCCGCATGATGGAGTAGCGGGAATCGCGTGACCGTAACACGGGAGAGAATGTTCATGGACAAGAAGACTGTCGGGCTGGTCGGCGTAATTTCGGCGTTGCCACTCACCGCGGCGCCCGCGGCCGACGCGAGAACACTCGATCAAGTGATGTCACCCCGCTCCTACGCGGAGCTTCTGCAACCGATACCGAATGCCGCGGCGCTCTTGCGGGAGGCCGAGGCGCGGAAGGCCGTACAATCCGAGCCGCGCATCCAGACGGCACAATATTATGGCAATCCTTACTACGACGGTTACGGCTACACCTACTATCCGTACCGACGGTGGCGCCATCATCATCATCACCACCATCACCACCATCATCATGGCTGGGGTTGGGGCGGCTGGGGCTACTACGGCCCGCCGCGCTATCACCACCACCACCATCATCACCACCACTGGAATGATGGGCGCTGGTAAGAACACAAGCCGCGCCGTCATTCAAGACGCGGCTTTTTCTGCTTCTCTTCGGCCGAATGTGCTGCGCCATGCATGCGGCGATAGGTGCCGTCGAAAACCGTGTCGCTCGTCGATAGCCATTGCGAGTCGACGCCGAGCGTCTCGCGGCTCGCGTAGATGCGTCGCGCTTGCAATTCACGTTCGGCCGCCTCGTCGAAGCTCATCGGCTCGAGCTCGATATCACTTTCCGCCGGAATCATGGTGAACTGAGCCATCGGCGTGCTGGTCCGGAAGATATGCGTTTGTCCTTCCATCGGCGATTTGAAAACGATGAAATAGATCATCGGCCACCATTCGCGGATGATCGCCGGCACTGCGATCGGCGCGGCGCCGGCGCTGTCGGTATAAAAGCTCGGATGAGTCTCGACCTTGATCGCATAGCCGGCTTCTGGCTTGAGATCGAGCAGGAGCTGGTAGGTGTAGAAGCTGCCCCCAAAATCACGAAAAGGCGGCCAGCTGCGGCCGGGACTCGGCGGGGCGCCGAAGTCGCCGTCGAGTATCAGTCGGCCGTCCTTCTTCGAGACGTGCAGCTCGTTCTCGTAGGGGTAGAAAATTTCGACGCCATATTTGGCGTATTCGGAAAACGGCACGCAGTGCCAAGCGTGTTCATGCGAGCCATCCGTGCGCTTCTCCGGCTGCCCTGCCCAGCCGGGGATTTCCATGCGCGTGCGGCGGGGCGCGAGATCGTCGCCGTTCATCCGGAACTTGATTTTTTTCATGAGGATTTCCTTTCGTTCGGAGGCCGCTCCAGCAGCGCGCTCTGCTCGAATTGCTGCGGCGTTCTAGACGGCGGCGTCGGAAGTCTAATGATTCTGGCGGAACGCGGGCGCATCCGTGCCGTCGACGATACCCAATTACCTGGGCGTCATTACGGCGACGAAATCGTGGATCATGAGCGTCGCGACCATGCCCGGTCGCAGCAGCAGATCGGGATTGAACGCCTCTATGACGACACGATACGTCGAAGCGTGGTCGGCATCCGGGGTCGAACGTGAAACTTGCTCGACGATTCCCGAGAATGCGCGCCCTGGCAGAGAAAGCACTCTGAAAGCGACCTGACTGCCGATCCTCGGTTGCCTCAGCTCGCTCGAATGTATCGTGACGACGATCTCGACGACGCTAAGATCGGTCGCGACCTGGAATAGCCGGGCAGGCGCGTCGCGCTCCTCGATCGTAAGGCCCACTTTCACTTCGCGCGCGATCACCGTCCCGTCGACCGGCACGGCCACGGCGGTTTGCGCCAAATGCTCCGCGGCTTCGCTCACGCGATCTCGGCGCAGCGTGCGCAACGCCTCTTCCTGATCCGCCCGCGCTCGCGCGCGGGAAAGAGCGATCTCGGATTGGGCGAGCGTTTTTTTCGACAGAGCCCCGTGATCCGCCTCGGCTCGTTGGCGCTCGAGCCGCTTTTCCATCCGGGCGAGGGCCGCTCTGGCTGTTTCGAGGCGGGCGTCGGCGAGAGCGAGATCGGCTTTTGCTTGCTCGACGGCGGCGCGGTAAGGCTGCGGATCGATCTCGGCGCAAACCTGGCCTACCGTCACCTTTGTCCCGACGTTACAATAGACTGCTCGGATGGTCCCCGATAAGCGTGTGGAGATCGGCGTGGCGTTCGTCGCCTCGATGACGCCTGTGGCCGTCACGCCGTCTCGCGGCGCATTGCGCTCCCATCGGAAGTAGAGCCATCCGCCTCCCAGGAGGATCGTGAGAGCCGCCAGCGTCGCGAAAGCCGTTCGTCGAACACCCCTTGCGCCAGACGCCGAGCTTATAGCGCGATCAAAAGTGGAGGCTGCTTCGGATTTGCGCGTCTGCGGCTTTCGGAGCGATCCGCTCCTGCTGAATTCCGACGCGGCCTGCTCATAGACGTCCTCCTCCTGAGCATTATGGACTCGAACGAGCGTCTCGATCGCTTCGATGATCCGTTGCGCGTCGCGGATCAGATATTTGTCGGGCTCGTGCGAGCGCAGCCCCTCGGCGAGGCGCGCCAGCAGCCTCGCCTGATGGCGGATCTCTCGATGCGCGCGGCTCATGGCGCCGAGCCCTTGCCCGCTCGGAAGATAATGCGAGATGCGCGGATAGATGTCGCTCTCGTCGTCGCGCTCGTGCTCCAATATGACGTCAACGACCAGACGATCGGCTTCGTCTATATATTCGGATGCGTGGCGCGGTGAGGCCGCGTCCAATGCATCGGCGATCTGCCGCAGGCGATCGAGACTCTGCTCGATTTTCTCGTGATCTTCGCGCAACGCCCGCGTCGCTGTCTCCGGCAGAGGACGTCGAAGCAAGGTCGAGCCGCCGCCGAGCGCGCGCAGAGCGTTGAGGATGACGGCGATGTCGATCGCCTCTTGAATCAGCGCGCCGCCCACTGGGCCGATCCAACCGAACGCCGCCGCTCCCATCGTCGCGAAAGACAGAGTCATTCCGGCGATGATGCTCTGCAGCGCGATGAGGCGGGTCCGGCGCGCGATCGCCACCGCCTCCGAGACGCGGTCCAGCCGATCGACGAGAATGACGACATCCGCCGCCTCGGAGGACGCGCTCGCGCCGCGCGCGCCCATGGCGACGCCGACATCCGCGGCGGCCAGAGCCGGAGCGTCATTAATTCCGTCACCCACCATCAGCGTCGGATGGAGGCGTCGCTCGATCGCGACGGCGTCCACCTTGTCGGAAGGGATTCGGTCGGCGAGGACTGCATCGAGATCGAGCGCCGCGCCGATCGATTCGGCGGCGTCGGCGCGATCGCCTGTGACCATGACGATACGACCGACGCCTGTATCGCGTAGCGCCTGGATCGCGCGCGGCGTCTCGCGCCGGAGCTCGTCGGCGAGAAGGAGGACGGCGACGAGCTGTCCGTTCGACGAGACGAAGACCGTGAGCGCGGAACGCCAGGACGCGCGGCGGGCGGCGCGCGCGGCCCAATCCTCGAGGCCTTCGTCGCCCTGCACGAATTGCAGCGCGCCGACGCGCATGTCGCGCCCGTCGACCTTTCCCTCGATCCCGGTTCCGAACGTCTCGCGGACCTCGGTGGGAATGTGCAGAGAGAGGCCTCTCTCCGACGCCGCGGCGACGATGGCGGCGGCGACGACATGATGGGACGCTTGCTCGAGCGATGCGGCGAGCCGCAGGGCTTCGTTCGCGTCCCGATCCGGACCCGTTTCTATCGCGACTAGCCGCGCGCCGCCGACCGTGAGAGTGCCGGTCTTGTCGAACATCACCGTATGCGTTCGCGCGAGCGCCTCGAGCGGCCCGCCGCCTTTGATCAGGATGCCGCGTCGCGCCGCCCGCGACGCGCCTGCGACGAAGGCCGCCGGTGCCGCGAGAATCAAAGGACAGGGCGTGGCGGCGACCAGCACCGCCAATCCGCGAATAGGGTCCTGCGAAAGCGCCCAGGCGGCTCCCGCGGCCAGCAGGGCCACGGGCAAGAACAGCAGCGCATAGCGATCCGCCATTCTGATGAATGGCGCCTTTGCCGTCTGGGCGGCGGTCGCCAGCTCGACGATTCCGGCGTATGTGCTGTCGCCCGAGGCGGCGGTCCCCCGCATTTCGAATGTCTCGCCGGCGTTGACCGTTCCGCTCGCGGCCGCTTCTCCGCTGCGTCTCGCGACGGGAAGCGGCTCGCCGGTCACCGCCGACTCGTCGAGCAGCGCATTCGGTCCAACGATCAGGCCGTCCGTCGGCACGACCTCGCCGGCCCGAACCAGCAGGAGATCCCCGACCGCGACATCGTCGATCGGAATGTCCTCGATTCTATCGTCGATCCGTCGATGAGCGATGCGCGGCGCGCGATCGATCAGCGCTTTCAGATCGCGTTCGGCCCGACCGACCGCCAGATCTTCGATGACGCTGCCGCCGGCGTACATCACCGCGACGATCATCGCCGCCAAAGCTTCTCCGAGCGCCAGCGCCGCCGACATGGAGAGAAGCGCGATCACGTCGACGCCGGCGCGCCCAGCGAGCAGATCGCGCGCGATCGAGACAGCGAGGCTCGCGGCGACCGGAACCGTTCCCGCCGCCCAAATCCATTTGGCTAGATCCTGGCGGCCGAAAAAAGCTGCGCAAAGCCCCGCCGCGAGAGCGGTGGAGGCGAGCAGAATCAGCGCTCGGCGCCAGATCCGCCCTTTTGCCGTCGGACTCATCCTCGTTCCGCTCTCGACGCCCTCGGCGCGGGCGCGGAGGCGGAGACGTCCGGTCTTCGATCAATGATCGTGTCGGTGATGCGTGTCGGGCATATGAGGATGCGCGTGCAGCAGCGGCTCGTGCGCGTGCCAATGTGTGTGCGGCTGGCCGTTCTCATGATCGGAGTGGTCTCCGTGCCGATGATGCTCGTCGTGAACATGCGAATGCGAATGTTCGACGGCTTCGTGCGAATGCTCGTGCTCATGGCTTTCGGTCAGATGCAGCCAGACGCCTGCGGCCATCAGCGCCGCTCCGGCGACGAGCTGCAGGGTCAAAGGCTCGCGCAGGGCCACGACGGAGACGGCCGCGCCGAGGAAGGGCGCAGTGGAGAAATAAGCGCCGGTGCGCGCCGTGCCGAGATGGCGGAGGGCCAGAACGAACAGCGCCAGGCTGACGCCATAGCCGAGGAAGCCGACGACGCTCGCCGCGCCGACCAACGGGATGGCGGGCATGAGAGCGCCGGCGAATAGCCCAATTCCGAGATTGACCGAGCCGGCGACGATTCCCTTGATCTCGACGATTTGCAGCGGATCGGAGAGCGAGACTCTGCGTGTGAGGTTATTGTCGACGGCCCAGGCGAGACAGGCCGCCGCGATCGCGAGAGGCCCGAGCGCGCCAGAAAGGCTGGGCGCTCCCGACCAGGCGAGGCAGAGCGATCCGGCGACGATGAGGGCCATGCCGATGGCGATGCGACGATCGAATGGCTCGCGAAACACGAACCATGCGATGGCCGCAGTGAAGACGCCCTCGAGCGTGAGCAGCAATGAGGCCGTCGCGGCTTCCGCATGCGAGAGGCCGAACATCAGCAGCAATGGGCCGGCGACGCCGCCCGCCAGCGTCGCCGCTCCCATCCACGGCCAATCCGATTCAGTAAGCGTCGCCTCTTCCGCGCGGATGACGAAGCCGAGCCGATAGGGGAGACGACGAAGCAGGGCGACCCCGACGCCGGCGCCGCAATAGAGCAGGCCGGCGAGGATGCGCTGATCTATGTCCGCGAGGAGCAGCTTGGCGGCCGGCGTCGAGACCCCGAACAGAGCCGCCGAGAGCAGCGCATAGGAGATGGCTTTCGCTTTCATGTTTGGCGCATATATTCAGTGAGTTACCGCGAGCGCGACGATCCGCGCGAGAACGAGGCCTCCGGCGAGCAGAAGATAGCAGCGTAGCACGCTCATCCATATGCGGCTCGTCATCGAGAGCTTCGCCGGCGACAGCGCGTGTAGCGGCGGCATGCGCCAGCTGTCGCGAGCGAGACGGCCGATCGCGCCCCGCGCCGTGCTCCACCTCGTGCGGAGAGCGCCCGTCGCGACGGCGATGGCCACAGTTACAATCGAGCCGCCGCCGAGAATCGACAGAATGACCGTCTCGTTCGTCTGCTCAGGAAACAAGACGGAAGCGGTCAAAATGATCGACAACATCACCAGGACCGCGACGATCACGCCTGTGAACAGATTCATGCCCCAGCCATTGACCCAGGGGCCGAGGACCGCCTCGTCATTGCAGAGAAGCAGCAGAAACACGGTCGCGCTCGGCAGCAGAACGCCGGCGAGCGTCTGCACGGCGTTGGTCAGCAGGCCGAGCGGCGCGCCCGGCGTCAGCACGAGGCCCGCCGAAACGACGATGAGCGCGAAATAAACGCCGTAGAAGCCTTTCGCATCGGACGGCTTGCGATGCAGCGAATGCTTCAACGACAGCACGTCGCCGAGCGCATAGGCCGTGGACAGAGACACGGCCGCTGCGCCGATGACGCTGGCGTCGATCAGCGCCAGAGCGAATAATATGCCGGGCAGGCGCCCGGCATATCGGCCCAAGCCTTCCGCCACGGCGCCGGCGTCGGTGAAGTTTCCAGCCTCGGGACGTCCGGCGAAGACCGCCGCCGTGAAGGCCATCATCGCCGCCGCGCCGATGACGACGAGCGCTATGCCGAGCCAGAGGTCGATACGCTCATAGCGAATGAAGCGCGGCGTGATGCGCTTATCGATCACATAGCTCTGCTGGAAGAAGAGCTGCCAGGGCGCGATGGTGGTGCCGACGATCGCTATGATGAGCAGCATCACATCGCTGAGCTTGCCGTCCTTCGGCAATTGCACGAGGAACATGTCGCGCGCGACATCCGCCATTGGCGGATGAATCATCACGAAGATCGGAATGAGAACGAGACTGCCCGCGCAGAGCGCCAGAGCGAAGCGCTCGAAGCGACGGAAGTCGCCCGTGCCGACCGCCGCCATGATGACGACGGCCGACAGCGCCACGCCGAGCTCCCGCGAGACGCCGAGATAGGAGAGCGCGAGAGATATGCCGATGAATTCGGTGACGATGGTCAGCGCGTTGAGCAGAAACAGATCGATGACGCTGAAGGCGCCCCAGAATTTGCCGAAACGCTCGACGATGAGCCGGGCGTGTCCGACGCCCGTGACGGCCCCGAGGCGCAGCACCATCTCCTGATTGACATAGAGCACGGGAACGAGCAGCAGCAGCGTCCACAGCAGGCTCGTGCCATAGTTCTGGCCCGCCTGAGCATAGGTCCCGAAGGCGCCCGCGTCATTGTCGCCTACCATGACGATGAGGCCGGGACCGAGAATCGCGAGAAGCGTCTGGAGGCGGCGCTTGAAACCGATGCGCGGGCCGTGATCGGCGTGATGGATCGTGCCCAGCGCGCCGCGGATATGGCCGATATGGGCCTCGTCGAGAACGGCGCTCTCGGTGGTTTCGGTCGGGTTGAAATGCAGCGTCATGGCTCGCCTTTTCTCCGGCGGGAGGCGAGCCGTCACGAGAGTTCGCGCCCTCTAGACCGCTCGCGCTCTCGCGCCCGGGCAAATTCGGATCGGGATGGATTTCGATGCGCCCGCCGAGCCGAACTTGCGCTCGCCGGCGGGCCTGGTTGGGCCGGGGCTCATTCGATCTCTCCAGTCAGGCGGCGAGGCGCGAAGGGGGCCGCTCGCCATTGTCCTGCGTGAGGCGAGCGTCGACGTCCGCCTCGTCGGTCCATACGCACAGAAGACGTCCCGAGGCGGCGTCGAGCGTCCAGACGCAAAGCGGCGCCCGCCGCGCGCGACGGCGAAACGCGACGATCTGCGTCTCGGCGCGGAACGAAGGTGCGCTCCGAGCGAACGGATGCGCGCATGCGATTGCGGTGAACTTGTTCATCGCTCATCTCCTTTTTGGCCGTTGTGATCCACGGCCGGAGCATGAGCGGCAGGCAGGAGCCTCTAGGCCCTCGCGACGCCTCTCACGCGGTCTCCGAGACCGCGGATGGTTTCGATGTCGAGTGGCGTCGCGAGCGCAGACGAGGCTGCGGGCGCGGCGCCGAAGCGGCTACTGCCCATGTTTCTTTCTTGGGTTGTCGGAGTCGACGGCGGGGGCGAAGCCCAGCCATCCGAGGGCGATATCGGTCCCGAAGCTGTGGATGTCAAGCGCAAATCGCAGGGTAGCGCGACAGCGATTACCAATCGATGAAGCGAGAAGCCGAAGGAGCGCGCTCCGAAGCCGCTCTCTCGAGACGCTCCGGTTCGCTCGGCAGATCAGGTCACGTCGACAAGCGGAAATCGATCGGCTAAGCCGATACGGCCGAGCATTTCCGGACGGCGAAAATATTTCGAGCGGATTGGCGGGGCCGAATGACACGATCATACGTAAAAGCGAAGCTGCTCGATCTCGTTTTCACGAGCCCTGTGCTCGCATGGTTCTCGCTCGGCATTTACGGCTCGTCTCAGATGATGGGCTCGTCCGAAGGACTTCTCGTGAATGTCTCTCTCGCGGCCAATATCGCGCTTCTCTGCCTCATAATATTCGCGATCTTTCTGCGGCCTCCGTCTCTGCGGACCGCGAAAGGCGTTCTGCCGAAATTGGCCGGCGCGGCGGGCTTTCTCTTGCCGAGCTTCATAGTCGCCGTCCCGCCGGTCGATTTGTCACCTTCGACGAAGGTTGTTTCCGTCGGCCTGGTTCTCCTCGGAACGCTCGTCTCCATCGCGGCGACGATTTGGCTCGGCCGCAGTTTCAGCATTCTTCCGCAAGCTCGCGCTCTGGTGACGGAAGGACCGTATAGGCTCGTGCGTCATCCGCTCTATGCTGGAGAATTATTGGCTCTGATCGGCATCATGTTTCGATATCAGCAGCCGTGGGCGTTGTGTTTGACTCTGCTATCGATCGCCATTCAATTGCCGCGCATGAATTTCGAGGAACGGGTGCTCGAAGAAACGTTCCCATCATACAAGGAATATGCGAGCCGCACCGCGAGGCTGATCCCCGGCGTTTACTAACCGCCGCTCACGATTGGAGCGGCAAACTATCGCTGCAGCCATGCAGGTGGTTCCGACCGTCGCGTCATCCGTGAATATCCCCCGAGCCGTTCGTCGCCCCGCTTTTCGGAGCTGCGATCAAAACGCCCGCGTCGGAACGTCCGGTTTCCAACGCGCCTTTCCTTCTCGGGCCTTGCCGCAATAGCAGGCCATCAGAGGCCGAGAAGCTCATACCCAGTTGAAATCAATGCGACGTTGTATGGGATGATGTGGCGACCGAACCAGAAGCGCCGGCTCTCGTTACCCGAATGCGCGAGCCAGACCGAAGGCCGCCGAGGCGGCAAGTCCCCCCACGGCCAGTGTCTGAATTGCAGCGCGCATTCGATCGACGCCAGTGAAATGCCCTTTCGCCGCGCCGAACGCGAGCAACGCCACACCCGTGGCGAGAACGGACCTCAAAAGCGCGGTTTCCACGCTGTCTGTCGTCATGTAGGGAATGAGTGGCGTGAGCCCGCCGACAACATAGGCGAGTCCGATGGTCAGCGCGCTCGCCAGAGCACGTCGCGGATCAGGCTTCTCCAGTCCGAGCTCGAAGCGCATCATGAAATCGATCCACCGTTCTTTGTCAGCCGATATGGCGGCGACAAGCGATTTCAGTGGATCGTCGGTCAGGCCGTATCCTTGGAGAAGCTGCTCGATCTCGTGAATTTCATGGTCGCGCATGAGATCGATCTCTCGACCTTCCCGCGCCGCCTCCGAGACATAGTGCTGTGCGTCGGTCCGTGCGGCCAGAAAGCCTCCGAGACCCATTGCGATGGCGCCCGCGGCAATTTCGGCGAGACCGGCTGTCACGATCACGTCGGTGTTTGCGACCGCAGCCGAAAGGCCCGCGGCAAGAGCGAAGGGCACCGTCAAGCCGTCCGACATGCCGATCACGACATCGCGGACCATTTCCGTGGCGGTGAAGTGCTTTTCAACATGGGGCGTTATAGGCATCGTTCGAGTTCCCGAGACAGCGCCAGCTTCGAGTAAGGGGCGATTGTGACATCAGATCAACGGCGACCGCGGAGGATGTCGCGTCGAGAGACGAGGGCGCGTTCTAGCGCCGCGCACTCTTGTCAGTCCGCCGAACTGCATTTACCGACCGTTGAATAGGAAGCGATCGGACCACTTGTCGTCGACTTCTCCGAAATGGGTCCCGGGGTCGTATTCTTCGACATTTAAAGCGAGGGAGCCCGCGGACAGTCGTCCCGCAACCGCGAGAACCGTATATGACGCGACGACGCGATCCCTCTGGGCGACAATGAGTCCGATACGTGCGCTCAGCAACTCCCGCTGGGCGTTGAGAATATCGAGCGTGGTCCGCAGGCCTGCCTTCGCCTCCTCCCGGACGCCGAATAAAGCGCGTTCCGCTGCCGCGATCTGCGCGCGAGCCGCGACGATCTGAGCTGACGCAGATTGTAGAGCGCTCCAATTCGAACGCATCGACGCCGTCAGCTCCGCGCGCGCGACATCCACGTCGAATCGCTTCTGTCCGGCGCTCTCCTTCGCTTGACGGATCCGAGCGGAGGTCGCACCGCCAGCGTAAATTGGAACCGACAGCCGACCGAGCACTTGCGCGCCGATGGCTCGGTTGTTTCGCCCATCGACATCGGACTGCGTGAAGACATTCGCGACCATCGAGACGCTGGGCAAGAATTCCGCTTCAGCGATCCTGATCGCGAGATCGGCCACATCCGCATCATGCGCGGCGGCGAGAACGAGTGGATGCTCGCTCTGCGCCGCACGCTCCGCCTCCGCGAGCGACTTCGGCAATAAGCGATCGGCGGATCGCGCTGGGGCGAGCTCTTTCGGCTCATTCCCGATCACTTGCCTATAGGCGGCGATACTGGTGTCGAGCGTCGCGCGAGAGATCGCCGCTTGTGATCGACCAGCGGCCAACCGCGCCTCGGCTTGTGCGACATCGGTCACAGTGACTTGGCCGGCCGCCGCGCGCTCTCTCGTTTGGCGCAATTGCTCGTCGAGCACCGCCACATTGTTCCGATGGAGACCGAGAACAGCGGTATCTCGCAACACATTCGTATAGGCGACGACGCCGTCGAGCAGAACGCGTTGCTCCGTGAGCCGCAGACGCTGGCGGGCGGCGAACACGCCCGCTTCTGCCGCATGGGTTGAATTGGTCGCCCTGAACCCGTCGAAAAGCGGCTGCTCGACGCTCAGCGTCGCAGAACGGGGCAAAGAACGCCCGGCCTGAATGCTCTGGACGTAACTCGGATCCCAGACATTGCCGTTGTTCACGTCGATTGCGCTCGAAACGGATCTCCGTTGCTGGACTCCGAGATAGGATTCGACGCCGACACGCGGCCGCATTTGGGCGCGCGTTCGAGGAACATTTTCGTCCTCCGCTCGTACAGCGGCCCGGCCCGAATGGAGAATTGGATTCGATCGGTAGGCCGCCGTCAATGCGCCGTTCAGAGTTTCAGCGTGGACGGTCGTCGCTTCCAGCAACACGCAAAGTGTGACGCAGAGGCGGGTCATCTGAAAGCCGCCTCTCGGATCTCGCGCTTCCTCGTCGCAACGCCTTCGAATAGCGTATAGAGCGCCGGAAGAACTAGTAATGTCAAAAGTGTAGCGCTGATCAACCCGCCGATCACGACCGTCGCGATCGGCTTCTGCACTTCGGCTCCCGTTCCAGTGGCGAGCGCCATCGGAACGAAGCCGAGCGAGGCGACGAAGGCGGTCATGGCCACGGGTCTAAGCCTCGTCATGGCCCCTTCCTTGATGGCCGCGCGAACCGGCCGCCCGAGATCGATCAGCTGACGAATATAGGTTCGCATCACGAGTCCATTCAAAACGGCGACGCCCGACAGCGCGATGAATCCGACTGCCGCAGAGACGGACATTGGCATGTCTCGGATCCACAAGGCGGCGATGCCTCCGGAAAGCGCCAGAGGCACGGCGCTGAACACCAGCACCGCGTCCCAGAATGCGCCGAGCGCCGAGAACAGCAGCAGGAGGATCATGAAAAAGCAGATCGGAACGACAACCATCAGTCGTTGACGCGCTTCGACGAGATTCTGGAATTGCCCTCCCCAAGTGATCCAATAGCCCGGAGGAACATGCACTTTCTCGCCGATCTTCTGCTGCGCTTCATTCACGACGGATGCGATGTCGCGGCCGCGGACATTCGCGGTGACCACCACTCTCCGCTTGCCATTTTCGCGCGAAATCTGATTTTGTCCTTCGATGAAGGAAATCGATGCGACCTGCTTGAGTTGAATCGTCTCTCGCCGATCGCCGCGATCGGATGGCAGCGAGATAGGTATATTTTCGATCGCACGCATGTTCTCGCGCAGCCTGTCGTCGAGCCGCACCAAAATCGGAAAGCGCCGATCTCCTTCGAAGACCACCCCAGCGCGCTGTCCGCCGACGGCGACGCCGATGACATCCTGCACTTCTGCGAGACTCAGCCCCAGACGAGCGATTTCCCGCTTGTCGACATTGATCTCACGAAACGGAAGGCCTCCGACCTGCTCGACCTTGACGTCTTTGGCGCCGTCGATCTCTCTCAGGATCGCGGCGATCTGATTGGCGGCTTTCAGCATGACGTCGAAGTCCTCCCCGAATGTCTTGACGGCGATATCGCCGCGCACGCCGGCCAGCAATTCGTTGAAGCGATTCTGGATCGGCTGCGAAAATTCGAAGGAATTGCCGACGAGGACGTCCAGCCTCGATTGGATTCGGCCGATCAGCTCTGGTTTGGGCAAATGGGGATCCGGCCAATCCGCCTGAGGCTTCAACATGATATAGGTGTCCGTCAGATTGGGCGGCATCGGATCTGTCGCGGCTTCGGCCGTGCCCGTCTTGGAGAAGACATAGGCGACCTCCGGGACGTCGAGCAGAGCTTTCTCGACGCGCAGCTGCATGGCCTGTGACTGCGAAAGCGACGTGCTCGGAATGCGATAGGCCTGCATAGCGAGATTTTTCTCGTCCAGTGTCGGGATGAACTCCTGACCCAGACCAGCGAAGAGAATGAGCGAGCCGACGAAGATCGCGACCGCGACGCCTATGGTCGGAGCCGGTCTCGCCATCGCGCGGTCGAGCAACGGGCGATAGAGCTTCTTCAGGCTTCCGACGAGCACGTTCTCAGTTTCTTCGATCCGCCCGGAAATCAGGATCGAAATCATCGCCGGCACGAAGGTCAGGGAGAGAACGAACGCTGACGCCAGTGCGATTATCACCGTCAACGCCATGGGCTGGAACATCTTGCCTTCCACTCCGGAGAATGTCAGCAAAGGTAGATAGACGAGAATGATGATGCCTTGCCCATAGACCGTCGGCTTGATCATTTCCTCCGCCGACTCGATGATCGTGCTCGAGCGCTCGCCGAGCAGCAGGTCGCGTCCGGTCATGTGCCGACGCTCCGCGAGATGGCGCAGACTATTTTCGGCGATAATGACGGCGCCATCGGCGATCAGCCCGAAGTCGAGCGCTCCGAGGCTCATCAGATTGGCGCTGATATGCCCCTCCACCATTGCCGTTATCAGCAGCATCATGGTGATCGGAATCACCAGTGCGGTGATCAGCGCCGCTCGAAAATTGCCGAGCAAGGCGAACAGAACGATAATGACCAGAAGGGCGCCTTCCGCGAGATTTTTGGCGACTGTCTGGATGGTGGCGTCGACCAGGACGGTCCGATTCAGGATCGGCCGCGCCTCGATTCCCGGAGGCAGAGACTTGTTGATCTCCTGCATCTTGGCGTCGATGGCCGCCGATACGGTCCGGCTGTTTCCGCCGATCAGCATCAGCGCCGTTCCGATGACGACTTCCTTTCCGTTCATGCTCGCGCTGCCCGTGCGCAGCTCGCGCCCGACTCCGACTTGCCCGATATCTTTCACTCGCACCGGCACGCCGCCTCGGGTCGTCACCGGAACGGCGAGAATATCCGCGAAATTCTCGAGCCGACCACGGCTACGAATGACATAGCCCTCGCCATTGTCTTCGACGTAACCCGCTCCTCTGCTCACATTATTGCGGGCGATGATCGCTGCGAGATCGGCGAAGGAGAGGCCGAGGGCGTAGAGCTTCGCGGGATCGGGGTGAACGCCGTAGGTCTTCACATATCCGCCGAGCGAGTCGACGCCGGCGACGCCCGGCACGAGTTTCAATTGCGGTCGGATGATCCAATCCTGGACAGTGCGGAGATAGGCCATCTGCTCGAGATCGCTGCGCAGCGTTTCCCCTTCGGGCGTGACGAATGATCCGTCCGTCTGCCAACCGGCCCGTGCAGAATTCGCGCTCGGAGCCGTGCCGCGGTCCGAGAATGTCACGCTCCACATGTAGATTTCACTGAGACCTGTCGCGACGGGTCCCATTCGGACGTCCACACCGCTCGGAAAGTCGCCTTGCGCCAGGAGTAAGCGTTCCGAAACTTGCTGACGCGCGAAATAGATATCCACCTTGTCGCCGAATACCGCGGTCACTTGCGCGAAGCCATTGCGCGACAGCGAGCGCGTATATTCCAGTCCCGGAATTCCCGCGAGCGCATTTTCGATTGGAAACGTAACCTGCTTTTCCATCTCATTCGGGGACAGTGACGGAGCCGATGCGTTGATCTGAACTTGGTTGTTCGTGATGTCCGGAACGGCGTCGATCGGAAGGCGGGTGAGTGACCAGGCTCCCGCGAGACAGGAGAGCGCCGCGACCAAGACGACGACCCATGGTCGATGAACAGAAAATGAAATGATCGACTTGATCATATCCGACTCGTCACTTTCATCGTCAAACGAAGCGAATTATTCGGCGAGGTCCGGCATCAGGCGGCCGAGTTCGGCCTTCAGCGCGAAGGTGTTGGCGGTCGCGATCAATTCGCCGGGAGCCAGATCGGCGACGACTTCGACCGACTCCTCGTCGGAGGCTCCAGTTTCGATCTTGCGCCGGACAAAGCCTTCGCTCACGCGCACAAATACGGAAGGCTCGCGGTTCACCAGTTGCACCGCGGTGCGCGGAATCATCGCGCCGACTTGCAGACGCTCCAGATCGATTCGAGCGGTCAATAGGCCGCCCGGTCGTAGAGCGAGATCCGGATTCTGAAATCTTGCCACGACGCGCGCCGACTGAGTGTCCTGGCTCAGTAGTGGGCTCACGAAGATGACGGATCCATCCAGCCGTCGCCCGTCGCTGGCGACGAGTTGGGCGGCCTGCTCTTGGCGCACGCTCGGAAGGTCTGTCAGGGCTACCGACAGATCGGCCCAAACCACTGACAGATCTGCGATGACGTAGAGCTCGCCCTCGCCGCCCACCGGCTGTCCGAGGCTCGCTCGACGTTCGGTCACACGTCCGGAAATCGGCGCGCGGATTTCTTTGCGGCGCAGCTGTGAAGTCGGTTGTTTTGGAAGAGCAGAGATCTCGGCCTCGCTCAAATCGAGGGCCGCGAGCTTCTGGCGCGCCAGATCGAGGCGCAGTTGGGCTTCGGATAGAGTCGTCTGAGCGCGGAGAAATGCCTGTTCCGCGGTAATCTTCTTGTCGAACAGACCCTTCTCGCGCTGGAAGAGCTGTTGCTGCAGATTGTAGCTCACAAGGCTCGCGAGGAAATCGCTCTTTGCGTCGGCGACCTCGCGACTTTCGAGATAGGCGATCGTTTCACCGCTTTCCACCCAGTCTCCGATGTTCTTGCGCAATTCGGCGACCGTTCCGACCACCTTAGCGGCGACATGCCCGACTCGGTCGGTATCGGCGGAAACAAGCGCAGGGACGTTGATGCGTCTCGTCAGGACGCCGCCGTGCACCGGCTGAACGGCGAACTCGGCCGCCGCAAACTGCTCCGCCCTCAATTTGATGAGTCCGTCGACTGGGTCCGACGCCTTTTGGGCGTCAATCACAGGCGACTTCGGCGCAAGAAGGTAACGAAGTGGTTCCGAGATCTGCGGAAACCAGGAGCCGACCAGTGCGCTCGCGACGCCCACCGAAATGAGGGCGCGCTTTCCCACACGGGGCTCGGCCGATCGTCGCCGGTGAATAAAAGTTTCCAGTGGGCGCGGCGTGTTCATGCTCTGGGCCGCCGACCCGCGCAGAACAGCATGAACGCAGCGAGGCGACGTTTGAACAGCAGCATGTAGCTCGCGTGTGCGATGACAAAGCCGAGCAGGAAGTTCGCCGACGCCTCGTGGACCTCGGTGATCCAGGATTCGCTTTTGTCGCTTTCACGGCGGTCACGGCTCGCGATCGACGACGGCCCGACGTCGTGATTGCTTGGCGTGCGCCATTCCGAAGCTGAGGAAAAAGTGGGTTCTGCTCGGCGAGAGGGGGGAGACGAAGGCGGGCGATCCGCCAACACGCCGGTCACGACTGTCGAGACCAGCGCAAGAGCCACTCCTGAGAGGAGGAGTTTGCTCACCGCGGGGTGATCGAACCAGCGGACGTGACCGAGTTCCGTGAACCCCAGGAAAAACCGAGAGATTCCGAGCTGGCGAGCCTCGACGACGCCCCAGATAATGCGGACGATCAGGATGAACGTCACGCCATAGCCGAGCCATTCGTGAATGGGGCCGAGTTCCCCGCTGACATAAGCCGATAGCGCTAGCCCTGCCAGGGCGGCATGATAAAGACGGATTTTTTCGGGAAGGGTCATTTCGGACTCCGTTCGAGGACGCCAATCGCAGGCCAAAGCCAGTTTCAACAGCTCTTGGGCTGCCGTGTTCGCGTCTCGCGTCGACCTTCGGGTTCGACGCCCAAAAGCCGTGGCGGCGCTGGGAGGAATTCCACCGTCGGCGCAGAGTGCGTTACGCGGTCTCGACTTGGCGCTGTGAAGGTGTGACGCATTGTCGTATTTTCTCACGGGGTCGAGGAGGGGCAGATCTGCGTCGACGGGGCCTGTTCTTACAGGACGGGACCTGTCGATCCGCTGTCGAGACGTGTCAGGGATTTGTCAGCTATCTCGCGCGATACAGGGGTTCATGGGACGAGGAATCGGACATAGCTGTGCGGCCGCGCTGCTCCTGGGAACGGCCGTCGCCATGGGCGCTGGCGACGCCTTCGCTGTGGAGGAGCGCCTTCGTCGCGAAGATCACGACGTGGCTCGAGCAGCGCTCGAAAGGGGCGAAATTCTGCCGCTCGAGAAGATACTCGCCAGGGTGCGGGAGAGCGTTCGCGGTGACGTCGTCGGAGTCGAGCTGGAGCGAGACCGCGGCGCCTGGATATACGAGATCAAAATCATCGGCCCCGGCAGTGCTATGATCGAAGCGCGCGTCGATGCTCAAACGGGTAAAATTGTCAGGAGAGGCGACTGATGCGCGTCCTGCTCGCGGAGGACGACGAGCGTATCGCGCGAAACGTGAGCGCATCGCTGAACGAAGCGGGATATGTGGTCGATTGGGAAGCCGATGGCCAGGAAGCCTGGTTCAAGGGCGACACCGAGGATTACGCCGCGGCCATCCTCGATCTGGGCCTACCGAGCATGGACGGTCTCTCGATTCTTAAGAAATGGCGAGGCGGTGGACGCTCCATGCCGATTCTCATACTCACGTCTCGCGACAGCTGGCTCGAGCGCGTGGACGGGATCAATTCGGGAGCCGACGATTATTTGCCGAAGCCTTTCCGAATGGAAGAATTGCTTGCGCGACTGCGAGCCATCGTGCGTCGATCCACCGGCTTGTTTGCGCCCATCGTTACCGTAGGAGATCTGAATCTGGACACGCGTCAGATGCGGGTCAGTCTGAACGGAGAGCCCGTATCTCTCACGCCGCAGGAATACAGGCTGCTCAGCTATTTGATGCACCACTCCGGCCGAGTGGTGCCGAATGCGGAGTTGTTGGATCAGCTTTTTTCCCATGACTGCGACAAGACCGAGAACGCGGTCGAGGTCTTGGTCGGACGCGTGCGCAAAAAGGTCGGTTCGGAGCGCATCGAGACGCGACGTGGATTCGGCTACATTGTCGGCGGCGGCAAATGAGGGCAAAGTCGCTTCGGCTGAGGTTGTCGATTGCCGCGTCCCTTTCTCTTTGCATCGCTCTGGTTCTCGCGGGCGTCGCGCTGGTGGCGTTGTTCGAACGATACGTGATACGTCGCGTCGGCGTCGAGCTCGACACTTACATTCGGCAATTGGCGGCGAATGTGTCGATAGAGCCCGACGGAGCTCTGCAACTCGGCAGACCGCTCGCGGATCCACGCTTCGACCAGCCGCTCAGTGGTCTCTATTGGCAAATCGTCGAGGATGGAGCCGGCGTCAAACTGCGGTCGCGCTCCCTATGGGACCACGTCATCGATCTGCCGAATGACGAGATCGAGCCTGGAATCGCCCACCATCACGACCTCGCCGGGCCGAAGGGCGAGACTCTATTTTTGGGGGAGCGCCGCGTGAATTACGCGACGGAGGGAGGCAGACGGCGCTTGCGGATCACCGCCGCCGTCGACCGCAATGAAATTCTAGAGGCGAGAACGGAGTTTGCTGGCGATATGGCTGTTTCGCTCGCGGTGCTGGCGCTCATTCTGTTGGCGTCGTCATGGGGGCAGATTGCGGTCGGCCTGAGGCCGTTAGAGGCGCTTCGGCGGAACGTCAACGCGGTTCGAGCAGGAGAGAAGAAGTCGATTACAGTCGATGGCCCCGAGGAAATCATGCCTTTGGTGGCCGAAGTGAACTCCCTGCTGGAAGCGAAAGCGAAAGCGGTCGAGAGCGCCAAGGCGCGCGCCGCCAATCTGGCGCACGCCCTGAAGACGCCTCTCGCCATTCTCGCGACGGATGCGGAACGGCTCCGAAAGGATGGTCGAGATGAAATCGCCGACGAGCTCCAGGAGCTTGCGTTCGGCATGCGGCGTCACATAAATCGAGAGCTATCGCGGGCGCGATTGCAGTCGCTCGCCGGCTCGCCTGTCCAAGCGACGCCACTTCGAAACGTGGTGGAAAGCTTGACGAGAGCGTTCATGCGAACGCCGCGCGGGGGCGCTCTGTCCTGGCGATTGGACATTCCCGCGGATGTGACGATCGGCATGGGCGTCGAAGAAGCCACGGAGCTGTTTGGCGCGCTCCTGGAAAATGCGGTCAAATGGGCGGCCGCGGAAGTCCATGTTTCGGCGGAACGCGAACGCGTGTTGTCGATCCTCGTCGAGGACGACGGCCCAGGAGTTCCCCCCGAGAAGCTCGTCGAACTCGGGCAGCGTGGCGTTCGCCTCGACGAAAAGACCGAGGGCACTGGGCTCGGGCTATCCATCTCGTCGGACATCGTCGACGCCTATGGGGGGCAAATTCGCTTTGGAACTCGCAGCCCTCATGGATTTCAGGCGATCATCACACTGCCCGCATGACGGCGCTCAGAAGCATTTGTTCGCCTTCAGCTCGTAGACCCAGGCGGCGCACTCGTTCTGGCGTCCGCCGTGCTGCCTCATGCAATTGTTGTAATTCGTTTCGATCGCCAGGCACAATGCGACTTTGGGGTCAGCCTGCGGGACGAAGCGGCGCCTATTTTGGTCTTCATCATAATCACGCGGCCCTTCTTGGCTTCGGCGCCACTCTTCATACTCGCGCCGGCGGTGTCGCTCGCGCCATTCCTCGCGCATCTCGTCGAGACGGGCGCAAGCTTCTTCGTCGCCATGCTCGCAATCCTCGTGAAGGCGATGCATATAGTCTCTTCGGCGGTCCTCCTCTTCCTCTTGGGCGCGTGCCAGAGTAGGGGCCATAGTTACGATCAACCCGACGACAATCGCTTGTGTCCATTTCATGGATGGGCCTTTTCCATCGTACGGAAGGGACCACGCGGCCCTCCTTTGAAACCATATAGATGGTGTCCGATTAACGAGTTATTAACGATCTCATCGTCGGGCTTTTTACGTCTATCATTACAATTGCTGTCGATTTTCCGTCGAGATTTGACCCAGGATTTCCATTGAGAACTGACCCGGGTTGAAGATGGCTTGCGGGTCAGTCGGTCGTCATGTTTTGGTCTTCTCCTTTGCAGGTTTGTCCGCCTTCGCCGAGCTGTTCTTAAACCGGAAGCTGTCGTTCCCGGTTTCTAGGATGTGGCAGCGGTGAGTGAGGCGATCGAGCAGAGCCGTCGTCATCTTGGCGTCCCCGGAGACGGCGGCCCATTCGCCGAAGCTGAGATTCGTCGTGATGATGACGCTGGTCCGCTCGTAGAGCTTGCTCAGCAGATGGAGCAGCAGCGCCCCGCTGGAGCCGCTGAACGGCAGGTAGCCGAGCGCGAAGCCGCCGCCGCGATCTGACACGATGATTTTTTGAGCGGGCGAAGGATTTGACCCCTCGACCCCAATCTTGACCAGGTTGCGTGCCGCGTTTGGCGTAGCCAGCGGAACATCCAATGTCGCCGGTCTTGAATTGGCCGGCTATTGGCCGTACATTGTGGCGAGGAGAAAAAGGTCATGACGGACGCCGCATCCAGACCTGATGGGAGACGCACCCGAGCAGAGCGATTGGAGGCCCGTGTCACCGCCGAGCAAAAGAACCTGATCGAGCGGGCGGCGGCCCTGCAAGGGCGGAGCGTCACCGATTTCGTGCTGACCAGCGTCCAGGACGCCGCCCGGAGAGCTATCGAGGAACATAATCAGCTGTCGCTCTCGGTTCGTGACAGCGAAGCATTCGTCGATGCGCTGCTCAACCCGAAGCCGGTCAATGATCGTCTTCGCGATACGGTACGCCGCTATCGCGAGCGAACCGGCTTTTGACGCGTGCCTGCCGGAAAAGACGAGAAGCTCTACGTGGAGCCGCTGGCTTCTGGCCATGACAGATCGGGATTCGAGAGCGGCGTGGAGGTGCTCGACCGATATTTTCGGACACAGGCCGGTCAGGACGCGCGAAAGAACATGGCCGCGCCCTTCGTTCTGGCGCTGCCCGACGGGACGATCGCGGGCTACTACACGCTTTCGTCGACCTCCGTGCAACTCGCCGAGCTGCCGGAGCAGACCCTGCGGAAGCTGCCGAAATATCCGCGCGTGCCGGCGACGCTCATGGGCCGGCTCGCGGTCGATCAGCGGCTACAAGGGAAGGGATACGGCCGGTTTCTACTCGCCGACGCTCTCTACCGATCTGCCCGGAGCGAGATCGCCTCGTTCGCGCTGATCGTGGATGCGAAGGACGATAGCGCCCGCCGCTTCTACGAACGAGAGAGTTTTCTGCCGTTCCCCGAACAGCCCATGAAGCTGTTTCGGACGATGGCGGACATAAAGCGGCTATTTGAATGAGTGGCCACGGGAGTGAGCGGCAGTCGGCTGGCGAAATCGCATGCCGATGGGCGCCCGAAATTCGCGCCAAGGAGAGGAGCTGCGTGTTCCAGCGCGGCCTGGCGAGCAGGAAGAAAAAGAGAACAATCCCTGCACACGGTGTGCACACGGCGCATGTTATCTATTTGAAATTACAAATATTTTAGTCCAGTCCATCATGGGCGCCACGGAGAATCTAATCTCTTGATTTATAGGCGATGTCATCCTGGTCTCTAGGCCATAGGTCGGATCGTGTGCACTCTCCCGGACGCCTCGATACGACACTTTTCGCTCCTTTTCGACTTCTCAGTGCACACAGGCCGCACACGAAATGCGACCTTCACGAGGCTCAAATCCGGCTCCTGGCGCGCATGAGTTCAACGCAAGGGGAAATAACGTCAACGAGACGTTTCTCCGCCGGCGCGACGCCGAGGAGTGGGCGCTCGACATAGAGCGCCGGATCGACCGCGGCGAGTCGCCGTCGAAGCGCGCGCGAAAGGGAGCTCGAACATTCGGCGATCTCGTCCGGCTCCATAGAGACGATCTCGCGGAGGTCGGAAAGCGGATCGGCCGGTCGAAAGCCGCGAGCCTCAAATCTCTCGAGCGTCGCCTCGGGCGATTGAAGATTTCGGAGCTCGATCGAGAGCGGCTCATTCAATTCGGTCGCGATAGAGCGAAGGAAGGAGCCGGTCCCGTCACGCTCGGCATCGACCTCGGCTACATCAAGACGATTTTGCCGCATGCGGCGGCGGTTCACGGCATTCAGCTTTCAACGGAGCCGACCGACCTCGCACGCATTGCGCTGAACCGTTTGGGATTGGTCGGGAAGGGAAACGAGCGTGATCGTCGGCCGACGCAGGACGAAATCGATCGCATCATCGCGCGATCCGATTTGACGCCGCAGCTGACAATTCCGTTGGGACGGATTGTACGCTTCGCGATCGCGACTGCGATGCGGCTCGATGAAATTTGCCGCGTCGCTTGGGAGGATTTCGATCCTCGATCCTGGAAGTTGGAACGGATCACCCGTGAAAGCGGATAGCCGTCCGGACCGGTTTTGGGCGACGGGCCGAGGTGGGACAAGCCGCGGCCAGTTTCCGCGGCGGCGACCGCGGGCGTCGTTCCGGCGCCGGAGCTGCATGACTCGGCAGGGTGGCGAGCGATGTCACACTCGACGCGACGTGCATTAGCTGGGCAACCCATGTCGCGCCACGGAAATCGGGCCGCGATGATCGAGCCACTGCGTCTCACGAGTGTAGGGCTTTGGAGATTCACGAGCCGTTCATCTGCGGAGCGCGATGCTGGCTCATGTCGTCGCCGGGTCGAGCAAGTCCGCATGATGGAGTAGCGGGAATCGCGTGACCGTAACACGGGAGAGAATGTTCATGGACAAGAAGACCGTCGGGCTGGTCGGCGTAATTTCGGCGTTGCCACTCACCGCGGCGCCCGCGGCCGACGCGAGAACGCTCGATCAAGTGATGTCACCCCGCTCCTATGCGGAGCTTCTGCAACCGATACCGAATGCGGCGGCGCTCCTGCGGGAGGCCGAGGCGCGGAAGGCCGTACAATCCGAGCCGCGCATCCAGACGGCGCAATATTATGGCAATCCTTACTACGACGGTTACGGCTACACCTACTATCCGTACCGACGGTGGCGCCACCACCATCACCACCATCACCACCACCATCACCACCATCACCACCATCATCATGGCTGGGGTTGGGGCGGCTGGGGCTACTACGGCCCGCCGCGCTATCACCACCACCACCACCATCATCATCATCACCACTGGAATGATGGGCGCTGGTGAGAACACAAGCCGCACCGTCATTCACGACGCGGCTTTTTCTGCTTCTCTTCGGCCGAATGTGCTGCGCCATGCATGCGGCGATAGGTGCCGTCGAAAACCGTGTCGCTCGTCGATAGCCATTGCGAGTCGACGCCGAGCGTTTCACGGCTCGCGTAGATGCGTCGCGCTTGCAATTCACGTTCGGCCGCCTCGTCGAAGCTCATCGGCTCGAGCTCGATATCACTTTCCGCCGGAATCATGGTGAACTGAGCCATCGGCGTGCCGGTCCGGAAGATATGCGTTTGTCCTTCCATCGGCGATTTGAAAACGAGGAAATAGATCATCGGCCACCATTCGCGGATGATCGCCGGCACTGCGATCGGCGCGGCGCCGGCGCTGTCGGTATAAAAGCTCGGATGAGTCTCGACCTTGATCGCATAGCCGGCTTCTGGCTTGAGATCGAGCAGGAGCTGGTAGGTGTAGAAGCTGCCCCCAAAATCACGAAAGGGCGGCCAGCTGCGGCCGGGACTCGGCGGGGCGCCGAAGTCGCCGTCGAGTATCAGTCGGCCGTCCTTCTTCGAGACGTGCAGCTCGTTCTCGTAGGGGTAGAAAATTTCGACGCCATATTTGGCGTATTCGGAAAACGGCACGCAGTGCCAAGCGTGTTCATGCGAGCCATCCGTGCGCTTCTCCGGCTGCCCTGCCCAGCCGGGGATTTCCATGCGCGTGCGGCGGGGCGCGAGATCGTCGCCGTTCATCCGGAACTTGATTTTTTTCATGAGGATTTCCTTTCGTTCGGAGGCCGCTCCGGCAGCGCGCTCTGCTCGAATTGCCGCGGCGTTCTAGACGGCGGCGTCGGAAGTCTAATGATTCCGGCGGAACGCGGGCGCATCCGAAGTAGTCGATGATACACAATTACCTGGGCGTCATTACGGCGACGAAATCGTGGATCATGAGGGTCGCGACCATGCCCGGTCGCAGCAGCAGATCGGGATTGAACGCCTCTATGACGACACGATACGTCGAAGCGTGGTCGGCATCCGGGGTCGAACGTGAAACTTGCTCGACGATTCCCGAGAATGCGCGCCCTGGCAGAGAAAGCACTCTGAAAGCGACCTGACTGCCGATCCTCGGTTGCCTCAGCTCGCTCGAATGTATCGTGACGACGATCTCGACGACGCTAAGATCGGTCGCGACCTGGAATAGCCGGGCAGGCGCGTCGCGCTCCTCGATCGTAAGGCCCACTTTCACTTCGCGCGCGATCACTGTCCCGTCGACCGGCACGGCCACGGCGGTTTGCGCCAAATGCTCCTCGGCTTCGCTCACGCGATCTCGGCGCAGCGTGCGCAACGCCTCTTCCTGATCCGCCCGCGCTCGCGTGCGGGAAAGAGCGATCTCGGATTGGGCGAGCGTTTTTTTCGACAGAGCCCCGTGATCCGCCTCGGCTCGTTGGCGCTCGAGCCGCTTTTCCATCCGGGCGAGGGCCGCTCTGGCTGTTTCGAGGCGGGCGTCGGCGAGAGCAAGATCGGCTTTTGCTTGCTCGACGGTGGCGCGGTAAGGCTGGGGATCGATCTCGGCGCAAACCTGGCCTGCCGTCACCTTTGTCCCGACGTCACAATAAACCGCTCGGATGGTCCCCGATAGGCGTGTGGAGATCGGCGTGGCGCTCGCCGCCTCGATGACGCCCGTCGCCGTCACGCCGTCTCGCGGCGCATTGCGCTCCCATCGGAAATAGAGCCATCCGCATCCCAGAAGGACCGCGAGAGCCGCCAGCGTCGCGAAAGCCGTTCGTCGAAGGCGCTGTGCGCCAGACGCCGCGCTTATGGCGCGATCGAAAGCCGACGCCGCTTCGGATTTGCGCGTCTGCGGCTCTCGGAGCGATCCGCTTCCGCTGAATTCCGACGCGGCCTGCTCATAGACGTCCTCCTCCTGAGCATTATGGACTCGGACGAGCGTCTCGATCGCTTCGATGATCCGTTGCGCGTCCCGGATCAGATATTTGTCGGGCTCGTGCGAGCGTTGCCCCTCGGCGAGGCGCGCCAGCAGTCGCGCCTGATGGCGAATCTCTCGATGCGCTCGGCTCATGGCGCCGAGTCCTTGCCCGCTCGGAAGATAATGCGAGATGCGCGGATAAATTTCGCTCTCGTCGTCGCGCTCGTGCGCCAATATGACGTCCGCGACCAGACGATCGGCTTCGTCTATATATTCGCACGCGCGTCGCGGAGACGCCGCGTCCAACGCATCGGCGATCTGCCGCAAGCGATCGAGGCTCTGCTCGATCTTCTCGTGGTCTTCGCGCAACGCCCGTGTCGCTGTCTCCGGCAGAGGGCGCCGAAGGAAGGTCGATCCGCCGCCGAGCGCCCGCAGAGCGTTCAGGATGACGGCGATGTCGATCGCCTCTTGTATCAGCGCGCCGCCCACCGGGCCGATCCAACCGAAGGCCGCCGCTCCCATCGTCGCGAAGGACAGAGTCATTCCGGCGATGATGCTCTGCAGGGCGATGAGGCGGGTCCGGCGCGCGATCGCCACCGCCTCCGAGACGCGGTCCAGCCGATCGACGAGAATGACGACATCCGCCGCCTCGGAGGAGGCGCTCGCGCCGCGCGCGCCCATGGCGACGCCGACATTCGCTGCGGCGAGGGCAGGGGCGTCATTGATTCCGTCGCCGACCATCAGCGTCGGATGCAGGCGTCGCTCGATGGCGACGGCGTCGACCTTGTCGGAAGGGATTCTGTCGGCGAGCACCGCATCGAGATCGAGCGCCGCGCCGATCGTTTCGGCGGCGTCGGCGCGATCGCCTGTGACCATGACGATTCGACCGACGCCCGCATCGCGTAGCGCCTGGATCGCGCGCGGCGTCTCGCGCCGGAGCTCGTCGGCGAGAAGGAGGACTGCGATGAGGCGCCCGTTCGACGAGATGAAGACCGTGAGCGCGGAGCGCCAGGAGGCGCGGCGAGCGGCGCGTGCGGCCCAATCCTCGAGGCCTTCATCGCCCTGCACGAATTGCAGCGCGCCGACGCGCATGTCGCGCCCGTCGACCTTTCCCTCGATCCCGGTTCCGAATGTCTCGCGGACATCGGTGGGAATGTGCAGAGAGAGGCCTCTCTCCGACGCCGCGGCGACGATGGCGGCGGCGACGACATGATGGGACGCTTGCTCGAGCGATGCGGCGAGCCGCAGGGCTTCGTTCGCGTCTCGATCCGGACCCGTCTCTATCGCGACGAGCCGCGCGCCGCCGACCGTGAGCGTGCCGGTCTTGTCGAACATCACCGTATGCGTCCGAGCAAGCGCCTCGAGCGGTCCGCCGCCTTTGATCAGGATGCCGCGTCGCGCCGCCCGCGACGCGCCCGCGACGAATGCGGCCGGCGCCGCGAGAATCAACGGGCAGGGCGTGGCGGCGACCAGCACCGCCAATCCGCGAATAGGATCCTGCGAAAGCGCCCAGGCGGCTCCTGCGGCCAGCAGGGCCACGGGCAAGAACAGCAGCGCATAGCGATCCGCCATTCTGATGAATGGCGCTTTCGCCGTCTGCGCGGCGGTCGCGAGCTCGACGATTCCGGCGTAGGTGCTGTCGCCCGATGCGGCGGTCGCCTCCATCTCGAAGGTCTCGCCGGCGTTGACCGTTCCGCTCGAGGCGGCCTCTCCGATGCGTCTTGCGACAGGAAGCGGCTCGCCTGTCACCGCCGACTCGTCGAGCAGCGCATTTGCCCCGACGATCCGGCCATCCGTCGGCACGACCTCGCCGGCCCGAACCAGCAGAAGATCGCCGACCGCGACATCGTCGATCGGAATATCCTCGATCCTGTCGTCGATCCGTCGATGAGCGATGCGGGGCGCGCGATCGATCAGCGCTTTCAGGTCGCGTTCGGCGCGACCGACCGCCATATCTTCGATGACGCTGCCGCCGGCGTACATCACCGCGACGATCACCGCCGCCAAAGCTTCGCCGAGCGCCAGCGCCGCCGACATGGAGAGAAGCGCGATCACGTCGACGCCGGCGCGCCCAGCGAGCAGATCGCGCGCGATCGAGACAGCGAGGCTCGCGGCGACCGGAACCGTTCCCGCCGCCCACATCCATTTGGCTAGATCCTGGCGGCCGAAAAAAGCTGCGCAAAGCCCCGCCGCGAGAGCGGCGGAGGCGAGCAGAATAAGCGCTCGGCGCCAGATCCGTCCTTTCGCCGTCGGACTCATCGTCGCTCCGCTCTCGATACCCTCGGCGCGGGAGGGGAGGCGCAGACGTTCGGTCTTCGATCAATGATCGTGTCGGTGATGCGTGTCCGGCATATGAGGATGCGCGTGCAGCAGCGGCTCGTGCGCGTGCCAATGTGTGTGCGGCTGGCCGTTCTCATGATCGGAGTGGTCTCCGTGCCGATGATGCTCGTCGTGAACATGCGAATGCGAATGTTCGACGGCTTCGTGCGAATGCTCGTGCTCATGGCGTTCGGTCAGATGCAGCCAGACGCCCGCGGCCATCAGCGCCGCTCCGGCGACGAACTGCAGGGTCAAAGGCTCGCGCAGGACCACGACGGAGACGGTCGCGCCGAGGAAGGGCGCAGTGGAGAAATAAGCGCCGGTGCGCGCCGTGCCGAGATGGCGGAGGGCCAGCACGAACAGCGCCAGGCTGACGCCATAGCCGAGGAAGCCGACGACGCTCGCAGCGCCGATCAGCGGGATGGCTGGCATGAGAGCGCCGGCGAACAGTCCAATCCCGAGATTGACCGAGCCGGCGACGATTCCCTTGATCTCGACGATTTGCAGCGGATCGGAGAGCGAGACTCTGCGTGTGAGGTTATTGTCGATGGCCCAGGCGAAACAGGCCGCCGCAATCGCGAGAGGCCCGAGCGCGCCAGAAAGGCCCGGCGCTCCCGACCAGGCGAGGCAGAGGGATCCTGCGACGATAAAAGCCATGCCGAGGGCGATGCGACGATCGAATGGCTCGCGAAACACGAACCATGCGATGGCCGCGGTGAAGACGCCCTCGAGCGTGAGCAGCAATGAGGCCGTCGCGGCTTCCGCATGGGTGAGGCCGAACATCAGCAGCAAAGGGCCGGCGACGCCGCCGGCCAGTGTCGCTGCTCCCATCCACGGCCAATCCGATTTAGTAAGCGTCGCCTCTTCCGCGCGGATGACGAAGCCGAGCCGATAGGGGAGACGACGAAGCAGGGCGACTCCGACGCCGGCGCCGCAATAGAGCAGGCCGGCGAGGATGCGCTGATCTATATCCGCGAGGAGCAGCTTGGCGGCCGGCGTCGAGACCCCGAACAGAGCCGCCGAGAGCAGCGCATAGGAGATGGATTTCGCTTTCATGTTTGACGCATGCGTTCAGTGAGTTACCGCGAGCGCGACGATCCGCGCGAGAACGAGGCCTCCCGCGAGCAGTAGATAGCAGCGTAGCACGCTCATCCATATGCGACTCGACATCGAGAGCTTCGCCGGCGGCAGCGCGTGTAGCGGTGGCATGCGCCAGCTGTCGCGAGCGTGACGGCCGATCGGGCCCCCCGCCGTGCGCCGCCTCGTGCGGAGAGCGCCCGTCGCGACGGCGATGGCCGCAGTTGCAATCGCGCCGCCGCCGAGGATCGACAGAATGACCGTCTCGTTCGTCTGCTCCGGAAACAAGACGGAAGCGGTCAAAATGATCGATAACATCACTAGGACCGCGACGATCACGCCTGTGAATAGATTCATGCCCCAGCCATTGACCCAGGGGCCGAGAACCGCCTCGTCATTGCAGAGAAGCAGCAGAAACACGGTCGCGCTCGGCAGCAGGACGCCCGCGAGCGTCTGCACGGCGTTGGTCAGCAGGCCGAGCGGCGCGCCCGGCGTCAGCACGAGCCCCGCCGAAACGACGATGAGCGCGAAATAAACGCCGTAGAAGCCCTTGGCGTCGGACGGCTTGCGATGCAGCGAATGCTTCAGCGACAGCACGTCGCCGAGCGCATAGGCCGTGGACAGCGACACCGCCGCCGCGCCGATGACGCTCGCATCGATCAGCGCAAGAGCGAATAATATGCCCGGCAGGCGGCCGGCGTATCGGCCTAGGCCCTCCGCCACGGCGCCGGCGTCGGTGAAGTTTCCAGCTTCCGGGCGTCCGGCGAAGGCCGCCGCCGTGAAGGCCATCATCGCCGCCGCGCCGATGACGACGAGCGCTATGCCGAGCCAGAGGTCGATGCGCTCATAGCGAATGAAACGCGGCGTGATGCGCTTGTCGATCACATAGCTCTGCTGGAAGAAGAGCTGCCAGGGCGCGATGGTCGTGCCGACGATCGCTATGATGAGCAGCATGACATCGCTGAGTTTGCCATCCTTGGGCAGCTGCACGAGGAACATATCGCGTGCGACCTCCGCTATCGGCGGATGAATCATCACGAAGATCGGAATGAGAACGAGACTGCCTGCGCAGAGCGCCAGAGCGAAGCGCTCGAAGCGACGGAAGTCGCCCGTGCCGACAGCCGCCATGATGACGACGGCCGACAGCGCCACGCCGAGCTCCCGCGAGACGCCGAGATAGGAGAGCGCGAGAGATATTCCGATGAATTCGGTGACGATGGTCAGCGCGTTGAGCAGAAACAGATCGATGACGCTGAAGGCGCCCCAGAATTTGCCGAAACGCTCAACGATGAGCCGGGCGTGTCCGACGCCGGTGACGGCGCCGAGCCGCAACACCATCTCCTGATTGACGTAGAGCACGGGAACGAGCAGCAGCAGCGTCCACAGCAGGCTCGTGCCGTAGTTCTGGCCCGCCTGAGTGTAGGTCCCGAAGGCGCCCGCGTCATTGTCGCCCACCATGACGATGAGACCAGGACCGACAATCGCGAGAAGCGTCTGGAGGCGGCGCTTGAAGCCGATGCGCGGACCGTGATCGGCATGATGGATCGTGCCCAGCGCGCCACGAATATGGCCGATATGGGCCTCGTCGAGAACGGCGCTTTCGGTGGTTTCAGTCGGATTGAAATGCAGCGTCATGGCTCGCCTCTTCTCCGGCGGCAGGCGAGCCCTCGCGAGAGCTCACGCCCTCTGGAGCGCCCGCGCTCTCGCGCCCGGGCAAATTCGGATCGGGATGGATTTCGACGCGCCCGCCGGACGGAGCTCGCGCTCGCCGGCGGGCCTGGTTGGGCCGGGGTTCATTCGATCTCTCCGATCAGCCGGCGAGGCGCGAAGGGGGCGGCTCGCCATTGTCCTGCGTGAGGCGAGCGTCGGCCTCCGCCTCGTCGGTCCACACGCACAGAAGACGTCCCGAGGCGGCGTCGAGCGTCCAGACGCAAAGCGGCGCCCGCCGCGCGCGACGGCGAAACGCGACGATCTGCGCCTCGGCGCGGAACGAAGGCGCGCTCCGAGCGAACGGGCGCGCGAATGCGATTGCGGTGAGCTTGTTCATCGCTCATCTCCTTCTTGGCCGTTGTGATCCACGGCCCGGAGCATGAGCGGCAGGCAGGAGCCTCTAGGCCCTCGCGACGCCTCTCACGCGGTCCCCGAGACCGCGGATGGTTTCGATGTCGAGTGGCGTCGCGAGCGCAGACGAGGCTGCGGGCGCGGCGCCGAAGCGGCTACTGCCCATGTTTCTTTCTTGGGTTGTCGGAGTCGACGGCGGGGGCGAAGCCCAGCCATCCGACGGCGATATCGTTCCCGAAACTGTGGTTGTCAAGCACAAATCGCAGGATAGCGCGACCGCCATTACCAATCGGTGAAGCGAGTAGCCGAAGGAGCGCGCTCGGAGGATGTTCGAGGCTCGCGTCCGGTCGCGTCGACAAGCGCGGATCGATCGGCTAAGCCGAGACAGCGGGGCGTTCGCCGGACCGCGACATGTTTCGAACCGATGACGGAAGGTCGAATGAGGCGATCATACCTGAAAGCGAAGTTGCTCGATCTCATTTTTGCGAGCCCCGTGGTCGCATGGTTCTCCCTCGGAGTTTATGGCTCGTCTCAGATGATGGGCTCGTCCGAAGGACTTCTCGTGAATGTCTCTCTCGCGGCCAATATCGTGCTTCTCTGTCTCATAATGCTCGCGATTTTGCTGCGGCCTCCGTCTCTGCGGACCGCGAAAGGCGTTCTGCCGAAATTGGCTGGAGCCGCCGGCTTTCTCTTGCCGAGCTTTATCGTCGCTGTTCCGGCAGTCGATTTGTCGCCTTCGACGAAGGCGGTTTCCGTCGGCCTGGTCCTCCTCGGAACGCTCGTCTCCATCGCGGCTACAATTTGGCTCGGCCGCAGTTTCAGCATTCTTCCGCAAGCTCGCGCTCTGGTGACAGAAGGACCGTATAGGCTCGTGCGTCATCCGCTCTATGCTGGAGAATTATTGGCTCTGATCGGCATCATGTTTCGATATCAGCAGCCGTGGGCGCTGTGTTTGACGCTGCTTTCGATCGCTATTCAATTTCCGCGCATGAATTTCGAGGAGCGCGTGCTGGCAGAAGCATTCCCATCATACAAGGAATATGCGGGCCGCACCGCGAGGCTGATCCCCGGCGTTTACTGACCCTTCGCTCACGATTACGACGTGGGAAACAATCGCTGCCGCCATGCGGGTGGTTCCGACCGTCGCGTCACCCGCCCCGCTTTTCGGAGCTGCGATCAAAGACGCCCGCGCCGGACCGTCCGGTTTCCAACGCGCCTTTCCTTCTCGAGCCTTGCCGCAATAGCAGGCCCAATGCGACATTGTATGGGACGATGCTGGCGGCCGAACCAAGAGCGCCGGCTCTCGTTACCCGAATGCGCGAGCCAGACCGAAGGCCGCCGAGGCGGCAAGTCCCCCCACGGCCAGTGTCTGAATTGCAGCGCGCACTCGATCGACGCCGGTGAAATGCCCTTTCGCCGCGCCGAACGCCAGCAACGCCACACCTGTGGCGAGAACGGACCTTAGAAGCGCGGTTTCGACGCTGTCTGTCGTCATGTAGGGAATGAGTGGCGTGAGCCCGCCAACAACATAGGCGAGTCCAATGGTCAGCGCGCTCGCCAGCGCTCGTCGCGGATCAGGCTTCTCCAGCCCGACCTCGAAGCGCATCATGAAATCGATCCACCGTTCCTTGTCGGCTGATATGGCGGCGACAAGCGATTTCAGCGGATCGCCGGTCAGGCCGTATCCTTGGAGAAGCTGCTCGATCTCGTGAATTTCATGGTCGCGCATGAGGTCGATCTCTCGACCTTCCCGCGCCGCCTCCGAGAGATAGTGTTGTGCGTCGGTCCGTGCGGCCAGAAAGCCTCCGAGACCCATTGCGATGGCGCCCGCGGCAATTTCGGCAAGACCGGCTGTCACGATCACGTCGGTGTTTGCGACCGCGGCCGACAGGCCCGCGGCAAGAGCGAAGGGCACGGTCAAGCCGTCCGACATGCCGATCACGACATCGCGGACCATTTCCGTGGCGGTGAAGTGCTTTTCAACATGGGGCGTTATAGGCATCGATCGAGTTCCCGAGACAGCGCCAGCTTCGAGTAAGGGGCGATTATGATAGCAGATCAACGGCGATCGCATAGGATGCCTCGTCGAGAGACGAGGGCGCGATCTAGAGCCGCGGACTCTTGTCAGTCCGCCGAATTGCATTTACCGACCATTGAGTAGGAAGCGATCGGACCACTTGTCGCTGACTTCTCCGAAATGGGTTCCGGGGTCGTGTTCTTCGACGTTCAAAGCGAGGGAGCCCGCAGACAGTCGACCCGCGGCCGCGAGAACCGCATATGCAGCGACAACGCGATCCCTCTGGGCGACAATGAGTCCGATACGTGCGCTCAGCAATTCCCGCTGGGCGTTGCGAATATCGAGCGTGGCTCGCATGCCCGCCTTCGCCTCCTCCCGGACGCCGAATAGAGCGCGTTCCGCGGCTGCGATCTGTGCGCGAGCCGCGACGATCTGAGCTAATGCAGATTGTAGAGCGCCCCAATTCGAACGCATGGACGCCGTCAGCTCCGCGCGCGCCACATCCACGTCGAACCGTTTCTGCCCGGCGCTCTCCTTCGCTTGACGGACCCGAGCGGAGGTCGCACCGCCTGCGTAAATTGGAACCGACAGCCGACCGAGCACTTGCGCGCCGACGGCTTGGTTGCTCCGCCCATCGACATCGGACTGCGTGAAGACATTCGCGACCATCGAGATGCTCGGCAAGAATTCCGCTTCAGCGATCCTGATAGCGAGAGCGGCCACATCCGTATCATACGCGGCAGCGAGAACGAGCGGATGCTCGCTCTGCGCCGCACGCTCCGCCTCCGCGAGCGACTTCGGCAACAAGCGATCGGCGGATCTCGCTGGGGCGAGCTCTTTCGGCTCACTCCCGATCACTTGCCTATAGGTCGCGATACTGGTGTCGAGCGTTGTGCGAGAGATCGCCGCCTGTGAGCGACCAGCGGCCAACCGCGCCTCGGCTTGTGCGATATCGGTCACAGTGACTTGGCCGGCGGCCGCGCGCTCCTTCGTTTGGCGCAATTGCTCGTCGAGCACCGCCACATTGTTCCGATGGAGACCGAGAACAGCGGTATCTCGCAACACATTCGTATAGGCGATGACGCAGTCGAGCAGAACGCGTTGCTCCGTGAACCGCAGACGCTGGCGAGCGGCGAACACGCCTGCTTCCGCGGCGTGGGTCGCATTGGTCGCCCTGAACCCGTCGAAAAGCAGCTGCTCGACGCTCAGCGTCGCAGAACGGGGTAAAGAACGCCCGGCCTGAATGCTCTGGACGTAACTCGGATCCCAGACATTGCCGTTGTTCACGTCGATCGCACTCGAAACGGATCCCCGCTTTCCACCCAGTCTCCGATGTTCTTGCGCAATTCGGCGACCGTGCCGACCACCTTAGCGGCGATATGCCCGACTCGGTCGGTGTCAGCCGAAGCAAGCGCAGGGACGTTGATGCGTCTCGTCAGGACGCCGCCGTGCACTGGTTGAATGGCGAATTCCGCCGCCGCGAACTGCTCCTCCGTCAATTTGATGAGTCCGTCGACCGGGTCCGACGCCTTTTGGGCGTCGATCACGGGCGATTTCGGCGCAAGAAGGTAACGGAGAGGTTCCGAGATCTGCGGAAAGTGAGAGCCGACGAATGCGCTCGCGACACCGACAGAAACGAGGGCGATCTTGCCTGGGGCGTGGGGCTCGGCGCGTCGTCGCCCGTGGATGCGGGATGTTCATGCTCTGGCCCGCCGACCCGCGCAGAACAGCATGAACGCAGCGAGGCGACGTTTGAACAACAGCATGTAGCTCGCGTGTGCGATGACGAAGCCGAGCAGGAATTTCGCCGACGCTTCGTGGACCTCGGTGATCCAGGATTCGTTTTTGTTGCTTTCACGGCGGTCACGGTTCGCGATCGACGACGGCCCGACGTCGTGATTGCTTGACGTGCGCCGTTCCGAAGCTGAGGAAAAAGTGGTTTCTGCTCGGCGAGAGGGGGGAGACGAAGGCGGGCGATCCGCCAACACTCCGGTCACGACTGTCGAGACCAGCGCAAGAGCCACTCCCGAGAGGAGAAGCTTGCTCACCGCGGGGTGATCGAACCAGCGGACGTGGCCGAGTTCCGTGAACCCCGGAAAAAACCGAGAGATTCCGAGCTGGCGAGCCTCGACGACGCCCCAGATAATGCGGACGATCAGGATGAACGTCACGCCATAGCCGAGCCATTCGTGAATGGGGCCGAGTTCCCCGCTGACATAAGCCGATAGCGCTAGCCCTGCCAGGGCGGCATGATAAAGACGGATTTTTTCGGGAAGGGTCATTTCGGACTCCGTTCGAGGACGCCAATCGCAGGCCAAAGCCAGTTTCAACAGCTCTTGGGCTGCCGTGTTCGCGTCTCGCGTCGACCTTCGGGTCCGACGCCCAAAAGCCGTGGCGGCGCTGGGAGGAATTCCACCGTCGGCGCAGAGTGCGTTACGCGGTCTCGACTTGGCGCTGTGAAGGTGTGACGCATTGTCGTATTTTCTCACGGGGTCGAGGAGGGGCAGATCTGCGTCGACGGGGCGTGTTCTTACAGGACGAGACCTGTCGATCCGCTGTCGAGACCTGTCAGGGATTTGTCAGCTATCTCGCGCGATACAGGGTTCATGGGACGAGGAATCGGACATAGCTGTGCGGCCGCGCTGCTCCTGGGAACGGCCGTCGCCATGGGCGCTGGCGACGCCTTCGCTGTGGAGGAGCGCCTTCGGCGCGAAGATCACGACGTGGCTCGAGCAGCGCTCGAAAGGGGCGAAATTCTGCCGCTCGAGAAGATACTCGCCAGGGTGCGGGAGAGCGTTCGCGGTGACGTCGTCGGAGTCGAGCTGGAGCGAGACCGCGGCGCCTGGATATACGAAATCAAAATCATCGGCCCCGGCAGCGCTATGATCGAAGCGCGCGTCGATGCTCAAACGGGTAAAATCGTCAGGAGAGGCGACTGATGCGCGTCCTGCTCGCGGAGGACGACGAGCGCATCGCGCGAAACGTGAGCGCATCGCTGAACGAAGCGGGATATGTGGTCGATTGGGAAGCCGATGGCCAAGAAGCCTGGTTCAAACGCCGCGGTCATCCTCGATCTGGGCCTACCGAGCATGGACGGCCTCTCGATTCTCAAGAAATGGCGAGGCGGTGGACGCTCCATGCCGATTCTCATACTCACGTCTCGAGACAGCTGGCTCGAGCGCGTGGACGGGATCAATTCGGGAGCCGACGATTATTTGCCGAAGCCTTTCCGAATGGAAGAATTGCTGGCGCGACTGCGAGCCATCGTGCGTCGATCCACCGGCTTGTTTGCGCCCATCGTCACAGTAGGAGATCTGAATCTAGACACGCGTCAGATGCGGGTCAGCCTGAACGGGAAGCTGGTATCTCTCACGCCGCAGGAATACAGGCTGCTCAGCTATTTGATGCATCACTCCGGCCGAGTGGTGCCGAATGCGGAGTTGTTGGATCAGCTTTTTTCCCATGACAGCGACAAGACCGAGAACGCGGTCGAGGTCTTGGTCGGACGCGTGCACAAAAAAGTCGGTTCGGAGCGCATCGAGACGCGGCGTGGATTCGGCTACATTGTCGGCGGCGGCAAATGAGGGCGAAATCGCTTCGGCTGAGGTTGTCGATCACCGCATCCCTCTCTCTTTGCGTTGCTCTGGTTCTGGCGGGCGTCGCGCTGGTGGCATTGTTCGAACGATATGTGATACGTCGCGTCGGCGTCGAGCTCGACACTTACATTCGGCAATTGGCGGCGAATGTGTCATTGGGTCCCGATGGAGCTCTGCAACTCGGCAGACCGCTCGCGGATCCACGCTTCGACCAGCCGCTCAGTGGTCTCTATTGGCAAATCGTCGAGGATGGGGCCGGCGTCAAACTGCGGTCGCGGTCCCTATGGGACCACGTCATCGATCTGCCGAATGACGAGATCGAATCTGGAATCGCCCACCATCACGACCTCCCCAGGCCGAATGGCGAGACTCTATTTCTCGGGGAACGCCGCGTGAATTACGCGACGGAGGGAGGCAGTCGGCGCTTGCGGATCACCGCCGCCGTCGACCGGAATGAAATCCTCGAGGCGAGAACGGAGTTTGCTGGCGATGTCGCTGTTTCGCTCGCGGTGCTGGCGCTCATTCTGTTGGCGTCGTCATGGGGACAGATCGCGGTTGGCCTGAGGCCGTTAGAGGCGCTCCGGCGGAACGTCAACGCGGTTCGAGCAGGAGAGAAGAAATCGATTACAGTCGATGGCCCCGAAGAGATCATGCCTCTGGTGGCCGAAGTGAACTCCCTGCTAGAAGCGAAAGCGAAAGCGGTCGAAAGCGCCAAGGCGCGCGCCGCCAATCTGGCGCACGCCTTGAAGACGCCTCTCGCCATTCTCGCGACGGATGCGGAACGGCTCCGGAAGGATGGTCGAGATGAGATCGCCGACGAGCTCCATGAGCTTGCGTTCGGCATGCGGCGTCACATAAATCGAGAGCTGTCGCGGGCGCGGTTGCAGTCGCTCGCTGGGTCGCCTGTCCAATCGACGCCTCTTCGAAACGTGGTGGAAAGCTTGACGAGAGCGTTCATGCGAACGCCGCGTGGCGGCGCTCTGTCCTGGCGATTGGACATTCCTGCGGATGTGACGATCGGCATGGGCGTCGAAGAAGCCACGGAGCTGTTTGGCGCGCTCCTGGAAAATGCGGTCAAATGGGCGGCCACGGAAGTCCACGTATCGGCGGAACGCGAACGCGTGTTGTCGATCCTCGTCGAGGGACGACGGCCTAGGAATTCCCCCCGAAAAGCTCGTCGAGCTCGGACAACGTGGCGTTCGACTCGACCAAAAGACCGAGGGCGCCGGGCTCGGGCTCTCGATCTCGTCGGACATCGTCGACGCCTATGGCGGACAAATTCGCTTTGGGACGCGCAGCCCTCATGGGTTTCAGGCGATCATCACACTGCCGGCATGATGGCGCTCAGAAGCATTTGTTCGCCTTCAGCTCGTAGACCCAGGCGGCGCACTCGTTCTGGCGCCCGCCGTGCTGCCTCATGCAATTATTGTAATTCGTTTCGATCGCCAGACACAATGCGACTTTGGGATCGGCCTGCGGAACGAAGCGGCGCCTGTTTTGGTCTTCATCGTAATCACGCGGCCCTTCTTGGCTTCGGCGCCATTCTTCATACTCGCGCCGGCGGTGTCGCTCGCGCCATTCCTCGCGCATCTCGTCGAGGCGGGCGCAAGCTTCTTCGTCGCCATGCTCGCAATCCTCGTGAAGGCGATGCATATAGTCTCTTCGGCGGTCCTCCTCTTCCTCTTGGGCGCGTGCCAGAGTAGGGGCCATCGTTACGATCAACCCGACGACAATCGCTTGTGTCCATTTCATGGATCGGCCTTTTCCACCGTACTGAAGGGACCACGCGACCCTCCTTTGAAACCATATAGATGGTGTCCAATTGACGAGTTATTAACGATCTCATCGTCGGGCTTTTTACGTCTATCATTACAATTGCTGTCGATTTCCGTCGAGATTTGACCCAGGATTTCCATTGAGAAGTGACCCGGGTTGAAGATGGCTTGCGGGTCAGTCGGTCGTCATGTTTTGGTCTTCTACTTTGCTGGCTTGTCCGCCTTCGCCGAGCTGTTCTTAAACCGGAAGCTGTCGTTCCCGGTTTCGAGGATGTGGCAGCGGTGAGTGAGGCGATCGAGCAGAGTCGTCGTCACCTTGGCGTCGCGTCACCTTGGCGTCGCCGGAGACGGCGGCCCATTCGCCGAAGCTCAGATTCGTCGTGATGATGACGCTGGTCCGCTCGTAGAGCTTGCTCAGCAGATGGAACAGCAGCGCCCCCCTGGAGCCGCTGAACGGCAGGTAGCCGAGCGCGAAGCCGCCGCCGCAATCTGACACGATGATTTTTTGAGCGGGCGAAGGATTTGACCCCTCGACCCCAATCTTGACCAGGTTGCGTGCCGCGTTTGGCGTAGCCAGCGGAACAATCCAATGTCGCCGATCTTGTATTGGCCGTACATTGTGGCGAGGAGAAAAAGGTCATGACGGACGCCGCATCCAGACTTGGTGGGAGACGCACCCGAGCAGAGCGATTGGAGGCCCGTGTCACCGCCGAGCAAAAGAACCTGATCGAGCGAGCGGCGGCCCTGCAAGGACGGTGCGTCACCGATTTCGTGCTGACCAGCGTCCAGGACGCCGCCCGGAGAGCTATCGAGCACATGATCAGCTGTCGCTCTCGGTTCGTGACAGCGAAGCATTCGTCGATGCGCTGCTCAACCCGAAGCCGGTCAATGATCGTCTTCGCGATACGGTACGCCGCTATCGCGAGCGAACCGGCTTTTGACGCGTGCCTGCCGGAAAAGACGAGAAGCTCTACGTGGAGCCGCTGGCTTCTGGCCATGACAGATCGGGATTCGAGAGCGCCGTGGAGGTGCTCGACCGATATTTTCGGACACAGTCCGGTCAGGACGCGCGAAAGAACATGGCCGCGCCCTTCGTTCTGGCGCTGCCCGACGGGACGATCGCGGGCTACTACACGCTTTCGTCGACCTCCGTGCAACTCGCCGAGTTGCCGGAGCAGCCCCTGCGGAAGCTGCCGAAATATCCGCGCGTGCCGGCGACGCTCATGGGCCGGCTCGCGGTCGATCGGCGGCTACAAGGGAAGGGATACGGGCCGGTTTCTACTCGCCGACGCTCTCTACCGATCTGCCCGGAGCGAGATCGCCTCGTTCGCGCTGATCGTGGATGCGAAGGACGATAGCGCCCGCCGCTTCTACGAACGAGAGAGCTTTCTGCCGTTCCCCGAACAGCCCATGAAGCTGTTTCGGGCGATGGCGGACGTAAAGCGGCTTTTCGCATGAGCGGCGACGGGAGTGAACGGCAGTCGGCGGACGAAATCGCATGCCGATGGGCGCCCGAAATTCGCGCCAAGGAGAGGAGCGGCGTGTTCCAGTGCGGCCTGGCGAGCAGGAAGAAAAAGAGAACAATCCCTGCACACGGTGTGCATGCGGCGCATATTACCTATTTGAAAATACGGATATATTAGTCCAGTCCAGCATAGGCGCTACGGAGAATCTAATATCTTGATTTATAGGCGATATCATCCTGGTCTCTAGGCCGTGGCGGCTGTGCGCGCATTCTGCGACGCCTCGATACGACATTTTCGTCCTTTTTCGACAGCGTCGTCTCATTGGCGCTGCGCGCCGCGCGAGCTGATCCTTATGCGGCCCTTACGCCCGACGGGGCAAATCCGAATAGCCTCCTTACGCGCTCTGCAGGCATATCCCGAGCATTGTCGAAAGGGAGACTGACCATGCTCGACCTCGTCTATCTCGGCCTCGGCGCCTTTCTCTTCGCGCTGATGGGCCTTTATGCGCGCGCCTGCGGGCGGCTCTGAAACGGGAGCGAATGATGTTCGAACCGATCATCGGCCTGGGCGTCGCCGTGCTGCTCGGCGCCTATCTCCTCTACACGCTCCTTCATCCCGAGAAGTTCTGAGCCGAGCGTCTCGGGCTCCGCAAAGGAAACGATCATGAACGCCATTGGCTTGGCGCAAATCGCCGTCGTGCTGGCAACCGTCGTCTTCGCCGCCGTGCCGCTCAGCGCCTTCATCGCTCGCGTGCTCGCTGGCGAGCGCAATGTTCTGACGCCCGTTCTGCTGCCCGTGGAGCGTGTCTTCTACAAGCTTTCCGGCGTCGATCCGGCGCGTGAGCAGAGCTGGCTCGTCTATACGAGCGCCATGCTCGCCTTCAGCGTCGTCGGCTTCGCATCGCTCTATGCGTTGCAGCGCCTGCAGAATGTGTTGCCGCTCGATCCGCAGGGCTTCGACCCTGTCCCGGCCGATCTCGCCTTCAACACCTCGATCAGCTTCATCACCAACACCAATTGGCAGAACTACTCTGGTGAGACGACGATGAGCCATCTCGTGCAGATGCTCGGGCTCACCGTTCATAACTTCCTCTCCGCTGCGACTGGCCTCGCAATGGCCTTCGCGCTGGTGCGCGGCTTCGCGCGCGCGGAATCGCCGACGGTCGGCAATTTCTGGGTCGATCTGACCCGCGGGACGCTCTATGTGCTGCTGCCGCTGTCGATCGTCGTCGCGCTCGCGCTGGTCGCGCTCGGCGTTCCGCAGACGCTTTCAGGCTCGGTTGAAGCGACGACGCTCGAGGGCGCCAAGCAGGTGATCTCGATCGGCCCGGTCGCGAGCCAGGAAGCGATCAAGGAGCTCGGCACCAATGGCGGCGGCTTCTTCAACGCCAATTCGGCGCATCCATTCGAAAGCCCGAACGCGATTTCCAATCTCCTCGAAATATGGGCGCTGCTCGTCATTCCCTTCGCGCTCGCCTTCGCCTTCGGCCGCGCCGTGCTGGATTTTCGGCAAGGCCGCGCGATCGCCATCGCTATGCTCATCGTGCTCGTCTGCGGCGTGCTCATCGCCTATTGGGCGGAGGCCGCCGGCAATCCGCTGCTGACGTCGATCGGCGTCGATCCTTCGCCCGGCAATATGGAAGGCAAGGAGGTGCGCTTCGGCGTCGCCACCAGCGCGCTCTTCGCCGCAGCGACGACAGGCACCAGCACCGGCGCTGTCAATTCGATGCATGACTCCTTCATGCCGATCGGCGGCCTCGTGCCCTTGTTCAACATGCTGATGGGCTCGATCGCGCCGGGCGGCGTCGGCGCCGGCCTCTATGGCTTCCTCGTGCTCGCGGTCGTCGCGGTCTTCGTCGCCGGCCTCATGGTCGGCCGCACGCCGGAATATCTCGGCAAGAAGATCGAGGCGCGCGAGATGAAGCTCGCCATGCTCGCCGTGCTGATCTATCCGCTCTGCGTGCTCGGATTCTCCGCGGCTTCCGCGCTGCTGCCGGGCGCGCTCGCGAGCTTGAACAACGCCGGCCCGCACGGCCTGTCGGAGATCGTCTACGCCTTCGCCTCGACGACCGACAATAACGGCTCGGCCTTCGCGGGCCTTTCCGGCAACACGCCTTGGTACAACACGGCGCTCGGCATCGCGATGACGCTCGGACGTTTCGCCTATGTCATTCCCGTGCTGGCGATGGCCGGCTCCTTCGCCGCGAAGAAAAAGGCGCCGGCGTCGCGCGGCACATTCCCGACGCATGGGCCGTTGTTCATCGGCCTGCTGCTCGGCGTCATCGTCGTGCTCTATCTGCTGCAATATTTCCCGGCGCTCGCGCTCGGTCCCGTCGTCGAGCATCTGCTGCTCGCCGCCGGCAAGACCTTCTGATCCGGAGATCAACGCAAATGTCGTCCAAAGTCGCTGCTCCTGGCCTGCTCGATCGGGCCATCATCGGCCGCGCGGCGATCGACGCTCTCATCAAGCTCGATCCGCGCCGGCTGGCGCGCAATCCGGTGATCTTCGTCACCGAGGCGGTTTCGGCCGTCGTCACCCTCTTGTTCATTCGCGATCTAATCGCGAATGACGGAAGCGCGCTCTTCTCCGGCCAGATCGCCGCCTGGCTGTGGTTCACAGTCCTCTTCGCCAATTTCGCGGAGGCCGTGGCGGAAGGCCGCGGCAAGGCGCAGGCCGATGCGTTGCGACGCACGCGCACGGACACGAAAGCCAAGCGAACCAAAGGCGGATCGCGCGACTACGACATCGTCTCGGCGCTGGAGCTGAAGCTCGGCGACGTCGTGCTCGTCGAAGCCGGAGACCTCATCCCCGGCGACGGCGAGGTCGTCGAGGGCGTCGCTTCCGTCAACGAGTCGGCGATCACCGGCGAGTCGGCGCCGGTCATTCGCGAGGCGGGCGGCGATCGTTCCGCCGTCACCGGCGGCACCACTGTGTTGTCCGATTGGGTGCGGGTGAAGATCACCGCAGCGCCCGGCTCGACCTTCATCGATCGCATGATCGCGCTCGTCGAAGGCGCCGAACGGCAGAAGACGCCGAACGAGCTCGCGCTGTCGATCCTGCTGTCGGGCCTGACGATCATCTTCCTGATCGTCTGCACGACGCTGTGGCCGCTCGCCAATTATTCGGGAACCGTGCTGTCGCTCACCGTGCTCATCGCTCTGCTCGTCTGCCTCATACCGACGACGATCGGCGGCCTCTTGTCGGCGATCGGCATCGCCGGCATGGATCGCCTCATCCGCTTCAATGTCATCGCGACGTCCGGTCGCGCGGTGGAGGCGGCGGGCGACGTGGACACGCTGCTGCTCGACAAGACAGGCACGATCACATTCGGCAATCGCATGGCGGATGAGCTCATTCCTGTCGGCGGCGTCGGCGAGCATGAGCTCGCGGAGGCCGTGCTGCTCGCCTCCCTCGCCGATGAGACGCCGGAGGGACGCTCCATCGTCGCGCTCGTCAAGAGCCGCTATGGCCTCGCCGCTCCCGCTCCCGGCGCCGATGCGCGCGTCGTTCCTTTCTCGGCGCATTCCCGGATCTCTGGTCTCGATCTGCCGGGCCGCTCGCTGCGCAAGGGCGCCGTCGACGCAATTCTCGCGCAGACCCAATCGATCGTGGACCGTGCCGATATCGGCGGCGCAGGGGCGAGCGGCGCGATCGCCGAAATTCTCCAGCGCGCCGCCGTCTCGCCAATACGCGCGCCGGAGGATTTCACGCGCGCGGTGGAGCGCATCTCGCGCGCCGGCGGCACGCCGCTCGCCGTCAGCGAGAACGGACGCTTGCTCGGAGTCGTGCATCTGAAGGACATCATCAAGCCAGACATAAAGGCGCGCTTCGCCGAGCTGCGCGCCATGGGGATAAAGACGGTGATGGTGACGGGCGATAATCCGGTCACGGCGGCGGCCATCGCCTCGGAAGCGGGCGTCGATGATTTCATCGCGCAGGCGACGCCAGAGGACAAGCTGACCTATATTCGCAAGGAGCAGCAGGGCGGCCGCCTCATCGCAATGTGCGGCGACGGCACCAATGACGCGCCGGCGCTCGCGCAGGCCGATGTCGGCGTCGCCATGCAGACCGGCACGCAAGCGGCGCGCGAGGCTGGCAATATGGTCGATCTCGACAGCGATCCGACCAAGCTTATCGAGATCGTCGCCATCGGCAAGCAGCTGCTGATGACGCGCGGCTCGCTGACGACCTTCTCCATCGCCAATGACGTCGCCAAATATTTCGCCATCATCCCAGCGCTGTTCGTCGTGACCTATCCAGAGCTCGGCGCGCTCAATGTGATGAAGCTCGTCTCGCCGCAATCGGCGATCCTCTCCGCGGTGATCTTCAATGCGCTGATCATCATCGCGCTGATACCGCTGGCGCTGAAAGGCGTCGCCTATCGGCCGATCGGCGCCGCCGCCTTGTTGCGGCGGAATCTGCTGATCTACGGTCTCGGCGGCGTCATTATTCCCTTCGTCGGCATCAAGCTGATCGACATGATCGTGTCGATCCTGCATCTCGCGTGAAGGAGCTTCTCATGCTCACCCAAATTCGTCCTGCGATCGTGATGATCGTTCTCTTCACCCTTCTGACCGGCCTCGCCTATCCTCTGGCGATCACCGGAATCGCGCAGCTCGCTTTCCACGACGCGGCCAATGGCAGCCTCATCGAGCGCAAGGGCGTCATCGTCGGCTCGCGTCTGATCGGTCAAAGATTCGTCGCCGATAATTACTTCCACGGCCGTCCTTCGGCGACGAGCGCGCCAGATCCGAATGACGCGAGCAAGACGATCGACGCGCCTTACAATGCGGCGAATTCCGGCGGCTCCAATCTCGGCCCGACCTCGCAAAAGCTCGTAGAACGCGTGAACGCGGCGATCGAGGCGGAGTTCGCCGCCGGGCGCATCGATGTGGTCGCGGCGGATGCGGTGACGACATCGGCCTCCGGTCTCGATCCGCACATCTCGCCGCAATATGCGCTGGCGCAGGCGGCCGCAGTCGCCGCGGCGCGCAAGCTGCCCGAGAGCCGCGTGCGCGCCTTGGTCGAAAGTCGGATCGAGCAGCGCGCCGCCGGCTTTATCGGCGAACCGCGCGTCAATGTGCTGGAGCTCAATCTGGCCTTGGACGAGTTGCATTGACGGCGTCGGCGACCTCGGTCGTCGGGTTCCCGTCTATCCGAGGCGCGGCGGCTCGTCGCGCCTCGCGCATTTTTCGCATTGGCTTCGTCAAAGTCGGCGGTTCATCATGCGACGGCGGAAAGTCGCGAGCGCACAGACGTGAGCGGCCGATAGCGCGCCGGCCTCAGCGTCTGCGAGACTTCGTCGGAACGCGCTTTTTAGACGGCGTCTTCGCCACCGGCGCCTTTTTCGGCGCCGTTCGGCGAGGAGCTTTCGCTGGACCCTCCTTTTTCGGCTCCGGCGCGGCGCTCGGCTCGTCGGCGAGGCAGGCCGCGAGAACCCGTGCGATCAAGGGCCGCGTCTTGGCGCTATTGGCGTCCTGCAGCGCTTGCGCTCCCAAGACTTCGCGAAAGATCGCCATTCCGACGAGGCAGGCGTTGAACAAGGTTGCGCGCTCGATCGTCGATGCTCCCTCGAGAGCGGCGGCGACCGGGCCGATGAACTCGGTCAAGCTGCGGGCGCGCAATACCTCCCGCGCTTGTGGATTGGTCAGCGAGCGCACGACGATCTGAAGCGTTTCGTTCTGGCTCGCGCTGAAAAACCCGTCCGTGAAATCCTCGCTGAGGCGGCCGGCGTCGAGCGTCGATTGCGACTCGGCCTCCTTGGAGGTCGAGAGGACGGCCGAGAAGAGCTGCTCCTTCGAGCCGAAGGCGCGGTGGACCAGCGCGACATCCACTCCGACCTCGGCGGCGATTTCACGGAGCTTCACATCCTCGTAGGAGGCTATCGAGAAACGCGCGCGCGCCGCCTCGAGTATGCGCCGCCGTGTGATCTCTCCGCCGCGCTTTTCCTGAAGCTCAGCCAGCGTCGCCATATCGATCCGCCTCCCGTTTCCGCGCAGATTATTCGTCTTCTGACGATGGTCAAATGGGGCTGGAAGGCGCGAGTGTCAACATTGTTGTGTCAACAGCGTTGACATTCTGCCGGTCTCGCGTATTTTCTTCCTCGGCTGCTCGGAGGGAGTCGGAGCGCAGGGGATCGGAAACATGATCGTGAAATATTCGACAGCTTTGACGCGGGCGCTTTTCGTCCTGGCCGCGAGCGCAGGCGCCGCGCCGGCGGCCGATCTTCCTTATATGAAGCCGTCTTTTGCGTTCGAGGCGCCGCCGCCCGCCTTCACCTGGACGGGCCTCTACGGCGGCCTCAACGCCGGCGGCGCGGTCGGCGAGGGAGTCGGCGCCGGCGCCTATGCCGACAAATCGCCGAGCGGCGTCGTCGGCGGCGGCCAGCTCGGCTTCAATTATCAGCTGTCGCCTCGCTTCGTCATCGGCGCCGAGAACGACTTTCAGGCGTCGAGCCTGAAGGCGCGAGACGACAGCCCCTATCATCGGGATGCGACGCTGCCGTGGTTCGGAACGGCGCGCGGCCGCGTCGGCTTCGCGCTCACGGAGCCGCGCTTGCTGATCTACGGCACGGGCGGCATGGCCTTCGGCGAGCCGAAGATCGCCGGTGACGGCAAGCTGCGCATCGGCTGGACGGCGGGCGGCGGCGTGGAATGGGCTTTCGCGCGGAAATGGTCTGCGAAGCTCGAATATCTCTACACGGATCTCTACCGGGATCTGCGGAAGGATGTCGCCGATCGTCACGCACGATTCCACACCATTCGCGTCGGCGTGAACTATCACTTCGATTTGTTCTCGCAGCCGTGACGACATGCAGGCGGGGACGAGCTCGTGACGCGACGCATCCTTCTTCTCGATTCCGATCGGCCCGACGAAGCGCTCGAGGTCGACATCCTCGCCCGCGATGAGGTTGTGCTCGCTGTCGCCGTGCCGAACACGATCGTGAGCTTCGATCTGATACGCGGAGATGATCGCGCGCCCTATCGCGGACGGCTCGGCGGCCGCAGCTTCTCGTTCGCCGCCGCCACGCCGGACGGGTCGAAGTCGGAAAGCGCCTCGGCGCGGCCGAAGACGTCGACTCCGGCGCGTTCCCGCGAGCCTCGAAATTCGAGCCCGAACGATCACGCGGCGACGCAATCGAGCGGCGTTGGACGCAAAGGAGTATTATTGTATGGCGGCACTGGATAAAATGCTGCGACCGACAGTCGCGCTGCTCTGCCTCGGAACGAGCGCTTGCTCGAGCGTGGATCCCATCGCCTATTCCGGGCTTCCATCCTCGGCGCATTTGCAGCCCAATCGGCAGGACGACGCCAAGCGCATTCCGTTTCGCTATGCGGCTACGACCGATTGGCGCGCCTATAACAGGCTCGTCATCGATCCCGTCGCGATCTATCGCGGCTCCGATCATCAGTTCGGCGATATGGCGGAAGCCGACAAGGCGTCGCTCGCCGAGCATATGCAGAGCGAGTTCGCCGAGAAGCTGAGGAGCCGCTTCACCATAGCGGACCGGCCGGGCGCGAATACGCTGCGGCTGAAATTGACATTGACCAGCGCCGTCACGAGCACGCCCGTGCTCAGCACGATCTCGCGCTTCGATCTCGCGGGCGGTCTCTACAATGGCGTGCAGACCGTGCGTGGCGGCGAAGGGCTGCTGACCGGCTCGGTGTTCTATGCGGTAGAGATACGCGATGCCTCCGACAATCGATTGCTCACGGCTTTCGTCGCCAAGCAATATCCCAGCCCGCTGAATATTCCGGCGAGCGTCGGCGCGCTATCGGCGGCGCGGACGGGGATAGAGAAGGGCGCGGAAGATCTTCGGGAGCAGCTGTCGCGGGCGGCGAAATCGTGACTCCGCGCCAATGTCGATCGGCGCGCAGTTCGTCGTCGGCGCGCAGCGCGATTTTTCTTTCGATGTCACGGGCGGGGGCTTTCGACACATGCGCATGAGGAGACGAGCATGGATGCGATCACCATTCGACGCGGCTTCGATATTCTCGATCTGACGCCGCGCATAGGCTCTTCGATCGAGATGGATGTCGCGGCGCTGACGCGCGGCGAATATGCGGCGGAGATCCGCGACATTCTGGAACGACGCGGCGTGATCGTGTTTCCGCGACTTCACCTCGATGACGCGCAGCAGCTCGCTCTCTCCCGCACGCTCGGCGAGATCGTTCTCCTGCGCGGCGACGGGCTTCTGCCGATCACACTCGATAAGAAGGTCGACGCATTCGCGGCCGAATATTTGAAAGGTTCGTTCTTTTGGCATTTCGACGGCGCGAGCGACGACGTTCCGGCGCGTGCGGCGATATTGAATGCGAAGCGTTTGTCATCCGTCGGCGGTCAGACCGAATTCAGCAATTGCTATGCCGCCTGGGACGAGCTGCCGGTCTCGGTCAAAACCTCGATATTAGGGCTTCGTGTCGTCCATAGCGTCGAAGCGGCCCAGTGTCTCGTGAACCAAACGCCCACGGATGACGAGCTGCGCCGATGGCGAAGTCACGAGCCGAAGACGCATCCGCTGGTGTGGACGCATAAATCAGGACGCAAGTCGCTCGTGCTCGGATGCACGGCGTCGCATATCGAAGGCCTGGCGCCGGATGTAGGCGGCGCGCTTCTCGCCGAGCTCACACAATGGGCGATATCGCCGAGATTCGTCTATCGGCACGAATGGAGCGTCGGCGATCTTCTCATCTGGGACAATGCCGGAACCATGCATCGCGTCACGCCCTATGACGCTGAGAGCGGTCGGCTGATGACGCGCACGACCATCGCCGGCGAGGAGCCTCTGGCCTGACGACAAGGCCGACTCTGGCGAGCGGCGATCGGGCCGTTCGTTAGGCTCATTCCTTCATTGGAAGCGAGTTCTTATCGACCCGAAGCTGCGCTCTGCTTCACCAAAAAACTTGCGCCCGCGCTAGGAACAGGCTCGGATGATCGCCGTTGAGAAATGCGCGATCGGCGGGTGCGATCAGCGTCATTGCGCGCGTCCAATTCGCCTGTAGGCGCACGCCGCGCACCGGGTACCAGTTCAGAGCCACGGTGAGATTCTCCTGCCGGCCGCCGAGCGTCGCCGTATTGGCGACGGCTTTTTGCGCAGCGGAACCCGCGGCTGTCGCCAGATAGACGAAGCTCGCCGGGACGAGCCCGCCATTGTTCAGATTGATCCCCTCATAGCGCGCGGCGACCTCGACGGCGCCATAGCCGCCTTTGTTCAGAGGGTCCTTGATCTTCACATCGGCGAAAGTGCCGGGCGTGCTCCAATTTTTGTCATAGCCCTCATAGGAGGCGGCGCGCGATTCCCCGGTGAGGAACAAAGATGCAGCGACATGATAGGCGCTGTAATGCAGCTGCGCGCCGCCGCCATTGGCGTAGAGGAAGGCGAGCGTGGCGTCGCGCTGATATTGAGCGCCGACATATTCCGCCTCGACAGACACGGGACCATAGGCGGCGGCGGCTTCGAAGCCGTAATTGTAGGAATATTTCAGGCAGCTTGGCCGCTGCACGAAAGGCGCGACCAGCTGGCCGGCGCCGGTCGTCGCGACATTGAGCGTCGCCGCCGAGGCCGCGCAGGAGAGATCCTGCGCCGCGGGCACTCGGACCGTCGCCCCGCCCGCGCCGAGAATTCCGGTGAGCTCGCGCTCGAAGCCGGAGGCGCCGGGCGTCAGATTGGTGGCGTCGGTGGCCGCGGTCGTCCCATTGGGGCGATGATAGACGAAGGATCCGCCGAAATGGAGCAGCGCATCCTCCTCGTGAATGGGCGCATAGACGGCGCGCGCGGAAGCGTCCCAATATTGCGCGTTTCCGGTGGGCGGGGCGCTCGCCGTGTCCTGCGGGCTTGTGGAGAAAATGCCGCCCTTGAGCGCCCAGCTCGCATCGCCGACGCCGACGGCTGCGCCAATGTGGCGAGCGGGACCGAGATTGGCCGTCAGGCTGCGTTCGAGGAAGGTGATGTGCTTGTCGGAATCGAGCGTTTCCCGGCCGAAAGGCTCGTGGAAATTGCCGATCTGGATGGAAACCGGCTGGGCGCTGATCCACTCGGGCAGGAATTTGGCGCGATAGGCGAGATAGGCGTCGCGAATGCCGGCGACGCCTCCGGCGGCGGTGGCGAAATCATATTGGAAACGATAGATCCAATTGCCATAGGCGCGTCCGGTCACTTCGAGCTCGGCGCGGCGGAAGCCGACATTGCTGCGCCTTATCGTGTCCGCCGAGCTGGCGAAGCCGCCGTCCGTATGGATGCGTCCGCCGACCTTGAAATCGAAGCTCTTGTCCTCGCTCTCGACATAGAGGCCGTTCTTGAAGCTGACGAAGACGGGTGGCGGGACTGCCGCGGCCGGAGCGGACGCCGTCGGATCTCGGCGCTCCGTCGCCGTCCGATTTGCTCGGGACTGGGCGTCGAGCTTGGTCTCTAGGCGTTTCAGCTCCGCTTTCAAAGCTTTGATCTCACGGGCCGTATCGGCGAGACTCGAGACGGGGGCGCCCAACGCGGCTATGAGCGTTGCAGCTGCGACGCCCTTTCGATCTGCACGACTCCCGCCTTTGACGAACATGCGCATTTCCCTCCAGCAGCCCGAACAGCTCGTTAATCACGACTCGCTGGAGCAGGCCTTGCGTCAGTCGGCAGAAGGAGGGGATGCAGCGCTCTTCACGCTTTGGCGGTCGAGGATGGCGACGATGGGAGAGGCCGACGATCATGCTGCGCCTGCTCGAGCGCGTCGAGCATGAAGGCCGCATGCGCCGTGCGCGAGGCGCGCCGGCCGACAATCCGCCGGGCGAGGGCGGCGATCACGAAAGCCACATAGACGAAGTCTCGCCAAGTCGAGACATAGGTGAAATCGGACAGCCAGAGGGTATGAGCATTCCTTCCCGGCGCCATGAAGGGGGCGAGGCGGATATATGCGCGCCGACGCGGCGAAGATCGCCGGATCGGCGCCGGCGGCGACTTCGATCTGGCGCATGAGACCGAAGGCGTCGCGGGCGTCGAATAAATCGGTCGCTCGGTAGTCCGAGCCGTGGCGTCGCGAGGCCGTGATCGAGCGGCGCGGCGCCCCGCTGGAGCCGTGCGGCTTGGACGGCTCAGAACTCCACGCGCAGCGACCCGATGAAGCTCTGTGGTTGTCCGATCATGACAGTGGTCCTGTTGGCGGCCGAGATGAAATATCGCGTGTCGGTTAGATTCCGGGCGTTCAGCTGCGCAGTGAATGTGTAGCCTTCATATGCGAATTGGTAGGAAATCATCCCGTTCAGCAGAAAGTATGTCGGTAGCGTGTAGGAGTTCGCATTGTCGCCGAATTGGTCGGCGACGCCGGTCACGCCGCCGGCGACGCTCAAACCTCTCAATGGTCCGTCGGCGTCGTATTTCACCCATAGATTGCCGTAATTGCGCGGATTCCCAGGTAGCGCATTGCCTTTGATGGATTGCTGCGTGGCGATCGCGGTCAGATAGTTCGGGTTGAGGACGCCCTGCATGATGCGAACGTCGTCATGCGTGTAATTGGCGAGAACGCTCCAATTGTCGTCCACGCGCCCCATGACGTCGAATTCGACGCCGCGGCTGCGCACCTTGCCGATCAACAGCGAATTGTTCGAGTTGGCCGGGTCTGGCTGCGGAATATTGGTTTTGACGATGTCGAAATAGGCGGCGGTGGCGGAGATGCGCTTGTCGAGCAACTCGACCTTCACGCCGCCTTCGAACTGCTCGCCCTTCTGAGGCGGGAGAACTTGCCCGACGCCCGTTTGACCATTGTTCGCCCCGAGCGATCGGGTGAAATTGCCATAGAGGCTCAACCAGGGCAGGGGCTGGACGCTCAAGCCGATACGCGGGCTGAAGCCATGGTCGTAGCGGTCCGCGAAGCTGGCTCGGGCGATGTCGGGGGTCGCATATTTCGTGCTCGAGCCCGTGCGCGACCAGTCGAACCGTCCGCCGAGAAGCAGATGCACGCGGTCGTCGAAGGCCGAAATCATGTCCCGCCCATAGACGCCGTCCCATTTCTGTCTCTGGAAAACCCAGGACGGCCCGTAAGCGAAGGGATTTTGCAGCGCGACATAGATCGGATTATATATATTTATCGTTTGCGTGTTCGAGTTGAACACATTCACCATAGGCCATGTATAACTGAAGTGATCATAGCCGAATAGCAACGAATGCCGCAGCGGTCCGGTCGAGACATTCCCCTTTATGTCGACGTTCGTCGTCAGCATCTGTTGATTGAACCCCGGCGAGGTGTAGAGCGCTGTGGTCAAATTTCCGGTCGCGGCGTTGAACGATGTCGAATAGGTGTCCATGATTCTGGCGTTCGAATTCGTGTACGCCAGTCGGTTGGCGATGCTCCAATCGGAGTCGAAGCGATACTCCCAATCATAGGCGATCATCTTTCGCTCGAAGCGATCGGGCGTGCTCTGGAGTATCCCCGGCTGTTGCAGATATCGCGTCAGCGGAATCTGCGCCAGCGTTCCGCCGACTGCCGGAAAAAGAGCGAAATCATCGACTGCGGTTCTGTGCAGATATTCGAAGTCGATGTTGATCTTGAATTGATCGGTCGGGCGCCACGAGACGGTCGGAGCGACGAAGACATTTCGATCGCTGACGAAATCGCGGAACGAATCTTCGTGAAGATAGGCCGCATTGACGCGATAGAGCACGGATTTGTCGGATGTCGCCGGCCCTGTCGCATCGATGTTCGTTCGCGTGAGGCCGTAGGAGCCGATCTGTTCCTGGACAGAATAATAGGGCGTCTCGAGCGGACGTTTCGTCACTATGTCGATGATGCCGCCGGGCTCGACACGGCCGTACAATATCGCGGCCGGGCCTTTCAGCACCTCGATGGATTGCACATTGGCGGTGTCGAGGAAGTATTGCGAATATTGCTGCAATCCGTTGCGATAGGGGTAGGTCGTGAATCCGCGAACCTTATACTGTTCGACATAGCTCGGGTTGGGCCGCACGCCGCTCGAATTCGTCAGCACCGTATCGATCAATCTGATCGCCTGCTGATCGTCCATCGTCTGGCGGGTCACGACCTGCACCGAGACAGGCGTCTTGAAGATCGGCGCATCCATCTTCAGCGCAGAGGTCGCCGTGTCCGCTCTATAGCCCGTGAATCGGTCGCCCGGCCCCTGCGGCGCGCCTCCCGCCTCGCGCGCGCCGGGCTTGTCCTTGCCTTCGGCGCCGACGTCGATCGGCGGCAGCTGTTCCGCCCCAGCGTCGTTGCGCACGCCATTGTCCGCCTGCGCCAGCAGGATCGACACGCTCTCGCCATCGTCGGAGAAGCGATAGGAGAGGCGGGTGCCCTCGAGCAAGCGATCCAGCCCGTCCTTGACGGAAAAAGAGCCTCGAAGTCCCGGCGACGACATGCGGCGCGTGACATGTGCGTCATAGAGAATGTGGAGCCCGCTCTTGTCGGCGAAGCTGTTGAGCGCGGAGCCGAGGGACCCCGGCGAAATGCTGTAGTCGCGCGAGATATAGATCGGCAAATCCGGAGGAATCGCCGCCCGCGCGGGCGCTGGCTGGCCCGTCCCGATCGTGAGTGCGCCGAGCGCCGCCGCCGCGACTGTCGAACTCATACGCGCGTCCTTGTTTCGCCCTCTCGCCCTCGCCGCCATCTTCGTTTCCCTTCGAGCAGTGATGGGGCTCATTGCTGTCCCCGTCTATCCGACGCGCTCGAAATGGAAACCGGAACCGGCTCTCGAAAATTTTCTTCCCCGCGAAAGGCCCCGTGGCCCTCACTCGTGCAGGACGATCACATAATCCGTGAGAAATGTGGCGCGGAGCCCGAGAGCCTGATCCATCTCCCTGAGCGTACGCATCGGATCGTCGGCGCCGAACACGCCGGTGACGCGGCGTGCGCAATCTGATGCGCGCAGACAAAAAACATAGCCGTGGCGATGACGGCCGAGCACGGCCAGCACTTCGCCCAGAGGCTGATCCTCGACGATCAGCTTGCCGCGCCGCCACGCCGTCGCAGCGTCCACGTCCTGGGCTACAGGCGCGGCCGCCGGCCTGTCGCGGTCATAGGAGGACTGCCGCCCCTCCTCGACGACGACATTCCCGCCGCCGCTGCGGACCTCCACCCTATGCTCCGTCACCGTGACGCGCGCGCCATCGCCGATCAGCGCCACGTCGAAAGCCGTGCCCAGCGCCGTGACGGTCCCCTCGGCCGCTTCCACCACGAAAGGACGGGCCGGGTTCGGCGCGACCTCGAACAAGGCCTCGCCACGCAGCAGGACCACGCGCCTCTCGCCCGCCGCATATCGCAGCGTGATCGCCGAGCGCGCGTCGAGATGCGCCTTGGAGCCGTCGTCCAGGACGATAGAGCGGATCTCGCCGACGCCCGTGGAGCGATCGGCGCGCAGGGCGATCGAAAGATCGTCGAAGCCCAGAAGCAAGGCGAATGCGGCGGCGGCGGCGAGGGCGGCCGCCGGTCGCTCATAGCGCCGGACCGCAGGGACACGCACGTGCGCGTAGAGCGCGGGCTCCATGCTCCGCACATGTCGGACCATGCCGGAAATATCGGCGAAGGCCGCGCGATGCGCCGGATCGCGCGCGAGCCACGCCTGAAAGGCGACCTCTTCCGACGGCGGCAGCGGGCCGGATCGGCGCGCGACCCACCAGGCGATGGCGGCCTCGCGGGCGGGGTCTTCATCGGAGTCTTTCGGGTCTTGGCGCATTTCGAAGTCCCAGAGGCGACCGAGGGCTATCGTCTATTCCGACGGCGAAGGCGGACAAAACGGAACCTCGCCCGCGAAAATTTCGTCTCAATCCAGAGCGGCGCGGCACAGCCGGATGGCGCTGGCCATATGCTTGCGCGCCATTCTGTCCGAAATGCCGAGCCGGCGCGCCACCTCGCTCATGGGGATGTCCTCGAACACGGCCATGAGGAACACGTCGCGGCAGCGGGGCGGCAGTGCTCGGATCGCCGCGTCGAGCCTCTGCGACTTCCTCTTGTATTCGAGAATCTCGTCGGGCGTGGCCGCGTCGGACGGGGCGTCGACGAAATAATCGACATATTCGAGATAGCGCGTCTCGGTCCTGCGCCGGCGGGCGAAATCCAGGCTGAGATTGGCGGCGATCCGCTGGAGGAAGGCCGGCGGATCGAGGACGGTCTCGAAGCTCTCATGGCGCAGCGCCCTGAGAAAGGTCTCCTGGAGGAGATCCGCAGCATTGTCGGCCCCGACTTTCCGCGTGAGATAGCCGAGCAACTCGCGCCGGTTACGCAAGAACAGCGCGCGCAGAAGCGACTTTTTGTCGTCGAGCATGAGGGGCTCCGGCAGGAGCGAGGGAGAGTCTCGGGCAGGCTCCGCCGCCCCCGATCGGGGCAATGCGTCTGCGCGCCGCTGGCGGCGAAGCAAAAAGGCTATGCGAGCCGAGGCGGCGCGCGCTGTGACCAAGAGGTGATCCAGCCGAGGGGCGACGCCGGTTCTCCGATCAGGAGGAAATAGGTGGAAATGGCGCCGGCGATCGGAAATGATGGTCTCATGCTGTCCGGCGTCGCCGCGGCACTATCGCCGAGGACGCCGAATTGGCCGGAGCGGCACGGGATGCAGCAGGAACAGGAAATGTGCCGCACGGGCGAATGTCGATGGTCGCCAGCGTCGCTGTCGGCCGCGCAGCGAGCGAAATCCGCCGAGACGGCGCCGCCGTCCACGACGTTCCAGCGCGCCGACGCCGCGGCTGTCATGCCTTGAATGACGAGGACCCACGCCGTTAGGCCCGCGATCAAAATGCGGGCGCCCCTCTTCGTCCAAGGCGCGGACTTGTCCATGCTGCTCACGGAACCTCTGGATCCTGCGCCGAGTCAAGGGCGGAGGACCAGACGCCAGGCGAATGCGCATCGCCTGTTGCAGAATCGTCACATGGATCGAACGGCGCGGCTCGATCGACAGCATTCCGTCAAAGCACAGCAAAGCAGGCCGACTTTCCTGGCGCCGGTGCAGCGGCTGGCGCCGCCGAGCCGTCAGAGCGGGACGGCGAAAATCCTGCAAGCGGTCTGTTGCGAGGAGATGGTCGCGCTCGGCGCGGCGCGCATCTGCACGCCCGAGCCGGAGGCCTCGGCCAGCCGAGCGGAGCAGAAAACGAGCGAGCCGACGCCGAACGCTCGTCCAGACCTACGCCAGTGCGCCGGGAGATTCGCTGAAGAGCGAAGCTGTGAAGCCATGTGTCACAAGGGATGTGGAAACTCGCCCCAGCTAAGGCGATTTTCTAGTGATTCCAGTAATTTGTGGAATTCTGGCTGGGGCGGGGGGATACCGCCCCCGGGCGCCAGAATGCGCAAGTCATTGGCGTCGCATCACGTCCGGCGATGCTGGCCGAGTGGTGTCACGCGCATTTGTAGCACTCTGGCGCCGCGACGGAATCCGTGATCCGCCGCGGCTATCTTTGAGGCGTGCGTAATCGGTCGGCTCGGCCGCGAAATGGTTGCGGCGGCGAATGGCGCGAATGGCCCGCTCGGATCGAGCCGGCGAGCCCTGTCACCGTGCGACAGGAGTGGGCGCGGCAGGGTGGATGAGGCCGGCGTCGCGCAGACGGCGCCAAAACTCTGCCGGAATGATCTCATCCATGGCGGCGCGATCCTCTGCAATGCGGCTCGGACGGCTCGCGCCGGGTATCGCCGCCGCGACCGCCGGATGCGCGAGCGAGAATTGCAGCCCGGCCGCCTTCATGCCGACTCCATGCTCGTCGGCGATCGCTTTGATCCGCGCGACCTTGTCGAGAATGGCCGGCGTCGCCGGCGCATATTCGAAATTGGGTCCGCCCACCAGCGCGCCCGAGCTATAGGGTCCGCCCACGACGATGCGCAGACCGCGTTCCGCCGCCATCGGCATCACGCGCTGAAGCGCCTTTTCATGGTCGAGCAGCGTGTAGCGGCCGGCGAGCAGAAATATGTCGGGACGCGGCTCGTCGAGCTCCATCACGATCTCGATCGGCTCGACGCGGTTGACGCCGAGGCCCCATCCCGCGATCACGCCCTCCTCGCGCAGCCGGTCGAGTGCGCGAAAGGCTCCGAGGCGCGCGCTCTCGAACATGGCCAGCCACTCGTCGCCATAGAAGTCCTGCGCCACGTCATGGACGAAGACGAAGTCGATATGGTCTGTCCTCATGCGCTTCAGGCTGTCTTCCAGCGAGCGCAGCGTCGCGCTCTCCGAATAATCATTGACGATGCGGTTCGGACGGCCATGAGCGAAGACACCGCTCGTCTCGCCGAGATCGCGGGCGCCGATGTCCTCGACCTCGTCGAGGATGACGCGGCCCACCTTGGTGCTGATGACGTAATCCTCGCGCGGCTTGCCCGCCAAGGCCTCGCCCAAGCGGAGTTCCGCGAGGCCGGCGCCATAGAAGGGCGCCGTGTCGAAATAGCGGACGCCGTCGTTCCAGGCGGCCTCCACAGTCGCGCGCGCCTCCTCCTCTGGAATGTCGCGAAACATATTGCCGAGCGGGGCGGCGCCGAAGCCGAGCTTGCTTGGCAGAAGCTTCTGTATGCTCACCGTTTCCATCCTTTGGCTCCTCCGGCGGCGGCCTTCCGGCCTGCCGCCGGACCCTGGTCGATCAGAATTCCTGCGTAGTCGGGCGCAGCACGATTTCATTGATGTCTACATCGGCGGGCTGCTCGATCGCGAAAGCGATGGCGCGCGCGACGGAAGCGGCCGGAATAGCGATCTTGTAAAAATCCATTACAGTCGCGCGGGCGCCGCTCGTCGTCGAATATTTGAGGTCGCTGTCGACGGCGCCCGGCTCGATCGAGGTGACGCGGATCTTGCCGCCGATTTCTTGCCGGAGCCCCTCGGAGATCGCGCGCACGGCGAATTTCGTGCCCGAATAGACCGTGCCACCCGGCGCGAAGACCTTTGTGCCGGCGACGGAGCTGATGTTGATGATATGGCCGCTGTCCTGCGCGACGAAGATCGGCAGAGCGGCGGCGATTCCATAGAGCACGCCCTTCAGATTGACGTCGATCATCGCGTCCCATTCCTCGGTGTTCACTTCGATCATGGGACGGATCGGCATCAGCCCGGCATTGTTGACGATGACGTCGAGGCGGCCGAAATCGGCGACCGCCGCATCGACGACCGCCTTGACCTGATGCTTGTCGGTCACATCCAAAGGATAGGCGCGCGCCTCTCCGCCCGCTTTCGTGATCTCGGCTACGACCTCATCGAGCTTGTCCTTGCGGCGCGCTGCGACGGCGATGCGGGCGCCGCGCGCGGCGAGATGGCGCGCGGTCTCGGCGCCGAGTCCGACGCCGCCGCCGGTGATGAGCACGACCTTGCCTTCGATGCCTTCGCTCATGATGCAAATCCTCTTTTGTCGCGCGTGTTCGGCTTCCGCCGGAGACGTGGTCGACGGTTCCGGCCTTCTCGCACCGCCGGAGATGATGATTGGACGGTCAGCCCACCTGGACGGGGTCGAGCGACAAGGCCGTCCGTTCGGCGAGATCATTGATCGCCGCGAGATAGGCGTGGAAATGGGGCGTCTCGCGATGCGCCGCAACTGCTTCGCTGTTCGTGTAGAGCTCGTCGAGCACGAAGCGCGCGGGATCGGTCTGGTCGCGCCATAGATCGTAGCGCAGATTGCCCGGCTCTGCGCGGCTCGGCGCGATCATGCCGGTGAGCAGCGTTTCGAGCGCCTCTTGCTTGTCGGGTTTGGCGGTGAGCAGAGCGATGATTTTCACTGTCATTGCTGTCCGTCCTTCGACTGTCGCGAGGAGCGCGACGCGCATGCGCAGCGCCCCGCCGGTCATGCGCGTTCTCATTTCATTTGCTCATGTCGGCGCGAGCGAGCGATCCAACGCCGCGATGAGGGCCGCGGCGATCGGATGATCGGAGCGCGGGTTCTGTCCGGTGATGAGCTCGCGGTCGATGACGACATGCGGCGCGAAGTCGACCGCGCCGACGGAAACCTCGCCGCCTGCCGCCGTCAGCGCGAAGGGCATGTCGAAATAGAGCTTCGCATGGAGGATCTGGTTCTCGGCGACCGTCTCCTCGCTCGCTGAGAAGACGGTCATCCTATAGCCGGCATATTGCCAGCCCTCGGCCCATTTCCTGGCGATCTCGACGGCGCCGGCGATCAGCGCCGCGCGGAATTCGCGAGCGTGCGGCATCGCCGCGACCACCGCAATCGGGCCGTGGCAGAGTAGGGCGGTGGGCTTGGCGCTTTCGTGGAAATGGCGAAGGACTTCGCCCATTTCGCGATCCTGCATGAGGTCTGTGATCGGCGCGTGTCCGCCGGGAACGAAGACGCCGACATAAAGGTCGAGGCCTTCCGCGATGACCTCGCGCAGCTTGCGTGGCGCGTTCATCGCGGGATGCTCGGCGTAGAAGCTTTTCGCGCGCCGATAGGCGGCCTCGTCGCTGTCGAAATGCGCGGCCGTGTCCGACGTTGCGTCGATATGCGGCTTGGTTCCGTCGGGCGTGGCGAGGACGATCTCATAGCCGGCGTCGATCAGCGCCATGGCGGGGATGACGGTTTCGTTGAGATATTGACCGGTCGCGCCCCAGCCGCCGCCCTGGACCTCGATCCGTGTGGCGTTGGAGCCGATCGCCAGCACTTTCCCCTTGGTCATTGCAGCCTCCATTGGCTCACGTCCCCTTGGACGCCGCCAACATGCGCCTGCGCCTATCATTCTGCAGCTTTATTTCTTTTATTCTAGATATAGGTATGGGATTATAACTGATGCGCTATGATCTGAACCTGCTGCCCATCTTCGTCGCCCTGATGGAGGAGCGCAGCGTCACTCGCGCGGCGGAGCGGCTCGGCATGACCCAGCCGGCCATGTCCAATGCCTTGGCGCGGCTACGGGCGATGCTGCAAGATCAGCTTTTCATCCGCGGGCGCTACGGCGTGCAGCCGACCCCGATCGCTCTGGAGCTCGCTCCGGTGGTCGCCGATGCGCTGACGAAGCTCGACGACGCCGTGCTGGGCCAGCAGGATTTCGATCCGGCGAAGGCCGAGCGTCTCTTCACCATCGCACCCAACAGCTATGTCGAATATGTGCTGGCGCCGGCGATCGTCGCGCGGCTCGGGCGGATCGCGCCGGGAGTCACTTTGCGTCTCACGCCCTATGGCAATGACCTCGCCGAGACCGGAGTCGTTTCCGGCGCCACGGCGATGGTTCTCGGCCGTATCGTCGACCCGCCGGACAATCTCGTCGTGCAGCATCTGATGGAGGAGAGCCTGGCCTGCGTGGTGCGGGCGGACCACCCCGAAATCGGCGACAAGATCACGAGGAAGCAGTTCGAGGCGCTGCGCCACGTCAATGTGGTTCCGCCCGGCCGCCTGCGCGTGGGGCTGTTTCAGGCGCTGGCGCGACAGGAGCTGCGGCGCGACGTCGCCATTTCAGTGACGAATTTCTTCGCGGTCGCGGAGATGGTGGCGGTCACCGATTATTGCGCGACCTTGCCGCGCCTGATCTGCCGCCGCCTCGCCGACGACCGACGGCTCAAGGTGCTGCCGGCGCCCGTCGATCTCGGAACCTTCCCGGTCGAGATGGCGTGGCACATGCGCTACCGCCACGACCCCGCCCATCGCTGGCTGCGGTCTTTGATCGCCGAAGTCGCGAGCGATATCGTCGGCGAGATTTGAGCGCGCCGCGCTCGACCCCAAACGTCGAGCGATTCCGGTCGCAAGCGTATCGACGATATGTTATCATACTTTATCACCATCCTGATAATCTTCTTGGTTCATGTAGATATGGACAGCTTTCCGCGCCCCGATTGCAAGTCGACGCCGAAGCCGGCGCCGAAGCTTCCGACTATTCCGATAATCGTCGCCGCCACGACGGCCGCACTGATCGGCGCGGCGCAGATGACCGGCTCCTCGGAGGATCGGATTTCTCCGGCGGAAATCGCGCGTCGCGCGTCTATCGCCGAGGCCCGGCCGCCCGTCGCCTTACGTTCGGTCGAACCGAGGGAGATGAAAGCGGCGATGCTCGAAATGGCGCTTTCGTCGCAGGCGCAAGAGAGCCTGGAAGCGGATATCGCCTCGCGACAGGCGAAGCTGGTCTGGATCGTTTTCTACGATTCCGACGCCGAGGACGGCGATGTAATCGAATTTCAAAGCGGTGGATTTTCTCGAATGATCCGGCTCGCCAAGCAGCCGGTCGCCGTAGCGATCCCCTTTCCCTCCGACGGGGTGGCGACGGTCATCGGCGTCGTCGATGGCGGCGGCGGCGGAGTCACCGTCGGTCTCGTCGGGCCGGACGGAGCCGCGCCTCTCGCCGTGCTGAGCGTTGGGCAGCAAATTTCAATCCCGGTGATTTTGGAATAGCGCCATGCAGCGGCTCCTCTCCGCGCTCACGCGTTACGCGCCATTGCTGTTGCTGCCCCTATGGATTTTGTCCACCCTCCAATTGGCGATTCAGTCCGGCGTCACCACGCAATCCGCCAATGCGTTCCTCACACGCGGCTCCTGGTTCTATTTTGCTGTAGCGACAATGGCCTGGGCCGCAGTTGTCGCCGGACTGCTCCACGCCGGGAGGGCGTGGCCTCGCTTTCTATCCCACAGGTGGATCATGGATATTCTCGACCGCCTCACCAACAAAAACGCGCTGGAGCGCCTCGTGGCCGGCGAAAGCCGAATATCGGTGCTGATCGACGCCAATGATCTGAGACAGCGGCTGAAAGCGAAGGTCATCGGGCAGGACGAGGTGTGCGACGACATCGCCGCGCAAATTCGTCGCCGTCTGGCGCTGAGCCTGCGGAACAGGCCGGTCGGCGTTTTCTTGTTCGCGGGCTCGCCTGGAACAGGCAAGACCTATCTCGGAAAATGTCTCGCGGTGGCGTTGGATCGGCCGCTGCTCCATCTGGACATGACGCAATTCTCCTCGCCTCTGGCGTCGACCCAAATATTCGGCTCGCCGCAAGGCTACGCCGGCTCCGACAGCTATGGAAAGTTGACGGCGATGCTGCGCAACCACCCGGAAGTCGTCGTTCTGCTCGACGAGTTCGAGAAAGCGCATGACGAGGTTCACAAGAAATTCCTCACCGCATGGAACGACGGTTTCGTGACCGAGGCGTCGGACGGACGCCAGATCTCGACGACGCGTGCGATTTTCATCGTGACGACCAATGCGGCGACGGAGCAGCTGACGAAGATCGCCAAGGCCGGCGCCGGCGCGCCCGACGAGATCCGCCGCGCCTCGGTGGAGGCGCTGAAAGCTGAAAGCTTCGCGCCCGAGGTTCTCAATCGGATCGATCGGATTTTCGTGTTCGCGCCGCTTCGAGGGCTCGATGTCGCGCGAGTGGCCGCGCTCGAGATCGAGGCGATGATCGCCGGCTATGGCCTTTCGGTCGCCGATGGCGGCATAGATGCGCATCTGCTCTTCGATATCATGCAGCGGCACGAGCGCCTCGGCGCGGCCGCATCGTCGCGCGATCTGGCGCGCGCGATAGAAGACACGATCAGCGATTCTCTGATCGAGGCGAAGCAGCGCAATGCGCAGCGCGTCATGCTCGTCAATGACGGCGGCAGAGTGGTGGTCGAACCCGCATGAGACGTCCGTTTCTCTCGACGCTCTTAGCAGCGCTCGTCGTGGTCCTTCTCGGGCCGGCGCCCGCGAGGAGCGCCCCATCGCCTCCGAAAGAAGGCGATGTCTATGTCGGCGCCATTCGCTTCGGCGACCGTGATTGGCCCCTGCCGGAAGGAAGCTGGGAGCTTCTGGCTTATGTGCCGAAGCTGAATCCCAACGGCGTCCGCGCCTTCCGCGTCGCGCTCGCCCGATATGACGAGCGGCGCAAATTCGAAGCGCTCGTCATGTTCGCCGTCGGCGAAGTCGGCGATCGACCCGGCTCCGATGCGAGCGCCTCGGGGGAATGCGATCCGCCGAAGGCCCGGTATCAAGGCGAGAAAGCGATACGAGACGCAGAAAGCGACTATAGCTGCTGGAAGCTCGGGATAATCGATCGGACGAATTTGCCGCCCGATCCGGTCTCCGATGTCATTCGGCTCAAAATTCCGTCTGAAGAGACGATCGGATTGCTGCCGGCCGTCTCGTCCGTCACCAAGCGAAATGGCGTCATAGCCCATACGTTCGTGTGGCTGCGGACAGAGCGGCTCTATTCGGGCGCTCGCGACGGAAAAGAAATTCCGCCCGCGCTCTGGCCTGGAGGACCACGCTCGAACGACGCATTCGAAGGGCTGAGGCTCAGCATCATGCTGATGCTGCGAGAATGGGCCATTCACTGGGACCATAGGGTGAGAGACGGATTGGCCGGCCCGGCCGCGAGCGCTGCGGAACCGACGGCTGCGCCCCTGCGGCTGCCCCGCCTCCGAAATCCGAGGAGCGACATTCCCATGCTGCCTGACCTGGGAATCCGGGCGGGCGAAGTGTTCTCGGACGTCGCGCCGATCGGCCCCTTTCTCGTGCCGTTGCCGCCGGGGAAGTGGAAAGACGTGCTGCGCAATCCGCAGGTCGATTCAGACGACGCCACCGCGATCGATCAAGTCACACTCGTACGCATCGCCGATCATGCGCTCGAGGGCGTGATCCAGATCGAAGCTCGTTTTCTCGATCCGCAAGAAGAGAGCTTGTGCGCGCAGAAGCGCTCGATCGACCTCGCATCTTATCGTGGCCCCGACGACTATTGCGCGGTCATCAATCCGACCGAGATTTCGCCGGAGGACGCCCGCTTTCCATTATATCGGGAGCTGGTCGCCCGCGGGGTGACGAACGTGCCGCCACAGCTCATCGGCTCCTTTTTCGCGTTTTCCGACAAGCTCATCAGCCTCTACGTCTTCGTCGGATTTTCGCCAGAGCGCGCCGGACTACCAGCGCCCAAATCTTACCGAGCGGGAGCTGTTCCCATCGAATGGACGCCCTTCGTCGAGAAGTGGCGCTGGTGGACGCGCCGCTGGGCGGAGGCGGTGCGCGCCGGACTGAGCGGAGAGCTCGATAACGGGCCGCTCCCCGCGAAATGGCGGAACTTCGATCTCAAAAGCGAAAGATTTCGTCCGGTCGCCAATCCGCGGATCGGCGAAACCTACATCGGCAGCGTGCCGCTCGGCGGCAACCGCTGGCCTCTGCCGCGCGGCGCCTGGACTCTGCTGGCGGCGGTTCCGCAATCCATCGACGACTCGATTGTCGCGGACGAGATCGTTCTGGCGCAGCTGTCGAAGGGCAAGCTCGAAGGCGTTGTCAGCATCGCCTATGCGCGGCCCGATTTGGCTTTACCGGTCGAAAAGGTTCGAAACACCTGCGCGCACGCTTCCGGCTTTTTCAGCGAACGCGAGCGCTTCGAGCTCGGCGCCATTCAGGACTGCTGGGAGATACACATCGACGACGGCGCAGGAATTCGGCGAGCCTTCCGCGGATATGAGGCGATCGAGGCGGAGCTGCGCGCGCGCGGGGTCTCTGCGCCCGAACTAATTTTGAACCCAGTGTTCGAGATCGGCGACCGTGATCGCACGGCGGTCCTGATGTACGGCTTCCCCTCGACCCGGCTCTCGGAAGAGCTGCCCGAGGCGGAGGCGAACGACAAGTCGAAATGGCTGCCGAGCCGAGGGCCGCTCGGCCCACGGCAAAAGGCCGTCTACGCCTCTTTGCGGACATGGATCAAAAGCTGGCACGGTTTCGTCCAAGCGGCTTTCGAGCGAAGGCTCGACGACGCATCCGCGCCCTGGGCCAGGCTCCATCCTCGCGTCCGACGATCGAAACACTGAGGCGGCTCCCCCGCAGAGAACAGGAAATCATGTCGGGCTTCCAACACCTCTGGCGAACCGCGCCCGCGTGGCGGACAGCGTTGATCATCGCGATCTGCGCCTCCGCACTCACTCTCGCCTATCCGCCGAGCTTCACGAGTCTTCGGGCGGGTTCGAGCGGATCGCCAATGACTCCGAGCGCTTATGTCTCGCCGAGCTCCGGCGCCACGCCGGCGACGGAACCGGAGCCGCCCATTTCCACCGTGAAATATGGCGATGTTCTCGAGCGCGAAATTTCTTTCAACGGCCGCGTCATCCCGCTCCCGGCAGGAACATGGCGCGTCGTCGCCTCCCTGCCGGGCACAGACACAAATCACGTCACCATCGATGTGAAGGCGCTGGCGAACGAGTCGGAAGGGAAGCTGCGCGGGCTGGTGCTGCTAATCGGAAACGACGAGACGACGCCGAGCCCGACCGGATTTCGCGCCGACGCCAATTGCGAGAGGAGCGACGTCATCTTCACCAAGCTCGTCCGCAACGAGGATTTTGGCGATCAGCGATGCTATTATGTCGACTTGCTCATCACCGACGCGCAGGAATCCTCGTCGCAGCAGCCAAACACTTTGTTGCGCGCCGCTTTCGGCGACCTCGACGAAAGGCGCGTCACTGTGCCGAGCACAATGCTCGGAGCCATGTTCCGCTATGCGAGCCACGAGCGCCTGCTGATCGCGAAATTCTTTTTCAATCCCGAGGTCGAGGGGATCACGCCATCGACAAAGGTCGCATGGCTGGACAATGACTGGAACAAATATAATCTCGCGCGAAATCTGGACAAATCACGATATGTTCAGCGTCTCGAAGCCTGGGCCGCAAAGTGGGACACTATTCTACAGTTGGTCTGGACAGGGCAGACATCCACAGCCGTAACGGAAACAGACCGCGCATTGCCCAAGAGTCCGCTTCGACCTTGAAAATTTAGCGATCATGCCGGTGCGAGCATTTTTCGGTGAGCAAGCCGGTTGCGGTGCAATTTTTGCCGATAACTACGCGATGGGTGGCCCTTTGATTTTGGCGCAGGTCTCATCGACGCGCCACGATCCGCCAGCCCGGCGCGAAACGGTTCCACCGCTTTTCGACCTCCGGAACGTAGCGCTGAACCCAGCGCATGATGGTCGTATGGGCCAACGACAAGCTGCGCTCCGCATCGTTTCCACGAGATCTCGGAAGCTGAGCTTGTATCGCAGATATCAGCGCACGCAGAGAACGATGACCCATTGAAAAGATCGTTCGCGCTCAGCATCGCCCATAACCCCGGCGTTCGGTTCCGCCCTCGGGGATTATGCCCTGCTCACGCCGTTCGCACCAGAACCCGACGCGCAAGGGCCACGTAGAGCCGACTACCAGCGGACGGCTAAAACATTGTACGGATAGGATTGTTTCGGCGTTACGGCGAGTGGTAGCGGAGGATGGACTCGCTACCAATAGGCGCGTAACATCGTGATTCTACCGGAAAACCCTATCCGGCAACACCGCCGTCCAACGGTGACACTGATACATCATGGTGGCGCCTGGACGCAAGACCGCGGACCATCGGCGTGGTGGTCAGCAGGTCAGCGGCGTCGATCTCCGCCTCTCGTTCGCCGCCCTCGGCCGAGACAAGTCGAAGCTCGCCTGCTATAGGCGTCCGCGCCGAACTCATTGCCGAGCAAACTCGATATCCGCCATGTATTTGTCCATCGCCACCACGCATGCGCCGGCCACCGATCTCGGCTTTCTGCTGATGAAGCATCCCGATCGCGCTCATGACCTCGAGCTGTCCTTTGGACGCGGAACCGTGTTTTTCCCGCAGGCCGACGTGGAGCGCTGCGAGGCGGCGCTGGTCCTCGACCTCGATCCGGTCGCACTCGTGCGCGGCCGCGGCGGCGCCGAAGGGGTCGCGGATCAATATGTCAACGACCGTCCCTATGCGGCGTCGTCCTTCCTCTCGGTCGCGCTCAACAAGGCGTTCCGCACGGCGATGACCGGCGTCTCGCGCGAGCGGCCGGAGCTCGCGGCGACGGCGATCCCGCTCGAGATCGTCGTCGCGCCTCTCCCCGCGCCGCGCGACGGCGATTTGCTGGAGCGTCTCTTCGGGCCGCTCGGCTGGACCGTGGAGGCGCGCCGAATCGAGGGGGCGGACGGCCCCTCGCGCTATGTCGAGCTGCGGCTCGCGGGGACGCTGCGCCTCGCCGATGCGCTCGGTCATCTCTATGTGCTGATCCCGGCGATGGACGCCGATAAGCATTATTGGGTCGGCGACGACGAGGTGGAGAAGCTCGTCGCCAAAGGCGGCGCCTGGCTCGTCGGGCACTCCGAGCGCGAGACGATCGCGCGGCGCTTCTTGAAGAACCGCCGCAGCCTCGCGCGCGCCGCCCTCGCGCGTCTCGCGCCGGACACCGAGGCTGAGGAGGGTCTGGAGGACGAAAAGACGCCGCCGCGCGAGGAGGCGCTGGAGGCGCCGCTGCGTCTGCACGATCGGCGGCTCGACGCCGTCGTCGGCCTGTTGAAAGAGGCGGGCGCGCGCAGCGTCGCCGATCTCGGCTGCGGAGAAGGCCGGCTGCTGCAACGTCTGGTCAAGGAGCGCGGCTTCGAACGTGTGATCGGCCTCGACGCTTCGACCCGCGCGTTGGAGCGCGCCAAGGAGCGCTTGAAGCTCGATCGCGCCGGAGGCCCTTCGATGGAGCGCGTGAGTCTGCTGCATGGCGCGCTCACCTATCGCGACGCGCGCTGGGCCGATGCCGACGCCGTCGCCCTCGTCGAGGTGATCGAGCATCTCGACGCCGACCGTCTGCCGACTTTGGTCGAGATCGTCTTCGGCGCAGCGCATCCGAAGACCGTGATCGTGACGACGCCGAACGCCGAATATAACGCTTTGTTCGATTCTCTGCCCGCCGGCGCCTTCCGCCATCCCGACCATCGCTTCGAATGGACCCGCGCGCAATTTCACGATTGGGCGCAGGTGATCGCCAAGAGCCACGGCTATTCGGTCGCCTTTTCCGGCATAGGCGAGGAGCATCCGGAGCTCGGCCCCGTCACACAGGTTGCGGTGTTCTCGAGATGAATGCGCCTCTCCCGACCCTCCTGGACATTCCCGACTTCTGCCTCGTCGTGCTGATCGGCGCGACGGGCGCGGGCAAAACGAGCTTCGCCTCGCGCTGGTTCAAGCCGACGGAGGTGATCTCCTCGGATCATTGCCGCGGTCTCGTCTGCGACGACGAGACCGACCAATCGGCCTCCGCCGACGCTTTCGCGCTCGTTGCCGCCATCGCCGAGAAGCGCCTGAAGAACCGCCGCCTCGCGGTGATCGACGCGACCAATGTGCGCGCCGCTGATCGCAAATCCTGGGTCGAGCTCGCGCGCCGCTGGCACGCGCTGCCCGTGGCGATCGTCGTCGATCCGGGCCTCGATGTCTGCATCGAGCGCAACAAGGCGCGGCTGGATCGCGATTTCGGACCCGGCGTTCCGCAGCGCATGATTCAGGAGATTCATCGCGGCCTGCGCGGGCTCGCCAATGAGGGCTTTCGGCAGATCTGGAAGCTGTCCTCGGTCGCGGCGATCGAGGCGGCGGTCGTCGAGCGCCGCCCCATGTGGACCGACAAGCGCGACGATACCGGCCCCTTCGATGTGATCGGCGACGTGCATGGCTGCCTCGACGAATTGCGGCGGCTGCTCGAATCGCTCGGCTATGTCGTCGAGGGTGAAGGCGAGGCCGTCGCCGTTTCGGCCCCGCATGGCCGCAAGCTGGTCTTCGTCGGCGATCTCGTCGATCGCGGCCCGGATGTTCCGGGGTATTGCGCATCGCGATGGCGGCTCAGGAGGCAGGCGTCGCCTATGTCGTGCAGGGCAATCATGACCGCAAATTGTCGCGCTGGCTCGAAGGCCGAAAGGTCACGGTCGGCCATGGGCTTCAGGAATCGATCGATCAGCTCGCCGAGGAGCCGGGCGAGTTCCGGGAGCGCGTGAAGACTTTCCTCGCGGATCTCCGCAGTCATTATTGGCTCGACGGCGGCAAGCTCGCCGTCGCCCATGCTGGGCTGAAGGAGGAAATGATCGGTCGCGGCTCGCCCGCTGTCCGCGAGTTCGCTCTGTTCGGCGAGACGACGGGCGAAACGGATGAGTTCGGCTTGCCGGTGCGGCTCGATTGGGCGGCGAACTACCGCGGCCGTTCGGCCATCGTCTATGGCCATACGCCGACGCCGGATGCGGAATGGGTCAACAACACCATCTGCGTCGACACGGGCTGCGTCTTTGGCGGCAAGCTCACGGCGCTGCGCTGGCCGGAGCGGGAGTTCGTCGAGGTCCCGGCGGCGCGCGTCTATTGCGAGCCGGCGCGCCCGCTCGTCGCCGCGCCGGAGACCGCCTTGCAGGCCGAGGCGGATCGGCTTCTCGATCATGCCGATGTGTCGGGACGGCGATGGATCGACACCACGCTGCTGCGGCGCATTCCCATCGCCGAGGAGAATTCCGCTGCGGCGCTCGAAGCGATGAGCCGTTTCGCCCTCGCGCCGCAATGGCTCGTCTATCTCCCGCCGACCATGTCGCCGGTGGAGACGAGCGCGCGCGACGGCTTTCTCGAGCGCCCGGAGGAGGCGTTCGCTTTCTTCCGCGAGCGCGGCCAAAAGGAAGTCGTGCTCGAGGAAAAGCACATGGGCTCGCGCGCCGTCGTTGCGCTCTGCCGCGACGCCGACGTCGCGCGCCGGCGTTTCGGCGTCCTCTCCGGCGAGAGCGGCCAGATCTGGACGCGCTCGGGCCGCGCCTTCTTCGCGGACGCCGCCGAATGCGAGGCGCTGCTCGCGCGGCTACGCGCCGCTTGCGACAGCGCCCGCCTCTGGGAGACGCTCGCGACCGACTGGCTCCTGTTCGATACGGAAATCATGCCCTGGTCCGCCAAGGCCTCGGCGCTGATCGAGCAGCAATATGCGCCGGTCGCCGCCGCGAGCCACGCCGGTCTCGCGCTCGCCCATGACGCCGCCGCGCGCGCCGCCGCTCGCGGCGTTTCTGTAGAGGCGCTGCGCGATCGGCTCGCGATCCGCGCCGAAAAAGCCGCGCGCTATGGCGAGGCCTGGAAGCCCTATGTCTGGCCGGTTCGCTCGCTCGACGATCTGCATGTCGCCCCATTCCATCTGCTGGCGAGCGCAGGCGCGACGCATTTCGACAAGGACCATCTCTGGCACATGTCGATCGCCGAAACATTGGCGGCGACCGGCGCGCAGAATGTGGCGACGACTCGCTGGCTCCGACTCGCTCTGGAGGACGCCTCGGCTTGCGAGAAGGCGACGCGCTGGTGGGAGGAGCTGACGGAAGCGGGCGGCGAAGGTATGGTCGTGAAGCCGCGAGATTTCATCGCGCGCGGCGCCAAGGGGCCGATCCAGCCGGCGCTGAAAGTGCGTGGCCCGGAATATCTGCGCATCATCTACGGCCCGGAATATGACCTGCCGGAACATCTCGAACGCCTGCGCCAACGCGGGCTCGGCAGCAAAAGGACCAACGCCCTTCGCGAATTTGCGCTCGGTCATGAAGCCCTGACGCGCTTTACCGCCGGCGCGCCCCTGCGCAAGACCCATGAATGCGTCTTCGCGATCCTCGCGCTGGAGAGCGAGCCGATCGATCCGAGGCTTTAAATTACAGGGCTTCCAACGCAGAATGGATAATCTCGCCACGTTTTTCACGGGTGATGCCGTCCAAGATGCGCCAGGAGCGCACCCTAGTGCGAGGCTCCAGACGGCTCCCACGCGATGTAAGTATGTATAAACGAAGTCCGCTGGAGAACCTACATGCTTGTGTATGCAAATAGTTTCATCCTCAACCCGGAAGCTGGCTCAAGAGCAGTGATCGATCAGGTTGCAGCGTGGTTCCAGAAAACTAGAAGCTATGTTGATTCTGAGCGGCTTTCGAAAGGGATACGGGAGTTAAGATTTGCTGATGGAGCATCTCTGAGTTCAATCGCGACCCTCGATGTAGAGCTCGCGGCCATGTCGTCGTGGAAGAACCCGGTCGCCGCATCATCGCCGAGGAAACGGCCAGCGGTGGCAGCGCATTGCCGTGGGGCGATCTCGCAATGTTTCTGCGTCGCGCGATCGACATAGCGTTGGCGGACCACGTGGCGGCGGTGGAGCATAAGGGCTGGGTGTTCTTCGATCGCGGCCTTGTCGACGCGGCATCAGCATTGGAAGCTTTGACCGGAGAACCGGTCCTGCGTCCGTTGTGTATGACGCATCGCTATCATCGCCGCATGTTCATGGCGCCGCCTTGGCCCGACATCTATGTGACTGATACGGATCGCAAGCACGGGTTCGATGCGGCGGTGGTGGAGTATCGCCGCCTCATGGAGACCTATCCGGCACTGGAGTATGAGGTGTTGCACCTGCCGAAGAGCACTACGGCGGCGCGTGCCGATTTCGTGCTGGCCTCCCTGGATGGCTGAACGCGGCGGACGGACGAAGCCAAGCGGCATCATAGGACTATCGTGCAGACGTAGTTTTCATCTTCGTCGGACACGGCCCGCCACCCTGCCGATTGCTCTCTATGGCGCGACACCCTGCGCCATGGCTACGCAAACACCGCTGATTTCCGTGCGTTTGGTAATGCATTCTCTATCCCGTGATTGGCGGATTGCGTCGCGCGAAGCCCTCCTGGATCCGATAGGGAAAATGGGGGTAGGGCGGCATGACGGCGCTCGCCGCGTCGAGCCGCGCGATCTGGTCGGGCGCCAGCGTCCAGCCGACGGCCCCCAAATTCTGCCGGAGCTGGGCTTCGGTCCGCGCGCCGACGATGATCGACGAAACCGTCGGACGCTGGATCAGCCAATTGAGCGCGATCTGCGGCACGGCCTTGCCGGTCTCGTTGGCCAGCTCGTCGAGCACGTCGATGACGCGATAGAGGCGTTCCTCGTCGACCGGCGGTCCGAACTGGGCCGTTTCGTGCAGCCGGCTCTCCGCCGGCAACGGCGCGCCACGCCGGATCTTGCCGGTCAGCCGTCCCCAACCGAGCGGGCTCCAGACGAGGGCTCCGAGGCCCTGGTCGGCCCCCAGCGGCATCAGGTCCCATTCGTAGTCGCGGCCGACGAGCGAATAATAGACCTGATTGGCGACATAGCGCGGCCAACCGTGGGCATCGGCGACGGCCAGCGATTTCATGATCTGCCAACCCGCGAAATTCGACACGCCGACATAGCGAACCTTGCCGGAGCGAACGAGCGCATCGAGCGTCGCCAGCACTTCCTCGACCGGCGTTCCGGCATCAAAGGCATGGAGTTGTAGGAGGTCGATGTAGTCGGCGCCGAGCCGCGTCAGCGCCGCTTCGACGGAGCGGATCAGGCGAAGCCGCGACGTGCCGGCGTCGTTGGGCCCGTCGCCGATTGGCAGGCCGATCTTGGTAGAGATCAGCACGGCGTCGCGTCGGCCCTTGATCGCGGCGCCGAGCACTTCCTCGGAAGCGCCATTGGAATAGACGTCGGCCGTGTCGAACAGGTTGACGCCGGCCTCGAGGCAAATGTCGACGAGGCGACGCGCCTCGATTGCATCGCTCGTGCCCCAATTGCTGAAAAGCGGACCGCTGCCGCCGAATGTGCCGGCGCCGAAGCTGAGGACCGGGACCTCGAGCCCCGAGCGGCCGAGAAAGCAAGTCTCCATGGCATGTCTTTCCTGAGAGGTGAAGGTGATAGATTCAGCAGGTGACGCGCCTGGCCGCGCGCTCCTCGCTAACCGCGAGACTTGCGACGAGGATCGCCGCGAGCGGAAACAGCGCCGCCCATAGCGGTATGGCGGCGAGACCGGCGCCGTGATCAATGACGAAGCCGCCGGCCCAGGCGCCAATGGCGTTGCCGAGGTTGAAGGCGGCGATGTTGAACGAGGAGGCGAGGCTCTGGCCGGCGCCTTCCGTCTTCGACAAGACCCACATCTGAAGCGGCGCGACGGTCGCAAACGCTGTTGCACCGAGCAAGCCGACGAGGACGACGGCGGTGAATGGCGACCGCAGGCCAGGCGCCATCAGGGCCAACACAACGGCGAGAGCGGCGAGCGTCGCGAAGACGGTCGGCACTAGCCAGCGATCCGCCAGCTTGCCGCCGAGGAGATTGCCGGCGACGAGCCCACCGCCGAAGACGAGGAGGATCGGCGACACGGCGACTTCCGAGAAGCCGCTGATCCGCGTCAGCATCGGCGCAATATAGGTGAAGACGGCAAAGACGCCGGCGTAGCCGAGAGCCGTTGTCGCAAGGCCGAGAAGGACGGGCGCCCGCAAAATGGCGGCGATATCCGCCCGCCAGTCGCTCGCCTCGACGGGGCGGTCGTCCTCGGGTACGAGGGCGGCGATGATGGCGAGCGCAATCAGTCCGACCACCGCCACCGCCCAGAAGGTGGCGCGCCAGCCCAGATGCTGACCGACAAGCGTGCCGAGCGGCACGCCGAGGATCGTGGCGACCGTCAGGCCGGTGAACATCACCGCGATGGCGGTGGCCTTGCGATCCGCGGCCACGAGGCCGGTCGCGACCACCGAGCCGACGCCGAAGAAGGCGCCGTGCGCGAAGGCGGTCAGCACGCGCGCCGCCATGAGGAAGCCGTAACTCGGCGCGATCGCACAGGCGGTGTTGCCGGCGACGAAGATCGCCATCAGCACGATGAGCACGGTCTTGCGCGGCAAGCGCGCCGTGACGACCGTCAGGACCGGCGCGCCGATGACGACGCCGAGCGCATAGCCGGAGATGAGCAGGCCCGCTGCGACGATCGTCACGCCGAAATCGGCGCTGACCTCCAGCAGAAGCCCCATGATGACGAATTCGGTGACGCCGATGCCGAAGGCTCCGGCCGTCAGGGCATAAAGCGCCAAGGGCATGATTTGTCCCGCGATGGTGTGTGTCGGGACAACAGATAGATGTTCGGCTTCAGGTGATATAGAATGCGGATTGGAACATCATTTATGAATTGAAAGACAATGGCGCGACCTGAGATCAATCGTTCCGGCGAGATGGAAGTCTTCACCCGCGTGGTCGAACGCGGTGGCTTTTCCGCCGCCGCCCGCATCTGCCGCATGACGCCGTCAGCCGTGAGCAAGCTCGTCGCACGGCTCGAGGCGCGGCTCGGCACTCGGCTCGTCAACCGATCCACGCGCGCCTTCCAGCTCACGCCGGAGGGCTGCGTCTTCTATGAGCGGGCGACCCGCATTCTGGCGGACATCGAGGACGCCGAGCGCAATGCCGGCGCCGGCGAGCGGCCGGTCGGCCGCATCCGGCTCAACACCAGCGCATCCTACGCCACCCATATCCTCGCGCCGATCCTGCCTGAGTTCCTGGAGCGTCACCCCGGCGTGACGCTCGATCTCGTCGAGACCGATCAGATCGTCGATCTCCTGGCGGAGCGCACGGATGTGGCAGTGCGCGCGGGGCCGTTGAAGAGTTCGAGCCTCGTCGCCCGCAAGCTCGGTGATACCGCGATGGTGATCGTCGCTGCGCCGTCCTATCTCGCCCGTGTCGGCGAGCCGAAGACAATGGAGGATCTCGACAGCCATAATCGCATCGGCTTCGGTTATGTCCGCTCCGTCGATGGCTGGCCGTTGAAGAGGGGCGGCGAAATGATTGTCGTGCCGACCGTTGGCCGCGTGCAGGCGAGCGACGGCGAGGCGCTGCGGCACTTGGCGCTCGGCGGCAGCGGACTTGCCCGTCTCGCCGCTTTCACGGTGCGCGACGACATCGCCGCCGGCCGTCTCGTGCCCGTGCTCGGTCACCTCAACCCTGGTGACCGCGAGGCCTTCCATGCCATCCATATCGGCCAGGGCGGACCGTTGCCCTCACGCGTCCGGGCGCTGCTCGATTTCCTCGCGGAGTGGGGGAAGGTCGAATAGCTCGAGACAGGCAGAAAGAGGGGCGTAGAGGGTTATAGCGTAGACGTAGCTCTCATCCGGGTCCCGCGTGGCCCGCCAGCCCCGCCGATTGCGCGCTGTGGCGCGATATTCTGCGACATAGCTATGCAAACGCCGCCGATCACCGCACGCCACGGCAAGGCGGAATTGAGAATCAGCTTCCAATTTCACTCTTGAGTCGAACCACAACCTTGCCGAACGGCCCGCGTTCGAGATGATCGAACGCCGCGCGCACGTCCTCAAATCCGTAGACCCTGTCGATCACCGGCTTGATGCCGTGTTCGTCGGTGGCGCGGTTCATGTCCTCGAATGCCCTCCTGTGGCCGACTGAAATGCCCTGGATAATGGCCCTCTTCAGCATCATGGGAACCGCCGACAGCACGATCTCCGATCCCTTCATGAAGCCGATCTGGGCGATACGCCCGCCACTCGCCAGTGCGCCGGCCGACTGGCTGATATTGTCGCCGCCGACCAGCTCGAGCACATGATCGACGCCCCGCCCGTCGGTCAGGTCCAGCGCTGCAGCGGACCAGTCCGGGTTTGCACGAGTATCGATCACGCCGAAGGCGCCGAGCGCCTTTGCGCGTTCAAGCTTCTCCGCGCTCCGGGAGGTGACGATCACGCGGGCTCCGAACGCCCGTGCAAACTGGAGCCCGAACAGGGCGACGCCGCCCGTGCCCTGCACCAGAACCATCTGGCCCGCTTTCAGATGACCGGTCTCGATCAGGGCGAACCATGCCGTCAGCGCCGCAACCGGCAAGGTGGAGGCTTCCTCGTCCGTCAGCGATGCGGGCGCCTTGACGGCGACGACCTCGCGAAGGCTCACATATTCGGCCAGCATGCCCGGAAGCGGTCCGCCGAGCGACAGGCCATGCCGGGTCATCTCCCGCGGTGGCTCGCCGTCGATCCATTGCGTCCAGAAGTTTCCGAGCACCCGGTCGCCGACCTTGAATCGTGACACATCCGCGCCGGTCGCCACGACCTCGCCCGCCATGTCTGATACCGGAACGAACGGCATGGTTGGCCTGTCGGGTAGTAACTCGCCTTCGACCACCAGCTTGTCGCGATAGTTGAGGGAGACCGCCGCAACCCGGATCAGCAGATCTTTGCTGCCCGGCGCCGGCACCGGCGCTTCGGCCAATTGCAGGTTCTTCACTCCGAATGACGGCAGCTGCCATCGTTTCATTATCTCGCTCATTGTCGATCCTTTCACGTGTTAAGCGAGGGATCTTATTGACAATCATATGGATTGTATTGTGACGTATTTTGCGAACATTTCCTCCATTTGGTCTTCAATTGATGAGCCTGAACATTCATTCCCACCTTCAAGGCATTTCCGCCTTCGTCCATGCGGCGGAGACAGGCAGCTTCACGGCAGCAGCCGCACGCATGGGCATGTCGAAGTCCGCGACCGGTAAGAGCGTCGCTCGCCTTGAAGAGCGTCTCGGTGTCCGGTTGCTGGACCGCACCACCCGCAGCCTGAACCTGACGGCCGAAGGGCAGGCCTATTACCAGAGCTGCCTCAAGGTCCTGGAAGAACTCAACGCAGCGGAGACGCTGCTGGCCTCACAAAAGCGCGTCGTATCGGGAACCTTGCGGATCAACCTGCCGATCTCGTTCGGCCGCTTGTGCGTCATGCCCGTCCTCAAGGAGGTCGCGGACAGGAACCCCGATCTCAATCTCGATATCTCATTCACGGACCGCCAGGTCGATCTCGTCGAGGAAGGCATCGACCTTGTGGTGCGGCTTGGCGATCCCGGAGATCACGCGAGCCTGATCGGGCGGCGCATTGGTGCGCAAGGGTCGATCATCTGCGCCGCACCGGCCTATCTGGACCGTTGCGGGCGTCCGGCCTCCGTAGAAGAACTCGTCAATCACGACTGCCTCGCCTTCGCCAAAGATGGCCGCCCGCTGCCATGGGCGGTTTGCGGCCCAGACGGAACGGTCAGGTGGTTCGTCATCCAGCCGCGCCACACCATCAGCCATGGCGAAGCCCTGCGGGACGCGACTGTGAACGGGTTGGGGCTAGCCTACCTTTCGACCTGGCTCGCGGCGGACGATCTCCGCAGCAGGCGGCTTGAAGTGGTGCCGATTCCCACCCCTGCGGAAGACGTCCCCATTACCGCGCTTTGGCCTCGCTCGCGGGACCTGGCGCCCAAAGTACGGGTGGTGGTAGATGCCCTCGTCGAGGCGTTCATACCTACGCACCTGACCGGCTCGTGAGAAAGGGCGGCGTTAGAGGGCTTTAGCGTAGACGTAGTGCTCATCTTCGTCGGGCGTGGCCCGCCATACCCGCCGATTGCCCTCTATGGCGCAATATTTTGCGCGGTAACTACGCAAGGATCGCCGCACTGGCTTATGAGAACGGAGGCTCGTCGGGCGCGCCGTCAAAACGCGGTTCGTCGTTTGGCATGGACCGCTTGACCACAAATTCCGGCACAGGCTAAATGGTTGTATGACACAACGTTTTGCGTCTATGCTCCCATGTCTCTAATGCGTTCCACCGTCGATTCTATCCGCGCCGCATCTCGGCAGCTTGTTCGAGAACTTGGCTTCTTGGGCGGCACTTTCGCCGGAACCGACTTGCCGCCTTCCGCCGTCCACGCCCTGATCGAAATCGACGCCAGAGACGGGATCTCAGCGCGCGATCTCGGCGGAATTCTCCGCCTTGAAAAGTCGAGTGTCAGCCGGATGCTGCGTAAGCTCGTCCTCTCTGGCGATGTCCTGGAGGAGCCGGACGCGGAGGATGCGCGCACCAAGAAGCTCTCTTTGACCGATCCAGACGGTCGATGGCGACCAGCGGCAAGGGCACGGGTATCGTCGGCTATAATGTTCAGATCGCCGTTGACGCCGAACACCATCTGGTCGTCGCGCACGAGGTGACCAATGTCGGCGCCGACCGCTCGCAACTGGCGGCTATGGGCGGCAGGGCGCGCGATGCGACGGGATGCGAGGAAGTCACCGTACTTGCAGACCGGGGCTATTACAATGGCGAGGAGGTGCTGGCTTGCGAGGGAAAGGGCGTGCTGCCTTACGTTCCCAAGACCCAGACCTCAGGCAACGCCAAACGCGGCCTCTTCACCGTGCAGGATTTCATCTACGACGCCGAGAACGACCGGTACGCCTGCCCGGCGGGCGAGTTTCTGACCAAGGGAAAAATACGCTCAGACCGCCGTGACGATATGGACCACTACCGCAACCTCACGGCGTGCCTGACCTGCGGGCTCAAACCCCAATGCACGACTGACAAGGTCAAACGGCAGAAACGCTGGGAGCACGAAGCGGTGCTCGACCGGATGCAAGCCAGGCTCGACCGCATGCCTGAGGCCATGATCATTCGTCGACAGACCGTCGAGCATCCTTTCGGAACCCTCAAGGCGTGGATGGGCAGCACCCATTTCCTGACCAAGACCCTTGAAAAGGTCAAAACCGAAATGAGTTTGCATGTGCTCGCCTATAACATGAAGCGGATGATCAATATCTTCGGCGTGAAGCCGCTCATGCAGGCCATCGCCGGCTGAACCCGTCGGCCGAATGCACGCGGCATCGTTTCTCGTGCCGGCCCGTGGCCAATATCCGGCAATCAGCTCACGCATCGCTTCAGAGCGCACCGAATTTTTCAGGTTAGATTACAGCGCTCTATTGGACTATGCGAGGGCGGCCAACGCGATCCGAACGGTTTCGGACTGAACGGCTGCACGGTCGTCCGGGCGAAGATAAAACATGGGTTGCCGCGGCCTGTATCACGCTTGGCGACAAACGCATTTTCATATCGAAGTCTTTCCTGAACTCGCCGGCTCGCGCGCCGTCGGACACAATCTTTAGAATATGCTCGAAGATGTCTTTGTGCTGCTCGGGAGGCGCTTCTGGATGGTTGTTGGTAAAGACCGCCTGACCCACGACGGCGCGGTAATTCCCGACCGCAAGCCAATTCAAAATGTGATCGCCCACCAAAGTGAGATGGTCCCGTGCCGGCAGGGCCCTCGCTGCGATTTCAGCCACGGACGAGGAGCATGAGGCGGGCATCGAAATCCGGCGTATCGAAGCCGGATTGGATTTACGCCGATTTCGCAATGCCGACGTATCAGTCGTCCAAGACCTAGAGATCGCCAGCATACGCGCGATGCGTCGACGTCGATGAGGCTCGAACCTCAGCGAGGCCTGCGCCCGTTTTGGACGGGCTAACCTTCACCATGAGTGCTCGCTCGATATTTCCCGCGTCACGGGAGCTCGAGGCTCGACAATTCGGTTCGGTCTGACCCGAAAAGCGCTCGAGACCGAGACGAAGAACGCCGGTACGAAAAAGATCGCGAGAAGCGTCGCGCTGAGCATGCCGCCGACGACCGCCGTGCCGATCGCGATGCGGCTGGCCGAACCGGCGCCGGTCGCGAAGACGAGAGGCAGAGTGCCGGCGACGAAGGCGATGGACGTCATCAAAATCGGCCGCAGCCGCTCGCCGGCGGCGGCGATCGCGGCCTCCGCCAGCGTTGCTCCATTGTCGAAGAACGCTTTTGCGAATTCGATGATGAGGATCGCGTTCTTCACCGCGAGGCCGACCGTCGTGAGCAGGCCGACCTGAAAATAGACGTCATTGGCCAGTCCGCTGCTCAATGTCGCCGTGATCGCGCCGATGACGCCGAGGGGAACGACCAGTATGACGGAAAGAGGGATCGCCCAGCTCTCGTAGAGAGCTGCGAGACAGAGCACGACGACCGTCAGGGAGATGGCGTAGAGCGCGGCTGTCTGCGAGCCGGATTTCTGTTCTTCATAGGAGAGGCCGGTCCATTCGTAGCCGACTCCCGGAGGAAGCTTCTCGATGAGGCGCCGCATCGCCGCCATGGCTTCACCAGTGCTGTGGCCGGGCGCGGGGGCGCCGAGAATTTCGAAGGATGTGAGACCATTGTAGCTTTCTACTTTTTGTGGGCCCAATGTCCATGCGCCGTCGAGGAAGGCGTCGAACGGAACCATTTTTCCCGACGAGTTGCGCACGCGCCAACGCGCGAGGTCGCTCGGCGACATTCGCGAAGCTGTGTCACCCTGGACATAGACCTGCTTCACACGTCCCGCTCGCAAGAACTGATTGACATATTGCGAGCCGAGAGCGCCCTGTATTGTCGCGTTGAGGTCGCTCACCGAGACGCCGAGCGCATTGGCTTTTTCGCGGTCGATCTTCAGCCGATACTGGGGCGCGTCTTCGAGCCCGTTCGGGCGCACGCCCGCAAGTGTAACGTCCTGTGCGGCCATTCCGAGCAGTTGGTCGCGCGCAGCGAGAAATTTGTCACGCCCGAGTTGGCCCCGGTCTTCGAGCTGGAGGTCGAAGCCTGTCGCATTGCCGAGCTCCATCACCGCCGGTGGCTGGAAAACGAAGACTCGGCCGTCGCGACTCCCGGCAAAATGTTGCATTGCGCGACCGGCGACGGCTGCGCCGCTCTGTCGGGGGCTCGGTCTTTCCGACCAATCCTTCAGCTTGATCGCCGCGAAGCCGGCGTTCTGGGCCTGACCGGCGAAATTGAACCCCGAGACGGTCAGCACCGATTCGACATTCTCCTTTTCGGCGGTCAGCAGGTAATCGGCCATCTGCTTGTTCAATGCCGCCGTTTGTTCGGCTGTGGCTCCAGGCGGCATCGTCACTTGGCCGAAGAGGAGCGCCTGATCCTCATCGGGAAGAAAGCCGGTGGGGATTCGGTTGAACAGCACGACCGCCGCCACGGTGATCGCCATGAAGATCAGACGGAACGCGCGCGGGCGCGCGATCAGATTGTGGACGCCATTTTTGTAGCGCTCGGTGAGGCGAGCGAATGTGCGATTGAACCATGCGAAGAAGCCGGCCCCGGGACCGCTTTCCCGCGCCGTCTCTTTCAACAGCGTCGCGCAGAGCGCCGGAGTGAGAATCAATGCGACCAGCACGGAGAGCGCCATTGCCGACACGATCGTGACCGAGAACTGACGATAGATCACGCCGGTCGAGCCGCCGAAAAAGGCCATAGGCAGAAACACCGCCGAGAGCACCAGAGCGATGCCGACGAGCGCTCCCGATATCTCGTCCATCGACGCGCGCGTGGCGTCTCGAGGCGACAAACCTTTTTCGCTCATGAGCCGTTCGACGTTTTCGACGACGACAATGGCGTCATCGACGAGGAGGCCGACGGCGAGCACCATTGCGAGCATCGTCAGCGTATTGATCGAATAGCCGAGAGCGGCGAGCACGCCGAATGTGCCGAGCAGCACGATCGGCACAGCGATCGTCGGAATGAGCGTTGCGCGAAAGTTTTGCAGGAAGACGAGCATGACCACGAAGACCAGCGCGACGGCCTCGAAAAGCGTCTTCACCACCTCCTCGATGGAAAGCGTGATGAAGGGCTCGGTGTCGAGCGGATAGGCGAGCTTGAGGCCGGGAGGGAAAAATTTTTCGAGGCGGTCCAGCTCGGCGCGCACGGCTGCTTCCGTGGAAAGCTGGTTGGCTCCCGGGGCGAGCTTGAGCGCGAGAGCGCCGAAGGGCTTGCCATTATAGAGCGATGCCGTCGAATAGGACTGCGCGCCGATCTCGACGCGCGCGACGTCCTTTAATCTCACCTGTGAGCCGCTGGGGTTCACTTTGAGCAGGATTTCCTCGAATTGCTCGGGCGTTTCGAGCCGGGCCGGTCCGATGATTGCGGCGTCGAGCCGATTGCCGCTGCTGGCCGGCAGTCCGCCGAGCTCTCCTGACGAGACTTGCACATTCTGCGCGGTGAGCGCGCTCGTGACATCGCCGACGGTCAGCGAATATTTGTTGAGCTTGTCCGGATCGAGCCAGATGCGCATGGCATATTCGGATCCGAACGAGGTGAAGTCGCCGACGCCGGTGATGCGCGTCAACGGATCCTTGAGGTTGGAAGAGACATAGTCGTCGATGTCGACGGCCGACATCGCGCCGTCGTCGGAATAGACGCCGACGATCATCATGAAGCTTTTGACCGATTTGTTGACCTTGATCCCCTGCTGGGTGACTTCGGTCGGCAGATTCGGCTGGGCGAGAGACAGCTTGTTCTGAACTTGCACCTGCGCGATGTTCGGATCCGTGCCTTGCACGAATGTCAGGTCGATTTCCATCGATCCATTCGATTGGGCGGTCGAAAGTAGATATTCCAAGCCATCGAGGCCCGACATTTGTTGGAGAATGGGTCTTACCACAGTATCCATGACCGTCTGAGCGGAAGCGCCTGGATAGGTGACCGTGATCGAGATTTGCGGCGGAGCGATGCTGGGATATTGCGCGATCGGCAACCGAAAGATCGAGATGCCGCCGAGCAGCATCACGATCAGGCCGAGAACCCATGCGAAGACCGGACGGTCGATGAAGAAGCGTGACATCGATGGAATCCCCGTGGCGAAACGTCAGGACCGTTTGTCGGCGCGGATCGCCGCGTCTTCGACCGCGGCGGGTCGAACGACATCGCCGGGACGTATGTTCTGCAATCCATCGACGATCACGCGCTCGCCCGCGCGGAGGCCGCCGATGACGATCCATTGATCGCCGATCGCTTGACCTGTTTGTATGATGCGCAGGCTCGCCTTGTCGTCGTCTCCGATCAGTAGGACGGTCGCGTCTCCATGCGTATTGCGGGAGACTGCTTGCTGCGGTATCAGAACGCCGTTTCGATCCACCCCTTCCTGAAGGGAGGCATGTACATACATGCCCGGCAACAGGAGGTGTTTGGGGTTGGGGAAAATCGCCCGCATGAGAACCGTGCCCGTCCCCTCGTCGACGGTGACCTCCGAAAATTGCAGCTTTCCCGCGACATCATATGTGCTGTTGTCTTCGAGCTTCAAAGTGACCTTCGCCGCGCCATTGCCGATGCTTTCGAGCCCGCCGCTCGCCAGCGCTTTCCGCAGACGCAGTAGTGTTGTCGCCGATTGCGTCACATCGACATAGATCGGGTCGAGCTGCGTGACCGTCGCGAGAACATTGCTTTGGTTGGCGATCACGAGCGCGCCCGGCGTGACTGTGGATCGACCGATACGGCCGGAGATGGGCGCCAGAACTTTCGTATAGGAAAGATTGATCTTCGCCTGGGAGATGCTCGCTTGGGCGATGGCGATATCGGCCTCCGCTTGTTGGGCTGTCGCCACGGCGTCCTCGACGTCTTGCTTGCTCACGGCTTTCATGGCGGACAGCGACTTGTAACGAGTGGCTTTCGCGTTTGCCGCTTGATAGGTCGCCCGATTGCGCGCCAATGTGGCGACCGCGCTGTCATAGGCCGCTTGGTAGAGAGCGGGATCGATCTGATAGAGTTGCTGGCCTTCTTTGACTTCGCTGCCTTCGTCGAATAGCCGTTTCAGGACGACCCCATTGACTTGGGGGCGCACCTCCGCGGTCAGGACAGCGGTCGTGCGGCCAGGCAATTCCGTCACGCGCGTGATCGGTTGGAGATGGACGACGACATAGCCCGCCTGCGCAGGCGGACGCGTCGGCTCGGCGGCCAGCGCTTGTTCGCAGCTCGCAGCGACCGCAATAGACAGCAGCGCGAAGAAAGCGCCGAACAGCCCTGCTGCGGCCGAGCGCGAAATCGGTGCTTCGGGTGTCATGACAATCGAGGGCGACAAAGAGACACGGTGACGCGTCGGTATCATGTGCGGCTCCGCTCGAGAGAGTGGGGAAAACATAGCGCTTTTCGTCGTAGGGCTTCGGAGAGGCCGAGGCCCCTCATTCGCCGCCTTTCTGGGTCTTCGCGGGCGATCCGCGGGAGGGCGGCGCCGAAACGGCTCGACCGAACATGTCCGCGAACTGTTCCAGAAGCCGTCTCGTCATTTCGGGGGAGGTCTCGAGAATCTCGCGATGGACGAAACCCAGCTCGAAGCCCAGACTGAGCAGCATTTCGGCGGCGGAGCCGACATCGAATTCAGGTTCGGCAATTCCAGCGTCGACGTAGCGAGCGAGCCGCGCTTCGAGGCCGCTCCTGATTTCTTCACGGATCCAGATGCGGTTCAAATGCGTTTTGAAGGCTCGATCGAGCAGGGCTCTCGAGATCACGATGCGAATTCGGTCCGAACGTTCCGAGATTTTCTCGACCAAATGCGCGAGCATCTCGCGCGCTTCTTGCGCCATGGTCGAACAAAGCGGGCGCCCCAGGAAGAGCGCCGCGTCGGAGCGGTCATCCTCCTTGTCGAGCACCGCGAGCAGCAGGCCTTCCTTGCCGCTGAAATATCGCTGGATCAGGGCCTCCGAGCATCCTGCGGCGTCGGCGATGGCGCGCGTCGTCGCTCCCTCGTAGCCGCATGCGGCGAACGCCGTCGCTGCGGCCGCGATCAGAGCGTCGCGAGTGGCTTGGCGGTCGCGGGCTCGCGGCTTGCGGACCAGGTCGTCGGAGTGCATATCGCCTCGTAAGTAAGTATGTGAACACATACTTACGGGGCATGAGCTATCGGGTCAAGAGCCTCGGCGCAAGAAATGCGGGCGAGTTCGCGCTATCGCGGCAAGTCGGAAACGTCAGGTCGTTCCAAGCCGGTCGGCTCGGAACAGCGGGCGTGCCGCCGGTCTCGATGGAGAGGCCTCGTAGTCGATGATCAACTCTCTCGAAAAGGCTCCGGCTGAGCATAGGCGGCGAGAAAAACGCCGACTCCGGTGGTGATCGTGCGGTTGCGCTCGGTCGCCGACAATGCCGACTCGTCGCCGAGCATAGCCCGCAACTGAAGGTCGCCACGGATCAGGCCGATAAAATGCTTGGCGACGTCGCGGGGAACGGACCGGCGGAGCGAGCCTGCCGCCATTGCGGTCTCGAACACCTCCGCCAGTCGCGCGATCAGCCTGTCCGGCCCGTTCTCGTAAAAGAGCTTGCCGAGTTCGGGAAAGCGCGGGGCCTCGGCCGCGACGATCCGGTTCGTGGCCACCACGTCGGGAGACAGCAATAGATCGAGCACCGCGCCGGCAAGACGCTCCATTTTGCTTCTCAAATCCGCGGCGCCCGTCACCCCTGACACCAGGCCGGATGAAAACCGGTCGCCGGCCGCCCAGATCACAGCCGTGAACAATTCATCCCGGCTGCCATAATGCGCGTAGAGCGTCGCCTTGCTGACGCCGGCTTCCTGAGCGATCGCCTCCATCGATGTTTCGGCGAAGCCTCGGCTGAGAAACAACCGATGAGCCGCCTCGACGATGCGCTCGACCGTTCGCGGCCCTCTCGTCCTTACTTTCGGCCTGTCGGGCTCCGCCATTGCGATCCTCATTCGATATCCGTAACTGAACGACATCGTTCAATAGTTGACGGTTCGCATGGTTATTGATAGCCTTTTGCGGTGGAAATGCAAAACCAACCCGTTCATTTGAGCGGGGCGCGATGTTTCGGAAGAAATGGTCGCGGCGCTGCGCCCGCCCGTCCAATCCCACAAAGCACGCCGTCGCCGTCAGGGTAGGCGAGAGGGGATCATGAGCAACATTGTCTGCGACAAGCTCGGCATTCGCTACCCGATCCTGCAAGGGCCGATGGCCTGGGCGTCGGACAGCAAGCTCGCCGCGAGCGTTTCCAACGCCGGCGGGCTGGGAATCATGGGGCTCGGCTTTTGCCCGCCGGCCGTCTTCGAGGCCGAGATCCGCGCGGCCCGAGCCCTGACGGAGGCGCCTTTCGGCCTCAACATCATCACCTGCCTGCCCGACGCCGACAAGCTGCTGGAAATCACCCTGCGCCAAGGGATCAGGGTCGTCGAGATCGAGACGTTCCCCGCCTATTTCGACACGCTTCCGCGTTACGTCGAAGCGCTCAGGAGCCACGGCGCCGCGACGATCGGCAAGGCGTCCTCGGTGTCGGAGGCCAAAGTGTTCGAAGCGGCCGGGGTCGATTTCGTTTCGGTCAAGGGGTACGACGGCGGCGGTCACATCTTCGGCCTCACCGGCACATTCTCCCTGATACCCCAGGTCGTGGACGCCGTTTCCATCCCCGTGATCAATTCGAGCGGCGTCGCTGATGGACGTGGCGTCGCCGCTTCGTTCATGCTCGGCGCCGCCGGCGTCGAGGTCGGAAGCCGCTTCCTGGTCGCCGAGGAATGCCCGATCCACGCCAACTACAAGAACGCCATCGTCGCCGCCGGGGAGGGCGACACCGTTCTGACCGGCGTCAGCGCCGGCGACGGGGTGCGTGGCGTCAAAAACCGGCTGACGGATGAAATGCTGCGCCTCGAACGGGAACTGCCGCCCGACGACGCCGCGGAGCGCATCCGCGAGATCGGTCGTGGCGTCTTGCGCGCGGCGGCCGTCGACGGCGACGTCGAGAACGGCAGCCTCGTCGTCGGCCAGAACCTCGGGCTGCTCGACGCCATCTTGCCGGCGAGCGTCATCATGCAGGAATTGATCGCCGGCTATTCGAGGGTCGCGCCTCGAGCAACGTGAACTGGGCAAGTTCGAACTGCTCCGCAAACGAGCGTCCGGGGAGACGAGTCGGCGTTACCGCCGCCCGTCGAGCGACGAGGCGTTGCCTCCATGGCCCGGACCGTTGTCGTAGCGAGCGTCCGATCACGCGTCATCGAGCGGAGAAAATCCATGACGACCTATGAAATGCGCATCTACACGCTGAAATCCGTCGAGGCCGCCACGGCCTATCGCAAGATCTGGATCAAGCATATCGAAAGCCTGAAAGCATTCGGGATCGTCACGCATGGCGTGTTTGCCGTTGCGAGCGATCCGGCGAAAGTCGTCGCACTCGTCGGCTATCCCGAAGGTGTCGATCCCAAGGCGGCCTCTGATCGCTATATGGCCAGCGATCTGTTCAAGGCGGACATGGCGGGTTTCGACATCGCCTGGCTCTCCTGCGTGGAGACGATATTGCTCACCCCCGAGACATTCTCTCCTCTCCGGTGACGAAACTCTCGAAATCGCTCCGAAGCCTTCCAGCTTCTGAAAGACCGCTTTGAGCCGGTCGCGCCGGACGAGGGTCCGTGGAGACGTGGGCCATTAGAAATGCGCGACGAACCAGTCGCGCGCCGCCGGACAGGATTGGGCGAAGCTCTCGCAGTAAGGAGCGAATTGACCGCAGGGTAGCGTCGCAAATTTCTTTGGTTCGCCGGCCCGTTCGAATACTTGGCGCGAGACCTCGAATGGCATCAGCGTAAGCAAAAGCATTTTCTCTTGAGCGACGCGATCCCGCAGCCGCTGCAGGACGCCCGGCCCGGGAATGTCGCCTTTCGGCGCAACCCGACGTTGGGCCTGTCGGCGCGACAGGTCTGCAAGGGGTCAACAGCGGTCTGGTTCGCCCTTTATTTTTCTCGCCTGCCTGGGTCTCGGACCCGCGCCTTCCGCCTCCCTCCGCTTCCGCGAGAACGGCGGCGGCAGTTTTTCCTCCACCCATGGCAGCAGGCGGATCGGGTGAGGCTGTAGATGCGCCGTCACGATCGGAATCTTCATGATGCTCGGCAGCATTTTGGCGAGCGCAATCGCGTCGCAGTAGATTTCCTCGCTCGGAGTGGCGCCCGAATGCCCCATGATGTCGCCCCGAATTTCGCTGTGTATTCCCTCCTGCTTCAATCTATTGCCGAAAGACTTGCGCATGGAATGGATGACCTTCTTGCGCTCCTTGGCGTCGGGAATGGCTTGGTGTAGCCCGTCGATCAGCTCGTCATAGAGCCGATCGCCCAGAGGTGACGAGGATGTCGGCGATTTGAGATCGGGGAAGACCATCTCATAGCCGAGCGCTCTCACGGCTGCGACATAATCGAGAAAGCCGAGGCAGATGAGCTCTGGATGCAGGACGACCGAGCGCTCGGAATACAGATTCTTGATGCGCCGAACTTCGCTCGTTCTGATCGTTATATAATGGAGGCGCTGCGTCGAGGCAGCCGCGTGAAGACGACGCGGAACACCCTCTGGATTTGCGGCTGGGAGAGGCGACTGGTCATGGCGGCCGGAAAGAAACAACGATCGGCGAGCGCGGAAATCTGGCCCGCGAGGTAGCGCGCTCTCCCGGGGTTGCTGGCGCCCAGGCCGAGAATCAGGGTCGCAGAATTTCTCGATTCGGCAAGGGCCGATGGCAGTCGCCGCCGCCAATAATAGTACGCGCCGCGACGCACGACATGGGGGATGGCGGGCACGAAAATCTCCGTGGTGTACCAGCCATGTGTCACAAGGGATGTGGAAACTCGCCCCAGCTGAGGCGATTTTCAAGCGATTCCAACGATTTGCGGAATTCTGGCTGGGGCGGGAGGATTCGAACCTCCGTATGGCGGAATCAAAATCCGCTGCCTTACCACTTGGCGACGCCCCAATGCGCCGACCAGCCGAGTCGCCGGGCGGCGGCTATCCCATAATGCCCCGGCGTCGCCTCCGCAACTTTTTCGCGCGCCTCTAGTCCCAGGCGCGCAGCGGCGTGAAGCGGGCGAATTTTTTCGATTGATGGCGATCCATGCGGGCCAGCACGTCGCGCAGGAATGTCACCGCCTCGGCGAGATATGGCCCCTTGTTCAGCATCACGCATTCGGCGCGCTGCGCCATGGCGGCGTCTGTGGTCTCGGCCCGGCTCGGCGCGCCGTCCTTGATGAACTGGTCGAGCACCTGCGTCGCCCAGATCACCGGCACATGGGCGGCCTCGCAGAGCCATAAAATCTCCTCCTGCATCTCGGAGAGCCGGGCGAAGCCGAGCTCGACCGCGAGATCGCCGCGCGCGATCATCACCGCTGTCGGATGATGCAGCGCCGAGCGCAGAATGAGCCGCGGCAGATTGCGCACGGCGAGCGGCGTCTCGATCTTCAGCACGATCGTCTGCTTGGGCAGCGCGCCGCGCCGCGCCGCGAGATGGTCCTGGAGGAGATCGACGTCGGCGGGCTCCTGCACGAAGGAGAAGCCGACGAGATCGGCCTCGGCCGCGACGAAATCGAGATCGCGGAAATCTTTTGGCGTCAGCGGCGGCAGGCGCAGATCGATGGTGGGGAAATTGAGGCCCTTCTCGACCTTCAGCCGCTCGCCCTTGCCGCGGGCGCTGAACACTTCCAGCTCTACGGCGCCGGCGCTCACGGCGACGACCCGCGCGCCGATCTTCCCGTCATTGATCCACACCTCGGCGCCGGGCGTGAGCTGGTCGATCGCCTCGGGAAAGGAGGGCCGGATCGCGACCGGCCCGCCGGCGCGCGGATCGAGCGTCGCGACCATGGCGAAGCGGTCGCCGCGATAGAGGCGCAGCTTCTCGGGCGCGCGCAATTGCTCGATCCGGCATTTCGGCCCGGCGATGTCCATCAGCACGCGGCAATTGCGGCCGAGCGCGCGCTCGGCCGCGCGTATGTTGGCGATCATCGCTTTCCAGGCGGTGGCGTCGTCATGCGCGCAATTTATGCGCGCGCAGCCCATGCCGGCCTCCATCAGCCGACGGATCAGCTCGGGCTCGCTCGCCGCCTCACTCGGCAGCGTGACCATCACGACAGCGTGCGGCGTCGTGGGGACTGCGCCGAAAATCCGATCGCGCGCGGCGCTTATGGCGTCCTCGCCGGCGCGCATGGCGGCGGCGGTGGGGTAGGGGGCGTCTGCCTCGCCGGCGAGCCGCCGCAGCGTCGCCAGAAGCGCGTCCAGAGCCTCCATCACCTTGGCCTCGCTGCGGCCGAGCGACGAGAGGCCGAATGCCGAGAGGCGCGATTGCAGATCGCTGAGATCGCGGCGGCGCAGGGCGAGGTAATGGGCGAGATTTTCCGCCGCCGGCGCGGCTTCGGCCGGAAACGGTCCGCCCAAGCTCTCGATAAGCCTCTGGCCGTCGGCGACGACCTCCTCGCGCAAGCGCGACAGGGCGGTCAACAATTCATGGAGATCGGCGCGAGCTTCGCTCGCCTGCCTGAATTCGTCGTTCATTCGGGTCCACTCGCGGCGGGGGCCAGAAGCTTTCTCCCTCCATCGTGACGCTTTCGCAACGCCTCTGTGCGGCGCGCCGTCACACGGCCAGCGCGCCGGCGGCGGCGGCCGCGCCGCGCAGGGCGGCGATATTCTCGCGATAGTCCGAGGCGCCGCTGCCGGCGAAGACGGCGGAGCCGGCGACGAGAACATCGGCGCCGGCCTCGACGATCGCCGTGGCCGTCTGCCGCGTCACGCCGCCGTCCACCTCGAGGAATATTTCGCGCCGGCCGATCATCTCCCGTATGCGGCGGATCTTGTCGATCTGCGAAGGAATGAAGCCTTGGCCGCCGAAGCCGGGGTCGACGCTCATCACCAGAATGAGATCGACATCGTCGAGCACATAATCGAGCGCGCGCTCGCTGGTGCCCGGATTGAGCGAGACGCCGGCCTTCTTGCCGAGCGAGCGAATGAGACGCAGCGAGCGATGCAGATGCGCGCCCGCTTCGGCATGCAGGGTGATGATGTCGGCGCCCGCCTCGGCGAAGGCCGCGACATAAGGATCGACCGGCTCGATCATCAGATGCGCGTCGAAAATGCACGACGCGTGCGGGCGCAGCGCCTTCACTACGCCGGGGCCGAAGGTGATGTTGGGCACGAAATGCCCGTCCATCACATCGAGATGAATCCAATCGGCGCCGGCGGCGACGACATCGCGCACCTCCTCGCCGAGCCGCGCGAAATCGGCGGAGAGAATGGAAGGGGCGATGATGATGTCACTGGTCATATGAGGGGCTCCGTCGCAGCCGGCAGTCGAGTTGGTGGCGGGTCCCGCCGAGGGCGAATGCGCTCCGGGGGCCGCGTCGGGCGTCACGCAGATTTCGTAATGACCGTGCACCAGTGGGTTGGCGGGGCGCGCCCTGAACCGCGCGTCCGCCGCACATCACATAGAGGGGGGATCCCATGAAAAAAGCCATTGCTCTCGGAGCGCTGCTGGCGCTGTCGCTCACGAACGCTTTCGCCGCCGATTGCGTCGTTCACATCAAGCGCACGGCCTGCGCCGGCCAGGAGGCGGAATCCTACAAGAAGTGCAACGGCAAGCAGGAGTGCGACACGCAGGAATCCGCTGAGAGCGAAGCCGAATGCTCCGCGTCGGCGTTGAAGCACTGCGACAACTCCCGCCTGGACATCACGAAATACAAGGTCGTGACGGCGACCTTCAAGGGCGCGGCGCTGACGGGCGGCTTCGCCTCCAGCGGCAAGCCCAGCTCGAAGGGCACGAATTTCTGCGCCGCCGATCGTCCCGACCTCAATCAGTGCAAATAAGCGCGAAGCGCGCATCGGCGCGCCCGATATTTGCGGGCGCGCCGGTTTAGACCTCACTCCGCGGCCCTCTTTTCCGAGAATTGCGGATCGAGCGCGCCGCTAGCGTAACGCTTGGCCATGTCGGCGAGCGGGATCGGCTTGATCTTGCTCGCCTGGCCCGCGGCGCCGAATTCCTCATAGCGCTGCTTGCACACTTTGCGCATCGCCTCCTGCGCCGGCTTCAGATATTTGCGCGGGTCGAACTCGCCCTTGTTCTTCAGCAGCGTCGCGCGGATGGAGGCGGTGACGGCGATGCGGCAGTCGGTGTCGATGTTGATCTTGCGCACGCCGAATTTGATGCCGCGCTGAATCTCTTCCACCGGCACGCCCCAGGTCTGCGGCATCTCGCCGCCGGCCTCGTTGAACGCGTCCTGCAAATCCTGCGGCACGGAGGAGGAGCCGTGCATCACCAGATGCGTGTTCGGCAGGCGATTGTGAATCTCCTCGATCACATGCATCGCGAGAATGGCGCCGTCGGGCTTGCGCGAGAATTTGTAAGCGCCATGCGAGGTGCCCATGGCGATGGCGAGAGCGTCGACCTTGGTGCGGGCGACGAAATCGACAGCTTGGCTCGGGTCGGTCAGCAGCTGGTCGTGGCTGAGCTTGCCCTCGGCGCCATGGCCGTCCTCTTTCTCGCCCTCGCCGGTCTCCAGCGAGCCGAGCACGCCGAGCTCGCCCTCGACCGAAGCGCCGACCCAATGGGCGAGATCGACGACGCGGCGCGTCACCGCGACATTGTAGTCATAGCTCGCCGGCGTCTTGCCGTCTGCCTCCAGCGAGCCGTCCATCATCACTGAGGTGAAGCCGAAGCGAATGGCGCTGGCGCAGGTCGCTTCGCTATTGCCATGGTCCTGATGCATGACCAGCGGAATGTCGGGATACATGATCGCCAGCGCCTCGATCATCTTGGCCAGCATCACGTCATTGGCGTAGGAGCGGGCGCCGCGGCTCGCCTGGATGATGACCGGAGCGTCGACCGAGGCGGCGGCCTCCATCACCGCGAGGCCCTGCTCCATATTGTTGATATTGAAGGCCGGCACGCCATAGTCGTGCTCGGCGGCGTGGTCGAGCAATTGTCTCAGGGTGATGAGCGCCATTTGCGGTGTCCTCCCAGTGCCGGAATTCGATTAAAGTCTACGGCGGCGGCGCCAGAGCAATGCGGGGGGCGCAGGCCGATTCCGCTGATAGCGATATAGCGGAGCGCGGGAGATGTCATCACCTCCCGCGGCCGCTCGCCGAGAATTGCGGCGCCCTCTCGCGAGGGTTTCTCTTGGTCTATTCGTTCGAGCTCGAAATCGACTATTCATTCCCTGCCGGCGCGACGCCCGCGAAGCCGCGGGCGCCGTTCCGATTACGCCGATCGTCAGAGCAGCGCTTGCGCGGTCCCGGCCACGCCTTCGGCCGTTATGCCGAAGCGGGCGTAGAGCGCATCCGCCGGCGCGCTCGCGCCGAAGCCGGTCATGCCGACGAAAGCGCCACGCTCGCCGATCCAGCGGTCCCAGCCGAGGCGCGCGGCGGCCTCCACGGCGACGCGCAGCGCCGAGCCGAGCACGCTGGCGCGATAGGTCGGCGATTGCGTCTCGAACAGCTCCCAGCAGGGCATGGAGACGACGGCGGCGCGCACGCCCCGCGTCCACAGAAGATCGGCGGCGGCGAGCGCGATCTGCACTTCCGAGCCGGTGGCGATGAGCGTTACATGGCGTCCGCCGCTCGGCTCGCGCAGCACATAGGCGCCGCGGGCGGTGAGATTCTCGCCGAGCGGCCGCTCCAGCGTCGCCAAATTCTGACGCGACAGGCTCAGCACGGAGGGCGTCGTCTTCGCATTGAGGGCGATTTCCCAGCTCTCCGCCGTCTCGATCGCGTCCGCCGGGCGGAACACATAGAGATTGGGCAGAGCGCGCAGCGAGGCGAGATGCTCGATCGGCTGATGCGTCGGCCCGTCCTCGCCGAGGCCGATCGAATCATGCGTCAGCACATAGACGACGCGTTGGCCCATCAGCGCGGAGAGGCGGATCGCGCCGCGCGCATAGTCCGAGAAGACGAGAAAGGTTCCGCCATAGGGAACGAAACCGCCATGCAGCGCAATGCCGTTCATCGCCGCCGCCATGCCGTGCTCGCGCACGCCATAATGAATGTAGCGGCCGGCGAAATTCTCCGCCGAGACGGAGCCGAGCCCTTTGGTGATGGTGAAGTTGGAATGGGTGAGATCGGCGGAGCCGCCGATCGTCGCGTCGGTCGCCGCATTGATGACGCCGAGCACGGTCTCGGAGGATTTGCGCGTCGCCACCTTGGGCCGCTCAGTGGCGAAGCTCTCGCGCAGCGCGCGCAGCGGCGCGGCCACCGCGCAGGAGACGTCGCCCTTCAGAAAATTCTCGAATGCGTCGCGCTTGGGCGAAGCGGCGAGTCGCTGCTCCCAGGCGAGCCTTTCGCTGGCGCCGCGGCGGCCGGCGGCGCGCCATGCCTCCAGCGTCTCCGCCGGAATCTCGAAGGGCTCATAGGGCCAGCCGAGCTCGGCGCGGGCGAGCTCGATCTCCGATGCGCCGAGCGGCGCGCCGTGAACCGTCTCCTTGCCCTGCTTGCCGGGCGCGCCATAGCCGATGACGCTGCGGCAGGCGATCAGCGAGGGGCGCGCGTCCTGCTGCGCCTGCGCGAGCGCATCGGCGATCTCCGCCGGCGCATGGCCGTCGACGCGCTGCACATGCCAGCCGGAGGCGGCGAAGCGCGCCAGCTGATCGGTGGAGGTGGAGAGCGTCGTCGGCCCGTCGATGGAAATGCCATTGTCGTCCCACAGCACGATCAGCCGGTCGAGCTTCAAATGGCCGGCGAGATCGATCGCCTCATGGCTGACGCCTTCCATCAGGCAGCCGTCGCCGGCGATGACATAGGTGCGATGGTCGACGATCTCGTCGCCGAAACGCGCCGCCTGCAGCCGCTCCGCAATCGCGAGTCCGACGGCGGTGGCGAGGCCCTGGCCGAGCGGGCCGGTCGTCGTTTCGACGCCGATCGTGTGGCCGAACTCGGGATGGCCTGGGGTCTTGGAGTCGAGCTGGCGGAAGCTTTTCAGATCGTCGATCGAGACGCCCGGATAGCCCAGCAGATAGACGAGGGCGTAGAGCAGCATGGAGCCATGCCCCGCCGACAGCACGAAGCGGTCGCGGTCCGCCCAGTCCGGCGCCGAGGCGTCGAATTTCACGAACTGACGAAACAGCACCGCGGCGACGTCGGCCATGCCCATGGGCATGCCGGGATGGCCGGATTTGGCCTTCTCCACCGCGTCCATCGCCAGCGCGCGAATGGCGTTGGCGGCGCGGCGCTCGTCCTCGGCCGCGGCGACTTCGACGACAGTTTCCAAGACATTCGACATCGGGTTCGTTTCCTCAGGCTTCGCCACGTTTGCGTTTCATCAGCTCCAATATCCGCGGCGTGAGTATGAGCTGCATGGCGAGATCGAGCTTATTGCCCGGAATGACGATGGAATTGGCGCGCGACATCCAGCTGCCGGCGATCATCGTCACGAGATAGGGAAAATCGACGCCGCGCGGATCGCGAAAGCGAATGACGACGATCGATTCGTCCGGGCTCGGGATGGAGCGCGCGACGAAGGGATTGGAGGTGTCCACTGTCGCTGCGCGCTGGAAGTTGATGTCCGTCTCCGAGAATTGCGGGCAGATGTAATACACATAATCGTGCATCCGGCGCAGGATCGTCTCGGTGACGGCCTCGGTGGTGTAGCCGCGCGTGTTGCGGTCGCGATGGAGCTTCTGCGTCCATTCCAGATTGATGACCGGCACGACGCCGATCTTCAGATCGGCGTAGCGCGCGACATTGACCTCCTCGGTCACGACTGCGCCATGCAGGCCTTCGTAGAACAAAAGGTCGGTATTGGCGGGCAGCTCGCGCCAGGGCGTGAAAGTGCCGGGCGGCGAGGCGAGCACGGCGCCCTCGTTCGCGTCATGGACATAATGGCGATATTGCCCGCTTCCGGTCTCGCCATATTCTTTGAACAGATTTTCGAGCTCGCCGAGCAGATTGGCCTCGGGACCGAAATGGCTGAAATGCTGATTGCCCTGCGCCTGAGCGTCGCTCATGGCGGCCTTCATCTGGTTGCGGTCGTAACGATGGAAGGAATCGCCTTCCACATAGGCGACCTCCACCTTCTCGCGGCGGAAAATCTGCTCGAATGTCTGCTTGACCGAGCTCGTGCCAGCGCCGGACGAGCCGGTGATCGAGATGATCGGATGCTTGATCGACATGACGACGCTCACCGCAGGCCGGAACGGGACGCGCAGGCCGGGAGGGCCGCGCGCGGTTTGCGCGGCCGCCGTCTTTCGCCGACGCGGCCGCGCAGCAATTCTCCTACAAGAAAAGCCGGGCGTTTGCTCGGCCCGCGCAAAAAATAATCTCGGCCGCCGCTGCCGGCCGTCCCATGCGCCGGGCTGGATTTTATTTTATTATTATATATCAGTAATTTATGTTGGTATCTCGGTTTCCCTCCCTCCGGCCGTCGCCACGGCCCTGCGGTGGAGCGGTCGAGCGCTCGGTTGACCTCCCGGCGGGGTCGATTAGAGAGAGCGCTCCGGCGCTCGCGCCCCCGTTCTGCAGCAGGTGATTTCATGTCCGCCACCTATGACGTCCTCGGCGTCGGAAACGCCATTGTCGACACACTCTCGCGCGCGGAGGACGATCAGCTGGTCGCCGCCGGTCTCCACAAGGGCGCGATGCAGCTCGTCGATGAAGCCCGCGCCGCCGAGATCTACGCGGCCATGGGGCCGACGACTGTTATGTCCGGCGGCTCGGCGGCCAACACTCTGGTCGGCGTCGCCGGCTTCGGCCTGGCCGCCGCCTTCATCGGCAAGGTGAAGGACGATGACGCCGGGCGTGAGTTCGCCCATGACATTCGCAAGGCCGGCGTCGCCTTCGACACGCCTGTCGCCGCCGATGGCGCGGCCACCGCGCGTTGCCTCATTCTGGTGACGCCGGACGGCCAGCGCACGATGAACACTTTCCTCGGCGCCTGCCAGGCTCTCGGTCCGGAGGACATCGACGAGGCGCTCGTGCGCTCGTCCAAAATCCTCTATCTCGAAGGCTATCTCTGGGATCCGCCGGCCGCCAAGGAGGCTTTTCTGAAGGCCGCCAAGGCCAGCCGCGCCGCCGGCAATCGCGTCGCGCTCTCGCTGTCCGACGCGTTCTGCGTCGACCGCTATCGCGGTGAGTTCTTGGGGCTGGTGCGCGACGGCCTCGTCGATATTCTCTTCGCCAATGAGAGCGAATTGCATTCGCTCTATGAGACCGCCGATTTCGCGACGGCGGCCAAGGCGCTCGGCGCCGAGGCCAATCTTCTCGGCGTGGTCACGCGCTCCGAGAAAGGCGTCGTCGTCGTCGAGGGGAAGAAATGCGTCACCGTTCCGGCCTATCCGGTGACGGAAGTGGTGGACACCACCGGCGCCGGCGATCTCTTCGCCGCGGGTTTCCTCGCCGGCCTCGCACGCGGCGCGCTCTATGAAGGCGCGGGCTCGCTGGGCGCGCTGGCGGCGGCGGAGATCATCGCCCATGTCGGCGCGCGGCCGCAGAAGGATCTGCTCCAGCTCGCCCGCGACCACGGCCTGCTGGCCTGAAGCGGCGCGCGCTTTTACCTCCCCCTAGAGGGGGGAGGTCGAGCGCGAATGCGCTCGGGAGGGGGTGAAACCCCCGAGTCTTTGTCGTTGAACCCCACCCCGGACCGCTTTGCGGTCCGACCCTCCCCCTAGAGCGGAGGGTGGCGCCCTCAGCGCTTCGTCGCGGCCAATTTGTCGGCGAGCGCCTGCGCTTCCTGCGTCAGCGCGGCGAAGAATTTCTCCGATTTCGCATGTTCGGCGAAGCAGTGGCGGAAGGCGGAGGAGCCTTCCTCCTGCAGCTTCGAATATTTCTCGAAATCCTTCTCGTCGGCGAGGCCGGAGGCGGAGTAGGAATCCATCGCCTTCTTGGCCTTGGCCTGATGCTCGCTCCAGATTTTCTCGCAGGCGGGCGCGGATTCGATCTTCGCCTTGGCCGGCGTCGAGGCGATATAGAGCCGCCCTTCGCTGGCGACGGCGACGATGATCTCGTCCGGCAGCGTTCCGCCGGCGTCGTCCTGGCTGCGCAGATCGAGGAGGGCGGTCGCCAGCGTCGCCGCTGCGGGCTTGGCGATGGGGAGGTCGGCGTATTTCTCGACGCCCGCATCCGGGCTCACCGCCAGAGTGTAGAAATAGGGCGAAGCCAGCGCCTCGCCGAGCGACTGCGGCGGCTTCTCGCCCTTCAGCCAATTCTTGCGATGGGCGCGCAAAAAGGCCTCGGCGAGGCCCTGTGTCGAGACGGTGAGCTGCGATTTGTCGTCGTTGCCGGAGAAGGCGAGGCCGTCGAGCTGATCGGCGCCGACGCCGTCGAATAGAGTCTCTATGCTGTATTTGCCAAGCTTCTGAAAACCGGGAACCGAGACGGGGCCGATGATCGCCTCCATCTTCTCGCCGAGCTCTTTGAGCGTCTTCTGCTCCTCCGCCTCGGCCGCTCCGGCGGCTTTGCCGGCGGCCTCCAGCTTGCGGAGCTTGGCGGTCGAGCGGTCGCGGAGGGAAATATAGGCTTCCTCCGGCGTCGCGGCCGTGGCGGCGAGGGGCGTGAAGGCGAGCAGGAGCGCGAGCGAAGCCGTTTTCGCCATCATCGATCTCACCTCATCCAGTGAATGGCCAGCAGCGCCACCAGCACGACGGCCAGCATGAACCAGCGATCCGACCGCCGCCGCGCCCGCGCCAGACCTTCGAGCGAATCTTCCGACAGCCGCAGGCCCTTCGTGCCGGCGGACGCCAGCATTTCGACGGCCGCCTCGGCGTCATTGAGCAGCTTGGGCAGGCGCGTCGTGAATTTGGCGACCTCGATCGCCGCGCGGCCGGCGTCCTCGAGCTTGGCCTTGGGGCCGAGATTATCCTCGATCCAGCTGCGCACGACCGGATCGGACGTCCGCCAAATATTCAGCGTCGGATCGAGCGAGCGGGCGACGCCCTCGGCCACCACCATGGTCTTCTGCAGCAGCACCAGCTCCGTGCGGGTGCGCATGTCGAACAGCGCCGTCACCTCGAAGAGCAGAGTGAGCAGCCGCGCCATGGAAATATCTTGCGCATTCACCGTATGCAGCGGCTCGCCAATGGCGCGCAGCGCCTGCGAGAATTCCTCGACCGAGTGAATCGGCGGCACATAGCCGGCCTCGAAATGCACCTCGGCGACGCGCTTGTAATCGCGCGTGATGAAGCCGAACAGGATTTCAGCCAGAAAGCGCCGCTCCTTGAAGCCGAGCCGGCCCATGATGCCGAAATCGATGGCGACGAGCCGTCCCTTGCGATCGACGAAGAGATTGCCCTGATGCATGTCGGCGTGGAAGAAGCCGTCCCGCATCGCCGTGCGCAGGAAGGACTGCAGCACCTTGCGGCCCAGATCCTTCAGATCATGGCTCATGGCGGCGACGCGCGCGATGTCCGACAGCGGCGCGCCGTCGATCCATTCCAGCGTCAGCACCTCGCGGGTCGTGCGGTCCCAATCGACGCCGGGGGCGCGAATGTCTGGATCGTCGGCCACATTGTCGCGAAATTCCGAGGCCGCCGCCGCCTCGAGGCGGAAATCGGTCTCGAGCTTCACCGAGCGGGCCAGCGTGTCGACGACCTGGATCATCCGCAGCCGCCGCGCCTCTGCCGAGAAACGCTCTGCGGCGCGGGCGAGAATATACATATCGGCGAGATCGCGGCGGAACTGGCGTTCCACATCCGGCCGCAGCACCTTCACCGCGACCTTGCGCTCGCCCTCCGCATAGGCGACGCGGGCCGGATGCACCTGGGCGATGGAGGCCGCCGCCACCGGCTCGCCGAAGGAGAGGAAAATCTCGTCGATCGGCTTGCCGAAGGCTTTTTCGATGATCTCGACCGCGGCCTTGCGGCCGAAGGGCTCCATTCGATCTTGCAGCGCGGTGAGCGCGTCGGCGATCTCGCCGCCGACCACATCGGGGCGCGTGGCCAGAAACTGGCCGAGCTTCACATAGGAGGGGCCGATCTGCGCGAAGGCGCGCACCAAAGCCTGCGGCGCGCCGCCGGCGCTGCTGCCGGGCTTGGCCAAAAGATTGCCGAAGCGCAGCAGAAATTGCGCCGGGACGGGCAGTATGGCCGGATCGACGCTCTTGAACACGCCTTCGCGCGCCAGAATGAAGCCGGCGCGCGCCAGTCGGAAGAGATGCCCGAAGCCGATGAGCACGAAGAGCCGCCGTTCGTATTTGAGAGCGTTTCCAGCCGAAATGGATGCCGGTTCGGCGTTGGAAACGCGTCGGGAAAGATCAGAGCTTCCAGCCGGAGTGGATCGCCACCACGCCGCCCGTCAGCCGCTCGAAGCCCGTGCGGCGGAAGCCGGCGCGCCGGATCATCCGCTCGAACTCGTCCGCGCGGGGGAAGCGCTGAATGGATTCGACGAGATAGCGATAGGGCTCGCCGTCGCCGGCGACGAGCTTGCCGATCGCCGGGATCACATTGAAGGAATAGGCCTCGTAGATCTTGTCGAGGCCCGGAATCGCGACCTGCGAGAATTCCAGGCACAGGAACCGCCCGCCGGGCTTGAGCACGCGATGCGCCTCGGCGAGCGCCACCTCGATCCGCGGCACGTTGCGAATGCCGAAGGCGATCGTATAGGCGTCGAAATGCGCGTCCGGGAAGGGCAGGGATTCGGCGTTGGCCTGGACGAATTCCAGCTTGTCGGAGAGGCCGCGCTCCTGCGCGCGGTCGCGGCCGACGTCCAGCATGTCGCCGTTGATGTCGAGAACGACGATCTCCGCCTCCGGCCCGGCGGCCTTGGCGATGCGGAAGGCGATGTCGCCGGTGCCGCCGGCGACGTCCAAATGGCGGAAGGGGCCACGGCGGGCGGGCCGCACCTTGGCGGCGAAGACATCCTTCCACAGCCTGTGCATACCGCCAGACATCAGATCGTTCATAATGTCGTAGCGGCGCGCCACCTTGTGGAAAACATCGTCCACGAGGCCTTGTTTTTCGTCCAATCCGACTTCGGAGAAACCGAAATGGGTCGAGGTCTCGCGCTCAGAGGTCATAATCTCTCGGGTCCGGTGGCGTTCCGGGCGATATAACGCGCCTTTGCGCCTATGGCTATGGCTGGGGGCGAAAACCACCCTCTCCTAGGGGAGGACTATCACATTCACGCATCTCATAAGGTTCCAATGTCGTCCTGGCCGGGACGAGCCCGGCCAGGACGTCGTGGGTGAATTGGAAGATATGTGAATCTGCAAGCCCTGCGAGGGGCGCGCTGCCCAAAACATGTTATCGATGGGCGAGGCTCGGTTTCCATCCGCCACGGAACGCGGGGGCGAGCCGGGGAGGGGCGGAACGGCGTCGTATGTCAAATCAGATCAAAGTCCTGGACCATGGTTTCGTCCGCCTCGTCGATCATATGGGCTCGGACCTCTCCATCGTGCGCGCGGCCCGCGTCTCCTATGACGCCGCCTGGCGCGCCGGCGAGAATGAGGGCTCGGACAAGAAGCTCATCGATTACCTCTGGAAGAACCGCCATACGACGCCCTTCGAGGCGGTGGAGTTCCAATTCGAGGTGATGGCGCCGATCTTCGTGCTGCGCCAATGGCACCGCCACCGCACCTGGACCTATAATGAGCTGTCCGGCCGCTACCGCGAATTGCCGGAGACCTATTACCTCCCTGATCCGGAAAACATCGGCGAGCAGGCGGTCGCTAATAAGCAGGGCCGCCAGCCCGGCGGCGATCTCGAGGCGCGCCGCGCCGAGGTGGAGAAGCTGCGCGCCGGCTTCGAGGCCGCCTTCGCCACCTATCGCGAGCTGCTGGCCGCCGGCTGGCCGCGCGAGCTGGCCCGCACCGTTCTGCCGGTCTCCACCTACAGCCATATGTTCGCAAAGGTCAATTTGCTGAATTTGTTCAAGTTTCTGTCGCTCCGGGCCGATCCGCACGCGCAATATGAGATCCGCGTCTACGCCGAGGCGATGGAAAAGCTCATCGAGCCCATTGTCCCGGTCGCCGTCGCGGCCTGGAAAGCGGGGCGGTTCTGAGCCCATGCCCGAGCTGCCCGAGGTCGAGACGGTCCGGCGCGGGCTCGAGCCCGTCTTCACCGGCTCGGGCCTCGAGCAGGTGGAGCTGCGCCGCGCCGATTTGCGTTTTCCCTTTCCGCCGGGCTTTGCCGCGCGGCTCGCGGGACGGCGCGTCGAGGCGCTGAAGCGGCGGGCGAAATATCTCCTCGGCGAGCTGGACAGCGGCGAGACGCTCATCATGCATCTCGGCATGAGCGGCTCCTTCCGCATCGACGCCGACGACCCCGAGGGCGCCTATCATCGCGCCGTCACCACAAAGCCGGCGCATGACCATGTCGTGTTCCATTTCACGAGCGGCGCGAGCGTCACCTATAACGACCCGCGCCGTTTCGGCTTCATGCTGCTGGTCCCGCGCGGCGAGATGGCGGCGCATCCGCTGTTCAATGGTCTCGGAGTCGAGCCGCTGGGGCCGGAGCTGACGCCGCAGCGTCTCGCCGAGGAGCTGCGCGGCCGCAAGGCGCCGCTGAAAGCCGCTCTGCTCGATCAGCGCATCATCGCCGGCCTCGGCAATATTTATGTCTGCGAGGCGATGCACCGCTCGCATCTCTCGCCATTGCGGGCCGCCGGAACGTTGGTCGACGCCAAGGGCAAGCCGAAGCGCGGCCTCGTCGATCTCGTCGAGGCAATCAGGCAGGTTCTGGGCGAGGCGATAGAGGCGGGCGGCTCCAGCCTGCGCGACCATCGCCAGACTGATGGCTCGCTCGGCTATTTCCAGCACTCTTTCCGCGTCTATGACCGCGAGGACGCGCCTTGTCCGACGCCCGGCTGCCGCGGCCATGTCTCGCGCGTGATCCAGAGCGGGCGCTCGACGTTTTTCTGCCGCGACTGCCAGAAGTGAGCGCGCCAGTCCCGCGCAAGCGGCGGCGCTCAAAGCTCGCTCATACTCGCGGATGATTCTGAGCGCTCCGTCCTCGCCGATCGACGCGCCGGCCATCGGGCGCAGCGGAGGAGAGTTTCATGGATAATGCGGACGCGCTCCCTCCTTTCATCGAGCTCGCCGGGGCGAGCGTCCCGCATAAGATCATCGACATTGGCGCGCGCCATATCAGCGGCGAGCCGGTCTATGCGCCTCTGCTGCGCGGCGGGGAGGCGACCATCGTCGGCTTCGAGCCCGACGAGGCCGCCGTCGAAGAGCTGAACGCGCGCAAAAATCCGGGCGATGTCTATCTGCCGCACGCGGTCGGCGATGGCGGACGCCATACGCTGCACATATGCGCCGCGCGCGACATGACCTCGCTGCTGAAGCCCAACCCAGCGGCGATGGAGATGTTCCACGGCTTTCCCGTCTGGTCGGAAGTCGTCGCGACGCAAGAGATCGACACTGTGCGGCTCGACGATGTGGCCGAGACCGAAGGCGCGACATTTCTGGAATTGGACGTGCAGGGCGCGGAGCTGATGATCCTGCAAAACGCCGTCGAAAGACTGCGGCGCGCCTATGTTCTCCATATCGAGGTCGAGTTCCTGCCGCTCTATGAAGGCCAGCCGCTATTCTCGGAAATAGAGCTGTTTCTGCGTACGCAGGGCTATGTGCTGCATCGCTTCACGCCGATGATGAGCCGCGTGCTGAAGCCGCTGATGCTCGGCAATGATATTTTCGCGGGCATGAGCCAGATCGTCTGGAGCGACGCCATTTTCGTGCGCGACTTCATGCGTCTCGATCTGCTCGCCGATGACGAGCTGATCGGCGTCGCGCAGATCGCGCATGATTGCTATCGCTCTGCCGATCTCGCTCTGCGCCTGCTCACCGAGCATGATCGCAGAAGCGGCCGCAATCTGGCGCGCGCTTATATGTTCGGCCTACGCCATCGGGCGCCGCGCGAGGCTGCGGAGTAGGCGGTAGCGGTCGCGTGACTTCGAGGAGGGGCGAGCGCCCCTCCGCGTCCTTTCAGCGTCAGAAGCCGAAGAATTTCTCGCGCAGCGCGTCCTCATAGTCTTCCTTGGCGGCCAAGGCTTTGTTGCGGGCCTCGTCCTCGTCGAAATGCGCCTGCTCCCATTTGTCGACCTCGGCCACGGAATGCGGCGCGACAGTGACGAGCGCCTCTTCTTTCCGGATCGCCGCGATCCACTCCTCCATCGCCGCTTTGTACAGGGTCTGCAACTCGTCGAGCTCGGCGAATTCTTCGGCGGCCTGTTCATTCATGTCCGTCGTCCCTTTCCCGCGTTTGGGGAGTTGCAGGATAGGCGGTCCAAATGAAGGGACTGCGACGAGCGACGCTCGCGGGATTTCCCGCGCGCTCGACGGAATTTGCTTTCCCGACGCATTTTGCCGATAAGAAGCCGTCCTCCGCAACCCCCCGCACATCATGTCGCTCGAAACCGTTCCCGTCCTTCGCGTGGATGGCGTCTCCAAAACCTACGCCGAGACCGTGGCCGTGAAGCCGCTGAGCTTCGCGCTTCCCGCCGGCTCGGTGACGGGTCTGCTCGGCGGCAATGGCGCCGGCAAGACGACGACCATCGGCATGGTCATGGGCCTCATCGAGCCGACGACGGGAACCATCGAAATCTTCGGCCGTGATTTTCTGAAAGACCGCTATCACGCGCTCGGCCGCATGAATTTCGAGAGCCCTTATGTGGATATGCCGCATCGTCTCACCGTGCGGCAGAATCTCACCGTCTTCGGCCGGCTCTATGGCGTTCGCGGCGTCGCCGACAAGATCGAGGAGCTGGCCGCCGATCTCGCCTTGAAAGAATTTCTCGATCGTCCGAGCGGGCGTCTCTCCGCCGGGCAGAAAACACGCGTCGCGCTCGCCAAGGCGCTCATCAACGAGCCGGAGCTGCTGCTGCTCGATGAGCCCACCGCCTCGCTCGATCCCGACACCGCCGATTGGGTGCGCGGGCATCTCGAGGATTATCGCCGGCGGCGCAATTGCGCGATCCTGCTCGCCTCGCACAATATGGCGGAGGTGGAACGTCTCTGCGATCGCGTGATGATGCTGAAGGAGGGAAGCCTCGTCGACGACGGCTCGCCCGCCGAGCTGCTCGCGCGCTATGGCCGCGGCAATCTCGAGGAAGTGTTTCTCGATGTCGCGCGCGGCCGTGGCAATGGAGGCGCCGCATGAGCGCGTCTTTGGAATTCTCGATCGCGCGCGTCGGCGCGATGACCTTGCGCTATTCCTATCTGCTGCGCTCCTCCATGCCGCGCATGCTGGAGATGATGTATTGGCCCACGGTGCAAATGCTCACCTGGGGCTTTCTACAGACCTATCTCCTGCGCGCGCCCGGCGGTCTCGCGGGCGCCGATAAGACGACGATCGCCGCCGGCTCGCTGATCGGCGCCGTGCTGCTGTGGGACATTTTGCTGCGCGGCCAGCAGGGATTTTCTTTCTCCTTTCTCGAGGAGATGTGGTCGCGCAATATCGCCAATTTGTTCATGAGTCCGTTGCGGCCGGCGGAATTCGTCGCCTCCATGATGGCGATGAGTCTCATTCGTCTCTTCGTCGGCATGGTTCCGGTGACGATCCTGGCCATTTGGTTCTTCGGCTTCAATCTCTGGGCGCTCGGCTTCGCTTTCGTGGCCTTTTTCGCCATTCTCATCATCTTCGCCTGGAGCGTCGGACTCTTTGTGTCCGGCCTGTTGCTACGTTACGGACTCGGCGCGGAAAGTCTCGTCTGGTCGCTGATGTTCGTCATACAGCCGCTCGGCTGCGTCTATTACCCGGTCTCCGTTCTTCCCGGCTGGCTGCAGCCGATCTGCTGGGCCTTGCCGCCGACCTATGTGTTCGAGGGGCTGCGCGCTGTGCTCGGCGATCACGCGCTGCGGCTCGATCTCATGTTTTATGGCTTGGCGCTGGATGCGGCGCTGTTCGTCGCGGCGGCTTTCGCTTTCGTGCGCCTGCTCGCTGCGGCGCGGCGCGCCGGGACGCTGCTGCAGACGGGCGAATGACGCGCCTTTCGGCGGCCTGTCTCGTCCGGCGCTAAAGCGGATTTCCTGTTGCGGCATGACTGCCGGCGCTCGATAATGGATCGACAGCCGCTCGTTCGGCGCGCCGACGCTCGGCGCGCGCGCCTTCGCTCCTCGCCTGTCGATGTTCGATGGGAACAGCAGCTCGATGCGTATTCTGATCGTCGAAGATCAACCCGATATCTCCACGCTCATCGCCGATCGCGTTCGGCGCGCCGGCTATGCTCCCCATTGCGTCCAGGCTCTGGCCGATATTCCCGAGGCGCTCGGCGCCTGCGATTATTCGGTGATGCTGCTCGACCGGCGCTTGCCCGATGGCGATGGCCTGTCGATCGTCGCCGCGGCCAAGCGCATTCGCCCTGGCATACGCATTCTGGTGGTGACGGCGGCCCGCTCGATCGAGGATCGCGTGGACGGGCTCGACGCCGGCGTCGATGATTATCTGACCAAGCCCTTCTCGACCGAGGAGCTGCTGGCGCGCATTCGCGCCAGCCTTCGGCGTCCTGGCGGCGAGCCGGCGCCGCCGGTCGTCGTCGGCAGGCTCTCCTTCGATCTCAATTCGGAGAGCGCCTCCGTCGGCGGGTTTCCGCTCGTCGTGCCGCGGCGGGAGCTGGTGCTGCTCGGCGCGCTGATGCGCCGCGCCGGACGCGCGGTCACTTTCTCGGCGCTGCTGCAAGAGATCTACGGCTCGGACGAGCATAAGCACATTGGCGCGCTGAAGATGGTGGCGATGCGATTGCGTCATCGCTTGGACGAGCAGGACGCCGGCGTCGAGATTCACGCGCCGCGCGGCATCGGCTATCTCATCCGCGAGGCGCGCGGGCCGTGAGACTCCGCGCGATGAGGCCATGGCCTTCGATGCCGCCGTCATCGAGGCTGCAATCGTTGTCGTCGCGATTGATCGTCTATGCGATCATCGGCTCCATTCTCGGCTATCTCATTCTGCCGCCCGTGATCGTCGTCGCCGTCCTGGTCTTGGTCCGGCCGGGAGGCGTCGCGGCTCTCGACGAGCTGCTGTGTCCGCGTGTGCAGGAGATGATGCTCGCGGCGCTGCGCAAGGACGCAGGCGGCGCAGGATCGATCACGATGACCGACGCATTGCGGGATTTTATTTCCGAGCACCCGGATTTTCGTTTTGGCGCCTTCGATCCGCGCACGGGGAAAGCGCTGTCGGGATCGTCGCCGGAAATGGCGGAGGCGTTCGAAGGCGTCGGCCGGCTCAAGCTGTCGAGATCGCCTATTCAAATCATTGTGGACAAAGCGGCGCGCAAAGGCGAGTCCTTCGTTCTCGACTCGCAGGTCGGCGAGGTCGTCGTCGCAACCGGCGGAGCGCAGTATCGATGGCGTGATTTCATGCGCTTGCCCTTCTATACGGCCACCCTGCCCGGCGCGATGTTCTTCCTTCCGAATTGGGTGGCCATGTGCCTCATCGCGCTCTTCGTCGTCCGTCGCGGTCTCGCGCCCATGCGCGCGGCGGCAGCGAAGATCGCGACGATCGACGTGAATTCGCTGAAGGAGGGCGTCGATCCCGACGAGGCGCCGTCGGAGATGCGGCCTTTCGTCGAGGCGGTGAACAAGGCTTTCGAGCGGGTGCGGGAAGGCGTCGAGCGCCAGAGGCGCTTCTCCGCCAATTCCGCGCATGAGCTGCGCACGCCGATCACCATTTTGCGCGCGCGCCTCGGCAAGATGGAGGAGGGGCCGCTCAAAGCCGAGATCGAGCGCGACGTCTTGCGCGTGCAGACGGTCGTCGAACAGATGCTGCTGCTCGCGCAGATCAGGGAGCGCGGGCCGATCGCGCCGCAAAGGATCGATCTGCACGATATCGTGCTGAGCGTCGCGGCCGATTATGTGCCGATCGCGATCGGCGATGATCGCGACATTCAGCTCGAGGCGCCGTCGCGCCATGTGATCGCGCTCGGATTGCGCTGGAGCGTCGAGAGCATCGTCGCCAATCTCATCGCCAATGCGGTGCGCGCCGAGCCCAGAGGCGGCGCCGTCGTCGTTCGCGTGCTGCCCGATTGCGTGATCGAGGTCGTCGATCACGGGAGCGGCGTCGCCGAAGCCGATCGCTGCCGCATTTTCGAGCCCTTCTGGCGCAAGGACGAGACGACGCCCGGCACGGGGCTCGGCCTGTCGATCGTCCGCGAGCTGGTCGAGCTGCAGGGCGGCGAGCTCGGCGTCGTGGAGACGCCGGGCGGCGGCGCGACCTTCCGTTTGCGTCTCCCTGCGGCCAGCGCCGAGTCGGAGCCGGCGGCGACCGGCGCCGTTCAGCCCTCGCTCGACCAGCGCTGCGAGCGTAGCGCCTGAGCGATCGCCTCGGCGCGCGCCTCGGGCGTCGCGGGCTCGATCGGCAGGCAGGCGTTGCGCGCCGTCTCCAGCAGCACAGCCTTGGGATAGGCCTCGCCGGAGCGCCCGGAATGGGCGGTGAAATCGCAGCTGCACACTTCCATCAGCAGCGCGAAGCTCTCCGGCGCGTCGAAGGCGCCGAGCCGCTCCAGCATTTGCGCCACCGGGCCGGCGCGCACTTCCGAGGCGCGATGCACGCGCTCGCATTCGGACAGCGCCGTCAGCGCCAGCGGGACGCAATCGGCGGGGACGCCGAAGCGCTCGGCGATCCCGCTTATGCGCGGGCCACCACGGTCTATGTGCTTGTAATGATGCGGCAGATGCTCACGCGGGGAGTCTCCCTTGCCGACATTCATCACCAGCAGGGCGAAGCGCACGGGAAGCGGCGCGTCTCTGCGTCCGGCCTCGTCCAACGAACGCAGCAAATGGGCGCCGAGATCGACCTCGTTCTGGCCGTCCGACAATTGCGGCACGCCGAACAGCGCGTCGACCTCGGGCAGAACGATCTGCAGCGCGCCGCAGATGCGCAGCACGCGGAACGCCTTGCCGGGCGCCGGTCCGCCGAGCGAGAGCAGCAGCTCCGGCCAGACATCGGCCGGATCGAGGCCGGCGAGGCAGCCGCTCTCGACCTGCTCGGCCATGAGATCGAGCGTCTCCTCGCCGGGATCGTCATCCGTCTCGGCGAGCAGCGCCGCCATTCGGAGAAGGCCGAGGCCGGGGTCGGTCTGGCCGAATTCGGGCAGGAAAAAAGGTTCTGAGGGCATGAGGCTTCGCGCGTGAGTGGTCCGCTGACGGCCTAGCAAACCGCTTGCCGCGCGCCTCACGCGCGGCCGGGCAGGGCGGCGCCGGTCATCCGCGGGGCGCGATTCTCGGGTGGCTTGGGCGCCGTGGCGCGGCTGCGCGCGTCGGCGACCGTGCCGGCATAGAGCGTCTCCGGCTCGTGCAAGCCGGCCGAGAGCAGCGCCCGCCGCACCGCCGGCCGCGCCCCGGCGACGCAAACCACCGTTCCCGCCTTTCGCAGTCGTGCGACAAAGCTCTCCAGCGCCCGAGCCGCCGTGCTGTCCACCAGCGGCGCTTCGCTGAAATCGAAGATGAAGACGCGCGGGTAGCGGCCGATCTCGTCCAGCGCCGCGCTCACCGTCGCCGAGGCGCCGAAGAAGATCGCGCCGCTGATCTTATAGACCATCACCTCGGCGTCGGAGGCGGCGGCGGAATCATAGGCGGGACGATGGCCGCCGTAATCATCGGCCTGATCCTCATCGAGAAAGGCCTCGCCGGTCTGCACCTCGACGCTCTCGGCGAGGCGATGCAGGAAGAGGAAGGCGCCGAGCGTCACGCCGACGCCTATGCCGATCGTCAGATCCTCGAAAATGGTGAGCAGAAAGGTCGAGACCAGCACCAGAGCGTCGCCGCGCGAGGCTTTGAAAAGAGCTGCGAATTCCTTTTTCTCCGCCATGTTCCAGGAGACGACGGCGAGCACCGCGCCGAGCGCGGCGAGCGGAATGAAAGCCGCCAACGGAGCGGCGATCAGCATGAAGCCGAGCAGGAACAGCGCATGCAGCATGCCCGCGACCGGACCCTTGGCGCCGGAGCGCACATTGGTGGCGGTGCGGGCGATGGTTCCCGTCACCGGAATGCCGCCGAAGAGCGGCGCGACGACATTGGCGACGCCCTGCGCGGCGAGCTCGCAATTGGAGCGATGGCGCCGCCCGCTCATGCCGTCGGCGACGACGGCGGAGAGCAGCGACTCCATGGCGCCGAGCACGGCGATGGTCAGCGCGTCCGGCAGCAGCGCGCGCAGCCGCGCGAGATCGAAATGCGGGACCGCCGGCGCCGGCAGTGTGCTCGGCACGCCGCCGAAGCGTGAGCCGATCGTCTCTATGTCGAGATGCAGCGCCGCCGTCGCCGCCGCGCAGACCGTCACGGCGATCAGCATTCCCGGCCAGCTCGGCCGCCAACGCCGCAGGCCGAGGATGATCGCCAGCGCCAGCGCCGAGACGCCGATCGTCGCCGGCTTGAGCGTGCCGCGCGCCTCCCACAGAGCCGTGAGCTTGGGGCCGAGCGCGGCCGGCTCCTGCGCGATGGAGAGGCCGAAAATCTCCTTGAGCTGGCTGGCGAAGATAATGACCGCTATGCCGGCGGTGAAGCCGACCGTCACCGGAAAGGGGATGTACTTTATGTAGGTGCCCCAGCGCAGCAGGCCGATGGCGAAGAGAATGACGCCCGCCATCATCGTGGCCAGCGCCAGCCCGTCATAGCCCTCGCGCTGCACGATGGCGAAGACGAGAACGATGAAGGCGCCCGCCGGCCCGCCGATCTGGAAGCGGCTGCCGCCGAGCATGGAGACGAGAAAGCCGCCGATGATCGCGGTATAGAGTCCGCGATCCGGGCTGAGCCCCGAGGCGATGGCGAAGGCCATGGAGAGCGGCAGCGCGACGATCGCGACAGTGAGGCCGGCGATGGCGTCGGCGCGCAGATCCGCGAGGCCGTAGCCCTCGCGTAAAATGGTGACGAGCTTGGGCGTGAACAGCTCGATGAAGCTGGGCTGGCGAAAACGTCGATCTCTCAACACTGGCTCCTTAGGTCGAGGAGCGGCGGGATCGTCGGCGCGAAGTCGGCGGTCGTCGTCGCGATTTATCCTATGTCGTCGGATTGGGCGGACCAGGGCGGCGCATCCTCACGCCGCGTCCGCCGCCCTCGCTGCGGGCGTTCTCGCCGAGCAGCTCGACGCCGGCCCCATTCAGCGCCTCGACGACTTTTGTGAGCGTCTCGATCACGCCGCGGACATTGCCCTCGCTCGCCTCCATGCGCTGAATCGTCGGCAGGGAGACGCCGGAAAGCTCGGCCAGCTTCTTTTGATCTATGCCGAGCAGCGCCCTCGCGGCGCGCAATTGAGCGGCGGTGATCATCTCATATGCTCACGCTTATTATATTAGCAGGCATGTTTTATCTCGCCAAGATGATGTTTAGAACATCATTCTCGCGCTTTTGCGACATGGCCGGGTTCTCGCCCGGCGCCGACGCATGTTAGCTTGGCGGATATGAACAAACCCGTTCAAATCGACGAGAGCTGGAAGCTGCGCCTCACGGCGGAGTTCGAGCAGCCCTATTTCGACGCATTGCGCCAATTCGTGCGCGAGGAATATGCGCGCGGCCCGGTCTATCCGCCGGCCAAGCAGATTTTCCGCGCCTTCGACGAATGCCCATTCGACGCCGTGGAAGTGGTGATCCTCGGCCAGGATCCCTATCACGGCCGCGGCCAGGCCAATGGCCTGTGCTTCGCCGTCGGCGGCGACATTCCGCCGCCGCCCTCGCTGCAGAACATCTTCAAGGAGATCGAGAGCGACCTCGGACGGCCTGCCTCGCGTGATCCCGATCTTTCGCGCTGGGCGCGGCAGGGCGTGCTGCTGCTCAACGCCACGCTCACTGTGCGCGACAGCGCCGCCGGCTCGCATCAGGGCAAGGGCTGGGAGCGCTTCACCGACGCCGCCGTGCAGGCGCTCTCGCGCGAGCGGGAGGGAATCGTCTTCCTGCTCTGGGGCAATTACGCGCGGCAGAAGGGCGCGGGCGTCGATCGCTCGCGGCATCTCGTGCTCGAGAGCGCGCATCCCTCGCCGCTGTCGGCGCGCGGCTTTTTCGGCTGCAAGCATTTCTCCAAGGCCAACGCCTATCTCGAATCGAAAGGACGCGCGCCGATAGACTGGTGAGATGCCTATATTACTGGAAGACATTATAAAATTAGTCGTTTACCGAAATGTAACCGCGGTTTCGTAGCTAAGTATTTATTGGAGCGCCGATGCGAGTCGGCATATTTCAGGGGCGTTTTCGTCGAGTTCGGCGGCGCGTCTCCAAATCATTTCGAGACGCGAGTTTTCGAGCATGCATTCTACGTTCTTTTGCAAGGCTGTTCATATTTCACGCCGATTTTACGACCTTTGTCTCGATCATCTGCGATCACGCTTCGTAGCGGTTCCATCGGCCGCCGTGCGCCTCAGCCTCGCGATGATGGCGAGCGCCTATGTCGGCGCAAAAGCGACGGGGCTGACGCTGCCATCCTTCCCGGACCCGAGCCTTTTCGTCGTCGCGGTCGTCGCTCTCGACCTCTATTGCCGCTTCGCCTCGCCGAGCTTCGTCTCGCGCGTCGCGCCGATATTCGTCTATTCGCTGATCTATATCGTGGCGACGTCGCTCGCAGGAATTTTCGCGAGCTATGCGACGCAGCGTCTCGCCATGCCGCTGCAGGACGAGCTGTTTCTCTCGCTCGATCGATGGCTCGGCGGCGATTGGCTGGCCTTCGCCCATTATGTCGACGATCGCCCCTTATTGGCGAAGTGGCTGCGGGAAGCTTATTCGAGCATGGCCATGCAGATCATCGCGCCTGTGGTTCTGCTGGTCGCGCTCGAGCGCATCGGCGAATTGCGCGTCTATCTTCTCGCATTCGCAATCGCGCTCACGGCGACGATCGTCATCGCCGCCTTCCTGCCGGCCTCGAGCGCTGTCACTCTCGTCGATAATTCGCTGTTTCACGAGCTTCGTTTCGGCGGTCGGACGCCGCTCGATCATCTGACCCGCCTACGCGAGTCCGCGCCGTTGAACCTCGAGAGCAGCACGATCGGCGGCCTTTTGAGCTTTCCCTCTTTTCACGCCGTGGTCGGCGCGCTGACGCCGCTGAGCCTGCGAACCGTGCGCCCGGCCTTCTATTTCTTGTGCGTCGTCGATATCGCACTGATGGCGGGCACGGTGACGGAAGGTGGGCATTATTTCGTAGACCCGATCGGCGGCGTCGCGCTCGCCTATCTGTCCTATCGATTGGCGCAGCGTATCGAGAGACGACGGCGTCGATCCATTCTATGTATCGGCGATACATTAGGATATCGCGCCGAGCGTCTCATGATAGAGGGTGGGCATCCGTCGCCGCTTTGCTTCGAGCTCGAGCGGTGAGGACGCCGACGCTCGTCGCTACTGCGGCGCAAAAATTGCTTTGTTCCTCCTGAGGAGCGACGAGCGTCGTCGTGCGGATCGAAAGCCGACATTTTTGTCGGCTCCGCGTCAGCGACAATGGAACGAATCGCACTCGCTCGATCTTTCGAGAGCGCTCCTTTTTCGTTTTCCTCGATGATCGACCTCGCGACGCGTCCGCTGGCTTGCGGGCCGTCGATTGCGAGTCCCGTCTCATCTATCCCCCAGGAAAATCGACCGTCACGGTCTCGAATGTTTCGAGAAGGGGCGGATAGCGAAAGCCGAACATGACGTCTATCGAAACGACCGCCTTCCAGCGCCTGGAGGCAGAAGGCCGGCTTTTGAAGCCCAGCCACAAGGGAGCGACGCATCACGCCGGCCGTTTCGGCTTTCGCGGCGAATTCGCCGTCACGCTCGATCCGCTGCTCGCATTGGAAGGCGTTCACGCCACTGCGGAGGAAGGCGACGCCGCACTGTCGTTTCTCGCCGGATCGCTCGCCTCGTTTCGTGAGCTTCCCGCTCTCGTCGCGGCGCTCGGCGCGAGCGCGAAGCCGGAGGGCAAATATTTCATCTATGTCTCCGATCTCGACCGCGCCTCGCGCTATGAGATCAGCATAGACGGCGTGCCGCTCTATGTTCTGCCGATCGACGACACCTCCGTCTACAATGAGCTGATCGAGCTTCTCTATCTCGATAAGACGAAGATGAAGAAATATGACACGGCCGAAAAGATCGACACGCTCGCCGATGGCGCGGCCAAATATGATCAGCGCTTCGAGTCCATCAGCTTCGAGGAAGGGTTGAAGCGCCTCTGAGCCTTCGGCGCTCGTCGACGCAGCGGCTTTCGCCCTGGGCCGACGCGCGCCTTCAATTCCCGCTCGGGCGGCGCTCAGTTCCCGCTCGGGCGGCGTTTGGCGAACACGCCGACGATCACCGCGCGCGCGATATGCTCGGCCATGCATTGATAGCCGAGATCGTTGAGATGGAAATTGTCGCGCGCCATCATCTGCAGATTGGCGTGGTTCTGCGCGATGAAGCGCATCGCGTCATAGCGGCGCACATAGGCGACATTCTCCGCCGTGGCGACGCGCTGCAGAACGTTGCGGATCGCGAAATATTCCTCGTCGCGCGAGAAGCGCGAGCTATATTGCAGGCCGACGAGAACGACGTCGATCTCATTGGCCTTCAGCCAGCGAATGGTCGAGCTCACCGTATTCTCGAACTCGTCCGGCGCGATGCGCACCAGCGCGTCATTGGTGCCGAGCTGCCAGAGCAGGAGATCGGGCTTTTCCCGCGCCACCTCGCTCTTGATGCGTTCGGCGGTGACGGCCGCCACCTCACCGGAGACGCCGCGATTGGCGACCACGACATCGACGCCCTTCAGCGCCCCTTCCAAAATCGCCTCGAGCTGGGCTGGATAGCTCTTGGCGTCGGAGGTGGCGCCGACGCCGGAGGTGGAGGAGGAGCCGATGGCGAGAATGCTCGCCGTCTTGCGCTCGCGCAGCGCCTTGGCGAAATGCGGCAGCGAGGCGGGCGCGGCGATATCGCCGGCCGGCGCCTCGCAGGCGGGACTGAGCGGCGGCGCCTCGGACGGCGGCGTGGACTCTGGCGCGCGTTCTTGCGCGAGCGCGAGCGACGCCGCGAGCGCCAGCGCTATGCAGGAGCCCGCGCCGATTTTGCCCGCAACCTTTCGCGCCATTCCGAAGCCCATGCGGTCGCCCCCATCGCAGCGATGCCGAACATAACGATAAAAGCGTCGCTTACAACATCCCCGCTATAGGCGAAGCGGAAGATCTGCCCGGCGAGGCTCAGCAGAGACCCGGCGCAGAATACATTGAGCGAATTGCGGCCGAGCGAAGAAAGAAAATCCGCGATGCGCGGAACGCCTCGCGAGATCGCGGCAAAAGAGCCCGCGAAGACAGCGACAATGGCCAGATTGGAGAGCAGCCGCGCTGGCGAGAGAAAGGTCTTGTCGAAGACGAAGAACAGCTTGGGCTCCGGCAGAGCGATCGGCGAGGGATCGAATTCCGTCCGCGCCGCGGCGACGCCGAGCAGCACGAGCGGCAGCGCCGCCCACCAAAGAGGCTTGCGATAGCGGCGCACGAGGCCGCCGACGCCATCCTCGCCGGCCAGCAGAAAGCCGAGCACGAAGACGAGCTGCCAGGCCAGCGGATCGAAGAACCAGGCGCCTTCGACCGGCCACGTCGGGAAATTGACGCCGAAGGCCAGCGCATAGGCCCAGATGGCGAGCGAGGCCGGCAGCAGCAGCGCTCGCGCATGGCGATAGGCGAGGGCGATCAGCGGCGAGACCAGCATCAGCACGACATAGAGCGGCAGAATGTCGAAATAGCCGAGCTGAAAGGTGAGCAGCACGAGGCCGAGATTGGCGCGCACCGGATCGGAGAAAATCGCCGAGGCGTTGTTCCAGTCGAGCAGAAAGGGCGCGTCCAGCAGCAGCGAGGCGCCGGCGAGCAGCGCGACGGCCAATTGCGCGATCACCAGCTGCGCCAGATAGACGGTGAAGGCGCGCCCCTCGAGCCGCAGGATCAGATAGCGCGCCGAGAGCGGCTTCGCAGGGCCGTCCACCAGCTTGCGCAGCGCCCAGCCGGCGAGAAAGACGAACAGTTCGGCCGAATCGGAGATCGCCACATTGCGAAAGGTGAAGCGCTCGAAAAAAATCCCCGGAATATGATTCACGAAAATGGTGACGAGAGCGAAGCCGCGCCAAAAATCGATTTCATTCGGCTCGCGCATGCGCTTCTTCAATGGTTCAGCGGCTTCGTGTCCCACGGAGCCGAGGGGCCGGGGCGCGCTTGTTCAGGGCCTCGAATGCGGCCTTTTTTGGGAGCATTGCGAAAGACTCACATCGTGCGCTCGACGCGCCCTGGAAAGACGCGCAGGAGCTGCGCCCGGCCGCCCAGCGTGGCGAAGACTTCCGGATCGGCGCCCGTCATCCACACTTGTCCGCCGATGCGCGCAAGCTCGGCGTAGAGCGCCTCGCGCCGCAGCGGATCGAAATGCGCTGCCACCTCGTCCAGCAGCAGCAGCGGCGCGCGCCCCGTGGTCGCCGCCACCAGCCTCGCATGGGCGAGAACGAGACCGGCCAGCAGCGCCTTCTGCTCGCCGGTGGAGCAGGCGCGCGCCGCCTCGTCCTTGGGGCCGTGGCGCACGGAGAGATCGCTCGCCTGCGGGCCTTCCAGCGTGCGGCCGGCGGCGGCGTCGCGGCGGCGCGAGGCGGCGAGCCGCGCGCGATAGCGATCCTCCACCTGCAGCGCCGGCTCCTCGCCGATCATGCGCTCCAGCTCCCCCTCTATCGAAACCTGCGCCCAGGGAAAGGGCGAGCTGTCGTCGCGCTCTCTCGCGATGAGCGCGCGCAGCCGCAGCACCGTCTCGCCCCGCGCCGCGGCGACGGCGACGCCGAGGGCCGCGATCTCGCGCTCGGCGGCGTCCAGCCAGCGGGCGTCGGCGGTCTCCTCGGCGAGCAGCCGGTTGCGATTGCGCAGAGCGCGCTCGAGCCTGGCCGCGCGCGCGCCATGCTCGGCGTCGACGCTCAGCACCAGCCGATCCAGAAAACGCCGCCGATCGCCCGCCGGCCCGGCGAATAGCCCGTCCATCGCAGGCGTGAGCCACAGCGGGCGCAGATGATCGGCGAAAGCGCGGGCGGAGGAGACCGGCGCCCTGTCGATGCGAAAGCGCCGCGCCGCGCTCTGCTCGCCGCTGGCCGGCTCCAGCCCATGGCCGAGCTGCGTGACGACGCCATCGGCGACCAGCTCGATCGAGACGGCGAAGCCGCCGGAGCCCTGCCGCCGCGCGCAATCGGCCAGCTCCGCCCCGCGCAGCCCGCGCCCGGCCGAGAACAGCGACAGCGCCTCGAGAATATTGGTCTTGCCGGCCCCATTCTCGCCGGTGAGCGCCACTAGCGGCGCCTCTATCGCGCAATCCAGCGCGGCATAGGAGCGATAATCGGCGAGCTGCAGCCGCCGCGCCATGGGGGCGAGAATCGCGGGGGAGGGGCCGGACGTCATGCGGGACGCTTTGCCACGGCGGGGGGCGGAGGGCTAGCGGGGGTGCCGTCGGCCTAACGAGAGACGATTTATTTCTCCGAGGATGGATCGAACTCCGGATCTTCTGCTGCCACGTCTCCTTCATATGATACAAGTTGACGTTGCATAATTCTTTCGATCCGGGCATCAACGATAGTATATTCATTCGCTGGTTTCCCGCCGAGAACGCCTTCTGCGGCACGAGTGCCAGACAGCTTTATTATCCCTGCACTTTCCCAGGATTGAATGCGCGTACGCGCAGATTGAGGGCCAACTTTAAACGTGATCTGCACATCTCTATTTGAAAATGTTGATTTGTTAAGTCTAAATATTTGCGCAAGAAGGCGCTCTCCATAAATCGATGAAATTCTATCTTTTACATAGCTATCGATCCCAGATTGAGCAGATTCTTCATTTAAAAGGAATGTTTCAGGTTTTTCGACATGAACAATATCGTGTTCACGGATGATAACGTCCATAATGCGAATTACCTCACGAGGAGATCGCATACAAATGCGGACTAATTCATTTCTGATCGTATCGATGTCCACATCACGAGCAAATAATCCAGAAAACTTCATGTTTCCGTCAGAAAAGAACTCCATTCGTTTGTCCAGCATCAAAGCAAAGAATTCGTTGCTCCAAGAGACAGTTGCGTGACCAATTTTATCTAGTCTTACTGGATATTTGTCTCCCTCAAAAATTGTCTTTACACTTTTCCACAAAAAGAAAATCCAAGAAAACGATTGAATTTCTAACAACTGAACTCTAGAAAGCAAGGGGTAAATAAGCTCAGCCGTTTTATCTGCGGAATTATTTGTGGCATCTGTTTCATCAACTTTATCAATTAATATTGTAATTCCTGAAAAGTCAAATATTGAAATAAGTTCAACTAGCTTTCTCAATACAAGAATAGAATCAAATCTGGTATCGGTTGGGCCTGTGAGCGCTGCCGTGACGTCGCTGGCAACGTTTACTTTCACATCAGCGATGCGCTGAACAAAGGCATCGCTGATGCTTCCTATGAGCTTTGCGATCGGTTCCCACCTCTTTTCTACCCAAAGCTTGCTTTTTGCTAAGAATGCTTGATTAAAAAGAATCATGGCTTCGCGTGCAGAACGCTGCCGCTTTTGATCAGGGCGACAAAGATAGAAGTCACGCAGCATCTCGTAGCAAAGCGTAGATTCGCCGGAATCTAGAGCTTCAAGGTAAACCTTGCGGTCATCTTCCTCAAGAGAGCTGAGCCAAGTTAGTAGGCTCTCCAAAACCAAGAAAGCCACTTCTTGAATTAACGAGCTTTCTGTTGCGTTGTTAAGCTGCCGTCCGTTAATGGCAACTGAAAAATCGGTCATGTTAATCGCAAGCGGCACTTTTTCGCCATTTGCCTTTTCCTTCCAGAGCTCCTTAAAGATAGTCAATCGGGTGGCGCTTTTCCCCGCGCCTCGATCTCCAAAGAGTATGAATGAAGAAGTGTTTTTTGCTCGAGCGCCAATTGCCTCGAAATAGGGAGGCTTCACGGCATAGTCAGCAATGTCTGGCTCTAGCTCAGCCACGTAGTGCTCGAAGGGGTTTCCTCTAAGGGCAAGCGATTCCACCAGTCTTGGCATTCCAACCCCTTAATAAAGATTCTCGGTTCTGCACTGAGGCTTGGCGACCGAACGATAGAGTGTTGACGGATCTCGATAATACTTCGAATCGAAGCGCAAATTCAATATGCCTGCTTTCGTCCTGCTCCCCCTCACGCCCGCCCATAAACCTCCGCCCCCGCCAGAAGCCGCAGACGGAAGCTCGCCACGTCGAAGCTCGCCTCGCCGCCCGCCTCCTCGATGAGCGGCTCGGCGGCGGCGGCTTTCAGCAGGTCGGGGTGGACGAGATTGGCGCTGAGCCCGCCGCCGGGGGTCGTCCAGCCGCGTAGCGCATCGAGGCTCTGCAGGCGCAGCAGAGCGGTCACGCGCAGGTCTATGGCGACGGCGACGATGTCGGCCGTGTCGGTCAGCCCGCGGCGCTCCAGCATCTCATAGAGCCGGGACGAGCGGGAGCCCGAGGCCCAGCGCTCCTCGACGGGCAGCGCGCGCAGCATGTCCATGACCTCGCCGAGCAGATCGGCCGAGATCGGAATGCGATTCACCTTGTCCAAATAGTCCGACATCCCTTCCCTCATTCCTGCGCGCGCGAATATAGACCATGGCGCCGCAAGGGGATACGGCTTCTCGGGGAGAGCGGCGACCCCACCCCACCGTTTCACGGCCCGACCCTCCCCCTTGAAGGGCTATCGAATGCACAAATCCTACTCACCCCCGCGGCGTCTTGGCCCCCCGCAGCGTCTTGGCCGGGCTCGTCCCGGCCACCCACGCCAGGACGCCGAGGCCTCTTGAAAGGCTTGGCGTGACGCCGAAGCTCCGGCGGGCGGGCGCCGCGGGAGGAATCCGTCGATGGCGGACGCCTTCCTTTGGTTCTCATCTGCTTGGCGTGGATGGCCGGGACAAGCCCGGCCAAGACGGCTGCAGCGTTTCGCAATGCGTGAATCTGATAGCCTCTGAAGGGGAGGCGCTCTTTCCGGGTCGCCGCGAAAAAGAGTATTCTCTTCACCTCTCACAGCAGCGGAGCCGTCGCTTGGTTTCTTCCGATCCGCAGAGCCTCTCGGGCAAGCGCATTCTGCTCGTCGTCGGCGGCGGCGTCGCCGCTTATAAGTCGCTCGAGCTGGTTCGCCGGCTGCGCGAGCGCGGCGCCTTCGTGCGCGTCGTGCTCACCGCGGCGGCGGCGCGTTTCGTCACGCCGCTGTCCTTCGCCAGCCTCTCCGGCGAGCGCGTCTATGAGGATCTCTTCTCGCTCACCGACGAGCAGGAGATGGGCCATATCAGGCTCTCGCGGGAGGCCGATCTCGTCGTGGTCGCGCCGGCGACGGCGCATCTTCTGGCGCGCATGGCGCAGGGGCTCGCCGATGATCTGGCGACGACGCTGCTGCTCGCCACCGACAAGAGGGCGCTGATGGCGCCGGCGATGAATCTGCGCATGTGGCTGCATCCGGCGACGCAGCGCAATGTCGCGACCTTGCGCGGTGATGGCGCGCTCTTCGTCGGGCCGGACGATGGCGAGATGGCCTGCGGCGAATATGGCCCCGGCCGCATGGCGGAGCCGCTCGGCATCGTCGCCGCCATAGAGGCCGCGCTGCGCAGCGATACGGTTCTGCCGCTGCCCTTCGCGGGGCAGGGGAGGCTCGCCGGGCGCCATGTGCTCGTCACCTCCGGGCCGACGCGCGAGCCGATCGATCCGGCGCGCTTTCTCTCCAATCGCTCCTCCGGCAAGCAGGGCCACGCCATTGCGGCGGCGGCGGCGCAGGCCGGCGCGCGCGTCACTCTGGTCAGCGGCCCGGTCGAGATCGCCGATCCGACAGGCGTCGCCACGCGCCATGTGGAGACGGCGCAGCAAATGCTCGAGGCGGTGGAGGCGGCGCTGCCGGCCGATGTGTTCATCGGCGCCGCCGCCGTCGCCGATTGGCGCGTCGAGCCTTCCGCCGACAAGATCAAGAAGGGCGCCTCGCGCGAGCCGCCGACGCTCGTGCTGCGCGAGAACCCGGATATTCTCGCCAGCGTCGCGCAGAGGCGCGAGGGACGGCCGGCGCTGGTCGTCGGCTTTGCGGCGGAAACGCGCGACGTGCTCCTCCATGCGCAGGAGAAGCTCGCGCGCAAAGGTTGCGATCTCATCGTCGCCAATGACGTCGGCGCCGGAGTCTTCGGCGCGGACAGCAATGAGGTTCACCTCGTCTCGCGCGCCGGCGTCGCCTCCTGGCCGCGGTTGGACAAGACCGAGGTCGCGGCGCGGCTCATCGCGCATATCGCCGACACGCTGGGAGAGACGCCGTGACCAAGATCGCCATCCGCCGGCTTCCGCATGGCGAAGGCCTGCCGCTTCCCGCCTACGCCAGCGCCGGCGCGGCGGGGCTCGATCTTCGCGCGGCGATCGCGCCCGGCGGCAAGCTGGTGCTGGAGCCCGGCGCGCGCGATCTGGTGCCGACGGGCCTGTCGCTGGCGTTGCCGCCCGGCTTTGAGGCGCAGGTGCGGCCGCGCTCCGGCCTGGCGCTGGAATTCGGCGTCAGCGTGCTCAACGCGCCCGGCACCATCGATAGCGACTATCGCGGCGAGGTGAAGGTTCTGCTGGTCAACTTTGGGACGCATCCATTCGAGATCTCGCGCGGAATGCGCATCGCGCAGCTCGTGGTCGCGCGCTATGAGCATGTCGAGCTCATCGAGGCGGCGGAAGCGCTGGAGGAGACCGCGCGCGGCGACGGCGGCTTCGGCTCGACCGGAACGAGCGAGGTCGCATCGGGCGAGGGCGGAGCCGAATGAGCCTGCTGCCGCGTCCTGCGCGTCTCGCCGTGCTGGCGGCGCTCGACATCGCTTTGCATGCGCGGGCGCGGCCGGTGTCGTCGCGGGCGCTGGCGGCGCGTCACGATCTGCCGCCGCGGCATCTCGAGAGCATGCTGCAGGCCATGGTGCGCGCCGGCATTTTGAAGAGCGTGCGCGGCCCGGCCGGCGGCTATGAGCTGGCGCGCGAGCGTCGCCGTCTCTATGTCGGCGAGATCGTGCGCGTCGCTCTGCGCGCGGAGGAGGGCGCGCAGAACGGCGAGGAGCCGCGTCTGCTGGCGCTCGCGGTCGATCCGCTCTTCGCGGAGGCGGAGCGTCAGGCGCTCGCCAAGCTCGATACGATCACGCTGGACGAGCTGCATGGGCGCGCGGTCGCCGCCGGCCTCGGCGAGATCGAGGCGAATGAGGGCGACTTCGAAATTTGATGGGCGCATGATAGCGACGGAAAGCAGGAGGCCGGCCTTGGATTACGAGACGATCGAGATCGAGACGCATGATCGTGTCGCGCTGCTGCGGCTCAACCGGCCGCGCGCGCTCAATGCGCTGAATGCGCGGCTGATCGGCGAGATCGCCGACGCTCTGGCGCATTTCGAGGCGGACCCTCAAATCGGCTGCGTGGTGCTGACCGGCTCGGCGGAGGCCTTCGCGGCCGGCGCCGACATAAAGGAGCTGCGCGACAAGACCGTCGCCGAAGCCTATCTCGACGATTTCCTGGCGCGTTGGGACGGCGTGGCGCGCGCGCGCAAGCCCGTCATCGCCGCCGTCGCCGGCTATGCTCTGGGCGGCGGCTGCGAGCTCGCCATGATGTGCGATTTCATTCTGGCCGCCGACACGGCCAAATTCGGCCAGCCCGAGATCAAGCTGGGCGTCATTCCCGGCTCCGGCGGCACGCAGCGGCTGGTGCGCTCCATCGGCAAATCCAAGGCCATGGAGCTGGTCCTCACCGGCCGGCTGATGGGGGCGGAGGAGGCCGAGCGCTGCGGCCTCGTCGCCCGAATCGTTCCTGCGGACAAGCTTCTGGAAGAGGCGCTGAAGAGCGCGCGGACCATCGCCGCTCTGTCGCTGCCGGCCGTGCTGATGGCCAAGGAGGCGGTCGAGCGCGCCTATGAGACGCCGCTGTCGGAAGGCGTGCGTTTCGAGCGGAGATTGTTCTATTCCCTGTTCGCGACGCATGATCAGAAAGAGGGCATGACCGCCTTCATCGAGAAGCGCCCGCCGCGTTTCGAGCATCGCTGAGCGCGCCGCTCCGGCCCGGCCATTGACGAAACGACGCCGGCCCGCGTATAAGGCCGGCGAACTGGCCGCGATTTCGCGGCCGCTTTGCTTTTTTGGGCGGCGACCCCGCCCGCCTCGCCTCGACCGTCGAAGGAACAAAGATGGCCAACACCAGCTCGGCCAAGAAGGCCGTCCGCAAGATCGCCCGGCGCACGGCCGTCAACCGCGCGCGTCGCAGCCTGCTGCGCACGCAGGTGCGCAAGGTCGAGGAGGCGATCGCCAGCGGCGACGCCGCGACGGCCGCCGCCGTGCTCAAGAGCGTCGCGCCGGTCGTGATGCGCGCCGCGCAGCACGGCGTCATTCACAAGAACACCGCATCGCGCAAAGTCTCGCGTCTCACGGCGCGCGTGAAGGCTCTTTCTGCCTGATCTTTTCTTGCGCAAACGGCGTGTTTCGAAAGCCCGGCTCCGCCGGGCTTTTTTGCGTTCTGCGTAATATTTCGACGCACGGGCAAACCGACTCCGCTAGTCTTCGTAGTGTGAGATTTTTTTTCACACGCTTTTCTTGTGCGCAGCGTATACGGTTTAAAAACAGTTAATTGCGTTAAAGGCCCGCTGCGTCGCCAAGGCTCGCCGGGCTTGACAGGCCCCGTTCGTTAACGCGCGCGCTGCAACAATGCGAAGATCGCCGTGTCACGCCTCCCACCGTCGTAAATTTTTCTGAGCGACGAATCATGACTTTATCCAGGCGAAGGGCGTGACTGCGGCTGCGATGCGGCGACGTTCCGCGCATTCTGCGGCTCGACGATCGTTGCGTGCGCAAAAGCGGGCGTGTAGGTTCGAAATGTGGCGTGGCGCTGAGGAGCGGCGTCGCTTGGATGGGTGAGTAGACGCATGTAAGCCTCCGGGTGACACCTTCTCTGCGATGGACTGCCCGACGCGTTCCACGAATGCGTCGACCACACCACGAATGCATCGGCCGATTCCCGCTGGGTGCGTTTCTGTCTGCGTATCTTCAGATCCGATTGTAAGGACCGCGACGGGCTTTCGCTCATCGCGGATGTAGGGGTGATGTGATGGCTTTTGGGCGGCGAGCCGACACGAGACCGAGCGACGACGTAGCGCAGCGCTACGACGCGCGAGGTCGCAGTCGAAAGGACGGACGAAGTCCCTTCGACCTCGGCGAAAATTCCGTGGGTCCCCCGAACCAGCTTTAAGCGTCCTCTAAGCGTCGATCGCGCATATCGATCGAAACCGACCGATCTATCCGTTTCACTATGACGACGCTGTCGAGGCGCCGCGCCTCGACTCGTCTTCAGCGCGAAAGAAAGCCATGTCCGATAATAGCGATGACCAGTCGAATTCCAGCGAGCTGTCGGCGGAGGGCCGGCAGAAATGGGAGCGCGTGCGCGGGCGGCTGCGCGCCGAGCTCGGCGAGGCCGTCTACAGCTCCTGGTTCGCGCGGCTGGAGCTCGAAGGCATGAAGGACGGCGCAGCGCTGCTGACGGTGCCGACGAAATTCTTGAAGAGCTGGATTCAGTCTCACTATGCGGATCGCATCCGCACGCGGCTGTGCGCCGAATTCACCTCGCTCGAGCAGATCGTCATCGACGTGCGCTCGCCGACGCGCCGTGCGCGCCCTCGTGATGCGGACGCCGTTTCCGGCGCCGTCGTCGAGAAGGCGCAACCGGCGCCTGCGGCCATTGTCGTCGAGCGCTCGGAGGCGCAGCACGTCAAGGCGCCGATGCGTCCCGCGGCGCGCGGCGACGGCGAGTCTTTCGGCGGTTCCCCGCTCGATCGCCGTCTGTCTTTCTCGACCTTTCTCGTCGGCCCCTCGAACCAGCTCGCCTATGCGGCCGCCTGTCGCGTCGCCGACGCCCGTCCCGGCGAGCATCCGCTGTTCAATCCGCTCTACACTCATGCGGCCGTCGGACTCGGCAAGACGCATCTTCTGCAGGCGGTGGCGCGCTCGGCCAATGACAATAAGCGCCGCGTGCTCTATCTCACTGCCGAGAAATTCATGAGCGGCTTCGTCTCGGCGCTGACGCAGCAAAATTCGATCGCCTTCAAGGAGCGGCTGCGCAACATCGACGTGCTGATCATCGACGATGTGCAATTTCTGCAGGGCAAGTCGATCCAGCAGGAGTTCTGCCACACGCTGAACTCGCTCATCGACGCCGGCAAGCAGGTCGTCGTCGCCGCCGATCGCCCGCCGTCCGACCTCGAGACTCTCGACGAGCGCGTGCTCTCGCGCTTCAAGGGCGGGCTCTGCGTCGACATCGGCCCGCTCGACGAAGAATTGCGCATGAAGATTTTGGAGGCGCGCATCGCCGCCGCGCAGGAGGCGCAGCCCAATTTCCATGTGCCGCCGGCGGTCATGTCCTATATCGCCAAGACCATCGTCACCAATGGCCGCGATCTCGAAGGCGCGGTCAATCGCCTGCTCGCCCATTCGACGCTGAACGGCGCGCCGCTCTGCGTCGAGACGGCGGAGAACGCCATTCGCGATCTCGTTCGCAGCGCCGAGCCCAAGCGCGTCAAGATCGACGACATTCAAAAGCTCGTCGCCAGCCATTACAATATCTCGCGCGCGGATATTCTCTCCTCGCGCCGCACCGCCAATGTCGTGCGCCCGCGGCAGATCGCCATGTATCTGTCCAAGGTGCTGACGCTGCGCTCGCTGCCGGAGATCGGCCGGCGCTTCGGCGGACGCGACCATACGACCGTGCTGCACGCCGTGCGCAAGGTCGAGGAGCTCGCCTCCAAGGACAAGAGCCTGTCCGAGGTTATCGAGCTCTTGAAGCGAATGCTCGCCGAGTGAGCGAGGGATCACGGCCGCGCGCTCAGCGCGGCCGCCACATCCGCGCATCTGGCTCTATCGGATAGGCGGCGTCCCACTCCGCCAGCTTGCGCTGATAGAGCGCGCGATAATCGGCGTCGCTCAGCAGCTCTATCTTCTCAAGATCGAGATCGAGTCCGATCTCGTGATAAATATCGAGATTGCGCAGATCCGGCCGCGGCAGCTCGCCGCTCTCGTAATCGCGCCACATGTCGCGATAGAGCGTCTCCAAATCGCCGACGAGCCGCGGCGTGTCGAATAGCAGCGATGTCTCGCGCACATTGGCGAGCCTGTCCCGCAGCCCCGCGAGCTTGCGCCTGTCCTTGCCGAGCTCGATAGCAAGCGCGATATAATCCTCCGCGCTGGCGCAGGCGAGCTCGCCGACGCCCGCTGCGCGCACCAGGCTGGCGCAGACGCGCGAGGCGAAGCTGCGGCCGGCGAAGGTGACGATCGGCACGCCCATCCACAGCGAGTCCGCCGCCGTCGTATGGGCGCCATAGGGGAAATTGTCGAGGAAGAGATCGGCGAGCGGATAGCGCGCCAAATGATGGGGATTGGCCATCTTCTCGGCGAAAATGATGCGCTCCGGCGCGACGCCGCGCGCTTTCGCCTCCTCGCGCACGCGGGCGTTGGTCTGCTCCGTGCCGGTCAGCAGCCACAGCACGCTGTCGGCAACCGCCGTCAGAATGCGCGCCCAACGATCGAAGGTGAGGGCGGTGAGCTTCTGCATGCCGTTGAGCGAGCAATAGACGAAGGCGTCCTCCGGCAATCCCGCCTCGACGCGCGTCGGGCGCTGCGGCGCGACGACGCGCTTGCGATCATTGGGCTGGTAGCAGGCGAGCCGCGCCACCTTCTCCGAGTAGTAGATCTCCGCGCCTTCGGGAATGATCACCGGATCGGCGATGATGTAATGATGATAGGGGCTGCCCATCGTGCCGGGGAAGCCGAACCAGTTGACGATGATCGGCGCCGGCCGCAGCGAGAACACCTTGGTGCGCGCATCCTTGGTGTAGCCGTTGAGATCGACGAGAATGTCGATCTCGTCCTCGGCGATTTTTTTCGCCGCCGTCTCGTCGTCCATTCCGTTGATGTCGGTCCAGCGATCGACGGCGGCGGCGATGCGCTCGCGCGTCGGATCATTGCGCGCGATGCCGCAATAATAGGCGTAGATCTCGAAATGCGCGCGATCATGCGACTCCAGCACATCGGTCATGGCGAAGCCGACCGCATGCTCGCGCAGATCGGAGGAGACATAGCCGATGCGCAACCGCTGCTTGCGCGCCCGCTTCGGCTCGGCTGCGCGCAGGCTGCGCTCGGGTAGGCCGCGTTTGGGCCGGCCGATGGAGCGCTTCTCGTAATGATGCGCCTTGGCGAGCTGGAACATCGGATCGTCGGCATGATTGGCGAGCGACAGCGACGAAATGCCATTGGCGAGATCGGCGAGGCTCACGCGCTCGGAGGGCAGCACGACCGGCCATTTGCATTGGCGCTGGCGCAGCGCGATCCAATGCTGCACGACTTCCTGCCGCTTGGGATCGATCTCCAGAATCTGCCGCAGCGCGTCTTCCGCCGCCTCGTCCTTATTGAGGCTCTCGAGCACGCGCCCGGTCTGCTGCAGCGCGCTGAGCTTGTGAGCGACCGACTCGCCATTGACGGCGGCGGTCCGCTCGACGAGCGCCATCCATTGCGCGACCGCCGCGCCGACGAGGCCGGAATCCTCGAGCAGCCGCCCCAGATTGATATAGGGCGGCTGGAAATCCGGCTGAATGCGGATCGCTTCGCGCAGCGCATTGATCGCGCCCGGGCGATCGCCCGAGTCGGCCAGCGCGGTCGCAAAGTTGAAATAGGCCGCATAGACGACGGGATCGTCGGCGTTGAAGGCGATCCAATGCTTGTAGAGCTCGGCCGCCCGCCGATCGAGCCCCAACGCTTTCAATTGCGCGGCGGCGGTGAACAGATCGGCGATGGTCAGCTTGCGCGAGTAGGATTTTTCGATCGCTGCCTGGAACAGCGCGAGGGCGGTCTCCGATTCGTTCGGCTGCGTGGTCATGTCGACGTCCATTCGAGAGGGCGGCGCCCGGGCGATGCCGCCCGGAGCGCCGTTGCGGACGGGTGACGAAAGTCACCGCGTCTCGCGCCCCTCGCCGTCAGCCGATGAGAGACACGAGCGCGATAGCTTGATCCACGGACATTGCCTGAATCTGGGTTGTCGTGAAGGCGTTGCCCTGGGTCGTGGACAAAGCGGCGATATCCGCGGTGGTGAGGCCGGCGATGGCCGTGGTCGTCAGCGCCGGAATGCCCGTCGTGCTGCTCAGAGCGCTGAAGTTCGTCGTGCTCAGCGCGGTGAGCTGCGTCTTGGTGAGGCCCGCGACCTGCGTGCTGCTCAGCGTGTTGATCTCGGTCGTGGTCAGCGAGTTGATCGATGTCGCCGAGAGCGCGCCGACCTGCGCCGAGGTCAGCGCCCCGACCTGCGTCGAGGTGAGATTGCCGACCGCGGTCGAATCCAGCCCGCCGATCTGGCTCGTCGAGAAGTCGCCGGCGTCGATCGCATCCAGATAGCTCGCCGACAGCCCGTCCAGCTGCGTGGCGGTGAGGCCGCGCACCTGCGTCGAGGTGAGGTCGGTGACCTGCGTGGTGGAGAGGTTCGAGATCGCCGTGGTGGTGAGCTTGCCGAGCTGCGTTGCGGTGAGGCCGGCGAGCTGCGTGGAGGTGAAGGCCTGCACCTCGGTCGAGGTCAGCGCGCCGAAGGCCGTGGCCGAGAGCGATCCGATCTGGGTTGAGGTGAGGTTGGCGACCTGGGTTGTCGAGAGATCGCCGACGCTTGTCGCGCTGAAGGCCGCGATCTGGCTGGTGGAGAAGTCGGCCGCATCGATGGCGTCGAGATAGGAGGCGGAGAGGCCGCCGATCTGCGTCGCCGTGAGGCCGCGGACCTGCGTCGAGGTGAGGTCGGTGACCTGCGTGGTGGAGAGGTTCGAGATTGCCGTGGTGGTCAGCTTGCCGAGCTGCGTTGCGGTGAGGCCGGCGAGCTGTGTGGAGGTGAAGGCCTGCACCTCGGTCGAGGTCAGCGCGCCGAAGGCGGTTGCCGAGAGCGAGCCGATCTGGGTGGCGGTGAGATTGCCGACTTGTGTGGTGGAGAGATCGCCGACGCTTGTCGCGCTGAAGGCCGCGATCTGGCTGGTCGAGAAGTCGGCCGCGTCGATAGCGTCGAGATAGGAGGCGGAGAGGCCGCCGATCTGCGTGGCGGTGAGGCCGCGCACCTGCGTCGAGGTGAGATCAGTGACCTGCGTGGTGGAGAGGTTGGACAGCGCCGTGGTGGTGAGCTTGCCGAGCTGCGTGGCGGTGAGGCCGGCGAGCTGGGTGGAGGTGAAGGCCTGCACTTCCGTCGAGGTCAGCGCGCCGAAGGCCGTGGCCGAGAGCGATCCGATCTGGGTGGCGGTGAGGTTGGCGACCTGGGTCGTCGAGAGATCGCCGACGCTTGTCGCGCTGAAGGCCGCGATCTGGCTTGTCGAGAAGTCGGCCGTGTCGATAGCGTCGAGATAGGAGGCGGAGAGGCCGCCGATCTGCGTTGCGGTGAGGCCGCGCACCTGCGTCGAGGTGAGGTCGGTGACCTGCGTGGTGGAGAGGTTCGAGATCGCCGTGGTGGTGAGCTTGCCGAGCTGCGTTGCGGTGAGGCCGGCGAGCTGCGTGGAGGTGAAGGCCTGCACCTCGGTCGAGGTCAGCGCGCCGAAGGCGGTTGCCGAGAGCGAGCCGATCTGGGTGGCGGTGAGATTGCCGACTTGTGTGGTGGAGAGATCGCCGACGCTTGTCGCGCTGAAGGCCGCGATCTGGCTGGTCGAGAAGTCGGCCGCGTCGATAGCGTCGAGATAGGAGGCGGAGAGGCCGCCGATCTGCGTGGCGGTGAGGCCGCGCACCTGCGTCGAGGTGAGATCAGTGACCTGCGTGGTGGAGAGGTTGGACAGCGCCGTGGTGGTGAGCTTGCCGAGCTGCGTGGCGGTGAGGCCGGCGAGCTGGGTGGAGGTGAAGGCCTGCACTTCCGTCGAGGTCAGCGCGCCGAAGGCCGTGGCCGAGAGCGATCCGATCTGGGTGGC
>NZ_AZUO01000001.1:1507590-1687590 GCF_000527115.1 Methylosinus sp. LW3
CCGAGCTGCGTTGCGGTGAGGCCGGCGAGCTGCGTGGAGGTGAAGGCCTGCACCTCGGTCGAGGTCAGCGCGCCGAAGGCCGTGGCCGAGAGCGATCCGATCTGGGTTGAGGTGAGGTTGGCGACCTGGGTTGTCGAGAGATCGCCGACGCTTGTCGCGCTGAAGGCCGCGATCTGGCTGGTGGAGAAGTCGGCCGCATCGATGGCGTCGAGATAGGAGGCGGAGAGGCCGCCGATCTGCGTCGCCGTGAGGCCGCGGACCTGCGTCGAGGTGAGGTCGGTGACCTGCGTGGTGGAGAGGTTCGAGATCGCCGTGGTGGTGAGCTTGCCGAGCTGCGTTGCGGTGAGGCCGGCGAGCTGGGTGGAGGTGAAGGCCTGCACCTCGGTCGAGGTCAGCGCGCCGAAGGCGGTGGCCGAGAGCGATCCGATCTGGGTGGAGGTGAGGTTGGCGACCTGGGTCGTCGAGAGATCGCCGACGCTTGTCGCGCTGAAGGCCGCGATCTGGCTGGTCGAGAAGTCGGCCGCGTCGATGGCGTCGAGATAGGAGGCGGAGAGGCCGCCGATCTGCGTTGCGGTGAGGCCGCGCACCTGCGTCGAGGTCAGATCAGTGACCTGCGTCGTGGAGAGGTTCGAGATCGCCGTCGTGCTGAGCTTGCCGATCTGCGTGGCGGTGAGGCCGGCGAGCTGCGTGGAGGTGAAGGCCTGCACCTCGGTCGAGGTCAGCGCGCCGAAGGCGGTGGCCGAGAGCGAGCCGATCTGGGTTGAGGTGAGGTTGGCGACCTGGGTCGTCGAGAGATCGCCGACGCTTGTCGCGCTGAAGGCCGCGATCTGGCTTGTCGAGAAGTCGGCCGCATCGATAGCGTCGAGATAGGAGGCGGCGAGGCCGCCGATCTGCGTGGCGGTGAGGCCGCGCACCTGCGTCGAGGTGAGGTCGGTGACCTGCGTGGTGGAGAGGTTGGACAGCGCCGTGGTGGTGAGCTTGCCGAGCTGCGTTGCGGTGAGGCCGGCGAGCTGCGTGGTGCTCCAGGCCTGGACTTCCGTCGATGAGAGGCCGGCGAAAGCCGTCGCCGACAGGGCGCCGATCTGCGAGGCGCTGAGGCCTTCCGCCTGAGTGGTGGAGAGATTGCCGGCCGCGGCGCCGTCGAGTCCGGCGATCTGGGAGGTGGTCAGATTGGCGAGATTGACCGCGATGAGATCGTCGGTGCTCAGCGCATTGAGCTGCGAGGTGGTGAGGCCGCGCACCTGCGTCTGGCTCAGCGAAGTAATCTGCGTCGTCGAAAGATTGCTGATCGCCGTGGTGGTGAGCTTGCCGATTTGCGTGGAGGTGAGCGCGCCGATCTGTGTGGCGTCCCATCCCTCCAGCTCGGTCGAGGTGAGCGCGCCGATCTGCGAGGAGGTGAGCGCCGCGACCTGAGTGGCGGTGAATTCGTCGGCTTGCGTCGTCGTCAAATTGCCGATCTGCGCGAGCGAGAGGCCGGCGATGGCGTTGGCCGAGAGCGCTGCGATCTGCGTCTGCGCGAAAGATTGGAGATCGGTCGAGTTGAGCGCGTTGAGCTGCGTCGATTTGAGCGCCGCCGCCTGCGTGGTGCTGAGCGCCGCTATGTCCGTTGTCGTCAGATTGGATATGATCGTCGTGGTGAGCCCGGCAACCTGAGTGGCGGTGAGAGAGGTGAAGATCGAGGTCATCGGGCGCTCCGCTTCCAATGAAGCTGTTTACGAAGAAACGAAAGTTTGACGGCGTGACGGTTCTCGGCCCGAGCGCGCTCGGTCCGCATCGGGCGTGAGCGTAGGACGCAGCGAGGACGCGCGAGCGATCGCTCCGGCGCGAGGGGCCGGCGGCTGTGCCTTGGTCACGAAGGTTTTTGGAGAACACCGTCGCGCTTGGCCGTGCCTCCAGCGGAGTCCTGCGAGCCGGAATGGGCTCGCGAGTTCCTGGCCGGGCCGGCGGCGGACAGATCATCTGTCCTGTTCGGCGCGAATACGAAGCGATCCCTTATCGGAGGCTTCGCGGTTTTGAAGATCGCACGGAGGTCTTAATAAACATCTAAATGAAAGAGCTAACGAATTCCTATGATTTCGGTTCGAGGATTCGTGTCCGAGGGAGCCGTCCGCGAAGCGGCGTCGCCATGCTCGCGCAGCGGCGCGCTCACGCGTTTGCGCGGAGTTCTCTCTCGTCCAGCGCCACCGATTTCACCAGCGCATAGACTTGCGCGCCGACGCTCAGATTCATCTCGGCGACCGATAGCCGCGTCGTCGCCGAGATGAGCCGATCGCCGCCTTCGAGCTCGAGCCGCACGAAGGCGAGCGGACTCGCGTCCTCGTCGATCGCGACGATGCGGCCGAGAAGCACGGTGCGTATGCTGGTGTTCTCCGGCTTGCGGTAGGCGAGCGCCACATCGGTGGCGTTGATGAGCGCGCGCACCTTCCGGTCGCCGTTGACGATATGCGCCGCGACGACGATCTCGCCCGAGGGATGCGCGAGCCGCGTCACGCCATAACGCGCATCAAAGGCGCCGACATGCGCCACCAGCGCGCTGACCACCGAGAAGCGGCCGCCTTCTGTATGCCGGCTCGCGGCGGCGAGCGTCTCCGAGGGCAGGCCCTGCGCGACAATGCCGCCGCGCTCGAGCGAGATCACCTCGTCGGCGAGGCGCAATATCTCGTCGGCCGCGTGAGACACGAGCAGGATCGGAATCGAGAATTCGTCGCGCAGCCGCTCGATCAGCGTCATGATCTCCTGGCGCCGGTCATAGTCGAGCGAGGCCATGGGCTCGTCCATCACCAATAGGCGCGGCGAGCAGAGCAGGGCGCGGGCGAGGCCGACGCGCTGCCGCTCGCCGCCCGAGAGCGCGCCGGCGCGGCGGCGCAGCAGATGCGCGACGCCGAGCGTCTCGACCACGGCCTCGAATGGCACGCGGCGCTCCGCCTTGGGCGTGAAGAAGCGGCCGAACAGAATATTCGTCTTTACGTCGAAATGCGGAAACAGCAGCGCATCCTGAAACACGAGGCCGATTCGGCGCTTCTCCGGCGGCACGAAGAGACGCTGCGCCGTATCGACGAGAAGCGCGCCATTGACGACGATATGGCCCTCGTCCGGCGCCGCGAGGCCGGCGACGAGATGGGCGAGCGTCGTCTTGCCGGAGCCGGACGGCCCATGCAGCGCGAGGATGCGGGCCTTGGAGGTGAAGGCGGCGGCGAGAGTGAAATCGCCCCGGCGCAATTTTATATCGACGCCGATCATTTGCCGGCTCGCGTCGCATCGGCGCGCTTTTGCAAAATCTCCGAGACGATGAGGGCGGCCACGGCGATCGTCGCCGATACGGCGGCGAGCCGCAGCGCGTCGGCGTCGCCGTCCGGCGTCTGGGTGAAGCTGTAGATGGCGGAGGGAATCGTCTGCGTCTCGCCGGGAATATTGGAGACGAAGGTGATCGTTGCGCCGAACTCGCCGAGCGCCTTGGCGAAGCCGAGAATCGAGCCGACGATGACGCCGGGCGCCGCTAGAGGCAGCGTCACCAGGAAGAAGGTCCACAGTGGATCGGCGCCCAGCGAGCGCGAGGCGAGCGCCAGCCGCTCGTCGATGCTCTCGAAGGAGAGGCGAATCGGGCGGATCATCAGCGGAAAGCTCATCACGGCGGCGGCCAGCGCCGCGCCGGTCCAGCGAAAGGCGAAGACAATGCCGAAATATTCCGCGAGAAAGTGGCCGAGCGGCGTCTTGCGGCCGAGCAGCAGCAGCAGGGCGAAGCCGGTGACGACCGGCGGCATGACCAGCGGCAGATGAATGAAGGCGTTCAGCGCCGCATGGCCGGGAAAGCGCCAGCGCGCCAGAGCATAGGCGACGAAGACTGCGAGCGGCAGGGAGAACGCCGTGGCCGTCCCCGCGACCTTCAGGCTGAGGACGATCGCCGTCAGCTCCTGCGGGGAGAACTGGAGGGAAGGCGCAAAATCCGAGAGGTTCATGCTCTGAGGATTTACGCCTTCACTCCCGCTACGTCGAGCGCTTATATAGCGCCGTTGATCCAGCGCAGCAATTCGCCCTTGGGCGCGGCGCCCACCTTCTGCGAGGCGGCCTTGCCGTCCTTGAAGATGATGAGAGTCGGGATGGAGCGAATGCCCAGCATGCCGGCGACATTGGGATTCTCGTCGACGTTGAGCTTGACGATCTTGAGCTTGTCCTTGAGCTCGGTGGCGATCTCCTCGAGCGCCGGCGCAATGGTGCGGCAGGGGCCGCACCATTCGGCCCAGAAATCCACGACGACCGGCTGGTCGGATTTCAGAACCTCGGCTTCGAAGCTCGCATCGGAGACTTTGACGGTCACGGCAGACATGGCTTTCCTTTCGAATTGAAACTTTTCCGAAAGAGTAGGAACCGCGCGGCGCCGCGTCAAGCCGAGGTCGACCCTGGCCGGGCGGCGCCCGGCCGATCCGGCCCGCCCGGCGCCGGACCGTTGACAGAGGCGGCGCCGAGCTGGTCTATGCGGCTGCGCCGCCGCATTCGATCCCAGGAGGTTCGGCCTGTCGCTCGCTCAGATACCGCCCATCGCCTATGTCGCTCCCTTTGAGCGGGCCTGGCACCATAGGGAGCTCATCCGCGCCGTGGTGCGGCGGGAGCTCACCTCCAGATTCCGCGGCTCCGTGCTCGGGCCGCTCTGGGCCGTGCTCGCCCCGCTGATCATGCTGCTCACCTATACCGTTTTGTTTTCTATAACGGTTCCGCAATTGTCCGCGGGCATGAGCACCAGCGATTACGCGGCCGGCATCTTCATCGGGCTCATCGTCTTCAATTTGTTCAGCGAGCTCGCCTATCGCGGGCCGGGCCTGCTGCACGAGCATGTGACCTTCGTGAAGAAGTCGATCTTTCCCAGCGAGACCATCGCCTGGGTGGCGACGATTCGCGCCTTCGTCTATGGCGGCATCAGCCTCGGCGTCTATGTGGTCTTCCGCCTGCTGACGGCCGGCGAATTGCCGATGACGATTTTTTTCGCGCCGCTGCTGATTCTGCCCTTCGCCTGCTTCATGCTCGGCGTGGTGTGGTTTTTGATGGCGCTCGGCGCCTTCACCCGCGATGTGGCGCATATCATGGTGTCGGTCGTGCCGGTGCTGATGTTCGCGACGCCGATCTTCTATCGGCTCGATCAGATGCCCTCGCATATCTCGATCTGGCTGCGCCTCAATCTCGTCGGCGACTATATAGAGATGCTGCGCGGCGTGGCGCTCGACGGCGTGCTGCCCAATCCCATCGCTTATGTCGCGCTGTCGCTGGTGTCTTACGGGATATTCCTGTTCGGCTATCAGTTCTTCATGCGCTACAAATCGGTCATCGTCGATGTCATCTGAACCCATCATCCGCTGCGACGGCGTCGGCAAGGCGTTCCAGCTCTATCTGCACCGCAACGACCAGCTGAAGCAGATCCTGTTCGGCCTGTGGAAGAAGTTCTATCAGGAGCATTGGGTGCTCCACGACATAGGCTTCGAGGTCGGCAAGGGCGAGAAGGTCGGCATTATCGGCCGCAATGGCGCGGGCAAGACGACGCTGCTGCAAATTCTCTGCGGCATCACGCGGCCGACGCGCGGCTCCTTCGAGGTGAAGGGCCGCGTGGCGCCGATTCTGGCGCTGGGCTCGGGCTTCGACGGCCTGCTCACCGGACGCGAGAACGCCATGATCGGCGGCGCGATCCTCGGCCTCAAGCGCAAGGAGGTGGAGAAGCGCCTGCCGGCCATCGCCGAATTCGCCGATATCGGGCCTTTCTTCGATCAGCCAATGCGGCTCTATTCCAGCGGCATGGTGGCGCGCGTCGCTTTCGCCATCTGCGCCAACGCCGACGCCGATATTCTCATCGTCGATGAGGCGCTGTCGGTCGGCGACGAGGTGTTCCAGGCCAAATGCGAGGCCTTCATCGCCGATTTCGCCAAGACCGGGACCATTTTGATGGTCTCGCACGATCTGCGCTTCCTCGGCGATCTCTGCGACCGCGTGATCTGGATCGACGAGGGCGCGGTGCGCGAGACCGGCGCGCCGGATGTCGTCATTCCCCATTATCGCGAGGTCGTGCTCGCCGCCGCGTGATGTCGTCATTGCAAGCGAAGCGAAGCAATCCAGGAGTCGAGGGCGGCCCCTGGATCGCCGCGTCGCTTCGCTCCTCGCGATGACGAAGGTTGGTCAGGCCGCGAGGGTCTGCGGCTCCGCGGCGATGGTCTCGAAGGCCGAGAGCTTGCGCATCGGGCTGGTGTTTCTGTTGCGCCGGTAGATCAGCAGGATCGACACGCCGATCTCGAGCGCCGCCGCTCCCGCCAGAAGAAAGGCGAAGCGCGCATCGGCGCGCAGCAGCGATTCGAGCGCCACCAGAAAGAAAATATGCGTCGCCGGAATGGCGATGATGACCAGCGAACTCATGCCGCCGCGTCGCCCGGTGACGCTGCCGAAGGTCAAGACCAGCGCCATGGCGAGCAGCGTATGCGCGATGGCGAGCGAAGGCACGCCGAAGCGCTTGGCCGCCTCCGCCATCCATTCGCCGGCCTGGCGGCGGTCGAGCTTGGCGGTTTGCCAATTGGCGATGAATTCCGGCAGAGTCAGCTCATAGACGCCGCGCCAATTGCGCGGCGGCAGCGATTCGCTACCCTGCATCGGCAGCGCCATCGCATATTCGTCGAAATTGGCGATGCGGACCTCGTCCGTGTCGAAGGGCTTGGTTTGAATGCTGCCGTTGGACAGCGCCACCACGACGCCGGAGGGCTGGCGGCGGAACTCTGCACGCGCCGCGGTGATCGTCTCCTCCTGGCGCTTCTCGATGGAAATCTGCCGCACGAAGAGATTGACGGCGACGTCCGGCGACTCCCAGCGCTGGAGATAGAGAGTCTTCACGCCATTGTCGAAAGTGTAGAAATGCGCCGCGTCCAGCATGCGGTGATTGAGCGAGTTGCGCACCACATTGATGACGTCTTGCAAGCCGCTGGCGTAATAGGGCGCCATGAGATTGGCGAGCCCATAGCCGAAGACGACCAGCGCGCCGGCGCAGACGATCGCCGGCCGGCAGATGGACCATACGGACAGCCGCAGCGCATAGAGCACGGCGATCATGCCCTCATTGGACATGCGTGCGAATTCGAGCGCCGTGGCGACGCCTATGGCCATGGGCAGAGTGATGAAGCCGACTGTCGGCATGGTGCCGACCAGCGCCGGGGCCAGCAGGCCGGCGCGAATCGCCGCCGGGGTCAGCGTGTAGAGCAGATAGGAGAGCACGACCGGCACGATGAGCGCGAGCTGGACGACGAGCGTGCTGAACAGGATGCGCCGTGCGAGATAGAGGAAAAGTAGGCGAGGCATGTGTCCTGTTCCGTGCGACGAAATCGACCCGTCCCGGAGGGAGGGCCGCCGCCGCACGGCAGTCTCATAGCGGAATTCGGCCTATTTGCGAAATTTCGCCCAGGAGGCTTTGGAAAACTCCTTCCACGAGGCGTCGAAAACGCCCGTCGAGGGGAGGGCGGTCGCCCCAGCCCAATGGCAGAAGTAGATTTCCTTGCCGTCTGGATCGAGCGGCTTGCCCTCGGAAAAGGTGATTCCGGGCGCCTGATAGAAGCTCTCATGCGAGGCGCGCTCGACGCAATGCGGCAAAAGCGTGATGGCGAGCCCGCGCCGATGCGTCACGAAATTCACCAGAGGCTGGGCGAAGAGCTGCCCGCGCTTGCGCACCTCGTGGAAGAGCTTGGCGTCCTCGCGCATCGTCTCGATGAAATGGTCGAGCTTCAAATATTGGTTGGACGTGACCCAAAAGCCGTCGTTGAACAGCAGCGCGTCGCGCAGGAAGGGGTAATTGGCCTTCTTCTCGTTATAGACATATTCGAAGCTCGGCGAGGCGACGATGAATTCCGTCTTCTTGGCCTCGAGCCGGCCGAAAATGGGCGAGAAATCGCGATAGAGCACCACATCGACATCGACATAGGCGACCTCGTCGAGCGGCAGGGCGAGGGCCTGCAGCTTGCGCAGCCGGCGGCGATTGCCGTTGAACGGGCCGGGATAGAGCTCGGCGGCGAGTCTGTCGATCGCCTCGGGAACCTCCTCGATGAAATGCGCGCCGTATATGTCCGCCGCGCGCCGCGTCTGCGCGACATTCTCGTCATAGGGGACGAGATAGAGCGGCAGATGCGCGTTGGTCTGCGCATAGCTCTCGAGGAAGGGGAGCAGCCAGTCGATGATCTTGTCATTGCCGACGATGGCGATCCCATAACGCTTGCCGGCCGCGGCCCCGCTCTGATCGGGGGCGGCGCGTGGCAGGGAAAAATCTGGATTTGCGGGTCGAAGGCTCATATACCCCGTCTACTTGGAAACGCCGCCGCAGGGCAAGCGGGGCGGGCCGATACGGGGACGCGCAGGAAGAGGCGTTTCCACCTCCCCCTTCGAGGGGGAGGTCGAGCGCCGAAGGCGCTCGGGAGGGGGGGCTCTCCGAGTCTCGGGGCTACGCACCACGCCGGCCGAGCCTCTTCCTCATTGGGGGTGGGTGGGGCGCGCCTGCGTCCCATCGTCGCGCGGAACGGGAGGGGTCGATCGAGCAGCTTGTTTCCAACGACGCTTCCGTCGCCGTGGGGCCGCTCGCGGGGAAGACGGTCGCGGTGGTTCACGCCGCCTGGCATTCCTGCGGCAGCTATCAGGTCAATGTCAGCCAGCTCGAGGCCTATCGCGCGCTCGGAGCGCGGACGATTTCCGTCGCTCTGATGGACACGCCGGCCCCGCGGCCGCCGCGTGGGCCGCGCTGGGAGGCCTATTTCGCCGCCTCCGCCGATCTGCCGGCCGACAAGCGCTATTTCTGCGGGCCGAGCCGGCTCGCCGCTCTCTCGCCGTCCTTTCTCGCCCATGCGTGGTGGCGGCTGATCCATGGCGATCAGGCGACCTGGCTCGTCGAGCTCGCCAAGCTCGTCGCTCTTCCTCCCGGCCTCGCAGACGAGAATGTCGATCTCGTGCATGCGAATCATTACTTCACGCTGCCCTTTGTTGCTCGACTGCTTCGTGGAAGAAATGCGCCGGTCATGGTCGAGACGCAGGACATACAAGCGCGACAATATATTCTGCGCAATCAGGGCGGCTTTTTCCTGCCGCCCTACGTGACCTATGACGATATGTTGTCGGTAGAGCTCGAGTGGATGCGCGCGGCGGATCTCTGCATACATCTCAATGAGGAGGAGCGGGCGGAGTTTGTCCGTCTGCTGCCGCAGGCGCGTCATCGCCTCGTCTATCCCGCCATTGCGCCGGTTCCCTGCGGGCCGGGCGGCGATCGCATCATCATCGTCGCCAGCGACAATTACGGAAATTTCGTCAGCCTGCGCTGGTTCCTGCGCGAGGTCGCGCCGCTCGCGCCTAGCGTCGAGGTGGAGATCTACGGCAATATCGATTCGGGCGTGAAGCGCCTCGACAAATCGCTCTACGAGTCTCACCGCGCGCTGTTCAAGGGGCGCATCGACGACATCGGCGCCGTCTATGCGCAGGCCGCCTGCGTGCTGCTGCCGACGATCGAAGGGCATGGCCTCTCGGTGAAGGCGGTGGAGGCGATGGCGAGCGGCGCGCCACTCATCGCCACGCGCCGGGCGTTTCGCGGCATGGCCATCGATCCCGAGCGGCTCGGCAATGTCATTCTCGCCGATGAGGCCGCCGATTTCGCCGCCGCCCTGCGCGAGATCGGCCAGCGTCGCGACGCGGGCGCGCGCGAAGTCTCCGACACGCGCCGCCTCTATGACGATATGTTCAGCCCTGCGGCCTATGCGCGCGCCTTGCACGAGACGGCCGCGCCGTTGCTCGTGCGATGAACGACGCTCACGCAATGAAAGACACTGCTTCTCTGCCGCTCGCCGGGCGTCATGTCGCCATTGTGCATCCGGCCTGGCACTCCTGCGGCACATATCGCGTCGTGCTGGGGCAGGTCGCGGCCTATCGCGCGCTCGGCGCCCGCGTCGCGCCGGTCGCCATATGCGATCTGCCCGGCTTCACGCCGGAACGCGCCTGGCGCTGGCGCGCTTTCGTCGAGGCGACGCCCGAGCTATCGCGAGGCGAACGCTGGTTCGGCGGCGCGTCTTTCCACGCTTTCGCGGCGCCGCGCTTTCTGCGCGATGTTCTGTGGCCCTTTCTCCATGGCGATCAGGCGGTCATTCGCGCCGGCGTCGCCGAGCGCGCGGAGCTGCCGCTGGGCCTCATGGATCGCCGCTTCGATCTCGTGCATTGCAATCATTTCTTCCTGATGTCGGTGGCGAAGCGCCTCGCGCGCGGCGCGCCCATAATGCTCGACAGCCATGATCTGCAAGCACGCCAATTCGCGCTGATGAACGAGCGTGCGCCCTTGCTGCCGCCGCGCGTGACCTATGAGCAAATGCTCGCCCGCGAGCTCGATCTGATGCGCGGCGCCGATCTTCTGCTGCATCTCAATGCGCAGGAATATGATGATTTCCGCGCGCTGCTGCCTCAGAAGCAGCATGCGCTGCTCTATCCGAGCGCGCCGGAAGCGCCGCTCGGCCCCGGCGGCGAGGATATTCTGCTCGTCGCCAGCAACAATAGCGCCAATGTCGATAGCGTCTGCTGGTTCCTGCGCGAGGTTCTCGGCGATACGAAAATTCCGCATTTGCGCATCGTCGGCAATGTCGACGCCGGCGTGAAGGCGCGCGATCCCGCGCTCTATGCGGCGCATCGCGCGTGTTTCGTCGGCCGCGTCGACGATCCGGGCGCCGCTTATGCGACGGCGCGGCTCGTGCTGCTGCCGACGATCAGCGGCCATGGCCTCTCCATCAAGACGGTGGAGGCGCTGGCGAGCGGCCTGCCGCTCGTCTCGACGACCCACGCCTTTCGCGGAATGCATGTCGATCTCGCGCGCTTTACCGATGTGACGATTGCCGACAGCGCGGAAGATTTTGCGCGCGCGTTGAAGGCCGCGGCGGTCGACGCGCGCGTTCCGAGCGAGACGCAGCGCGCGGCGAGCGAGATGCGCCGCTTCTATGACGCGCATTTCTCGCTCGACGCCTATCGCGCCAATCTCGCCGCTCTGGCGCCGACGCTCATCGGCGCGCGTCACACATAGTCCAGCATAGATGCGAGATCGAAGCTCGAGCGCTTCCCCAGCGCATCGCCATTGCGCTCGAGAAACTCCTCTGCGCGGCGTCTTCCTTCCTCGCGCAGCATCAGCAGGAAATCCCATTCGGCGATCAGCTTGGAGGAGGCCGACAGCTCCGCGGCCATGTCCGTCGCGATGGCGTGAATGCGCATGGAGGCCCAGCGCGCGCCCTCGCTATGGCCGGGATCGGCGACCTCGCGCAGCAGCGCGATCATGCGCAGCTCTTTGAGCAATGGCGAGTTGAAGGAAATCTCGTTCAGCCGGTTCAAAATATCGATCGCGCTGCGCGGCGTCTCCTTGCGCTCGATCGGATTGACCTGCACCAAAATCGTGTCCTGCGACGCGCATTCTCGCACCAGCGGCGTGATGGTCGGATTGCCGGCGTAGCCGCCGTCCCAATAGGCCTCGCCGTCGATTTCTATCGCCTGGAACATTGTCGGCAGGCAGGCGGAGGCGAGCAGCGCCTCGGCGCTGAGATCGGCGTTGCGGAAAACGCGCGCGCGGCCGGTGCGCACATTGGTCGCCGTCACGAAGAGCTTGATCGGCGAACGCGCCAGACGCTCGAAATCGATGGTCTCGCACAATATGTCGCGCAGCGGATTGGCGCCGGCGGGGTTGAGGTCATAGGGCGAGACCAGCCGCGAGGTCATGTCCATGGCGACGAAGGCCGGCGAATTGTCCAGCGTCCAGCGGCCGAGCGCCATATCCAGCGGGCTGCGCTGCAGCGGGCTGAAGCGGGCTGCGGCGGCGACGCGCCGCCAGAACTCCTCCATCGTCGCACGGGCGCCCTCGACGCCGCCCTGCGAGAATCCATGGATGAGCGCGGCCGCGTTCATCGCCCCGGCGGAAGTTCCGGAGACCCCGTCTATGCGCAGCCAAGGCTCCTCGATCAGCCGATCGAGCACGCCCCAGGTGAAGGCGCCATGCGCGCCGCCGCCCTGCAAAGCCAGATCGACGAGGATTTCGTCTCGCATCGCGCCTGTCCCGCCCACAACCATATCCAGGAAAGATAGGGCGTCGGCTTCGCTCGCCATCCCGCGCTGCTGGCATTATATGCCAATAGGGGTTAGGATTTGGAAAAAAGGGAGCCGTCCATGCCGACCCGCAATGTCGTCCTCACGGAGAGGCAGGAAAGCCTGATCGAGGCGCTCGTCCAGAGCGGGCGCTATCAGAATGCGAGCGAGGTGTTGCGGGAAGGCCTGCGCCTCGTCGAGAGCCGTGAGATCGAGGAAGCGCGCAAGCTCGAAGCCCTGCGCAGCGCGGCGAGAGAAGGCGCTTCGGCTTTCGACCGGGCCGAGTTCAAAGAATTCGCCGACGCCTCCTCGCTTCTCGCGCATCTAGACGCGCTCGCCGCCTCCGGGGCCTCGGAAAAGTGACCGAGACGTCTTGGCGCATCCGCCTCGGCGCCGAGGCGGAGCGCGATTTTCTGCGTATCCTGCAATATACGGCCGAAACCTTCGGGCCGCGCCAGACCGCAATCTACAAAGCGACGCTCATGGACGCCCTCGCCGAGCTGACGCAAGGGCCGAATGTGGCGGGTAGCAGGGCGCGGGACGAAATCCTCCCCGGTGTTCGCACGCTCCACCTCGCACGGCGCGGCCGCCGAGGACGGCATTTCATCATGTATCGCGCGGCGGAGGGGAAGGTCGTCGAAGTGCTGCGCATCCTGCATGACGCCATGGACCTCGCTCGGCATATTCCGCCCGATATCGGTTGACGCTGTGGCCAGCTCGGCGCGGAGCGCCTATCTGAAATCCCTTCGCTCCTTCACGCAGACCGGGCTTGCACGTAGACCGGGCTTGACCCGCGCCGCCGAGGCGCCATTCTTCCGTCATGATCCGCATGGGCCATCCGATACCTCCCGCCGGCGCGCAGAGCTTCGCCAATCTCGGCGACCGGCCGCGCGAAATCTTTCGCCAGATCGTCGACACCTATCTGTCGAGCGGCGATCCCGTCGGCTCGCGCCAGCTCTCGCGGCTGCTGCCCATGGCGCTGTCGCCGGCCTCGGTGCGCAATGTGATGCAGGATTTGGAGGAGCTCGGACTCGTCTATGCGCCGCACACCAGCGCCGGCCGCATGCCCACAGAGCTCGGCCTGCGCTTTTTCGTCGATTCTCTGCTGCAGATCGGCGACGTCGCCGAGGATGAGCGCGCGCAGATCGAGGCGCAGGTCGAGGCCGCCTCCAAGGACCATGACCTCGAGGGCGTGCTGGCCGAGGCCACGAGCATGCTCTCCGGCCTCACCCGCGGCGCCGCCGTGGTGGTGACGAGCAAGGACAATGCGCGGCTGAAGCAGATCGAGTTCGTGCGCCTCGAGCCCGAGCGCGCGCTCGCCATTCTCGTGGGGGAGGATGGCTCGGTCGAAAATCGCGTGCTGCAGGTGCCGCGCGATCTGCCCGCCTCCTCGCTGATCGAGGCGGCCAATTATCTCAACGCCCGCATTCGCGGCCTCACCCTCGGCCAGGTCCGCTCGGAAATAGAGGATGCGCGCAAGGCGGCGCAGAACGAGCTCGACGAATTGACCGCCCGGCTCGTCGACGCCGGGCTCGCCAGCTGGGGCGGGGCGGGGGCGGAACATCGCCAGCTGATCGTGCGCGGACAGGCCAATCTGCTCGAGGATCTGACCGCTATGGCCGATCTCGACCGCATCCGCCTGCTGTTCTCCGACCTCGAGACCAAGACCGAGGTCATCGATCTCCTCGAGCGCGCCGAGACCGGCGAGGGCGTGCGCATCTTCATCGGCTCGGAGAATCGGCTGTTCTCGCTCTCCGGCTCCTCGATGATCGCCGCGCCGCTGCGCGACGGCAATAAGCGCATCGTCGGCGCGCTGGGCATCATCGGCCCGACGCGGCTCAATTACGCGCGCATCGTGCCCATGGTGGATTATACCGCGAAAGTGGTGGCGCGGGTCGTGGGCGGTTAGCGCTCGCGCGCCGATTTCGGATAGGGAATTTTCATGTCACGGCCCGACGACGCATTCGACGCGGCGGCGCATTTCGACGAGGCTTCCGCGACGCGATACGATCGGCGCATTCGATCGTTCTGTCCGAGCTATGACGCGTTGCATCACATGACGACGGCTTGGCTCTCGCGCCTGCCGGAGCGCGCCGAATTTCTCTCCGCCGGCGCTGGAACGGGCGCCGAGATTCTCGCTCTCGGCAGCCGTTTTCCCCTCTGGCGCTTCACCGCGGTCGAAGTCTCGATCGATATGATGACGGCTTGCCGGAACCGTGTCGCCGCCGCGGGCATGGCGGAGCGCGTCGCCTATTTCCAGGGGCGTGTGCAGGAGTTTCGATCAGCGACGTCCTTCGACGCCGCTTCGTCTATCTTCGTGTCCCACTTCATCGCGGGGCGGGAGGAGAAGCTCGCCTATTTCCGCGCGATCTCGTCGCTGCTGAAGCCTGGAGGATCATTCATCCTCGCCGACCTTTTCGGTGACAGAGCGTCGAGCGAATTCGGCGCGCTGCTGGACGCATGGCTGGCGTCCTACGCGTCCCATGGAGTCGCTGCGCCGGAACTGGAGAAGGATCGCGCCCATATCGAGAATGACATCGCCTTCGTTTCCGAGAGTGAATTGCTCGAATTGCTGCACGAGGCGGGCTTCGACGCGCCCATCCGCTTCTATCAGACCTTCCTCTTCGGCGGCTGGATGATGACGAAACGAGTCTGAGAGCGGTCACGCGTGTCGGCTCTTGCAAACAAAAACGGCGCCCCGTGGGGCGCCGTTCTGCGTTTCGCGAGACGAAGGTCTCAGTAGTTGTAGGCGCGCTCGCCGTGCTCGGCGATGTCGAGGCCCTCGCGCTCCTGATCCGGAGCGACGCGCAGGCCGATCACCACATCGACGATCTTGTAGAGGATCGCCGAGCCGATGCCCGAGTAGAGGATCGTCGCGCCGACGGCCGTCGCCTGCGAGATCATCTGCTGCGCCATGTCGTATTTGCCGGCGAAATTCTCGCCGATGTTGGTGTAGTCGGTGATGCCGACGCCGCCGAGGTCCGGGCTCACCAGAATGCCCGTGGCCAGAGCGCCGGTGATCCCGCCTATGGCGTGCACGCCGAACACGTCGAGCGAGTCGTCATAGCCGAAGAGGTTCTTCACCTTGGAGACGAAGAACAGGCTGATCGGCGAGACGATGAAGCCGAGCGCGATGGAGCCGATCGGACCGGCGTAGCCGGAAGCCGGCGTCACCGCGACGAGGCCGGCCACGGCGCCCGAGATCAGGCCGAGCAGCGACGGCTTGCCCTTCAGCGCCCATTCCGCCAGCAGCCAGGAGAGCGCCGCCGCGGCGGTCGCCACCATGGTGTTGACGAAGGCGAGCGCCGTCGTGCCATTGGCCTCGAGGTTGGAGCCGGCGTTGAAGCCGAACCAGCCCACCCACAGCAGCGAGGCGCCGACCATGGACAGCGTCAGCGAGTGAGGCGGCAGCGCCTCCTTGCCGTAGCCGATGCGCTTGCCGAGGATCAGCGCGCCGACAAAGCCGGCGATGCCCGCGTTGATGTGGACGACGGTGCCGCCCGCAAAGTCCAGAGCGCCCGTGCCGTGCATCCAAGGAGCGAGGCCGCCGGCGATCCAGCCGACAGAGCCGATCAGCGTGTCGATCTCGCCTTGAGCGGCGGTCTTGGCTTCATCCGTCGTCGCGGCGGCGAGCTTGGTGGCCGCATCGACGATGGCGTTCGGATCGGCGACGCCCCACACCCAATGCGCGACCGGGAAATAGATGAGCGTCACCCACAGCAGCACGAAGACGAAGGCCGCCGAGAATTTGATGCGCTCGGCGAAAGCGCCGATGATGAGAGCCGGCGTGATCATGGCGAAGGTCATCTGGAACACGAAATACGCGTATTCCGGAATCACATGGCCGGGGGTGAAGGTCGGCGCGTTGGAGGAGGCGTCGACGCCCTTCATGAGCAGCTTGTTGAAGCCGCCGATATAGGCGTTGAGCGAGCCGCCGTCGCCGAAGGCGAGCGAATAGCCGTAGAGCGTCCAGACGACGCCGACCAGCGCGACGATCGCGAAGGTCTGCGTGAGCACGGACAACATGTTCTTCGAGCGCACCAGGCCGCCGTAGAACAGAGCGAGGCCCGGGACGGACATCATCAGCACCAGCGCCGAGGAAATGAGCACCCAGGCCGTGTCGCCGGGATTGGGAACAGGCGCGTTGCCGGCGGCGAGCGCGGGGTCGGCGAGGCCCACGGCGATCGCCGCGCCGACGAGAGTCGAAGCCGCAGACAGGCTCCGAGGCAGACGAAGTCTCATTTGGAACTCCTGGTGATTTTTCGTGAGTGGGTCAGAGCGCGTCGGCGTCGCGCTCGCCGGTGCGGATGCGGATCGTCTGCTCGAGGGGAAGGACGAAAATCTTGCCGTCGCCGATCTGCCCGGTATGGGCGGCGGTCGTGATCGCTTCGATGGCCTTGGCGACGAGCTCGGACGTCACGGCGACCTCGATTTTCAGCTTCGGCAGGAAGCTGACGGCGTATTCCGCGCCGCGGTAGATCTCGGTATGACCCTTCTGGCGCCCGTATCCCTTGACTTCCGTCACGGTGAGACCGTGGACGCCGATGTTCGTCAGCGCGTCACGGACCTCATCGAGCTTGAAGGGCTTGATGATCGCTGTCACGATTTTCATCTGCCTATCCTGTTGTTCTAGACCTTCATGGCGGTGACTGCTCGCCTTGCGAGACGGCGCCCAATGCGGCGATGGCCATGATGAGCACCGTTGTGCTCATGCCGCGAACCTTCAAATGCCGTGCCAGCTCTCGCGCCGCCGCGCGGGGAGACACGCATTGGAAAAGAACTGCGAAGCAAATCAAATCCGTGGCGAAGCGACGCAGGCGACAGGAAGCGCGCTGCGCAAAGGGTTTGCGCCCGCGACCGTGAGGTGCGGCGAGAGGGCGGGGGAAAGCGTAGGCGCCTGCAAAAAGGCAGCAGGCGCCTACTAAACAGTCAATCAGCTGCTCGAGTTTCGGATGAATGATCGCGGATCAAGCCTTCCTGCGCCACAGAGGCGACGAGCCGTCCGTCCGAGGAGAAAATCATTCCCCGTGTGAGCGTGCGCGCGCCGGCGGCGGTCGGGCTGTCCTGCGTGTAGAGCAGCCATTCATCGGCGCGGAACGGGCGATGGAACCATAAGGCGTGATCGAGGCTCGCGACCTGCAGCCGCTCGTCGAAAATGGAGCGGCCGTGCCGCGCCAGCGCCGTGTTGAGCAGCGTCATGTCGGAAAGATAGGCGAGCAGCGCTTGATGAACGGCAATCTCGTCGCCGATGCGCTCGGCGATCTTGAACCAGATGAATTGCCGAGCATCCGCCTCAGGATTGTTCAAAAAAAAGGCGCTCGGATCGACCACGCGTATATCGACCGACGGCGATCCGGCGATGCATTCCGAGGCGGCGAGCGGCAGAAAATCGGCGAAGCGCTCGGCCAGCGCGTTTTTCGTCGGCAGCGTCTCGGGCGCCGGCGCTTCTGGCGCGGGAAGGGCGTGCTCGAGGCCAGGCTCCTCGATATGGAACGAGGCCTCCATCGAGAAGATCGTCCGCCCGCGCTGCTTGGCCTCGCAGCGCCGCGTCGTGAAGCTCTTGCCGTCACGCAGTCGCGTGACGAAGAAGTCGATCGGCTCGCGCGGGTCGCCGGCGAGGATGAAATAGGCGTGCAGCGAATGGGCGGGGCGGTCGGCCGGCACGCTGCGCTGCGCGGCGACCAGCGCCTGGCCCACCACCTGACCGCCATAGACGCGCGCATTCTTGCACCGGCTGTAGCCACGGTAGGCGTCCGGGCCGATCGGCTCGAGATCGAGAAGCGCGAGCAGCTCGCGCGTGCTGTTGTGCGCGTCCATCAGTCGACGGGCCGGGCCTCCTCCGGCAGCATGATGGGAATGCCGTCGCGGATCGGATAGGCGAGCCGGGCGGAGCGGGAGATCAGCTCCTGGCGCTCGGAGTCATATTCGAGCGTCGATTTGGTGAGCGGGCAGACCAAAATCTCGAGAAGGCGCGGATCGACCTTCGTCGCCTCGGATGCGTCCTCGCCCTCACGCGCGGGCTTATCGGATTTGTCGCTCATCGTGACGCCTTTCTGCTCTGCGAGCCATAGGGCTTCGGGGAGATCTGGGCTTCGGGGAGATCGCTGCGCGCAGTCTCGGCCGCCTCCTGGTAAAACTATCTCGCTATATGCCGCAGCGGCGGAAAAAGTCTCTAATGGAATTGCGGCGGATCGTCGCTGTTCTGCGCCAGATCGAGCTCGGCCAGCGCGACCAGAATCTCGGCGCGCGAGCGCAGATCGACCGCCTCCAGCAGCGCCTGCTTCTCGCTGGCGCCGAAGGGGCTCATCATGGCGAGCGCATTGACCAGCGCCTCATTGGGGGCGGCGTCTATGCTCGTCCAGTCGACGTCGAGCTGGGAGCCGTCGGCGAACTCGCGCAGCATGCGGATCATTCCGGTGCGATCGACATTGTCCTCGCCGGCGCCGGGCTCGAGATCGACGAGGAAATCGTCATAGCTGACCCGGCAGCTGCGATAGGCCAGAGTCGTCGGCAGCTCTTCTTCTATGCGGAAGCGCGCTATGCCGGTGAGGGAGATGAGATAGCGGCCGTCGCCGGTCTCGGAGAAGCGCGTGATGCGGCCGGCGCAGCCGATCTTGTGCAGCGCGGGGGTCTGCTCGCGCTCGTCCTGGCCGGGCAGCGGCTGAATCATGCCGATGACGCGCTGCGAGGCGATGGCGTCATCGACCATGGCCAGATAGCGCGGCTCGAATATGTTGAGCGGCAGCTCGCCGCGCGGCAGCAGCAGCGCGCGCGTCAGCGGAAATACCGGAATGACGACGGGCAGGTCGCTCGTGTCTTTATAGGGATGATTGACGCTCATGTCGGTCAGCGGCGGTCGCCGCTACTCCTCGAGAAAACGCGCTCGCATCATGAGAACAGCAGCGACGACAGGCGTCGCCTGGCGCCTATGGTCGCTTTGTCGAGCGGTCCCCAGGCGTCGAAGAACTGGATGAGCTGCTTCCTCGCCCCGTCGTCGCTCCAACTACGGTCCTTTCGGATGATGTCAAGGAGCGCGGTTGCGGCCTCGTCGCGCTTGCCTTTGGCGTTGAGCGCGAGGGCGAGATCGAAGCGCGCCTGCAGATCGTCGGGATCGAAGGCGACGCGCTTGTGCAGCTCGTCGATCTCGCCGAGATCGGAGGCTGCGAGCGCATTCTCCAGCGACGCCGCCGCAGCGGCGACCAGAGAGTCGGCGCGGATCGGGGCGGGCAGGCCGTCGAGCAGCGCTTGCGCGTCGGCGAGGCGCTCCTGCTCGACATAGAGGCGGGCGAGCTCGGCCGCCGCTTTCGTGTAAGGGGGCTGGCGCGCGACGAGCTGCAGCAGGATCGCCTCGGCGGCCTCGAGCTGGCCCTCGCCGATCAGCGCCTCGGCGGTGAGGAAGTCGTCGGTTCCCTCGTCCTCGAGCGGGCCGGCGAGGCGCTCGATGAAGCCGCGCAGCTGCTTCTCCGGCAGCGCGCCGACAAAGCCGTCGGCCGGCCGGCCGCGCTGGAAGGCGACGACCGCGGGAATGGATTTGACGCCGAGCTGTCCGGCGACCTCTGGATGCTGGTCGATGTTCATCTTGACGAGCTTCACGCGCCCGCCGGCGGCCTTTACGGCGCGCTCGAGGGCGGGGGCCAGCTGCTTGCAGGGCTCGCACCAGGGAGCCCAAAAATCGACGAGCACGGGCTGGCGCAGCGACGCCTCGAGGACGTCGGCGCGGAAGCTCTCCGTCGTCGTTTCGGTCGTTCGGGCGTCGTCTTGCGCCGTCAGTTCCGCCGCCATCGCACCATCTCCCGCACCGCCTGCCAGACCTTCGATCGGAAATCGCTCTCGAGAATCATTCGCCGGAGCCAATTCGATCGATCGCGATTCCATTCGACCGGAACGCGCTCTAGGCGTCGCTCGCTCCGTCGCCACGCCGCATGAACGTCAGATAGACCGGTTTGCGTCCGGCCGCCATCGCTTTCGCCTCGTATTTCGTCTGCGTCCAGCCCTGCCAGGGCGTGAGCCAGTCCTTAGAGGCCGCCGCGGTCCATGCAAAATCCGTGGACTCTCGGACGCGCGCCAGCGTCCAGCCGGCATAATCGTCGATATCCGTGGCGAAACGCAATTCCCCGCCGGGGCGCAGCACATGGGCGAGCGCCTCCAATGTCTCCTTCGAGACGAAGCGGCGTTTGCGATGTCGGCGCTTGGGCCAGGGGTCGGGATAGAAGAGGTAGGTGCGGCCGAGGCTCGCCTTCGGCAGCCAGCCGATCACCTCCGCCGCATCGCCCTGGTGGAGGCGGATATTGGCGAGGCCCAGCGCGTCGATCCTCGCGAGCAGCTTGGCCATTCCGTTGACGAAGGGCTCGCAGCCGATGAAGCCGACGTCGGGCCGGGCGGCCGCGGCGGCTATCAGATGCTCGCCGCCGCCGAAGCCGATCTCGAGACGCACCTCCGCGACCGCGGTCGGAAACAGGCCAGCGGCGGAAGGGCAGGGCTGCGAGAGATCGAGCGTCAGCCGCGGCAGCAGATCCTGCAGCAGCCGCGCCTGGCCGGCGCGCAAGGCCTTGCCCTTGCTGCGGCCGTAGAGGCGGCGCGCCACATGGGCCGCGCCGCCGTCGATCGCTTCTTCCAGGTCGCCGTCTCGTTCCATGGCTCAGTCTTTGGCGTCTTTGTCGCCGAAGATCGCCTGCGTCAGGAGAACTGCGCCTTCAGCGCGTCGACGAGATCGGCGCGCTCCCAGGAGAAGCCGCCTTCCTCGTCCGGCGTGCGGCCGAAATGGCCATAGGCCGAGGTGCGGGCGTAGATCGGTTTGTTGAGCTGCAGATGCTCGCGAATGCCGCGCGGCGACAGGCGCATGATCTGCGGCAGAATGGCCTCGAGCTTGTCCTCGGGAACCTGGCCCGTGCCGTGCAGATCGACATAGATCGACAGCGGCTCGGCCACGCCGATGGCGTAGGAGAGCTGCAGCGTGGCGCGATCGGCGAGGCCCGCCGCCACGATGTTCTTGGCCAGATAGCGGGCGGCGTAGGCGGCCGAGCGGTCCACCTTGGTCGGGTCCTTGCCGGAGAAGGCGCCGCCGCCATGCGGAGCCGCTCCGCCATAGGTGTCCACGATGATCTTGCGGCCGGTGAGGCCAGCGTCGCCGTCCGGGCCGCCGATGTGGAACTTGCCGGTCGGATTGACGTGCCAAACCGTCTCCTTGGTGACGAAGCCCGCGGGCAGCGCCTCGAGGATATAGGGCTCGACGATGGCGCGAACGTCCTGCGGCGTCAGATTCTCGTCGGTGTGCTGATGCGAGAGCACGATCTGCGTGGCCTCGACCGGCTTGCCGTTCTCATAGCGCAGCGTGACCTGGCTCTTGGCGTCCGGGCCGAGGCCCTTTTCCTTGCCGGTGTGGCGGGCGTGGGCGAGCTTCTCGAGAATCTTGTGGGCGTAATAGATCGGCGCCGGCAGCAGATCGGGCGTCTCGCGCACGGCGTAGCCGAACATGATGCCCTGATCGCCCGCGCCCTCGTCCTTATTGCCGGCGGCGTCGACGCCTTGCGCGATATCGGCCGACTGGGCGTGCAGCAGCACCTCGACATCGGCGTTCTGCCAATGGAAGCCGGCCTGCTCATAGCCGATGGACTTGATCGCCTTGCGGGCGACGTCGACGATCTGCTCCTTGGAAATCGCGGGGCCGCGCACCTCGCCGGCGATCACGACGCGATTGGTGGTGGCGAGCGTCTCCGCGGCGACGCGGATCTGATAGGGGTCGACGCCGAACTTGGCGCCCTCGCGAAAAAACAGATCGACGATTTCGTCTGAAATGCGGTCGCAGACCTTGTCGGGATGGCCTTCCGAAACCGACTCGCTGGTGAAAAGATAGTTCTGTCGCGTCACATCCAATCTCCGTCAATCGCCGCTCCGCCGTTCTCCGGCGGACAGACCTGTCCATTCGCCCAAATCAGTACAGGCGTCGTTCGTTTCGTCAAGCCGTATGTGCCAAAATGTTCTTTATAGAGAACTCGGTCGGGGTGAGCCGAGCTTCGGCCTATTTGTCGGCCGTATCGCCTATGCCCGGCTCCCGCGCGACTTCGTCCTGCTCGGCCAGCGTCGAGATGAGGTCGATGACACGCTTGCGCACCTTGGGGTCCTTGATGCGGGCGAAGGCGCGATTGAGATGCAGGCCTTCCGCCGTCGAGAGGAAATCGACGACATATTGCGAGGAGGATTCCTCCGCGAAGCCGTCGCCGGAGGCGGGCTGGGAGTTGGGGGCGCCCTCGAAGAAGAAGGAGGGCGGCACGTTCAGCGTCTTGGAAATCTGCTGCAGCCGACTGGCGCCGATGCGGTTTGTGCCTTTTTCGTATTTCTGCACTTGTTGGAATGTGAGGCCGAGCGCCTCGCCGAGTTTCTCCTGACTCATCTTCATAAGGATGCGTTGCATGCGCACGCGACTTCCGACATGCTTGTCGATCGGATCGGGCGCTTTTTTCACTGCGAATGCTTCCTTTTGCTCATCAGGTGCCGCCTTTTGTTCGAAGATGCTGATCTACAGTGGATTTCGCCCTTTCGATCGCTGGCGCGGACGTGCTCGCCACTGTGTCGAGGAGCGTGTCATCGCGCGCCCACACGACCGGAAGTCGAACCCGCGAGGCCGCGAAAGCGTCCGAACAGGGCGAAAATTATTGTGAAGAACCAAAGCGTTGAAGTCCAGCGAAAAGGATGGGCGGCAAAGGGAGGCGCGTCGGTCGCGCGCGGCAGGCGCGCATCGATGACGCCTTCGACGCCGAGCGGCAGGCGGTGGAGAATGCGGCCATAAGGATCGACGACCGCGGAAACGCCGGTGTTGGCGACGCGCGCCAGCGGCAGCCCTTCCTCAATGCTGCGCAGACGCGCCTGGGCGAAATGCTGATAGGGTCCGCTGGTCATGCCGAACCAGCCGTCATTGGTCACATTCAGCAGCCATTGCGGCCGCTCGCCGGCGGGCTCGACCGTCTCCCCGGGGAAGATCGCCTCATAGCAGACGAGGGGGGCGGCCAGCGGCAATCCCGGCGCAGCGAACCGTCGCGGCCCGGTTCCTTCGTCCCATGTTCCGGGGACCAGCTGCGAGACGCCGAGCGGCGCGAGAAGCTTGGAGAGTGGCAGATATTCGCCGAAGGGCACGAGGTGCGTCTTGTCATAGGCGGCGACGATGCGGCCGCCCTGAACGGCGAGGATCGAATTGAAAATCTTGGTGTGGCGCTTGCCGTCCTCGCGCCGCGCATCCTCCTCCGCGCGCGCCGCGCCGGTCAGCAGCACGGCCCCGCGCATGGTCGCGGCGATGCGCGCGAGCGCCTCCGGATCGCGCGAGAGGATGAAGGGGAAGGCCGATTCCGGCCAGATCAGATGCGTCGCATCGGCGACGCCGGAGCGGCCGGGCGCGACCGCGCGATCGGAGAGCTCGAGATAGCGGCGCAAAATCTCCGGGCCGTTCTCGGGCTTGAATTTCGCGTCCTGCGGGAGATTGGGCTGCATCAGCCGCAATTTGACGCCCTCGACATATTCCGTCTTGCCGGCGCCTAGCCGCAGCGCGCCATAGCCCGCCATGCCGACGGAAAGGACGAGCGCGACGATGATAGAGGGCGTGAGGCGGCGCGGGCCGTCGATGAGCGTTGCTGGCGCGGCGAACAGAATGACCGCGAGAATATCCAGCCCATGCAGTCCGACGATCGCGGCCGTCTGATCGAGGAAGGGAATGGCGGCGAGCGCCATGCCGAAATCATTCCAGGGAAAGCCGGTGAGGACGTAGCCGCGCAGAAACTCCGAGGCGCCGAGCCCGGCCGCGAGCGCGAAAATGCGCGCCGAGCCGCCCGACCACAACGCCCGCGCGAGCGCGAAGCCCAGCGCCGGAAACAGCGCGAGGACAGCGGGCGCGCCGATGACTGCCAGCGGCAGCGCCCAGGCGAATTGGTCCGGCTCCACCAGCATGGCCGCGCCGAGCCACCACAGCCCTGCGAGAAAATAGCCGAAGCCGAGCCACCAGCCGGCGCCCGCCGCGCGGCGCATGGAGCCGGCGAGATAGGAGAGGCCGCCGGCGCCGCGCGCGGACGCCGAGCCGTCGAGCAGCCACACGGAGACGCACATGGTCACGAGCATGGCCGGGGCGAGATCGAGGGGAGCCAGCGCCAGCGCGCCCACGGCGCCCGCCGCAAAGGCGATGGCGCGGCGCGTCCAGCCCTCGGCGAGGATGATGCGTTGCGGAAGTGTCGGTCCCGTCCGCGCGCCATCGGCGAAGGACCGGGTAAGAAATTGCTGCGCCATGTGCATCCGTTCGATTCGAATTGGCGTAACGACTTTATCCCGTCCAACGGCTACGCCCTAGAGCCGGCTCGAAAACGGCTCTCGCATTTCAATGGGATCGAATTGTGATCGCTCGCGCTATTTACGAGAATCGTTATCATTTTCGAGCGAGGCCGCGCTGTGCGGCGGCGCACGCGGCGATGGCCGCGAGAGACGAATCGAGAGACGAATTCGCCCGATGACCGCCAAGCGCCTTCTCATCCTCGCCCATGCGCCTTCGCCCAATACGGAGCGTCTGCGTGCGGCCGTTCTCGCCGGCGCGCGCGAGATCGCCGGCGTCGAGATCGCAATGCGCGCGCCGCTGGAGGCGACGCCGGAGGATGCGCTCGCCGCCGATGCGCTCATTCTGGGAACGACGGAAAATCTCGGCTATATGAGCGGCGCGCTGAAGGATTTCTTCGACCGCAGCTATTATCCCTGTCTCGACCGCATGCAGGGCCGGCCTTACGCGCTCTATATTCGCGCCGGAAACGACGGCGCCGGCGCGCGGCGCAGCGTCGAGAGCGTGGCGACCGGCCTGCGCTGGCGCGCCGTGCAGGAGCCGCTGATTTTTCGCGGGCCTTGGCGGGAAGAATTCGTCGAGGCGTGCCGCGAGCTCGGAATGGCGATGGCCGCGGGGCTGGAGGCGGGGGTGTTTTGACGTAGGCCGCGGTCAGTCGCGCGAGGCGTCGTCGATTCCGGCGCGCCTATCTTTCTTCGCGGTCTCTCGATATGTTTGCGTATCTATTTTTGAAAGGTGCGACTTTGCGCTCGGGATTTGTCATCGGCGGCGTCATTGCGTCGGCGCTGTTCCATTGCATCGCTTTTCTCCACGGTCGATGAGTCATGGCGGAGGAAGAGCCCGGCATCGAATTTTTCGGCCACGGTCTGGGGCCGAGACGCGCGGAGAGCCCGCGCAAGCGATCGCTTCGCGTCGAACGCAAAGGCATAGCGATCTATGGCCACGGCCTCGGACCGCGCCCGGCCCCGCCGCCTCGCCTAGAGGCGCCCGTCGGCGAATCTCTGCATCTGCCGTCAGAGCAAGCGTGGCCGCTCGCCATCGCGCTGATTGCGCTTGGCGCGATCTCGATCGGAATTTTCGCGCTGGCGCAGATCGTCGATCGTCAAATATGCGCGGCCGATCCGCGGCGCGATTGCGAACGCGGAAGCGACCCAGGAGGCGGGAGCGGCGGAGGTGGGGGCGGCAGTTTGTCGGGCTATCACGCCTATTACGGCGGATTCGGCGAAAGCGGCGGCTTTCACGCGGGCGGCTCGTGAGACGGCGTCTCGCGGCGCTTCTATCTTTCGTTCATCCGCTTTGCTAACCTCTTCGCGATTTTTACGAGAGGACCGACCTTGCCTGCAGATCTCGCATCCGGCCTTCTGTCCTTTGCGGCTTATTTTCTCGGGGCCATCGCCTATTGCGCCGCATTCTGCGTCGTCTACACGCGTTTGACCCCGCATTGCGAGTTCGATCTCATCGTCGATGAGCACAACGCCTCTGCGTCCATCGCCTTCGGCGGCAGCCTCATCGGCTTCGCCATCGCGCTCGCCGGCGCGGTGCACAACACGCAGACGGCGCTCGAATTCATCATTTGGGGCTTCGTCGCCTTCGCCACGCAGATCATCGCCTATCTTCTCGCGCGGCTCGCGCATCCGGGCCTTTCGCAGGCGATCGAGCAGAACGCCATAGCCGCGGCGGTGTGGCTCGGCGCCGTTTCCATTTCCGCCGGCGTGCTCAGCGCCGCCTGCATGAGTCCGTGAGAACCATGGCCGAGCCGCCTCGTAAGGAGTTCGGTCGCCGCGGGATGGCGCCGCCCGTCGTCACCCATGCGCCCAAAGGGCTTCCCGGCGGCGCCTCTCCGTCGCCCTTTCGCAAGCGCTCGCTCGCCATCGCCGTAATAGCGGTCGGCTCGCTGTCGATCGGCGCGCTGGCGCTGATGGAGAAGCCGCGGCGCGATTGTCCAGAGGGCGCCGATCCAGAGCGGCAGGATTGCAGCCATTCGAGCAGCCATTCCAGCAGCCATGGCGGCTCGGGCGGACATTCCTATTCCAGCGGCTCGTCGTCTTCCTCCTCGCATTCTTCCTCGGGCGAGAGCGCGTCCGGCCATGCGGGCGGCTCGTCTCTCGGGCATGCGGTGTCATTCAGCGGTTTCGGCGGCTCCGGCGCGGGGCATGGCGGCGGCTCATGAGGCGCGAGCTTTCGCCGCCGCGGCCGGACTTCGCCGAGGAGGCGCGCAAAATTGGATTTCAATACGCGCAGCCCGATGGCGAGCCCTATTGGGACGAGAGCGCGCGCTATGTTTTCTCCCTGCGCGAGATCGAGGACGATCTCGAGAAAGCGACGGCCGATCTCGCCGCGCTCAGCGAGGAGGTCGTCGCGCGCATCGTGCGCGACGAGCAGGCGCTGGAACGTCTGCGCATTCCGCGTCACGCATGGGGTCTCATCGCCGAGAGCCATGCGCGCCGCGATCCTTCGCTCTATGGGCGTTTCGACTTTTCCTATTGCGGGGAAGGGCCGCCGAAGCTGCTCGAATATAACGCCGACACGCCGACGAGCCTGTTCGAATCTTCCGTCGTGCAATGGTTCTGGCTCGAGCAGATGATCGCGCGCGGCCATTTGCCGACAGGCGCGGATCAGTTCAATTCGCTGCATGATCGCCTGATCGCGCGCTGGCGCGAGATCGCCGACGGCGGGGCTGTGCATTTCGCCTGCATGACGCAGAGCGTCGAGGATCGCGGCAATGTCGCCTATCTCTCCGATTGCGCGACGCAGGCCGGCTCCTGGACCGCGCGCATCGACATGCGCGACATCGGCCTCGCGGGCGAGATGTTCGTCGATCGCCTGGGGCGGCGCGTGGAGCGAATGTTCAAGCTCTATCCTTGGGAATGGATGTTCGCCGACGCTTTCGGCAAATCGGCGGCGATGGGCGCGACGCGTTTCGTCGAGCCGCCATGGAAAGCGATCGCGTCGTGCAAGGGATTTCTCGCCTATTTGTGGGAGGCTGCGCCTGGCCATCCCAATCTTCTGCCCTGCTTCTTCGAGGACGATGCGCGCGCTGCGTCTTTGACGCGATATGCGCGCAAGCCGCTCTACTCGCGCGAGGGCGCCAATGTCGCGCTCCACGACGGCGAGACTCTGCTCGCGCGCACGGATGGCGACTATGGCGGCGAAGGCTTCGTGCGTCAGCAATTATGCGCGTTGCCGAGCTTCGGCGGACGTTATCCCGTGCTCGGCTGCTGGCTCGTCGGCGGCGAGCCGGCCGGCATGGGCGTGCGCGAGGATGCGTCATTGGTGACGACGGATCGCTCGCGCTTTTTGCCGCATGCGATCATCGATTGACGCATAATGAGTCGGGGCGTACGCTCTTCCCTGCAAATAAAAAAATAAGGGAGGACGGCCATGCCCGATGTCACCTTCTCCACCCCTCTTCTCCATAAAAATGTGACGGTCTATGCGGTCGCCGGCGACACGCACACGATACTCGCCGTCGCCGAGGCGAATAAGATTCCGATCCCGCATGACTGCAAGGACGGCGAATGCGGCTCCTGCCTCATCGAGGTGACGCCGCTCGACGACAAGACCATGGGCGCGACGCTCACCGAGAAGGAGAAAGCGCAGCTCAAATCCATGGGCAAGATCACAGCGGAGGAGATTTCCCGCGCGGTGGTCGACGACATTCCGCCCAAATATCGGCTCGCCTGCCAATATGTGGTGCGTGACCAGGACATATTGGTGAAATTCACCGGAGAGCCCGGCGGCGCCTGACGCTAGCCTGAGCGCGACGATCCAGAGCCGCAGGCCGGCTCTGGATCAGACGCGCGGGCGCGCCCTCGAGCGGGCGCCGCGCTATATCGATCCTCGGCGATTTTCCCGCCGCGTCCGCCTCATGGCCGTGGCGAAGCCGGCTTCGGCGCGGGCGGCGCCGGGGGAACTGGCCTTGCGTGCTCGCGCATGCTAACAGCGGCCTCCGCGCCCGGAACCTCCGGCGCCCACGCGACAGGAGCGGTCATGTCCGACATTTTCCATGAGGTCGACGAAGACGTCCGCCGGGACAAGGCGGCCAACCTCTGGAAGCGCTATCAGACGCCGGTGTTCGTCGGCGCTTTTCTGGTCGTCGTCGCGACGGGCGTCTATAGCTTCTTCGAGACCAATCGCTTGAAGACGGCCGAGGGCGCCAATGTCCGCTTCGACGCGGCCGCCGCTTTGGCGACCGGCGGCAAGGACGCCGAGGCGGTCGCCGCCTTCGAGGCGCTGGCCAAGGATTCGCCGCGGGGCTACGCCACTCTGGCGCGCATGCGCGCCGCCGAGGGGCTGGCCAAGAGCGACAAAGCCAAGGCTGTCGCCGCCTTCGACGCCATCGCCGAGGACAAGGGCGTCGACAAGCTCACCCAGCAAGTCGCCAAGCTGCGCGCCGGCGTGCTGATGCTCGAGCAGGGCGACCGCCAGAAGATGGTGGACCGGCTCGGCGAGCTCGTCACCGCCAATGGCCCGTTCCGCTACACGGCGCAGGAGCTCATCGGGCTCGACGCGCTGCAAGACAGCGATTTCGACGAGGCCGAGCGCGCTTTCAAGATCATTCTCAACGATCAGGAGGCGCCGCACGCCATGCGCCAGCGCGCCGGCGCCTATAAGGCGCTGCTGGACGCCGCGCGCGGCTCCTCGCCTCCGCCGGCCGCCAAAGAGCCGGCCGCTCCCGCACCCGCTCCCGCCAAGTAAGCGCGAGCTTCACAGGCGACGTCGCCGCGACGTTGGACCAAAGGGCCACAATGTCCTTCACGCTCGCCATCATCGGCCGGCCGAATGTCGGCAAGTCGACCTTATTCAACCGGCTCGTCGGCAAGAAGCTCGCGCTCGTCGACGACCGGCCCGGCGTTACGCGCGACCGCCGCGAGGGCGAGGCGCGCCTCGCCGATCTGCGCTTCACCATTATCGACACGGCCGGCCTCGAGGAAGGCGCCTCCGCCACGCTGGAAGGCCGCATGCGCGCGCAGACCGAGGCGGCGATCGAGACCGCCGACGCCATTCTGTTCATGATCGACGCGCGCGTCGGCGTGACGCCGGACGACAAATATTTCGCCGATCTGGTGCGTCGCGCCGGCAAGCCGGTCATCCTCGCCGCCAATAAATCGGAAGGGCGCAAGGGCGAGGCCGGTGTGGTCGAGGCCTATGAGCTCGGCCTCGGCGATCCCGTGCCGCTCTCCGCCGAGCATGGCGAGGGCCTCGGCGAATTCTACGACGCGCTGCGGGAAGCGCTGCCGGAGGCGACCGCGGTTTGGGAGGAGGATGAAGAGGCGGCGACCGACATCGCCGTCTCGGCCGATGAGGACGGCAGCGAGGTCGATCCGACCAAGCCGCTGCGCATCGCCGTGGTCGGGCGGCCCAATGCCGGCAAATCGACGCTGATCAATCGCCTGCTCGGCGAGGACCGCCTGCTCACCGGGCCGGAGGCGGGCATCACCCGCGACAGCATCTCCGTGCCTTTCCGCTGGCGCGACCGCGATATGAAGCTCTTCGACACCGCCGGCCTGCGCAAGCGCGCCAAGGTCGTCGACAAGCTGGAGAAGCTCGCCGGCGCCGACGCGCTGCGCGCCGTGCGCTTCTCGGAGGTCGTCGTGCTGCTGCTCGACTCGGCCATTCCGTTCGAGAAGCAGGATTTGACCATCGCCGATCTCGCCGCGCGCGAGGGCAGGGCGGTGGTCATGGCGCTCGGCAAATGGGATGCGGTGGACGATCCGGGGACGCGATTCGCCAAGCTGCGCGAGGAGGCCGAGCGCCTGCTGCCGCAGATCAAGGGCGCGCCGGTGGTCGCCGTCTCTGGCGTGACCGGCTATGGGCTCGACAAGCTCATGCACGCCATTCTCGATGCGCATGAAGTCTGGAACCGCCGCATCTCGACGGCGCGGCTCAATCGCTGGCTGGAGAGCGCGATCGACGAGACGCCGCCGCCGGCGGTCTCCGGCCGGCGCATCAAGATCCGCTATATGACGCAGGCCAAGGCGCGGCCGCCGCATTTCATCCTGTTCGGCAATCAGCTCGACGAGCTGCCGGCGAGCTATCTGCGCTTTCTCACCAATGGATTGCGCCGCTCCTTCGATCTGCCGGGCACGCCGATCCGCATCTCCACGCGCTCGGGGGAGAATCCGTTCGACAAGGGGAGGAAGTAGGCGGGCAGCTTCATTCGCCGCGCTTCTTTGTCGCGAGAGGAGACTTCGCCGGCGCCTCGACGATCAGCTCGGTCGTCTGTTCTCTCCTGAATTGCTCGGGTCGCGTGATGGGGGTCAGCGTAGGCCAAAAATCATAGGCGCCCGGCTTGGTCGGATCGGCGGAGCCCCGGTTGCGACGCTCCGAGCGGCCGATCGGCAGCAGGGTGAGCAGCGCGCCGAAAAGGGCGAGCGTCAAATCGAGCTCGCTCAGCAGAATGGCGGAAATGATGCGGGCGTGCCTTCGGAAAAAGCGCATGTTCGGCTCCGTGCTTTCAGCGCCCACTCTCTGAAATGTCCCTTTTGACGAAATGTTTTTCGATGAGCTGCACGATAATGGCCGCGCCGACGGCGAGGGCGGCGTAGTAGTTTTCTTCCGGCGAGCCGGAGAGCAGCGTTGCGCCGACCACGACGGAAAACAGGACATAGCCCGGGTTGCGAATGATAGCGCTGAGGGTGCGTCCGAGTTTTCGATATGGGGGCGCACCATCGATTATCGAAGCTGCCGTTCCGACGTTCTCCGCGCCGCGTGCTGCTTCGATGCGCGCCGCTATGATCTCCACGAGCTTCGCCGTGTCTATGTCGAGGGGCATAGCGGGCAGGAAAATTTCTTGCGGCACTTGGCGATCACATCGGGCGATCCAGTTCAAGAAATCTTTGCGAAGAAGGCATCGCGTCGCGGTAGGCGTCAGTCGCAGCGTCCACCATTCGCGCCCGCCATGCTTTGTCTTGGATATCGTTTCGAAGTCCCGCCAGGGCAGCGGCGCGGCGGACGCCGAGGGATAGACAAGGCCCTCCGCCTCGAGGATCAAGACGGGAGACCGTCTGAACAGCTTCCCCAGCGCCGAAAACGTCGCTGCGCCGCAAAGAAGCGCGCCGATCGCCGCCAGCGTCATGACGACGAGACCGAAACGCCCCGAGAACAGCACGGAGACGCTGGCGATGGTCAATCCAGCGGCGAGCAGAACGCGGCCCCAAAGGTTGCCGCCGCGCAAATATCGCGCTTCGATCCTGCAATGATTTGTCGTCTGCCCCATCGCCGCCTCCGGGACTTGCGATGGAGGCAGACTACAACGATCACTGCTTTCCGGGAACGGAAATCGGTCGCCCGCGCTTCCTCAGCTCGCCCCTTCGAACTGCGCCAGCAGCGCGTCGCGCGCCTCGGCGATGCGGCGGTAATCCTCCGCGCTGCCGCCGGCGTCGGGATGCGCGGTCTTGGCGAGGCGGCGGAAGGCGGATTTGATCTCGGCCGGCTCCAGCGCGCCTTCCAGAGGCAATTCCAGCGTCTCGCGATGCTCCTGATTGTCGTCCTCGTCGAAATTGAACATCTTCTGGAAGGCGGCGCGCTGCTTGCGGCCTTCTAAGCGCAGCTCGACCTGATCCTCCTTCCAGCGTTGGAGCGACATCACGAAGCAGGCGCCGAAGGCGATGCGGCCCTGCGTCTCCAATTCGTCCAGGCTGAACGGCCCCACCACATCATAGGGCGGCGCGAGACAGGCCATGCGGACGCCGTCGACGATCTCCACGCGGCCGATCGTGACCTTGTCGGATACGCCGAGCGAGCCGTTCCAGACGACCCAGTCCAATTGATCCGCCGATGTGTCCGTCACGCAGCCCGCTCTCATGCCGTCGGGCGCCCCGTCGCTTTTGTGCGAAAGGGGCCGCCGCATTCGTACAATCTCACGTTACATGCAGTTTCGAAGCCAATTTTGCGCTGCAGCACGGTTTTGAGGCTCCGTCCCCAGCCAAACGCCCTATTGGCGCTTGGCAAGCGGCAATTTCAAATTATTCTAAACAAGGGCGTTCCGACTGGCCGTCGGGACAGCGGGCGTCCCCATGAGAGTACATCCAAGGAGCTTTAGTCATGGCTACGCTCAAGGGCACCAAGACCGAACAGAATCTGAAGGATGCGTTTGCCGGCGAGTCTCAGGCGAACCGCCGCTATCTCTATTTCGCTCAAAAGGCCGATATCGAAGGCCATAATGACGTCGCGACCGTGTTTCGCTCCACCGCCGAGGGCGAGACGGGCCACGCCCATGGCCATCTCGAATTTCTCGAGGTGGTGGGCGACCCTGCGACTGGTCTGCCGATCGGCAAGACCGAGGACAATCTGAAGGCCGCCGTCGCCGGCGAGACGCATGAATATACGGATATGTATCCGGGCTTCGCGCGCTCCGCCCGCGAGGAGGGCTTCGAGGAGATCGCCGACTGGTTCGAGACGCTGGCCAAGGCCGAGCGCTCGCACGCCGGCCGTTTCCAGAAGGCGCTCGACGAGCTGAAGTAAGCGCGCGACCCGATTTCCGGCTGATCCTTCGCGCGGCCTTCGCCGCCTTCCTTCTCCCCGCTTGCGGGGAGAAGGTGCGGATGAGGGGCCGGGGCGTTTTCCGTCTATGGCTCACGCCCCGAGCCCCTCACCCCGGCCCTCTCCCCGCGCGGAGAGAGGGAGAAAACGCATGAGCCGATCGGAATAATTCGACCAGGGCAAAGCGATGAGAGAAGGCGGGCTCGAGGCGCCCTTCCGGCGTCCATTGGATTGGGAAAATCCAGATTTCTACGACGAGGCGAAGCTCGACGCCGAAATGCGCCGCGTGCTCGATATTTGCCATGGCTGCCGGCGCTGCTTCAATCTCTGCGATTCCTTTCCGCGCCTGTTCGATCTCGTCGACGAGTCGGCGAAAGGCGAAATCGAGACCGTCGCCAGCGTGGATTTCAAAAAGGTCGTGGACGCCTGCACGCTCTGCGACATGTGCTTTCTGACCAAATGCCCCTATGTGCCGCCACATGAGTTCGATCTCGACTTCCCGCATCTGATGCTGCGCTATCGCGCTGTCGAGGCGAAGAAGAATGGCGTCGGTTTCGCGGATCGCCAGCTCGCCGAGACCGACCGCAATGGCGCATTGGCGACGAAGATCGCGCCGCTCGCCAATTGGGCGACCGACTGCTCGCATCATGCCGCGCGCAATGCGCTGGAGAAGGTCGCCGGCCTGCATCACGAGGCTGTGCTGCCGAAATATTCGAAGAAGAGCTTGGAGGCGCTCGCGAAGGAGACGCCGGTCGAGGTGAACAGAGAGGCGCCGGGCTTCGGCCGCAAGGCGGTGATCTACGCCACCTGCTTCGGCGAATATAATGATCCCAGCGTCGGGCTTGCGGCGCGCGCGGTGCTCGCCAAGAATGGCGTCGAGACGGAGATTCTGCACCCGCATTGCTGCGGAATGCCATTGCTCGAGCAGGGGCTCATCGGCGAGGTCGCGGCCTCGGCAAAGCAAGTGGCGGCCGCCTTCGAGCCCTGGATCGACAAAGGCTATGACATTATCGCGCTGGTTCCCTCCTGCGCGCTGATGCTGAAATTCGAATGGCCGCTGATCGTCACCGATGATCCAAAAGTGAAGCGCCTCGCCGCCTCGACCTATGATCTCAGCGAATATGTCGTCGGCATCTCGCGCAAGGAGGGGCTGGCGGAAGGGCTCTCGCCGATCGAGGGCGGCGTCGCCTTTCATGTCTCCTGCCATTCGCGCGCGCAGAATATCGGGCGGAAAGGCGCGGAGCTGCTGGGTCTCGTCCCGCAGGCGGATGTCGCCGTCATCGAGCGCTGCTCGGGCCATGGCGGCGCCTGGGGCTATAAGACGGCGAATTTCGAGACGGCGCTGAAAGTCGGCAAGCCGGTGGCGCGGCAGGCGCAATCGTCGGGCAAAGCCTATATCGTCTCCGAATGTCCGCTCTCCGGCCCGCATATCGTGCAGGGAATGGAGCGGCTGGACGCGGAAGCGAAAAAGCCCGCGCTTCTCGCGCATCCGATCGAGATTCTCGCGCGGGCCTATGGGGTGAAGTGACGGCGTCGCGCCCTTCCGCCGTCATTGCGAGGAGCGAGGCGACGAAGCAATCCAGAGTCGAGGGCGGCTCCTCGATTGCTTCGCTTTGCTCGCAATGACGCCCGAGGCGGCGCGTTCGTCCCGCCATCGAACCGACCGAGAAGAAACTGGAGCGATCCAAAATGGCGCAAAAGCACCACATCACCGTCGCCGATCTTCTTCCGCCGGACGAATACGCCAAGGTCCGCGTCGAGAGCCGCCGCCGTATCGCCGCGCGCAAGCGCAATCGCCGCGTCGAGGTCGGGCCTTTCGTGACCTTTTATTTCGAGGATTTCGAGACGATCTGGCTGCAGATCCAGGAGATGATCCACATCGAAAAGGGGACGCTCGAGCAGGCGCCGAGCGAGATCGCGGCCTATGAGCCGCTGATCCCCAAGGGCCGCGAATTGGTCGCCACCTTCATGATCGAGATCGACGATCCGCTGCGGAGAAAGCGCGTGCTGGACACGCTGGGCGCGATCGAGGAGACCGCCTTCATCGAATTGGGCGGCTCGCGTATCGCCGGCGTCGCTGAAGCCGATCAGGACCGCACCAGGGCGGACGGCAAGGCCTCGGCCGTGCAATTCGTGCATTTCCCCTTCACCGATGCGCAGGCGGCCGCCTTCCGCGAGCCCGGCGCACGCGCGCTGATCGGCTTCACGCATCAGAATTACGGGCATATCGCCGTCATGCCGGAGGCGGTGCGGGCGGAGCTGGCGGGGGATTTCGCGTGAGGGCGTCCGGCTCCCCGAAATCCGCCAAGCGCGCGACGGCGATCGACATCGGCGCGGAGCTGCTCGCATCGGTGCGGGAAATGAAGGCCGGCGCCAGGGCGCGGGTCCACAATCCCGAACTCCCGCCCGAAATCCCGCAATTCGCACGCGCGCGGCTCGCCTCCGGCCTGTCGCAGGCGGCCTTCGCCGCTCTGCTGGGCGTGTCCGTGCGGACCTTGCAGGATTGGGAGCAGGGCCGGCGCAAGCCTTCGGCGGCCGCGGTGACGCTCTACAAGATCGCCGAGCGCCGGCCGGAGGTCTTGCGCGAGCTCGCGGCGTGAGCCGGCACGGAAAGCTGGCCTTATCCGCCGATTGCCCTTAAAGGGCGTGGCGAACCCGCCACTTTCCAGCGAGCCTCAGCCTTGACCAGCCCACAGCCGAGCGACCCCGTCTCGCGGCGGCGCACCTTCGCCATCATCTCCCACCCGGACGCGGGCAAGACCACGCTCACCGAGAAGCTTCTGCTGTTCGGCGGCGCGATTCAGCTCGCCGGCGCGGTGAAGGCCAAGCGCAACGCGCAGCAGACGCGCTCCGACTGGATGAGCATAGAACGCGAGCGCGGCATTTCCGTCGTCACCTCGGTGATGACCTTCGAATATGGCGATTGCGTCTTCAACCTGCTCGACACGCCGGGCCATGAGGACTTTTCGGAAGACACCTATCGCACGCTCTCCGCCGTGGACGCGGCGGTGATGGTAATCGACGCCGCCAAGGGCATAGAGGCGCGCACGCGAAAACTCTTCGAAGTGTGCCGCCTGCGCGATATTCCGATCGTCACCTTCATCAATAAGCTCGATCGCGATGGCCGCGATCCGTTCTCGCTGCTGGACGAGATCGAGAAGACGCTGGCGCTCGACACCGCGCCGGTCACCTGGCCGATCGGCTCGGGCCGCAGCTTCGCCGGCACCTACTGCTTCGCGACCAAATCCGTGCGCAAGATCGACGCCGATACGGAGCCGATGACCGTCTCCGGCCTCGACGATCCGGCGCTGCTCGCATTGCTGCCGGCGCATGAGGCGGACGCCTGGCTGGAAGAGGCCATGCTCGCCGAGGAAGGCTGCAAGAAGTTCGAGCTCGCGGCGTTTCGCGAGGGGCATTTGACGCCGGTCTTCTTCGGCAGCGCGCTGCGCAATTTCGGCGTGCGCGATCTCATCGACGCAATGGCCGAATATGCGCCCTCGCCGCGCGGGCAGGACGCCGACAAGCGCCATGTCGAGGCCAAGGAGCCGAAGATGGCCGGCTTCGTGTTCAAGATTCAGGCGAATATGGACCCGAACCATCGCGACCGCATCGCCTTCATGCGCGTCTGCTCGGGCAAGCTTTCGCGCGGCATGAAGGCGAAGATCGTGCGCACCGGCAAGACCATCTCGCTCAATGCGCCGCAATTCTTCTTCGCGCGCGACCGCTCCATCGCCGATGAAGCCTATGCAGGCGATGTGGTGGGCATTCCCAATCACGGCATATTGCGCATCGGCGACACGCTCACCGAGGGCGAGGAGATTTCCTTTCGCGGCGTGCCGAGCTTCGCGCCGGAAATTCTGCGCCGCATCGCCATCTCGGACGCGATGAAGGCCAAGAAGCTGCGCGAAGCGCTGCGCCAGCTCGCGGAGGAGGGCGTGGTGCAGCTCTTCCTGCCCAATGACGGCTCGGGCGCGCTGGTCGGCGTCGTCGGCGCGCTGCAGCTCGATGTGCTGGCGACGCGGCTCGAGGCCGAATATGGGCTGGAGACGAAATACGAGACCTCGCGCTTCGGGATCTGCCGCTGGATAACCTCGCAGGACCCGATCGCGCTGAAGAGCTTCATCGAATCGCATGGCTCCTCCATGGCGGAGGATATAGACGGCGCGCCCGTGTTCATGTCGTCGAGCGAGTTCCAGCTGCGCTATGACGCGGAGCGGCATTCTTCCATCGTGTTCTCGGATGTGAAGGATTATCAGAAGAACGGGGCGGGGAAGGGGTGACGAGCGTTCTGGCGATTCGCCGGGAAAGGGCTATAATTTCTCTATAGCGAGGAGCGCCATCATGTCCGACGAAGCGCGCATTATTCTCGACCCCGCCGTGCTCGCAGGAAAGCCCGTTGTGCGCGGCACGCGGCTTTCAGTCGAATTCATCATCGGGCTGATGGCCGATGGCTGGAGCGAAGCCGATATTCGACGCAACTATCCCGTTCTCGAGCGGGAGGATATCGTGGCTTGCCTCGGATATGCGCGTGATGCGCTTCGATCGGAAAAATTTTTCCCCAGCGCCGTGTAGATGCGATTTCTCGCTGACGAGAATTTTCCGGGCGACGCAGTGTCGGCCTTGCGAGCCGCCGGTCACGATGTTTCCTCTTTGAGCGAGAGGTCGCCGGGCGCCCGGGACGTGGACGTTCTCGTCATGGCGGAGACGGAGCTACGCATTCTTCTGACCTTCGACAAGGATTTCGGCGAGCTCGCTTGGAGCGCGGGGCTTCCGGCTTCCTGCGGGATAATCCTCTTTCGAATGCCGACGCCGCCCGCCGCCGCAATTGGGGAGGCGCTCCTCGCTCGCATCGAAGAACGCAGCGACTGGGCGGGCCATTTCTCGGTCATCGAGACCGGCCGCGTGCGAATGCGCTCGTTGCGCCCGGCCTGACGAGGCTCGCCGCGGCGAAGCGAGACAATTCTTTCGCCTTCGCCTATGCTGCCCGATCGCAAGAGCAAAGGAGAACCGACCCATGTCCGAGGCGTCGTCCGGCCTCAATCTCGATCCGATCGGCGAGGATTTCATCCTGAGCCGGAAAGGCGACGATGGCGTGACGGCTAGAATCGTCCTCACCGCCGCCGATATTCTCGAGCTGACCCGCTCCGCCCTCGCGCTGCGCGAGAAGGGCCTCGCCCAGCGGCAGCCGGCCAGCGGCGAGGTCGAGGCGGTGCTGGCGACGCCGGTCGAGTCGATCGCCGTGCATCGGGAGATGATCGGCGACAATCTGCTGCTCACGCTCGTCTCGCCGGATGGCAATCGGCTCGCCTTCGCTCTTCCCTCGGCGGTCGCGGGCGATCTCGTGGAGCGGCTGGTGGGCGTTCTCGAGACGCGAGGGGCCGCGCCGGCCCGGCAGTGAGCCTCTCGCCCTCAGGGCGAGACGCGATATTCCTCGGTGAGGTCGCCGCGGATCAGCGTGACGATCTTCTCCGTTCCCGAGCGGACCCAGCGCGCGTGACAGATCTTCGGCCCGCACAGCACCTCTGGAAAGCGATAGAGCGGCTTGCCGGAGGGGAGCTTGAGGCCGAAGCCGGCGTCCGGCCTCCAGCCCTGCGAGGCGAGCTGGTCGCGAAACTCCCGATAGATCGGCAATTGCGAGAAATCGGCGTCCTGCGCGACCGCCGCTCCCGACAGGAAAACGAAGAGCGAGCCGGCGCAGGCGAGCATCGCGCGCCGACCGGAGCTGGAGGAATTCATCTTGTCGAGCCCCCTCTGCGGCGCGGGCGAACGAGCCGGCGCCGCGGGCTTCATCGCATGATCGCGCGGCTCTGAAAAGTTCGACGCGACTTTCGGAACCGAATGCGAGACCCGCAACGAAAACGGCCCCACTCGCGCGGGGCCGTTTCCTTGGCGGTCGCGTCGCTCAGCGCTCGGCGGCTTCCAGCGCCCGCGCGAGGCTGTGGACCTCCGCATCGCGCGAGGCGAGCGGGGCGAGATGGTAGCGCTCCTCGATCAGCTTCAGGATCGAGGTCGTGTCGTAATTCGCATGATCCACCCCGGAGCGATCGAAGCGCTTGGAGATCAGCAGCGCCGGAATGCGCGTGCCGGGACCCCAGCGATCATGCGCGCCGCCGCCGGCGTGATGGTCGTGGCCGTGATGATGCTCTCTTTCGGCCACATGCTCGCTCTGATAGGGCGGCGGCGGCACATGGTCCCAGGAGCCGCCGAACTCGTCATAGGTGACGATGATGAGCGTCTCGCGCCCGTCCGGGCCGTTGACGATGGAGGCGATCAGATCGACGAGATGCGAGCTGCCATCCGCCTCGCTGGCGTAGCCGGGATGCTCGTTCTCCGCGCCGATCAGCTTCACGAAGCTGACGGGCTTGAGCCGGCCGGTCTTGGCGAGCTGGACGAACTCCGCCTCGTCGCGCAGATGATCGCGGCGCGCCGCCGCGCCCGGCGCATAGGCCTTGAAATAGTTGAACGGCTGATGGTGGAACTGGAACAGCTTGTCCGGGCAGTTCGGAAAGGTCGCCGTCGCCATCGCGTTCGGATCGGCGCAGCTGGTCCCGTTTCCATTGGTCCAGCCGGGCGCGCCGATGTCGCCATTGGCGTTGGACCAGCCGCCCGAATACCAGGCCCAGTCGATCCCGCGCGCGGAAAGACGGTCGCCGATCGTCGCATTTTCCAGCGGCGGCAGGCGCTTCGCATCCGCCGTTCCGGGCGCGTAGGGCTGATAGTAAGGCTGGATCGTATTGATCGCGAAATCGCCACAGGCGACATTCTCCGGCGTCGCCGGACGTCCCGAGGGCGGATTGCAGGAGGCGGTCAGCTGCGCGTCCTTGGCGGAGGAGCCGAGCAGATTCGTATAGAGCGTGGTGCTCGCCGCCATGCCATTGGCGTCAACCACGGAATGGAGGTCGTTCGCGCTCGCGTCATTGAGCGCATTGGCGAACACCGGCGTCGCCGCGGCGACGAGCCATTGGTGATTGAGGAAGGAGCCGCCGAAGGCCGATTGGAAGAAATGATCGGCGATGACGTAATGCGGCGCGCCATGCTTGTGGAGCGCGGCATAGATCGGCAGCTTGGTGGTGTCGTAATAGCCCATGGAGAGGCCGGCGGCGTCGCTGCCCGTCACATAGCGATTCTGCTTGCCGCCATTGATCTGGAACTGCTCGCTGTAATAGCGATGCACGAGATCGCGCGTGCAGCCGCCCGTGAGGGCGCCGGCGGCATTCTTCAGCACGCCGTTCGCAGCGGAGACGCCCGGCGCGGGACAGGTCTTGTCGGCCGCGGCGATATAATTGTCGATCTCGAAGGGCTTGTTCTGGAAGGCGCTGACGAAGGTGGTCGCGCCGGTCGCATCCGTGCAGCTCGTCGCCAGCGGCGACGGCGAGGCGAGATTCACATCGTTCTGCAGCAGGCAGGAATAGGCGGTGGTCCCATCGGCGCGGACCTGCTTGGTGTGCGCCGGATCGGCGAAGGGTAGGCCCTGCACTGGCTCGCCATTCACCGCGCCCCACAGGCCGAACAAATTGTCGAAGCTGTGATTTTCCTGGTAGATGACGACAATATGGTGAAATTCGCGCAGAGATTCTGAGCTGGCGGGAGTAGCCGACGCCGCGCAGGCGAGGGCCGCGAGGCCGCCGATCGAATGCTTCAGGAACATTTTGTAGCCCCCTAATATTGGCGGGGCGGACGCTAGCGAGGCAACATATCCGGTCGATGACAGTCGCGGCGCCGCTTCGATCGCCCGCGACGCGCCGGAAACGGGAGTGAATTGGCCGGCGCCGCGACAAACTCCGTCCCCGCGTCGGTTGCGCCTCTTTTCGTCCCTGCGAGAGCGTGATAAGCGAACCCTCACACCGATGCGCGAGCGCGCATTCTGCGGCCGGATTTCGATCGGCCGAAAGAGTTTTGCGCTGAAAACGGGAGCTCGAGGCCGTTTCGGGATCGCCGTTTCCGGCGACCCCGAGCGAAACCTCGCTTCCCGCGAACGGCTCCGCCCGAAGGCGCGGGCGAGCCGGGAGCCGCCGTCACTTGCCGCGCCTTGTCTCGATAGAGGATGCTAAATGAGCCAATCCGCTTTCTTCACTGCCTCGCTCGCCGATTCGGATCCTGATCTCGCCAAGGCCATCGGCCTCGAGCTCGGCCGTCAGCGCGACGAGATCGAGCTCATCGCCTCCGAGAACATCGTGTCCAAGGCGGTTCTGGAAGCGCAGGGCTCCGTCCTCACCAACAAATATGCCGAAGGCTATCCGGGCAAGCGCTATTACGGCGGCTGCCAGTTCGTCGACATCGCCGAGAATCTGGCGATCGAGCGCGCCAAGCAGCTGTTCGGCTGCGGATTCGCCAATGTGCAGCCCAATTCCGGCAGCCAGGCCAATCAGTCGGTCTTCCTCGCTCTGGCGACGCCGGGCGACACGTTCATGGGCCTCGATCTCGCCGCGGGCGGCCATCTGACCCATGGCTCGCCGGTCAATCTCTCCGGCAAATGGTTCAAGCCAGTTCCCTATACGGTGCGCAAAGACGATCAGCGCATCGACATGGAGCAGGTCGCCGCGCTCGCCGCCGAGCACAAGCCGAAGATCATCATCGCGGGCGGCTCCGGCTATTCGCGCATTTGGGACTTCGAGGCCTTCCGCAAGATCGCGGATAGCGTCGGCGCCTATTTCATGGTCGATATGGCGCATTTTGCCGGTCTGGTGGCGGCGGGCCTGCATCCGTCGCCCTTCCCGCACGCCCATATCGTCACCACCACCACGCATAAGACGCTGCGCGGCCCGCGCGGCGGCATGGTGCTGACCAATGACGAGGACATCGCCAAGAAGATCAATTCGGCGGTCTTCCCGGGCCTGCAGGGCGGCCCGCTGATGCATGTCATCGCCGGCAAGGCGGCCGCCTTCGGCGAGGCGCTGAAGCCCGAGTTCAAGGCCTATCAGCAGCAGGTCAAGGACAACGCCCAGACGCTGGCCCAGACGCTGGTCGACGCCGGCCTCGCCATCGTCTCCGGCGGCACCGACAATCATCTGATGCTGGTCGATCTGCGTCCGAAGAAGCTGACCGGCAAAGCCGCGGAAGCCGCGCTCGGCCGCTCGCACATCACCTGCAACAAGAACGGCATCCCCTTCGATCCGGAGAAGCCCTTCGTCACCTCTGGCATCCGTCTCGGCTCGCCGGCCGCCACTTCGCGCGGCTTCGGCACGGCGGAGTTCAAGCTCGTCGGCGGCTATATCGTCGAGGTGCTGGACGGCCTCGCCGCCAAGGGCGAGGCGGATAACGCCGCGACCGAAGCCGCGGTGAAGGAGAAGGTCCACGCGCTGACGGCGAAGTTCCCGATCTATTGATCGGGTTATCGCAGGGCGCCTTCCGTCCCTTCTCCCCGCTCGCGGGGAGAAGGTGAGGATGAGGGGCCGGGGGCTTTTCCCGCTGGGGAACTACGCCCCGAGTCCCTCTTCCCACGACGGGGAGAGGGAGCAGCATCGGCGGTAAGGTGAGTCCATGCGCTGTCCCTATTGCGGCTCGCCCGACACGCAGGTGAAAGACTCCCGGCCGGCCGAGGATTCCTCCTCGATCCGGCGTCGGCGCGTCTGTCCCGGCTGCGGCGGCCGTTTCACCACTTTCGAGCGCGTGCAGCTGCGCGAGCTGATCGTGGTGAAGAAATCGGGCCGCCGCGTGCCTTTCGATCGCGACAAGCTGATGCGCTCGCTGGAAATCGCGCTGCGCAAGCGGCCCATCGATCCCGAGCGCGTCGAGCGCATGGTCAATGGCGTCGTGCGCCAGCTCGAGAGCTCCGGCGATACGGAGATCGAGAGCACGCAGATCGGCGAATTGGTGATTCAGGGCCTCAAAACGCTCGATGACGTGGCCTATGTGCGTTTCGCCTCCGTTTATCGCGATTTTCGCGAGGTCGGCGATTTCCATGCGCTGATCGACGAATTGTCGCATAGCGAGGGCGAGCAGCGCGCGGATACGGTGGTGGACCCCGAAACCGCGCCGGGCGGGAGATGACCGCGACGAAGCCGCAATCCGAGTCTCAGACCATCATAGACGACGCCTTCATGGCGGCGGCGCTGGCGATCGGCCGGCGCAATCTCGGCCGCACCGGGCCTAATCCCGCCGTCGGCGCGATCATCGTCAAGGACGGCGTCGTCATCGCGCGCGGCTATACGGCGCTGGGCGGGCGCCCGCACGCCGAGGCGGTCGCCGTGGCCGCCGCCGGCGAGGCGGCGCGCGGGGCGACGCTCTACGCCACGCTGGAGCCGTGCTCCCATCACGGCGCGACGCCGCCTTGCGTGGACACGATCATCGCCGCTGGAATCGCCCGCGTCGTCTCCGCGCTCGAGGACCCGGACGATCGCGTCGCCGGCCGCGGCCACGCCCGGCTGCGCGAGGCCGGCGTGGAGGTGACGACCGGCGTGCGCGCCGCGCAGGCCCGCGCCGATCATCTCGGCCATATATTGCGGGTGACGCAGGGCCGGCCCATGGTCACTCTCAAGCTCGCTCAGACGGCGGATGGCTACGCCGCCGGGGCCGAGCACGACCCGCGCCTCTTCATTACCGGCGCGCTCGCCGATAGCGTCACCCATATCGAGCGCGCGCTGCACAGCGCGATCATGATCGGCTATGGCACCGCCTCGGTCGATGATCCGCTGCTCACCGTGCGCCTTCCCGGCCTCGAGGCCTTCAAGCCGCTGCGCGTGGTGCTGGACGCGCGGCTGCGCCTGTCGCGCAGCTCCCGCCTCGCCGCCACAGCGCGCGAGACGCCGACTCTCGTCATCGTCGGGGAGGGCGTCGCCGAGGCCGAGGCGCAGGATTTCGCCGCCGCTACCGGAATTGAGGTCACGCGCGCCGGCGTGGACGCCGCCGGCCGTCTCGCTCTGCGCGAGGCGCTGGGCGAGCTGGCGCGGCGCGGCATCACGCGCGTCTTCAGCGAGGGCGGCCCGCGCGTCGCCGAGAGCCTGCTCGTCGCCGCGCTCGCCGATGATGTCGTCCTTCATACCGGGCTGAGGCCGCTGGGCCGTCAGGGCCGGCTCGCGCTCACCGCGACGGCGCGCGCCATTCTCGAGGATGAGAGCCGCTATCGTCTCGCCGATACGTCCATGCTCGGCGTCGATCGCATGACACGCTACGAGAGGATCGGCTGAAATGTTCACGGGCCTCGTCACCGACGTCGGCGAAATTCTCTTCGTGGAGACGCGCGGCGAATTGCGCCGCATCGCCATCGCCTGCGCCTATCCGCTGGAGAGCATCGCCCTCGGGGCCTCCATCGCCTGCTCCGGCCCTTGCCTGACGGCGGTGGGCCTGCGCCGCGAGGGCGCCCGCACCGTGTTCGAGGTGGACGCCGCGGCCGAGACTTTGGCGCGCACCACGGCCGACGAATGGGTCGTCGGCCGCCGCATAAATCTCGAGCGCTCGCTGAAGATCGGCGACGAATTGGGCGGCCATATCGTCACCGGCCATGTCGACGGGGTGGCGACGATCGTCTCGCGCGATGATTTCGACGGCATGTCGCGCTTCTCTATCGAGGCGCCGCATGAATATGCCCGCTTCATCGCCGAGAAGGGCTCTGTGGCGCTGGACGGAACCTCGCTCACCGTGAATGCGGTGGAGGGCGACCGATTCTCCGTTCTCATCATCCCGCATACGCTCGCGGTGACGACCTGGGGCGGCTACAGGGCAGGGGACCGCCTCAACCTCGAGGTCGATCTGATGGCGAGATACGCCGCCCGGCTGGCGGAAGCGGGGAATTAGGGCGCCGTCATTGCGAGCCGTAGGCGAAGCAATCCAGAGTCGCGGGCGGAGTCTTCGATGGGAGCCGCCTCGCGATTCTGGATCGCTTCGCTGCGCTCGCGATGACGGGAGCCGCTCACGAGCTGTAGGCTTTCCCCGAAAAAATGTGTATCCATCGCCGCTTCGTTTCATAGAGCGTCGCGCGCCACCTCCCAGCCCTCCCCCGTTTCGCGGGAGAGGGAGCAGGTTGCGCACTTCATAGAGAGGTCGCGGGACGCTCGCCGCATCCCTCTCCCGCAGAGCGGGCGAGGGTGAGGGAGGGGTGCGCCCCTCCGCCCATGGAGTCGTGAATGGCAGGGTCTTACCGCGCCGATGACGATGATCTCGCGCCTGTCGAAGGCGCGCGCATTCTCGTCGTCGAATCGCATTTCAACGAAGATATCGTCGAGCTTCTGCACGAGGGCGCCGTCCATGCGCTGGAAGAGCTCGGCTGCGACGTCACCACCATCACCGTCCCCGGCGCGCTCGAGCTGGCGGCCGGCGCGGCGATAGCGCTGGACGCGGCGGAGGCCGCCGGCGCGCCATATGAGGGCGTGGTGGCGCTCGGCTGCGTCATTCGCGGCGACACCTATCATTTCGAGATCGTCGCCAATGAGAGCGCCCGCGCGCTCACCGATCTCTCCGTCTCGCGGCGCCTGCCGCTCGGCAATGGCGTCCTGACCGTGGACAATGAGGTGCAGGCGACCGTGCGCGCCGATCCCAAGCAGGGCGGGGCCGACAAGGGCGGCGACGCCGCGCTGGCGGCGCTCGCTCTGGTGCGCTTGAAGCGCAAGCTCGGGGGCCGCTCGTGAGCGTCGAGGAGAGGTCGGCGGCAAGGCTCGCCATCGTGCAGGCGCTCTATCAGATGGAGGTCGCCGGCAAGGGACTGAACGAGATCTATGCCGAATTCGAGTCGCATTGGATCGGCCGCGAGATCGAGGGCGTCCAATATAAGCCGGCCGAGCTGCAGTTCTTCCGCGACATTGTAAAGGGCGTGCTCGACAATCAGGAGACTATCGACCGCGCGCTCGATGGCGCTCTGCAGGGCGGCTGGCCGTTGCAGCGCATCGAATCGGTGATGCGCGCGATTTTGCGCGCCGGCGGCTATGAGCTGGGGTTTCGGCGCGACATACCTGTCAAAGTGGTCATCAAGGAATATGTGGACGTCGCCGGCGCCTTCTTCGGCGCGACCGAGTCGGGCATGATCAACGCCGTGCTGGATCGCCTGGCGCGACAGGCGCGGCCGGAGCATTTCGCCGAGAAGTGATCTCTCCCTCTCCCCGCTCGCGGGGAGAGGGCCGGGGTGAGGGGCTCGGGGCGTGAGCCAGAAACGGAAAACGCCCCGTGCCCCTCATCCTCACCTTCTCCCCGCAATGCGGGGAGAAGGAAGTCGGCGATGTCTCGGGCGAGGAGGAAGCGATGACAGAGCGCCGCTTCAGCGAGGACGAGCTGATCGCCGAAATCTTCGCGCCGCTTGCGGGGGAGGGCGCCTTCGGCCTGCGCGACGACGCGGCTCTGCTGCCGCTGCGTGGGGCGCAGGAGATCGTCGTCACCACCGATGCGCTGGTCGCCGGCGTGCATTTCTTCCCCGACGATCCGCCCGGCCTCGTCGCCAAAAAGGCCTTGCGCGTAAACCTCTCCGATCTCGCGGCCAAGGCGGCGGAGCCTGTGGGCTTCCTGCTCACTCTGGCGCTGCCGCCCGATTGGACCAATGATTGGGCGCGCAGCTTCGCCGCCGGCCTCGCCGAGGATGCGCAGGCCTTCGCCTGTCCGCTGCTCGGCGGCGACACGACGGCCACGCCCGGACCTCTGACCATCTCCATCACCGCCTTCGGGCGCGCGACGCGCTTCGTCTCGCGTGCGGGCGCGCGGCCGGGGGATCGCATTTTCGTTTCCGGAACCATAGGCGACGCGGCTCTCGGCCTCGGCGTCGCGCGCGGCGAGGCTTTCGCCTCGCGGCTGGGGCATGGGGCGCGGGCGACGTTGCTCGAGCGCTATCGACTGCCGCAGCCGCGCCTGCCGCTGATCGCGGCGCTGCGCGATCACGCCAGCGCCGCCATGGATGTCTCCGACGGTCTCGTCGGCGATCTCGCCAAGCTGCTTCGTGCGAGCGGGGCGAGCGCGCAGGTGGAGGTCGCCAAGGTTCCGCTCTCGGCGGCCGCGCGCGAGGCGATCGCGCTGGAGCCGGAGCTGCTCTCTCGCGCGGTCACGGGCGGGGACGATTACGAGATCCTCTGCTGCGCCTCCACCGACGCCGCCAGCGCGCTGACGCTCGCGGCGGGGGAGGCGGGGGTCGCCTTCGCCGAGATCGGCGTCGTCACAGCCGGCGCCGAGCCGCCACAATTCTACAATTCATCTGGAACTATTTTAAAATTCAGTCGTCTATCCTTCAGTCACTTCTAACCGCGCGGCGGCGCGCGACCTTTGCCGCCATTGCCGAAAACCGGCGTTTCTGGCATGACTGACGCGCTATTCCCCGGCGCCGCAGCCGTACGATTCGACTGTGGTCGGAATATCGTTGTCGCCGGGACGAAAATTGCCGCAAGCGCGGGCCACGAGAACAAATCAGCGCGCGCGGCCGAGGAACGGAGAGGGCGCAATCGTCATGGTATTGTTTCTCAGCATCGTCTTCGGACTATTGTCTGTCGCCTATGGCGTCAAGACTTGGCAAGAACTCGAGAAGGCGGACGCCGGCTCTGCACGCATGCAGGAAATATCCGGCGCCGTCGCGGAGGGCGCGCAGGCCTATCTGAAACGCCAATATACGACGATCGCCTATGTCGGCGGCGTCATCTTCGTGCTGCTCGTCATTCTGCTCGGCTGGGCGGTGGCCTTCGGCTTCCTCATCGGCGCGGTGCTCTCGGGCGCGGCCGGCTTCATCGGCATGAATGTCTCCGTGCGCGCCAATGTCCGCACCGCGCAGGCGGCGACCATCTCGCTCGCCGGCGGCCTCGACATCGCCTTCAAGGCGGGCGCGATCACCGGCCTTCTGGTCGCCGGCCTCGCTCTGCTCGGCGTCGCGATCTATTACTTCATCCTCACCGTTTTCGCGGGCTATGCGCCTTCCGACCGCACCGTCGTGGATGCGCTGGTCGCGCTCGGCTTCGGCGGCTCGCTGATCTCCATCTTCGCGCGTCTGGGCGGCGGCATCTTCACCAAGGGCGCCGATGTCGGCGCCGATCTCGTCGGCAAGGTCGAGGTCGGCATTCCGGAGGATGATCCGCGCAATCCCGCCACCATCGCCGATAATGTCGGCGACAATGTCGGCGATTGCGCCGGCATGGCGGCCGATCTCTTCGAGACCTATGTCGTAACCATTGTCGCGACCATGGTTCTGGCGTCGATCTTCTTCGCCGGACAGGCGGGGCTCTATTCGGCCATGGTCTATCCGCTGGCGATCGGCGGCCTTTCCATCGTCACCTCCATCGCCGGCACCTATTTCGTGAAGCTCGGCGCCGATGATTCCGAGCTCGGCAAGATCGCCGGACCGCTGTTCGAAAAGATCGGCGTGCCGGACACGATCATGGGCGCTCTCTACAAGGGCCTCATCGCCGCCGGCGTGCTGTCGATCGGCGGCCTCTTCCTCGCCACCACTTTCACGGTCGGCTGGGGCGAGATCGGCAAGGCCAATGGCGAGGCGATCCATGGCTATGGCCTGTTCTTCGCCGGCCTCATCGGCCTGCTGGTGACGGGCCTCATCGTCTACATCACCGAATATTACACCGGCACGGGCAAGCGTCCCGTGGTGTCGATCGCCCAGGCCTCGGTGACGGGCCATGGCACGAATGTCATTCAGGGCCTCGCCGTCTCGCTGGAAGCGACGGCGGCGCCGGCGATCGTCATCGCGCTCGGCATCATCTTCGCCTTCCAGGCCGGCGGCCTCTATGGCGTCGCCATTGCGGTGACGACCATGCTCGGCCTCGCCGGCATCATCGTTGCGCTCGACGCCTTCGGCCCCGTCACTGACAACGCTGGCGGCATTGCGGAAATGGCCGGCCTGCCCAAGGAAGTGCGCCACAATACCGACGCGCTGGACGCGGTCGGCAACACCACCAAGGCCGTCACCAAGGGCTACGCCATCGGCTCGGCGGGCCTCGGCGCTCTGGTGCTGTTCGCCGCCTATTCCAATGATCTGCGGCATTTCACCGAGACTGGCGTTCCTTACTTCAAGGATATCGGCAAGGTCGATTTCGATCTCGCCAACCCTTATGTCGTCGCCGGCCTCATCCTCGGCGGCCTCATCCCCTATCTCTTCGGCGGCATCGCCATGACGGCGGTCGGCCGCGCGGCGGGCTCCGTGGTGGAGGAGGTGCGCCGGCAGTTCAAGGAGAAGCCCGGCATAATGGACGGCTCGCAGCGGCCCGACTATGGCCGCGCGGTAGATCTGCTGACGCAGGCGGCGATCAAGGAGATGATCATCCCTTCGCTGCTGCCGGTGCTGGCGCCGATCGTCGTCTATTTCGGCGTGACCATCATCTCCGGCTCTAAAGCCAATGGCTTTGCGGCGCTGGGCGCGGCGCTGCTCGGCGTCATCGTCAACGGCCTCTTCGTCGCCGTGTCGATGACCTCCGGCGGCGGCGCCTGGGACAACGCCAAGAAGAGCTTCGAAGACGGCTTTGTCGATAAGGACGGCGTCACCCATTACAAGGGCGGCGACGCGCACAAAGCCTCGGTGACCGGCGACACGGTCGGCGACCCCTATAAGGACACCGCCGGCCCGGCCGTGAATCCGGCCATCAAGATTACCAATATCGTGGCGCTGCTGCTGCTGGCGATTTTGGCGCGGTGAGCGGATCAGCGAAACGATGATGCGAAGAGGCGGGGGAGACCCCGCCTTTTTCGTTTTGGTTTCGGTTCTTGATTTATCTTGACGTTTCTTGATAGGGGCCGATATTTGCTTTCGAGGGAGAGCGCGATGGCCGTCGTTCGAGAGAAATTCGCCACACAGGTGGATCGCGACATGTTGGCGGCGATCCGAAAGATCGCCAAGGAAGAGGGGCGGCAGCTTCAGTCGATCGTCGAGGATGCGCTCGGCGCCTATGTCGAAAAGCATGACAAGTCGCGACCGCGGCCGCATGTCATGTCCGCCTACGAGTCCAGTCTCGAGCGTTTCGGATCGCTCTATGAGAAACTGGCCAAGTGACGGATTTTCCGACCGTGGTCGAGGTGCTGGCGATCCACTATCACCAGATAGCGCGATACGGCGGCGCCCACGGCGTTCGCGACCTCGGGCAACTCGAGGCGGCGCTGTTCCGACCGCAGTCGGGATATTATTCGGACTTGATCGCTCAGGCCGCGGCGCTGTGGGAAAGCATGTCGCAAAATCATGCCTTCGTGGATGGCAACAAGCGCACGGCATTTGCCGTAATGTTCACTTTCCTGGCGATGAATGGCGTTCGGCTGACCGCTGACGCCGACGAGACATGGACCTTTCTGTCTCGTCTCTACGAAGCCGACGCCTTTCGTTTCGATGCTCTCGACCAATGGCTGAGAAGCAATACGGCCCATTGATCGTCGCGCGCCCATATTGGTCTGCCGGCCCTCACCCCAGCCGATCTCCGAACAAAAACTCCATCGCCCGATCCAGCCGGATATGCGGCAAGGGCAGGGGCTCCTTGTCGCGGCCGAGGGAGGCGATCGGCGGGCGGAACTTCAAAAAGCGGAAATCGGCGTCCTCCTCGGCCAGCGCCAGCGCGTCGCCGCGGAAGACATGGCGCGGATCGGCCGGCAATTCGCCGGGGAAGATCGCGCCCTCCGCCACGCCGTCGAAAACGTCGTCGCCGATGCGCTCGCCCTCGATCGGCGTGCCGACGATGGCGGCGAGCGATTCCCCGTCATGCTTGACGATGGCCTCGCGCGTCGCGCGCACGGCGGCGAGCGCGATCACGTCTATGGTCGCGCCGACGCCCTCGGCCCGCTCGATCGCGCGCGAGGTGAGATGCCGCAGCACGGCCTCGAGCCGATCATGGCTCGTATGGTGGAGATGATCGGCCTTGGTGGCCGCGAAGAGGATGCGGTCGATCTTCGGGCGGAAGATCGTCGAGAGCAGATTGGAGCGGCCGGTGCGAAAGGCGGTCAGCACATCGGCGAGCGCGGTCTCCAGATCGCGCACGGCGGCGGGGCCGGAGTTCAGCGCCGCGAGCGCGTCCACCAGCACGATCTGCCGATCGAGCCGGGCGAAATGATCGCGGAAGAAGGGCCGCACCACATGGGTCTTATAGGCCTCGTAGCGGCGCTCCATCATCGCCGCGAGGCTCCCGGACGGAGGCGCCGAGCCTTCCTCCACCGGCAGCGGCGCGAAGGTCAGCGCCGGCGAGCCCTCGAGCTCGCCCGGCATCAGAAAGCGCCCCGGCGGCAAGGTCGAGAGGGCGAAGCGCTCCGTCTTGGCGGAGCGCAGATAATTGGTGAATAGCGCCGCGAGCTTGCGCGTCACATCCTCGGAGGCGGGCTCCTGCGGCTCGACGCCCGCCGTCGCGCCGCGCCAATCGGCGGCGATGGTCGCGCGCGCCGCCGCGGAGGCGGCCTCCAGCGTCTCGCGCGACCATTGCGCATAGGATTTTTCCAGGAGCGGCAGGTCGAGCAGCCATTCGCCGGGATAATCGACGATGTCTATGTCCAGCCGCGCCGGACCGGGGCGGAAGCTCGACAGCAGCCCGGCGGATTTGCGGTCATATTCCAGCGTGACGCGCAGCTCGGAGATACGCCGAGTCGATTGCGGCCAATGGCGATCGGCGCCGGTCAGCGCGGAAAGATGCTCCTCATAGGAGAAGCGCGGCACGGCGTCGTCCGGCTGTGGATCGAGATGGGCGCTGCGCAGGCGATTCTCGGCGGCGACGCGGAAGACGGGAAGCTGATTCTTGCGGCCATGCGCGGCGTCGCGCGCGGCGACGGCGCGCGTCAGATGATGCACCAGCGAGGTGATGAACACCGTCTTGCCGGAGCGCGACAGGCCGGTGACGCCGAGCCGCAAGCGCCCGCCCGCCAGAAAGTCCTTGAGGCTGGCGGCGGCGACGGTGGTGTCGAAGAGAAGATCGGAAATCTGCGACAAGGTGGCGGCTCGGGCGTGCGGGGTCGCCCTTCGTGTAACAAGCGGCCGGCGATTTGGGTAGGGCGCGCAATGTTCGCCAGCGCACAAACGCCAGGGAGAGCGGCGGCTAATCTCCACACATCGCAAACGACGCGAAACACAAAACGGAGCAAACCCCAATGAAGAAGCTTTTCCTGACCCTGGGCCTGATCGCGGGCTTCGTCTTCAGCGCCGCTGGCGCGCAGGCCTTCAATCCGCAGCCCGATCCGCCCGGCGTTCATGGCGGCGACGAGTGAGAGCAGCGGCGATATTTTTTCGAACAGTCACGAAATTTCGGAGCAAATCCCAATGAAGAAGCTTTTCCTGACCCTCGGCCTGATCGCGGGCTTCGTCTTCAGCGCCGCCGGCGCGCAGGCCTTCAATCCGCAGCCCGATCCGCCCGGCGTCCACGGCGGCGACGAGTGAGAGCGGCGGCGATATTTTTTCGAACAGTCACGAAATTTCGGAGCAAACCCCAATGAAGAAGCTTTTCCTGACCCTGGGCCTGATCGCGGGCTTCGTCTTCAGCGCCGCTGGCGCGCAGGCCTTCAATCCGCAGCCCGATCCGCCCGGCGTCCACGGCGGCGATGAGTGATACGGCCCATCCTCCTTCTCCCCGCTCGTGCTGCTCGTGGGGGGGAAGGAAGGCGGCCACGCCGCGCGAGCCGATCAGCCGAAGATCGCGGGAGGCCGCGCTTCAGTCCGGCTCGTCGGCGATTCCGCCGCGCAGATCGCCCGGAGTCACGAATCGCTCGAGGTGGCCGGCGCCTTCGCCGACCATCGCCCAATCCTCGGCGTCGAAATCCAGCACCGCCAGCGCCGCGGTCGGATATTTGGAGCGCATGCGGGTGAGCGCCTCCGGCTCGCCATCGGAGGCGAGGGCCGAGGCGAGCTCGGCAAAGCCGGGATTATGCCCGATGGCGAGCAGAGTGGATATTTCTGCCGGCGTCTGACGCACGGCGTCCAGCAGCCGATCGGGCGTCGCGAGATAGAATTCGTCGTCCAGCCGGCGCTCGACCTCCTTGGGGAAGGCCTCGAGCGTCAGATCCAGCGTCCGTTTGGCCCGACGCGCGTCGGAGGCGACGGCGAGATCCGGCGCCAGCCCGGCCTCGGCCAGATAGCGGCCGACGGAGCGGGCGTCCTCCTCGCCGCGCTTCGTCAGCGGGCGCTGGCGGTCGCCTCCCGCGGAATGGGCGTCGGCTTTGGCGTGGCGCAGCAGGATGAGACGTCGCATCATTCTTTCGGCCCGATCGCTAGACGGCGGCCCGGAGCGGAAGCGCCCCGAGCGACATTTTTTCGTAAAAGGCGCCCGCAGGCGCGCCGGAGCCTGTCCGGCCGGAAATCACTCTTTGCCGATCATAGCGAAAGTTTCGCGACGCGGCGCGCCCATATGCGTGGCGCCGCCCGCCGGTCCCGCGAGCGAAATGCCGCGCTGATCCGCTCGCGCGCGAGGTTTTCGAAGCGCCTCGGTTGCGCTATAGCAATTTCCCCAATGGCGGCCAGCCGCCGTTCCGCGCGCCCGAGGACGGAAATCTCTTGCGCGCGGCGGACTTTGTCGATTGGCGGCGCTCGCGCCGTGGGAACTGGGGGAAGGGAACGCATGATCCGCGAATTCCAATATCGTGGCGAAACTTTCAGGGTCAACGCGCATGGCGTCGCCGGGCACGAGGAGGTGTTCATCATGCACCTCGTCGAGGGCGAGGAAGAGGGCGAGATCTCCATCGATCGCATGACCGAGGAGAACGACACCAGCGCGCCGATCGACGCCATCTGCGTGATGCTGTGTGACAAGCTCATCATCGAGAACAGCATCGCCGTCGCTGATCCGGACGGAGCCTTCGCCTGGGTCGAGATGAAGACGCAGCGTGACGTGCTGCCGACGCGCGACGACTGGGCCGCGCACTGAGACGGCGCCGGCCCGCCGCGAGCGTGGGCCGGCGGCGAGTATTCTTTGTCGAGAGGCCGCCTCGTGCGGCTTCTCGACGAAAAGCGGCGCGCAGCCGCGCCACGGATTTTTACGCATGAGCTCCGACCTCGCCGCGCCTGCGGCCGAACGGATCGATTTCACGCATTTTTTGGCCGTCGACATTCGCATCGGCACGATCGTCGCCGCCCATGCCTTTCCCGAGGCGCGCAAGCCCGCCTATAAGCTCGAGATCGATTTCGGCCCTGGCCTCGGCGTGAAGCGCTCCAGCGCGCAGATCACGGCGCATTACGATGTTTCGACGCTGGTCGGGCGTCAGGTGGCGGCGGTGGTGAATTTCCCGCCGCGGCAGATCGGCAAATTCATGTCCGAGGTGCTGACGCTCGGCTTTCCGGACGAAAATGGCGATGTGGTGCTGGTCGCGCCGGAGCGGGCCGTGCCGAATGGAGCGCGGTTGTATTGAGGGGGCGGCGGCTCGCCGCTTTATTTGAAGACGTTGAACCAACCGAACAGATCCACCAGAGACTCGAATGTCTCCAGCCAGCCGTTCCAGGCGAATATCCGCTCTCGAATCGTCGGTGGTTCTTGTTCCGACATCGTCGCGGCGGAACCGTCGTCCCGCTCCCCTCGAATTGAAATTTCGAGTCTGTATGCTATTGTCATACGCATGAAAGAGCAATCCACCGCAACCTCCGTCCTGAGCGTCCGGGTCTCGCCCGATGAGCGCGCGCTGCTCGAGGAGGCGGCGGCTCAGTCGCGCATGACGTTGAGCGAATTCATGCGTCGCAAAGCCGTGGAGGCGGCGGAGGCCGAAGTGCTCGAGCGTGGCGTCGTCGCCATACCGGCGAAAGATTGGGAGGCGTTCGAGGCGTGGCTGGAACGTCCCGCCGAGCCGATAGCTGCGCTTTCAGCATTGGCGCGCCGAACGCCCTCTTGGAAAAAATGAAGATCGCGGCGCCGTCGCCGCCGCGGCCGCTCCGGGAAAGCGACGACCGCAGCCAGTTCGATTGCGGGCGAGCGTCCCTCAATGACTGGTTTCGCCGCCGCGCGTGGATCAACCACCTCAATGACGTGTCGCGCGTCAATGTGATGACGGCCGGCGACACGGGCCTCATTGTCGCCTATGTGGCGATGAGCGCGGCGCAGATCGAGCGCGCCTATCTGCCGAAGCCGCAGCAACGCAATCGCCCCGACCCCGTGCCCGTCCTACTGCTCGGACAGCTCGCTGTGGACAAAGCTTGTCAGGGAAGGGGATACGCCGCCGACCTTCTCTTCTTTGCTTTCGAGACAGCCTTGCGCGTTTCCGAGATCATCGGCGGCGCCGGCCTCGTCACGCATCCGCTCGACGACAAGGCGCGGAGCTTCTACGCGCGATGGGGGTTTTGCGAGCTGCCCTATGATCCGCGCCGCGCGATGATTATTCGCATGGCGGATCTGCGGGCGAGTTTCGCTGGGCGTTCTTGAAACTGTGAAGCGAGCGCGAGCCTTCAGGCTCGCATTTTCTCGCCTCTATCGGCTGATGGGGATCAAGCTCCGTAGGCGATCGCTCCTCAAATAGAGAGCGCCCCAGAGCGCTATGCCCACATAGACGCCGAACAGCGTGTGGCTGAAAAGCGGGCTGCCGATACGCATATGTGTCGCGACGGCGCCGCCGAGATATGCGGTGAGCAATATGGCCCCGAGAATGGAGGTTCTCGGCATCGCGTATAACGCTGTGCTTATCAGCAAGACGAGCCCGAGCGGGACGACGGTCGCCGTCGGCCAGCCGAGCTGCGCCGTCGTTTCCAACACGATGGGAAGCTGCGCGAGCTTCATGGCCACGTCCATCAGCATGAACAGGCCCACCAGTCCGGTGAGGCCATAGCCGGTCCATCGCATCCAGTTTCCAGTCGCGGCCGTGTCCGATCGTGTCATATGCGCCTTCCTTCCTTCGAGGCTCGCAGAGTCGTTGCTTTCGATATGCGCCGCTATTCGGGGAGCTGTGGTTTCCCGCCCTTGAGCACAGCGTAAATTGCCATGGCGTGGCCGTGACCGAGCCCGAAATCCTCTTTGAGCCACTTGACGATCTCGCCGGCCTTGACGCCTTTCTCGACCGTTCCTCGTCGCGTGAAGCCCTTCTCCTCGGCGAGCTTCCTGAAGTCGTCGGCGTCCTTGCCCGTCTTCGCTTTGATGTTGTCGAGATAGGCTTGGAACGTCATGGGCGATCTCTTGGAGATGCACATATTGAATATAGTGAGATGTATCTAAAATGGCGGCGAGTGGCAAGCGGCGATATGCATCAGCGCTTCGGAGCCGATCCGCCGAGGCGACGAAGACTCGCGTTCTCGACGCTGCGAAGGAGCTGTTCACGAATCAGGGCATAGACGGGGTGACGATCGCCCGGATCGCCGAAACAGCGGGCGTCGCCGCGGCGACCGTTTATGCGCTGTTCAAATCCAAGGAGGGCATTCTTCGCGCCCTCATGCGCGCGTCCCTTTTCGGGCAGAAATTTCAGGACGCGCTCGCCCTGCTCGAAGGAGTGACCGACCCTGTCAGTTTGATCGCGCTGACGGCGCATGTGGCGCGCGCCATTTACGAGAGCGAAAGCGCCGAGCTCGGTCTATTTCGCGGCGTTTCGGCTTTTTCACCCGCGCTTCGCAAGATGGAGCAAGAATTCGAGACGACCCGATTCGAGATGCAGGAAAAGCGCGTCGATCACCTCTTCGCGAAAGCGAAGCAGCGGGAGGGGCTCCGATTGGACGAGGCGCGGCGCATTCTCTGGATGTACACGAGCCGCGAGATCTATCGAATGCTCGTGCATGAGGGCGGCTGGACGCCGGATCGGTATCAGCAATGGCTGTCCGAAACGCTGGTGCGCGCGCTGGTGGATGACGCGGCGGGACGAGAATGGGCGTCCTCGCGGGATTGAATTGCGAGGCCGCCTATTTCGAGCTCGGCGCCTTTCTTTGTCTCACGTCTGCCCCGGCCGCAGCCGGTAGAAGATATGATTGCCGATCTTGTCCATCTTCTTCAGCTGCTTGGCCCAGCGCGGCTTCACATAATTCGCATGGTAATGCGTCGAGCGGCCCACATCCGAAATATAGGTGTGTCCGTTCATCACCTCGTCGGCGACGCGCTGCGCCGTAGCCCAGGAATCGGGCTCGGTGACGCGCAGCTTGCGGCCTTCGCAGGCGAAGGAGAATTGGCAGGCCTTGTAATGGCTGCGGTTCTGATAGACGACGCCGCAGACGCTGGTCGGATAGAGGCCCGACGACACGCGGTTCAGCACCACTTGCGCCACCGCGGCCTGACCCGCCTCCGGCTCGCTGCGCGATTCGAAATAGACCGCCTCGGCGAGGCAGCGCTTCTCTCGCGCCAGCTTGTCCGGGTCGATCAGCGAGGCGTAATCGGGCGGCGCCTTCATGTCCTTCAGCGCGTGCGAGGGCGCGAAGGAGGCGACGGCGATCGGCACCGCGTCGGGCTGCGCCGGCGTGGAGGAGGCGAGCGCCGCGGCGCGCGCGACCTGCGGGGTGGCGCCATGGGCGGCGCGCTCGCGCATCGCCTCGAGATTGCGCTGCGTCGTCGCCGAGCCGCGCTGCGTGGGCGAGGCCTGGCCATTGCCGCGCTGCGTCGTCGGCGCGCCGCCGGAATCGGCGGGGAGGTCGGACGCTTCCGGGCCGGCGAGGGAGATGGTCGTCGTTTCGCCATCGGCGCCGAGCGAAACCTCCACCGTCTCGCCGTCATTGCGCCGCGTGTCGAAGGAGGGGCGCATGGCGATGACGGGATCGCCCTTCTTGGTGCGGTCCACCTCGGGGAAAGCCTCGGCATGGGGCTTCAGCGCGTCATGAGGCTCGCGCTCGTCCGGCTGCGCGTGAATATCCTCCTGCGAGCCGATGGCGAGGCGCGCCGTCTGCATGCGCGCCAGATGCGGCGCTATGTTCCAGCCTTGCGAAGGGTCCTGGCCGGCGGCCGCGGTGAAGGACACCAACAGGCCAGCGCCCAGCCACCAGGGCGCGATGACGCCTATGGCCCAGCTCACTCCCGACCGACGACCCATACGCTGACGCCCCGTCTCGACTCGCGAAGCGTGGCCGAAACGCCACACGCAAACGCAGAAAAGCTTACGGGGAAAACTTATCGCGCATTAGGCTTGCGGGTCGGTTAAGGCGGCGCTCTTCGCATGTCCCGCTTTGGATCATTCGGCTTCCGGCTGATTGGTTCGCGCGGTGTTTGCCGTCTTCCTTCTCCCCGCGTGCGGGGAGAAGGTGAGGATGAGGGGCTCGGGGCGTTTTCCGTCTGTGGCTCACGCCCCGAGCCCCTCACCCCGGCCCTCTCTCCGCTCTCGCGGGGAGAGGGGGGAACGCGCCGAACCATCCAGCCGGAAAGTCGTATCAGTCGCCGAGGAGGTGGGCGACGAGCTCGCGCGTCTGCGCGCCGTGGCGATGCTCGAAGAGATAGATCGCCTGCCATGTCCCCAGAACCAATGCGCCGCGCGACAGCGGGATGGAAAGCTGAGTTTGTGTCAGCGCCGTGCGTATATGGGCGGGCATATCGTCCGGGCCTTCGGTGTCGTGCTCATAGAGACCATCGCCCTCGGGCGCGAGGCCCGCGAAGGCGCGCTCGAGATCGCGCAGCACGGCCGGATCGGCGTTCTCCTGAATGGTGAGCGAGGCTGATGTGTGCCGGCAGAACAGCGTCAGCAGGCCGGTCGTCAGCCCCTCGCCGCGCGCCCAGGCGGAGATGACGCGGGTGATGTCGTAAAAGCCCTTGCCGCGGGTTTCGACATGGAAGTGATGGAGCAATTGGCGCATGGGCGCAATGTGCGTGCGGCGTGCGGCGAAGTCCAGCATGGCGCAGGCAGGTGAGGGGAGGCGGAACACGGGCGCGGCGGTAGTTCTGTATTCGTTCTATGGATTATCGGAAGCGGCGACTGGATCGTCAAATTATTAGGGGACCGTTAATCAACGCGCGCGAGCCTGCGTTCATTGAGTTTTTACAATGTTTACTTTCCTAGGAGGGACCTATGTGGCGATTCTTCACCACGCTTGGCCTCGTGGCCGTTTGGGGCGTCCTCGGGTTGCAACAAGGATTCGGCGCGCCGCAATCTCGAAAGCCTATCGCGCTCGGGGCGGCGGCGAGCGCCGAGCCTCTCGTTTGGCAGCCCCCAGCGGAAATCGCAGATAAAGCTCTCGCAAAGGATGAGGTGACGGGCTCGGTCGGCGGCGAGCGCAGCGACGCGCATGGGTCCGCGTCGATCGATGCGGCGGCGTTCGAGAAGTTGCGCACCGAGGTGTCGGCGTTGCGCCGCGCGATCGACACGATTTCCACCCATGAAAACCAGTCGTCCGAACATGCGGCGACGGCCGGCGGCGTCGTCAAGGCGATAAGAGGAGTCGAAAAACGGCTCGCCGTTCTCGAGGCGCGCCGTTCTTCGCGATCGACGGTCGCGGGCTCGTCCGTTCCGCGGCCTTGACGGGCGAATTTCGAGCGAACGGGGCTGCGCTCCCCGTTCGACTCGCGCGCTTGAAAATCGTCGACGCGGCTCACATCGTCCCGGCTGCGGCCTCTTTGCCCAGCGCCGCCTGCGCCGCGGCGAGCCGCGCGATCGGCACGCGATAGGGCGAGCAGGAGATATAATCGAGGCCGACGCTCTCGAAGAAGGAGATGGAGGCCGGGTCGCCGCCATGCTCGCCGCAAATGCCGAGCTTGATCGAAGGGCGAACGGCGCGAGCGCGCTCGGCGGCGATACGCACCAGCTCGCCGACGCCCTGCTGATCGATGGTCACAAAAGGATCGGCCGCCAATATGCCCTTTTGCGTATAGGCGCCGAGGAAGGAGCCGGCGTCGTCGCGCGAGACGCCGAGCGCCGTCTGGGTGAGATCATTGGTGCCGAAGGAGAAGAATTCGGCCGTCTCGGCGATCTCGGCGGCGCGCAGGCAGGCGCGCGGCAGCTCGATCATCGTGCCGATGTGATATTTGGGCGAGAGGCCGGTTTCGTCCTCCACCGCTTTGGCCATCGCCCTTATGCGCTCGGCGACGAAATCGAGCTCCGCCTTCGAGAAGACCAGAGGCACCATGATCTCGACCATCGCCGGAACGCCGGTCTGCGCGGCGGAGGCGATCGCCGCCTCGAAGATCGCGCGCGCCTGCATCTCGGCGATCTCGGGAAAGGCCACGGCGAGGCGCACGCCGCGAAAGCCGAGCATAGGGTTGAACTCGGAGAGCTCCTTGGCGCGCTGGCGCAGCTTGGCCGGATCGGCGCCCATGGCCTGCGCCACCTCGGCGATCTCGGATTCCGTATGCGGCAGGAACTCGTGCAGCGGCGGGTCCAGCAGGCGGATCGTTACCGGCAGGCCGGCCATGATCTCGAACAGCTCCTGAAAATCGCCGCGCTGGATCGGCAGCAGCTTGGCGAGCGCAGCGCGGCGGCCCTCGACATCATCGGCGAGGATCATTTCCCGCACGGCGACGATGCGATCGTCTTCGAAGAACATGTGCTCGGTGCGGGCGAGGCCGACGCCCTCGGCGCCGAAGCGCCGCGCCGCGCGCGCATCGGCCGGCGTCTCGGCGTTGGCGCGCACGCGCATGCGGCGGGCCTTGTCCGCCCATTCCATCAGCACGGCGAATTCGCCGGTGAGCTCGGGCTGGCGCATCTTCACCGCGCCGGCGATCACGCGCCCGGCCGAGCCGTCTATGGTGACGAGATCGCCCTTGGAAAAACGCCGCCCGGCGACGGAAAAGCTCTGATCCTCGTAATTGACGCGGATCGCGCCGACGCCGGAGACGCAGGGCTTGCCCATGCCGCGCGCCACCACGGCGGCGTGCGAGGTCATGCCGCCGCGCGTCGTCAAAATGCCCTCGGCGGCGTGCATTCCGCCAATGTCTTCCGGGCTCGTCTCGACGCGCACCAGAATGATCTTGCGGCCCTGCGCGGAGAGTTCCTCCGCCTCCTCGGCGTCGAAGACGATCTCGCCGACGGCGGCGCCGGGCGAGGCGGGCAGACCGCTGGCCAAAATCGTCGGCTTCACATCCGGGTCGATGGTCGGATGCAGCAATTGGTCGAGCGACAGAGGATCGATGCGCAAAATCGCTTCGTCGCGCGTGATGAGCCCCTCATTGGCCATATCCACGGCGATCTTCAGCGCGGCCGGCGCGGTGCGCTTGCCGGTGCGCGTCTGCAGCATCCAGAGCTTCCCGCGCTCGACGGTGAACTCCATGTCCTGCATGTCGCGATAATGCTTCTCGAGCAGAGCCGAGACGTGGCGGAACTCCTCGAACACATCCGGCAGCGCCGCCTCCATGGAGGGGCGGTTGGAGCCGCCGGCGCGGCGCGCCGCCTCGGTGATCGATTGCGGCGTGCGAATGCCGGCGACGACATCCTCGCCCTGGGCGTTGATGAGGAACTCGCCATAGAGCTCGCTCACGCCGGTCGAGGGGTTGCGGGTGAAGGCGACGCCGGTCGCGGAATTATCGTCCATATTGCCGAAGACCATGGCCTGCACATTGACGGCCGTGCCCCAATCCTCGGGAATACTGTGCAGCTGCCGGTAGATGACGGCGCGATGATTCATCCAGGAGGAGAAAACGGCGCTGATCGCGCCCCATAATTGCTCGCGCGGCTCCTGTGGAAAGGGGCGGGCAGTCGCTTTCTCGACAATCGTCTTGAATGTGTCGACGATAAAGCGCCAATCATCGGCCGAAAGATCCGTGTCGAGCGAGAGGCTCTTCTTCTCCTTATAATGCTCGAGCGCGTCCTCGAACTCGTGATGCTCGAGGCCGAGCACCACTGTCGCGTACATTTCGATGAAGCGACGGTAGGAATCATAGGCGAAACGCTCATTGCCGGCGATCGCCGCCAGCGCCCCGACGGTTTCGTCGTTGAGGCCGAGGTTCAGCACCGTATCCATCATGCCGGGCATTGAGGCGCGGGCGCCGGAGCGCACCGAGACCAGCAGCGGCCATTTCGACTCGCCGAAACTATGGCCGGCGAGCTTGCCGAGACGCTCCAGCGCCGCGTCGATCTGCGCGCCGAGCTCGGCCGGATAGGTCTTGCCATTCGCATAGAAATGCGAGCAAACCTCGGTCGTTATGGTAAAGCCCGGGGGAACCGGCAGGCCGAGCCCGGCCATTTCGGCGAGATTGGCTCCCTTGCCGCCGAGCAGGTTCTTCATCGCGGCCGCGCCTTCGGCCGCGCCGCCGCCGAAATTATAGACCCATTTGGTCATAGCATCATTTTCCGGGCGCCACGCTGCGGCGCAACATACAAGAACCGGACCGCCGAGAGCTTCCCACGAGGGTTTCGCATATTCGAGCTCACGCTCGCAACCGGCGGCGTCGGCGAGAGGCTGGTCCTTTGTTGCAAAATAGGTCGGCCGAGACGAATATTCCGTGAACAGCGGCCCCGCCTGCGCAGAAAAGGGACGCTCGTCCCGGAGCATGGCGAGCGGCGCGCTTTTCTGGTCTAATGCGAATTCCGCGAGGAGAGCTTCGGGACGGCGCCATGATCGACGACCAGTATGAGCGTTCGCGCGCCGGAGCGGTCGGCGGCAAGACCGTCTCGCATGAGATCGGCCAGCCCCTGGACGCGCTCTCGGTCGCCGAATTCGACGAGCGCATCGCGCTGCTGCGCGCCGAGATCGAGCGGCTGGAGCAGGCGCGCGCCGCCAAGGCGGCCTCGCTCGCCGCCGCCGACGCGTTTTTCAAGAAATAGATCGGCGATTTGCTTTGCCGGGCCGCGCGCCTATAGGTTGGCGCCTGTTTTCGCTCCCGCCGGCAGGGCGATTCGTCCGCTGGCGCTCAAGGACCCGTCCATGCGCGTTCTCGGCATTGAAACCACCTGCGACGAGACGGCGGTCGCCGTCGTGGCCTCGCGCATCGGCGGCGATGGCGGCGACATTCTCTCCAATGAGGTGATGAGCCAGATCGCCCAGCATGCGGCCTATGGCGGCGTGGTGCCGGAGATCGCGGCGCGCGCCCATATCGATGTGCTGGAACGGCTGATCGTCCGCGCGCTGGACACGGCGGGAACCGATATCGCCGGCGTCGACGCCATAGCGGCCTCGGCCGGGCCGGGCCTCATCGGCGGCATTCTGGTCGGTCTCACCGCGGCCAAGGCGCTGGCGCTGGCCGCCGACAAGCCCTTCATCGCCGTCAATCACCTCGAGGCCCACGCGCTCACCGGCCGCCTGACCGAGCGGCTGGATTTCCCCTATCTCGCTCTGCTGGTTTCCGGCGGCCACACGCAGCTCGTCGCCGTGCTGGGCGTCGGCGATTACAAGCGGCTCGGCTCGACAGTGGATGACGCGGCCGGCGAGGCCTTCGACAAGGTCGCGAAAATGCTCGGCCTTCCCTATCCCGGCGGCCCGCATATCGAGCGTTTGGCGGAGGAGGGCGATCCGGCCCGTTTCGATTTTCCGCGTCCCATGTTCGGCCGTGAGGGGGCGGATTTCTCGCTCTCCGGCCTCAAGACCGCGGTGCGCCAGGAGATCGCCCGGATCGGAACGCCGACCGAGCGCGACGTCGCCGATCTCGCCGCCTCCTTCCAGGCGGCGATCGTCGATGTGCTGGTCGATCGCGTTCGCTCTGGCCTGCGCATCTTCACGCAGAGCGGCGGCCAGCCCAATGGCCTCGTCATCGGCGGCGGAGTCGGCGCCAATGGCGCGATCCGCCGCGCGCTCACCCGCCTCTGCGCCGAGACGGGGCTGCGCTTCGTCTCGCCGCCGCCGGGCCTCTGCTCCGACAATGGCGCCGTCGTCGCCTGGGCCGGGCTCGAGCGCTTTGCGCGCGGGATGACGGATGATCTGACCTTCGCCGCCCGCCCGCGCTGGCCGCTCGACGCCAACGCCGGCGCGCTCCATCACGGCAAAGCCTGAGCGGGGGCGATGCCTTCGGCGGGGCGGATGAGATGAAGCGGCTCTTGCTGGCCGCGGCGGCGACCTTCTCGGTTCCGCCGCAGCCCGGCGGCCTGCTGTCGCAGGAGCCGCTCGCCGTCGGCGTGCGCGTTTTCTACGGACCGCGCCCCGGCTTCGAGGATCTCGATCTGCGCCTCATCGGCGGCGCCAAAAAATCCATCGACATGGCCGCCTATGTCCTCACCGATCGTGCGGTGATCTCCGCGCTGGGCGCCGCCGCCATGCGCGGCGTGCGCGTGCGCATCTATATCGATGGCGAGGAGCGCGGCGGCCTCAGCCCGGCCCTGGAGGCCATAGCTGCGGCGCGCAACATGCAGATCAAGCGCAAGGGCCGCTCGCGCGATCTGATGCATTTGAAGTCCTATCAGGTGGATGGTCGGGCGCTGCGCAGCGGCTCGGCCAATTTTTCCGTCTCGGGCGCCGAATTCCAGGACAATGACCTCATATTGATCGAGAGCCCGGCCGCGGTCGAGCAATTCGAGGAGACTTTCGAGCGGCTATGGGCGCGTTCGGACAATCAGAAGATCGGGACGAGATGACGAGCGAGGAGAAGATCGCCGTGTTGGGCGCAGGCGCCTGGGGCACGGCGCTCGCCAATGTGGCCGCGACCGGACGCACGGGCGTCGTGCTCTGGGGCCATGACCCCGCGCATACCGCCGCTCTCGCGCGCGACCGCGAGAACCGCGCCTATCTGCCGGGCCTGCCGCTGGCGGCGGGCGTCGCGCCTCACGCCGATCTTTCGGCCGTGGCGGGCGCCGGCGTCGTGCTCTCGGTCGTTCCGGCGCAGGCGATGCGCGAAGTGGCGCGACGCTTTCGCGACATTCTCGCGCCGGGAACGGCTTTCGTCATCTGCTCCAAGGGCATAGAGCGCGGCACGCGGCGCTTCATGAGCGAGGTGGCGGCGCAGGAATTGCCGCAGGCGCAGATCGCCATTCTCTCTGGCCCGAGCTTCGCCGCCGATGTCTGCCGCGGCCTGCCGACGGCGGTGACGCTCGCCGCGCGCGACGAGGCTCTGGCCAAGCGCCTCTGCGAGACATTGTCGACGCGCGCCTTCCGCCTCTATCGCTCTACCGATGTTCTGGGCGTCGAGATCGGCGGCGCGGCGAAGAATGTTCTCGCCATCGCCAGCGGCATGGCGGCGGGCAGGGCGCTCGGCGCCAGCGCCGGCGCCGCGCTGATCGCGCGCGGCTTCGCCGAGTTGACCCGGCTCGGCCGCGCCTATGGCGTCAATCAGGAGACTTTGATGGGCCTCTCCGGTCTCGGCGATCTGGTGCTCACCTGCGGCTCGGCGCAATCGCGCAATTTCGCGCTGGGCGCGGCGCTGGGGCGCGGCGAGGCGCCGCTCGAGGCCGCCCATGGCAAGCTCGCCGAGGGCGCCTTCACCGCCGCGGCGCTCGTGGCCATGGCCAAGGAGCGCGGCGTCGAAATGCCGATCGCCGAGGCTGTGGATGCGATCCTGTCGGGCGCGATCGGCGTCGATCAGGCGATAGAGGCGCTGCTGATGCGGCCGCTGAGGGCCGAGGCTTGAGCTTTCGTTGACGGCTTGGTGATAGAGTCTCGACCTGGTCGTTTCTCGCAACGTTCGTCGTCTTCCTTCTCCCCGTTTACGGGGAGAAGGTGAGGATGAGGGGCTCGGGGCGTTTTCCGTCTGTGGCTCACGCCCCGAGCCCCTCACCCCGGCCCTCTCCCCGCGAGCGGGGAGAGGGAGCGATAGCCGCGCTGATCGGCCGAAACCGAGAGACGATATTGCGTTGAATGAGGGCGAGCCATCACGCTCACACTCACTTTCCGATTTTGCGAGCCATCGTGGATCTCTCCGCGCCCCCTCCCCAACCCTCCCCCGCTTTGCGGGAGAGGGAGCAGATTCCGCGCGTCATCGACGTTTCGCGTAACGTCGCCGTTCCCCTCTCTCGCGAAGCGGTAGAGGGTGAGGGAGGGGGCCTCGGTGCCTTCCGTTACGCCCTCATCGCCCTTACCCTGCTCGGCGCGGCGCTGCGCCTCTACGCCGCGCAGGGCGATCTCTGGCTCGATGAAATCTGGACGCTGAACCTGCTCGAGCGGGCGCATTCCTTCGGCGATGTCTTCATCGGCCTGCATCACGACAATAATCACGTCGCCAATTCCGCCTGGCTCTATCTCATCGGCCCAAACGCCTCGGTTCCGCTGATGCGATTGGCGGCGGTCGCGTTCGGGACGCTGGCCATTCCCGCCGCCGCGGCCGCGAGCCGTCGCTATTGCGCGGCCGCCGGCCTCCTCGCGGCTTTCGTCTTCGCGACCTCCTATTTCTTCGTCCATTACGGCTCGGAGGCGCGCGGCTATGCCGGCATGACGCTCGCCGTGCTGCTGGCCTATGGTCTCGTGGACGCCATTCTGGCCGAGGGCGCCTCCTGGCGACGCCTGCTGGCGCTGGCGGCGGCGATCGGCTTCGGGACCTTCTCCCATCTCACCATGATCGAGGCGAGCGGCGCGCTGGCGCTCACGGCGTTGCTGCGGTTTCGCCGCAGCACTCTCGGCCGGGCGGTCGCCATAGGGGCTGTCGCCGGGCTCGCCAGCCTTCCGGCGCTGTTCTGCTTCGCCTATGGCGCGCTGGCGCCGGATTTTCAGGTCGGGGCCATGGTTCCGCTGAGCCCGGCGATCTTCGCCGAGGGCGTCGCGGGAATGGCGCGGGCGACCTTGGGATTTCCGCGCGGCGTCGATGATTTCGCCCTTCTCGGCGCCGCGGGCCTGCTCGCCCTCGGCCTGCTGGCGGTTCTGCCGGCGGAGCGGCGGGTTTTCCCGGCCATCGCCGTCTTCGGCCTGCCGCTGCTGCATATCGCCGCCGGCCTGCCGAGTCAGCAATATCCGCGCTTTCACGCCACCGCGGCGATCGGCCTGGCTCTGCTCGCCGCCGAAGGCTGCGCCGCCCTCTATCGTGCTGGAGCATTGCGGCGCGGGGCGGCGGCAGTCCTGCTCGGCGCCTTCGCCATAGGCGACGCCGGGCGGCTCGCCGATTTCTACCGCGACGGCCGCGGCCATTACGCCGATGCGGTGAAGATCATGGCCGAGCGCAAGGAGGCGCCCTACGCCGTCGATTTCGCGCGCGGCGAGACGAAGGCGGTCGTCGCCTATCACGCTCGCAAGCTGGGCGTCGTCGCGACGATGGTCTCGCCGGCTGAATGGTGCGCGACGCCGCCGGCCTTTCTGCTGGTGGTCGATCTGCCCGATTCACAGGCGGAACATGCAGAGAGGCGCTCCGCCGGGCCGCAGGATTGCCGCTCGGCCTTCCTGCGCCGCGGATATTTCCCGGCCTCGGGCCTCTCGGGCTTCGCCTGGACGCTCTATGAGCGCGAGAATCCAGAGATGGAGATCACAAAGTCGGCGCGATGACGCGGACGCGCTTCTTGACGCCATCGGCGCCGACGATCTCGCGCGTCGTCTCATGCGCGTCGACCGGGCGCTTCTCCGGTTGCGCCGCCTCCGTGGCGGGAAGGTTGGGCGAGACGGCGCCGCGCGCGGCGCGCACGCCGATCGGCCGCGACATCTCCTCCGCCTTCTCCGCCGAGACGACGAGATCGCCCTTATTGCGCTCGGCCAGCAGCCGCTCCGCCTCGGCGAGCGTCTCCGCCCAGCTGCGGCCGGGCGGCCGGCAGGAGCAGGTCGGATCATAGCTCTTGGTGAATTTCAGCGCATTGGGATGGTCGCCATAGGCTTCGCCATCCATCGACACCGCTGTCTCTATGTCGCGCGAGGGCGAGCGCGTGTAGAGCGCTACTTCCACATTTGGGCATTGCGCGCGGCACAATTCCTGGAGATCGGCGAGATTGGCGCGCCGCGCCGAATAGCTGATGGGGAAGAAGCCGCCGTCGCAGGCGCGCACGCAGACGGCCAGCGAGCCGCCGCGCGCGACAGGCCCGCCATTGTCGTCCTCGTCGCGTTCCTGCTGCCCGTTGAGGGGCAGCTCGCGGACCGGCGTCGGCTCCTCCTCCTGCGAGCCGAACAGCTCCTCGAAAATATTGCGCTGGCGGGAGGCGACGCGCACCGGCTGCTGCGGCTGCCGGCACTGCTGATCGAAGCGCGCCTGCAGCGCCTGCCGCTGGCCGTCGCCGGAGTTTTGCTGGAGCGAGGCGAGGTTGGAGCGCATCTGCGCGATGCGGCCGTTGATCGCGCCGCATTGCGCCGGCGGCGCGCTGCCGAAGAAGAGGAACTGCTGCCGGTCGCAGCCGATGGAACGCCCATAGGCGACCGTGCGGTCGATCTCCTTCTGCTGGGTCGCGGCGGCGGCGCGATAGCGGGCGGAGCCGCTATTATTGCCGGCGGCGGCGATCTGCGCCCGCAGATTGTCGCAATAGGCCGATTGCGCCATCGCCTGCGCGGAGAGCAGAGCGGCGGCGGCCAGAACGAGTGCGCCCGCGAGGCGTCGCAACGGCCCCTTTCGGGAAAGCGTCTTCCGAATGATATGTTTCGCCGACATTGGTCCTATATTTCGCGATTCGAAAGGCGAGGCGCCGCGGGCCGGCGAATCCGAAACCGTCGAGCTCGAGACCATATCGGCCATATCATCCGTCCGATCAATCGGCGCGCGATTGTCGCGAGCTTCTTGTCGCGAACAAGGCGCGTCACGACATTTGTCGAGGGAATTTCCTGGCGCTCTGGAGGAACGCAGTTATGAAGCCGTCCAAATTCGTCCTGTCCGCTCTCATCGCCTCGGGGCTCTTCGCCGCCGCGGGCGCAGCGCCCGCCCGGGCCGACGGGCCGGATCTGATCTTTCGCAAGTCCACCGACTTCAAGCTGCTGACGCCGAATGACAAATTGGCGACCTATGTGCTCGACGACCCCGAAATTGACGGGGTGGCCTGCTATTACACGGTGCATGAGAAGGGCGGCGTCGCGGGAATGTTCGGCGTCGCGGAGCAGACCTCCGATGTGTCGCTGTCCTGCCGTCAATATGGGCCGGTGAAATTCAAGGAGAAATTCGGTCAGGGCGACGAAGTGTTCAGCGAGCGCCGCTCGGCGCTGTGGAAGCGCCTGCATATCGTCCGCGGCTGCGACGCCAAGCACAATGCGCTGGTCTATATGGCCTATTCCGACCGGCTGATCGAAGGCTCGCCGGAGAACTCCACCTCGGGCGTGCCGATCCAGCCCTGGGGCGCCGGCGATGTGGAGCAATGCGGCGAGTTTTTGAAGAAATGACGCAGCGGCGGGCCTGCGCCCGCCCACGCTCATTCGCTGCAGGAAACGACGGCGGCTTCCGCCGTCAAGGGCTTGCGCGCCGAGGCCGGGCCGATCGCCGAGGTCACATCGTCGGCGCGGCCGAAGGCCACCGCGGGGCCGTGGCCATGCGACTCGCACCAGCTGTCGGCGACGATCTTCCCGCAATCTTTCTTCTGCGTGATGCATTCGACGACGCCATAGCCTTCGTGGCCGGAAATCAAATAGACATTCTTCGGCGCCTCGGCGGCGCGGGCGCCGCCCTGGGCCGCCGCGAGCAGCAATCCGCCCAGCAGCGGAAAGGCGAGACGCGGGAGAACGAGACGCTGAAATTCGGTGGAGAGCATCGGGGGGCACGCCTCGCGCGGGGACGCTCATTCGCCTCACCGCGCCGGCTCCTGGTATATGCGATCGCGGTTAAGGCGCGGTTAAGTTCGCGCCGATTTGCGTAAGAGACGTCGAGGGCGGGCCATTCACGCCACGACGAGCGCGGGCAAGACGCTGGCGCGAAGGTTTTGCCGACCCGGACTCTCGGAGCCCGGGGGCGTGGGCGTCGCCGTTCAGCGAATATCGTATTCCGCATCCACCTCCACGCCGAGCGCGGTGACGAGACGGTTGGTTTCCGAAGCCATGCCGACGATCGCCAAGAGCTCGTTGAACTCCGCCTCGGTCATGCCCTTGGCGCGCGCGCTCGCCGTGTGGGAGTGGATGCAATAGCTGCAACCATGCGCGATGGAGACGGCGATATAGATCATCTCCTTCACCTTCGGGTCCAGGACGCCCGGTCCCATCACCGCCTTTATGCTCTCCCATGTGCGTTTCAGCGTCACCGGATCATGCGCGAGGGCGCGCCAGAAATTATTGACGAAATCGCTTTTGCGCGTCGCGCGAATATCGTCGAAGACCGCGCGGGCTTCGTCCGAGAGCTCATCGTCGCCGAGCAGCTTCACAGTGGCCATTGTTCCCTCGCTTCCTCTCACATTCGCCTTCGGCCTATCATAGCGGCGGCGTGCGCGGCGCGCATGTCTCGAGATGGAGAGGAAGATGTCGATCGGCGTATTGGCTCGCAGGGCGCCCGCGGCGCTCATCGTCGCGCTTTTGGGGATTGCGTCGCCGGCGGCGGCGCAGCAAGGGCGCATATGGAGCTTCTCTCTCGACGAGGCGAAGCCGCCGATGGCCTTTCTCAACTATGGCGTTCCCGAAACGGACGATTCCCTCGGCGGCTTTCATTGCGACGCCCATAGCGGCGCGACGACGCTGTTCATCTCCGAAACCGACGGCAAGCAGAAGGCCGGCAAGGCCGCGACGGCGATTTTGGCGGTCGGCGACGCGCAGACGAAGGTCGCGGGAAAGCTCGTGCCGAATGAGGAGGCGGGCGTTCCGAGCTTCGAAGGGCGGGTCGCCGCCGATGATCCGATCTTCGCCGCCATGGCGCGCGGCGAGACGCTCGTCGTGACGATCGGCGGCTCGAAACAATCCGCGCCGCTGAAAGGCGCATGGGCAAAGATCGGCAAATTCGTCGACGCCTGCAAGAAGAGGTGACGGCGGCGCGGCGCTTTCCTGCGCCGCCGTCGATCTCGTCCTGATGCGCCACCCGCGGGCCGGGCTGTCTCGACAGCGCTCATAAAATAGTTATAATCGATCGACTTTATATGAATATGGATCGGCTATGCGCTTCGCCGGCCTTCTGAGCGCGGCGCTATCCACCTTCTCACGCCAAAGGTCGTTCCCATGAGCGAAGCCGTCGATAGCCTACCCGTCGCGTCCAAAATTCATCTGCCGAAACAGGGCTGGTTCGTTGGGCTCGCAGTCCTGCTGCTGCTCGTCGGCTTTGCGCCGACCTTCTATCTGAAGCCGGTCTTCGGCGCTGGAAAGCCGCTGACCCTGCTCGTTCTCGCGCATGGCGTGACGACGACGGCCTGGCTCGCCGTCTTCATCTATCAATATGTCGCCGCGAGCCGCGGCGCGCTGAAGAATCACCGCACTGTGGGCGTGATCGGCGCGGTTCTCTTCGGCCTCGTCATCGCATTGTCGATCGTCACCGCGGTGGCGCGCGTCGCCGCCGCGGACCCCAAGGTCGCGGGAACGGCGCCTTTGATCGGCCTCGCCTATCCCTTCTGGGTGATCACCGAGGTCGCCTTCTTCGGCATAGGCGCTTTCGTCACTGTACGTCGTCCCGAGTGGCACCGCCATTTTCAGCTGGCGAGCTTCTTCACCTTCATCGCTCCGGCGACGGCGCGTGCGCTGCGCTTCGTCATTCCGGGCGGACCGGCGGTGACTTATGGATCGCTGCTGATCTCGCTTCTGCTCTATGTCGGGGCGAGCCGTCTCGACGACGGCGCCGGAAAATTGTCGCGCGCGGCGCTGGTCGCCATCGGCGTTCAGCTCGCGGCGGCGGCTCTGATTTTCGTCAGCCTCTCCGGCGCGGATCCATGGCTGTGGTTCGCTTCCGCCATCACGGGCTATTCTTTGTAATTAGAATATCCCTTCGATGCGGCGTAGCGCCGGCGTGGCGAAATCCACGAAGGCGCGCACCGCGGGTCGCAGGAATTTCGTCGAAGGATAGACGAGGAAGAATTCGCTCGGCTCGATCTCATGATCGGGCAATGCGCGGGTCAATGCGCCGCTGCGCAGCTCTTCGGCGACGAGCAGGAGCTGCGTGGTGGCGACGCCGCGGCCGGCGCGCAGCGCCTCGAGGAGAACCTGCGCGCTATTGGTCGTGAGCTTCGGCCGAACGGCTATGTCTTCCGCGCTGTCGCCCTTGCGCAGACGCAGCGCGCCATTGTGCAACGACGCGTCGGTGACGAGAAGATCATGCGCGGCGAGATCGGCGGGCGTGCGTAGAGGCGCCGCGCGCGAGAGATAGGCGGGCGCGGCGACGAGGATGCGCCGGCTGAAGCCGATGCGCTTTTGAATCAGTGATTGTTCTCTCGGCCGGCCCATGCGCAGCGCGAGGTCGATATTCTCGAAAATGAGATCGACCGGACGATTTTCGAGCGACAGAGCGACGGCGACGGAAGGATGCGCGTCCTGAAACGCCATCGCGATGCGAAACAAATGCCTTTCGCCGATACAGCTCGGGCCATGCAGGCGCAACTCGCCGGCGATCGCCGCGCCGTCGCCGCGAAGACTTTCCAGCGCGGCGTCTATCGCCGCGAGCGGGCCGCCGGCGGCCTCATAGAGCGCGAGGCCTCGCGCCGTGGGACGTAGCGCGCGCGGGCCGCGCTCCAGCAGGCGCGCGCCGGCATGCGCTTCGAGATTGCGCAGCATCTTGCTGACGGCAGGCTGCGACACGCCGAGGTCGGCGGCCGCGGCGGTCATCGAGCCGCGCTCGACGATGCGGATGAAAGCGCGAAGGGCGGCGGCGAGGTCCATGCATAACATTTGGTTATAATAATTCGATCCGCCTATTCGATAGACGCATGAGCGACGATCGGCAACTCTCGCGAAGCTTTCGAAGGAGGAGAGGATGACGATCGACAGGCGGGCGTTTCTGGCCGCCGCTGGAGCCGTCGCGACGCAGGGATTCGCGGGGGCGCATGCCGAAGAGGCGCGACTTTTGCCGCAGGGGGCGGAGAGCCGTTGGCTCGCGCTCGACGGCGCGCGGCTGCATTTCGTCACATTGGGCGCGGGGCCGACGGTCGTGCTGCTGCACGGCTGGCCGCAGACATGGTTCGCCTGGCGCGCGACGATGGAGCGACTGGCGCCTCGCTTCACCGTCGTCGCGCCGGATCTTCGCGGCCTCGGCCTCTCCGAGCCCGCGCAGTCCTATGACAAGCGCGCTGTCGCCGGGGATATCGTCGCTCTCATCGATCGCGTGGCGGGCGGGAGGGCGCATGTGATCGGCCATGACATGGGCGGCAAGGCGGCCTTCATGCTCGCGCTGCTTCATGCGGAGAAAGTGGAGCGGCTCGTCCTCGTCGACTGCCTCGTTCCGGGAACCGAGAATATGGACGCGCGGCGCGGCGGCGCCTGGCACTACGGTTTTCACATGGCGCGCGACATTCCCGAGCTGCTGACGCGCGGACGCGAGAGGGATTATATCGCCGCGCAAATTCGCGCCTGGTCGCATCGCAAGGACGCGGTCGGCGCGGCGGCGATCGACGAATTCGCGCGCCATTATGCGAGGCCGGGCGGCATGGCCGCGGGCTTCGACTATTATCGCGCGCTGCCCGAGGATGCGCGTCTCGTGGCGAGCCTTTCGGATCGTAGGCTCGACATGCCGGTGCTCGCCATCGCCGGGCGACATGGCGTCGGGCCGCGACTCGCCGAAGCGCTGGCGCTGCGGACGCGAGCGCTTTCCTCTATTGTCGTCGAGGAGAGCGGCCATTTCGTCCCCGACGAGGCGCCGGAGACGTTTTTTCGGGAAGTCGAGCGATTTCTCGCGTGACGCGTGAGATGGCGCGAGACGCCGGCTCTATCGCGCCCGCCGCACCACCAGCACGGCGTTGATGCCCCCAAAGGCGAAGGAATTGGACATGGCCGCGCGGATCGGCACGCGGCGCGCCTCGTGCGGCACGGGGTCCACCGGGCATTTGGGGTCCGGCGCCTTGAAATGGATCGTCGGCGGGGCGAGCTGCTCGCGCAGGGCGTTTATCGTGATGGCGAGCTCGAGCGCGCCGGAGGAGCCCAGCGCATGGCCGTGGATCGGCTTGGTCGAGGAGACCGGCAGACGCGCGCCGCGCTCGCCGAAGACGCGCAGGATCGCCTCCGACTCGGTGATGTCATTGGCGTAAGTGCCGGTGCCATGGGCGTTGAGATAATCGATATCGTCGGGCGTGAGGCCGGCGCTCTCCAGCGCCTGCCGCATGGCGGAGGAGGGGCCTTCGACATTGGGCCGCAGCGGATCGAAAGCGTCGCTCGACGTGCCATAGCCTGCGAGCTCGCAGAGCGGCGCATGGCCGCGGGAGTGCGCGAGCTCCTCCGTCTCCAGCACGAAGATCGCGGCGCCCTCGCCGAGCACTATGCCGTTGCGGCCGGCCGAGAAGGGCCGGCAGAAATCCGGCGTCAGCACGCGCAGCGCCTCCCAGGAGCGCAGCGAGCCATTGATGACGGCCGCCTCCGCCCCGCCGACGATGGCGCGATCGGCCGTGCCGGAGCGGATCATCTCCAGTCCGACGCCGATCGCCTGGCTCGCTGAGGAGCAGGCGCTGGCGATGGCGAATGTCGGCCCATTGCAGGAAAAGCGCATGCCCAGCATGGTGGGCGCGGCGCTGGGGATGAGGCGCGGCACGGTCAGCGGATCGGCGCGCTCGCGCGTGTTGTATTCCTTATGCGCCTCGTCATCGATGGTCTTGGAGCCGCCTATGCCGGAGCCGATGACGACCGCCGTGCGCGGCCCGGCGATATCCTTGCGCGCAAAGCCCGCCTGCGCCATGGCCTCGTCGGCGGCGACGATGGCGTATTGGGTGAAAGGGTCGCAATAGGGAAGAATCTCGGGCTCGAGATAGGCGAGCGGATCGAAGTTCTGCGGCTGCGCGGCGATCTTGATGCGGCCGCCATAGGGTCGCTCGAGCTTCAGCGGGCGGACCTGACATTGGCCGTCGCGCGCCGCCTCCCAAAGTGGCTGCGCCCCGACGCCGGCGGCCGAAACCGCGCCCATGCCCGAGATCACAACCCGTCTCTCGTTCGATTTCACCGCTGTCGCCAAAGTAGAAATTCGCTCCGTTGCCGCCGTCTCCAGTCCGACGGGACCAGACGTTAATCCTTTTTGCCGTCACGATCGCCTCGCGCGCAAGCAGAGGTCCTCGCTTTTCCCCGAAAAGGCGCGCGGCGCGGCGCCGCAGCGGTCTCTACTCGACTGATTCATAAGTTGTTCTACTGAGACGTGCGGCTCTGCGCAGCCGCGGCCGCTGGTTTTTGCGGCGTCTTGACCTTCCGCGCCGGTCTGCCTATTGGCTCATCAGCCAGTCGGCTGGATGGCCGCTGTCCTTCGGGATAGAGGAAAGTCCGGGCTCCACGGAGACACGGCGCCGGATAATGTCCGGCGGGGGCGACCCCAGGGAAAGCGCCACAGAAAGCAAACCGCCGCGGCCTTCGGGCTCGCGGTAAGGGTGAAAGGGTGCGGTAAGAGCGCACCGCTCGGGCGGCGACGTTCGAGGCATGGCAAGCCCCGCCGGGAGCAAGACCGAATAGGGGCGACTGGAAATAGCGATATTTCCTGGCCCGTCTCCGGGTCGTCGCCCGGGTTGGTTGCTAGAGGCGGCGCGCAAGCGTCGTCCCAGAGGAATGGCCATCGCGCGTGGAAGGGGCGACCCGACCGCGCCATACAGAACCCGGCTTATAGGCCGACTGGCGATTTTTTGGGTGAGCGGTAGGAGCGCCGGAAGAGGCGCTTCTACCTCCCCCTCGAGCGGGGAGGTCGAGCGCGAATGCGCTCGGGAGGGGGTGAACGCCCCAAGTCTTTGCTGTCGAACCCCACCCCGGACCGCTGCGCGGTCCGACCCTCCCCCTAAAGGGGAGGGTAGATACGGCGCCTGTGGAATTTGCTACGGCCTACCGCCACGCCCCCCGATGGCTAACGCGAAATGCGCGGCTCGCGCCCGCGTCAACGCTCTCTTAACCCTGACGACGGCTAATAATCGCAAGCGCCGCGCCGCCCGCGCCGCTCCGTCGCCCGTGGTCTTTCATGATATGCGTTGTTGTTCAGAGCGATGACACGTCTCTCCGGGAAAAGTCGCGCCCGCGCCTCGCGCGCGTCGGCGCTTTCGCGTCTGCGCGCGGGCTCGGCGGACGGCCGCGTCGACGCCAAATATCCGCCCTGGAGGGCGCGTCCGACGGGCGCGGACCGGCCCTGCGGCGACATTTTCGGATCGGAGGAGAGATGACGGCGAGCGGCGCTGAGCGGCATGTTCCCGTGCTGCTCGAGGAGGCGGTCGCCGCCCTCGCGCCACAGGCGGGCGGCGTCTATCTGGACGCCACCTTCGGCGCTGGCGGCTACACGCGCGCCTTGCTGGCGCATGAGGGCACACGCGTGCTGGCGCTCGACCGCGATCCGAACGCCATAAGGGGCGGCTATGCGCTGGTGGAGGAGGCGGGCGGACGGCTGACTCTGGTGGAGGCGCGCTTCTCCGAGCTGGCGCAGGTCGCCGAGCGCGCGGGGCTGGCGCCGCTCGACGGAATCGTCGCCGATATCGGCGTCTCCTCCATGCAGTTCGACGAGGCGGCGCGCGGCTTCTCCTTCCGCAATGACGGCCCGCTCGACATGCGCATGGAAGGCCGCGGACCGAGCGCCGCCGACATTATCGCGGATGCCGAGGAAGAGGCGCTCGCCGATATTCTGTATCACTATGGCGAGGAGCGCGCCTCGCGCCGCATCGCCCGCGCCATCGTCAATGCGCGCGAGGCCGGCCGCATAGAGACGACGCGCGCGCTGGCGCAGATCATCGAGCGCGCCGCGCCCGGAAAGCCGGGCGATATTCACCCGGCGACGAGGAGCTTTCAGGCGCTGCGCATCGCCGTCAATGACGAGCTGGGCGAATTGGTCGCCGCGCTGGGCGCCGCCGAGCGGGCGCTGAAGCCGGGCGGTCGGCTCGCCGTGGTGACGTTTCACTCGCTCGAGGATCGCATCGTCAAGCAATTCTTAGGCGAACGCTCCGGCCGCGGCGAGACGCGCTCGCGGCTCCTGCCTGGCGAGCCGGTTCCGCCGCCGCGGACCTTCATCAGCGAAGGGCGCCAGCCGGTGACGCCTTCGGACCGCGAAATCGCCGCAAATCCGCGCGCGCGCTCCGCCAAGCTGCGCTTTGCGACGCGAACGGACGCGCCGGCGCGCGCGATCGACGAGTCTCTGGCGCGTCTCGCCCGCCTGCCGGAACGCGTGAAAGGAAGACGCTGATGCTGCGCATTCTCAATGTCGTCGCCATTCTCGCGCTGATCGGCTCGGGCTTCTACGCCTATTCGATCAAATATCAGACCATGCTGCGCGCCGAGCAGATCAACAAGATGAAGCGCGAGGCGAAAAGCGAGCGCGACGCCATCGCCGTGCTGCGCGCCGAATGGGCCTTCATGACGCGGCCCGAGCGCGTGCAGGATCTCGCCGACAAATATCTCGATCTGAAGCCGGTCGCCGTGACGCAGATCGCCACGGCGCAATCGCTGCCGGAAAAGCCCGAGCGCATCGACTCGATCGGCCGCAAGCTGGATGCGCTCGGCCTCGGCGGCGCCGCGACGACTCCGGCCGCGAGCGAGGCGCCGACGACGCCGAAAGGAAAGCCGCGATGACGACCGCCGAAACTGTGACGAAAGCCGTGAAGCGAGGCCTGCGCGGGCCGCTCGACGGGCTGTTCACCACCTCGCTCGGCAAGACAGGCGCGCGCATGCGCCTCGTCGCCGTGGGCTTTTGTTGCCTTTATGTCGGCATTGGCGCGCGTCTCGTCGCCATCGGCTTCAAGCCTGATCCGACGACGATGCGCCGCGCCTCCGGCGAGCCCATCGCCGCGTCGCGTCCCGATGTGCTCGATCGCAATGGCGAGATACTCGCGACCGATGTGAAGACCATGTCGGTCTTCGCCGAGCCGCGCCGTCTCATCGACAAGGACGAGGCGACCGAGCTGCTGACCGCGGTGCTGCCCAATGTCGACTCGCGCGAATTGCGCGAGCGTCTCGCCTCGCGCAAGGGCTTCGTCTGGGTGAAGCGCGAGGTGACGCCCAAGCAGCGCGACGAGGTGTTTCATCTCGGCCTGCCGGGCGTCGGCCTCGCGCCCGAGAATAAGCGCGTCTATCCCAATGGGCCGGCGGCGGCGCATGTGCTCGGCTATGTCAATATCGACAACGCCGGCATCGCCGGAATCGAGAAATATATCGACGGGCAAGGCCTCGCCGATCTTCACGACGCCGGCTTCAGCCTGACGCCGGAAGAGCTGAAGCCCATCTCGCTGTCGATCGACATAAAGGCGACGCACGCCATTCGCGACGAGTTGGAAAAGGGCGTCGCGCATTTCAAGGCCAAGGCCGGCGCCGCGGCGATCATGGACGTCAACACCGGCGAGATCATCGCGCTCGCCTCGCTGCCGGATTATGATCCCAACAAGCCCGGCGACATGCGCGATCCGACGATCATCAATCGCATGAATGTCGGCGTCTATGAGATGGGCTCCACCTTCAAGGCGCTGACCATCGCCATGGCGCTCGACTCCGGCAAGGTCAATCTCAACTCGCGGCTCGACGCGCGCGGCACGCTCAATTTCGGCCATTTCCGCATTCACGATTATCACGCGACCAATCGCGTGCTCACCCTGCCGGAAGTGTTCACCCATTCCTCCAACATCGGAACGGCGCGCATGGCGCTCGGCCAGGGCGTCGAGCGGCACAAGGCGTTTTTGCGCAAGATGGGCCAGCTCACGCGCATGCGCACAGAGTTGCCAGAGAGCGCTGAGCCGATCGTGCCGAAGAATTGGGGTGAGCTGAACACCATGACCATCGCCTTCGGCCATGGTCTCGCCGTCGCGCCGCTGCAGGCGATGATGGCTGTCGGCGCGCTGATGAACGGCGGCTATCTGATGGCGCCCACTTTCCTCAAGCGCAACGAGGAGGAGGCGAAGAAGAGCGCCGTGCAGGTGATCAGGCCGGAGACCAGCGAGTCCATGCGCTATCTCATGCGGCTCAACGCCGAGATCGGCTCCGCCAGGAAGGTCAACGTCAACGGCTATTTCGTCGGCGGCAAGACCGGAACCGCGGAAAAGGTGATCGGCGGCCATTATTCCAAGACCCGCCTCTTCACCACTTTCATGGCGGTGGCGCCGGCGGACAAACCGAAGTATCTCTTCCTCACCATTATGGACGAGCCGCAGGGCCTTCCGGAGACCGGAGGCTACGCCACGGCCGCCTATAACTCGGGCCAGGTGACGGGCCAGATCATCGAGCGCGTCGGCCCGCTGCTCGGCCTGCCGCCGCGCTTCGAATTGCCGACGCAGCCTTTCCCGCTGCTCGCCAAGCTCGGCTATGGCATAGCCAATAGTCCCGCTGTTCCCGGCGGGGGAGGGCATTGATGCGATTTTCCGACCTTCTCGACGAAGCGACGGCGGCGGGCTGCGGCGATCTCGATATCGACGGCGTCACGGCCGACAGCCGCGACGTGCGCGAAGGCTATGCTTTCTTCGCCGTGCCGGGTCATGCCGGCGACGGCCTCGCTTACGCCGCCGATGCGCGCGCGCGTGGGGCGCGCGTGGTCGTCGCGCCGCACGCGGCCGAGGTCGGGCTGCCGTTACTCGTCGTCGCGGATGTGCGCGCGGCGCTCGCTCATGCTGCGGCGCGATTTTTCGCGCGTCAGCCGCAGATCGTCGCCGCGGTGACAGGCACCAGCGGCAAGAGCTCGGTCGTCGATTTTCTGCGCCAGATCTGGCTGACGCTCGGACGCGACGCGGCCTCGCTCGGCACGATCGGAATCGTCGATACAAATGGTGCGCATTACGGCTCGCTGACGACGCCGGGACCTGTGGCGCTGCATCAGTCGCTCGACGCGCTGGCCGCGCGCGGCGTCACCCATCTCGCCATGGAGGCGTCCTCGCTCGGCATAGACCAGCGCCGCCTCGATGGCGTGCGTCTGACAGTCGGCGCCTTCACCAATTTCTCGCGCGATCACCTCGATCATCATCGCGATCTCGAGGACTATTTCGAGGCGAAGATGCGCCTCTTCGACACGCTGCTCGCGCCCGGCCAGACGGTCGTGATCGACGCCGACAGCTCGGTCGCCGCGCACGTGATCGACATTTGCGAGAAGCGCGGGCTGACGATCTTCGATGTCGGCGAGAAGGGCCGCGCCATATCGCTGCTCGAGGCGGATGCGCAGGCGCTCGGCTCGCGCTTGCGGCTGCGCTGCGGCGACGAGACTTTCGCCGTCGCTTTGCCGCTCGCCGGCGCGTTTCAAATTTCCAATGCGCTGGTCGCCGCGGGAATGGCGATCTCCTGCGGCGAGGAACCGGCGCAGGTTTTCGCAGCGCTGGAGAAATTGCGCGGCGCCCCCGGACGGCTGGAGCTCATCGGCGCGCGCGACGGCGCGCCCGTCTTCGTCGATTACGCGCATAAGCCCGATGCGCTGGACAAGGTGCTGGCCGCCGTGCGCCCTCTGGCGAAAGGACGGCTCGTTGTCGTTTTCGGCGCCGGCGGCGATCGCGACAGAGGCAAGCGTCCATTGATGGGCGAGATCGCGGCGCGCGCGGCGGATGTCGTCGTCGTCACCGACGATAATCCGCGCAGCGAGGAGCCGGCCTCGATCCGCGCCGCTATATTGGAGGCGGCGCGCCACGCGAAGGGCGCGGAGATTCACGAGATCGGCGACCGCGCCGCGGCGATCCGCGCGGCGGTCTCCTGGCTGCGCGATGGCGACGCGCTGGTGGTCGCCGGAAAGGGCCATGAAACGGGCCAGATCGTCGGCGATCAGGTCCTGCCATTCTCCGACCGTGCGGCGGTCGAGGCGGCCTTGCAGGGTGGGACTTGAATGAAACAGCAAGCGCTATGGACCGGACTGGGGCTGATCGGCGCATTGCGCGCGCGCATCAGCGGCGGCTTGCCGCGCGACGTCAATGGCGTCTCCATCGACACGCGCACGCTGGCGCCGGGCGATCTCTTCTTCGCCATAAAGGGCGAGGCGCGCGACGGTCATGATTTCGTGCGCATGGCGTTCGAGCGCGGCGCCGCGGGCGCGGTGATCGACGACGCACACGCTGGCGAGTTCCGTGATCTCTCGCCGCTCTATGTCGTGCGCGACGTGCAGGAGTCGCTGGAATATCTCGGCGCCCGCGCGCGTGAGCGCTCGCCCGCCTATATTGCGGCGATCACCGGTTCGGTCGGCAAGACATCGACCAAAGACATGGCGAAGACAGTGTTCTCGCGCTTCGGCGAGACGCATGCTTCGGCCGCCTCCTACAACAATCAATGGGGCGTGCCGCTGTCGCTGTCGCGCATGCCGGCCTCGGCGCGCTACGGCCTGTTCGAGATCGGCATGAATCACGCGGGCGAGATCGCGTCGCTCGTGCGCTTCGTCGAGCCGCATGTCGCCGTGGTGACACGCGTCGCGCCCGTGCATCTCGAGCATTTCGACTCGCTCGAGGCTATAGCGGCGGCCAAGTCCGAGGTTTTCTCCGGTCTCGTCGAAGGCGGCGTCGCCATCGTCAATCGCGACGACGAGACTTACGAGACGCTGCTGGAAGGCGCCGCCGCCTCCAGAGCCGCGCATGTCTTCTCCTTCGGCGAGAGCGAGGCCGCGCAGGCGCGGCTGCTCTCCTATGATGGCGAGAGCCAAGTCGCCGAGGCGGAGATTTTCGGCCGCCGCCTGCGTTACCGCATCGGCGCGCCGGGCCGGCATTTCGCAGTCAATTCGCTCGCCGTGCTGACCATCGCCCATGTCTTCGGCATAGATCTCGCCGAGGCGGCGGAGACGCTCGCCGATTTCGCCCCGCCCAAGGGACGCGGCCGTCGGGAGACGCTGGTGATCGGCGGCGGCGCCCTCACGCTCATCGACGAGAGCTACAACGCCAATCCCACCTCCATGCGCGCGGCTTTCGATCTCATCGGCGCGGAGAAGAGCGCGCGGCGACGCATCGCCGTGCTCGGCGATATGCTGGAGCTCGGGCCGAGCGCCGGCGAATTGCACGCAGGCCTCGCCAAAGACCTCGAGGCGGCGAGCGTCGATCTCCTCTTCACCGCCGGCCCGCTGATGGCGCGGCTCTTCTACGCCGCGCCCGAGTCTATGCGCGGCGCGCATCGCGCCAACGCCGCCGAGCTCGAGGAGGCGGTTCTCTCCGCGCTGGCGCCGGGCGATGTGGTCATGATCAAGGGCTCGAACGGCTCGCGCATGGCGCGCATCGTCGAGGCGATCAGAACGAAATTCCCGGCCGAAACCGAAGCGGCCTCGTAAAGGAAAAGACGAATGCTGACGCTGCTCGCGGACTTCTCGCATCTCTTCGGTCCGCTGAACCTCTTCCGCTACATCACCTTCCGCGCCGCCGGCGCGGCGACGACGGCGCTGTTCTTCGTCTTCTTCTTCGGCCCCACCATCATCGACGCGCTGCGCTTGAAGCAGGGCAAGGGCCAGCCCATTCGCGAGGACGGTCCGGCCTCGCATCTGCTCACCAAAAAAGGCACGCCGACCATGGGCGGGCTGATGATCCTCTCGGGTCTGCTCGTCGCCACTCTCCTCTGGGCGAATTTGAAGAATTCCTATGTGTGGATCGTCATTCTCGTCACCGCCTCCTTCGGCGCGATCGGCTTCTACGACGATTATCTGAAGGTGACGAAGCAATCGCACAAAGGCTTTTCCGGCAAGGCGCGGCTCGCGCTCGAGTTCGCCGTCGCCGGCCTCGCCTGCTATGCGCTCACCACGGTCGGCGGCGACAATATGTCCAAGCTGGCGCTGCCGCTGCTCAAGGGCTACGCCTTCTCGCTGGGCTGGCTGTTCATTCCCTTCGGCGCCTTCGTCATCGTGGCGGCGGGCAATTGCGTCAATCTCACCGATGGTCTCGACGGCCTCGCCATCGTGCCGTCGATGATCGCCGCCGGGGCCTTCGCCATCATCGCCTATCTCGTCGGCAATTCGATCTTCTCGGATTATCTCGGCGTCAATCACGTCGCCGGCACCGGCGAGCTCACCATTGTCTGCGCGGCGCTCATCGGCTCCGGTCTCGGCTTTCTGTGGTTCAACGCGCCGCCGGCGCAGATCTTCATGGGCGACACCGGCTCGTTGGCGCTCGGCGGATTGCTCGGAACCATATCGGTCGCCATCAAGCAGGAGTTCGTGCTCGCCATCATCGGCGGCCTCTTCGTGCTCGAGGGCGCTTCCGTCATCGTGCAGGTGGCGAGCTTCAAGCTCACCGGCAAGCGCGTGTTCCGCATGGCGCCCATCCACCATCACTTCGAGCAGATGGGCTGGACCGAGCCGCAGATCGTCATTCGCTTCTGGATCATCTCCTTCGTTCTCGCCCTTCTCGGGCTCTCCTCGCTGAAGCTGAGGTGAGCGCATGACTCCGGCGACGACATTTGCAGGGCGCAAGGTCGCGCTCTTCGGCTTGGGCGGCTCCGGCCTTTCGACGGCGCGCGCATTGATCGCAGGCGGCGCGAATGTCGCCGCCTGGGACGATGGCGAGGCCGGCCGCGCCAAGGCGCAGGCGCAGGGCGTCGAGATCGTCGATCTGACGAGTGCGGATTGGCGCGAGTTCTCGGCGCTCATTCTTTCGCCCGGCGTGCCGCTGACACATCCAGAGCCGCATTGGACGGTCACACGCGCGCGCGAGGTGGGCGTCGAGGTGATCGGCGACATAGAGCTGTTCTGCCGTGAGCGGCAGGCGAAGGCGCCCGGCGCGCCCTTCATCGCCATCACCGGCACCAATGGCAAATCGACGACAACGGCGCTGATCGCGCATCTCTTGCGCAGCGCCGGCAAGGATGTGCAGCTCGGCGGCAATATCGGCACGCCGATCCTCGATCTCGAGCCGCCCTCCGAGACGCGCATTCACGTCATCGAATGCTCCTCTTTTCAGATCGATCTGACGCCTTCGCTCGCGCCGTCCATCGGCATTCTCATCAATCTGACGCCGGACCACATCGACCGTCACGGCACGATGGAGAATTACGCGGCGGTGAAGGAGCGTCTCGTCGCCGGCGCCGATGTCGCGGTGATCGGCGTCGACGACGCCTTCTCTCATGCGATCGGCGCGCGGCTGACCGAGCGACGCCGCGAGGGCCAGCGCGTCTATCCCGTCTCCGCCGCGCGTGCGCTCGATTGGGGCTTTTTCATCGAGGCGCGCAAGGCGCTCTATCGAGAGGCCGGCCATGGGCCGGAGGAGACGGAGACGCTCGGCGATCTCGAGGGCGCGCGCACATTGCGCGGCGCGCATAATGCGCAGAACGCCGCCTTCGCCGCCGCGGTCGCCTGGCATTGCGGACTTTCCTGCGCGGAGATCGCGCGCGGGCTGCTCACCTATCCCGGCCTGCCGCATCGCATGGAGGAGGTGGGGCGTCGCGGGCGCGTCGTCTTCGTCAATGATTCGAAAGCCACGAACGCCGACGCGGCGGAGAAGGCGCTGCTCTCCTACGACGATATTTTCTGGATCGCCGGCGGCAAGGCGAAGGAGGGCGGCATAGAGCCGCTGCGTCCGCTCTTCCCACGCATCGCCAAAGCCTATCTCATCGGCGCGGCGGCGCAGGATTTTGCGCGCACGCTCGAGGGCGCCGTGACTTACGAGCACTGCGGAACGCTCGATGTGGCGATCGCGCGCGCGGCCGAGGAGGCCGCGCTGAGCGCGGCGCGCGAGCCCGTGGTGCTGCTGTCGCCGGCCTGCGCCTCTTACGATCAATTCGCCAATTTCGAAGCGCGCGGCGACGCTTTTCGCCTGCTCGCGCGCGAGCTGCATGCGCATGCGCCCATTGCCGGAGAAAGCCTATGATCTCGCGCGCGGAGCGTTCCACCTTCTCTGATTGGGCCTGGACGATCGATCGCTGGCTCCTCGCCGGCGTCGCGCTGCTCATCGTCTGCGGCCTCGTCTTCGCTATGGCCGGCAGCCCGCCCGTCGCCGAGCGGCTGCATCTCTCCACCTTTCATTTCGTGCATCGGCAGGTGATCTATCTCGCGCCGGCGATCCTCGTGATGATCGGCGTCTCCTTTCTCACGCCGCGTCATGTGCGGCGCGCGGCGATTTTGCTGTGGATCGTCTCGCTCGCGCTCGTCGTCGGCACGCTGTTCTTCGGCCAGGAGGTGAAGGGCGCCAAGCGCTGGATCTTCGGAGTTCAGCCCTCCGAATTCTTGAAGCCGGCCTTCGTCATCATGGCCGCATGGGCCTTTTCGGAAGGCGCGAAGCGCAAGGACGTTCCCGGCAATCTTCTCGCCATCGCTCTGCTGCCCGTCACCGTCGCGCCGCTGGTGATGCAGCCGGACATCGGCCAGACCATGTTGATCTCGCTCGTCTGGGCGGGGCTCTTGTTCATGGCCGGCATTCACTGGTTCTGGATTTTCGGCGTCGGCGGCGCGGGCGCCGTCGGCGCGGTCGCGGCCTATAAATTTCTGCCGCACGTCCATGCGCGCGTGACGCGCTTTCTCGATCCGCAAGCGGCCGGGCAGGGCGTCGCCGACACATTCCAGGCCGACACCGCGCTCTACAGCTTCATCAGCGGCTCCTGGTTCGGCAAAGGGCCGGGCGAAGGCACGCTGAAGCGCATATTGCCGGACGCGCATACGGATACGATCTTCGCCGTCATCGGCGAAGAGTTCGGCCTCTTCGTCTGCATGGCGGTGGCGGCGATCTACGGCCTCATCGTGCTGCGCGGGCTCTATTCCGCCTCGCGCAATGACGACGCCTTCTGCGGCTTCGCGACCGCCGGCCTCGTCATGCTGTTCGGCCTGCAGGCCGCGATCAATATGGCGGTGAATCTTCAGCTCATGCCGTCGAAGGGCATGACGCTTCCTTTCATTTCCTATGGCGGCTCCTCGCTCATTTCGCTGGCGCTCGGCTTCGGCTTTCTGCTCGCTGTCACGCGTCGGCGCCCGCATATAGAACCCGTCGTCGAGACGGAGCATGCGAGCCATGCGCCGATGGGAGCGGCGGCATGAGCGCGCCCGTTCTGCTCGCCGCCGGCGGCACCGGCGGTCATCTTTTTCCGGCCGAGGCGCTCGCGCATGCGCTGCGCGCGCGTGGGCTCGAGGTGGAACTCGTCACCGATGAGCGCGCCTTGCGCTATGGCGGCGAGTTTCCCGCGCGCGCCATGCATACAATCGCTTCCGCGACTCCGCGCGGCGGCTCTGTCTTCGCCAAGGCGACGGCGATCGCGACGCTCGGCGTCGGCGCCGCGCAGGCGCTGTTTCTTCTGCGGCGCATTCGGCCGCTCGCCGTCGTCGGCTTCGGCGGCTATCCCAGCGTGCCGCCGCTCTTCGCCGCCACGCTTCGGCGCATTCCCGCAGTGCTGCATGAGGCGAATGCGGTGATGGGCCGCGCCAATTCCTTTCTCGCCGGCCGCGTCGATGCGGTCGCCTCGGGCTTTCCGCTCTCCGGCGTTTCGGATGCGCTCACGGAAAAGATCGTCGTCACCGGCAATCCGCTGCGACCCGCCGCGCTCGCGGCGGCTGCGTTGCCTTATCCTGTGTTCGACGACGGCAAGCTGCGCCTTCTCGTGACCGGCGGCTCGCAGGGCGCGCGAGTGATGTCCGATATCGTGCCCGCGGCGCTCGAATCTCTGCCGAAAGAATTGCGTGAGCGCATAGAGCTGACGCAGCAGGCGCGCGAGGAAGATCTCGCGCGTGTCACCATGGCCTATGCGCGCGCCGGAATCGTCGCGCAGATTGCGCCCTTCTTCGCCGATCTGCCGGAGCGCATCGCGCATGCGCATCTCGTGATCGCGCGCGCCGGCGCCTCCACCGTCACTGAGCTGGCGGCGATCGGGCGACCGAGCATTCTGGTGCCGCTGCCGCATGCGTTGGACCAGGACCAGGCGGCAAACGCCGCCGTGCTGGCGAAATCCGGCGCAGCGGAGGTCGTGCGCCAAGCCGATTTCACGCGGCAATGGCTCGCCGAACGCATCGCCGCGCTCGCTGCGGACAGCGACGAATTGCAGCGGCGCGCGCAGGCGGCAAAAAGCGTCGGCGTGACCGACGCGGCCGAGCGGCTCGCCGATCTCGTGCTCGCCGTCGCGCAGAAGAGAGAGAGCGCCGCGCTGGCGCCAGGGAGCCGAATATGAGAATGCCGCGCCGTCTCGGCCCCATTCATTTCGTCGGCATTGGCGGAATCGGAATGTCCGGCGTCGCCGAAATTCTGCTCGCGCAAGGCTATGATGTGCAGGGCACGGACGCCGCCGACAGCGCCAATCTGCAACGTCTCGCCGGCAAGGGCGCGCGCGTGCATGTCGGCCATGACGCGAAATGGCTGGGCGAAGCAGCCGTCGTCGTCGTGTCGAGCGCGATCAAGCGCGACAATCCCGAGCTGGCGGAGGCGCGCGCGCGGCGCCTGCCCGTGGTGAAGCGCGCGGAAATGCTCGCCGAGCTGATGCGCGACAAGCGTTGCGTCGCCGTCGCCGGCACGCATGGCAAGACGACGACCACCTCGTTGGTCGCCACTCTGCTCGACGCCGGCGGTCTCGATCCGACAGTCGTGAATGGCGGCATCATCAACGCTTACGGCACAAATGCGCGGCCGGGCGCCGGCGAATGGATGGTGGTCGAAGCTGACGAGAGCGACGGCACATTCTTGAAGCTGCCGGCGGAAGTCGCCATCGTCACCAATGTCGATCCCGAGCATTTGGATCATTTCGGCGATTTCGACGGCGTGAAGAAGGGCTTTCGTAGCTTCATCGAAAATCTGCCGTTCTATGGTTTTGCAGCCGTCTGTCTCGATCATCCGACCGCGCGCGAGATCATCGGCCAAATCGAAGATCGCCGCGTCATTTCCTATGGCGAGAGCGAGGAGGCCGAGGCGCGTCTGCTCGATCTCGATCTTTCCGGCGGCGTCGGACGCTTTTCGGTGCTCCTGCGTGATCGTGATACGGGCGCAGAGACGCGGCTCGACGAGCTTCTGCTGCCGGCAGCGGGGCGGCACAATGCGCTCAACGCCACGGCGGCCATTGCGGTGGCCCATCGGCTCGGCGTTCCCGCGGATAAGATTCGCGAGGGGCTCGCGCGCTTCGCCGGCGTGAAGCGGCGCTTCACCAAGACGGGCGAGTGGAAGGGCGTTTCCATCTTCGACGATTACGGTCATCACCCGGTCGAGATCGCCGCCGTGCTGCGCGCCGCGCGCGCTTCCACCAAGGGCAAGGTGATCGCCATCATGCAGCCGCATCGCTACACGCGGCTGCAGTCGCTGTTCGATCAATTCGCAGGCTGTTTCAGTGACGCGGATGTGGCGCTGATCGCCGATGTTTATCCGGCCGGCGAGAGCGAGATAGAGGGCGTCGACGGCCCGGCGCTGGCGCGCGCCGCCGCTGCGCAAGGGCATGAGCGCGCGAGCGCCTTCGCTTCGCCGCAGGAGCTGCCGGGATTGATCCGCGAGATCGCCGCGCCGGGCGATTATGTGGTGTTTCTCGGCGCCGGCGACATTACGAAATGGGCTTATGCGCTGCCGGCGCAATTGGCGGAGCTCGCGCCATGACAATCGCGCAGACATGGAGAACGCGCGTCCCTTCTCCCGCTCGCGGGAGAAGGTGGCCCTCGCGTCAGCGAGGGTCGGATGAGGGGCCGCGTAGAAGTGCGGGGCTCTTCGTTTTGCTGCGTTCAAGTGCTGCGCGTAATGTCGATGGACCCTCATCCGACCCGGCTACGCCGGGCCACCTTCTCCCACGAGTGGGAGAAGGAGACGCGCACGGAGATTGCGGATGAGCTTTCCGGATATCTCGGCCGAGATCGTCGCGCTCGCGCCGGAATTGCGCGGGCGTCTCGCCGCAAATGAGCCGCTCGCGCCGCTCACCTGGTTTCGTGTCGGCGGGCCGGCGCAGCTTCTCTTCTCGCCGGCGGACGAGGCCGATCTCGCTTACTTTCTCGCGCGACTGCCGCGCGAGATTCCGGTCACGGTCATCGGCCTCGGCTCCAATCTCATCGTGCGCGACGGCGGCGTCACGGGCGTCGTCGTTCGGCTGACGGCCAAGGGCTTCGGGGCCATCGCTGTCGAAGAGGGCGAGCGAATTCGCGTCGGCGCCGCGGTTCCCGATGTGAAGCTCGCGCGCGCGGCGGCGGACGCCGGCATAGACGGGCTCGCTTTCTATCGCGGCATTCCGGGCGGCGTCGGCGGCGCGCTGCGCATGAATGCGGGCGCGCATGGCGGCGAGACCAAGGATGCGCTGATCGAGGCGCGCGGCGTCGATCGCGCGGGGAATCTGCGCATCTATACGAACGCCGATCTCGGCTTCTCCTATCGCCATAGCGATGCGCCGGACGATATGATTTTCACGCAGGCGCTGTATCAGGGCCGCAAGGGCGATCCCGCGACGATCCTCGCGGAGATGGAGCGTATCACGCAGGCGCGCGAGGCCTCGCAGCCCATTCGCGAGAAGACGGGCGGCTCCACTTTCGCTAATCCGCCGGGCCATAAAGCGTGGCAATTGATCGACGAGGCCGGCTGCCGCGGGCTCGTGATCGGCGATGCGCAGGTCAGCGAGATGCATTGCAATTTCCTCGTCAATCGGGGCCGGGCGACGGCCGCCGACGTCGAGGCGCTGGGCGAGGAGGTGCGGCGGCGCGTGCAGGAGAAGAGCGGCGTTCTCCTGCGCTGGGAGATCAAGCGGATCGGCCTCGCCCTCGCATGACGGTCCTCGAGAAGAGCGCGCGCGCGAGCGTCGAGAGCGACGGGCTCGCGCAGCTTTTGTCGAGCCCGCTGCTCGGCGTGGCGCTCGCTGTTGTCGCCGTCGCGCAGCAGCTCATCGGCCATATCGATTGCGACGTCTCCTGGTTCTCGACCTTCGCCGAGAAGGTTCTCGACGGGCGCATCGCCTATGTCGAGGTGAGCGATCCCAATCCGCCGGCGGCCTTTCTCTCGCTCATGCCGGCCGTGCTGCTGGCCCGCGCGCTGCATCTTCCGACGGAGGCGATTGTCGCGGCGCTGGTCTTTCTCGCCGCGGCGGGCTCCATCGGCTTTTCTTTTCTGCTGCTGCGCCATGGCGCGGCGCGCAGCTGGCGCGAATGGATGCAGCTGCTCAACGCCGCGATCTTTCTGCTGCTGGTCGCGCCGGAGATCGTCTTCGCCGAGCGCGAGCATATTGCTCTGCTCGCTCTGCTGCCGCTGCTCGCCGCGCTGGCGGCGGAGGGGCGCGCGCCGGCGCCGCGGCTCGCGCATATCGTCGCGGGAGTTTGCGGCGGTCTCGCCGTGGCGTTGAAGCCGCATTTCATCCTCGCCATCGCGCTGCCGGCTCTGGCGATAGTTCTCCGGGAACGCAGCGTGCGCGCCTTGCTGCGAGCGGAACTGATCGCCGCGGCGCTCGCCTCCGTCGCCGTGACCGGCGCGACGCTGATCGCTTTTCCGGCCTATGTCGGCGAGGCGCTGCCGCTCGCGCTCGAGGTCTATGGGCCGGCGCGCGACGAGCTCGGCCATTTTCTCGCGCATTCGCTCGCGCTCGCCTATGTGGCGCTGCTCGCGGGCTTTGTCGTCGCGGCGCGCGGGGCCGCCCTCGGCCGTGCGAGTCTGGTCGCGCTCGCTTCCTCGCTCGGCTTTTTCGCGGCCTTTCTGCTGCAGGGGAAGGGCTGGATGAATCACGCCTATCCGGCGATGGTTCTGCTGCTATTCGCCTGGATATTTCTCGCTCTGCGCGACCGAGCGGCCCCAGCCGCCGGCCTGCGCGCGGCGCTGACGAAATTCCTGTTCGTGCCGGCGCTGCTCGCCGCGCCGGCCTATTTCGGAATCGTCGAGCAGCTGACCGATCACGAGGAGCACGAGGACCTTCTGGCCGCCGTGGCCGCGGTCGCGCCGCCGCATCCGCGCATCGCGACCATCGCCAGCCAGCTCGATTTCGGCCATCCTCTGACGCGGCGGCTCGCGGGCGAATGGGTGGGGAGGCAGAATGCGCTCTTCGTCACAGCGGCCGTGGGCCGGCTGCTCGAGACGGCGGGGCCGGAGCGGCGCCAGCGGCTGGAGGCGCGGCGCAGCGCCGATCTCGCCGCGCTGGCCGAGGACATTCGCGCGGGGCGCCCCGATGTCATCGTCGCCGAAGATCGGGCGACGCGGGAATGGGTGCTGAAGCGCCCGGAAATGGCCGGCGCGCTCGATGGCTACAGGCTCGCGAAACAGGCGGCGGATATAGAGATTTGGCGGCGGGCGGAGTGAGAGTGGGGAGGCGCCGCCTGACCGATTCCCAGTCGCTCGGGGAGTTCTCGAGGTTGCCGAGCCCGATTTGCGAATTGCTCGCGCTGCTGGCAGAGTGCGTTCGACGAGGGACGACCTATGAGAGCGGATGATTTTCAAATTTGGCTCGAGGAAAAGGGAGCTCTCGGCGGCTGCCCCTTTTGCGGGACGAACAATTGGATCGGGGAGTCGTCGGCCGAGGATGAGCAGCAATTGGTAAAAGTGTCGGTCGTTTCTCGCGGAAAAGCGCGTTCCGACGATTCTGGCCCCCCATATTCGGTTCTGGTCCGACACGACTGCTATATGCTTACTTGTAGTCATTGCGGCTTCGTGCGCTTACATAACGTGTCGGTGGTCGACAAAAATGACTGAAAAGCCTCGTCTGCACGTCGTCGGCGGCTCGACGGCTCCCCATGATAGAAACATCGCCCAGGCAAGCGCTGGAGCTGCGAGCGCTGGAGCTGGAGCCGGCGGCGGAGGAGATGGGATGAGCGATCTCGAGCGTCGTGTCACCACACTCGAGTCGGACATGAAGAAGCTTCTTCAGGACACCGCCGAGATCAAGGGGCTTCTCCGCGCAATGCCGACGTCCTCCGACTTCAAGGACCTGAAGGCGATGTTGGCTGCAGATATCGGCGAGCTGAAGGGGCGCGTGGCCGGCCTCCCTTCCGCGGTCGAGTTCGGCGAGCTGAAAGGGCGTGTGAACGCCCTTCCGACCACGGCCAAGATCGCGTCGATTGTCTCGATCATCGGCGCCGTGATCGCCATCATTCTGCGCTGGCAGGAGATAGTGGCCTTCACCGCCGGAATGGTAGCGAAGCATTAATTTCGCGCTGCCACTCCAAGGCGTGAGTCGATCGTCGGTGGCGTCATCATGGGCTGGCGCGCTCTTTCGTAGCCCTGCCGATGGCGGCGATGATCTGCTCAGGGCATGTCGTGATGGGTGGCGGCGCGCCGTCCGCGCCCCCGCCGGCCCATTCCCAAATCCAACCGAGGGTCGAAGCCCTCGCACAACTCGAAGGTGCGTCATGACTGCTCACGTCGCCGTGCTCATGGGCGGATTCTCCTCGGAGCGCGATGTCTCGTTGCGCTCGGGCGAGGCGAGCGCCAAGGCGCTGGAGAGCGTCGGCTATCGCGTCACCCGCGTCGATGTCGGCCGCGACGTCGCCGAGGTTCTGGCCAAGCTCGCGCCGGATGTCGCCTTCAACGCGCTGCACGGCCGCTTCGGCGAGGATGGCGCCATTCAGGGCGTGCTGGAGATTCTGCGCATCCCCTACACGCATTCGGGCGTGCTCGCCTCCTCGCTGGCGATGAAGAAGGATGTGGCCAAGAGCGTCATGGCGGCGGCCGGCGTGCCCGTGCCGCGCGGCCGCGTGCTGCATCGTCTCGAGGCGGCCAAGGCCCACGCCCTCGAGCCCCCTTACGTGCTGAAGCCGGTGAGCGAGGGGTCGTCCTTCGGCGTCTTCATCGTCAAGGAGGGGCGCTCGCATCCGCCGCAGGAGCTGGCCGCCGCCGATTGGCGCCATGGCGATTTCATGCTGGCGGAGAATTTCGTCGACGGCCGCGAGCTCACTTGCGCGGTGATGGGCGACCGCGCTCTCGACGTCATCGAAATCCTCCCCGTGTCGGAGGACTTCTACGGTTTCGACGCGAAATACGCGAAAGGCGGGTCGAAACACGTGCTTCCAGCGAATCTTAAACAAAATATTTACCAAGAGGTCCAACAGTTGGCGCTCGAGGCTCATCGGGCTCTCGGCTGTCGTGGCGTCAGCCGTGCGGACTTTCGATACGACGATCGCCCCGGAGGTACGGGCGAGCTCGTCGTGTTGGAGGTCAACACGCAGCCGGGCATGACCGAGACCTCGCTGGTTCCCGAAATGGCGGCATATGCCGGATATTCGTTTGGCGAGCTCGTAAAATGGATGGTGGAAGACGCGTCCTGCGATCGTTGAGGGAGCCTGTCGAGGCTCTCTTCGATGTCGCGCATCCGCATCCCGTCCAAGCTGGCTCGTATCAAGCCGGATCGTATCAAGCCGGCGCCTATTCCGCCCCTTACGTAAACCCCGTCGCCTCCCAGCCGGCCGAGCGGCGCGTCCGCCCGCCGGCGGCCTCGGCTCCGCGCGCGGAGCGCGGGCGTCTCTCGCGGCTTGCCGCTCTGCCGGGAATCGGCACGGCGGCGCTCGCTCTGCTGTTCGGCGGAGTGGGCTTCGCCGGCGTCGCGCATAATGGCGGCTATGCGGAATTCGTCGCCCGCAATGGCGCGCCGCGCGATATCGTGGCGCGCGCGCTCGGCTTTTCCATCGAGGTCGTCACCATCAGCGGGCTCGGCGAGCTCTCCGAGGGCGACGTGCTTGCCGCTTCGGGCGTGAAGCCCACACATTCTCTGCTCTTTCTCGACGCGGAGACGATTCGCGAGCGGCTGACCGCGCTGCCGCTGGTGGAGAGCGCGCGTGTGCTGAAGCTCTATCCCGATCGGCTCATTATTGCGCTCGAGGGGCGTCGGCCCTTCGCGCTCTGGCAGCGCGACGGCAAGCTCTCGGTCGTCGCGGCCGATGGCGTCGTCATCGACGAGATGCGCGACGAGCGATTTTTGGGCCTGCCCTTTGTCGTCGGCGAGGGCGCGGAGAAGCGGCTCGACGAATATATGCGGCTGCTGGAGGCCGCTGGCGATCTCAAATCGCGCGTGCGCGCCGGCATTCTCGTCTCCGGGCGGCGCTGGTCGCTCGACATGACGAATGGCGTCGAGGTCAAGCTCCCCGAGCAGGATCCGGAGGCGGCGCTGGCCACTCTGCAGCGACTCCAGCGTGAGGCCAGGATCCTCGATAAGGATGTGATCTCGATCGATTTGCGCGCGCCGGGACGCGTAGCGGCGCGCCTTTCCGAGGAGGCGGCCGCCGCGCGTGCGGCCGCGAGTTCGCGTGGTTCACACAAGGGCGGCCAGACATGAAGTCACATCTCTTCCCGCCGCGAATGAAGCAGCTCGGCGCTCGTCGCAGCGCGACCATGGCGGTGCTCGACGTCGGCACGTCGAAGATCGCCTGCATCATCGCGCGGCTGACGCCGGTCGGCGACGGCTCGCCGCGCGGGCGCACGCATCGTGCGCGCGTGCTCGGTATCGGCCATCAGCGCTCGCGCGGCGTGAAGGCCGGACAGATCGTCGATATGGAGGAGGTGGAGAGCGCGCTGCGTCGCACGGTCGACGCGGCCGAGCGCATGGCGCGCTCGCAGATCGACGCCATCGTCGTCACCGCTTCCGGCGGCCGCCTCGCCTCGCAGCATTTCGCCGCCAAGACGCGCGTCGTCTCGGGCGCCGTCGCGCCTTCCGATGTGCATCGCGTGCTCGAGGCCTCCGCCGCCCATGTGACGGAGCGCGGCCGCGTCGTCGTCCATTCGCTGCCCACCGGCTTCTCGCTGGACGGCTCCGCCGGCATTCGCGAGCCCGCCGGCATGGTCGGCGGCGAGCTCGGCGTCGATCTCCATGTCGCCAGCTGCGATCAGGCGGCGATGCGCAATCTTCTCGTCGCCGTGGAGCGCTGCCATCTCGGCATAGAGGCGGCCGCTGCGGCGCCTTACGTCGCCGGCCTCGCCGTGCTGGAGGCCGATGAGGCCGAGCTCGGCGCCATCGTCATCGATATGGGCGCGGGCGTCACCTCGCTCGCCGTCTTCGCCGGCGGCGCGCTGGCGCATGTCGATGCGGTGACGCTCGGCGGCAATCACATCACTATGGATATCGCCCGCGGCCTCGACTGTCGTCTGAGCGACGCCGAGCGTCTGAAGACGCTCTATGGCGCGGCGATCTCCTCTCCCTCCGACGATCGCGAGACGATCGCCTTCGATCATGTGGGCGAGAGCGGCGAGCATCCGGCGCATGCGCCGAAATCGCATCTCGTGCGCATCATTCGTCCGCGCGTCGAGGAGACCTTGGAGTTCCTGCGCGACCGTCTGGCGGCGTCCGGCTTCTCGGCGCATGCGGGGCGGCGCGTGGTGCTCACCGGCGGGGCCTGCATGCTCACGGGCCTGCCGGAGGCGGCGCGCCGCATTCTGGGCGGACAGGTGCGCGTCGGCCGGCCGGCCGGCATAGACGGCCTGCCCGAATCGGCCAGGAGCCCGGCTTTCGCCGCGGCCGTCGGCCTGCTCGTCTATCCGCAATTCGCGGGGCGCGAATATTTCGAGCCACGCCGCGAGGCGGAGATGCGCGGGACCGGGACCAATGGGTACATCTCTCGGGTCGGACAGTGGTTGAGAGACAGTTTTTGAGAATTTCGAGCATGGAGAGCGAGGCGCGCGTCGGCGACACGCTCCGGGGATGGCAACCGACGCGCAGTCGCATGAAAATCAGTCGAAAGGTCTGGCGATGACGATCAATCTCAAGGCGCCCGAGCTCCGGGAATTGAAGCCCCGCATATTGGTGTGCGGCATCGGCGGCGGTGGGGGCAACGCCGTCAACAACATGATCATGTCGGGCCTGTCGGGCGTGGACTTTCTGATCGCCAACACCGATGCGCAGGCGCTCGCCTCCTCGCGCGCCGAGCGCATCATCCAGATGGGCCTGCAGGTGACCGAAGGCCTCGGCGCCGGCGCGCAGCCGGAAGTCGGCCGCGCCGCCGCGGAAGAGGCCAAGGACGAGATCCGCGAACACCTCACCGGCGCGCATATGGTGTTCGTCACCGCCGGCATGGGCGGCGGCACGGGCACGGGCGCCGCGCCTGTCATCGCGGCCATCGCCCGCGAGATGGGCATTCTCACCGTCGGCGTCGTCACCAAGCCCTTCCATTTCGAGGGCCAGCGCCGCCTGCGCATCGCCGAGGGCGGCATCGCCGAGCTGCAGAAGTCGGTCGACACTCTGATCATCATCCCGAATCAGAATCTTTTCCGCATCGCCACGGAGAAGACGACCTTCGCCGACGCTTTCGCCATGGCCGATCAGGTGCTCTACTCGGGCGTCGCCTCGGTCACTGATCTCATGGTCAAGGAAGGCCTCATCAATCTCGACTTCGCCGACGTGCGCTCGATCATGCGCGGCATGGGCAAGGCGATGATGGGCACGGGCGAGGCCACCGGCGAGCGCCGCGCCAGCCTCGCGGCGGAGGCGGCCATCGCCAATCCGCTGCTCGACGAAGTGTCGATGAAGGGCGCCCGCGGCCTCTTGATCTCGATCACCGGCGGCAACGACCTCACCCTCTATGAGGTGGACGAGGCGGCGAGCCGCATCCGCCAGGAGGTGGACGAGGACGCCAACATTATTCTCGGCGCGACCTTCGACTCCTCGCTCGAGGGCGTCGTGCGCGTGTCGGTGGTGGCGACGGGCATCGATCTGCCTTCTACCGCCGCCGAGGACGCCGCGGCCGCGGAAGCCCGCGTGCTGGAGGCCGCCGAGCGTCTGCGCGCCCAGGTGGCGGCGCAGGGCCGGGTCTCCTTCGTACAGACCATCTCCGAGCCCGCTCCGCAGCCGGCGCCTCAGGCCTATGCGCCCGAGCCCGCGCCGGCGCCGATCGAGCGCCAGCCCTCGCCCTATTACGGCGAGCCGCAGCAGGCGCAAGCGCCCTCGCGCGACGTCTATCTCGAGCAGGTGGCGGCGCGTCCGGTCTATGCGCCGGAGCCCGCGCCGCAGCCGGCCCATATGATGGAGGCGCATGAGCCCTACATCCCGCCGGCCGCCGAGCTGCCGCGCATGCGCATGCCGCAGATCGAGGACTTCCCGCGTCCGGTGCAGGAGCAGTATCGCCAGGCGCGCGGCGACGTCGCCGGCGCTCAGGCGCCAGAGGCCGCCCGCCGCCGCACGCTGCTGGAGCGCCTCGCCTCCTTCGGCGCGAGCCGCCAGGAGGACACGCTGCAGGGGCCGGCCGCCGCCGCCGCGCCGCGTCCGCAGATGCGCCCGCAGGCTCCCGCGCCCACGCAGAGCCATGCGGAATACGCCAAGCGCCCGGTTCCCCAGGCGCCGCAGCAGCCGGCGGGACACGCCGGGCTCGATCCGCATGGCCGCCGCGTGGCGCAGGCCCGCTCGATCGAGGAGGAGCAGCTCGAGATCCCGGCCTTCCTGCGCCGCCAGATCAACAGCTGATCTTTCGCCGATCCTGCGCCGCGTGATCGCGAAATCTGTGAAAGGCCCGCTCCGGCGGGCCTTTTCTCATTCGTGTCGGCTGTAACATTTTGTAAAAAACCGTGACTGGAGCCCCGCTGCGGCGCGGATTATTCTGCGCCGGCGCCGCTCCGCCACAATCGCGCATCATCGCGCGCGTGCGGCGGGCCGGACCGCTTTCCCGGAGTGAGACGAAATCGATGACGTCGCATCGACCGACGAGGATGCAGACGACGCTCGGCGCCACAGTGGCGCTGGGCGGCGTCGGCGCGCATAGCGGCCTCGCCTCGCGGCTCCTCCTCATGCCCGCCGAGGCGGGCTCGGGAATCGTCTTCACGCGGCTCGGCGGCGTGGATGCGCTACGCGCTGAGGCGCGCAATGTCTCCTCCACCGATCTTTGCGTGCGCCTCGGCTCCGGCGCCGCGTCCATCTCGACGATCGAGCATCTGATGGCGGCGCTGCGCGGCCTTCGGGTCGACAATGTGGCGATCGAGGTCGACGGGCCGGAGGTTCCGGCGATGGACGGCTCGGCGGCGGCTTTCGTCGAGGCGATCGACGAAGCGGGAATCGTCGCGCTCGCCGCGCCGCGCCGCGCCATTGTGATTCGCGCGCCGGTGCGCGTCGCCGACGGCGCCGCTTGGGCCGAGCTCACGCCCGCGCCAGCCGGCGGCTTTTCCATGGATGTCGAGATTTCCTACGCCGCCGCGCCGATCGGCCGCATGCGGCGGCGGATGCGGCTGACGCCGGCGAGCTTTCGCGCCGAGATCGCCCGCGCCCGCACCTTCGGCTTTCTATCGGACGCCGAGCGTCTGTGGCGCGAGGGCAGGGCGCTCGGCGCCTCGCTGGACAACACCATCGTCCTTTCGGACGGCCGCGCGCTCAATCCGCAGGGGCTGCGCTTCGCCGACGAGTTCGTCCGTCACAAAATGCTGGACGTGCTCGGCGATCTCGCCCTCGCCGGCGCGCCGATCATCGGCGCTTTCCGCTCCTATCGTGGCGGCCACAGGCTCAATCTCGCTCTGGTCGAGACGCTGCTGGCGACGCCTTCCGCTTTCGCCATCGTCGGCGGCGAGCAGCGGCCGCGCGGGCGCCCCGCCGCCCGTATCGGCGCGTCTGGCTGAAGCTCCGCTTCCGCTCGTCCGCCATGTTTCGGTCGCAGCGCCCGCCACGCAACGCTCCGGCTTGACACCGGCGCTTCCCCCTGCGCTTCTCCGCGGCTAGAAACGTCCCTCCCTACGAGACAAAAGACACGCAAAATGCATCGCTATCGTTCGCATAATTGTGGAGAGCCGCGCGAGGCCCATGCCGGCGAGAAAATCCGGCTCTCCGGCTGGTGCCACCGCATTCGTGACCATGGCGGCGTGCTGTTCATCGATCTGCGCGACCATTACGGCCTCACCCAATGCGTGGTGGACCCCGATTCGCCGGCCTTCAAGGCCGCGGAGAAGCTGCGTTCCGAATGGGTCGCGCGCCTCGACGGCGAGGTGCGCAAGCGCCCCGCCGGCACAGAAAATCCCGACATGCCGACCGGTCTCGTCGAGGTCTATGTCACCGAGATCGAGGTGCTCGGCCCGGCGGCCGAGCTGCCGCTGCCGGTGTTCGGCGATCTTCCCTATCCGGAGGAGACGCGGCTCAAATACCGCTTCCTGGACCTGCGCCGCGAGAAGCTGCACGCCAATATCATGCTGCGCGGCAATGTGATCGATTCGCTGCGCCAGCGCATGAAGTCCCAGGGCTTCTTCGAGTTCCAGACGCCGATCCTCACCGCCTCCTCGCCGGAGGGCGCGCGCGACTTTCTGGTGCCTTCGCGCATTCACCCCGGCAAATTCTATGCATTGCCGCAGGCGCCGCAGCAGTTCAAGCAGCTGCTGATGGTGGCGGGCTTCGACCGCTATTTCCAGATCGCGCCCTGTTTCCGCGACGAGGACGCCCGCGCCGACCGCAGCCCCGGCGAGTTCTACCAGCTCGATATTGAAATGAGCTTCGTGACGCAGGAAGACGTGTTCGCCTCGGTCGAGCCCGTGCTGCGCGGCGTGTTCGAGGAATTCGGCGGCGGCAAGCCGGTGACGCCGATCTTCCCCAAGATCGCCTTCCGCGACGCCATGCTGAAATATGGCTCCGACAAGCCCGATCTGCGCAATCCGCTGATCATCGCCGATGTGAGCGCGGAATTCGCGCGCGACGATGTGAGCTTCAAGGCCTTCAAGGGCAAGGTGGTGCGCGCCATTCCGGCGCCGGGCGCAGCCGCGCAGCCGCGCAGCTTCTTCGACAAGCTCAATGATTGGGCGCGGTCTGAAGGCGCGCCGGGCCTCGGCTATATCATCTTCGACGAGGAGAATGGCGCGCTGATCGGCAAGGGGCCGATCGCGAAATTCATCCCGCCGGAGGCGCTGGCTGCGCTCGCCGCCAAGGGCGGCGTGAAGGCCGGCGATGCGCTGTTCTTCTCGGCAGGCGAGGAGCTGAAGGCGGCCAAGCTCGCCGGCGCCGCGCGTCTGCGCGTCGGGACGGAACTCGGGCTTTCGAAGACCGATGTCTTCGAGTTCTGCTGGATCGTCGACTTCCCGATGTACGAGTATAACGAGGACGACAAGAAGATCGACTTCTCGCATAATCCTTTCTCCATGCCACAGGGCGGCCTGGAGGCGTTGGAGAGCAAGGACCCGCTCGATCTTCTCGCCTATCAATACGACATCGTCTGCAACGGCATCGAATTGTCCTCGGGCGCGATCCGAAACCATCGCCCGGACATTATGAAGAAGGCTTTCGAGATCGCCGGCTATGGCGAGGATGTGCTGATCGAGAAATTCGGCGGCATGTATCGCGCCTTCCAATATGGCGCCCCGCCGCATGGCGGCATTGCGCCGGGCGTCGATCGCATCGTGATGCTGCTGGCGGGCGAGGAGAATTTGCGCGAGGTGGTGCTGTTCCCGATGAATCAGCGCGCCGAAGATCTGCTGATGGGCGCGCCCTCCGAGGCGACGGCCAAGCAGCTGCGCGAGCTGCACATTCGCTTGAACCTGCCCGAAAAAGGCTGAGCCTACCAGCTGCGCCCCTTCTCCCACTCGTGGGAGAAGGTGGCCTCGCGAAGCGAGGTCGGATGAGGGCGGCTGCGGTTGGCTGCCCTCTTGAAATTTATCTCCATGTCGGATCGCAATGAAAATCCGCGCATGGATTTGATATTTCGCCCTACGTCGAAGAACCCTCATCCGACCCCGCTTCGCGGGGCCACCTTCTCCCACAAGTGGGAGAAGGAAGGGATGCGGCGTCATTTTTCCGCGAGATTTCCCAGCGCGGGGCCGGTCATGCGGCAGATTTTCCATTCATGCATGAGCTTTGCGCCCTGCGCCTCGTAGAAGGCGATGGAGGGCGCGTTCCAATCCAGCACCGACCATTCGAAACGGCCGAGTCCTTCGGCGACGCAACGCCGCGCGAGATGGGCGAGCAGCGCCTTGCCTATGCCGGCGCCACGAAACTGCGGCCGCACGAAAATATCCTCGAGCCAGATTCCGTGCCGGCCGCGAAACGACGAGAACGTATAGAACCAGAGCGCGAAGCCGGCCGGCGCGCCGTCCCATTCGGCGATATCGCAGAAGACGCGCGGATTTTGCGCGAACAGCGCCTCGGCGAGCATTTCCTCCGACGCTTCGACCTCATGCGAGAGCTTCTCATATTCCGCTAGCTCGCGCACGAAAGCGGCGACCAGCGCGCTATCCGCGCGCGCGGCGGGGCGGATGCGGATCACGCCTCCTCGTCCTCGGCGGTCTCGTCCTCGACGGACTCTTCCTCGACGATCAACGCCGCGCGAACGAGCCCGCGCACGGAATTGCCGAAATAAAATTCCGCGTCGCCGGCAAAGTCCTCGAGCCGCAGCAGGCTCTCGCGCGCCTTGCCGCTGGCGAGAAGATGCGCGCGCAATGTTCCCGGCAAAAGCCCGCTGGAGAGCGGCGGCGTCAGCAGCACGCCATCGCGTGCGAGAAAGACATTGGTGCGCGCGCCCTCGCAGACTTCATCGCGCTCATTGCGAAACAGCACTTCGTCGGCGCGGCAGCGCATCGCCGCTTCGGCCAGCTCGCGCTCATAGAGCTCGCGCCGCGTCGTCTTGTGGCGCAGCATCGGATCGTCGGCTTCGAATCGCGCCTCGGCGATGGCGACGCGCCAGATCGTATCCGGCGTGATCGCGTCGATCGGCAGCGAGCTGGCCTCGAAACGGCCGTCGCGGCCGAGCGCATAGCGCACGCGCAGACGGTCGTCGAGCGGATCGGCGACCTCCTCGTTCAGCGCCGCGAGAAAGGCCTCGTCGCTATGGAGAAAGCCGAGCGCGCGCGCCGAGGCGGAAAGCCGCGCGACATGCTCGTCCAGATAGAGAAAACCGCCGTCCTGCGTCCACAGCAGCGTTTCGATCAGGCCGAAGTCTTCGCTCCGGTCAGGAATTTCGCCTTGATCAGACATTCCTCATATTCCTCGCGCGCCCGCGAATCGGCGACGACCGCAGAGCCGACGTTGCAGACGAGCTCCCCATCGGGGAAAAGTGTGAGCGTGCGGATCGCCACATTGAAACGGATCGCCCCGTCGGGCGCGATGAGGCCGAGCGAGCCGCAATACACGCCGCGGGGCGCGCATTCGAGATCGCGAATAATCTCCATGGCGCGGATTTTCGGCGCGCCGGTCACGGAGCCGCAGGGAAATAGCCCGGCGAAGAGATCGGCGAGCGTCACGCCGTCGCGCAGCTTGGCCTCTATGCCGGAAGTCATCTGATGCAGCGTCGGATAGGTCTCGACGGTGAAGAGATCGGTCACGCGCACCGAGCCGACCTCGGAGAGGCGCGAGAGATCGTTGCGCAGAAGATCGACGATCATCAGATTTTCGGCGCGCGATTTCTCGTCCTGCGTCAGCAGCGCGGCGCGCGCCATATCCTCGGTCGGCAGAAAGCCGCGCCGCGCCGTGCCCTTCATCGGCCGCGCGCGGATCACGCCTTCGCAGGCGTCGAAAAAAACCTCCGGCGAGAGCGAGACGATTTTCTCCTCGCCGAGCGCGACCACGCCGCCATAGGCGACCGGCTGGCGCTTGCGCAGCGCGCGATAGAGCGCCGTCGCCTCGCCCTCGTAGCGGCCATGCATGGGGAAGGTCAGATTGATCTGATAGACGTCGCCCGCATAGATGAGCTCGCGGCAGGCGTCGAAGCGCTCGGTATATTCGGCGAGGCTCCACGCGGGGGTCAGCGCGATCTCGACCGGCGCGGTCTCGGTCGCGAGCGAGGCGGCGTTGCGCCACTCATATTGGCGCGGCGCGCGAAACGCGCCGAAGAGCAGCAGCGGCGTGCGCGCCCGGGGCAGGGGGCCGCTCGCGAATTTCGCTTCCAGCGCATAGCCCAGCTCATAGCCGGCGTAGCCCGCGAGAAAGAGCCCGCGCCGTGTCGCCGCCTCCATGCGCGCGAAAGCCTGCGGGACCTCCGCCGCCGTGTCGGCGCGGATGATCTCCTCCGGCTCGTCGAAGAGCAGGGCGGCGCCGTTTCGTCCGTCCTCGAAGACGACGAAGGGGCCATCGGGCGCCTTATTGGGGTCGAAAGGCTCGCGCCCGCGAAGCTCGGCGATATGGAACATGAGGGACGCGGCGCTCCGGTTCGGAAAGCCCATCTTATATCAGCCGGGCCTGCGGATGAAGCCGCGAGTTGGAGCTTCATAGCGAAGCGCCTGAAGCTTTCGCCGGCGCGATTTTGTCGAGCAGCCGGATCAGCTGCTCGATCTCGGCCGCGCTAAGCTCGGAAAAGGCGCTCTGCAAGGCTTCTTCAAGCAGAGGCGCCGCGCGTTCGAGCAGCTCTCTTCCCGAATCTGTCAGATGGTGGCGGATCGCGCGGCCGGGTCCGCTCACGCGTTCGACGAGGCCACGTTTCGCCAATTTGCTCACCAGCTCGCCGACGGATTGATCGGTCATCAGGCTCGCCTCGGCGAGCGCATGGGTGGATAGGGCCGGATTGGCGCGAATTCGTTCGAGGACGACCCAGAGCGCCATCGTCAGGCCGATGCTCGCGAGACGTCGGTCGAGAAGCGCGCTCTTTGCGGCTTGCGCGCGCTTCAGCCCGAGCGCCGCCGCCCTCAATCGGTCATCGACCATATAAGGCCCCTTGTATAATTGCCTCGATCAATATATAAGGGTCCTTGTATAAGGGGCCTTTAATTTTCAGGAGAGCGCTCATGTCCATCGTCGAGTCCGCCGATTCCACGGGCGATACCGCCCGCGTCGCTCTTATAACCGGAGCCACTGCCGGCATGGGGCTCGAAATCGCGCGTCAGCTGGCGGCGAAAGGGCTGAAGGTCGTCATCGGCGCGCGCGACGTCGAGCGCGGCGACTCCGTCGTGACGGAACTTCGCGAGGGGGGGGATGTCGTCGCGCTCGCGCTGGACGTCACCGATTCCGCCGGCGTCTCTCAGGCCGCGATCCGGCTCGCCGGCGAGATTGGTCGGCTGGACGTGCTGATCAACAATGCGGGGATCGCCAGGGACCAGCACAAGCGTCCGACGGAAACAACATTGCAGGATTTTCGTGAAACCTACGAGACGAATGTCTTCGGCGTGGCCATGGTGACGAACGCGTTTCTGCCGTTGCTCATGAAATCCGAAGACGGCCGCGTCATAAATCAATCCGCCTTGCTCGGCTCGCACAGCATGACGGCGCGCATGGAGCCGCCTCTGGTGAAGCTCAATTGGCTCGCCTACAACAGCTCGAAAGCGGCGCTGAATTCGCTCACGCTGGAATATGCCAAGCATTTGAGAGAGACCTCGGTCAAAGTCTATGCGACCTCGCCGGGGCAGGTCGCGACCGCGCTCAATGGCTATCGCGCGGGCGGGGTGACGCCGGCGGAGGGCGCGGAAGTCGCCGTGCGTCTCGCGACGCTGGACCCGGCGCCGACGAGCGGCGGCTTTTGGGGGCCTGCCGGGCGACTGGACTGGTAGCGTCGACCCCAGCGGAAAATTGCTCCCCGCCCCATTGCGCTATATGGAACATCTGAACTTCCCTTCTATCCCACGAGCGTTCTCATGCCCCATTCCACCGATTATTCGCCGAGCGAGCGCGGGATGCGCCTCCTCTTCATCGGCGATGTGGTGGGGCGGGCCGGGCGCAAGGCGATACAGGAGCGGCTGCCGGAGCTGCGCCGTCGCTGGGCGCTCGATTTCATCGTCGTCAATGGCGAGAACGCGGCCGGCGGCTTCGGCATAACCGAGGCGATCTGCGACGAGATGCTCGCCGCCGGCGCCGACTGCATCACCACCGGCAATCACGCCTTCGATCAGCGGGAGGCGCTGGTCTTCATCGAGCGCCAGCCGCGGCTGCTGCGCCCGGTGAATTATCCGCCCGGCACGCCCGGCCGGGGCGCCAATCTCTACACGGCCGAGAACGGCCGTCAGGTGCTGGTGGTGAACGTCCAGGGCCGCGTCTTCATGGACGCGCTGGACGATCCCTTCGCCGCTATTGAGCGGGAAGTGGGCGCCTGTCCGCTGGGCATGGCTTGCGACGCGCTCATCGTCGACATACATGCCGAAACGTCCAGCGAGAAAATGGCCATGGGCCATTTCGTCGACGGACGCGCCTCTCTGGTGGTGGGCACGCACACCCATGTGCCGACGGCGGACGGGCAGATATTGCCGCATGGCACGGCCTATATGACCGACGCCGGCATGACCGGAGACTATGATTCGGTCATCGGCATGGAGAAGGAGGAGCCGCTGCGCCGCTTCACGCGCAAAACGCCGGGCGCCCGTTTCGAGCCCGCCCAGGGCGAGGCGACGCTCTGCGGCGTCGCAGTGGAGCTTTCGGCCGACGGCCTCGCGCGGCGCATCGCCCCGGTGCGGCTCGGCGGCCGGCTGGCGCAGGCCAAGCCGGACTTCTGGCAGGAGGAGGACGAGGCCCGGGCAGGGCGGCTCGTCGAAGCGATCGGAGCGCCAAGGCGATGAGATGGGATCAGCTCGGCCAGTCCGACAACATTGAGGATCGTCGCAGCCAGGACTACGCCGACGCCGGCGCGGGGCCGAGCTTCGGCGGCGGTGGCGGGCTCGGGCTGGGCACGATCGTCATTCTCGGCGTCCTCGCCTATGCGTTCGGCATAAATCCGGCGCTGCTGATCGGCGGCGCGGAAGTGCTCAGCAATATGCGCGGCGGCGGGCAGGTGGCGCAGCAGCGGCTCGATCGCCCGACGCGTCAGGCGCCGACTGGCGCGCCGGCCGATCGCCAGGGTCAGTTCATCTCCGCCGTGCTCGCCGGCAATGAGCGCGTGTGGTCGCAGATTTTGCCCGAGCAGAAGGGCATTCGCTTCGACCCGGCGCGGCTCGTTCTGTTCAACGGCGTCACCGGTTCGGCTTGCGGCCGCGCGCAATCGGCCATGGGGCCTTTCTACTGCCCCGTCGACCGGAAAATCTATCTCGACACATCGTTTTTCCGCGACATGGATCGGCGCTTCGGCGGCGGCGGCGATTTCGCCTATGCCTATGTGATCTCCCATGAGATGGGCCATCACATCGAGAATCTGCTCGGCATTCTGCCCAAGGTGCAGCGCGCGCAGCAGATGGCGTCGAGCCGTTCCGAGTCCAATAATCTCTCGGTCCGCGTGGAGCTGATGGCCGATTGCCTCTCCGGCGTCTGGGCGGCGCACGCCGATCAGAATTGGAAGATTCTCGAGAAGGGCGACATCGAAAAGGCGATCAACACCGCGCAGGCGATCGGCGACGATCGTCTCCAGCGTTCCGCGCAGGGCTATGCGGTGCCGGACAGCTTCACCCATGGCTCCTCGGCGCAGCGCGTCGAATGGTTCCAGCGCGGTCTGCAGACCGGCAAGATCGACGCCTGCAACACATTTACGGCGCAGCGCTAGCGTCTTGCGTCATTGTTCGACTGACAAGCGAGCCTGAAGGCTCGCGGTCCAAAGAGCTCCCTGGACCGCGAGCCTTCAGGCTAGCTCTGTGAAGCGGTTTCGATTTTGCGGAGATCGATTGCAATGCCCGACCAGCTCATTCCCAGAGCGCATCTTTTCGGCAATCCGACCAAGGCGGGGACGCGGCTGAGCCCGGACGGGCGGCGGCTCGCCTGGCTGCAGCCGGATGCAGGCGTGCTCAATATTTTCGTGGCGCCGCTCGATCGCCTCGAGGATGCGCGCGTCGTCACCAATGATCGCAAGCGCGGCGTGCGGAGCTTCTCCTGGGCCTATGACGGCCACAGCCTGCTCTATATGCAGGACGAGGGCGGCGACGAGAATTTTCACGTCTATGTCGTCGACGCCGAGGGCGGTCCCGCGCGCGACCTCACGCCCTTCGAGGGCGTCGCCGCGCGCGTCAGCGGAACCAGTCGCAAGATTCGCGATCGAATCCTTCTCTCCATCAACCGCCGCGACAAGCGCTTTCACGATCTCTATTCGGCGATCATCGCCACTGGCGAACTGACGCTGGTGCAAGAAAATCCAGGCTTCGCCGGCTTCATCCACGACGATGATCTCGCGCCGCGCCTCGCCATACGCAGCGGCAAGGATGGAAGCAGCGAGATTTTGCGTCCCGATGGCGGCCGTGGCTGGACGCAATGGATTACCTTTTCGCCGGAGGATGCGCGCACATCATCGCCGCTGCATCTCGACGCCGCGGCGAAGACCTTGTTCTTGCGCGACAGCCGCGGGCGTGACAAGGCTGCGCTGTTTCGCGTCGATGTCGCCTCTGGCGAGACCAAGCTCATCGCCGAGAGCGACAAGGCCGATATCGGTCATATCATCGGCGATCACGACAGCTATGAGCCGCTCGCCTATAGCGTCGAGCGCGAGCGCTTCGAATATGTCGCGCTCGACGATCGCATAAAGGCGGATATCGACTTTCTGAACGCGCGCGGCATCGGCGATTGGAGCATCGGTAGCCGCACCGAGGATGATTCTCTCTGGACCGTCTCGGCGCAATCCGACACCAGCCCGTCCGCCTCCTATCTCTATGATCGCCGCGCGAAGAGCCTGCGCCTGCTGCATCATGCGCGGCCGCAGCTCATTGGCGCGCCTTTGCGTCCGATGCGGCCGGTGACGATCAAATCGCGCGATGGGCTCGATCTCGTCTGCTATCTCACGTCGCCGCAGACGGCGGAGGCGAAGGCGCCGCAGCCCATGGTTCTCTATGTCCATGGCGGGCCATGGTCGCGCGATTCCTTCGGCTATAACGCCGCGCATCAATGGCTCGCCAATCGCGGCTATGCCGTGCTCAGCGTGAATTTCCGCGCCTCGACCGGGCTCGGCAAAGCATTCGTCAACGCCGGCGATCACGAATGGGGCCGGCGCATGGACGATGATCTCAACGACGCCGTCGATTGGGCGATCCGCCAGGGGATCGCCGATATGAGCCGCATCGCCATAATGGGCGGCAGCTATGGCGGCTATGCGACTCTCGTCGGCCTCACGCGCAATCCGCAGCGCTATGTTTGCGGCGTCGATGTCGTCGGCCCGTCCAATCTCGAGACGTTGATCGCGACCATTCCGCCCTATTGGGAATCCGCACGCGCGCAATTGGTGAAGGCGCTCGGCGATCCGGCGACGGAGGAGGGGCGCGTGCTGCTGCGCGAGCGTTCGCCGCTCCATTCCGCCGATCGTCTCGCCAAGCCGCTGCTGATCGCGCAAGGCGCCAATGATCCGCGCGTGAAGAAAGCCGAGGCCGAGCAAATGGTCGCGGCGCTGGAGGCCAAGAAGATTCCCGTCGCCTATCTGCTCTATCCCGACGAGGGCCATGGCTTCGCGCGGCCGGAGAATGCGCTCTCCTACCACGCCGTCGCGGAGAATTTCCTCGCCCGTCATCTCGGCGGTCGCGCCGAGCCGGTGCGGGCGGAAGAGCTTTCTGCGAGCAGCCTGAAGATAGAAAAGGGCGCGTCGGAGCTGGCGCTGCCGTAGCGGCCGCCCGCCGCTGGACGAGAGCGAGCCTGAAGGCTCGCGGTCCAACGCGCGCCATGGACGGCGAGCCTTCAGGCTCGCATCGGAGAACCCACGTCAGATTGCGCGGCGGGCTTTCGTCGTCAGCTCGGTCGCGCGCAGCTTTTTGGCGAGCGTCGCCAAATCGCCGGCGGCGCCGAAATCCTCGCGCCGGGCGACGAGGCCGACGGGCTCCGCCAGCCGCGGCGCGATGCGCGTCAGCAGCGAGCTGGGCGCGGCGCGCAGCACGAGCGCGCGGTCGCGTCCGCCATAGGCGAGAGCGTCGCGCACTTCATCGACGAAGCCGCGCTCGGGCGCATGGCCGGCGCGCAGAACAAGCACATCGGGATAGCGCATCGCTGGCAGCGCGCGGGCGAGGCCGGAGCGCGCGTCGACGGCTTCCACCAGCCCACAGCCGGCCTCCTCGGCAATGATGCCGAGGCCGGAGTCGGGCGGCCCCACCAGCACGGCGTCGGCGACGAGGCCGGCGACGCAAGCGTCGATGAGCGAGGCGAGCGTGCGCACGATCGCGTCGCGCTCGGCCGATTCCCGGGCGCGCCCGCCCGTCGCCGGGGGCGTGTCGAATGCGAGTATGACGGCCGAAAGCATGAGCGTCGCCAGAGAGAGCGCCTATCGTAAGACGCTCATATCCCATATTTTCGCCCTGCTCGGCAAATGCGCCGCGTCAGCCCCGCCAAATGTGCCGCGTCAGCTTCGCAACGTGTCGAATGTCGCGGCGATCTCGGCGGCGTCGAAATCCGCTATTGCGGCGGGCAGCAGCGGGTCCTCGCCGTCGATCCAGCGCTGCTCGGCGTCGGCGTCGTCGAGCGCTATGGCGACTGCGCCATTGAGCTCATAGAGGCGCCAGGCGAGGCCGGCCGAGCGCATCGAGGACATCATCGCATTCTGCACCATGCTGCGGACCATGAGATGCGGCGTCGAGACGGCGGTGTCGGCGTCGTAGCCGTTGGTCGCAGCGAGGCAGGCGTTCTTGTCATAGGAGGCGTGCCCGCGACAGGCGAGCGGACGCAGCCGATAGAGCAGGCAGAGGCCCGCCTCGATATAGGGGCAGGGCTGGCGCAGCGCCATGCGGGCGCTCTCCGAGCAGCCATTGGCGAAAGCGTTGATCGCGGCTATGCGCCCCGGCAGATCGACGCCGCGCTGCGCGAGCGCGCGCTGATTGGCGTTGACGAAACGCGCGATGAGAAACACCTCCGGCGCCGTGGCGACAACGCGCAGCACGCAGCAGGCGGGACAATCGCCGGCGCAGGCGATGGCCGGCGCGCCTTCCGTCTGAATGACGAGATTGCCCTCGAAGCTGTCGAAGGCCTGGAGGCAGAGCGCGCCGATGAATTCCGGCCGCTTGCGGCGCTCGCGGATCGTCGCGTCGAAGGCGTGCGCCATAGCTTTGAAGAAGGAGGAGGGGCCGTCGGAGGTCGGATCGGTCGGGCTCGGATCGGTCATGGGCGCGCTCGGGTCGTGGCTCTCATTCGTGTTATGTAACCATGATACATAACGATGGGCAAGCCGCCGAATCCCCCCAAAGCCGGCGGTTGCAGCGCCGGACGCCCGCGGCGGCCGGAACTCGCATCCTGCTCGCGCGTTTTCTAGCTCTTTGGGGCCGGGCGCGTAAAGAGGAGACCGTTATGGGACGAAACGCCTTGAAATTGGCCTCGGCCGCCGTCGTGGCCTGCGCCTTCGCCGGCGCCGCGCAGGCGCATAATGATTTCACCGATCGCGCGGAAAATTACGCCGCCACGCCGCAGTCCCCGGCCTATTACGAGCCGCAGTATTATTACGCTTATCCGAGCTATGTGGAGCCGTATTATTCGGGACGCTCGATCTATGTCGCGCCCCGGCGCAGGTGGCGCTATCGATAGGCGATGTCGGAAACCTAAAGAGCGCGAGGCGCGAGCTTCAAAACTCGACCTCGAGCTCCTCGATCTCTTCCTTCTCGAGCAGCGCCGCAGCGATCCATTCCTGCATTGCAGGCAATTCGAAAATGCGATCGCAATAGGCTTGGCTGACGTCGTCCAGAGGAACGTCGTAAGTGCGAAAGCGCGTCGCCACCGGCGCGTACATCGCGTCGGCCATGGAGATCTGGCCGAAGAGATAAGGCCCGCCATAGGTCTCGAGGCATTCGCGCCAGATCTGCGTGACGCGCGCGATGTCGCCTTGCGCCTTCGACCAGACCTTGAACTTGGGGAAATGGCCTTTCAGATTCATCGGCAGCGCCGAGCGCAGCGATGTGAAGCCCGAGTGAATCTCGCCGCAGATGGAGCGGCAATGCGCGCGGCGCATGCGATCGGCCGGCAATAGTCCCGCCGTCGGCGCGATCTCGTTCAAGAATTCGCCGATCGCCAGAGTGTCCCAGATTTTCGCGCCGTCATGCGTGAGGCAAGGCACGAGGATGGACGGCGACAGCAGGAGAATTTCCGCGCGCGCCGCGACATCGTCGGGACTGACGACGACTTCCTCGAAAGCGACGCCGGAAAGCTTGGCCATCAGCCAGCCCCGCAAGGACCAAGACGAATAGTTTTTGCTGCTGATCGTGAGCGTCGTCGTCGCCGCCGTGTTCGCCGCCATGAGAAACGCTTCCTCCTTTTCCTTTGGTGGACTGTGCAGCAAGCGCTGTGCCATGCTAGAGCCCGTCCATGGCACGGGGCTTGCTCGACCTGCCCCATCGGTAACGGAAGGTTTCGCTCAGCCGCATGATGTATGACGCATATCAGAGCTACGCCGACGTGAGCAATCGACTTCGTCTGGCGGCGGCGAGCGGCGAGCGACTTGCTCGCCTATGGAAATCGACGCCTTACGCGTCGCCTTTGCGGTGCTTCGAGGCCTATTGCGAGCTGGTCTCGCTGCTCGGCTTCACGCATGTGCGTCCCGACTATGGCGTCACGCAGATCACGACGCATAATGGCGCCGCCATCGACGTGATAGAGGAGCCGGTCTACGCCACGCCTTTCTGCCAGCTGCTGCGCTTCGTGCGCAAGGATGCGGAAAATCTCCCGCGCGTGCTGCTCGTCGCGCCAATGTCCGGGCATTTCGCGACTCTGCTGCGCGGCACGATCCGCACGCTCGCGCAGGACCACGACGTCTATGTCACCGACTGGATCAACACGCGCGACATACCGCTCTCGCAGGGCGTTTTCGGCATGGACGAGTTCGTCCAGCATCTGATCGATTTTCTGCGCTTCCTCGGCCCGCCCGCCCATGTCGTCGCGGTCTGCCAGCCGACGGTCGCGGCGCTCTCCGCCGTCGCGATAATGGCCGAGGACAATGACCCCGCGCAGCCGGCGAGCCTCACGCTGATGGCGGGGCCGCTCGATGTCAGCGTCTCGCCCACTAAGGTCAATGAATTCGCCGTCTCCAAGCCGATCGAATGGTTCCGCAGCAATGTGATCGGCACAGTGCCGCGCATGCTGCCGGGGGCGGGGCGGCGGGTCTATCCCGGCTTTCTGCAAATCTCCGGCTTCATGAGCATGAACGCCGAGCGCCACGCCAACGCCTTCATCGATCTCTTCCGCCACCGCGTCGAGGGCGACCATGAGAAGGCGGACCGCATCCGCACCTTCTATGAGGAATATTTCGCGATAATGGACCTCGATGCGGATTTCTATCTGCAGACGATCGAGACCGTCTTCCACAAAAATGCCCTTTCTGCGGGCAGTCTGCTCTTTAAAGGGCGGAAGGTGACGCCGCGCGCGATCAAGAAGACCTTCCTGCTCACGGTAGAGGGCGAGAAGGACGATATTTGCGCCGTGGGCCAGACGCTCGCCGCTCAGGATATGTGCAGCGGCCTGCGTCCCTATATGAAGTCGCACCATTTGCAGGCCGGCGTCGGCCATTATGGCGTCTTCAACGGCAAGCGCTGGGACAATCAGATCTACCCCGTCGTACGCGACCATATCCAAAACAGTCTGTGAGCGGGACGCCGCAGGGGCGGAAGCTGGGCGATCGGACGGGCGCCGAAGGCGTTGCGCCGTCCCGGGGCCGTTGAGCCCGCCCGAGACCGCCGCCTCTCGTCTTCGTCGGGCCGCGCGAGCCGCCAGCGCCTTCCTCTCACGATGCTGGACCTCAACGCGCAGTAGCAGGCCGGCGTCGGCACTATGGCGTCTTCAATGGTGAGCGCTGGGACAATCAGCTCTGCCCCGGTCCCCCGCGACCACATTCAGAACAGCCTGCGAGCGGCGAGCCGAGGCCGGGACTGTGACAAATTGTTGCAGGGCGTCACGGCGGCGCCGCAGGGGCGCGAGCAGGGCGTCCAGCCTCGGCGTAAAATGCACGACAAGCATATGATATAAAACAAAATAAGCTGATCGTTTAGGCGTCATAAGGGTTGCTGGACTATTACGTTCCTCTATAGCCCAACGGGAATTTTTCCTTGAAATTTTTGTGCGGCGCAATATTCTAAGTTCACTGAATTTCGGCGCGCTCCGTCGAGCATCGTTCCCGAGCCGCGCCGCCGGAATCGAACTTTAAAAGAAGCCTTCCGACCCGTTCGACCGTGGCTGTGAAGGCGAGACGAGGTCACTATGGAATCGATCAAGACTTGGTTTCAGGACTGGTCCGACGCCTGCGAATACGCCAAGGAATGCGCGCCCGACCTGTCTTTCCTCCCTGGCGAGCCCTTCACCGCGCTCTTCGGCATCGCCGCCGTGTGCTTCCTGGTCTGGTGGTGGAACGAGCGTTCCTTGCGCGCCCAATTGGCGATCGTCGCCAGCGCTTGGGCCACGCCGCAGCAGGTCGAGGCTCCTGCGAGCCCGGTCGCCGCTCGTGACCGCGCATGGGCTTTCTCTCCGGCCGCTCTGAAGCGCGCCGCTTGATCTGGACGAGCGGGCGGCGGCGCGACAGCGCGGGCCGCCCGATCGCTTTCGGGCGAAAGGTCGACAGGACGGCGGCCATAGGCTAGGCGTGGAGCAGGACTCCGCCGGACACGCCGCCGCGATGCGCATCGACTCACGCCACTACCGCACCATCTGGGAAAACGCCGACGGAAGCGTCGAGGCGATCGACCAGACCAAGCTCCCTCATAGATTCGAGACCAGAAGGCTCGCCTCGCTCGACGACGCCGTCGCCGCGATTGCGACCATGGTCGTGCGCGGCGCGCCGCTGATCGGCGTCACCGGCGCCTATGGGCTGGCGCTCGCCGCAGCCGTCGATCCGAGCGACGCGGCGCTGGAGGAGGCCCATGCGCGGCTCGCCGCGGCGCGCCCCACGGCCGTCAATTTGCGCTGGGCGCTCGATCGGATGCGCAGGCTGCTGCTTTCCGCGGCGCCCTCGGATCGGTGCGCGCTCGCTTTCGGCGAGGCCGGCGCCATCGCCGATGAGGACGCGCTCTGCTGCGAGGCGATCGCCGACCATGGCGCGCCGCTGATCTGCGCCGCCGCCGCCGAGCATCCGGGCCGGCCGGTCAATATTCTCACCCATTGCAACGCCGGCTGGCTCGCCGCCGTCGATTGGGGCACAGCGCTCGCGCCCATCTACAAGGCGGCGCGCGATGGAATCGATCTGCATGTGTGGGTCGACGAGACGCGGCCACGCAATCAAGGCGCGAGCCTCACTGCCTTCGAGCTTTCGGGCGAAGGGATTCCCCACACCGTCATCGCCGACAACACGGGCGGCCATTTGATGCAGCACGGGCTCGTCGATCTCTGCATCGTCGGCAGCGACCGCACGACGCGAATCGGCGATGTCTGCAACAAGATCGGCACCTATCTGAAGGCGCTCGCCGCCCATGACAATGGCGTGCCCTTCTATGTCGCGCTGCCGAGCTCGACGATCGATTGGGCGATGCGCGACGGCGTCGCCGAAATCCCGATCGAGCAGCGCGACGCGAGCGAGGTGACGCATATCTCCGGCCTCGCCGACGATGGCGTGGTGACGCGCGTGCAAGTGACGCCGAAAGGTTCGCCCGCCGCCAATTACGCTTTCGACGTGACGCCTGCGCGTCTCGTCGGCGCGCTGATAACAGAGCGCGGAGTGTGCGCCGCGAGCGAGGCGGGCTTGCGCGGATTGTTCCCCGATCTGGCGTAACCGACGTGCGCGATTCCTTCTCCCACTTGTGGGAGAAGGAGAGAACGGCACGATCTCACTTCGACGATTTCAATCCGTAATTTTCAAAACGGGTGATTTCGTTTTCGATTTCTTCCTCTGAAATCAGCACCGGCTCGCCGGCGATGCCCGCGAGATAATAGAGCCGCGCCAGCGTCTCGAGCTCCACTGCGCGCCACATTGCGCGATCCAATCCTTCGCCGAGCGCGATCATGCCGTGATTGCCGAGCAGCACGCCATGCGCGCGGCCCAATCCTTCGACCGCGAGATCGGAGAGCGCCTGTGTGCCGAAAGGCGCGTAATCGGTGCAGCGAATGCGGGACGTGCGGAAAATCCCGATCATATAATGCACGGGCGGAATCTCGCGCCGCAGCGTGGCCAGCGTCGTCGCATAAATGGAATGCGTATGCACCACCGCCTGCACATCCGGCCTGGCGCGTAGGATATCGCGATGCATGCGCCATTCGCTGGAAGGCGCCAGTGGTCCTTCAGACTCGCCGTCGCCCGCGAGCGGCATGCGCGCGATCATCTGCGGGGTCATTGTGGCGTAGGAGATTCCGCTCGGCGTGATCAGCATCGCCTCGCCGTCGCGCACCGATAGATTGCCGGCGGTTCCTTGATTGAGGCCGAGCGCATTCATGCTCCGCGCCGCTTCGACGATCGCCTCTCGCTTGCTCGCATCCGTCATTCCACCCCTCCGTCTGCGAATGCGCGCCCCTTGCCGAGCGACGCCTCAATCCCTACATCCTCGAAACTCTTTTTCCAGCCGAGGCTCGGATGACACAAGAACAAAATACGAAACCGGCGAGCTGGCACGCGACGACCATCGTTCTGGTGAAAAAGAACGGCAAGACCGTCATCGCGGGCGACGGACAGGTGAGCCTCGGCCAGACCATCGTCAAGGCGAACGCCAAGAAGGTGCGTCGTCTCGGCAAGGGTGATGTGATCGCGGGTTTCGCCGGCGCAACGGCTGACGCCTTCACTCTGTTCGAGCGGCTCGAGGGCAAGCTCGAGCAATATCCCGGGCAATTGACGCGCGCCTGCGTGGAGCTCGCCAAGGATTGGCGCATGGACCGTTATCTGCGCCGGCTCGAGGCGATGATGCTGGTCGCCGATCGCGAGGTGGGGCTGACGCTGACCGGCGCCGGCGACGTGCTGGAGCCGGAAGCCTTCGAGCATGGCTCGGTGGCGGCGATCGGCTCCGGCGGCAATTTTGCGCTCGCCGCGGCGCGCGCGCTGCTCGATCAGCCGATAGAGGCCGAGGTGATCGCCAAGCGCGCGATGGAGATCGCGGCCGACATCTGCGTCTACACCAATCGCAACATCGTGCTCGAATCGATCTGAGCTTTCCGAGGAACTGATATGGCCGATTTTTCCCCGCGCGAGATCGTCTCGGAGCTCGACCGATTCATCGTCGGACAGAAGGACGCCAAGCGCGCCGTCGCCATTGCGCTGCGCAATCGCTGGCGCAGGCTCCGCCTCGAAGGCTCTATGCGCGAAGAGGTGCTGCCCAAGAACATATTGATGATCGGCCCCACTGGTTGCGGCAAGACCGAGATCGCGCGCCGTCTCGCCAAGCTCGCCAATGCGCCCTTCCTCAAGATAGAGGCGACGAAATTCACCGAGGTCGGCTATGTCGGCCGCGATGTCGAGCAGATCGTCCGCGATCTCGTCGAGGTGGCGATCCTGCTGGTGAAGGAGCGTCGGCGCAAGGATGTCGAGGCCAAGGCCCAGCTGGCGGCGGAGGAGCGCGTGCTCGATGCGCTGGTCGGCCCGGCGGCCTCGCCGGCGACGCGCGATTCCTTCCGCAAGAAGCTGCGCGCCGGCGAGCTGGACGATAAGGAGATCGAGGTCGAGCTGGCGCAATCGGGGCCGCAGGTCCCCATGTTCGAGCTGCCGAACATGCCCGGCGCCAGCGTTTCCGCCTTCTCCATCGGCGATATTTTCGGCAAGGCGTTTCAGGGCCGGCCGAAGCGCCGAAAAATGGCGGTGAAGGAGGCCCATGGCCCGCTGCTCGCCGAGGAGAGCGACAAGCTCATCGACCAGGAGGAGAGCGTCCGCGAGGCGATTTCCGAGGTCGAGAATAATGGCATCGTCTTCCTCGACGAGATGGACAAGATTTGCGCCCGCGAGGGCAGGGGCGGCGCCGATGTCTCGCGCGAGGGCGTGCAGCGCGACCTGCTGCCGCTGATCGAGGGCACCACGGTCGCGACCAAGCACGGGCCGGTGAAGACCGACCATGTTTTGTTCATCGCCTCCGGCGCCTTCCATGTCGCCAAACCCTCCGATCTGCTGCCGGAGCTGCAGGGCCGCCTGCCGATCAGAGTCGAGCTCGCCTCGCTGGACGAGGAGGATTTCCGCCGCATCCTCACCGAGACCGAGGCCTGCCTCACCAAGCAATATGTGGCGCTGCTGGCGACGGAGGGCGTCGCGCTGGAGATCGCGCCTTCGGCGGTGGACGCCATCGCCCGCGTCGCCGTGCAGGTGAATTCCTCGGTGGAGAACATAGGCGCGCGCCGCCTGCAGACGGTAATGGAGCGCGTGCTGGACGAGGTGAGCTTCTCCGCCTCCGATCGCGCCGGCGAGACGGTGACGATCGACGGCGCCTATGTCGAGGAGCATATCGGCGACCTCGCCAAGAACCGCGATTTGAGCCGCTTCATTCTCTGACGAGAAAGGGCGAAAAGCGGGCTTGCGGCGCGCGACGGGCTGCACTATACAGCCCTCGCGCTGCAGCGGCGACGCCGCGGTTCGCCCCGCCCTCACCCCAGAGAGGGCGGCAAAAAAGTGGGGCCATAGCTCAGTTGGGAGAGCGCTTCAATGGCATTGAAGAGGTCGTCGGTTCGATTCCGTCTGGCTCCACCAAAGACATCCCGCTGCAGATACGCTCATGCTTCCGCTCCGAGCCTCGGCGCTCGAAGCGCCTTGAAGCAGGCGTGATTCTCTGATCTCGAAGGCGCCGGAACGAATGGGCGTGCTCGCCCCTCGGCGGCCAATCGCGAAACCCCATGCAGCAGCCTCGAAAGCCTCGTCTCCAGCATCTCGACATGCTGCGCGGTCTCTGCGCGCTCGGCGTGGTGGTCAGCCATTTGCGGGCGCTGCTCGTCGTTCCCTATGCCGAAGCGGCGCGACATGGACTCCTCGACAAATTCCTCTTCACGCTCGGCGGTCTCGGCCATGAGTGCGTGATCGCCTTTTTCGCGCTCAGCGGCTTTCTCGTCGGCGGCTCGACTCTCGCTGCGATGCGGGCGGGGCGCTTCTCCTGGGCGGATTACGGCGCCGCGCGGCTCTCGCGGCTGTGGACCGTGCTGATTCCCGCGCTGGCGCTCACTGCCGTCTGGGATTTCGCCGGCGCGGCGCTCGGACCCGCCGGCGCCTATCAGGGCGCGCTGGCGGCGGTGCTGCCGAGCGGGCCGACGCCCGCCGAGCCGACGAATCACTCGCTCGCGACGCTGCTCGGCAATGTCTTTTTCCTGCAGACGATCGAGACGCCCGTCTTCGGCTCCAACCGGCCGCTGTGGAGCCTCGCCAATGAGGCCTGGTATTATCTCGCCTTCCCGCTGCTCGCCTTCGCCTTTTTCCACCGTGCGCCGCTCGTGCGGGGGCTGTGCGCGAGCGCGGGCCTGCTGATGCTGGCGCTCTTGCCGGCGGAGATCGCGCTGCTCGGCCTGCCATGGCTCGCCGGCGCGCTGGCCGCCGATCATCCGGCGCGCCCGTCGTGGGCGCGCGCCATCGGCGGCGCGCTCGCCACCGTGGCGGCGATCGGCGTCGCCCATGCGTGGCGCAATATTTTCGGCGATATGATTCTTGGCTGCGTCATCGCCTTCTGGCTGCGCGATCTCGCCGCCTTTCGGCCTTTCGGCGGGCTCTATGGCGGAGCGGCGCAGGGGCTGTCGGAAATTTCCTACACGCTCTACGCAGTGCATTTTCCGCTGCTGCTGATGCTGTGGTTCTGGCTGCTGGCGCCCGGCCAGAGCCAGCCGGGCGTCGCCGTCCTGTTGCGAATGGCTGCGCTGATGGCCGTCGCGCTGCTCTATGCGACGGCCGTCTGGTTCCTGTTCGAGCGCCGCACCAATTTGGCGCGCGGCTGGATGCGAGGGCTGGCGCGCTGGCGGCCGCTCTGAAGTCGAGCGCGCGAGCAGGCGATCAATCCTTGGCGCGGAACGCCACTTTCTGACGCCAGGCGGCTCTGATCTGATCCTTCACCGCATGGGGCAGCGGAACATATTGCAGGGCTTTCGCCGTCTTGTCGCCATGAGCGAAAGCCCAATCGAAGAACTTCAGCAGAGCCGCCGTCCGCTCCGCCTTGGCCGGAGCTTTCGGCGCCAGCACGAAGGTCGCCGTTACCAGCGGCCAGCTTTTCTCGCCCGGCATATTGGTGAGATCGACGGCGAAATTATCAGCGGCCGCCCAATCCGTATTGGCCGCCGCCGCGGCGAAGCTCTCTTCATTCGGCGCGACATATTTGCCGGCGCGATTGAGCAGCTTGGCCGGCGCGAGATGATTGGTCGTCACATAGGAATTTTCGGCATAGCCGATCGAGCCCAAGGTGCGCGGAACCTCGCCCGCCGTGCCGGCGCTGCCATGCACGCCGACGCCGCTCGGCCATTCCAGCGTCAGCGCGACGCCCATGCGCGTCTTCCACGCCTCGCTCACTTTGGAGAGATAGCGCGACAGCGCGAAGGTCGATCCAGAAGCGTTGGAATGATGGATGGGGACGATCAGCAGATCGGGAAGCGCGAGACCGTGATTGAGCGCGACGATGCGCGGATCGTTCCAGCGCGTGATCGCGCCGAGATAGATGTCGGCGATGACCGGCCCGTCGAGCTTCAGCGCATTGGCGCCGACGCCAGGGATGTTGACGATCACATCGAGGCCGCCGACGACGGTCGGAAACTGCAGCAGATCGCCTTCCTCTATCCGCTTCGCCTCCATCGGCACGTCGGAGGCGCCGAAATCGACAGTGCCGGCGGCGGCCTGCTTTTGTCCGACGCCGGAGCCCGTCGCCTGATAATTGACTTCCAATCCGAGGCTCGGCTTCGCCTCATGCGCCCAGCGCGTGTAGATCGGCGCGGCGAAAGCGGAGCCTGTTCCCGAGAGCGAGGTCTCGGCGCGCGCGGCGTCGAGACTCGTGATGGCGGCGATCGAGATGATGAAAATGCTGCAGGCGTTACGCATGGTCGTTCGTCCTGTGGCGGATAGAAAATCAGGAAGCTCGCGCGCGTCAGATCACGCGGTTGAGGGCGAGCGCGAAGACGTCGAAATTCCGCAGGCGCGCATTGCTCTCGCGTCTGACGGGTCGATTGAGCAGCAACGGAACCTGCTGCTCCGAGAGGCCGCCATGCGAGCGCAGCGGCGCGGTCAATCCGGAGAGGTCATGGCTCGTCGCGGATGTGCCGAGCGTGAAGAGACGTTCCGCCAGCACGACGAGATCGCCGACGCGCTCATTGGGCAATTCGAAGCGCGCGCAGGCGGTCCGATTGTCGAGCACGCGATTGACGCCTTCGAGCGTGGCGACGCATTGCGCGACTTCGCTCAATATCGACTGAGGCGCCGAGACGGTCGCATAGGAGCCGAGCGCGCCGTGATGCACGACATAAGGATCGGTGATCGGCAGGATCACGCGGCATGTCCCGGCGCCGAAGCGCATGTCCAGCACGTCTTGCAGAAAGACGATATTGGGACGGCCGATCGAATCCGTCTTGGCGTTCATGCCGTGATCGGCGGTGATTCCGATGACGGCGCCCATCGCGTCGAGCTGCGTGAGATATTTGTCGAGCATCGCATAGAAGGCGTTGGCGACGGGCGTGCCGGGCGCATGCTTGTGCTGCACATAATCCGTCGTGGAGAGATACATGATATCCGGCCGCATCGTCTTCATCAGCCAGACGCCGGCGGCGAGAACGAATTCCGACAATTCTGCGCTATAGACGGCGGGAAGCGGCAGGCCGACCTTGGCGAGAAGATCGTCGACGCCGTTTTGCGCGAGTGTCGCCTCATTGGCCTTTTCAGCGGAGAAGCGAACGCCCTCGAGCCCGCTGCCGAGCAGCGCGCTGAGCTTGTCCTTCGCCGTCACCGTCGCGACCTTGCGGCCGGCCTTGGAAAACTCCGCGAGGATCGTTGGCGCGCGAAGATATTTCGCGTCGTTCATCAGCACTTCGACGCCCTGCTCGGGATCGAAGAAATAATTGCCGCATATGCCGTGAACGCTCGGCGGCGCGCCGGTCACGATGGAGAGATTATTGGGATTGGTGAAGGAGGGCATCACGCAATCGGCGGCGAGCACGGCGCCGCGCTCGCCGAGGCCGGCGAAGAAAGGCGCAACGCCGGCGCGGATCGCCTGATTGATATAGTCTTGCTCGCATCCGTCGATGCAGACGACGACGGTCGGCTCGGAGGGCGCGGCGTAGCGCCTTCCGTTGACGGTGATTTCGGATGTCATTTTCGCGCCCCGCATTCTCTCGTCGCATCATTGGCGACTTCGCTTCGGCGCTGGTTCATCTATCAGGCGGGGACGCCATCTCGAAACGAATAAATCTCACAGAGCATGTGATCCGGCGCCGTTACGCTTCATAAAAGCGTCATATCCGCAGGATGTTCATCGAGCGAAAGAGCGAGTGACGAGAGATGGCGCGCAAGCCGCTACCGCTGAAAATGCTGCAGACGCTCGAGGCTGTGGTGCGCCTCGACGGCGTTTCCAACGCGGCCAAGGAGCTCGGCGTCACCCATGGCGCGGTGAGCCGGCAGATCGCGGCGCTCGAGGAATGGCTCGGGCGCGCATTGTTCGAGCGTGATCGCGGACGCTTGCGGCCGCTCGACGAAACGCGTGAGTTCGTGGCGATCGTCACCGACAGCTTCGAGCGCATGGATGCGGCGATGGGGCGCGTCAAGACGGCGCGCCGGCGGCTCAAAGTATTCGCCCATGCGACTTTCGCAATGTATTGGCTGGTGCCGCGTCTCGAGCAATTCTACGCGCGCCATCCCGATGTCGATGTGCATGTGCAGACGCGCCAGACCGGAGAAGATCCCGCTTCGTCCTTCTTCGACGTCGCCATCATGCGCGGGTCCGAGCAGATCGGCAATTGGGAGGCGTCTCCCATATTGCAGGAGACGCTCACCCTGCTGACGACGCGCGATCATGCGGCGAAGCTCGCCCCGCGCGGCGTCGCGTCTCTTTCCGGCGAGACATTCGCGGTGAGCGACACGCGGCCGGGCGAGATCGAGCGATGGCTCGAGATCGCTGATCTGCCGCCGCTGCAAAAGTGGCGGGAACGTCGTTTCGGCCATTTTCACACGGCGCTGATGGCCGTGCTCAACGGGCAGGGCGTCACTGTCGGCCCGATCGAGCTGACCGGCGGGAAAGTGGCGGAAGGGCTGCTCGCCGCGCCTTTCCCGCACATCGTCGCGCCCGGTCCGCGCCATGTCGCCTTCATCGATCCGCATTCGGAGAGCTATCCGATGGCGAAGCGCTTCGTGCTGTGGCTAGGCGAAGCCGCGAACGCTGCGGTTTAATACACGAATTTCGAGGTCCCGCCGCGGCCGCGCGGGACGGGGCCGCTCTGCGCCCCCGGCTTGCCTTCGACGCCCGGCGCGCCGGCGGCGAGGGCGCTCGCGTCGAGCGCGAAGCCCTCGTTCTCATCGATGAAGCTGGAGCGTCCCTCGACGGATTTCTGCGTCACCGTGCTCGGCGTCACATTCTGCCCGGTGGCGGGGCCGGAGGTGCGGCCGCGCTGCGTCATCTGCTGCTCGGCGATGGCCGCGCCGCCGAGGATTAGAACGAGGCTCGTCGAAAAGAGCGCGAGCTTGCGCATGGTGTCTCCTCCTTCGCAAATTCGATCCGCCCCTTACATCGAACCGCCCCGCCGCGCGGCAAGCGGAGGCGGTTTCGATCAGTCGAGGCGAAGGCGCAGCGCCATAAGAGCGGCGGCGCAGGCGTTGGAGACATTGAGGCTCTTGATCGGCCCCGGCATGTCGAGCCGCGCGAGAATATCGCAGCGCTCGCGCGTCAGGCGGCGCAGGCCTTTGCCTTCGGCGCCCAGCACCAGCGCCAGCGGCTTGCGCAAAGGACTCGCCTCCAGCGGCTGCGGACCTTCCGAATCGAGGCCGACGATCAGAAAATCGCGCTCCGCCAATTGCTCGAGCGCGCGGGCGAGATTGACGACGGAGACGATCGTCACATGCTCGAGCGCCCCCGAGGCGGCCTTGGCGAGCACGCCGGTGAAATCCGGGCTGTGGCGCTCGGTCACGATCAGCGCATCGACGGCGAAAGCGGCTGCGGTGCGCAGAATCGCGCCGACATTATGCGGATCGGTCACTTGATCGAGGACGAGGACGAGTCCGCTCTTTGGCTCTATGTCGGCGATATCCGCCTCCGGCAGCGGGCGCGCCTCCAGCATCAGACCTTGATGGACGCTCTCCTCGCCGAGCCGTTGCGACAGCGCGCGCGGGTCCACGATCTTCGGCGCGAGGCCGGCGGCGGCTGCCAGCGGCGCGATGCGCTCGGCGGCGTTCTCCGTCGCATAGAGCGCCAGCAATTTGCGCCGGCCGGCGATGAGCGCCTCGCGCACCGCATGGGCGCCATAGAGCACGACGACATCCGCCGCGGGTCGGCGGAAGGGCGTCTCCTCCTTGGGCGGATGACGCGGCAGCGGCGGGCGGCGGCCGCGATCCTTGCCGGCGGGCGGGCGGCTCATCGCAGCACCGCGGTCTTCACCCACCAGTCCGCGTGCTGGCGGCGGATCACCGCCGCCGCGCGGGCGGCCGCCTGACGGGTCGAGAAGAGAGCGAAGCAGGTCGCGCCGGAGCCGGACATTCGCGCGAGCCGGCAGCCTTTGGCTGCCGACAGCACGGCGAGCGCATCGACGATGACCGGCGCCTCGACGCAGGCGGCGTCCTCCATATCGTTGCGGCCGCGGCGCAGCGCCGCCGCTATCCCCTCCGCGCCGAGCGCTGGCGCGATCTCTGGATGCGCCGCCGCGCCGGTCTGCTCGCCCGCGGCGAGGCCAAGGCGGGCGAAGACGCCGCGCGTCTCGACCGGCGCGCCGGGATTGATGAGCACGGCCGGCAGCGGCGGCAGGCCGAGCGGCGCGCCGATCGTCTCGCCGCGGCCGAGCATGAAGCGCGCGTGCGGCGAGAGGCAGACGGGCACGTCGGAGCCGGTGGCGCGGGCGGCCTCGAGCAGGCGCGGATCGTCGGCGGAAAGGCCATTGGCGCGGGCGAGCAGGCGCAGCGCCGCCGCGGCGTCGGAGGAGCCGCCGCCTATGCCGGCCGCGACCGGCAGATATTTGGTGAGATGAAAGGCGCCGAGACGCAGGCCATGGACGCGCTCGGCGAGACGCTGGGCGGCGCGCAGGACGAGATTATCGGCGTCCGAGCCGGCGGCGGCGGCGGTAGGCCCGTCCACGGTCAGCGACAGCGCCTCGCCCGGCTCGAGACGCAGGCTGTCTCCGGCGCCGGAGAAGGCCACGAGACTCTCCAGCTCGTGATATCCGTCGGCGCGGCGGCCGAGAATGTGAAGCGTCAGATTGATCTTGGCGGGGGCGCGCGTCGCGAGCATGAATTCCCGTGTCTTCGCCTGTGGAACGGTCCGGGCGCGCCGGAAGCGGGCGACAGATGCGCCGCCCGCGCCGGACCTGTCAAGAACGCGCCGACCTCCAGCTAGACCGCCGATGCGGCCGAAATTCGTCCGCGCCGTGGCCCGCGTCTCTCGCGGATGATGCGCGGCTCTTGACGGCCGTTCGCCGATCATGGGACCTTTTCGGCATGGCGAAGCTATGGGCCAATTCTGGGTGGATGGCGCGCGCGCTCGTGCTGAGCGGGATCGTCGCGCTTTTTCTCGCGCAGGCGCTCGCCGTCGCGCGCCCCGGCTCGTCGAGGCTCGATGGCTCCTCGTTCGCCGCGGCAGATCGGCTCTGCCGTTCCTTCGGCCTCGATGCAAGCCATGGCCCCGCCGATACAGACGGCGGTCCTGCGGGCGGACGCCATCATTGTGAGATGTGCCCCACCGCCTGCGGAGGAGCCGCGGCGGACGCCATTGTCGCGCCCATGCGGCTCGGCGCGGTTTTGCCCCATGCGCCGCCGGCCGTTGCCGCGTCGCGGCCCTTCGAGGCTCCGGCGCTCTTCCGGTCTGGATGGCGCGGCTCCTGGTCGTCGCGCGCGCCGCCGCTCGTCGCCTGATCGCGCCGATCCACGCGACGGCGCCGCGACTCCTCCCGCCGCCATTCCTCCCGCATGCATCCGGACGCCGCGTATGTCGGACAGCAAATTCTTGTCGTTCCGCGAGCTTTTCCTCCGCAACAAGCGCGGCTTGCTCGCTTTTTTGACGCGCCGGGTCGGACGCGAGGAGGCCTCTGATCTGCTGCAGGAGACCTTCGTGCGCGCGCTCCGCCACGACCGTTTCGAGAGCGTCGCGGATTCGACGGCGTTTCTGAAGCAGATCGCCGTCAATCTCACCAGGGATTTCGCCCGTCGGCGCAAGACCGAGACGCGCTATCTCGATTTCGGCGATCCGCCCGTCGAGACGCCCTCGGAAGCGGCGACGCCGGAAGAATCGCTCGATCGCCGCCACAAGACGCGCATCGTGCTGGAGACGATCGAGGCGCTGCCGCCCCGCTGCCGGGAGGTCTGCCTGCTGGTGATGCACGAAGGCGTCTCCCTGAACGAGGCGGCGGGGCGGCTCGGCATTTCCGAGACGATGGCGCGCCGGCATTTGCGGCTCGCTCTGTTGCGATGCCGGGCGGCGCTCGATTGATTTTTTTTCTCGCCCCCCGTTTCGTTTTCCGTTCCGGCGCGTCCTATGAGACAGCGGCCGGCGGAGGAGCCGCGCCGATCGATGGCCGTGACCAATGACCGACTATAGCGATGGTTTCGATCACGACAGCCCGCGCGTCGCCGCCGTCAATTGGTGGATACGGATGCGGGCCGGCGCGCTATCGGCCGCCCAGAAGGCCGAGTTCGACGCATGGCGGGCGGCCGATCCGGCCAATGCCGCGGCTTTCGACGATATGGCGGAAATGTGCGGCTTCATGGAGAGTCTCGCGCCCAGCCGGCAGGCGGAGCCTCCTCGGGCAGCTTCCCGCCGCCCCTCGCTGGCCGGTGTGGCGACGATCGCCGCCGCGTTCTGTCTGGCTATAGCGATGGGCTTCGGCGATCTCGCGACCTGGCTTCGCTCCGACATTTACGCGGGCGTCGGCGACCGCAAGAGCGTGACGCTGGAGGACGGGTCGCGCGTCGAGCTGGACGCCCGTTCGGCCATTGCGCTGCATTTCGAGCCCGGCCGTCGGCGGCTCACCCTGCTCGAGGGCGAGGCCTGGTTCCAGGTCGCGCCGGACGCCGCGCGGCCCTTTGTCGTGGAGGCGGCCGGCGGCTCGGTGACGGCGCTCGGCACGGCTTTCGACATCGCCATCGACAAGGGCGAGGCGCGCGTCACTGTCACCGAGCACAGTGTCGCGGTCGCGAGCGGCGGCGCTTCCGTGGTGGTCGGGGAGGGCGCGCAGAGCGCCTTTTCCGCCGAGCGGGCTGCGCGCGCGCCCGAAACCGTCGACGTCAAGCGCGCCACCGCCTGGCGGCGCGGCAGGCTGATCTTCGAGAACAAGCCGCTCGGCGAAGTGCTCGCGACGCTCGGCCGACATCGGCGCGGCTATGTCTATTGCATCGGCGAGGCGAGCTGCGCGCGGCGCGTGACCGGCGTTTTCGACGCCGAGAATCCGGCCCAGGCGCTGCGCGAGATCGAGGCTTTTCTCGGCCTGCGCGCCATTCACGTCACCGACTATCTGATCCTGCTCCACGGCTGATGCGTTTCGCCTCGCGCGAAAAAAATTTTCTCCGCGACGTTTCGTTTTCCGCATCGACCGCGTCCAGCAAGACAGGGGCCTTTCGGCGCCCCGAGGCGGACGATCGACGAGGAGATGCGGAGACATGGCGAGGAAGTCGGCGCGCGGCGAGCGGCGAGGAAAAGCGAATATGGGTTCGGCGGTCGCGGCGGCGGCGTTCGGCGCCTTGATGACGGGAGGGGGAGTCTCGGATTCTCCTGCGCAGGCCGCTATTGCGCCGCAGGAGCGTTCGGGAGCGATTTTGGCCTACCGCATTCCCGCGGGCTCGGTGGCTTCGGCTCTGAATGTCATCGCCGATGAGAACGATCTCCATGTGCTCTATGACGCGCGTCTCACTCATGGGCGCATGACGCCGGGGCTCTCCGGCAAATATTCCGTGCGCGAGGCGCTCGGCGCGCTGCTGGCGGGCACCGGCCTCACTTATGAATTCTCGCGCGATGGGCAGGCGGTGTCGATCGTGCTGGCGCAGAATGACGCCGCGACGCAGAACGACGCGAGCGGCGCCACGCCGCTGCCGACGATCGACATAGGCGCGCAGACTGGGCGCAAAGACGGCGCGCCGAGTGGCGGCCGCGCGGCGCCGGGGCCGGGCGATCGCTATACCGGCTATAACGCCGCGAGCGCGCCGACGACGTTGAAGGTCGACACGCCGCTGTTGAAGACGCCCCTCGCCGTCGAGGTGGTGACGCGCCAGACGATGGACGATCAGCAGGCGATTTCCGTCGGCGACGCCGTGCTGACCAATGTTTCCGGCGTGACGCCGCTTCCCAATCTTCTCGACGTCTACAAGGTGCGCGGCTTCTCCGTCTCGCAGAGCACCTATAAGAACGGCCTGATCGAGCTGCGGTCGCGATATCTCGACACGGCCAATCTGCAATCCATCGACGTTCTGAAAGGCCCGGCCGCCATGCTGTTCGGCCGCAGCGAGCCGGGCGGCCTCATCAATCTCGTCGTGAAGCGGCCTCTGGAGACGCCCTATTACTCGATACAGCAACAGGCGCAATCCTATGGCGGCGCGCGCACGACGATCGATGCGACCGGCCCGCTGACGGCGGACAAATCTCTGCTCTATCGCGTCAACGCCGAATATTACCGCACCGATTCCTATCGCGACTTTGTCACCGACCGCAATTTTTTCGTCGCGCCGACGATCTCCTATCGGCCGATCGAGCAGTTCCGCATCAATGTCGACTTCGAATATCAGAACAAGACCTGGGTCGATGATTACGAGCTGCTGCCGGCGGTCTACGACCATCCCGCGAATATTCCGATCAGCCGCTATCTGTCGGCCCCCTATCTCACCACCAATCTGAAAAATCACTTCGACAAGAAGCGCATCGCCTATGATTGGACCTATGACATATCGAAGGATTGGAGCCTCACCAATCGGCTGAGCTATACGAGTGTGGGCACGAGGAACGGCAATGTGGCCGGCGCCGCCTTCAATCAGATCACCGGCGTGCTGAACCGCACTTACGTCTATTTCCCTGGCAATACGGACAACACATTCGCCACCAATCTCGATCTCAAAGGCAAGTTCGAGACCGGGCCACTGTCGCATTCCGTGCTGGTCGGTTTCGACTATTTCAGCAATTATTGGGGCATGAAGAGCCAGATCATCACGCCGATCAGCGCCATCAACATCTACGCCCCCAACTATTACACGCTCGACGTTCCGCGCGGCGGCGGTTATGCGCATTCCGGCGAGCAATGGACCGGCGTCTATGGGCAGGACATGATCTCCTTCCTCGACGACAGCGTCCATGTGCTGCTCGGCGGACGCTATGATTGGAACGCCGTGAGCTCATCGGGCGGCTATAATTCCAATTGGCTGACCGGCTACAGCAATTACAAGACCGCCTATTCCTCGGCGTTCAGCCCACGCGTCGGCGTCGTCTATCAGCCGCTGCCCTGGATGTCCGTCTATGGCAATTTCGCGCAATCCTTCGGCTCCAACAACACGACCAATTACAGCCAGCCGCAGCCGCCGCAACGCGGCGAGATATGGGAGGCGGGCGCCAAGGCGGAACTCCTGGACAAGCGCCTGACGCTGACCATGGCGTATTTCGACATCACCAAGACCAATATTCCGACCGCCGATCCGCTCAATACGACCATCACCTATCTCATCGGCAAAGCGCGCAGCCAGGGCTTCGAATTCGACCTCACCGGCCGCATCGACGACAATTGGAGCGTCATCGCCAACTACACGCACGACGATGTGCGCACGGTCGAGGGCTCCTCGGCCAATGCGCTCACCGTCTACAACAGCAACCTCGCCGTGGCCGGCAAGGTGCTGGCCTCGAGCCCGCGCAACTATGGCAATCTCTGGGTGAAATACGACGCCGACGACGCTTTCAAAGGGCTGAGCCTCGGCGCCGGCCTCACGGTGACGGGCAGCGCGCTCGGCGACAACGCCAATTCCTATGTGCTGCCGGGCTATGCGCTGCTCAATGGCATGATCGCCTATACGACCAAGATCGAGGGCTTCAATGTCACTGCGCAGCTCAATGTGAAGAACATCACCGACACGGTCTATTACCCTGCGTCTCAGGACCGCACCTATATCATGACCGGCGCCCCGCGCAGCTTCCTCGGCTCGCTGCGGTTGGAGTTCTGAGTCTCACTCCAACGTCGCGCCGAGCCCGTGACGTTGGAGAGATCCCTCTGTCGCCGCACGGCTCTCTGCGCTCCGGGCGGCCCGCGCCGTTGACTTGCCGCGAAGGCGTGTTCTAGAGTCACTCCGGTTCAAATTGAACCGGAGTGACTCTAGATCTCCTTGTTCGGGCGTGCTTTCTTCACGCGAGCCGGTTCCCGCTTCGCTCGAAAGCACTCTTAAGCGACAGAGCGCGGTTGTCCTTTCGCGGATCGCTCGCTCGTCGCCGGATCATTCGATATGGCCAGGTCGCGCGGCAAAAGAACTCTCTGGGAGCGTGCGACGACCGCGCGGCTCGCTGTTCTCGCGTCGATCCTGCAAGCCGTCCTGCTGCTGGCCGCCGTCGCCGGGAACGGCGCTTGCCGCTCTCATGACGGGCCGACGAGCTTCGAAATCTCGAGCGCCGATTGCGGCGCGTCGGCGGTGGGCCAGGAGAGCCCGACGTCGCCGACCATGCCGCATGATCGGCAATGTTGCATCCTCGGCTCCGCGGTCTCGCTTTCTGACGCCGTCGAAGCGTTCGTTTCGCTTTCGGCTGGGGCCGGCCAAACGGCCGTGATCGGCTTTTCCTCCGAGCCGGGAGCTCTCGGTCCCGAGCCGGCGCGGCCCTGGTCGTCGCGCGCGCCTCCATCTCTTTGATCGATCGCTGATTTTCACTCTATTCGTCCAGGCGGGCGCATTGCGTCGATGACCTGTCCCTCGCCAATTCCTCGCCGGCCTCGGGCGCGCCCGGGCGCTTCGGCAATCGTCGGCCATCGTCCATGTCAGATGAGAAATCGAACCTCGTCGCTCGATTGTTCGCGCGCAGCCAGCGCCAGCTCCTTGCCTATCTGTCGCGAAAAGTGGGACGCGATGACGCCTCCGACCTGCTTCAGGAGACCTTCGTGCGCGTGCTGCGGCACGGCCGCATCGACGCGCTGGCCGATCCGCCCTCGCTCCTGCAACGTATCGCGACCAATCTCGCCCGCGACCATGCCCGCCGACGGCGGACGGAGGCGAAATATCTGGCGGTCGGCGTCGACGCCGGAGAGGCCGTCGCGGCGGGCGAAAGGCCAGACTCTCGCCTCGAGGCCGAGGAGAGGTGGCGTCTGCTGCAAGGGGCGGTCGAAGGCCTGCCGCCACGCTGCCGCGACGTTTTTCTCCTTTATATGCAGGAGGGGCTCGATCTCGGCGAGATCGCCGCTCGGCTCGGAATATCGCGCAATATGGCGCAAAAGCACATGCGCCTCGCCATGGCGCGCTGCTGGGCGGCGCTGGACTAGAGTGTTTTCGAGCGAAGCAGGAACCGGAACGACTCTCGATTTTGTGCGGAGGGCGCCTCCCGTTTCGCGTTCTCGCGCGTGGTATGAAGCGCAGGCTCCCGCTCATCGGCGTCGGCCGCGCGCACAGCTCTGTGACGGATGACGCAATGTCCGAGAAGAAGCCCGCCGCTCCCCCCGATGTCCGCGACGCTGCGATTGACTGGTGGCTGCGGCGGAACGAAGCGACATTCTCCAAGCGAGACAGGGCCGCTTTCGAGGCCTGGCTGGCCGAGGACGCCGCTCATCGCGCCGCTTTCGACAAGCTCGCAGCGCTCGGCGACTTCATGGCGCCGCGCTGGCCGGGCGTCGGACCTCTGCGCAAAGCGCGCCGCCGGCGGCGAAGAGCGGCGGCTGCTGCCACAGCGACGCTGCTCGCGCTCTTCGCCTATGACGTGATCTCGCTGCGTCTTCGGGCGGATTACGCGACCGGCCCCGGCGAGACGCGCCAGGCGACGCTGGAGGATGGCTCGCGCGTCGAGCTCGACGCCCGCAGCGCGCTGGCCGTGCGGTACAGCGCCGGACAAAGGCGCGTCGTCCTTCTCGACGGCGAGGCTTGGTTCGACGTCGCGCCCGATCCCGCGCGGCCTTTCGTCGTCGAGGCGGCCGGCGGAACGACGACCGCGCTCGGCACGGCCTTCGATGTGGCGCTGGAAGGCGGAAGGGCGCGCGTGACGGTGACGAGCCATCGGGTTCGCGTTTCGACCGGCCGGGGCGAGGTCGTCGTCGAGGAGGGGCAGCAGAGCGCCTATGACGAAGGCGGGGCGGCCGCGGCGCCGGAACCGGCCGATATCGCTCGCGCCACCGCCTGGCGGCGCGGCAAGCTGATGTTCGAGAACCGTCCTATCGGCGAGGTCGTGCGCGCGCTCGGCCGCTATCATCGCGGCTTGGTCTATTTCGTCGACCCGGCGTTGAAGGCGCGGCGCGTGACCGGCGTGTTCAACGCCGATGATCCGATCGCCGCGCTGGACGAGATCGAGACGTCGCTCGGCCTCCATGCCGTGCATGTCACGCGATATCTGACGATCGTCTACGAATGAGCGCCGCGGCGCGCGAGTTTTTTTGCGCGCCGACCTCCTCTTTGGCCTCTTACCGCGTGGAGCGCTGACGGAGGGGGCGAAACACGACCCCTCATGACAAAGAGGCGGCGCAATGGCGGGGCAGAATTTTCGTAAAAAGTTCGGAGCAGGCGAGGCCGATATGAGCTCGACGCTGGCGATCGCGGCAATGGGCGCTCTGGCGCTGGGCTCGAGCGTCTCCGACTCGCCGGCGCAGGCCGCCATTTCTCCGCAGGAGCGCGCTGGCCTGGCGCAGAGCTATCGGATCGCGTCGGGTCCGCTGCCGGGCGCCTTGAACGCTTTCGCCGATCTCAATGGATTGCAGATTCTTTATGATTCCGAAGTCACCAGCCGGTTGAGGACGGTGGGGCTCGACGGCGATTTCGCGGTGGACGAAGGGCTCGATCGGCTGCTGTCGGGAACGGGATTGTCGTGGCGCTTCGCGGCCAAGGGCAAGACGGTGTCGATCATTCTGGCGCAGAACGATCGCGGAACGGCGACCGACGCCTCCGGCGCGGCGGCTTTGCCGCCGATCGATGTGGGGGCTGAGGCCAAGGAGCGGACGCGCGGGGCGCCGCAGGGGCCGGGCGACCGCTTCACCGGATATCGGCCGAGTCCGACTGCGGCGACGACGCTGAAGACCGATACGCCGATCATGCAGACGCCGATCTCCGTCCAGGTGGTGACGCGCCAGACGATGGACGATCAGCAGGCGATCAGCATGAGGGACGCCATCGTCTCGAATGTCAGCGGCGTGACGCTCTCACCGAATTTCTTCGACATTCTCAAGATTCGCGGCTTCTCCTCCTTCGGGAGCACATTCAAGAACGGCTTGCAGGACTATCGCGCCCGCAATTACGACACGACGAATCTGCAATCGATCGATGTGCTGAAAGGGCCGGCCGCTATGCTCTTCGGCCGCATGGAGCCCGGCGGAGTCATCGACATGGTCCTCAAGCGGCCGCTGGAGACGCCCTATTATTCGGTGGAGGAGCAGCTCGGCTCCTATGGGCTGACGCGAACCACGATCGACGCCACTGGCCCCATAACAAGCGACAAATCCATTCTCTATCGCGTCAACGGCGAATATTACCGCACAGATTCCTATCGCGATTACGTCACCGATAGAGCCGTTTTCATCGCGCCGACGGTCTCCTTTCATCCGATCGAGCAATTCCGGATGAATGTCGATTTCGAATATCAGAACAAGACATGGGTGGATGATTATCCGATCTACCCCGCCGTGGCGGGCGGCCCGGCCAATCTTCCGCGCAGCCGCTACCTCTCGCCGGCCTTCCTCACGGTGAACATGCCGAACAATATCAGCAAGAAGCGCATCGCCTATGATTGGACCTATGATCTCTCGCCCGACTGGAGCGTGACCAATCGTCTGAGCTATGCGCTGACGAACAATCGGACCGACAATGGCTTTCCGCTCGGATTCAATCAGGCGACCGGCGTTCTCACGCGGTCTATGACGCTCAATCTCGGCTATGTGGACAAGGTCTTCTCGACCAATCTCGACGTGAAGGGAAAATTCGCCACCGGCCCGCTCCAGCATTCAATTCTGGTCGGCTTCGATCATTTCGACTTTTTCTCGCCGATGAGCGTCGGAGCGTCGTTGAGCGCCAGCGCGATCAATGTGTATGCTCCGAATTCTTGGCAGTTCGAGAATATTCTGGGCGCGTCGCAGTATACGATACAGGGCCAGAAATGGACCGGCGTCTACGCTCAGGACATGATCTCCTTCCTCGGCGACTCCGTGCATGTTCTGCTCGGCGGCCGTTACGATTGGGCGGAGACGGCGATCAGCCGATACCGGACTTCCCCCTATCTCGCCGCGTCTACCTATTGGGCGAGCTACGACAAGGGATTCAGCCCGCGCCTCGGCGTCGTCTATCAGCCGTTTTCATGGTTGTCGCTCTACGGCAATTTCACTCAGGCGCTGGGCGCAAATCAGGTCACCACGCAAGGCGTGACGCTGTCGCCGCAGAGAGGCGAGCAATATGAGGGCGGCCTCAAGGCCGAATTCTTCGACAAGGGTCTTTTGTTGACGATGGCCTATTTCGACATCACCAAGACCAATGTGCCGGTGACCGATCCGAGCAATGCGAACAACACGCTGCTGATCGGCAAGGCGCGCAGCCAGGGTTTCGAGATCGATCTGACCGGCCGCATCGACGACAATTGGAGCGTCATCGCCAATTATACGCATGACGATGTGCGGACGCTCGTCGGCACGGCCACCGATCCCGTCAGCGCCTATACGCGGCAGGTCGCGGTCAGCGGCGGCATTCTGCCGGGCAGCCCGCGCAACTACGGCAATCTGTGGGTCAAATACGACGCGGATGGCGATCTGCGCGGGCTGAGCGTCGCCGGCGGCGTCTCCGCGAGCTCGGATCAGCTGGGCGACACGGCGAACTCCTTCGTTCTGCCGAGCTATTCCATCTTCAACGGCATGATCGCCTATCGGACGAAGATCGAAGGTTTCAACGTCACCGCGCAGCTCAATGTGAAGAATATCGGCGATAGAACCTATTACCCTTCGGCGGCCAGCCGATACCTCATCCAAACCGGGACGCCCCGCACTTTTATGGGGTCGCTGCGGGTGGAATTCTGATCGGCGTGCGTCGCGGGACGGCAGATCTTGCGCTTGCCGCAAAAAATCTTTCGTCCCGACGTTCCTTTTTCGCCTCCTCGCGCGTCCTATAAGACAGGCGAGGCCCTCGGGAATTTTTGCGGCGGGCGGAACGCTCGGCCGAAAAGCGGAGGAAGTCGAGATGCGGATTTTACGAAACCTCGGATTTGCGGCCATGGCGGCTGCCTATTTTTGCGGCGTTTCCGGGCCGGTTCTCGCCGCCTCCAGCGAGACGAAGCCGGTGTCCATCTCCTTTGCGCTGATGGACGACGGCAAGGAGGTCGGCTGCGGCGCGCCGCTCGCAAATCTGGGGACGGGCCATCTGTCCGCCAAGCTCCATGAAGCGCGTCTCTACGTGTATGGCTTCAAGCTGGTCGACGCCAAGGGCAAGCGCACGCCGGTGGCGCTGGAGCAGAGCGAATGGCAATATGGCGACGTCGCTCTGCTCGATTTCAAAGATGCGCGCGGCGGCAATAGTCCATGCACGCCGGGCAATCCGGCCAAGAACACGACAATCGTCGGCAAAGCGCCGGCGGGCGCCTATGTGGGCCTCGAATTCTCGGTCGGCGCCCCGGTGGAGACGATCGTCGACGGCAAGCCCGTTTCGATCAATCATTCCAATGTCGAGACCGCGCCGGCGCCGCTCGATGTGGTCGGCATGGCGTGGAACTGGCAGGCCGGCCGCCGCTTCGTGACTTTCGAGTTCGATCCGGAGACGCCGGTCGTCAAGGCCGACGGCTCCAAGACGCGGACGTGGATGGTGCATATCGGCTCCACCGCCTGCAAGGGCAATCCGGCGACCGGCGAGATCGTCGCTTGCGCGCATGAGAACCGCTTCTCTGTGGCGCTCGACCGCTTCGATCCCAAGACGCAGCGCGTCGAGTTCGATTTGACCCGTCTGCTCGCAAATTCCGATATCGCCGCCGACAAGGGCGGCGCGATCGGCTGCATGAGCGCGCTCGACGACCCCGAATGTCTTGCCGTTTTCGCCGCGCTCGGCCTCAATCTCGGCGACAGCGCCGCGGGCGCCGGCGACGCCGGCAAGCAGACCAGGCCCGGCCTCTCGCCGATTTTCAAGGTCGGCGCGACGACGCCGGCGAAAGTCGTGGGCGCAAAGCAATGAGCCGGGCCGCGCTCTTCGGATTGACGCTCACCGTCGCGGCGACTTGCGTCGCGACGGCAGAGCCGACGGAATGGAAATGGGAGCTTCCCAAATATGTTCCGCCGCCGCGCGTGCCTGCCGACAATCCCATGTCGGAGGAGAAGTTTCAGCTCGGACGGCGCTTGTTCTTCGACAAGCGCGTCTCCGGCAATGCGACCGTCTCCTGCTCCTCCTGTCATTTGCAGGAGCGCGCCTTCACCGACGGGCGCGTCGTCAGCGTCGGCTCCACGGGCGAGAAGACGCCGCGCAATGCGCCGTCGATCGTCAATTCCGGCTGGCATGCGACGCTCACCTGGGCCAATCCGGCGCTGGTGACGCTCGAGCGGCAGATGGAAAATCCGCTCTATGGCGAGCGGCCGATCGAGATGGGCGTCAATGACGCCAATAAGGCGGAGATCGTCGCGCGCTTCCGCAATGACGCGGATTATAAGAAATGGTTCGCCGCCGCTTTTCCGGAGAAAAAGCCGGCCGAGCAGATCTCCTTCGAGACGATCATCAAGGCGATCTCGGCTTTCCAGCGCGGCGTTGTTTCCTTCGACAGCCGTTACGATCAATATCTGCAAGGCAAGATCAAGCTGACCGAGGCGGAGCAGCGCGGGCACGATCTCTATTTCGGCGAGAAGGCGGAATGTCATCACTGCCATGGCAGCGTCAATCTCGACGATCAATTCGTGCACGCCAAGACGCGGGAGGCGGAGACGCCGTTCCACAATACGGGGCTCTACGACATCAACGGAAAGGGCGCCTATCCAGAGCCCAATCACGGCCTCTACGACATCACGCAAGACCCGGACGATATGGGCAAGTTCCGCGCGCCGGGACTGCGCAACATAGCGGTGACAGGGCCTTATATGCATGACGGAACGGTCGCGACGCTCGAGGAGGTCATCGATATCTATGCGCGCAGCGGGCGGAAGATCGCGAGCGGCCCCAACGCCGGCGACGGCGCGGCCAATCCGTTGAAGAGCCCGCTGATCGTGAAGGTCGATCTGACGCCGCAGGAGAAGGCCGATCTGCTCGCTTTTCTGAAGGCGTTGACCGACGAGACTCTGCTCACCTCGCCGCGCTTCGCCGATCCCTGGAAGACGCAGGCCGCGGGGAAATAGCTGCGCAGAGGGGAAATATTACGTATCCGGCTGTATGTATTGTGAGCGTATTGCTTCTATACGGATAGAAATTACATGTATCTACGTTATGTATTTTGTTTGCCTGAAGTTATTTCTATTATATATTCCTCGTTCATTGGCGTGTAAGGCGGTAGAGCAGGGCGCAATCTCCGACGACGAGGAGGCTCGTCTCGGAGAACGATGAGGGATTGCTCGTCGAGCGCTGCGTCCGACTGCCGGAAGCGCGTCGCATTCACCGAAACGTCCATAGCGACATTCACGCAAGCAGATTTCGACATGACAAATATTGCTCGAGATATGGATTCTAACGACGTCGACCCGGCGCGCGCCGCCGACGCTCGCGGGCTGATCGATGCGCTTCGACCCTGCTTGCCTCTTATGGCGCATCCGAGGGGACGGTCGCTGGCTCTGTCGATCGCGGCCGCGCGGCGTCGCGGCTCGGACCGGCGATGCACTGTGACCAATGTTTTCGACGCCGGCGACGCCTTCGGCCTCATGTGCCAAGTCGAGGTCGGCGGCGGCGCAGCTCCCGCGATCTTCGTGGCGCCCATCGCCGAGCTCGCATTCGGTCGGCATCCGATCGCGCGCGCGGTCGCCGATTATCGACGCCGCCGCGCGCGAGCGCATGTCGCCGCATCCTCGTGAGCGTCGTCCGCGGACGTCGCAACGGCGCATTTCGCGTCCTGCAGCTCGCTGCGCGTCATGACGCTCCCCGATCCGGCAGCGCGAGGCCGAATGTCGCGCCGCCGCCCGGGGTCTCGACGACGAAGACTCTGCCGCCTTGCTTTTCCGAAAGTTCCTTGACGATGGAGAGGCCGAGGCCGGCTCCGCGCGTCGTCTCGGTCCGGCGCCAGAAGGGCTCGAAGACCAGTTCCCGCTCGCTCGCCGCGACCCCTTCGCCATGGTCGGCGACCTCCAGGCTGGCGCCGGCGCGCACGCGAAGCTCGATCGTCCCGCCGACGGGTTCGGCGCGCAGGGCGTTATTGATGAGATTGGACAGCATGCATTCGAGCGCTTGCCGATTGGCGCGGACGACGACCGGCGTCGCCGGGGGATCGAAGGCGATCGCCCGGCCATTGTCGACGATCAATGGCAGATAGTCGGCGATCATATGGCGGGCGAGCGCGCCGAGATCTATGTCCTCGGCGACGAGGCTTCCACGCTCCGCTCCGCGGGCGAGAACCAGCAATTGCTCGACGATGGACTGCATGCGCCGAATGTCGCGGGCGAGATCGCCGAGAAAGCCCGGCTCGTTGGGCGCGTCGAGACGCGCGCGCAGAATCGCGATCGGCGTGAGCAGCTCATGCGCGGCATTGGCCGTGAAGCGCCGCTGCTGCTTGGCGCCGTCCTCGAGCCGCGCCAGAGCGGCGTTGAGCGCGCCGAGAAACGGCGCGATCTCCTTGGGCGCCTTGGAGCCGTCTATGCGCTGGTCGACCGATTTGAAATCGATGCTGGCGAGCTGGTCCTTCGCTTTGTAGAGCGGCGTCAGCCCGAAGCGCGTCATCAGCCAGGAGATGAGAATAGCCGACACGACGAAGGGCAGGAAAGGAATGATCTGCGTGCGATCCGCCAGCATGCGCATCACGGCGCCGAGATCGTCCCAATGCAGCGTGTAGCCATAGATCGCCACCCGATAGGGCGGCTTGGCCTCCCGCAAGACGCCGCGCGCGTCGGGATCGGGATCATTCGGAAGTCGGAAATAATTTCGGATGGCGATGATCCCGCCGCCGCTCGGCAAAACGCGCGCGAGCGCCTCCGATGAGCCGGCGAGCGCGGCGCCGTTGCGGCTGTCGATGATCGCGAAACGGAAATTGGGATTGCGGGCCTGATAGGCGCGCAGCGCCGGCGTCTCCTCTATATGGGCGGAGCCGTCGGCGTCTTTCACCAGCGCGGCGTCGACCACCTCGATGGCCCGAAACTCCGCCCAATAATTGACGGAGTCGGTCACTGCGAGCCCCATGTAAGTGGCGAGGATCGCCGTGACCGGCCAAATGAGAAAATAGGTGAGCAGCTCGATCGCAGTGATGCCGAGCACGAAGCGCGTGAGCAGGGATGGGCTTCTCATTTCTCCTTGCGCTCCGTCAGCAGATAGCCGACGTCGCGCGCCGTGTGAATCTCGACGCCGGCGTCGAGATCGAGCAGCCGGCGTCGCAGGCGCGAAACCAGCATGCTGAGCGCGGTGGCCTGCACATCGTCCGCGAAACCGTAGATTTCCGCGAGCAGCCGGTCGCGCAGCACGGCGCGTCCGGCGTTGAGCAGCAGAATGTCCAGCAGAGCGCGCTCACGCTTGTGAAACAGAACCAGCGCGCCATCGACGCTGACGTCGCGCGTATCTGGATGAAAGACGATTCTGCCGACCGCGATCGGGGTCGCCGCCTCGCCGCCCGGCCGCCGCAGGCAGGCGCGCACGCGCGCGATCAGCTCATTGGCGTCGAAGGGCTTGGTCACATAATCATCGGCGCCTGCGTCGAGCCCTTCGATCCGATCCTCGACAGCGTTGCGCGCGGTCAGCATCACGATGCGGATCGACGGCTGCGCTCGACGAATCTCGGGCAATATGGAGATCGCGTCGCCGTCCGGAAGACGACGGTCGAGCAGCACCAGCGAATATTTGTGCTGCCGCAGCGCCTCCATCGTCTCGTCGAGCGAGCCGACGCGATCGGCGACGAAGCCCGAACGCGCGAGCTTCCCCGCGACGAGCTTCGCCATCTCCGGCTCGTCCTCCACCATCAGAACCCGCATCTTTCGGCGCCGCCTCGCGTCTATCGGGAGCGCGGATTATCGTGGCCAAATGTGGCGGTGGCAAGCGGACGCGAGCGTGACTGTTGCGCCGGCGCCACAGTCCGCGAAAAGCCATGGAGGCGGCGCTCACGTTACATTCGGGTTAAGTGGGGTCCTTAGAGCGCTGCTCCGAGGGTTGGAGGCTGGCGGGCCTCGCTCCCCTGTCGGACGCTACGACATCCACGCCGTCGAGAGAGCGGCGATCAAGGAGGCCACACATGAATCGTCGTTTTTCCCTGCGATCGGTAAGCGCGCTCGCCCTCGTCGTGGCCGGCCTGCCCGGCGCCGCCGCGCAAGAGGCGCTGCCGCCCATCTCCATCGCTGCGGATGAGCGCCGCGCGGCCGCCGCAAAGACCGCCACGGATGTCGAGCAGACCACCGCCGGGCCAGTGCGCGGCTATCAGGCGCTGACCGCGCGCATCGCGCGCATGGCCACGCCGCTGAAGGAGCTGCCGCTTTCCGTCGTCGTCGTCCCGCGCAAGCTGATCGACGATCAAAACGCCATCTCGCAGTCCGAACTCTTCCAAAACATCTCCGGCCTCACGCCGCTCGATCCGCGCTTTCCCGGCGGGCTCGGCGTCAAGCTGCGCGGAATGGACGCGGAGCGCTATATCGACGGATTGCCGAATTACGGCTCGCTCGGCGAGCGCGATCTGCTCGTCAATGTCGAGCGGGTCGAGGTTTTGAAGGGTCCCGCCAATATATTGTTCCAAGGTGGGTCGAGCCCGATCGGAGGCGTCGTCAACATTGTGTCGAAGCTCCCCACACCGGATCGGTTCGCGGAAGTGGGCGTGCGCGCCGGCGGCTATCGCTTCGGCAGTCCTTATCTCGACATCAATCAGCCGCTCAATGAATCGAAAACGCTGCTGTTCCGCTTCGCCGGCCAGTTCGAGACATCGCAGTCGATTGTCGACACGATCCGCCGCCAGAGCTACACGCTCGATCCGACGCTGACCATTACCAATAACGCGGGAACCTCGCTCACGCTGCAAGGCCATATCGCGCGGCGCGAGCAGCAGGATTATCCCGGCCTGCCGGCGGTCGGGTCTGTCGATCGCTCATTCTATTCCATTCGCCGCACGGCCTTCCTCGCCAATGCCGGTCTTCCCGTTACCTCCACGGAATCGCAGTCGGTGACGGCGCGCTTCGATCACGCCTTCGACGACACATTTTCCACTTTCACCACGGCGCGCTACTCGGTCACGAAAATTCACGAGCCGTCGCAACTCCTCTTCGGCAATGAGCCGACCACGTACGACTTCGGTCCCTACGGCGTCTATGGCGGGCCGTCGCAATTCTATGTCGCGAACGACATTCTCGATCAGAAGCTGACCGAATTCTCGATCAGCTCCAATTTCGTCGCGAAATTCGACTATGGCCCGACGCGCAATCGTCTGCTCGTCGGCGGCGATTTCAATCGCGTCGTCGATCACGGAGTCATGGCGGGCAATAATGCGACAGACGCCGATCCCTTCTTCGGCTTCCCGCAGCTGATCGACTTTCGCGCGCCATATTTCCCGGCCTTTCGGTTGCCGGTCGAAGGGGCGGCGGACACGGTGGTGTTCACGAAGATCGCCAATAGCTATCAGAACGCAGGAGCGAGCGTCCAATTGCAGTCGACGATCTTCGATCGCTTGCATTTCCTCGGCGCTCTGCGCGTCGCCACGGTCGATATCCACTTCACCGAAAATGCGGTCACGCCGCCGACTCATTATGACGCGAGCGCGACGCGCGTGCTGCCGCGCGTCGGCGCGACCTATGATGTGACCGACTGGCTCTCCGTCTATGGGAGCTATTCTGAAGGCTTGCGCGGGGTCAGCTATTTCTCGGGCGCCAATAATGCGCCGCCCAAGCCCGAAGGGTCGCGACAGCTCGAAGGCGGCGTGAAGCTCGACGGTCCGTTCGGCCTTTCGGGCACGCTCGCTTATTTCGATCTCACGCGCACCAATGTGCCGACCGCCGTGTCCGGCTCCCTCACTCAGAGGCAGACCGGCGAGCAGAACTCGCATGGATTCGAGGCCGACCTCGTCTGGCAGCCGACGCCAAATCTCTCTTTCCTCGGCAGCTACGCCCATATCGACGCCAAGGTCACGAGCGATGAGAACACGCAATATATGAACGCGCGCCTCGTCGGGACGCCCAGCGACTCCGGCCGTTTCTGGGGCCATTACGCCTTCGACGGCGCGCTGCAGGGCTGGTCCTTCGGCGCCGGCTTCTACGCCGCCTCATCCTCGCGCGTCGAACTCGGCCGCACCTGGACGACGCCGGGCTACATCACATTCGACGCCGATGTCGCCTACAAGCACGAGAATTTCACCTTCTCGATCGCCGCCAAAAATCTCGGCGATCGACGCTATTACGTCCAATATCCCTATCTCTCCGGGCGCGTCGCGCCGGGGGAGGGGCGCACATTCTTCGCCACCGTTTCCGTGAAAATGTAGGAGGGGCCATTGGACACGCTCGATCGCCGCCGCTTCGGCGAAGCCTTGGCCGCATTCGCCGCGCTCGTCGCCGGCGGCGCGCTCGATGCGCGCGCGGCTCAGAAGGTCACGGCCGATCACGATATGTCGAACATGCCGGCCTCGTGGTCCGGCAATGAGAAGATCGGCTTTCTGATCTATCCGGAGTTCACCGCGCTCGACATGATCGGCCCGCATTACATGCTCACCGGGCTGATGGGCGCGACGGCTTTCGTGATCGCAAAGAGCAAGACGCCGGTCGTCAGCGATACGGGATTGACGATCACGCCGGATGCGAGCTTCGACGATGCGCCGGTCGATCTCGATATTCTCTGCGTGCCTGGCGGCGCCTCCGGCACGCTCGCCGCCATGCAGGACGAGCCGACGTTGCGCTTCATCAAAAGCCGCGGCGCGCGCGCGAAATATGTCACCTCGGTCTGCACGGGCTCGCTTCTGCTCGGCGCGGCGGGCCTGCTCGACGGCTATCGTGCGACGTCGCACTGGTCGGCGAAGCCGCTGCTGCCGATCTTCGGCGCGACGCCGACGCCCGGCCGTTTCGTGCGCGATCGCAATCGCATCACCGCGGAGGGCGTGACGGCGGGCCTCGATTTCGCCCTGGCTCTGGTCGGCGAATTGCGCGACCGCACTTACGCCGAGGGCGTGCAGCTCATCGCGCAATATGCGCCCGAGCCGCCATTCGACGCCGGCCAGCCGGAGCGGGCTCCGGCGGCGGTCAAAGCGATGATGGAGCAAATGTTCGCCGGTTTCCGGCTGTCCGCCGACAAGGTCGGCCGAGACGCTTTCGCGAAATCGAAGCGGCTCTGAGGTCTCGAAAAATCACGGCGCCTTCGGTTCGCGCGGCGAAGGACCGGGGTGGGTTCCGGCTTCGTCGGCGCCGCGGCGGTCTCTGTTGCGCTTCTGCAACAGGGAAAGGGTTTCGCTGGCTCGCCGTCCCCCGCGCTTGACACTCGCCAGCATCCGGGGGTTCCGTATGGAGAATGGATAAGTTCGCGCTCTGGCCGAAGGGAATAGCCCGCCTATTGATCGTGGGCCTCTTGGCTTGGGCTCTCGTCTTGCCCGGCATGGCGGTCGCGGCTTTGTCCGCTGTCGAACCGGGGGTCGTCGCCGCAGAGGCCGGCCATTGCGCCACGTCCGGCGGCGCCGATGGCCATCGCCATTCCCCTGGACCGCATTTTTCTTGCTCCTGCTGCATTCCGTGCCGGGCCGGCCAGATCGATGGTCCGACGGGTTTTCTCTCGGTCCTCCCAGCCGGCGCCGTTCTCTCATTCCGGGCCGCCGAGATCGTTCTGGGCGACGAGTCTCGGATGGTGGAGCCATCATCGCCGGCCGGCTGGATCAGCTCGTGGTCGCAGCGCGCCCCGCCGCGCTTTTTCTCGATCCCATTGCCGCCAGCCCTAGAGGCGTAGCGATCTCCCTGCCGGGACCGCCGCTCGGGCTTTTTGCGATCTCGATCAGCCCTCGCCGGTGCAAAATGCTCGATTCTGCATTGCGGCGCTCCGTGGGCGAGCTTTTCAAGCGCCACGGTCGTCAGCTTCTCGTCTACCTGCGCGGCAAAGCGGGCGCGAACGACGCGCCGGACCTGTTGCAGGAGACCTTCATCCGCGCTCTGCGCCGTGGCGGGCTCGAGGCCATGCCCGATCCAGAGGCGTTTCTCCATACGATCGCGACAAACCTCGCGCGGGATCTCGCGCGGCGGCGCAATACCGAGGCGAAATATCTCGAATTCAAGGAAGAGCTGCCGGAGGCGCCCTCGGCCGAAGCCTTGCCCGGAGCGTCGAGCGAGGAGAGCGACAGATCGCGGCTTTTGATCGCGACGATCGAAACGCTTCCGCCCCGATGCCGCGAGGTCTTTGTCCTCGTCATGCAGGAAAACCTGCCGGTGAAGGAGGCCGCCGCGCGGCTCGGCATTTCCGACAGCATGGCGCGGCGGCATATCCGCCTCGCCTTTCGGCGCTGCCGCGAGGCGGCGCGCTGATTATGCTGTTACATCGCGAGGTTCCGTTTTTTCCATCCAGCGCGTTGTACTCTATAGAGGGCGCGGGCAAAGCGATCAGGAGCGGGGCCAGGCGGCGCGCTGCGGCGTCATTCCCGAAATCAATGTCCATGCCGGTCAGGCGGCGACGCGCATGAGCTTCGACAGCGACACGCCGGAAGACCCGCACGACATTGCGGTGGACTGGGTCCTTCGAAAGAAGGAAGGACCGTTGACGCGCAAGGAGCAGGCGGCGCTCGACGCTTGGCTCGCGGCCGATGCTGCGCATGCGGCGGCGTTCCGCGAGGCCGAGGGATTATCCGCCGAGTTCGCCAGGCTGAGCCTGCGCCGCCCTGCGAAGCAAGCTCCGGCGAGGCGCAGGGGCCGCCCGGTCATGGCCGGCGCCGCCGCCGCTATGGCTCTCGCCTTGTTGCTCGGCGATCTCTCCATTCCGTTTGTCGCCGACTATTCCACCGGCGCCGGCGAAACGCGTCGCGTGACGCTCGCGGACGGATCGCATGTCGAGCTCGGCGCGCGCTCGGCGATCGCGCTCCACTTCACGCCGGCGCGCCGTCGCCTCACGCTGCTGCGCGGGGAGGCATGGTTCGATGTGGCGCCGGATGCGTCGAGACCCTTCGTCGTGGAGGCCGCCGGCGGCTCGGCGACAGCGCTCGGCACGTCTTTCGACGTCGCCCTCGACGAGAATGGCGCGCGCGTGACGGTCACGGAGCACAGCGTTTCCGTGGCCAGCGGCGGCGCGGAGGTCGTCGCTCGGGAAGGGCAGGCGACGAGCTTCCTGCGCGGCTCTTCCGCGAGCGCGCCGGCCGCCGCGAATGTGGCGAAGCTCACCGCCTGGCGGCGCGGCAGGCTGATCGTCGAGGACGAGGCGCTCGGCGATGTGCTCGCCATGCTCGGCCGCTATCGTCATGGCGTCGTCTATTGTCTGCGCCGCGAGATTTGCGCGCGCCGCGTGACCGGCGTCTATCGCACGGATGATCCGACGCAGGCCCTCGCCGATATCGAAACCGCGCTCGGCCTCTCGGCCTATCGCTTGTCGAATTATCTGATCCTGCTCCACGAGTGACGTCCTTCGCCGAAATTCCACCCGCCCGGAAAAAAGTTCGAGGCTTTTTTTTTCGGCATGGTTCCGAGGCGCAGATCGACCACGTTGAATCCAATGAGGGGGCATTTTCGCGCCCTCGATGAATTCAAAAGGCGGCGCAATGGCGAGGACGAAGGCCCCGAAGGGGAAGAGCGACATGGGTTCGGCAATCGCGGCGGCGACAGTCGGCTTTTTGATGGCGGGCTCAGGATCGACCTCCCGTCCGGCCGAGGCCGCCATCGCTCCGCAGGAGCGGACCGGCGCCGTCAAATTCTACCGCATCGACCAAATCCCGCTCACGGAAGCGCTCACCGCCTTCGCGGATCAGAACGATCTTCGGCTCTCCTATGACGCGCGGCTGACGCGCGGCGTGCGAACGCGCGGATTGTCCGGCCAATTCACCACGCAGGACGCCTTGCGCGCTCTGCTGGAGGGAACCACGCTCACTTACAGATTCGCCGATAACGGCCGCTCGGTGCTGATCACTCTGGCGCAGGCGGACAATGGCGTGCGCAATGACGCCGGGGCCGAGTCGCTGCCGCCGATCGATGTGGGGGCGGAGACGCGCGGCGTCGTGGGTGGCGCGGGAGGCGCTGCTGGCCAGAATGCCTATCGGCTCCCCAACGCCAGCTCCGCCACCAAGACCGACACGCCGATCATGGAGACGCCCGCCAGCGTTCATGTGGTTCCGCAGGCGGTGCTGCAGGACCAGCAGGTCGTGAGGATCGAGAAGGCGCTGCAGAACGTTTCAGGCGTCATTCAGATTCCGTGGAATCAGGGCCAATCGGACGCCTTTCTCATTCGCGGCTTCTCGAACGGCACGATCTATCGCGATGGTTTCCTGATTCCGGACGTGCTCGGCGGCGGCTCCAGCAAGCGCGACACGGCGAATCTGGAGCGCGTCGAAGTGCTGAAGGGGCCCGGCTCCATCCTCTACGGACGTTCGGAGCCCGGCGGCATCGTCAATGTCGTCACCAAGCAGCCGTTGGAAGAGCGCCGCTATGCGATCCAGCAGCAGATCGGCTCGTTCGACTTCTATCGCACGACTCTCGACGCCACCGGGCCGATCAGCTCGGACAAATCTGTGCTCTACCGAATCAACGTCGCCTATGAGAACGCCGGCTCGTTCCGAGATTTTCTGCACAACGACCGCATTTTCATCGCGCCTGTGGTGCGATGGAACATCGACAACCACACACAGCTGACGGCCGAGTTCGAATATTCCCACTTCAACGACACCGCCGACCCCGGCATTCCGCCTATCGGCAATCGCACGGCTCCTGTTCCGCGCACGCGTTATGTGGCGGAGCCCAATTCGAACCGATCGACGGGCGATCGCTATCTCTTCGGCTTCAATTGGTCTCGTGATCTCGACGAGAATTGGACATTTCGTCATCGGTTCATTGGCGAGCTCTGGCGGTTCGGAGAAAACAACAGCCTCTTCTTCGATAAAGCAAACGCCACCGGAACGCTCGATCGCTTCTTCAACGTCTCCTTGCCGGGCGGTCGTTCCGATCGTTACTACACGACGGCCAATCTCGCCGGAAAGTTCGAGACATTCGGCGTCAAGCACAATGTCTTGTTCGGATACGACTACTTCCATATCGACGATAGTCTGAGAACGATCTGTTGCCAGGCGGCTCCCGCCTTCAACATTTTCTCGCCTAGCTATCTGCCGAACAGGTTTCCGCTCGATCCAGCGCTCCTGTCGAGGATCAGCTTCACGCAGTCCTGGCAAGGGTATTATTTTCAGGATCAGATGCAGCTGCCTTACGACATCTTCCTGCTCGGCGGGTTTCGCTACGACGACGCGACCGGCATGAACAATGTCTCGCAGCTCGTTTCGACGCGGGACAATCGCATCAGCCCCCGAGCGGGGGTCTTGTGGCGTCCCATGCAATGGCTTTCGATCTATGGAAGCTACACCGAGAATTTCGGCGTTTCCAACAGCCTCTACAGGGGCGCGACCGGCAACATGATTCCCGCGCAGACCGCGCGGCAATGGGAGGGCGGCGTCAAGATAGAGCTCTTCGACGGACGGCTGTCCGCGACGGCCTCCTATTTTGATTTGACGAAGAATAATATCGGCGTTCCCGACCCCACAAATCCGACGCTCTCGCGCACGATCGGCGAGGCGGAGAGCCGTGGTTTGGAATTCGACCTCTCTGGCGAAGTGCTGCCCGGCTGGCGCATCATCGCCACCTACGCTTATCTCGGCTATGCGAAGATCAACAAAGACGTCGGCTGGGACGGCGGCGCCGGCAACACGGGCAAGCGTCTGTTCCTCGCCCCGCGTAATTCTGGGAGCCTATGGAGCACCTATGAGTTCCAGGGCGATCTCGCGGGATTGAAGCTCGGCGGCGGAGTAGTGGCGCTGGACGATCGTTACGGCGACACGATCAACAGCTATGTTCTGCCGAGCTATGCGATCTTCAATTTGATGGGGAGCTACAGCTTCGAGGTCGCGGGTCGGAAGCTCACCGCGCAGCTCAATATCGACAATCTGTTCGATCGGACCTATTGGGCCGGCTCCAACAGTTGGACTTTCGCCATGCCCGGCGCGCCGCGCACCTTCCTCGGGTCGCTCAAAGTCGAGTTCTAAAAGATGCGGCGTTCCTTCTGGGTTATCGTACATCGCTGGGTCGGCTTGACGATGGCCGGGTTTCTGATCCTGGTCGGCCTCACCGGCGCGCTGCTCGCCTTTCTGCCGGAGCTGAACCAATGGCTATCGCCGCGGCTCTTCCCCGGCGCGCGAGCGGGCGTCGCGCGCGACGCCGGCGCGCTGGCGCTGCGGGCCGAGGCGCTGGTCCCGGAGGCGCAAGTCCAATCCGTCTTCTTCAACGGAATGGGCTCGGCGACCATTCGCATGGAGGCGCGCCCTGGCGCGTCTCCGCTCGACTTCAATCAGCTCTTCCTCGACGAAGGCTCCGGCGAGGAGCTGGGCCGCCGCTCGACTAAGGGGCTGCCCGACGGAACGAGCACGATCCTGCCCTTCGTCTATCGTCTGCATTATGCGCTGGCGCTCGGCGAATTCGGCGGCTGGATTCTCGGCCTCGTCGCGCTCGCCTGGACGATCGATTGCTTCGTCGGCTTCTACCTGACTTTGCCGCCGCAGGGCGGGGCGCACAAGCGCGGCTTTCTCCAGCGCTGGAGACCGTCCTGGCTCGTGAAATCCGGCGCGTCCTTCTATCGCGTCAATTTCGATCTGCATCGCGCCGGCGGCCTGTGGCTGTGGGCGGCGCTGCTCGTCTTCGCCTGGTCCAGCGTGTTCATGAATTTGAACGGCCTTTATATGAGCGTGACGGAGCTGCTGCTCGATTTCGAGCGGCCGATCTGGGCGCAGCCCGCGCCGCCATCCGCTTCCGATGGTCGCGAACCGCTGGGGTGGCGGGAGGCGCAGGCGATCGGCGCGCGGCTGATGGACGAGCAGGCGAAAGCGAAAGGCTTCACGGTCGACAGGCAGGTTGCGCTCGCTCTGGAGCGTGAGGAGGGACGCTATCGCTACAGCGCGCACAGCAGCCTCGACATCGGCGAGAAATATGGGAGCACTTCGGTCTATTTCGACGCTCATGGCGGCGAGCTATCGAGCTTTGCTCCGCCCTCGGGCGCGCGCACGGGCAATACGCTGACCGCATGGCTGATGGAGCTGCACATGGCGAATGTGTTCGGCCTTCCATATCGCATCTTCGTCTGCGCGCTCGGCCTCGCTATCGCCATGCTTTCGGTCACAGGCGTCTATATCTGGTGGAAGAAAAGGAAAGCGCGCGGATTCCGCAAGCACGGCGCTGCGACCAGCGCGTCGCCGGAGCCGACGACCGCCGAGTAGGCGCGGCGTTCGAAGCCATCTGCTCGAGGCCATGCCGGCGCCGGCTTCGAATGGTCTGCGTCCGAACGAGCGCGAGCCGCGAGCGTCCGCGATATGACGAGCGCGAGAGGCGCCCATGTCCCGCCCGGTGAGCGCCGTCGCCATGAGGTCGGGAAATTGCGTCTACGACCGTGTCGAGCTCGGGGGTCGGCGGCGTCTTTTCCGACAGCACGGCGATGAGCGGGTCCTGCTGCTCCTCGAGGCGAAGGATGCTTCCGTCCTCCATGGCGCGGGTCAGCGTAGCGGATGCGATTCTCATACGTGCGGGCGGCGCATTGGATGAGCCGCTTCGGCGCGCGATCCGTCGCCAGCGTCGCGGATGGGGTGAGCGACAGCGCGGAGCTGGCCGTCTTCTTCAGCTTGTCGAAAAGCTGCAGGTTGTCGCGACGCTCGCACTTCTTCCGGGATGCGGCGAAGAGCAGGGGCGCGGCGTCAAAATCGGGATCGAGGCTCCATCTCGCGCTTTGCAGAAAAGGCGAGGAGCGATATATCAATATGTCGAGAGGTCCAGACATAACGGCAATAGCCGGGAGGGAGCCCAATGACGGAAGACAAAGTCTATAATGTTCTTTTTCTCTGCACCGGCAATTCCGCGCGCTCGATCATCGCCGAGGCGATCCTCAATCGCGTGGGCGCAGGTCGATTCAAAGCCTATAGCGCGGGCTCCCGCCCAAAAGGCGAGGTCAATCCGTATACGGTGGCCGTATTGGAGAAGTCCGGGTTCAAGGCGGACGGCTATCGCTCGAAGAGCTGGAGCGAATTCGCCGAGCCCGGCGCTCCGCCGCTCGATTTCGTCTTCACCGTCTGCGACGACGCTGCGAAAGAAGAGTGTCCCTATTGGCCAGGCCAGCCGATGACGGCGCATTGGGGCTTGCCCGACCCCGCCGCTGTCGAAGGGACCGAGGTCGAAAAGCATCTGGCCTTCGCCGACGCATTCCGCATGCTCAATAACCGTATCTCGATCTTCGCTTCCTTGCCGATGAAGGGTCTGGACAAGCTCTCCTTGCAGAGGCGGCTCGAGGAGATCGGCAAGGCGAAGCCCGTCGACGGCGCCGCCTGAGCGCCGCCATTGGCGCATTTCGTCGAGACATAGCGAAATATCGACGAATGGGCTATCTTCCGCGAAGGGCGGAGGAAGAAAATGGCGGAAGATCGGCTCACCGCGGAGGAGATCGTCGGCATTTTCGAGGCCTTGGCGCAGACGACTCGGCTCGAGGCCTATCGTCTGCTGCTGCGCTATCTTCCCTATGGGCTGCCGGCGGGCGACATCGCCCGCCTGCTGGCCGTGCCGCACAATACGCTCTCGACCCATATCGCCCATCTCGAACGCGCGGGCCTCGTCCTTGGACGACGCGAGGGGCGCTCGGTGATCTACGCCGCCAATTCCGGCAAATTGGGCCATGTGCTCACGACGATGCTGGCCGATCTCGGCGCGTCGCTGGATGATCTCACGCTCTCCGCGCCCGCCTTTCCGCAGAAGCGTCCGAAATCGGCGAGCAGGCGGGCGCGCAATGTTTTGTTTCTCTGCTCCGGCAACGCCGCGCGCTCAATTCTGGCGGAGGCGATCCTGAACCGTGAGGGCGGCGACCGCTTCCGCGGCTTTTCCGCGGGTAGTCGGCCCGCCGAGCGGCCCGATCCGATCGGCGTCGAATTGCTGTCGTCGCTCGGCTATGACACACGGGCGTTTCGTTCCAAGAGCTGGAAGGAATTCACGAGGCCCGACGCGCCTCGCATGGATTTCGTCATCACCCTCTGCGACGACATATGCGAGCAGCCCTGCGGCCCCTGGCCGCGCAACGCGCTGCTGGCGCATTGGGGCGTCGCCGACCCGGCGATAGTGAAGGGCGATGACGCGCAGAAGCGCGCCGCCTTCATGGAAGGCTATCGCCGCCTCGGCGCGCGGCTGACCGCCTTCGTTAATCTGCCGTTCGAAACGCTGGACCGGGCGGCGCTGAAGAGCCGTCTCGCCGATATTGCGACGATGGAGGGGGCGACGGAGCTGGCGGTGACGAGCGCGGCGTGACCGGAGGGAGGTTGCCTCGGTAATGGGCGAGTTCGAGATTCCGCATCCGACCCAGCGGAGACCTTCGTGCACCGTTCGATATTGGCGGCTTGTGGGAATTCTAGCGCGCTGGTTTGATCGTTTTTGGCTTTTCAAATCGAGCTTTGAAATTGTCAATGGCCTCTTCGAAACGTTCGAACCCCTCTCGGCGCATTTGCGCGGCAAAGCTGTTGGCTCGCTCGGTCCCGACAATCGCGGACCAAAAATAATGGATCATTCCAGCAGAATCGCGCTGGCTCATGCGGGTGATTGTTAGCCGCACCCCCTGCTTAAGCCGTTCTGATGCAGCGGGAGATGACAGTATTGGTTGAAAGACGCGCTCTTGCAGGAAATCCATAATTTCTGCCTCTTTCGAACCACGATTCATAGTAACCTCACATGATTGCTTTGATTTTAAGGGATGAAGCGGGCGCGCCCATCTATTTATAACGTCGCAGTTTAATATTCACTTCCAATTCAGAACGAACTTCCCGGATTTGCCAGGCATCGCCGCCTTCGGGTTGTCCTGCCAGCTAAACTCGACCTCAATAGACGCCTTGATCGCCTCAGCGACAAGGTAAGTAGCTTTCCAAGCCTTATTTGCCTCGGTTGCCTGCACGGATATTCCAACTTGGGGAAGATAGTTATATCCATCCTCTTCTTTCTTACCGAGAACTGTGTTGCAGATCACCAACTCCTTCACTTCGTCCCCCGACAGCGTCTTTTTGGCTTCATTTATCACAGCACGTAGCAGGTTATTCCAGTATGTATCCGCAGGGGGAAGGCGCTTCCCATTCAAAATGACTGAATGCACCGTAGTGAAAGAAAGATTGGGCGCAGATGCTGGGTTCAATGGGCGTTTTGCCAATGGCATATCGCCGTCCCCACCGCTGGTTTGGGCCTGCAGGGCATCCAGCGCCTTGGTCAAGACCGTTTCGAAGGTGTCCACTAACGGTGTCGCAAAGCTCTGCACACGAGCGAAGAGGTCTTCGGAGATATCGATTTTTGGCATCATCAACTCCCGCGGCGCTATACGTCGTGTACGGCGCAAATCGCTATGACGTGACGTAAACCATATACCGCATATAACGTTATAGCAATCACCTAAGCGACGGTGGCTCACAATTTTATCCGTGCCCAGACGCCTGCGCGAAAAATCCGCAGTAGCTACACGAACGCCCGCGAAAGTTGCCAAAGCGGAGCGTCAACTGATCCAGACGGTGTACCCGCCAAAGATCGCTCGGGCTCGCCGCTGAAAAGTGAAACCCTCCCTCTACGCCTTGACTACCAAAACAGTTCAAATATATTGGAACTATGGAAAAGACATCCGCCATCGCGGCCCTCGTCGCGCTCGCTCACGAGTCCCGCCTCGATATTTTCCGGCTGCTGATGCAAGCGGGGCCCAAGGGGCTTCCCGCTGGAAAAATCAGCGAGCGGCTGGGGCTTCCTTCGACCACTCTGTCTTTCCACCTCAATCAGCTCAAGCACGCCGATCTCGTGACCTTCCGTCGGGACGGCCGCTCCTTGATCTATTCGGCCGCCTATCCCGTCATGAATGCGCTGCTCGCCTATCTGACGGAGAATTGCTGCAAGGGCGACGCCGCCGCTTGCTGCGTCACGGAAGCCGATACGACCTGCCAGACCGAGAGGGTTCCATGAAGCGCCTGCATCTGCATGTGTCCGTCGAAGACCTGCCGCGATCCATCCACTTCTACAGCGCGCTGTTCGGCGCTGCGCCGACGGTCGCAAAGCCCGATTACGCCAAATGGATGCTGGACGATCCGCGCGTGAATTTCGCCATTTCCGCGCGAGGCGGGTCGAGCCTCGGATTGGAGCATCTCGGCATTCAGGTCGAAACCACGGATGAGCTGCAAGACGTCTATGGACGCCTGAAGCAGGCCGGCGGGCGCATCTATGAAGAGGGCGCGACCACCTGCTGCTATGCGCAGTCGGAAAAATCCTGGATCGCCGATCCGCAAGGGCTGATGTGGGAGACCTTTCTCACGACGGGCGAGAGCGCGGTCTATGGCGGCGAGCCGGCGTTGGATGCGCTGAAGGGCGAGGCGAACGCCTGCTGCGCGCCGACGACGCCGCAGGGCGAATGCTGTCCGCCGAAGCCGGAGCTTCCCGCAAAGGCGCCGTGCTGCGGCGCGAAGGAGCCCGCATGAGCGCGTCCGACGTGATTATCTATCACAACCCCGATTGCGGAACCTCGCGCAACACGCTCGGCCTCATCCGCAACGCCGGCATAGAGCCGCATGTGATCGAATATTTGAAGTCGCCGCCGACGCGCGCGCTGCTCGAGCAGCTCATCGCGCGAATGGAGATATCGACGCGGGCGCTGCTGCGGGAAAAGGGCACGCCCTATCACGAGCTCGGCCTCGGCGATCCGACGCTGAACGACGAGGCGCTGCTCGATGCGATGATGGCGCATCCGATCCTCATCAATCGGCCGATCGTCGTCACCTCCATGGGCGTGAAGCTGTGCCGTCCGTCGGAGGCGGTGCTGGACATTCTGCCGCTGCCGCAGCGCGGCGCGTTTTACAAGGAGGACGGCGAACTCATCGTCGATTCCGCCGGCCGGCGCGTGGCGACGGCATAGCAATCGAGGGAGACGGATATGACGGCAATCGAAATCTATGACCCGGCGCTCTGCTGCAGCACGGGCGTCTGCGGAACCGAGGTCGATCAGGCGCTGGTGAGCTTTGCCGCCGATGTCGATTGGGCGAAGCAGAACGGCGCCCGCATCGAGCGATTTAATCTGGCGCAGCAGCCGCTCGCCTTCGCCGAGAATGCGATCGTCAAAGCCTTTCTGGAGCGTTCTGGGCAGGAGGCGCTGCCTCTGGTGCTCGTTGCGGGCGAGGTCGCTCTCGCCGGGCGCTATCCGAGCCGCAGCGAGCTGGCCCGCTGGGCCGGGCTCGTCGAGACCGCGACGGAGGCGAAGCCGAGCGGATGCTGCGGCGGCGGCAGTTGCTGAAGGCCCGTGATGAAATTCCTAGAGCAGCCGCCGCGCTTCCTGTTCTTCACCGGCAAAGGCGGCGTCGGCAAAACGTCGATCGCCTGCGCGACGGCGATCGCGCTCGCCGAGGCCGGGCGCCGCGTGCTGCTGGTCAGCACCGATCCGGCGTCCAATGTGGCGCAAGTATTCGGCACGATCATCGGCAATCGGATGACCGACATTCCCGGCGCGCCGGGCCTGTCGGCGCTGGAGATCGACCCGCAGGCCGCCGCGCAGGCCTATCGCGATCGTATCGTCGGCCCGGTGCGCGGCCTGCTTCCGGACGCGGTGGTGAAAGGGATAGAGGAGCAACTGTCGGGCGCCTGCACGACGGAGATCGCCGCCTTCGATGAGTTCACCGCGCTGCTGGTCGATTCCGCGCTCACCGCGAATTACGATCACATCGTTTTCGACACGGCGCCGACGGGGCATACGATCCGTTTGCTGCAATTGCCCGGCGCTTGGAGCGGCTTCCTCGAATCCGGCAAGGGCGACGCCTCTTGCCTCGGGCCGTTGGCGGGGTTGGACAAGCAACGCGCGCAATATGGCCGCGCCGTCGAGGCCTTGGCCGACGCCGCGCGCACGCGCCTCATGCTCGTCGCTCGCGCGCAGCGCTCCGCGCTGACCGAAGTCGCCCGCACGCATAAAGAGCTGGCGGCGATCGGCATCGCTCAGCAATATCTCGTCATCAACGGCTTGCTGCCGGAAGAGGAGGCGAAGCAGGATGCGCTCGCCGCCGCCATCTATGAGCGCGAGCAGGCGGCGTTGCGCGCGCTGCCCGCCGAGCTCGCCTCTTTGCCCTGTGATCGCGTCGCGCTCAGGCCGTTCAATCTCGTCGGCTTGGACGCCTTGCGGCAATTGCTCGTCGCAGCGCCGTCGCCGGCGAACGCGAGCGATGACGAGCCGATCGCGCTCGACGCGCCCAGCCTGTCGGAGCTGGTCGACGCAATAGCGGCGGACGGTCACGGCCTCGTGATGCTGATGGGCAAGGGCGGCGTCGGCAAGACGACTCTGGCGGCCGCCGTCGCCGTGGAGCTCGCGCGCCGCGGCCTGCGCGTGCATCTCACCACCTCCGATCCGGCTGCGCATCTTGCGGAAACGCTCCATGGATCATTGGAGCATTTGAAAGTGAGCCGTATCGATCCGCATGCGGAAACGGAGCGCTATCGTCGCGAGATCCTCGCCGCCAAGGGCGCCAAGCTGGACGCCGCGGGCCGCGCGATGCTGGAAGAAGATTTGCGCTCGCCCTGCACCGAGGAAATCGCCGTGTTTCAGGCCTTCTCGCGCATCATCCGCGAGGCGGGCGAGAGTTTCGTGGTGATGGACACGGCGCCGACCGGCCATACACTGCTGCTGCTCGACGCGACCGGCGCCTATCATCGCGAGGTCGCGCGCCAATTGGACGCCAAAGGCGCGCATTACACGACGCCGATGATGCAATTGCAGGATCCGAAACAGACCAAGGTTCTGCTGGCGACGCTCGCCGAGACGACTCCCGTTCTGGAGGCGGCCGGCCTTCAGGCCGATCTGCGGCGCGCCGGAATCGAGCCTTGGGCGTGGATCATCAACAATAGCGTGGCCGCCGCGCGCCCGCATTCGCCGCTGCTCCGTCAGCGCGCGCGCAATGAGATACGCGAGATCGACGCCGTCGCCGCCACGCATGCGCGACGCTATGCGATCGTCCCGCTGCTGAAGGAAGAGCCGGTCGGCGTTTCTCGTCTTCAGGAGCTGGCGGGCCACGCTGTCGAAGCCGACTGATATTCTACCGAAAGGAAGTCCGATGGAACTGCGCGCAACTCCGGCCGCCACGGAGCCGAATCGAAGCACCGCCGCAGCGCCCGCCATGGGCGTTTTCGAGCGATATCTGACTCTATGGGTCGGGCTCTGCATCATCGTCGGCATCGCGCTCGGCCAGGCGGCGCCCGTCGTTTTCCACGCCATTGGTGAAGCGACAATCGCGCAAGTTAATCTCCCGGTCGCGGCGCTGGTGTGGCTGATGATCATCCCCATGCTGCTGAAGATCGACCCCGCCGCGCTCGGCCGAGTGCGCGAGCATTGGCGCGGCATCGCCGTCACCGTCGGCATCAATTGGCTGGTGAAACCCTTCTCCATGGCGCTGCTCGGCTGGCTGTTCATCGCGCATCTGTTCCGGCCCTTTCTGCCGGCCGATCAGATCGACGCCTATATCGCCGGCCTCATTCTGCTGGCGGCGGCGCCTTGCACGGCGATGGTGTTCGTGTGGTCCAACCTCGTCGAGGGCGAGCCGCATTTCACTTTGTCGCAAGTCGCGCTCAACGACACGATCATGATTGTCGCCTTTGCGCCGCTCGTCGCTCTGCTGCTCGGCCTGTCGTCCATCACCGTGCCTTGGGGCACGCTGCTGCTGTCGGTCGCGCTCTATATCGTCGCGCCGGTCATCGCATCGCAGCTCTGGCGGCGCGCGCTGTTGGCGAAGGGCGGCGCGGCGGTGTTGGCAGCGACGCTGCGCGTGCTCGGCCCGCTCTCGCTCGTCGCGCTGCTGCTGACGCTCGTCATTCTGTTCGGCCTGCAGGGCGAGGAGATCATGCGTCAGCCATTGGTCATCGCGCTCTTGGCGACGCCGATCTTGATCCAGGTCTATTTCAACGCCGGCCTCGCCTATTTGCTCAATCGCCGCCTCGGCGTCGAATGGTGTGTCGCCGGCCCTTCGGCGCTGATCGGAGCCAGCAATTTCTTCGAGCTGGCAGTCGCGACGGCGATCGCTTTGTTCGGTTTCCAATCGGGCGCGGCGCTCGCGACCGTCGTCGGCGTGCTGGTGGAAGTGCCGGTCATGCTCTCCGTCGTCCATATCGTCCGCCGCTCGCGGACATGGTACGAGAACGCCGGCGTGTCCTCGCGCGCGTGAGCGACGCATAGCGAGATCAGGGAAATCGGATGAACGAATTAGAAGCAGCAAAGGCGAAAGCCGCCGCCGCCTACAATGCCGCCGCCGACTATTTCGACCACCCCGTGAGCTCGTTTTGGCATCGCTTCGGACGAGAGACCGTCGCTCGTCTCGATCTTCGGCCCGGCGCATGTGTGCTCGACGTCTGCTCGGGCAGCGGCGGATCGGCCTTACCGGCCGCCGAGCGCGTCGGACCGAAGGGCAGAGTGATCGCCGTCGATCTCGCCGAACGCTTGATCGCATTGGCCGCGTCGAAAGCGCAGAGCAAGGGCCTCGCGACTATCGAGTTCCGCGTCGCCGACATGCTCGCCCTCGGCTATCCGGACGACGCATTCGATGCGGTAATTTGCGTGTTCGGCGTCTTTTTCGTGCCCGACATGACCGGGGCGGTCCGGGAACTGTGGCGCATGGTGCGTCCGGGCGGTCGGCTCGCCATCACGACTTGGGGACCCGATCTGTTCGAACCCGCGAACAGCGCCTTCTGGAACGCGATACGGCAGGAGCGCCCCGATCTCTTTCGGGGCTTCAATCCCTGGGACCGTATTTCCCAACCGGTGGGTCTGCAAGAAATGCTGGCCGCCGCAGGCGTGAGCGACGCCGACATAGCGGCTGAAGCAGGCCGTCACCCCTTACAGTCGCCGGATGATTGGTGGGTGATCGCGATGGGCAGCGGCTATCGCGGGACACTCGCGCAACTCGATCCCGAGACCTTTTCGCGTGTCAGAGAGACAAATTTGTCTCTCCTGCGCGCGAGCGGTGCGACTTCGATCGAGACGAATGTCCTTTACGCCGTCGCCACCAAGAAATTGTCTCCCGAGTGAAGCTCGCGTCCAAGGAGTGCGGTCCGTCGACTGTTTTGGGCGACGGCTGCATTAGGTTATGCAGTTCTTGCGGGTACAAGAGCCTGGCCGGAGAGACAGGTCGTGCCCGCTGCGGCGCCTTTGCCGGTTCCTCATCCTCGGGCGTTACTCGGGTTCACGTCCTGGAGCGATTCTGACCGCCGCATGGGATCGGTGGACCATCAAGGCCACCGAATTCAATTTCGAATCTTATCCATTTGATTTCATTGGTGGGCCGGGTAGGACTCGAACCTACAACCAGACCGTTATGAGCGGCCGGCTCTAACCATTGAGCTACCGGCCCAGCCGCCGTTTCGGCCGGGAATAGTGTTCCTATAGCGGATTCGCGCCGCGCCGCAACGTCCGATCGAAAATTGGGCGCCGGCTGAATTTCGCGCGACCAAATCCCTTGCGATGCGCTAAGTTGCGCCGCCCGCCCTCCGGACGCGCCAGGCGTCGGAGCCGGGCCAGAGCTATCGGAGCGGCGATGACCTATTGTTGTGGCATTCTCGTGCGCGGCGGCCTCGTCATGATCGCCGACACCCGCACCAATGCGGGGCTCGACAATATCTCCACATTTCGCAAGCTCCATGTCTTCGAGCAGCCGGGCGAGCGCGTCATGATGCTCGCAACTGCCGGAAATCTCTCCGTCACTCAGGGCGCGGTCACTCTGCTCGCGGAGGGGCTCGAAAATCCCGAGACTCATGAGATCGAGCGCCTCGTCGACGCGCGCGGGATGCTGCAGGCGGCGCAGCTCGTCGGCCGCGCCGTTCGGCGCTCGCACGCCATCGCGGGGGAGGGGGCGGAGGATTCGGGGGTCAGCTTCGATGTCTCGCTGCTGTTCGGCGGGCAGATCGGCAACGGCCAGCTGCGGCTGTTCATGGTCTATACGGCCGGCAATTTCATCGAATGCACGCAGGACACGCCCTATCTGCAGATCGGCGAGCACAAATATGGCAAGCCCATCCTCGACCGCGCGGTCTCCTTCGACACCGATGTGCTCGATGCGCTCAAGATCGGGCTCATCTCCATGGATTCGACCATTCGCTCCAATCTCTCCGTCGGCCTGCCGGTCGATATCGCTCTGCTGCGCCGTGACGCGCTGCGCACCGACGTCTCGACGCGCATAGACGGTTCTGATCCCTATTTCCGGGATTTGCGGGAGAGCTGGTCGCGGGCGCTGCGGGCCGCGCATATCGCCATTCCGGCGCCGCCCTATGGCGGGGCGCGATGACGCGGAGCGAGGACGGCGCGGCGCGGCGCGCGCCGGCCGGGGAGGAGGCGATCGAACGCGGCGTGCGAATTTTGCGCGAGGGCGGGCTCGTCGCCTTCCCCACTGAGACGGTCTATGGGCTCGGGGCGGATGCGACCTCGCCCGCGGCGGTGGCGAAAATCTACGCCGCCAAGGGACGGCCGAGCTTCAATCCGCTCATCGCCCATGTCGCCGATATCGATTCGGCGCTGCGGGAGGCGGAGCTGCCGCCGGCGGCGCTGCGGCTCGCCGAGGCTTTTTGGCCCGGGCCGCTGACTTTGGTGGCGCCGCGGGCGGCGGGCGGCTCAGTCTGCGAGCTCGCGCGCGCCGGCCTCGAGAGCGTGGCGCTGCGGGCGCCGTCGGCGCCGGTCGCGCGGGCGCTGATTTTGGCTGCGGGGCGGCCGATCGCGGCGCCTTCGGCCAATCGCTCCGGCCATGTCAGCCCGGTGACGGCGGAGCATGTGCTGGAGGATCTCGGCGCGAGGGTCGATCTCGTCATCGATGGCGGACGCGCGGACAAAGGCGTCGAATCGACGATCGTCGCCTTTCTCGGCGCGCGGCCGCGGCTGCTGCGACCGGGCGCCTTGGCGCGAGAGGCGCTGGAGGAGCTTTTGGGCGCGCCGCTGGAGGGCGAGGGCGGAGGGGCGGCGATCGTCGCGCCGGGGATGACCGCCTCCCATTATGCGCCATCGGCGCGGCTGCGGCTCGAGGCCGAAGAGCTGCGCGAGGGCGAGGCCGGGCTCGATTTCGGCGGCCGTCTCGCCGAGCGCGGAGGGGTGGGACTCCTGCTGGATTTATCGCCCTCCGCCAATCTCGAGGAGGCGGCGGCCAATCTCTTCCTCTATTTGCGCGAGCTGGACGCCCGCGGCGCAACGGCCGTAGCCGTGGCGCCGATTCCGGCGCATGGGCTCGGCGAGGCGATCAATGATCGGCTGCGCCGCGCCGCAGCGCCGAAGTAACAATCATGCCGCAAGGGCGGCTGCGCCGTCGCCGAGGCGGAAATCCATCGTCGCCGGCTCCGGCAGGCTGCGCCATGGCGCGCATTCATAGCCGCGCGCGGCGAGACCATCCGCGTGGGTGGAACTCATCTCGACCACGAGGCGCGTGGTGTGATTGAGCACGGGCGGAATGGCCCAGGCGAAGGGCGCCGCGTTGGCCGATGTCTCGCGCATCAGCGCGCGGCGGGCCTCATTATTCTCCGGCCCCATGCGGCCGCGCCAGCCAGCGCGCGGCTGCTGCCAATCATTGGCGACGATGACGGGACCGCGCAGCACATGGGCCTCGCGCTCCGTCCGCTCGATCAGCGCGATCTCATGCGGAGCCGTTCCCGTCAGCGTGAACAGCACGGGCCGCGCCAGCGGCTCGCGCGCGAGCAGAGCGACCGCCTCTTCGAATGTCGCGCAAGTCTCGAAAGCGTAGCGCAGCAGATGATCCGGCGGCCAGCCGGTCTCGTATTTCAGCGCATTGGCGAGATTGAGCGCGAAATCATAAGGGAAGGCGGCGACGCCTTCGATGCGGCGGCGCATCGGCGCCTGATTGATCACAGCCGAGAAGCGTCCGGGCGCCATGGCCGTCAGCACGCCGATCGCCCCCGGCCAGGTCACATTGTAGAAGCCGCCCGCTGGGCCGGCGGCCCAGGCGATCTCGACGCCGCGGCCGAGGCCGCGAAAGGGCCAGTCGAGCGAGCGCCGAATCGTCGGAGCGCCGTCGGGCGCGACAAAGGCCTGGGTGGTGCAGGCGAAGAGATAGGACATGTTGAGCGTCGCCGCGCCGTGAAATCCCAATATTTCTGCGATGCGCTCCAAATCCTCGAAATAGCGGGAGTCGGATTTCTGCAGCCAGGATCGCGCCAGCCGATCGAGCGGCGCGAGGCAGACGTGACCCCAGCGCGGCATGGGCGCGAGACAGGCGTCGCGCAGCGCCTCGGCCGCCGCGATACGCGCCGCCGCATGGGCGATGGGACCGCCATCTCGCACATCCAGAAAAGGAATTTGCCGCACCAAGGCTCCTCCGCCATGTCATCCGAACGAGATAAATCACACATGTAACTGTCATAATACAGTCAGAAAGCAACCAGACGTATATCTCTGCCGAGACAAGGCTGGGTGATTCGCATGAGAGCCTCCGATCCAATCGGAGCGGAGAGGGCTCTAGAGTCTCAGTTTTGGAGTGAGTTCTGATCGATCGAGCGATATCGTTCGATCGGAAAGCGCTCTAATCTCGCGCCGGCGAAAATCGTTGCGCTGCAGAGCGCGCGCATTCGCTGCGGATCGGCTAAAGAAAACAGCGAGGCGGAGACCGCGAGCGTCGCCGTCGTCCCGGGAGGAGATCGAATGTCCCGTCCGCGCGTTCTCGAAGCGATGGCGGCGCTGCAGGATCGCGCGCGGGCGTTGCGCGCGTCGCGCACGCTGGATCTATTCGCCGCCGATGCCGATCGTTTCGCGAAATTCTCGGTGGCGCTGGATGATTTCCTGCTGGATTTCTCCAAGCATCGGATCGACGGCGAGACCATGCGTCTGCTCGTCGATCTCTCCCGCGCCGCCGATCTCGAGGGCGCGCGCGCGTCGCTGTTCGCCGGCGAGCCCGTCAATCTCACCGAGGGCCGCGCCGCCGCGCATTGGGCGCTGCGCGATCTCTCGGATCGCCCTCTCATCGTCGGCGGCGAGAATGTGCGCGGCGTGGTCGAGGCGGAGCGCGAGAAGGTCTACGCCTTTGCGCGCGCGCTGCGGTCGGGCGAATTGCGCGGCGCCGGCGGCGCGCCTTTCACCGATATCGTCAATATCGGCATCGGCGGCTCCGATCTCGGCCCGGCCATGGCCGCGCGCGCGCTCGCGCCTTTCGGCAAAGGCGGCCCGCGCGCGCATTTCGTCTCCAATGTCGACGGCGCCGATATGGCGGACACGCTCGCCGGCCTCGATGCGGCGCGCACCTTGTTCATTGTCTCCTCCAAGACATTCACGACACAAGAGACCATGGCCAATGCCGCGCTGGCGCGCGCTTTCATCGTGGAGCGCCTCGGCGAGGCGGCGGTGGCCGCGCATTTCGCCGCCGTGTCGACGCGGCTCGACAAGGTCGCGGAGTTCGGCGTCGATCCTTCGCGCGTCTTCGGCTTTTGGGATTGGGTCGGCGGCCGCTATTCCATCTGGTCGGCCATCGGCCTCTCGCTCGTCATCGCCATAGGCCCGGAGAATTTCACGGAATTTCTGCGCGGCGGCTTCGACATGGACGAGCATTTTCGCAGCGCGCCGCTCGAGCGCAATATTCCGGCGCTGATGGGGCTGATCGGCGTGTTTCATCGCGACGTCGAGGGCAGGGCGGCGCAGGCGATCATTCCCTATGACCAGCGCCTCGCGCGTTTTCCCGCCTATCTGCAGCAGCTCGACATGGAGTCGAACGGCAAATCGGTGGCGCGCGACGGCGGCGTCGTGGAATTCGCGACCGGGCCGATCGTGTTCGGCGAGCCGGGGACCAATGGCCAGCACGCTTTTTTCCAGCTGCTGCATCAGGGAACCGACGTCACGCCGATCGATTTCCTCATCGCCGCCGAGCCGATCGACGCCGATGCGCATCATCACGCGCTGCTCTTTTCCAATTGCCTCGCGCAGAGCGAGGCATTCATGCGCGGGCGCACGCTCGCCGAGGCGAAAGCGCAGCTCGCCGCCGCGGGGCTAGACGCCGCGCGCGTCGAAGCGCTGGCGCCGCACAAGGTCTTCACCGGCGATCGGCCGAGCAGCGTGCTGCTCTATCGCCGGCTCGATCCGCGCACGCTGGGGCGCCTCGTTGCGCTCTATGAGCACAAGGTCTTCGTGCAATCGGTGATCTGGGACATCAACCCTTTCGATCAATGGGGCGTCGAGCTCGGCAAGGAGCTCGCCAATCGTTTGGCGCCGATCGTGGAGAGCGAGACCGCGCCGCTCGCGGGGCTCGACGGCTCGACGGCGGGGCTCATCCGCTGGCGGCGAAGAGAAGCCTGACTGTCGGTCGCTGGCGGGAAGGAAGACGCCGTGCGTCGCGCGGCGCGCGCGATTGACGCGCGGCCCCGTGCGAAGATAGAATTTACCCAATATTTCAAAGCTGGGCCGCTGCATGTCGATCCTTTCCGAAGATCAGATCGCAGAATATAGCGCCAAGGGATTTGTCGCCGTCACCGGCTTTCTCTCCCGAGAAGAGATCGGGCGGCTGCGTCGCGATTTCGATGATGCCTCGCGCGTCAGCTTCCGCTTCTATGGCGTGAAGGACGTCACGCCCGATTGCGCGAAAGCGATGAAGCCGCGTCTGCTGGAAGTCTGCCGCGCCTTGGCGGCGGGCAGCGAGACGCGAGCGGATATGCTGAGCGGCGCGGTCTATTGGTCGTCGTGCAAGGCCAAGGCGGGCGTGACCGACGCATGGCATCAGGACCATGACAGCTGGTGGTTGTGGGGCGAGAACCATGTGGACTATCTTCACATGTTCATTCCCATCGCCAAGCCCGATCCAAACAAGACAGGGCTGACCTTGGCGGCGCTCGACCGTCTCGCGGCGGCGGCGCCCGAGGCGCATCGGCTGACGGTCGGAAAAGGCGCCATGTCGCTGAAGCGCGAAGTGGGCGCCACGACGGTTCTCGTTCGCGACACGGGGAAAAAGCACGCTTTCGATTTCGACGTCGAAGCGATCGCCGAAACGCCACGACTCGCCGAGGGCGATCTGCTGCTGTTTCGCGGCGATGTCTTTCATCGCACGCAGGATCGCGAATGCGATCGTCTGGCCGTGTCCTTCCGCATGGCGCGCGGCGGAACGCCGGTTCGGCGCGAGCATCTGCTGAGCTGGGGCAGTCTCGAGAAATTCGTGCTGTCCATGACCAATCACGAAAAATATCGCTATGTGCTCGAGGCGCTGGATCGTCATGGCGACGGCTGTCCGCTCGGCGATGTGGCGTCGCATCTCGAGGCCGCTTACGATCGGCCGCCGCGCGTGAGCTTCGCCGCGCTCCTCGGCCAAAAGCTGCGCGCCGTAGCGTCGGGGCTGCTCGGCGCGCGCGGGACAGGCTTGGCGCGCGAGAGCTAGTCCAGTCTCTACGCTCGGCGCTCTACGGGCAGGAAAGGGCAGGCGATCACGCATTTGCGCGCGCAGGGGATAGCGGTCGTGCTCGTCACGACGGATGCGCTGATCGTGTCTTCGGACAATTCGACGTCGAACGGCGGCGGCGCCTCCATCGCCGTCGTGATCGTCAGCGCGCATGTGTCCATTGCGCGCGCCTTTACGAATCGGCCAGAGGGGCGACAGACGAAAATGCGCGAGGGATCATTCGGATCATAGCGCGCCTCGAGCCGCTTGCGCCCGGCGGCGAAATCATCGGCGATGGCGCGCGACCAATAGAGGCGGCCGTGCAGGCGCAGTCCGTCCTCGTCCAGCACGCCTTCGTCGTCCGGCAGCAGCGATAGGCGGAAGCTCACGCAATCGAGCGGCAGGCGCAGCAGATCGCCGCGCATATGCTTGCGCCACAGCGTCAGCGGCGCGCGACCGAGATCGCGATGCTTGCGGCAATGATAGACGCCGGCGATCTCTGCGCCGATCCAGCTGTCGAGCTCGCGCAGCGTGAGACGTTGCGCATGCGGCCCGACATAGAGGTCGCGCTCGCCGCGCTCCATGGGGCCGACATCGGTGATGAGCGGAACGCAGCCCAATCGGCTTCCGATCAGCTCCTGTATGTGCGCGCCATAGCGTGCGCTCGCCGGCTCGCTCCAGACCGTCTCTATGCCGATTTCACGACAGGCGCGCACGAAGGCGCGGCGACCGAAGAAGCTGTTGGCGTCGACATGGATCGCCTCCGGCAATCCGACGACCGGCCAATCGAAATCGACGCCGCGCTCGTTCAGCCAGCGCGTCTTGTCGCAGACGGAGTGGAGAATGGCGAGGCTCGCCGACAGCCGCGTCGGCGGCGTGAGCGCGAGGTGAAAGCCCGTCGCCATTCGTGTGAGCGCGTCGACGCCGAGCGTGATCCACGGCCGGCCGAACTCGCGGCCGGAGTCTTCGTCGACGATCATCACGTCGACTTTCGCGTGATCGATCTGCACGGCCTCGAGCGGCCGTGTGGCCTCTGATCTCTTCCGCACCTTGCTCGCCGCCGCTTTCGTTCTACTCGGTCTCGCTACGCCGCCGCGCCCGCGTCTGAATGTCGATATCGTGCACGCGCGCCTTGATAGTGCGCCAATTGGGCGCCGGCAGCCGCTCCTTCAGGCAGCGCTTGGCGATCTCGCGCACCAGCTGGCTGAACTTGGGCCGCGAAGGCTGCAGATAGAAGGTCTCGATCGTGTCGCGAATGAGCGTCTCGCGCGCCGAATCGAGCACGCGCGCGCCCTTGGGGCGACCGACCGGACGCGTCATAGGCGCGGTGACGGCGCCACAGCTGCGGAAGGTCTTGATCATGCGATAGGCGGTGGCGCGGCTGACGCCGAGATCGCTGGTCAGCTTGCGAATGACCTCCTGCGACAGGCGCTCGCCCTCACGCGTGAGAACCTCGCGAATGACCTCCTCGCGATGACGATTCTCATCCGGGCGCCGGCTGCGTCTCTCGCGTCCAATCGACGTCTCGAGCTTGCGTTCGGGCGCCGGGGCCAGGCGGGGATGGTCGGGATCGAGAACATTTCCGCTCATTTCCAGGCGTTCCTCGTGCAGACTGAACCTCCGCGTCGTGCGCGCCGATCGTATCGCCGCGCGGCTCCGCGAGGGCCTTTTTTCTCATGATTTCAAAACCGAAGACAATGTTCGATTTTGCACAGTCCACGCGCGCCTGTGGAGCCGAATTGCGGCTCTCGCGCGAGCGCGCCCGCGTCCGCGCCGGGGCGCAGGCGCGAAAACCCTAGTAAACCATGTGTTTCGATGATGTTTCACGGAATTGGAATAGTTCAAAATAGCAAGAATGACGGCCGAGAATCGAATAGAGCCAGTCTTGCTACATAATGTCGCAGCGTAGACTCTCGCCAATTCAGTGGAGTGCGTATCCGTACGTAGTCGATTTCACGAGGAGCGCCGAGAGGGCCGCCGCACGCCGCGCTTCGATCGCGCGAATCGGCTCTACCGAGCGCTCGGCCCGCCGAACGGCCGGAAGCGAAACATCTCCCATTTGTAAGGACCGTCGCGATCGCAGGCGACCGAGCTCGCCGGATTGGCGGAGAGATATTTGGCGTTGTGGCGAATGGCGAATTCGTCGTCCTCATTGTGAAGGAACTCGAAGGTCATGCCCTCCCGCCGCCCTTTGCTCGCGAAGGCGAGCGATCCATCCTCCGCCACGGACAGTGGAAACCTCGTTCCGCCGATGGTCGCGAGCAGCGTGACCTCGGCGCCGTGGAATTCGGCCTCGACCAGAAATTCCCACGGCGCGAGCGGCCCGGCCTTGTGAATCGCTCTGTTCTCGGAGACGTCATAGACCAACGACGAGTCATGAGTCGTCGCAATGGCGATGCGCGCACCGGTCACGCCGGTGAGAAAAGCGCCGATCAGCAGACGTTCCGCGGGGCTGGGGATCAGCGACGCATGTTCCTCATAGAAGGCGACCGCGCGCGGCGCGCCGGCCGTCTCCGCGATATGGCTGATGAGCTGCGGGAAATAGCGCCAATTCTCGCGCAGCAGCTCGCGATTGTCGGAGCCGGCGAGATAGGAGGCGGCGAGGCGCGGGAAGCGGCGCATCGCATATTGCAGAATGCGGGTCTGCCAGCGCCAATGGCTCTTGCGAATCTGACGCGCGATTCTGCGCAGCTCCGCCATGTCGCGCGTTAGCGCGCCGTCGATGAGCGCGCGCAGATTGGCGGCGCCGGCGAAAACAGTGGTCACATGGTGATCCACTCTCGGCACCTTGATGAAATGCGCGTCGGGGTAGTTCTCCACGATCTTTCGGCAGTGAAAATCGTCGATCGCATTATAGGAGTCGGCGAATATGAACACATCGCCGGCGACGTCCGCGGCGCGGATCGCCATGCCGCGCATGAAGGGGATGAAGTCCTGCTGCCAGCCGGGGTCTCTGCCGTCGCATTCCTCGCGATCGATCGACCATTGCGGACACATTGCGATGACATGTGTGGCGGCGAGAAGACGGGAGAATTTCACCGCGCCATAGCCGCCCATGGAGCCGCCATAGGCGACACGCGTCTCATAGTCCGCGATCGTCTCCAAAATGATCTGCGACGCTCTGCGGAGATTTTCGGACGGATACCAATTGGCGCGCTTGGCCATCACGCCGATCGCCGAAGTTCCCGATTTTCGCAAAGGCGTATCGGCGAAAAAACGATGACCCTTGGCCGGCGTGATCGCATCGCCGAAAGTGATCAAGACGATTTTCGAATCGGCGGGAGCCCAGATGACCCGTATCTCGTCGTCGTCATAGAGAATCGTCGTCGTCAAAGTATGATCCATCCCGCCGCCCACGGTTTCGAGCCGCGGCGGATATAGACCAATTCGCTCCACGCGCAAACCTCCCGCCGTTTCGGCGCAGGCGGATTTTCCCTGCCTGCGCCGACCTTTGCGTGCGGCGAGCGCGCAGCGCGCAGGATCAGAGATTGAGCGCTCTGTTCACCGTCGGAATGAAGATCGCGAATACGAAGACCGTGACGAGGATCCACAGCACGACCCATTTGAGTTCTTCGACCTTGTGCAGCATTCGAGCTTTCTCCTCCCGTTTTTTAAAATTGGTCCACGCCGCGTCTCGAAGGCGGCGCACGCTCTGTTTTTGAGCCAAGACGCCACGAGTCACAACAAGCATATGCAGGCGGCACAATGTCGCAGTACTTAATAATACGGGATAATCTCATATTTTGTAATTCGTATCATTCAAAAGTGCAGCGTAAAAAGTGACATTATCCGCGAGTGTCTCATTTTTTATAATATGTAAATATCATATTATCGCACTATATAAGTATATACTGCAGTATATGCAGCATAATGTCGCATATGTATTCTTTATGATCAATTGACAGGCGCCGAGCGCGGCATGATAGGCTCCGACATGCAAAGAGCTTTCGGGCTCTACTGCAAAGAGGCGCGGCGCCGAAATAGTTCCGGCGTCCGCCGCATGCGCCGAACGTCGCGCGCGGCGTCGCGAGGCTGCTGGGATGGCCTTCGCGGCGACCGCGGCACGGGGAGACGAAACGTCATTCGGAACGGCGGGAGACCGTTTTCGAACCGATGACTTCTAAAGAGGAGGAACCCGACAATGAGTCTGACAACGGAGAAAGCGGCCGGATCCGTCCGAGCCGCGGAGAGCGACACCATCGTCAATTACTGGCCTGCATATTGGACGATGATCTGTCTCTTCGTGTTCTATGTGACGATCCGCATCTATGAGCAGTATTTCGGCTGGAAAGCGGGTCTCGATTCTTTTGCGCCCGAGTTTCAGACCTATTGGCTGAATCTCATGTGGACGGAGCTGCCGCTCGAATTCATCGCCTTCTGCGGCATCGGCGGCTATCTCTGGAAAACGCGCGACCGCAACATCGACGCTGTCACGCCGCGCGAGGAGATGCGCCGTCTGCTGACGCTGATCGGCTGGCTCGCGATCTACGCTTTCACCGTCTATTGGGGCGCTTCCTACTTCACCGAGCAGGACGGCACCTGGCATCAGACGGTCATTCGCGACACCGACTTCACGCCGAGCCATATTCTGGAGTTCTACCTCAGCTATCCGATCTACATCATCGCCGGCTGGGGCGCCTTCATGTATGCGCGCACGCGCATTCCGCAATTTGCGAACAAGATCTCGCTGCCCTTCCTGCTGTTCTTCGCGGGTCCGTTCATGATCTTCCCGAACATCGGCCTGAACGAGTGGGGCCACACCTTCTGGTTCATGGAAGAGCTGTTCACGGCGCCGCTGCATTGGGGCTTCGTGTTCTTCGGCTGGTTCGCGCTCGCCGTCTTCGGCACGGCCTGCCAGGTGCTCGATCGCGTGATCGAGCTCTCCAAGGAATATGAGAAGGACGCGCTCTCTCTCTGATCCTTCGCGCTCTCGCGCATTCTCCTCCTCGGCAAAGCGACCGCGTTTCGCGCGCGGTCGCGGCGGAGGCGGAGCAAGCAAAAGAAATATCCGGCGCAGATGCGCCGGGGAGGCGACAATCTCAAGGAGCAAGAACGAAATGTCCATTTCCACAGAGGCCGGCGCTCCAGCCGGCAAGGCATGGAAATCGAAGGAGGAGTTTCTCGGCTGCGTGATGCTGACCGATTGGATTCTCCTCGTCGTGCTATTCGCCGTGGTGCTCGGATCCTTCCACATCCACTATATGCTGCTCGCCGGCGACTGGGACTTCTGGATCGACTTCAAGGACCGCCGCATGTGGCCGACGGTGGCGCCTATCGTCGCAATGTGCTTCGCCGCCGCGGTGCAATCCTTCCTGTGGCAGAAGTTCCGTCTGCCGATCGGCGCCACGGTCGCGTGCCTCGCGCTGCTCACCGGCGAATGGATCAATCGCTACGACAACTTCTGGGGCTGGACCTTCTTCCCGATCAATCTGGTCTTCCCGTCGGCGCTCATCCCCATGGGCTTCTGGCTCGATGTGGTGCTGATGATGTCGGGCAGCTGGCTGGTGACGGCGCTGGTCGGCTCCATGGGCTGGGGCCTCTTGTTCTATCCGATCAACTGGCCGGTGCTGGCGCAATATCACCAGTCCGCCGAGATCGACGGCGTGCTGCTGACGCTCGCCGATCTCATCGGCTTCAACTATGTCCGCACGGGCACGCCGGAATATATCCGCATGGTCGAGCGCGGCACGCTGCGCACCTTCGGCAAGGACGTCGTTCCGGTCGCGGCCTTCTTCTCCTCCTTCATTTCCATGCTGATCTACTTCCTGTGGTGGAAGATCGGCACCTGGTTCACGAACACCAAATACATCGAGGTCGACGACATCTGATCCCGCAAATATTCGCGAGCGCGAGGCGGACCTGCGGCCCGCTTCGCCGAGACATCGCAAGAAATCCAAGAGGCCCGTTGCGAATGACGGCGCGGCCGAGAAAACAAGGACAAGGGAGACCGATCGAAATGATGAACAAGCTCCTCGCGACACTGGCGGGATGCGTGAGGCCGCGGGCGCTGCGCGCCTTGGCCTTCGGCCTCGCCGCGGCGATCGCCGCCACCACTCTGCCGGCGGCGACGCCCGCATCGGCGCATGGCGAACGCTCGCAGCAGGCCTTTCTGCGCATGCGCACGCTCAACTGGTACGATGTGAAATGGTCGAAGACCGAGGTCAACGTCAACGAAGAGATGGTGCTCTCGGGCAAGGTGCACGTCTTCTCCGGCTGGCCGCAGGCCGTCGCCAAGCCGGACGTCGCCTTTCTGAACGTCGGCGAGCCCGGCCCGGTGCTCATTCGCAAGGGCGCTTATGTCGGCGACGTGCCGGCGCCGCGCTCCTTCTCTCTGCAGGTCGGCAAGGACTATGAGTATAAGCTCGTGCTCAAAGCCCGTCGGCAGGGGCGTTTCCACGTCCATGTGCAGATGAACGTCGAAGGCGGCGGACCCATCGTCGGCCCCGGCGAGTGGATCACCATCAAGGGCGACATGGCGAATTTCACCAATCCGGTGACTTTGCTCGACGGCTCGACCATCGATCTCGAGACCTATGGCATCACCTGGACCTACATCTATCATTTCGCCTGGATGGCGGCCGCGGCGGTCTGGATCCTCTACTGGTTCATGACCAAGGGCCTCATCGTGCGCTATTGGTGGGTGAAGGCCGGCAAGGCCAATGAGCTCATCACCACCCGCGAGAAGCGCATCGGCGGCCTATGGCTGGCGGCCACCTTGCTGGCGGTTCTGTTCGGCTACGCCTGGGCCAATAGCGCCTTCCCGCGCACTCTGCCGATGCAGGCGGGCCTGCTCAAGGGCATCGATCCGATCGCTCTGCCGGCGGCCACTGTGACCGCGCAATTCAAGGGCGGCTCCTACACTGTGCCGGGCCGCGAGCTGTCGGTGAAGCTTCGCATCACCAATAGCGGAACCGAGCCGGTGAAGATCGGCGAGTTCACCACGGCGGGCCTGCGCTTCCTCAACCCCGCAGTGTTCACGGTCAAGCCGCAGTTCCCCGAATATCTGCTCGCCGATCGCGGCCTCGCCGTCAGCGACGAGACGCCGATCGCCCCCGGCGAGACGCGCGATGTGACGGTCGTCGTCCAGGACGCCCGCTTCGACATCGAGCGCCTGTCGGACCTCGCCTATGACACCGACAGCCAGTTCGGCGGCCTGCTGTTCTTCTTCAGCCCGTCGGGCAATCGCGTCGGCGTCGAGATCGGCGGCCCGGTGATCCCGCGCTTCGCGGCCGGAGCCACGCTCTGAGCGCCATAGAGCTTCACGCGGTTCTCTTCACTCTTCTCCGCGTGTTGGTGTGAAACTTCCTCCCCCGCCCGGTTCGTCCGGGCGGCTTTTTTTTGCCGGGGCTGGGCGATGGGGTGAAGGTTTCCTCATCCTGAGGAGCCGCGAAGCGGCGTCTCGAAGGACGAGGGAACCTTCATGCGCGGCCATCTGGAGCTCCCCCTCGCGCTTTTAAGACGCGCCCTTCGGGCGCTCCTCAGCATGAGGGGGAGGATTGTTGTCCGATCGTGGGGGGCGGGCATGGGGCTTGCGTGCGGAGAGCGCATCCCGGCTCCGCCGGGCGAGCGAGCAGGGGCGCGATGTACGAGCACGAGCAGGCCGGGGACGTCCGCGCCGTTCCGGCGCAAATGTTGGAGCGCGGCTTTCGGCTTCTCGTGCTCCGAGAGTTTCGCGCGGCCGATCAGCCGCCGGCCCTCGCTTTGATTCGGCAGAGTATTTTGCGCGATGTGCATCGCGTTCATCGCCATGGCGTCTCTTTCGGCTGCACGTTTCTGCCGCAGATCATGCAATGGCTGATCGATCTGCTCGGCCGTCCCTCGCTGCATCCGCCGGATTATCCGGCGAGCCCCGCCTATCGCAACCCGGCCTGGCCGTCCTTTCATTGGCGCCCGGAGAGCCGGCTGTGGGACGAGGGCGTCGAGACAGTGGAGTGGCATGTCGATGTGATCTTCGCCGATTCCGCGTCTTTCGACGCTTTCGCGGCGCGCTGGCGCGACCGTCTGACCCCGAGCGACGCCGGAGAAGGGTCGAAGGCCGCGCTCTGACGAGCGCCCTCGGCTTTCGGACGCGGGCGCAGGCTGCTAGGAACAAATTCAGCCAGCGCGGGCGCGCCCCGACGCCTCGCGGCGCGGGGGAGGAAAGGGCGGTTCGGGACGCTCCGGCCCCTTCGGCCGGTGCGCGAAAATTCTATCCGGGGCCGGAGCGTCCCGAAACGCGGTTGTCGTTCTCGTCGACATCCCGAGGCTTGGTCGAACCCGCGAATCCTGGGGTTTCTCGATCAAGACGCGATCGAGTCCGACGGCCTGGGATCACGGAGCGGTTCTTGTTTCTCCCTATGGACGGGAGAAGAACGCCGTCCGGCGACGCGCTGCCTGTCCATGGATGGGGGTCACCATCCCGGATGGAGCCGCCCCCCGCCCGCGCTCCCTGACCCGAGAAACGCGCCCTTCATGGGCGGAGGTGGGAGGGATATAGGAATATTTTCATGGTGTGTCAAGGGGCGCTGTTCAGGGGGCGGGGTTTTGGCTTACGTCCATGAGCACTTCTCGATCGTTTTGAAACCGTTACAACGTCTCCGCAGCGGGCCGCTAAATGCCGCTGGTCGCAGGGAGAAAAAGCTACCAGTAAAGAGACCAATAGGCTAAGGATGCGGTTCACACAGTTTACCCGACTGCGCTGAGCCCCCGGCTCGGGTGAAGCGGCGGATAGTTGGAACTCTCGATGAAGATCGATCGCATTACCATTAGAAATTTCAAGAAAATTGAATCCATTGAGATTTCATTGGGCAAGGTTAACTATCTTGTCGGTGGGAATAACTCAGGAAAAAGCAGCGTTCTTCAGGCGATCCATATGGCTGTTTCATGTGCGAAGCTATCGCTCGAACGTAAGGAGCAAGTTTTCTCAGAATCTGAATTGCGATATTCGCCGACATCAGAGTTCGTGCTTCTTGGGCATGATGCGCCGTATGAGAACAAAGCAACTGGCTCTCGGGGAAGAGTTGAGTTTATCGGCGAATCCGCAGACGGGACGCCCGCTGGCTATAGGATAGAAATATACAAGGGGAGAAATTACGGTAATATAGGTGTCGACAGAAGCGGGACGTATTCAGGATTTGGCCAAATGATAGTCGACCCAAAAAGCTTATTTTCTATATATGTTCCGTGACTATCTGGCGTGCCGCATCGTGAAGAGTACAAAAGCTACGCGGCCGTTTTCCTTAAGGCGGCGGGCGGAGATGCAAATCTTGTATTCAGGAATATTATTAGGATTCTCAGTGAGAATAGTAAGCTCGAAGATGTAAAGGCGCTTTTAAAGGATTTGATTGGTAATTGTGATATAGTTGTAATTCATAATGCGACAAACGACCTTTATGTTAATGTCAAATTTTCGCAGGATGGGGGTAAAGAGGTGCCGATTGACCTCGTTGGTACAGGTATTCTGTAGGTTCTTCAGATTGTTTCTTACGTTGCGCTGTTTGAACCAAAATTCCTGCTCGTCGACGAACCAGATAACCATCTCCATCCTTCTCGGCAGGCTCTGCTATCTAGATCCTTCGCGAAAATTTCAGAGAAATACGGCGCAACAGTTATCGTGTCGACCCATAGTCGACATATGGTTGCTTCGGCACCTGAGAGTTCAAAGATTATTTGGATGAAGGACGGCAAGATTGAATCTGATGAATGTAAAGATCTTGCTGCTGTCCTCATGGACTTGGGGGCGCTCGATCAGTTAGACTCGCGCGGCGCGGAATGCATCATTTGCACCGAAGACCGGAGAAAATCAGCAATTGAGAGCTGTATAAACAGCATAAATATGTCAGATAAAGTAAAGGTAATATCATATAATGGTATAAGTAATGCGGCGTCTGCCGTTGCCATTAAGGCGATGTGTGAGCTTTTGCCGAAGCATCCTATCGTGATTATTCATAGAGACCGTGACTTTCTTATTGATCAAGAAATAAATGCATGGGGTGCTGAATATCGTAATCGAGGAATGCACATTTTTTCCCCGCCGATGTGTGACGTTGAGTCCTACTATTGCCTACCGGTGCACATCTCATCTGTTTATGGGATTTCTGAGGAGATGGCCGTTCAAATATTGGAAGAAGTAATTAGTCAGAATGAGGTGGAGTTAAGAGAAAAATTTCGATCCAAGCGGCGAGAAGCAAACCTTAAGTTTTGGAAAGACGGGGGTGGTCCAGGCACAGCGGAGCTTTGGCCCGAAAGTGAGCCGGCTCGTTTGTCCTGTGCATACGGAAAAGCGCTTATCTCCAAGCTAAATGACCGCATGAAGGATCATCCAGGTGGTCGCAAATCTTTGGTGGCAATTCCAAATGCAGAACTCGCGCGATTGCTGCGCAACGCCCTCGTCGAGGCAGGCATCGAGCTGTCAGCGCATTCATTACAATGACCGCTCCTGGCGCGACTTTCCCGTTCGGGGAAGGTCGACGAGGAAACATGGCCCACGGTCCCGAATCCCGTTCAACAACTCCGATACAGCCGCGTCATGCCCGCGCTCGTCGCGGGCATCCACGCCGGGGCATTGCGACACGTGGAAAGACGACCAGCGTTGTTCCGCTCTATTGTTCAGCTTTCCTGCGTCGTCGCGGCGTGGATGGCCGCGACGAGCGCGGCCATGACGCTGGAGAGGCGTCTGCTCGTCGAACTGCGTTCGGAGCCCGAATTCTGAACCCTGGGGCAGGGGCTCGCGGCCTCCCCCGCTCTCGTCTGCGCGCGGCATTTGTGACGCGGCGGCGCGCGTTGTATATGCCGAAGCCGCGCGGGCCATGGGAAACGGCGCCGCGGCCGGAGATCGAGCCAGATTGCACACCGACGCCGAACATTCCCCCTCGCCGCTCAGCGCCTTGCGCGCGCGGCTCTCCGGACGCTGCCGCCCGCCCGGCGATAAATCCGTCTCGCATCGCTCGCTGATCCTCGGGACGCTGGCGGTGGGTGAGACGCGCGTCGAAGGGCTGCTCGAGGGCGACGACGTGCTGCGCACCGGCGAAGCCTGCCGCAAGCTCGGCGCGCGGATCGAGCGGCTCGGGCCGGGGAGCTGGAGTGTGCGCGGGCCGGGCCTCGGCTCGCTGCTGGAGCCGCGCGAGACGCTGGATTTCGGCAATGCCGGCACCGGCTCGCGGCTGATGATGGGCGTCGTCGGCGGCCATCCGATCACCGCGCGTTTCGATGGCGACGCCTCGCTGCGCAAGCGGCCGATGCGCCGCATTCTCGATCCGCTGGTCCTGCAGGGCGCCCGCGTGCTGGAGCAGGCGGAGGGCGGGCGCTGCCCCATTCTGCTGCAGGGAACCGCTGAGCCTCTGCCGATCGAATATAAGACGCCGGTCGCCTCGGCGCAGATCAAATCCGCCGTGCTGCTGGCCGGGCTGAATTCGCCGGGCCGCACTGTGGTCATCGAGAACGAGGCCTCGCGCGACCATACCGAAAAAATGCTGATCCATTTCGGCGCCCGCGTCGTGAGCGAGCCTTATGGCGAGCATGGGCGCAAGGTGACGCTGGAGGGAAGGCCCGAGCTGCGCCCGAGCCTGGTGCGCGTGCCGGCCGATCCATCCTCGGCGGCTTTTCCGATTGTCGCGGCGCTGATCGCCGAGCGCTCGGAGATCGTGGTCGAAGGCGTGATGACCAATCCGCTGCGCTGCGGGCTCCTCACCACGCTCGCCGAGATGGGCGCGAAAATCGCGCTCGAGAACATCCGAGAGGAGGGCGGCGAGGAGGTCGCCGATATTCGCGTGACCGCCTCCCGCCTCACCGGCGTGGACGTTCCGGCGGCGCGCGCGCCGTCGATGATCGACGAATATCCGATCCTGGCGGTGGCCGCCGCTTTCGCCGAGGGCGAGACGCGCATGCGCGGGCTCTCCGAGCTGCGGGTGAAGGAGTCCGATCGTCTCGAGGCGATCGCCGCGGGGCTGAAGGCCAATGGCGTCGACTGCGAGATCATCGGCGACGATCTCATCGTGCGCGGCGGGGCAGGGCGCGTGAAAGGCGGGGGAAATGTCGAGACGCATCTCGACCATCGCATCGCGATGAGCTTTCTCGTCATGGGGCTCGGCGCCGACGCGCCTGCGGTGGTGGACGACGATCGCATGATAGCCACGAGCTTTCCGAATTTTCGCGCCCTGATGGAAGGGCTGGGGGCTCGCTTTGCCTGAACGGGGACTTGTCATCGCCATAGACGGGCCGGCGGCCTCGGGGAAGGGCACGCTGGCGCGCCGGCTCGCGGCGCATTTCGGCCTGCCGCATCTCGACACTGGCCTGCTCTATCGCGCCACCGCCTGCGCGCTGCTCGACGATGGTCGCGCGCTCGACGATATTCGCGCCGCTGTGGAGGCCGCGCGCGGCCTCGCGCTCTGCGATTTCGACGAGGCGCGGCTGCGCTCGCGCGAATTGGGCGAGGCCTCCTCCGTCGTCGCCGCCATTCCGCAGGTGCGCGCGGCGCTCATCGAGATGCAGCGCAGCTTCGCGTCGCGCTCGGAAGGCGCGGTGCTGGACGGGCGCGACATAGGCACGGTGATCTGCCCCGACGCCGTGGTGAAGATTTTCGTCACCGCTAGCGCCGAGAAGCGCGCGCAGCGCCGCGCGCTGGAGCTCGCCTCGCGCGGCGAGCGCGTCGATTATGCGCATATTCTCGAGGATATCCGCCGGCGCGACGAGCGCGACAGCGGCCGCAGCTCGGCGCCGTTGAAAATCGCCGATGACGCCACGCGGCTCGACACCACCGATCTCGACATTGAGGCGGCCTTCGCCGCCGCGCGCGACATTGTGCGGGAGAAGGCGGAGCTCGTCGGAAAGGTCGGCTGAGCGAGGCGGCGCGAATGAGCGAGGACGTGAGAAAAATCTTTCGCTTCGCGCCGTCGCCCAATGGCTATCTCCATCTCGGCCACGCCTATTCGGCGCTGCTCGATTTCGATCTCGCGCAGCGCGAGGGCGGCCGCTTCCTGCTGCGCTTGGAGGATATCGACCAGGGGCGGGCGCGGCCGGAGCTCGAGGCCGCGATCTATGAGGATCTCGCCTGGCTCGGCCTTTCCTGGGAGGAGCCGGTCCGCCGCCAATCCGAGCATTTGGACGATTACGCCGCTGCGCTCGCAAAGCTCGACGCGCTGGGACTGCTCTATCCTTGCGTGTGCTCGCGCGCCGATATCGCCCGCGCGGCGCTCGCCGATCCGCCGCGCGATCTCGACGGCGCGCCGCTCTATCCTGGAACCTGCCGCGGCAAAAAGCTCGCGCGCGCCGGCGCCAATCTGCGGCTCGATATGGCGAAAGCCGCGGCGCTCGTTGGCGGCGAGGTCTCGTGGCGCGAGCATGGGAAGGAGATCGTCGCCGCGCCGCAGGAGTGGGGCGACGTCGTGCTGGCGCGCAAGGACATTGGAACGAGCTATCACATCGCCGTCACCATCGACGATGCGCTGCAGGGCGTGACCGATGTGGTGCGGGGCAGGGACCTCTATGAGGCGACGCGCATCCATCGGCTGCTGCAGGAATTGCTCGGCCTGCCGGCGCCGGCCTACCGCCATCACGCGCTTGTGCTGGACGAGGACTGCCGCAAGCTCGCCAAGAGCCGGCTCTCCAAGCCCTTGCGGGAGTTGCGGGCCGAGGGCGCGACGCCGGCCGATGTGCGGGCCATGCTCGATCTGCCGTGAGTCGGCGGGGGCTGGGGCGGCGCTTGTCGTTCCGGATCAAATCATGCATTCTTACTCGAGTTTAAATCTCCCGCCTTTCCGCGAAGGAACATCCCGTGAGGACATTGCTCGTCGTGCTGGCCGCCTTGGCGGCCACGACCTCCGCCGCCCGCGCCAATTACGGCTATTGCTTCACCCACGGCCTGCTGGGCGGGACCAAGGTCGTCGTTCACGATCAGGTGCGCGAGGCCGATTTTTGGGACGGAGCCACGGTGACCGCCTATCGCCAGCGTCTCGAGGCCTCGCATCGCTTCCGCTTCGGGCCGCTGACCTGCCCGGGCTTCGATACGGAGAAGGAGGCGCAGGACAGCCTCACGCAGCTGCGGCGCGCCTCGGTGGAGCAGGGCTTCGCCGATTTTCCCTTTCCGCCGCAGCCCGTGGTCGATTGAGGCTCAGCCCTCGTCGCGCGGCCCTTTGTCGGAGAGCAGCGCCGCGACCCAGCGGCTCGACGGGAATTGATCGCAGAGCGTCAGAAAGGCGATGGCGATCGGCACGCCGATGAAGGCGCCCGGCAGGCCCCAGAGAAAGGTCCATAGCAGGACGGAGAAGACGACGACCGTCGGCGACATGGCCAGCGCCGAGCCGGAGAACGCCGGCTCCAGCCCGCTGCCGATGACGAGCTGAACAAACGCCAGCACGCCGAGCACGAGAAGCGCCATCTGGCCCGAGTCGAATTGCGCATAGGCGAAGAGCGCGGGCAGCAGGGTCGCCACGGCCGGGCCGATATAGGGCAAATAATTCAAGGCGAAGGTCAGCACGCCCCAGGCCGCGGCGAGATCGAGGCCGATCGCCAGAGCGAAGAGGAAGACGACCGCGCCGGTGGCGAGGCTCGCCACTGTGCGCACCAGCATGTAGCGGCGCAGCTTTGTGGCGATGTTCGCGCCGGCTTGCAGCAGCGAGCGCGCCGTCGCCTCGCTGCGGGAGGCGGCGAGCTTCTTCTCGAATCCGCCGGCTTCGGCGAGGCCCATGATCACATAGATCAGCACCACCAGCGCGAAGCCGACGAATATGTTGACGCGGGTCGCCGCCGCGCGCAGCAGCGCCAGCACCCAGGCGGCGTTGAAATGCTCGGTGATCAGCGAGGCGACGAAAATATCATGCGCCTCCAGCCATTTCGTCGCATTCTCGAAGGCGGCCTTCACGCGCTCGATATTGCGGACGAACCAATCGACGATCTCGCCGCCGCTCCACACGATCAGCGAGGACAGAGCGATCATGACGCCAAGCGCGATGAGAATGCTGAAAGTGAGCGCCACCGGCCGCGGCGTCATCTTCTGCAGCCATTGCTGCAATGGCCAGATGAGCGCGATGATGAAGAGCGCGAAGACGACCGGCTCCAGCACGGATTGGCCGATCGAGAAGGCCGCCAGCATCACGAATGCGATGACGATGACCGCCGCCGTGTCGGCCGCTCGCTCTCCCATTGCCACTCCCGTTCATTCGCGCCCATTCATCGCGCATACGCTCGCGAGAAAAGGTAGAGCGCCGCCGTCTTGGGGAAACGCCCCGCGATTGTCGAAAGCGCGCCGAGCGCTAATTCTCCGCAAGCGTTTTCGGACGAATTGGAGAGATGAGATGTCGACCACAGAGGAAAACAAGGACGAAAATTTCTCCCGCCGCGCTTTCGCCGCGGGCCTTCTGGCGGCGCTGGTCGCCGCGCCGCTCGCCGCCGTCGTCGCGCCGTCCGAAGCCGAGGCGCAGGAGCGGCAATTCGTGCGCCCGTCCCATACGCCGCGCGTGCAGCGTCCGCGCAGCCATGTGCGCGGTCCGGTGACGCATCGCAGCCTGTTCCGCCGGCGTGTCCGCGTTCCCGTGCGTTGACGCGATAGAACCCATTCGAGCGTGCATGTCCGCCTTTGGGCGGCATGCCTTCAAGGGCAGGGGTGCGCATGTCCGCCTTCGGCGGCCATGCCTTCAAAGGCAGGGGACAAAGATGAACGACTATAGCGTCGCGCCGGAATTCGGAGAGCAAGCCGTCGCGGCGCGGGCGGGCGCCTGGCTGAAGCGCAAGGCGCCCTATCTCATCGTGCTCGGTCTGGCGATTTTCGGCGTCGCCTATACGAGCCTCGTCCAGCAGCCGCTCTATGGCTATTGGGAGTTTCTCGGCGTCGCGATCGGCGTCGCCTGCGTCGCCATAGGCTGGCGCCAGGCTCCGGATCGCCAGGCGCGCTTTATACTCGCGCGCACGCAGGCGCTGCATTGGGCGGCGTTTCTCGTCGCCATGAACATCGTGCTCTGGCCGAGCGTGAACAGCTTCCTCAATGCGCCGGCGACCGGGCTCGCTCTGCTGCTGCTGCTGGCGCTCGGCACATTCGTCGCCGGTATTCAGGTTTCCTTCGACATAGCCGTGCTCGGCCTCGCTATGGCGGTCGCCGTGCCTGCCATTGCCTGGTTCAAGCAATCGGCGCTGTTCCTGATTTTGGCGGTCATTGTCCTCGGCGCGCTGGCCGCCGCCTTTTGGCGACGCGGCGGCGAGGCCTCGGCGTGAGACGTCGGCGTCCTCGGGGCCTCAGCGCCCCTGTCGCGTGGCGACATGAGGATTGTTCGGCGCCTTGGCCATCAGCTGATCGATACGGTCGCGCTCGCGCTTGAAATCGGCGAGCAGTCTGCCGTCGAACTCGCGCGTGCGCGCTAGCTTCACGCGCATCGGATCGACGAAATGCCCGTTGACCATCACCTCGTAATGGAGATGCGGGCCGGTCGAGAGGCCGGACGATCCCAAAAATCCGACGATCTGGCCCTGCTTTATGCGCAGCCCCTCGCGAATGCCGCGCGCGAAGCCGGACATGTGATTATAGGCGGTCGAATAGCCATTGGCGTGCTGGATCTCCACGCGGCGGCCGTAGCCGCTGTGCCAGCCGGCCTCCACCACGACGCCATTGCCCGCCGCGAGAATGGGCGTGCCGATGGGCGCCGCCCAATCGACGCCCGTATGCATCTTGTAATAGCCGAGGATCGGATGGCGGCGCATGCCGAAGCCGGAGCGTGTCTCGCCCGCGGCGATCGGCTTGCGCACCAGGAATTTGCGGCTCGAGCGGCCGTTCTCGTCATAATAGTCGACGAGGCCGTCGTCGGTCGTCTGATAGCGGTAATAGCGAAAGGTCTCGTTGCGCGTCGTGATGGAGGCGTAGAGCAGCGCCTCGCGTCCGGAGCCTTCCTCATTCTCGTCATAGAGGACATCGAGCGAATCGCCGCCGTTCACGCCGCGCTGCAGATCGAGATCATTGGCGAATATGCGCACGAGATCATTGATGATCGGCCGTGGAACGTCCTGCTTCAACGCGGTTTCGTAGAGCGAATCATAGAGGCGCATGCCGCCGGGATCATCGTCGCCGTCGCCGCCGTCCTCCTCTATGCCGGCGGAGCCGCGTCGCCCGACCTTGGCCAAATTGGAGGGGGCCGTCACCTGCAGGAAGGTTCCGCGATCGGTCGCCGCGACCATCGTCTCCAGCCGATCATCCGTGTAGATCGAGATGCGCGCGAGCTGGAGATTGGCGCCCGAGCCGTCGAAATCCGCGAAAAGCAGCTTGACTTTCTGGCCCTCGCGGGCCGCCGTCTCGACGCGCTTGGCCCCGAAAGCCGCAGCCACCGCGCCGATGCTGGCCTTGGGCACGCCATTGGCGAGAAGCGCGTCGACCAGAGTCTCGCCGCGGCGGAGCACGATGAGCTTCTCGTCCATCTGCGTCGGCTGCGGCCCGGCCGAGCGCGGCGCCAAGGTCACATTCTCCGGCACCATGCGCACCT